>CANQPM010000012.1 GCA_947625775.1 uncultured Lachnospiraceae bacterium | reverse complement strand
GCACGGACGAGATAAAAGCATACTGGAAGCAGGCGTTAAGAGAGCGAGGCGTTGAGATATGATTAGCGACAGAGAAACCCTGTCTATATCAGCCGCGCGCCGATTGCATATACAGAGCATGATGACCATATGATAACCCTTCTGGAGCTGCTTCCGATTGCAGCCGCGCCAGTTTACTCCGTCTTGTGCATTATATTGTCGGCGCTGTTATTTTACAAAAACAAGCTTAAAACGCCGCTTACCGAGCTGATGGCGGCTTCTGAAAAGATATCGCACAGTGACTTGGATTTTTCAGTCAGATATGGCAGCAATGACGAGCTTGGAAAGCTGTGCCGCTCTTTTGAGATTATGAGGGGCGCGCTTGCAGAAAACTTCTCGGAAATGTGGCGTCAGGTCGAGCAGCGCAAACAGCTCAACGCCGCTTTCGCACACGATTTGCGTACTCCGCTTACAGTGCTGAAAGGTTATGATGAAATGCTGAAAGCAAGCGGCGATGCCAAGATAAGCGAAATCGCCTGCACCATGGAAAAGCACATATTACGCATGGAAAGCTATATAAACAGCATGAGCCGCCTGCGCCGTTTGGAGGACACTCAGCCCGAGCGCAAAGATGTCTTCCTACAGCCTTTTCTCCAATCCCTGTGCGAAAGCGCCAAAATCGTATGCGTGCAGAATGGAAAAGCGCTTCAGGCTCAAAGTTGCGTGACAGCTTCGCATTTGTCTATTGACGCGGAATTTGTCTCACAGGTAAGCAGTAATTTAATCGCAAACGCCGCGCGGTATGCGCGCAGTACAGTGACGCTATTTTTTACGCTGTGCGGCAATGTCCTGCAGCTTTGCGTATCAGACGACGGAAAAGGCTTTGGCGAAAATATTTTGAATAAAGCTGCCGATCCGTATTTTACGGAGGAAACAGAGCACTCCGAACATTTTGGGCTTGGGCTTTATATTTGCAGGCTGCTGTGTGAAAACCATGGAGGCTGTCTTCGGATAGAAAATATTCCAAGCGGCGCGAAGGTAACAGCGTCTTTTAAAGCTGAACCTTTGCAGGTAAAACAGCAGTAAAAGCCCAAAACGGGCAGTTTTCATTATTATTTGAGCCGCAAATGAAAGGCGGCAGAATGGAGAACCATATGGAACTAAAGACAATCGAGCTGACTAAAACTTTCGGCTCAAAAACGGCGGTAGATCATCTGAACATTACGCTGTCCAATGGCATATACGGCCTGCTTGGCGCAAACGGTGCGGGAAAGACTACGCTTATGCGGCTGCTGTGCAATATCCAGATGCCCGACTTTGGAAAAATTGTTTTAAACGGTAAAAATATTGTCAGGCTTGGTGAAGAATACCGCAGCCTTTTGGGATATCTGCCGCAGCCTTTCGGATATTATCCAGATTTTACCGCGCTTGATTTTCTGCTGTATGTATCGGCGCTAAAGGGACTCGGTGATAAAAAAGCTAAAAATAGGTCAAACGGACTTTTGGAAGCGGTGGGACTGTCCGCAGAAAGCAGCCGCAAAATCAAAACATTTTCAGGCGGCATGAAACAGCGGCTTGGAATAGCGCAGGCAATGCTAAACAATCCGCGCATTTTAATCTTAGATGAGCCGACAGCGGGGCTTGATCCAAGGGAGCGCATACGTTTCCGCAACCTGATAAGTGCCTTTGCAAAAGACCGCATTGTGATTTTGTCCACGCATATCGTGTCGGACATAGAATTTATCGCTGAGGAAATCATTATGATGAAATCGGGGAGAATTGCTGGTTTTGGAAAGCCGCAGGAAATCATTTCCGAAATTGACGGTAAAGTATGGGAATGTACCGTGCCGACAGCCTGTGCAAAGAAGTGCGCGGCTGCGTTCAGGACAAGCAATCTGAGAAACGCGGATAATGGCGAAACTATATTGCGGATAATCGCTGACAGTAAACCTATGGAAAACGCGGTGCAGGCGCAGCCTAATCTGGAGGATTTATATTTATTTTACTTTGAACGCCCGCCAAAACAAACAGAAAAGGAGCTGTAGACCATGAAAAAACTGATTCAGTTTGAAATGAAAAAAATATTTGCAAAACGCCTTACGCATGCTGCCGTGGCGGCTGTGTTGCTTTTGGCTGTAGGTTTGGAATTTTCATCATATCAGAATATGTATGCTTTTGACGGGGAGGGTAGGGAAGGCAGAGGGCGTCAGGCTGTTGAGATAGACAAAGGGATTGCTGAAAAATATGCGGGAACGCTTACCGACGAAAAGGTGAGGCAGATAATGGAGGATTTTAAGCCCGCGCAGGATTTACATGGCATGAACGCAGCGTACATTTACCAAAACGCCACGCAGTCGTCGGCGTTTAGAAGATTTTCCGATTTGGAGGGCAACTGGAACGGACGTAGTGTATCCGACGTATTCGGACATGAGACTATTAAAATCGGATATACATACGGGTGGCTTCGGACAAGCCAGGATATGGTAAAGGTATTTATTTTTTTGCAGCTAGTTATCATCATTATGCTTGCGCCTGTTTTTTCGGGAGAGTACGGGGGAGTTGACAATATTATCCTGACAAGCAGATACGGCAGGACAAAATGCGCGGCTGCAAAAGCGATAGGGAGCGTATTAGCCTCGCTTGCAGTGACCACGGTTGTTTCGGCAGCCAGCATTGCGTCTGCCCTTATATTATATGGAAGTAACGGGCTTGACTGCAGCATTTTGTTTGCGCCCACGGAATTTGTGGACGGGTACATTCCGTTTAACATTACATGCGGCGCGCTGCTGAAATACCAAATCCTGCTGGCGTTCAGCGGCACGGTAAGCGTTACAGGGATTACATTGATATTGTCTGCCATATGCAAAAATCAGATGACGGCGCTTGCCGTGTCCGCTGCGCTTTATTTTTTGCCCGCCGTTTTACCTGTCCCCGAAAACAGCGCATTATTTAAGCTAATCGCGTTTTTGCCGCTGTATAATGCGCAGTTCGTTTCGCTTATGTCCATAAGCCAGATGGGCAACGGATTGCTTTATTCGCTGTGGGCTGTGCCTGTGGCGGCTGTGGCTGTAAGCGTTGGCATTGTCGTATCGTGCAGGGTGTTTGCGCGGCATCAGGTTTTATGAAAAGATAAAGGATGCTCTGTATGATTGTTAAGGCGTATAGATTGAAAAATACTTTTAAGGCACAAAAATAGGCCTTCTAAGAAGTATTAAGTTTCAAATATTTATATTAGGGGGCTGTCGCAATAAGAATTAGACATACAAAATATAGTACAATAGTCAGCTAAATGATGCTATATCTTGCACTTATATTTATTAATGCGACAGCCTCATAGCGAATTAAAATGATGAAATATCTGCATAAGCAAAGAAACGGCTATGAAATTCACCTAAAAGAAAATTCCATAGCCGTTTTCCCGCCGTCACTTACTTGACGCCGTTGTCACATATCTTTTTGTCAAACATCTTCTTATCAAACTCCGCATTAAAGTAATAAAAATTCTTAAAGTCCAGCTTATCCTTAACCATCTCAACAGCCTCACCAAACCGCTGGAAATGCACTATCTCACGCTGTCGGAGATACTTTAGCGGCGCCCTCACGTCAGGCTCGTCAATCACGCGCAGCAGATTGTCATACACGGTGCGCGCTTTCTGCTCCGCCGCAAGATCCTCATAGAGGTCTGCAAACGCGTCGCCCTTCGACTGAAACTCAAGCGAGGTAAAAGGCACTCCTGCCGCCGCCTGCGGCCAAAGCCCCGTGGTGTGGTCGATATAATACGCATCAAAACCCGCCTCCTTTGCCTGCTCAGGCGTAAGGTTTTTTGTAAGCTGGTAAACCATAGCACAGATAATTTCCATATGGTTTATCTCCTCAGTGCCGATGTCGGTCAAAAGCCCGCCGACTTTTTTGACAGGCATCGAATATCTCTGCGCAAGATACCTCATTGATGCCGAAAGTTCGCCGTCAGGCCCGCCGTACTGGCTGATGATAAGCTGCGCCGTCTTTGGGCAGGTCTTTTTTATTTTTACAGGATATTGAAGTCTTTTTTCATAAGCCCACATTACAGATTACCCCCTTCCCAAGGCAAAGGCCCCTCGTCCCACGTGTACTTGTCCGTGTCAGGCGTTCCCGTCACGATTGAAAGCTGCGTAAGCGGATTATACTTTTTCGCATAGTCGGCAAGACCGTCAAGGCGCTTCTGAAGAAGCTCCTTGAGAAGCTTTGTGCCGTTCGGACAGTCAGGATGGGTGTCAAGATAAAGCGTGAGGTCGTTTATCGCAAAGCCTACCATGCATATATCATCGAGCGCCTTTTCCTGCTCGGAAAGCTTTGCGTCAGCCGCCTTGCCGCAGAACGGGCACGGAATGTCCTCCGCGGCATAAAAATTCATGTTAAGGCACGGAAAAATAGTGCCGCTGTAAAGCGCAGTGCCAAGCTCATACGGTTCGCACCATTCCTGCATAGGAAATGAGCCCATTGCAAGCGTTTCAGCGGTAAAATTACAGTTGCAAGAAGCGGAATTTTCCATAATAAATACCTCATTTCCGCGCTGTATTTTGCGCATATTAAAGCTAAAAACAATCAATAGTTACAGTAATATTTTCTGAAAAATTGATAATTATTATGAGAGTAGAAATATGGAAAATAAAATTTATTATTAATAGTAAGCTTTTATCCGTATAGCCTGATTATGGTCGCCAAACTCCTCGCCAAAAAGGACGCAGCCGCCACAGTTAGCCGTATTTTGGGGCACTTCAATGCGAAAAGTAATGTAGCTGTTGTAATCAATGCCAAGCGATTTAAGCGTGACCTCAGAAAGCCTGCTCGTGCCGTCAATAAAAACTCCATCATTATTAATAATAAGTGTTTTCAAAAGACCGTACTGTTTTGACATGTCCTCCCACCACTCAGGCGATATATAGCCGCGCCGTCCGCCGTAATTGCCAGGGCAAACCCATTTTCCCAGCATAATTCCGTTTATTGAAAAATAAATATCTGACGGAAAATCTTCGCCGACATTTGGCGCGCATGAGGAAATCTCAAAGGAAATCTGAAGTTCATTCAGTTTTTCCCCTGCCTGCAGATGGTTTGGCAGGTTATACTCGATATATCCGCTTGAAAACCATAAAATCCCAGCGTTAAACCTTTCAGGGAATGAAAACGCTTTGGGATTGTCAAGCGAACCGATAACAGACGCGCCCGTAGCAATGCCGCACAATGGGACGACATTTGAAGCCGTGTAATACCCGACGCGTATATCGTCGGAGTAGCATGGGCGTGACTCCGCCTCGGGCGCGAGGTCAATCACAAGCCTGTCGTGCCTTGGCCGCACAAGCTTCATGGTACCGCGCTTGCCTGATGCCGCCTCAACGCGCACAAGCCCCGCCTCCTCAAGCTTGGCGACATGTATGGACACGGCACCGTTGGTGATGCCAAGAGTTTCCGCAATCTCATTCATGCTGAGCGCACTGTCACGGTAAACCAGCTCCATAAGTCTCAGGCGCATAGGAGCGCTGAGCGCCTTGAATACATTTTCAGCCTCGCCTATCGAGCGAAAATACAGCATAAATATTTCCTCCGTTCAAATAATATATCTTATCGGAAGCCGTTCTTTGCTTCCGATAAAAGGCGCGTCTTATGCGCCGTGAATCTGATTATAAGAAACTGTCCTTTGCTTCTTATAATATATCTTATCGGAAGCCGTTATTTGCTTCTTATAATATATTTTAAGTATATTTGCAACAATTATTAAAGTCAATACTAAAACAATTTACTTAAAACCAAAGCAAAAAGGCGGGTATTGCAAAAATTTAAACAAAACTTTCAATATCTATAAATAAATTATAATTGTAGACAAAATTACAAATAAGGTGTATTCTAAAAGAAATTAATAAATATGGTTAAATGTACTGGTAAATTTGTGTTTATGTGAAATTACGCATAGCTAAAGCGGAGGGATTATTTATGAAAACAGCAAAAAATAACATCTGGAATTTTAACGGCAACATTGAGAGCGAGCCATGCGGCGAGGGCGTAGAGCGAAAAATCCTCGCATATGCTGATGAGATGATGTGCGTAGAGAACCATTTCAAAAAAGGCGCAGTCGGCGCAATGCACCACCACCCTCACACGCAGATTACCTATGTGGTGTCGGGCGAGTTTGAATTTACGATTGACGGCGAAAAGAAAATTGTAAAGGCAGGTGACGCGCTTTTGAAAAGAAATTCAATAGAGCATGGCTGTGTATGTCTTAAAGAAGGAATACTTCTTGATATATTCAATCCAATGCGTGAAGAATTTGTATAAAACATATTTGCAGGTGCATTAAGAATGGAGGATTAGTATTATGAAAAAATCAAAATTAGCAGCAATAGGAATAACAACTGTATTTTTATTGTCAGGTTGTCAGGACGATACAGCGGCAAGGCAGAATGATGAGCTGCAGCAGCAGATTTCCGAGCTGCAGCAGCAGGTAAGCAATCTTCAGCAGGAGCTTAGCGCGGAAACAGATGCGAAGAAAACGCTGGAAGGATTATTGGCATCATCAAGATTTATTCCTGCCGAAGACGCACAGGGATCTGAGTCATCAGACAATCAAACCTCAACACAGCCGCAAGTGAGCCAAGACACTACCCAGTCCTCAACGCAGCAGCAAAATAACCAGAGCACCCAATCAACACAACAGCAGTCCGCAGCCAACAGCACATCAACGCATCACGAAGAAACCCACCACACAAGCTCATCACAGCCCTCCGCGGACACATCAAGCCAGACATCAAACAATACAACAGCGCTAGCCCAACAGCCGCAGACAGAAAACACAGACACACAGCCAGCCACATCTCAAACAAATAATACACAATCAGCCACAGCCCAGACAAAACTCGACGAACTTACGGCCACGGTTGACAACTTTACAAATGATGTAGCCTCAATTCTTGCAAGTAGTGCCAATAAAACAATTGAGCAGTTTTTCACCTACAAACAGACCGCAGAACAAATCGACAACTCACTTGACCAGTACGAAAACTGGCTTGAAGCCCAATACAATCAAAAAGCCATGACACGCGACGAATACAAGAGCTACGAGCGCGCCCTCGACAAGCTCGAAGATAAACTCGACGCCGCAGAGGACAACTTAGAATACGGTTTCGGCATTGATGATTAAGCAGTATAATTTTATGCTAAACATATTATTATTTTATGTTAAAATCATAATTATAATAGGACATTTTCACAACCTATTTTCAGAGTTTGCGAAATGCTCTCTTTTATATAAAAAGTAATAGCAATCAACTTTGCTGTATCAAACTGAGCACCATTCAATAAACAGCCCTAGAGGATAAACATATCCCATGAAGACCTTTGGGAAGCGTCGGTACTTAGTGAAGCAAGCTGTAAAAGCGTAGCTCCTTTTACAGCACGGCTGAACTTAGTACCGCTACGCTTTCCACTAAGCGCAAGCGGGTCTGAATGGGATATGTTTATCCTCTAGGGCGTCCTCATGCCGCAAATCCTCTTTTTCCCCATTTTTAGAATTTATTTATAAATAATATCAAAAAGAATGTTGACAATAAAATACTAAAGTAGTAATTTATTATATGAAGATATTAGCACTCCATCAAAACGAGTGCTAATAAAACTCAAACCAGACAGCTTGGCAGGCGCAGGCGGAAAGGAGCGTGGCATTTTGGATTTAGACGAGCGAAAGCTTAAAATACTCAAGGCGATTATCCAAAATTATTTAGAGACAGGCGAGCCAGTAGGCAGCAGAACCATTTCCAAGTACACAGACCTGAACCTAAGCTCAGCCACAATCCGAAATGAAATGTCCGACCTGGAGGAGCTTGGACTGATAATACAGCCCCACACCTCCGCTGGGCGTATCCCCTCAGACAAGGGCTACAGACTGTATGTAGACCAGATGATGCTCGAAAAGGAAGAACAGCTCAATCAGGCGACCAAGGAAGTAAAGGAAATGCGTGAGCTGCTTCTAGAGCGCGAGGACAAGATGGAGTCCATACTCAAGCAGATGGCGAAAATGCTCGCGACCAACACAAACTACGCGACAATGATTTCCGCCCCGCAGGTAAGAGGCAATAAGCTCAAATTCATACAGCTCTCCAGAGTGGAGGCGACACAGCTCTTGACCACCATAGTAGTCGAGGGCAACGTAATCAAAAACACAATGATTACAGTAGACGAGCCACTCGACGACGAGACGCTGTTAAAGCTGAATATCCTGCTTAACACCAACCTGAACGGTCTGCCAATCGAGGAGATAAACCTCGCGATGATTTCCAAGCTCAAGCAGCAGGCAGGCATTTACGACGGAATAATCGCGGAGGTTATGGATGCGGTTGCAGAGGTGATAAAGGAAGACGAAAATATTGAGATTTACACAAGCGGAGCGAACAATATTTTCAAATATCCCGAGCTTGCTGACAACCAGCGGGCAAGCGAGCTGATTACCACATTTGAGGAAAAGCAGCTGCTGACCGAGCTTGTGCAGGGCAGCCTCACAGACGACAACGGCACAGGCATACAGGTATATATAGGAAACGAAACTCCTGTAAAAACTATGAAGGACTGCAGCGTAGTGACCGCGACGTATGAGCTCGAGGAGGGCATGAAAGGCACGATAGGCATTATCGGGCCGAGGCGCATGGACTACGACAAGGTAATAAGCACCCTCAAGACGCTGAAAAGCCAGCTTGACACCATCTATAAAAAAGATGATAAAGGGTGATAAAAATATAAAGCATTGAGAAAGGGAGACGAGACATAGTGGAAGAAAAGCAGTTAGACGAAAACCAGCAGACGGAAAATTCCGAGGAGCTGGATACAGAAAAAAACTCTAAAGACACTGACGCGGCTGAAAATAATGACTCCGCTAAAAATATCGAAAGTGCTGAAAACGAAAATAAGGCGGACGCGGCAGAAAGCGTGGCGTCAGACGATACGGACAATGCGGCGGAAACAGAATCCGCTGACGAGGCGGAAGGGACGCAGGAAACAGACGGCAAAAAGAAAAAGTCTTTTTTGGGCAAGGATAAAAAATCCAATAAGCTTCAGGAAAAGGTTGATGAGCTTGAGGACAGGGTAAAGCGTCAGATGGCTGAATTTGACAATTTCAGAAAGCGCACCGAAAAAGAAAAATCCGCAATGTTTGAGACAGGCGCAAAGAGCGTGATAGAAAAAATCCTTCCCGTAGTGGACAATTTTGAGCGCGGGCTTGCGGGGCTTAGCGAGGAGGAAATGAAGCAGCCGTTTGCCGAGGGCATGAATATGGTTTACAAGCAGCTGATGACCGAGCTTGAAAAGCTTGACGTCAAGCCGATAGAGGCAGTAGGCTGTGAGTTTAATCCCGAGCTCCACAATGCAGTAATGCAGGTGGAGAGCGAGGAGTACGAGTCGGGAGTGGTAGCGCAGGAGCTCCAAAAAGGCTACACCTACCGCGACAGCGTAGTAAGGCACAGCATGGTAGCCGTAGTACAGTGAGAAGAAATTCTAATCACTTGCGCCAAGGGGCGCTCAGCGAAGAATTTTCAAGTCTCGCATATAAAAACGAAAAAACATTAAGAAACATAAAGCAGTAAAAATATGCCGCCGAATGCCAAAGCATTTAAAGTTTCTGAAATGTTTAGAAAAACGCGATGACAGCGTTTTTCATAAATAATAAATAAAGAGGTTTAATAAAGGTTTTTTAATTAATAGGAGGAAAAGAAAATGAGCAAGATTATAGGTATTGACTTAGGTACGACAAATAGCTGCGTAGCTGTTATGGAAGGCGGTAAGCCGACAGTTATAGCAAACACGGAAGGCGCAAGGACTACACCTTCAGTAGTGGCCTTCACAAAGACAGGCGAGAGGCTTGTGGGCGAGCCCGCAAAGCGCCAGGCGGTTACAAACGCTGAGAAGACAATTTCATCAATCAAGAGAGATATGGGTACAGACCGTGGCAGGACAATCGACGGTAAGAAATATTCTCCGCAGCAGATTTCAGCCATGATTCTGCAGAAATTGAAGGCTGACGCGGAAAGCTATTTAGGCGAGAAGGTAACAGAGGCTGTTATCACAGTTCCCGCATACTTTAACGACGCACAGCGTCAGGCTACAAAGGACGCAGGCAAGATTGCGGGACTTGACGTAAAGCGTATTATCAACGAGCCGACAGCGGCTGCATTGGCATACGGTCTTGACAATGAAAAGGAGCAGAAAATTCTTGTATATGACCTTGGCGGCGGCACATTCGATGTTTCCATTATCGAGATTGGCGACGGTGTTATAGAGGTGCTTGCCACAAACGGCGATACACACCTTGGCGGCGACGATTTTGACAATAAGCTTATCAATTGGATGATTTCAGAGTTCAAGAAGCAGGAGGGCATTGACCTTTCAGGCGACAAGATGGCTATGCAGAGATTAAAGGAAGCTGCAGAGAAGGCAAAGAAGGAACTCTCGTCAGCTACCACGACAAACATCAACCTTCCGTTCATCACGGCTACGGCAGAAGGCCCTAAGCACTTTGACATGAACCTCACAAGGGCTAAATTTGACGAGCTTACGAATGATTTGGTTGAAAAGACGGCTATCCCTGTCCAGAACGCTTTAAAGGACGCGGGGCTTACGGCATCAGAGATAGGTCAGGTATTGCTTGTAGGCGGTTCTACGCGTATTCCTGCGGTGCAGGATAAGGTAAGACAGCTCACAGGCAAGGAGCCCAGCAAATCGCTCAATCCTGATGAATGTGTTGCTATCGGCGCTTCAATTCAGGGCGGCAAGCTTGCAGGCGATGCAGGCGCAGGCGAAATCCTTCTGCTTGATGTTACGCCGCTTTCACTTTCAATTGAGACAATGGGCGGCATAGCTACAAAGCTTATCGAGAGGAACACGACCATACCTACAAAGAAGAGCCAGATTTTCTCAACGGCTGCGGACAATCAGACAGCCGTAGATATAAACGTAGTACAAGGCGAAAGACAGTTTGCGAAGGACAACAAGTCGCTTGGACAGTTCAGGCTTGATGGAATCCCTCCTGCAAGACGCGGCGTGCCTCAGATCGAGGTTACATTCGATATTGACGCGAACGGTATCGTAAATGTATCGGCAAAGGATTTAGGCACAGGCAAGGAGCAGCACATCACTATCACGGCTGGCTCAAATATGTCAGATGAGGATATCGAGAAGGCTGTCAAGGAAGCTGCAGAGTATGAGGCTCAGGACAGAAAGCGCAAGGAAGCGATTGACGCAAGAAACGAGGCTGATTCATTTGTATTCCAGACAGAGAAGGCGCTCAACGAAGTTGGCGACAAGATCGACGCAAACGAGAAGGCAGCGCTTGAAGGCGACTTAAACGAGCTGAAATCATTCCTTGAAAGCACAAAGGATTCCGAGATGACAGAGGATCAGGTCGCAGAGTTAAAGACAAAGCAGGAGGCTCTTATGTCAAAGGCGCAGAACCTCTTTACAAAGATGTACGAGAATATGCAGGGCGCGGCGGGCGCAGCAGGTCCTGATATGGGCGATATGGGCGGCGCGTCACAGGCGTCTTCAAATGACGCGGGCGGCGATGACGTCGTAGACGGAGATTACAGAGAAGTCTAAATATATGGAAATATACAGGATTTAGAGAGGCATAGGATATTATGGCTGAGCAGAAAAGAGATTATTATGAGGTGCTGGGCGTCGACAGGGGAGCTGACGACGCCAGCATAAAAAAGGCATACAGACAGCTTGCGAAAAAGTATCATCCTGATATGAATCCCGGTGACGAGGAAGCTGAAAAGAAGTTCAAGGAAGCGTCAGAGGCTTATGCTGTCCTGAGCGATCCTGAAAAAAGGCGTCAGTATGACCAGTTCGGGCACGCTGCCTTTGAGGGCGGCGGAGCTGGCGGCTTTAGCGGCTTTGACTTTGGCGGTGCTGATTTCTCTGATATTTTCGGCGATATTTTTGGCGATTTCTTTGGCGGCGGCAGCAGAAGCTCAAGGGGCAGCAACGGGCCTATGAAGGGTGCAAATCTCCGCACCAGCGTGCGCATAAGCTTCAGCGAGGCGGTTTTTGGCGTGGAGAAGGAGCTTGACTTAAATCTCAAGGATACCTGTAAGACTTGTAACGGCACAGGCGCAAAGCCTGGCACTTCGCCTGAAACGTGCCGCCGCTGCGGCGGGCGCGGGCAGGTAGTGACGCAGCATCAGACGCCTTTTGGCACGATACGCAATTCACAGGTATGTCCTGATTGCAACGGCACAGGCAAGACGATAAAGGATAAGTGTCCCGACTGTCACGGCACAGGCTATATTTCGGGCAGAAAGAAAATACAGGTATCTATTCCTGCGGGCATTGACAACGGGCAGAGCGTGCGCATAAGGGATAAGGGTGAGCCAGGAGTGAACGGCGGACCGAGAGGGGATTTGCTTGTTGAGGTTGTAGTTGACAGGCATCCGATTTTCCAGCGTCAGGATATGAACATATTTTCCACTGTGCCGATGTCGTTTGCGGTGGCGGCGCTTGGCGGCGAGATACTGATAGATACGGTTGACGGCAAGGTGGTGTATGATGTAAAGGCAGGGACACAGACGGATACGCGCGTGAGACTGCGCGGTAAGGGTGTGCCGTCGCTTAGGAATAAGGAAGTGCGCGGAGACCATTATGTTACGCTTGTTGTTCAGGTGCCTGATAAGCTTTCGAATGAGGCTAGGGATTTGCTTCGCCAGTTTGATGGTGAGACGGGGAATACGCTTGAGGCTGTGAAGAATATGGAGAATGGCGACTGTAGTGATGCTGGGGATGATAAGAAGAAGAAGAAGCGGAAGTTTTTGTAATTTAAATTATAAAAATACCTGTGGCAGTTTAAGAAGGAACTGTTGCAGGTGTTTTTTTGTTGGTAATAGGTCGCCCGAGCAGGGGCATATATCCCATAAGAACATCGTTTGCACTCAGTGGGAAGCGTAGCGGACACTAAGCTCAATTGCGCTGTAAAAGGAGCTACGCTTTTACAGCTTATTTCGCTAAGTGCCGACGCTTCCCAAGGTCCTTATGGGATATATGCCCCTGCTCGGGCTAGTGTATCGCATGCGGTTATTGTGTGTTTGTTGTTGTAAGTTTGTTATTTTTTGATATGATTTTAGGACTTGTGTCCGATTCGTTATTATGTGTTTGTTATTGTGAGTTTGTCTGTAAGTTTGTACTTTTAGGTGGTTGCCACGGTAATTTAAGTATGCTACAATTATTTTGTTTATTAGGATTTTATGGAAGGATTTTTGGGTGGAATGGCGGTTTGCTGAGTTAAGATAGATTGTAATTGTATGATAATTTTATAAAAAATGGTGGAAACGGTTAGAATGTTTGGTAATTCGATAAAAACTTAAAAAGAGGATAAATTATGAAATGGAAAAAATTCATGATAAAGACAATCACTGACGCTGAGGATATAATAATCAGCGCTTTGTATGATATAGGCTTGGAGGGGGCGCAGATTGAGGACAAGATACCGCTTACGCCGCTTGAAAAGGAGCAGATGTTTGTAGATATTCTGCCTGATGCGCCAGAGGATGACGGGATTGCGTATTTGAGCTTTTTTGTTGAGGAAAATGAGGATAATTTGGTAAATACCGATGAAATTATAGAGAATATAAATAATGAGCTTAATTCTTTGCGTGATTTTATGGATATCGGCGAGGGCTCGATTATGGTATCGGAGACGGAGGATATTGACTGGATTAACAACTGGAAACAGTATTTTCACCAGTTTTATATTGATGATTTGCTTGTGATACCATCGTGGGAGAAGGTAAAGGACGAGGACAGGGATAAGAAAATCCTTCACATAGATCCAGGTACAGCTTTCGGTACGGGTATGCATGAGACGACGCAGCTTTGCATACGCCAACTGAAAAAGTATATTACTCCTGAAACTTTGCTGCTTGATGTGGGTACGGGCAGCGGTATATTGTCAATAATTTCGATTATGTATGGTATTAAAGGGGCAGTGGGTACAGACCTTGATCCATGCGCGGTGGACGCGGTGCGTGAAAATATGGCGTCAAATAACATTCCAGTGGACAAATTTGAGCTTTTGATAGGAAATATTATCACGGACAAGGCTGTTCAGGACAGGGTCGGCTATGAAAAATATGATATTGTGGCGGCGAACATTCTGGCGGACGTATTAGTGCCGCTCACGCCTGTGATATACAATCAGATCAAAAAGGGCGGTATATACATAACATCAGGTATTATAGACAACAAGGAGCAGACGGTAAGAGATGCGGTCATGGCAGCAGGCTTTGAGGTTATTGAGGTCACATACCAGGGCGAATGGGTGAGTGTCACGGCGAGGAAGCTTTGAGATATAAGTTTATGATTGTGGGAATGAGGAAAATATGTATCATTTTTTTGTCGAGCCAGGTCAGATAGCTGAAAAGACAATAGCCATCACGGGACAGGACGTGAACCATATTAAAAATGTCATCAGGCTGAAACAGGGCGACGAGATAAGCGTAAGCAACGGCATAGACGGCAGGGATTACCGTTGTATTATCAGCAGCATAGGCGATACGGAGATTTTGTGCGAGCTTATCTTTATAAAGGAGGACGGCGTAGAGCTGCCATCTAAAGTATATCTTTTCCAGGGGCTTCCCAAAGGGGATAAAATGGAGCTTATCATACAAAAGACAGTTGAGCTTGGCGTATATGAGATAATTCCTGTTGCGATGAAAAGGTGTGTGGTAAAGCTCGACGACAAAAAAGCAAAGTCCAAGCTTGCGCGCTGGCAGTGTATAGCGGAGGCGGCGGCAAAGCAGAGCAGGCGCGCGATAGTTCCGCAAATCCATGACGTGATGACATACAGCGAGGCGATTTCATATGCCTCACAAATGGATATTAAGCTTGTCCCATATGAAATGGAGAATATTTTGGAAGGCTCATTGGGAATGGCAGGCACAAAAAAAATAATAGGCAGTCTAAAAGGGGGGCAGGCAATTGCAGTTTTTATAGGTCCTGAGGGAGGCTTTGACGAGAGCGAGGTAGACGCTGCAATTTCAGCAGGCATGATGCCAGTAACCCTTGGAAAGCGCATATTGCGCACCGAAACCGCGGGAATGGCAGTTATGGCGTGGATAATGTATCAGCTTGAGGATTAATTTACGGAAAAAATATATTTATGGAGGATGTTAGATATGAAAAATAAGTTCATTAAAATCAATCAAAAGTTTATCTTTCTATTTTTGGTAGCGCTTTCTTTTTTGTTTATCCTAGTTTACAATGTTTTTACTCCACAGATGATGGACGATATAAGGTATATTGATTTGGAGGCGGGAGCCCATTCCATAGTTGACTTAATTAAGCTGGAATATGAACAATATATGGGATGGACGGGCAGAAGCGTGGGACATTTTATTTTGCGCTGTTTTCTGATGTGCGATAAGATGGTTTTCAATATATTTAACAGTATTGCCTTTGTTGCCCTTACCCTGTTTATGTATTACAATATAGAGGGGAGAAAAAAATGGGATGTATTTGTGTATCTGTTGGTTAATTTGCTTATGTGGATTTTTGGAGTTTCCTTTTCGCAAACTGTGCTTTGGGAAACAGGCGCCTGCAATTACCTGTGGGGCAGCACGATAATAATGGGATATATATCGCTGTTTAAATACTGTATAAATAAAGACTGCAGTAAAAAAGCAGATATTGCTATTAGCGTTGGCTTGTTCATACTTGGCATTTTTTCGGGCTGGTGCAACGAAAACACTTCCGGGGGATGTATATTATTATTATGCATATGGATTGCTTTCTATGTGCAGAAACACAAAAAAATGCGCATCTGGATGATAACGGGTGTAGTTGGCAATTTAATCGGTTTTTTAATAATGATACTGGCTCCGGGAAACATTAACAGAAAACTGTCTGTGGAGGAAGGGGAAGAACATACAGGGCTTATGCGGCTGGTGTCAAGAATATTGAAGTGCAATAATGCAATTTATGAGAGTTTCTTTGTGCTGATAGCTATATGTATAGTTGCCTTCATTTTAGTAAGGCTGCAGAAGGCAGTTTGGGAGAAAAGCAAAAATATGCTTATCTTTTTCTTTGTATTTGTGGCAACCTGCTATGCCTTGGTACTGGCTCCTGAACCTATGAGAAGGGCTTATTTCGGCGCGGGAATTTTTCTTATTATCAGTTGTATTCAAGGAATTGTTGATATAATTGATAATGACATATATATAAGGGCTGTAAAATTAAGCGCAGTGTCCATAATGTCGCTGTACTTTTTGTTCACATATATAGAATGCGGAGCTGATTTGGCGAGGATTTACAGGGACAGCAACGAACGTGTCGCTTACATTCAGGAGCAGAGCGCATTAGGAAACAAGGATATTACAGTTCCTGTGTTGCATCCTGATTTTGAGAATAAATACAGCGCCGCTTATCTTGGCGACCTTAGTACAGAAGACAGGGAATATTGGATAAATAAGGGATATGCTGGATATTATGGAGTAGGAAGTATTTTGGCAGTTCCCAGGGATGAATGGCAGGGCTACTGATTAGGAAGTTTTAATTGTAAAAGGAAGGGAAAACAATGGAGTACAATGAGGAAATTTTCAAGAAAAGCGCAAACCGCAAAGCGATGACAGTATGGCTGATACTTAATGCGCTGTTATCAGCGCTATGCATATCTGAGGCTGTCCAGGGGAAACATTCAACAGTGTATCTTATAACTTATTTCAGCGTGTGTTGGCTGCCGTTTTTTATAGGTCTTGCCGTGTTAAAAATAAAGGGAATGGCGGCGCCGATATATAAAGACGTGCTTGCCGTAGGCTATGGGATTTTTTACACATATACGATATGCACCTCGGAGTCAGGTTTTACCTTTGCATATATTTTCCCTCTGACTAGCATGCTCATTCTGTTCAAGGACAAGGGGTACATGCTCCGCTGCGCAGTAACAAATGCCATTGTCATCATAGTCAGCATAATATACCATTACTTCCAGGGCATGAACAGCGGCGACAATATTAAAGATTATGTGCTTGAATTTTTCTGCATTGTACTCTGCTATAGCTGCTATATTCTTTCCATTGACCATATGGTTAAATCAGACGGCGCCCTTACTGATTCGATAAAGGACAACCTAAACCGCGTTATAGAAACAATCTCAAAGGTAAAGGGCGCGAGCAACTCCATTGTTGACGGCGTGACCGTGGTGCGCGAGCTTTCGGATGAAAATAAGCAGGGCGCAAACAATGTAGTCGCAAGCATGACAGAGCTTTCAAATAACAACGGCGTGCTTTACCAAAAGACTATGTCGTCGATGGATATGACCGAGGACATAAATACGCAGGTTCAAAACGTCGCGGGGCTTGTGGAGCAGATGACGAAGCTTGTCGGCGAGTCGGTATCGCACGCAAAGGACAGCTCAAGCGCGCTGGAAGGCGTAGTTGACTCCGCCAATACAATGGCGTCGCTTTCCGCGGAGGTTGAAAAGGTCTTAAGTGAGTTCAGGTCTGAGTTTGTGATGGTTAAGGAGGAGACAGGCACTATAGAAGGAATAACAAGCCAGACAAACCTGCTTGCGCTCAACGCGTCAATAGAGGCGGCGCGCGCGGGCGACGCAGGAAGGGGCTTTGCGGTGGTGGCTGATGAAATACGCAACTTGAGCATGGGCACCCAGAACTCGTCGAGCCGCATACTTGCCGCGCTTAATCATCTGGAGGAAACCGCCGACAAGATGACACAGTCCATCACAAGGACAATAGAACTTATACAGGAAACCTCAAACCATGTAAATCAGGTATCCCAGAGCGTAGGCACTATCATAGATGATTCTACGCAGATGGGCGAGCATATAGGCGTCATAGATTCGGCGATGAAAGAGGTGGAGGCATCTAATCAGAGCATGGTGGAGAATATGCAGCAGATATGCGATGTCATGCAGATAATGACGGAATGTGTAAGCGATGCCGACACGACTACAAAGACAATGCTCAGCAAATATGAGGAGAGCTCGGTAAATGTCAACAAAATCGAGAGTGTTGTCGGAAAGCTTATGGAGGAGCTTGGCGCAGGCGGATTTATGGGCGTACAGGATTTAACGGCAGGAATGAAGGTGTCTGTTGTAAGTACCGCCCAGGAGGCTGCGGAATACCACGGCGAGATTGTGGAGCAGAGTGGAAATGGCATTACAATCAGATTAAGTGGAGCAAAAAATTTGCAGGACAACCAGCTTAAACGTCAAACATTCAACCTCCGCATAGCTGTAGATAATGTATTATACAATTGGACTGGCGTAAGTATGACGCCTGCCAAGGATAAAGGCGCGGGCTGCTACCAGATAGCGCTGAATACGTCGCCGTCTGTCATGAACAGGAGAAAATATCCCAGAATACCTGTTTCAAGCGAATGTGCAATAGAGCTGAAAGGTGCGGGAACTTACGACGGAAAAATGGTAAATGTCAGCGCGAATGGCTTTGCCTTTGCGGTAAAGGACAAAAAATTTGCTGATGCGGCGGGAAAGCAGGTAACAATAACGATACCGCGCTTTGAGGTGCCAAACGTTAATCGGCTTGAGGGGATTATTATACGCTCGTCAAACAATGACGGAGAGTACATAGTAGGCTGCCGCATGCCCGAGGACAGCAGGGAGCTGCTTGAATACATAAAAGAGAATTATAAAGAATAAGGAATAACACCAAAATCTTATTTGACGCATATTTTAAAATAAGATAAAATAGACAATGTACTCATTTTCAGGGGAAATATTACTGAAAATCAGATACGTTTAAGGGTGTGAAGATTATGGAAGTTTATTTGGACAATTCGGCGACCACAAGATGCCTGCCGAATGTGGCGGCGCTTATGACAAAGATTATGTGCGAGGACTACGGAAACCCGTCAAGCATGCACAGAAAAGGCGTTGAGAGCGAAAAATATATCCGCTATGCGAAAGAGACGATAGCAAAGCTTTTGAAGGTTCAGGAGAAGGAAATAATATTTACTTCGGGCGGCACGGAGTCGGACAACATAGCGCTTATCGGGGCGGCATACGCAAACCACAGGGCGGGCAGGCATATCATAACCACGAGGATAGAGCACCCCGCTGTGCTGCAGACCTGCGCCTATCTTGAGGAACAGGGCTTTCAGGTTACATACCTGCCTGTTGACAGGAGCGGCACGGTGAGTCTTTATGATTTGGAAAAGGCTATGACGCGTGGCACGATTTTGGTGTCTATTATGCATGTAAACAATGAGATAGGCACGATAGAGCCGATTGAGCAGGCGGGTGAGCTGATAAAGCGCCTTAATCCCAATACGCTGTTTCATGTTGATGCGGTGCAGAGCTTTGGCAAGTTTGCAATATATCCTCAGCGGATGCATATTGATATGCTTTCTGTGAGTGCTCACAAAATTCATGGACCTAAGGGAGTGGGGTTTCTTTATGTCAATGAAAAGGCGAAGGTGAGACCGATTATCTTTGGCGGGGGGCAGCAGAAGGGGATGCGCTCTGGTACGGAGAATGTCCCTGGGATAGCGGGGATGGCGCTCGCGGCTGAGGAGGCATATAGTGATTTGGAGGGTAAGAGAAATTATCTGTATGCGCTGAAGGATAGGTTTACGGATGGGCTGGCGGGGCTTGATGGGATAAGGATAAATGGCCCGCTTGGCAGGGATGGCGCGCCTAATGTGGTTAGCGTGTCAATACAGGGGGTGCGGAGTGAGGTTATGCTGCATGCGCTGGAGGATAAGGGGATTTATGTTTCGGCAGGCAGTGCGTGCTCGTCGAATAAGCCGTCGGCTTCGGCGACTTTGAAGGCGATTGGGGTTGAGAAGCCGTATTTGGATTCGACGATTCGGTTTAGTATGAGTGTATTGAATACGGAGGAGGATATGGATTATACTTTGCGTGTTTTGAAGGAGCTGGTGCCGATGTTGAGGAGATATATTAGGCATTAGTGTGAGAAGGTAAATCCCCGCAAGAATTGAAAAATCAAGGCTTGCGGGAATTTAAAATTGGCTGCGGGTACGATTTGAGTATATCTATTCTACTACTCTATAAAATGTCGGAGTCAATTTAATTTGGAAGACCGAAGATGGTAAAACATGGAAAAGCCTAGAAAGTGAAGAATGATTAGTGGCAAAGATATTTATATGAATATGGAAGAAGGATGGAAATGAGCAGCAACTTAAATGACCTTGAAATGGCGAAAAAACGTGATCATAAAGTTATGATTACGGATGAAGCCATTGATAAAGTTCCATATGTTCAGTATAAAGAAATACCTGAAACAGAATATGGTAATCTTCAGGAACTAGCAAGACAGGTTTTGAAGATTTCCAAAGATGAAAATGATTCTAATGAAGTAGCAGTCACATATAGCCTTGAGAGTGCAAGCTTGATAGAAAAGGGGGAGCGTTATATCGGTATTGCTTTGGGAGCAGAGCATGACGTTGATCCCTTGAGTGATTCGACATCATATCATTTGATTCGTTCTTCGAGAGACTGTGTGGTAATTGTATTGCATAATCATCCGTCGTTGTCGGCTTTTTCACTGGCGGATATACAATTTTTATTGAGATATGAAACTGTAAAAATGATGGTTGTTGTTACAAATTTGGGTAGTGTATCATATTTGGTAAAGAATGGAAAGTATGATTTTGAAAAAGCTGTTATACTTCTTAATGAGGCAGTGGACTTAAATAACAGAGCTAAAAATATAAAAGATTTACAAGATGCGGCAGACTATTTTTTGAAAAACTGTTATAATGCAGGTATAAACTATGAGAAACGATAGGAGGGGGGCATATTATGACAGATGAACGTGTGGTATTGAGTGAACGTCTGGAAGACCAACTGAAGGCGGTAGAGTGGGCTCGTGAACAAAAGAAAAAAATTCTTGATAACAAAAGCAGGCGTATTGCAGATGCACTTATGGAAGAAATGACACCTTTGATTTTGAAGAATAGTGTACAGAAATAGCGTGGGTACAGCAAATTTGAAACTATATTAGCAAGATGAAAAAACGTATGAAAATGATACGATTTTGCGTTGGAATAACATTAGGTTTATATGAAAAATAAAATATAGAAAAAATTTAAATGTAGTTGTGAGAGGGTTTCTCAGCCGTCCGAGTTTATATGAAAAATCAAACTGGAAAAGGTTTAAATGTAGCTGTGAGAGTTTTTTTCAGCCGTCCGAGTTTGCGCGAAATATACAAAAACGCGGTGCGGTGCTCCGCAAGGCACCGCTTATTTTGTATATTTCACTCAAACTCTACGTTATTGGATAATGCCTGTAATGTAAAAACGCTGATGCGAGAGGTTTTCTAA
Source organism: uncultured Lachnospiraceae bacterium (assembly GCA_947625775.1). Taxonomy (GTDB): domain Bacteria; phylum Bacillota; class Clostridia; order Lachnospirales; family Lachnospiraceae; genus COE1. The sequence continues at coordinate 91,511 of CANQPM010000012.1, read as the reverse complement.
GGAGTCCGAATTTAGTCAAAATATATAAAATCGCGACTTGGTGCGCGATGCGAATCGTCGCTGATTTTATATATTTTGACTAAATTCTTACGTTATCGAATAGGTTTTTGCAATTACTGTTATAGCATTAAAGACATTGAATAGGGAATGAATTGATAGTAAATAGCCAATTTTAAAGGGTAATATATAATCCTAAAACAATAGAAAGGCTGTAATATATGATGAGAAAAAAGCTGGAAGAAGTTATTCGGGAAATGGAAATGTATGGGGAAAAGGCGAATGGCGGGGCTGGGGAGAGGGAGCTTGCTGAATTTAATGAAAAAGTTGTAGAGGAATTGGGGATAAATCTGCCGGAGGAGTATATAAAGCTGTTGAGGGTTATTAATGGCATAGAGTTTAATGGCTTTATTATATATGGCATTGATGAAGAATTGTTGGAGGAAGCGCCCAATCAGAGTATTAGTGGGTTAATTGAGCTTAATAAAATCTGGTATGAAAATGAGTGGCAGAGGCAATATGTTTTTTTGGGCGAGAGTGGTATGAGCTGGTATGTATATGACTGTATTGATGAAAAGTATTATGAATTAGATAATCCTTCGGGGACGGTATGTGAGGAATTTTCTGATTTAGAATCTATGATAGAAAAAGTGTTGACTGATGCGTTAATGTGATTATTGTAAGAGTAGGAAGATAAAAATGTACAAATCATTCTTAATAAAATACGCCGAAATAGGCATAAAGGGTAAAAACAGATATATTTTCGAGGACCGTCTTTGTGAGCAGATACGGTATGCGTTGAAGCGGTGCGATGGCGAATTTGAGGTGGTAAAGACACAGGGTAGGATTTTTGTAAATGCGCTTACTGATTTTGACTTTGATGAGGTGGTAGAAAATCTTAAAACTGTTTTTGGGATTTCCGCCATATGTCCTGTGGTGAAGCTGGAGGACGAGGGTTTTGACAAGCTTTGCGCGGACGTGATTGGTTATATGGACAAGGTTTATTCTGATAAAAGCTTTACTTTCAAGGTGGATGCCCGCAGAGCCAGAAAGAACTATCCTAAGTGTTCGATGGAGATAAATTGTGATATAGGGGAAGCGGTGTTAAACGCGTTTACACAGACGCGGGTTGACGTACACAATCCTGATGTGATGCTGCATATAGAAATACGCGAGATGATTTATGTCTATTCGGTAGTGATAGACGGTCCTGGGGGACTTCCGATTGGCACGAATGGAAAAGGTATGCTTTTGCTTTCGGGGGGGATAGATTCTCCTGTGGCGGGGTATATGATTTCAAAGCGCGGGGTAAAAATTGACGCGGTATATTTTCACGCTCCGCCGTACACAAGCGACAGGGCAAAGCAGAAGGTGGTTGACTTGGCAAAGCTTGTGTCGCGTTACAGCGGACCTATCACGCTGCATGTAATAAATTTTACGGATATACAGCTTTACATCTATGAAAAATGTCCGCACGACGAGCTTACGATAATAATGCGCCGCTACATGATGCGTATAGCGGAGCATATCGCGGCGCAGAGCGGGTGTCTGGGGCTTATCACGGGCGAGAGTATAGGGCAGGTGGCGTCGCAGACTATGCAGTCGCTTGCGGCGACAAATGAGGTTTGCACAATGCCTGTATATAGACCGCTTATTGGCTTTGACAAGCAGGAGATAGTGGAGGTTTCGGAAAAAATTAATACCTATGAGACCTCTATTCTACCCTACGAGGATTGCTGCACGATTTTTGTCGCAAAGCACCCTGTCACAAAGCCGAATTTAAATGTGATACGAAAGCACGAGACTAATCTTTCCGAGGGGATAGATGCTCTGGTGCAGACGGCGCTTGATACTGACGAGGTAATTGTGGTAGAGTGAAAATGAAAAATCATTCAGATTTCTTATAGGTATAAGAAAAACGCGATAATGATGTTTTTAATCTTTCAGGGTAAATTCCCCGCAGCTCTGCTACGTAACAAACTAATGATGAGTGGAGCGAGTCTCGGGCAGATATTCTGCAACTTTGCTGTGTGGAGTTTCATTAAATGATTTAAGTGTCTGTAAGAGGAGACAGACAAGAAGCAAGGTGTAGCGGACAAAAAATAAAACACGGGATACGATAAACAGTATCCCGTGAGTTTTGATTTTGTTTTCTAAATTGCTGAAATAAGTAATAAAGGACTAGATTAAGTAAGGCTTTAATACGTCCATAATCTCGTCCGTGTTGCCCTCAGCATGAATGTTCAAATCAATGGGCTTAGATAAATCCAAGCTGAAGATACCCATAATTGATTTTGCATCAATTACATATCTTCCTGAAACAAGGTCGAAATCATAATCGAACTTTGTAATATCGTTGACAAAAGATTTAACCTTGTCAATTGAGTTTAAAGAAATTTGAACAGTCTTCATTCTGACTACCTCCTTTTTAATATACCTTCCTCCTTTATAATAAAGGTAAACCGCGGAAAAGTCAACCAAAGATAAAAAACAGTTCTAATGAAAAATGACGAAAAAAAATAAAAAATATGTACAAATTGACTTTATGAACAGCAAAAAATGTCAATTTGCCCAAAACGGCAATTAAACAGATGATTACTTATTTTATGCATTCGGCTCAAAGGCTGGGCTGCCGGGCAGAATATTGCGGACGATTGACGTAATCAATGCATTAATGTTAAGAGGATAATGAGTTATGAAAACAGTGGCATACCACAATTTAGGCTGCAAAGTAAACTCCTACGAAATGGACGCGATGCTTGAGGCGCTTAAGGCTAAAGGCTATAAAATAGTTCCTTTTGAGGAAAAAGCGGACATTTACATAGTGAATACCTGCACAGTGACAAATATAGCCGACCGCAAAAGCAGGCAGATGCTCCACCGAGCCAAAAAGACGAACCCCAACGCGGTAGTAGTGGCGGCAGGCTGCTATGTGCAGTCGGATAAGGCTGCGGCAGAGGCGGATGATGCTGTTGACCTTGTGATTGGCAACAATAAAAAGAAGGATTTAGTCAGCATACTGGAAAATTATATGGCAGGGCTGGAGGCTCAAACGGAAACGGTAATAGACATAAACCATACCGACGAGTACGAGGAAATGCAGCTTACAGGCACGCAGGAGCATACGCGCGCCTACATAAAAATTCAGGACGGCTGCAATCAGTTCTGCACATACTGTATAATCCCTTATGCCAGAGGACGCGCAAGGTGCCGCAGGCAGGAGGATATACTTGAAGAAATAAAAGGGCTTGTCCGAAAAGGCTATCAGGAGTTTGTGCTTACGGGAATACATATCAGCTCTTACGGGAGTGATAACCTTTTGAAGCTTATGCGGGCGATAGATGCCATAGACGGCGTAAAGCGCATAAGGCTTGGCTCGCTTGAACCGCGCATAGTTACGCCTGACTTTGCCAGAGCGCTTGCGGGGATAGAGCATATATGCCCGCACTTTCATCTTTCCATGCAGAGCGGCTGTGAGGAGGTGCTTAAGCGTATGAACCGCCATTATACGCCGCAGCAGTTTATGGAGAGCGTGGAAATGCTGAGGAGCGTATTTGAGCACCCTGCAATTACCACAGACGTAATAGTCGGTTTTCCAGGAGAGACAGATGCGGAATTTGAGGAAACGACGCGCTTTGTGGAAAAGGTTGGCTTTTATGAAATGCATATATTTAAGTATTCAAAGCGGAAGGGCACGAAGGCGGCGGCTATGGAAAACCAGCTTTCCGAGGCGGAGAAGGCAAGGCGCAGCGATGTGCTGGAGGAGATAGAAAAGAGGGATTCGGAGAGATTTAGGAGGTATTATATTGGAAAGGCGGCGGATGTGCTTTTTGAGGAGGAAAAAGAGATAAACGGTGCGAAATACTGGGTAGGGCATACAAAGGAGTATGTGAAAGCGGCAGTTTTGTCAGACGTGAGTGTGGACTTTTCCAATAAGCTTATGACAGGTACAATTGCATCGCAGCTTGATGGGGAGACGATGTTGCTTTCTATAAAATAATATAATAAATAATTTATTGAATTTTCAAACAAATTAAGTTATTATATAGATAATAATGTGAACGACAGGCTGGCGCTGCGGCAGCGGGATGTAAAGGGCTGCGGTTTTGTGTTAAGACGGCGCGGAAAAGGGGAGAAAAATGGCAGATTTATCACGTACACAATATATACAGCTTACACAGGAAAATCTCAAGGAGATAAGCTCCGTAAAGGATGTGCTTGCCTCCGTGTATGCTGCTCTTACCGAGAAGGGGTATAATCCCGTAAATCAGATAGTGGGCTATATAATGTCGGGAGATCCTACTTATATTACAAGCCACAAGGGCGCGAGGGCGATGATTATGAAGGCCGAGCGCGACGAGCTGGTAGAGGAGATGCTCAAATTCTACATTAAGAACGAAGGTTGGAGGGAGCAGGATTGAGAAAGATGGGGCTTGACTTCGGCTCAAAGACGGTAGGCGTGGCGGTAAGCGATCCGCTGCTGGTTACGGCTCAGGGAGTCGAGATTATACGGCGTGAGCGCGAGGACAAGCTGCGCAGGACACTTGCGAGAATTGAGGAGCTTATCCTTGAATACGAGGTAGATGAGATAATTCTTGGATATCCTAAGAATATGAATGATACGCTGGGCGAGCGCGTCGAGAAAACGCTTGCCTTTAAGGAGATGCTGGAGCGCAGGACAGGGCTCAATGTAGAGCTTTGGGACGAGCGCCTGACAACAGTTGCGGCGGATAAAGCCATGATAGAGGCCGGTATGCGGCGTGAGGAGCGGAAAGAACACGTTGACAAAGTAGCGGCGGTTTTTATTTTGCAGGGATACCTTGATTTTTGCAGGAACAGGCAGAGCGGCGCGGCAGGCGGGCAGTAACGGCTTGATTAAAGCCAAAATGATTGGAGGCTTTCGGATTTATTATGGAAAAAATTACCTTTATGCCCGATGGGGGAGAGGCTGTTGAATTTTATGTTCTGGAGCAGACGACTCTGGGCGGGGTTAATTATATTCTTGTGACAGATGCGCAGGAGGAGGAAGACGGCGAGGCTTATATTTTAAAGGCTGTTTCCGACGCAGAGAACGGCGAGCAGATTTACAGTATCGTTGAAGACGATGATGAGCTTGCGGCTGTATCGGGAGTTTTTGAAAGCATGCTTGACGACGTTGACCTTATTAAATAAAAAATTTAAGGAGGATTATTTTGAAAAATAACAAACAACAAAATACTTCAAAGCTCAAGATTATACCCTTAGGCGGGCTTGAGCAGATTGGTATGAACATTACTGCCTTTGAATACGAAGACAGTATTATTGTGGTGGATTGCGGTCTGAGCTTCCCGGCGGACGATATGCTTGGAGTCGATCTTGTCATACCCGACGTGACATATCTCAAAAACAATCAGGATAAAGTAAAAGGCTTTGTCATCACGCACGGCCACGAGGATCACATCGGAGCGCTGCCGTATGTGCTGAAAGAGCTGAACGTGCCGATTTACGCCACAAAGCTTACAATGGGCATTATTGAAAATAAACTCACGGAGCACAATCTCATACACAATGTCAGGAGAAAAGTCGTAAAATTCGGGCAGAATATTAATCTGGGCTGCTTTAGGATAGAATTTATAAAGACGAACCACAGCATAGTTGATGCTGCGGCGCTTGCGATTTATTCACCCGCAGGAATCGTAGTGCACACAGGCGATTTCAAGGTGGATTACACGCCCGTGTACGGCGACGCGATAGATTTACAGCGTTTTGCGGAGCTTGGAAAAAAAGGCGTGCTTGCCCTTATGTGCGACAGCACCAACGCCGAGCGTCCGGGCTTTACGCCGAGCGAAAAAAAGCTTGGTCCTGTATTCGATGCCATATTTGAGGAGCATAAAAAAACAAGGATTATAATAGCCACATTTGCATCAAACGTGGACAGAGTGCAGCAGATTATAAACACAGCATATAAATTTGGAAGAAAAGTGGTTGTCGAGGGCAGGAGCATGGTAAACATCATAGAAACAGCCTCAAACCTGAACCGCATAAGCATACCCGACAACACGCTTATAGATATAGAAAAGCTTAAAAATTACCCGCGGGACAAGACAGTCATAATTACTACGGGAAGCCAAGGCGAGAGCATGGCCGCTCTCAGCCGCATGGCAAACAATATGCATAAGAAAATCACAATCGGAAAGGGTGACACGGTCATCTTTTCGTCAAATCCAATCCCTGGCAACGAAAAAGCTGTCACAAGGATAATAAACGAGCTTTTTAAAAAAGGCGCTGACGTTATTTTCCAGGACACGCATGTTTCAGGCCATGCCTGTCAGGAGGAAATCAAGCTTATCTATACGCTTACAAAGCCTAAATATTCTATCCCCGTGCATGGCGAGTATAAGCACTTGATGGCGCAGGCAAAGCTTGCTATGGAGCTTGGCATTGACAAGGAAGACGTATTCATCCTGCAGTCGGGCGACGTGCTTGAGCTTGATGAGGAAAGCGCGGGAATCACAGGCAAAGTGCCCGTAGGCACAGTGCTGGTAGACGGGCTTGGCGTAGGCGACGTGGGAAATGTCGTGCTGCGCGACAGACAGCATCTTGCGGAAGACGGCATTATTATAGCAGTGCTCTCGCTTGACGGGGCGAGCGGCGAGCTGCTTGCAGGACCTGATATCGTATCGCGGGGCTTTGTCTATGTAAAAGAATCCGACGAGCTTATGGAGGAGGCGCGCAAGCTTATAGAAAAGGCAGTGCTTGGCTGCCTGAAGAAAAACGTGACCGACTGGGGAAAGATAAAGGGGACAATAAAAGATACTCTGAGCGACTTTGTATGGAAAAAGACTAAGAGACGTCCGATGATTTTACCTATAATAATGGAAATATAAGGTTGGTGGAGAAATGGACACAAAGCAGTTATTAGGCGCGATAGTCGCCACAATAGTAAAAATAGCTGTTGCGGCGGCAGTTATAGTGGTAGTATTTCGGCTCGCGATAGGCGCATACAATTTCGGGTACAGCATATTTGCGGATATCCCCGTGTCTTCGGGCGAGGGCAGGACAGTAAGCGTGTCAGTGGCGGAAAACCAGGACGAAAAAGAGCTTTCCAAAATACTTGAACAGAAAGGGCTTATAAAAGACGCAAATGTATTTTACGCGCACGACCGCCTTTCAGATTACAAAGGCAAGCTAAAGGCAGGCACATATGAGCTAAGCACCGCCATGACAGCGGAGGAAATGCTTGCAATAATGTGCGGCGCTGGCGCGGAGGAAGAACAGTGACAGACGAAAGGCTGCAGACCTTCCTCCACTCATTTGACAAGGAGCTGCCCGAGTACCTCAGAAAGCTTGAAAAATACGCAAAAGAAACAGACGTGCCCATAATACGCCCTCAAATGCAAAATCTGTTACGTTTCCTAATCACATGGAAAAAACCTTTGAGGATACTGGAGGTAGGTACAGCAATAGGCTTTTCAGCGCTGTTTATGAGCGAATACGCCCCCAAGGACTGTCATATCACCACGATAGAAAAATACGAAAAACGCATACCGCTTGCCAAGGAGAATTTTTCAAAGGCGGAAAAGGCGGACATCATCACTCTGCTTGAAGGCGACGCCGCCGACATACTTTCAAGCCTTTCACCCGACGAAGGCTTTGACCTGATTTTTATGGACGCGGCAAAGGGGCAGTATATACACTTTCTGGAAAACATAATACGCCTGCTTTCGCCAAACGGCATAATCGTCTCAGACAATATCCTTCAGGAAGGCGAGCTTCTGGAATCAAAATACGCCATAACCCGCCGCAACCGCACAATCCACAACAGAATGCGCGAGTACATCTATGCCCTCACGCACGACGACCGCCTTGAAACCATAATCCTTCCCATAGCGGATGGAATAACGCTTTCGGTGCGGAAATAATAGTTTTGTGTCCTCCAGCTTTATAATGGTATTAGTCATTTGCAAAACTCAATTCAATAACGTAGAGTTTAGGGAAAATGTACAAAATAAGCTGCATGAAAATTGCTTAATTCAATGGTATATTTCTGTTTACAAAACGCCCCCTCTGCCGCCCATCGGACAGAATAATAATCGAACAAACGCTTGGGTTTGCGGTAGAGTAATAATTTATGGCTCTAAAAGGAGGAGGTCTGAACCTTGTATCGAATTTTAATTATTGAGGATGATTTTTCTTTAAATAATGCGCTTGCATATAATTTACGCTCAGCTGGCTATACAGTGGATTGTTCCTATAATTTTAAGGAAGCTTTTGAATTTTTAAAGCTATATCATTACATATTATTGATATTGGATATCAATCTTCCTGATGGAAATGGATTCAATTTGTATTCGCAATTAAAAGAAAAATCAGGTGCAAGTATAATATTTTTAACAGCAAATGATTTTGAAAGTGATATTATAAAAGGATTCGATTTGGGAGCTGATGATTATATAACAAAACCATTTTCACCTATAATTTTGCTGAAAAAAATTGAAGTTTTGACCAGATATATTGTAGAAAAACAACAAGAGTCCATTTATGAAGACGGATTTTTACTTATCAACTTTTCTCAAATGACAGCCTTAATAGATGAGGATTTCCTTGATTTATCACCTTTAGAATATCGCATTTTACAGTATTTTATTCTTAACAAAAATCATATTTTAAAAAGAGAACAATTATTGGAATACCTTTGGGATTCCTCCGAAAATTTTGTAGGTGATACTTCATTAAATACAGCAATTAGCAGGCTTCGAAAAAAGATTGAAATTGACAATCGTCACTATATTAAGACTATATATGGTACAGGTTATATATGGATAGGTAAATGATATGGATAAAAAGTTTTCCCTAAAAAAAGTATACATTGTAACCACTCTTTTATTTGTGGTTATTATATTAAGCACATATTTATTGTTATATTCTCTTACATCTAATTTAAAAGTATTTTTCCTTTTTACAATTTATACAATTTTTCTTCTTTCCTGTGTCGCAATATTATTTTATGGCATTTTTCATAAGCTTACGTTATTTACAAATGAACTGCTTAGAACATTAGAGAATATGGTAGATGGTAACATTTCTTTTTTTAAAGAACAATATGATGAAACGTTACTGTCACAGATTAATCATCACTTGCACAGATTATATAGTATATTGGAAACTGCTAAAAATTCTGCCCATACAGAAAAGCTGCGACTACAAGAATTAATCTCGGATATCTCGCATCAGTTAAAAACACTGATGGCAACATTAAGATTAACCGAAACCTCTATTGAAAGGGATATCTTGGATTCCAATAAACTACAATCCTTGCTGCATACAAATACGTTACTTTTAAATAAGCTGGAATTTTTGATTTTATCTTTAGTAAAAATATCTCGTTTGGAAACAGGAATAATAACGCTAGATCCGAGCTGTCAAGAAATTGGAAATACTATCCTTACAGCATTGGAAAATGTTATTTTAGCAGCGACCGAAAAAAAGATTGAAATAGTGTTTAATTATTCGGAAGAATATAAAGCATACCATGATTCCAAATGGACATCAGAAGCTATCTATAATATCCTTGACAATGCCGTAAAATATACAAATGAAAATGGATGCATTTCCATAGAAGTGTCTACTTTGGAAAGTTATACAAAAATATCCATTAAGGATTCTGGCATAGGAATTGGAGAAGCAGAAATACCTCATATTTTCCAACGTTTTTACCGTTCACCTTCTGTTAAGAATCTGCCTGGTGTGGGAATTGGGCTTTATTTGGCACAAGATATTATTACTCGGCAATACGGATTTATTCATGTCCTTTCTGCACCCAATATAGGGAGCACATTTGAGGTTTTTTTAATTAATGGCGACGCATCTGAATAAATGTCAATATTTTATTAGGAAAGAGGAAACTGTTGCAATTTTGTAGGCAGGATCCTTTTTTGTTTTGATTAATTTAAAAAATACATATAACAAAAGGCATTATTATTGAGAATATTTGTATCTGACTTAATAATTTTTTGCAGTTTAGTAATAATTCAGTAAGATTTTATGAGTATGCTGTATTTATACAAAGGGGGAGAGAATGCATGAATATTACATTCTGGGTAACTGAAAGATGTAATTTGGCATGTAAGTATTGTTATGTATATAAACAGCCAAAGACAATGACATTAGAAACCGCCGATCAGACGATTAAATGCTTTACAAATAAATTTGAAGAAAATATTGCTGCGGGGAAACGCATTAATGTGTCATTACATGGTGGTGAACCTCTGCTAAATTTTGAGGTCATTAAATATGTTGTAGAAACTTTAAAAGAGAGGTATGATGACCACGTCAGCTTTAAAATGACTACTAATGGGACAGAATTTCACAAGGATATGTATGATTTTATAAAAGGAAAGATACAGCTTTCTGTAAGTATTGATGGTAATCGTGAAACAAACGACATCAATCGTGTCTATCCAAGCGGTGAATCTTCTTTTGACAAGGTAATGGAAACTTTAAAATTTTTAAAGCAGCAGGGTGAATTTGTGCGAATAAGAATGACCGTAAATAAGGAAACAATTCCTTTTATGGCTGATAATTATATTGTATTGGATCAGATGAATATGGGAGTGGTGACATTTGCGTTGGATGCTGGGGCAGCATGGGAACGACAAGATATGCAGCTTTATTATGAAAATTATGAGAAGATAATGGAATATCTTATTGCAAAGGATATTGCAAAAGCTCGGTATTACTTATTTAATGTAAAGGAGATAACGTTTAGAGAGCGTACTGGCTGTGATGGTGGAACTAATACATTTCATATAGTAGCAGAAGGTGGAATTTATCCATGTGCACTGACGGCGGATAAGGTGGATTATTGGATTGGGGATGTATGGAAGGGAGTACTTCCCGAAAAATTGGCGGCACTTCAACGGATTAATGAAAAGCCCGTAATCGGATGTGCGAATTGTACATTTAAGAAAAACTGTTCCTGTCAAGTGTGTAAATTGATTAATAAGGTTTATACAGGTGATTATTATACAGTTTCTGAATTTCAGTGTAATGAAAAAGATGTTATTTATCGAATTTATAAAAAATATAAACACATATTGGAAGGTTTTTATGTATAGCCCTAAAGTTGCAGTTATAGATTCTGGTGTGGATAAACAAAATAAGATAATTATGCCGCACATAATTCAGGGATTCTCTTTTCGGAGGAATGTGAAAGAAAATAGAATTATTGAATGTAGTGATTTTAACGATAATCTTGGTCATGGAACAAATTGTGTTGATTGTATTTTGCAGTTAGCAGAACAGGTACAATTTTATCCAATAAAAATTATTAATGAATCGGGTAGGACTACTTGTACATTGCTGATTGAGGCATTAAAAAAATGTAAGGAAATACCGGTAGATATTATTTGTCTAAGTCTTTCGGTAACGCGGTTTCTGGATGATGATATAGAGATACAACTCAAGGAACTTTGTCAGGATTTGAAAAGACAGGGAAAGATTATATTTGTTTCTGAATGTAATAATACAAAAAATTCAATACCAGCAATATACAATAGCGTGATTGGTGTGGGTGAGCTTCCCATTGGCGCAAATCGAAAAATTCTTGTAAACAGATTTGAAAAAGTTCAGGTTGCGGCAGATATTGCACCAATATTTGTGGCAGGGAAACAGGGGAGATATAATTTTTTTAAGGGAACTTCAAAAGCAAATGCTTATGTTACTGGTATATTGGCTAGGGCTATGCAAACAGAAAACAGTTTAATGAGTTTCGATAATGTGTTGGATGTGCTTGAAAAAGAGGATGCTGCTCCGGAGATTATAGATACGGAGAATATGGGAAAAGTTCAGACGGATGAATTAGGACAATTGATTTTAAAAAAGATACAAAAGACGTTATTAGAATTTGGTTGTAATTCTTCATTGGATGAAATTAGTAAATATCCTTTTCTCTCTAAAATAACAGGAATTAATTTCTTTAATTTTTATGACTTTATTAATGAAGTGCATAAGGAATTAGAAATTACCAAGTGTAATTTCCATACAATAGAAATTAGAGATATTTGTCTTTTGTTTAATCTGGTGGAATATCTTAAAAGGGAAATATGGCATGAAAAAGAAAAATATGGTATTCGAACAAATTCAGAAATATAGAATAGGATATTTTTTAGGAGTATTGTTAGTTGCCATGGATGCCATAGCAACTTATATATATCCCCAATTAATTACGAATATTCTTGACAAAGCTGTACCAGAAAAAGATTCGGGCGAAATTATTACAAATGTTGTTTATATGGCAGTGTGCCAATTTGTGTCAATTACAGTAGCCTTATTACTAAGCTATTTGTTTTGCAGAATGTCAAATAGATTTATAATTAGAATAAAACTGTTATTGATAAATTCTATGTTTCAGATTGATGGAAAAGAAATTGGGGCAAAATCAAATTTATTTATGACCAGTATGAGCACAGATGTTAATATTATAGAAATGCTTTCCTCTCGTATGCTTTCGGATCTGCTGATTCAAATTGTAACAGTTTTAATTACGGCTGTAGTTTTAATACAAATTAATTCGGTTATTTTTTTGTTTATGCTTGTAATATATCCCACTCTTATTGTAATCCAGGTATCTTTTAATAAAAAGATGCTTGTACAGTCCAGAAAAGTTATGGGAAAAATGGATGTAGGAAATGGATTGGTTAAGGAATTTGTAAGCTGTCTTTATGAGTACATAGCTTTGAACGGAAAGAATTACTATGTAAATAAATTTTGTAATAATGAGAAATTACTGAGAAAAGAGATTTTGAAGCAGAATATGTTGATGGCATATAACCGAACAGTGCCCCAGACTATTAGTACATCCATTTTTTTGATCGTATTAGCTATCAGTGGGATAATGGTTATTAATGGACAGATACAGATTGGAGAACTGACTGTAATCATCATGTATACACAGAGAATGTTCAATCCATTATCATCAATTATGCTTGTGATTGGGCAATTTCAAAAGGCTAAGGTGTCAGTAGATAGAATTAATGAGATTATAGGGTGAGGCAAATGCATATATCAAAAATAGAAATTAGGAATATGAACTTCTGTTATAAAGATGTTAAATTGTACAAAGAAAATTTGAATGTTTGTTTTGAAAGGGGATTTATTTATCTAATCAAAGGGAAAAATGGTTCTGGAAAAAGTACTTTGGCAGGTATCCTGTTAAAAATATGGAACGATTTTCTTGGAACAATACTGCTGGATGGGAGAAACATAAAAGATGTTTCCAGAGAAGAGCTTGCAGATGCAATAGGACTCTGCTTTCAGAAATCTCCAATATTTAGGGATACGGTGAGAAATAACATCTCTCTGGGAGAGAGTATAAAGGTGGAAAAGTTTATTTCAGTACTGTCATTTGATAAAGATTTGGAAGAAATGGGACGTACATTAGAGTCAGAACTTATAGATACAGGAAGTGTTTCTGGTGGGCAGGCACAAAAAATAGGAATTATTCGAACAATATGTAGAAAACGTTCCGTATATATTTTTGATGAACCCACCTCGAACTTAGACAGTATCTCCACGAGTAAATTTTATCGTGTTATAAATGACATAAAAAATGATAGCATTGTTATTTTATTTTCACATGAATCAAATGTAGAAGATTATGTGGATTTCACAATACAGTTATAAAGGGAGGACATCTATGTATGTTAAAAGTTTAAATGCAAAAGTTTTGGTTCGAGAAGAAAGTGTCGTTTTATGTAACATTAAAAATGGAAGTTTTGTAAAAACTTCTCGCTCCTATTTTGAGTATCTTGAAAAATTGTTAGAAGATAGTAATGGGAAATTTATTGTAAATAAGAAAGATTCCATTGTAAAGAGAAATGCTTACAGATTGTTTCAGGAATTATGTCGCATCTGTTTTTATATTCCGAAAGAACAATTGAAGCAAAACAATGAATTTCTGTATCAAATTGTGTATCTTTCTTTGACAGAAAGATGTAATTTAAGATGTAAGCATTGTGTTGCGTCTGCATGCATTGATAAAACAGATCATATGGGTACAGAGGATTGGAAAAAGGTTATAACTCAGGTGGTGACATTGAATCCTGAACAGATAAACCTGACAGGCGGAGAACCGCTCATCCGTTCTGATTTTTGTGAAATCTTAAAATATTTAAGGATTAATTATAAAGGAACAATTACGCTGTCTACCAATGCATTGTTGCTTGATGATAAACTGGCAGAAATGATTAAAAAAAATGTTGATGGCGTTTCTGTCAGCCTTGATGGTTTTGATGACTATAGCTGTGCGAAAGTACGAGGTGATGGAGTTTATGACAGAGTGATTAATGGGGTTAGAAAACTAAAAAAGGCTGGGGTAGAAAATGTATCGGTTTCTATGCTGAGAACAAAATATACTTATGGACATGATGACGAGTTCTATAAATTGTGTGAGGAATTGGGGGCAAAGCCATTGATACGAAGATTTGCACCATCAGGAAGGGGAGAGGAAAATCAAGAGGAGTTGCTTCCTCCAATGGAATACATAAATAAACTAGAAAAACAACATTTACGCTGCGCCTTGTGTCAGCCGGGTAAAAAGGAATTGAATATAAGTGAAAATGGAGATGTTTATCCATGTTCACCATTAAGTAGTATGAAGACACTCTTAATGGGAAACCTTTTAGAAGTTCCTATAGCAGAGCTTATTGAAGAACTAGGATGGGAGCAGGAACTAGAAAAACTAAGACCATGGAAAATGGAACCATGTAAAGATTGTGATGTGAATCTTTTTTGTCATTCCTGCATTAACTTTATTCATGGAATACAAAGTGATAGGAAAGTTTTTAAACGCTACTGTGAACAGCAAAAGAAACATTTAGAAAAAATATTATGGGGTGTTGATTATGAAAAATAAGAAAAATATGGTTAATAAGATTGGATTATTTGTAGCATCAATAGCGATGGTAGCATCTTTGCATGTAGAAAGTGTACTGGCATATACCGAAAATGCGGATACCATGATGGCATTGGAAGAAGATCCATATGAAGGCGTTACAAAGATAAGTCTTAAAAATATATTTGATCAGAATAAAGATGATTATTATGTATACTTTTATATGGTTCAGTGTCCATTTTGTAATCAGGTAAAAGATGGTATGCTGCATTTTGCGGCAGAAAATAATAATGTATATTTTGTGGATTACTCTGTAAAAGAAAATCGACCATTACAAAAATACAATTGGGCTGCAACACGTTCAAAATATAATAAAAAAATAGGGTATATTGATGGTGACGGAAATAAGGTATTTCTTTATGGAGAATCTGAAGAAAAATACAAAAATATGAAAAATGATTATGGGAAATTGATGCGTTTTAATTTTGTAACTATTACGCAAAACAATCTTTCTTCTTTCCCTGAGTCAAATGTGGGGGATATATATATAGATATCCAGACACCGGAAATTGATTATGCTTCTATTACAAACTATGAAAATATGTTGGTTGCAGGAGTTCCGGTTTTATTTCGAATATCAAATGGTGTGATTATAGATTTCTATTTTGATTCAGTGGAAATAGATGAGTTTTTGGATAATATGGGGGAATGAATATTTATTATAAAGGTTAAAAGGTTCACAAAATGGAGGAATTGTCTATATGATCATACTTGAAACAACAGACCTGAAAAAATATTACGGTGTAGGGGAAAATACCACAAAAGCTTTAGATGGCATTTCTTTAAAGATAGAAGATGGAC
The DNA here is from genome assembly GCA_947625775.1 of uncultured Lachnospiraceae bacterium. GTDB lineage: Bacteria > Bacillota > Clostridia > Lachnospirales > Lachnospiraceae > COE1. Next base: position 75,781 of record CANQPM010000012.1, on the reverse strand, counting down.
AATTTGTGGCTATTGTAGGGGCTTCTGGAAGCGGAAAATCAACATTATTAAATATGATTGGCGGATTGGATAGTCCTACTTCCGGAAATGTTCTGGTAAAAGGTAAGAATATTGGTCTGTTAAAGGAAGAGGAATTGACAATCTTTCGGAGAAGAAATATTGGATTTGTTTTTCAGAATTATAATTTGATTCCAACATTGAATGTTTATGAAAATATCGTTTTTCCAGTAGAATTAGATGGAAAGGATGTTGATAAAACTTTTTTCAATAAGATTGTTTCTATACTTGGGATTGATAAGAAACTGGAAAATTTACCAAACAATTTATCCGGAGGACAACAGCAAAGGGTTGCCATTGCCAGAGCGCTAATTACAAAACCAACAATCGTATTGGCGGATGAACCTACAGGAAATCTTGATACGCAATCAAGCCTTGAGGTTATGGGATTGCTAAAACAGACAAGTAAAAGGTTATGTCAGACGATTGTTATGATTACTCATAATATGAGCTTGACCCAAATGGCGGATCGGATAATCAGAATACAGGACGGAAAAATTATCGACATGTAATGCGAGGAGGGACAGGATGTTTTTTACGCGGAACAGGAAATGTATCATCAGATTAGCCGAGAGGAATTTTAAACAAAAGAAAACAAGAAATACAATTGCGATTTTGGCGATGGTATTGACAACGTTATTGTTTACAACACTGTTTACGGCAGGAAGTGGAGCTTATGAGTCAATACAAGCTGCCATGCAAAGGCAGAAGGGGAGTAAATCCGATGCAGATTTGCGTTATATGACTGAGGAACAGTTTGCCAAACTTTCTGGGGATGAGAGAATTTCCATGCTTGGCATGAGAAGACCGATTGGTTTTTTAAATAATGCAAAGACACATAATATAGAATTGAATTATATGGATGCGATGGAGCAGGAATTAACTTTTTCCAAGCCTGTTTTTGGGAAGGCGCCTGTTCGTGAAAACGAAATTGCGACAACAGACCGTGCACTGGAAAGTCTGGGTATTAAGCCGGAAATCGGGGCAGAAATTGAAGTGGAATTTGTATTAAGAGGAAAGACACATAAGTATGAGATGATTGTATCGGGCTGGTGGGAAGCATCCAATACACAAGTAAGCATTATGCTTGTGTCGGACGAATTTATGAAAGCAAACAAGGATATATTTCCGTATACATTTGATATAGATAGGGAATATGCAGGAACATATTTTTCGGATGTGGTTTTTACAAAAAAAACAAATTTGAAGAAACAGCTTGAGGAAATCATTCGGGATCTAGGTGGGGAACCTAAAGATATGGGAGCGGCAAATTTTATTGGAAACTCTGTGAATGGGGTTACAAATCCAGATATAGGTATACAGAGCATCCTGATATTATTTTTGTTTTTGGCGCTTTTCATATTTGTGAATTATCTGTTGATATACAATATATTTGAGATATCAGTTTTACAAGACATACAAGAGTATGGGCTGTTAAAAACGGTTGGGACTACCCAAAGGCAGATAAAACGTTATGTATCTATACAAGCGCTATGGCTTATGATGATTGCGTTACCGATTGGTTTGTTATTGGGATATGTTTCTGGAAACGCGATATTGCCTGCCGCACTGGATTTTATGGCAAGTGAATACTATGGGTTAGCTGTTGAGGTTTCGGTAAATCCATTGGTATTTATAGGAGCGACATTATTTACAGTTCTTACAGTGGTAATCAGCATACGCAAACCGATAAGTATAGCGGCAAAAATATCACCATTAGAAGCGATGCGGTATTCTGTTAAACATAAGAAGAAGAACAAAAGAAACCCGAAAAAGCTTTCAGTCTGGCGGTTAGCGACTGCTAATGCATTACGAAATAAAAAGAGGAGCATATATATAATTATTTCAATGGCGCTTTGCTGTGTATTGCTGAATTCAACGATTATTATTGCAAACAGCGTAAACGTTGAGCAGGCTGTACGGAAACAATGTGCGGTGGACATTGTGATTGCAAATGGAAATACATTTAATAATATGAAAGGATATACAAAACAGACAGACCATCTCAACAAGGCGGTCATAGATATGATTAGGGAAAGATTTCCTGTGAAAGATGAAGGTTATCTATATAAAAATACACTGGATGATGCAAACGTAACAATTGATTATGGTCTGGAAACTGTCAAAGAGGAGCTTATTGAACGGAATGGAAGGTATTATGCTATAAGCGGGGGCTTCAGTATACCATTGGGGTATGACAATTACCCGGTGTGCAATGTTTATGGATGTAATGGTAATGTATTGGAACGTTGCGAGGTGTTAAGCGTTGCAAATGGTATATCAAAAGATAGAATATATGAAAAATTAAAAGAAGGGAATTATGTGGTAGAAGCACTACCAAAAAAACAGAGTGAAATACAGGTTGACATGGGTAGGTTTCAATGTGAGATAGGGCAGAAAATCAGCGTCCATTCAAAAGATGAGGAGGAAAGAGAATTTGAAGTGATTGCGCAGATTGGATTAACACCAACAGAATATGAGGTTCCATATATTACAACTGGTGTGGCGGCTGTCGGAGGCGATGGTGCAATGTTCTTTTTTTCAGAAGATAATTTTCAGGAACTTTATGGGGATTTCCATTTGATGAGTTATTCGTTCAACTTAGATGAGGGTGAGCTGGCTGCTGCGACAGAAGAATTAGAGGAGATTGCAAAACAATCAGAAGGTGAAATTAGATACAGTTCTATTATCATGTTGAAAAATGGTATGAACAAGATCAGGAGCATGATATATATTGTCGGATGTTTTATTGGCACTGCCTTTGGTATTGCAGGGATTATGAATTTTATAAACTTGATGCTTGCGAATGCTATTGCCCGCAAAAAGGAATATGCAATCATGCAGAGTGTAGGAATGACAACAAAACAGCTTACAAATATGGTCGTGTGTGAAGGCTTATATCATGCTTTATATTCTGCGGTATTGGGAATTGGTTTAGCGCTAATATTGGGGGAAACGATGATGAGGAGCATTTGCGGTACCATATGGTTTATGAATTTCAGACTGGTCTTGTGGCCGGCAGCTGTGCTTTCATTTTTGACAATTATATTATCAGGTATTATTTCTGTTATTATTTTTAAATCATTTAACAGAGAAAGTATTGTTGAAAGGATACGAAAAGAATAATGAATTTAATTTGTCAAATGACAATTAAATAATAAACTCGAAGGGAGGGAAAAAGTATGTTTCGTGGTATAGGAAGAGTAGTTTGACATTGAAGTACAGTATTGCGACCTAAATTATTGTGTGCATGACTATGAAGCAATAGTCGACTGTAACGTTGTAGTAACTGGTTTGTTTTGAAAGGAGAAAAATATATGCAGGAATTAGAGAAAATAATGCAGATGGAAGAGTTTGATATTGAGGTACAGTATTGCGATCCAGATGATTGCAATTATGATTGTATGCAAGGCATCAATGATTGTGATGCAGTAATTACAGGATTGACGTAATAGTTACAGGCTATAAATGATACGCATGTTGGCATCTTCTAATATCAGCAGTTTAAGATATGCGTTATATTAGTATTATTACTACGACATTTACTCTTGGGTTGTTGTAGCAACAAGGATTCTAGGGGGTGGGATGATATATCCCGTCTCCCTGGAATTTTTAATTTATACTCATGAGCAATGAAATTTTTCTTATTTAGTATTCCATAACCGTAGTGGTACATGGTATAAACAATATCTTTATTTACCTTATCTATGCAACCGTTTTATTTGCCGGACTTTTTCCTGATGAGAAGAACAAATGATGCTCTTGCTTCATCTAAATTACATTGCTGGCTGAATTGTTGCGATTATTTTGTGCCAAGACAAAAAGACAGGTTGCAAATCTGCCTCATAAAGGAGTATAATGACAGGGAAAGTTATGCCGTCCGATATATGAAACTCTGTTTTTTGATTAGAGTTTGATGGGATGTTTGTGCTCGGATCTGACTGGCAGCGTTTGGTAGAAATTTGTCCTGCATTTGGATCATCAAGCTATAAAGATATGTAAATGGAATTTTCCGATAGCAGGAAAAGTTTTACTTGGGCGGACTAAACACACACATTTTTTATATAAATAAACAGATTACAAGCCGCTTTTTCCACAATTCTCATAACGCGGCAGAACGGAGACCAACGTGCAAAATACTGACAACACAAGCATAAAAAAACCCGAGCTTCTTGTGCCCGCGAGCAGCCTTGAAGTGCTCAAAACCGCCGTAATATTCGGGGCAGACGCCGTGTACATCGGCGGTGAGGCGTTTGGACTGAGAGCCAACGCCAAAAACTTTTCCCTCGAAGAAATGGCGCAAGGAATAGAATTTGCCCACAAACGCGGCGTAAAAATATACGTAACCGCCAACATTCTGGCGCATAACTACGACCTCGACGGAGCGCGCGAATATTTTACGGAACTCAAAAAAATCAAGCCCGACGCCATAATAATATCAGATCCTGGAATGTTTATGATAGCAAAACAAGTCTGCCCTGAAATAGAAATACACATTTCCACACAGGCAAACAATACAAACTATCAAACATACCTTTTCTGGTGGCAGCAGGGCGCAAAGCGCGTAGTGTCGGCGCGTGAGCTCTCATTGGAGGAAATACGCGAAATAAGGGACAAAATACCGCCCCAAATGGAAATAGAAAGCTTCGTTCACGGCGCAATGTGCATATCATATTCAGGCCGCTGCCTAATGTCAAATTATCTCACAGGCAGGGACGCAAACCAAGGCGAATGCGCCCACCCCTGCCGCTGGAAATATTCAGTAGTGGAGGAAACGCGCCCCAACGAATACATGCCAGTCTACGAAAACGAGCGCGGCACATATATTTTCAACTCAAAAGACCTGTGCATGATAGAGCATATCCCTGAGCTTGCAGCGGCGGGCATAGACAGCTTTAAGATAGAAGGCAGAATGAAAACGGCGCTTTACGTTGCATGTGTGGCAAGAACATACAGGCGCGCGATAGACGATTTCTTTGAAAGCAGGGACAAATACTATGAAAATATGGAGTGGTACCGTCAGGAAATAGCAAAATGCACCTACAGGCAGTTCACCACAGGCTTTTACTTCGGCCGCCCCGACGAAACCTCGCAGATTTACGATAACAGCACGTATGTAAACGAATATACATATCTTGGCACAGTGGAAATGATAGACAAAAGGGGCTTTGCTAAATTTGAGCAGAGAAACAAATTTTCCGTGGGCGACACAATCGAGCTAATGAAGCCAAACGGTGAAAATATCGCAGCACAAGTGCTTTCCATGTACAATGAAGACGGCGAAAGCGTCGAAAGCTGCCCGCACTCCAAACAGATACTGTACGCAGAGCTGTCCGCCAAAGCCCAGCCATATGACCTGATGCGCGTCAAAGCAAAGGAAAGCGGGATACAATATACATGGGTATGATTTCCGCAATATTGCTGAATGCAGCGAATATAGCTGCTAAGGCGCTGGAAATGTATAGAGATAAAAAAGAGCATCAAAAAAGCAACCGCTCCGACCAAAGTTGAGTTGCTTTTTTGATGACTTAACCGAGGCGAACCGTTATTATCCGATAACGCCTTTTCTATATATCACTATACCACACCCTCCGAATTTATACAACAAAAAAATGAAAAATATCTTCCTCCCTAAAAAACGCACAAACCGACACACTATAGTAGTCAAAAGCCACAAAAACAAAGCCCTATTTCCACCACAAATCTATGCAAAATGCAGAAAACCACTCAAATTTTATAAAATTTACAAAAAACCATTGATTTTTTCACTCAGATATATTATCTTAGATTATAGCAAAAGCCAATCGCAGATTTGCTTTAAAAAATTTATAATCAGGTATCATGAACAACGGTGTTCCAAAAAGAATATAATCTTTTTTTGGAACATTTTTTTTGTAAGCGCAAGATATTATAGCGCACAGAATGAGTGTTATGATACATATTGAAAGAGAGGTAAGAACATGAGCGAGGCATTAAACGTGGAAAAAATCTTTGCCGAAAAGGTATTTACCGTGGCAAAAATGAAGGAAAGGCTTCCTAAAAAGGTATTCCAGGAAGTAATGAGGGTAATGAACCAGGGCGGCGAGCTCAAGACGGCGACAGCGGACGTAGTCGCAAAGGCAATGAAGGACTGGGCGGTAGAAAACGGCGCTACGCATTTCACGCACTGGTTCCAGCCGCTTACAGGCATCACGGCGGAAAAGCATGACTCCTTCGTATCGCATCCCGACGAGGAAGGCAGAATGTTGATGGAGTTTTCAGGCAAGGAGCTTATCAAGGGCGAGCCTGACGCGTCATCATTCCCCTCTGGCGGACTCCGCGCTACCTTCGAGGCAAGAGGCTATACGGCGTGGGATATCACTTCCCCCTGCTTCTTAAAGGAATCGGGCTGCGGCACAATCCTCTGCATACCCACAGCCTTCTGCTCATACACAGGCGAGGCGCTTGACAAGAAGACGCCGCTTCTGCGTTCGATGGAGGCGCTGAGCGAGCAGGCGCTGCGTATAGTAAGGCTGTTTGGCAATACAGAGGCGACAAAGGTAACGGCGTCTGTAGGTCCTGAGCAGGAGTATTTCCTTGTTGACAAGGATTTGTTTTTCCAGAGAAAGGATCTTATGTTTGCAGGCCGCACACTTTTTGGAGCTCCAGCGCCCAAGGGGCAGGAGATGGAGGATCATTATTTCGGCGTTATCAAGGAGCGCGTAGGCGCATATATGAAGGACTTAAACGAGGAGCTTTGGAAGCTGGGTGTTACAGCCAAGACACAGCACAACGAGGTTGCTCCCGCACAGCACGAGCTTGCGCCGATATATGAGACGGCAAACATCGCCGTAGACCATAACCAGCTTGTAATGGAGGCTATGAAACGAGTAGCATACAAGCATGACCTCAGATGTCTGCTTCACGAAAAGCCATATGCGGGCGTAAACGGCTCGGGCAAACACAATAACTGGTCAATCACCACGGACAACGGCGTAAACCTTCTCGATCCAGGCGATACGCCCAACAAAAATATCCAGTTCCTGCTTGTGCTTGCGTGCATTATGAAGGCGGTTGACGTACATGCCGATCTGCTGCGCCAGTCAGCGTCAGACGTAGGAAACGACCACAGGCTTGGAGCGAATGAGGCTCCTCCCGCTATTATTTCAATCTTCCTTGGCGACCAGCTTGAGGACGTGGTAAAGCAGCTTGTAGAGACGGGCGACGCGTCGAGAGTTCTTGCGGGCGGCAAGCTTGAGGCGGGCGTTTCCACACTTCCTAAGTTTGAAAAGGATGCTACGGACAGAAACAGGACATCGCCGTTTGCATTTACAGGTAACAAGTTTGAATTCCGTATGGTAGGCTCGGCGGACTCCATCGCAAGCCCGAACACGACCTTGAACGCCATAGTAGCCGAGGCATTCTGCGAGGCGGCTGATGTTCTCGAAAAGGCAAAGGCAGAGGGCAGCTTTGACAACGCGGTACATGACTTGATTAAGGAGTACATGACAAAGCATCAGAGAATAGTATTTAACGGCGACGGATATTCAGACAAGTGGGTTGAGGAGGCAGCAAGGAGAGGACTTCCGAATATCAAGTCCATGATTGAGGCTGCGTCTACAATCACCACGGAGAAGGCTGTAGCCCTGTTTGAGAAGTTTGGCATTTTCACGCGCGTAGAGCTTGAGTCACGCGAGGAGATTATATATGAAACCTACGCCAAGACAATAAATATCGAGGCGCTTACAATGGTTGACATGGCGAGCAAGGACATTATTCCCGCCGTTGCGTCATACGCAGGCGACCTTGCAAATTCGATACTTTCCATTAAGGAGGCTGGCGCTACGGCGGCGGCTCAGGTTGAGATATTAAATGAGGTGGATTCACTTCTCGCCGAAGCAAAGAGCGCGCTCAACAAGCTCATTGCCGAGGAGGCAAAGGCGGCGGCAATATCAGACGTAAAGGAGCAGGCATTCTATTACAAGGATGTCGTAAAAGCGGCAATGGATTCGCTCAGGGCGCCTATAGATAAGCTTGAAATGCTCGTAGACGGTTCAGTATGGCCTATACCTACATACGGCGATTTGATGTTTGAGGTATAAAAATCAGCCAGTTTTGTATAAAAAAATATTTTGGGGAGAAAATAGCCATCAAAAAGGCGGTTTTCTCCCCTTGCACTGTAATTTGCAGAATTTGCAAAAACTTGAAAAATTCCCTAAAAAAATGCTTGCATTTTACCCAAAAGTGTTATATACTATCAAATGTGCCACACAGAGCACGACAATAAATAGCGCTATCGCCAAACGGTAAGGCAACGGACTCTGACTCCGTCATTTCAAGGTTCGAATCCTTGTAGCGCTGCTAAAGCAACGGTTTATGTGTATGCCGTTGCTTTTTTGCTTTTCCGCATAACGGGAGATTGTGCGGCAGGGCGAGGGTTAATTTGCTTTTAAATTAAGTTTCACGACATTTTAGGGGAGATAAAAAATGTTTGAGCTTGGGAAAAAACAGTCACTGTTTATAGTGAAGGAGGTTGATTTCGGCGTATATCTGGCGGACAAGCCCGATATCAACGCCGAGGAGAGGGTGCTGCTGCCCAAAAAACAGATTCCAGAGGGCAAGGGTATAGGAGATGAGCTGGAGGTATTTCTTTACAAGGATTCCAAGGATAGGTTGATAGCTACCACCAATTCGCCGCTTTTGAGCGTCGGGGAGGTAGGCATGCTGAAGGTTTCGCAGGTCACGCCGATTGGCGCGTTCCTCGACTGGGGGCTTGAAAAGGACATACTGCTTCCGTACAAGGAGCAGACAAGGCGCGTCAAGGAAGGGGAAGAAATACTTGTCACGATATACATAGACAAGAGCAGCCGACTTGCCGCCACAATGAACGTCTACGAGCGCCTGTCGTGCGAAAGCGGCTACCAAAAAGATGACAGGGTAAGCGGCATAGTGTACCAGATAATCGACAGCTTCGGCGCGTTCGTCGCCGTGGACAACAAATACTCTGCGCTGATACCGACGCGGGAAATGTTTGGCGATATATCCGTCGGAGATACCATAGAGGCGAGAGTCACAGGCGTAAAGCCCGACGGAAAGCTTGACTTAAGCGTGCGCGAGAAAGCGCATATCCAAATAAAAAAAGACGCTGAACGCATTATGGAGCTGTTTGACAAATACAATGGGGAGCTGCCGTTTACGGACAAGGCATCACCAGAGCTTATAAAGCGCGAAACAGGCATGAGCAAAAACGAATTTAAGCGCGCCATAGGCAATCTGCTGAAAAACAATAAGGTAGAGATAAAATCCGACAGCATAAAAAGAACAGTTTAAGGTCAGATACGCCTTCAACAGGAGATATGCAAAAACAGCACGCCTTCTATATGAAAGCATGCTGTTTTAAGGATTAGGGCTCAAATGCGTATGTCAATGTTCCCTCCGACATCGGGATTGACTGAGCGCTCCATCGCGGCTGAGTCAATCAGGTCGGTTAGCATGGCGCCCGTGCTCTGCGCCGTGTCGAGCGACTTTGCCAACACGGCAACGCCCACGTTATTCATAAGCCTTGACTGAGCCATACCCATTGATAAACCAGCAATATCCATATGCGGACACCCCTTTCTCTACATATGTTATATCGTCTTGCCTATGGATATATTATAGTACAGAATTTATTAAAAATAAATAAAAATAATTTGTATATCTTGCATAATTAGGGTAAAAATGCTTTTTTCCTTAAAAATTTCAAAAATTGCATAAAAAAGTTAGCTTTTTCTATGGATTTATTTGTGGAAATATATTAAAATAAAACCATAATGCGACAAAACCGCAGGTCGGCATAAGCAATTTTTTGTCTATATTGTATAAGGAAAAGTATTTCGGCACGCTTTATATTGGGGTAAGCGTATTGAAATGAGAAGGAGAGTGTCAAATGATTTCAAACCAGATTATGCAGAATACTATTGAGGGAATTAAGGCGATAACAAGGGTAGAGCTTTTCGTGGCAGACGTAGACGGCAAGCTTGTGGCATCGACAAAAAATATCGGCACGAGCTTTGAACATTCAGTGCTTGAATTTGTCAAGTCGGCGGCTGACAGCCAGGAGATACAGTCGAGCCAGTTTTTTAAGATTTATGACGAGCAGCAGCTTGAATATATACTGATAGCGAGCGGCGCAAGCGACAATGCCTACATGGTCGGCAAGATGGCGGCATTCCAGCTGCAGAATCTGATGGTTGCTTACAAGGAGCGGTTTGACAAGGATAATTTTATAAAAAATTTGCTGCTTGACAATCTTCTGCTGGTTGATATATACAGCCGTTCCAAGAAGCTTCATATTCCGACAGACGTAAAGCGCGCCGTGCTGATAGTTGAGGCGCCTAACGGCAAGGACGCCAATATCCTTGAGAAGGTCCGCGAAAGCTTCGGACAGAACGGCAGGGACTTTGTCACAGCCGTAGACGAGAACAATGTCATAGTCATAAAGGAAGTCGCGGATAACGAGAGCAACCGCGACATTGACAAGTACGCGCGGGCGATAGAGGACTGCCTTGTCAGGGAAAACATAAAGGGCGCGCGCATCTCCTACGGCACCAACGTAAAGGAGATAAAAGAGGTGAGCCGTTCCTACAAGGAGGCTAAAATGGCGCTCGACGTGGGCAAGATTTTCTTCGCGGAAAGGCAGATAATCGCGTACAGCGAGCTTGGCATAGGCAGGCTTATATACCAGCTTCCGATACCGCTCTGCAAAATGTTCATCAAGGAGATTTTCGGCGGCAAGAGCCCTGATGACTTCGACGAGGAGACGCTTGTCACAATCAATAAGTTTTTTGAGAATTCACTGAACGTATCGGAGACTTCAAGGCAGCTCTTTATACATAGAAATACGCTTGTTTACCGCCTTGACAAGCTCCAAAAGAGCACGGGACTTGATTTGCGTGTATTTGAAGATGCGATTACTTTCAAGATAGCGCTTATGGTAGTGCGCTATATGAAGTATATGGAATCATTTGAATATTGATTTATGAACAGGGGTTATAATAATTATTTTGAGGTGGAATTTTGAGAAATACAACGGCTAAAAAACGTACAAATCCAAACGCGCCCATTATTTCGCTGGAGCATGTGAGCAAGGCGTATTCAGTGGGCGCTCCAGCATTAAATGACGTAAATCTGCATATAAATAAAGGAGAATTTGTATTTATCGTGGGCGACAGCGGTTCTGGCAAATCGACGCTCATAAAGCTTTTGCTGCGTGAGCTTCTGCCGTCGTCGGGGCGCATCACGGTAAACGGCACTGACGTAGTGCGGCTTAGAAGGCGCCAGATACCTAAATTCAGAAGAAACCTTGGCGTAGTCTTCCAGGACTTCCGCCTTTTGAACGACAGAAACGTATATGAGAACGTGGCGTTTGCGCAGCGCATTGTGCAGAAGTCTGGCAGGGAAATCCGTAAGAATGTCCCCTCCATTCTCTCAACAGTGGGCTTGGCGGGCAAATACAAGGCAAAGCCAAAGCAGCTTTCAGGCGGCGAGCAGCAGAGGGTTGCCATTGCGCGCGCGCTGGTAAACAAGCCGCAGATTCTGCTTGCCGACGAGCCGACAGGCAATCTAGATCCGAAGATCACATGGGACATTATGAACCTGCTTGAAAAGATAAACAATAATGGCACTACCGTAGTCGTGGTGACGCATAACCGCGAGATTGTAAACGACATGCAGAAGCGCGTTGTCACTATGAGAAAGGGCGTTATTGTGAGCGACGAGGAGAAGGGTGGCTATATAGATGAGGATTAATACGCTTTTTTATTGCATGCTGCAGGGCTTGAAAAACATTTTCAGAAATAAATGGGTTACTCTTGCGACGGTTGCCACAATATCGGCGTGTCTGTTTTTGTTCGGCCTGTTTTATTCGATACTCATGAATTTTGACCATATGGTAAAAAGCGCTGAGCAGCGCGTTGCGGTGACGGCGCTTTTGGAGCTTGGCGTTTCCGACGAACGCGTCAGCGAGATAAGGTCTATGATTGAGAACCGTGACGAGGTAAAGGAGGTAACATATTTATCGGCAGATGAGACATGGGAAAAGTTCGCTGAGGAAAATGATTTTGGCGATATAAGCATATTTACAGAAAATCCGCTTGAGGACTGCGCCCATTTTGACATATATATGAATGACGTCTCAAAGCAGTCTGAGCTTGTTTCCTTTCTGGAGTCGGTTGAGGGCATAAGGAAGGTAAATCAGTCGGCGCTCACGGCGAGGGTGCTTACGGGAGTAAACTCAATAATAGGCTATGTGTCAATAGGTATTATACTGATTTTGTTTTTGGTGTCGATTTTTCTTATAAGCAATACTGTCACGATAGGAATACAGATGCGTAAGGGCGAGATTCAGATAATGAAGTATATAGGCGCTACAGACTTTTTTGCGAGGGCGCCCTTTGTCATTGAGGGAATAATCATAGGCTTTATCGGCTCGCTCATACCGCTGACGGTCATATATTTCCTGTATAATGAGGCAGTGGTTTACGCGGCGACCAGCTATTCCTTTATGTCGTCGATTATCCAGTTCCTGCCAGTGCAGGAGGTATTTGAGACGCTGCTGCCGATTTGCATAGGCATAGGCGTCGGGATTGGCTTTATAGGCAGCTATACGACAGTCAGAAAGCATTTGAGCGTTTAGAAAGGCAAAAGAATATGCGGCATCAGATAAAAATACGAAGGGCGCTTGCGGCTGTCCTTGCTTTTGCCGTGCTGGCTGCGGCAGCGGCGTATATGTGTCCTGTGGTAAGCTGGGCAGATGAGATTTCCGATCTTCAGGACAGCATAGACCAGAAGAAAAAAGAGATAGAGGCAGCCAAGGGACAGAAAAATGAGCTTCAGTCAGGGCTTACCGACGTAAAAAGCGTTATTGCAGGTCTTGAAAAGAGCAAGAATGACCTCGCGGCTTATGTGAGCGAGCTTGACGCCACGCTCTCGGCAGCCCAGGCAAAGATAAATGAGCTTACGGAAATGATAAGCGAAAAGGAGACGGAGATTACAAAGACAAAGGCGGAGCTTGAGGAGGCGCAGAAAACTGAGCAGCAGCAGTATGCGGCTATGAAGGACAGAATAAAGAGCATGTACGAGAGGGGCGACAGCTTTTATTTTGAGATTGTCTTTTCCGCAAGGTCGTTTGGCGATATGCTTAACCGCGCCGATTATGTTGAGCGTCTTACCGCTGCTGACAAACGGCTCCTTGATAAATTTAAGACAACGAGGGAATACGTTGAGACCTGCAAACAGCAGCTGGAGGCAGAGCAGGAGCTTTTAGGGGAGGCAAAGAGCGAGGCTGAGGAGGAGCAGCATTCGTTAGAGCTTTTGATTGCCGAGAAGGAGCAGCAGATGGCTGCGTATCAGGCTGACATAAACAGTCAGGAGCAGGTTTTGAAGGCGTATGAAGATGAGATGGCGGCGCGTGACGCCGAGATAAAGGCGCTTGAAAAGGCTATGCAGGAGCAGCAGGCGGCGCTTGAAAAGGCAAACAACAAAAAGAATACATACGACGGCGGCATGTTTGCATGGCCTGCCCCGTCATATACGCGTATTTCAGATGATTTTGGAATGCGCGAGGTTCACCCGATATATAAGGTACAGAAAATGCACAACGGCGTTGATATGGCTGCGCCTGGCGGTTCTCCGATACTTGCGGCATATGACGGCACAGTGATAGCGGCGGCGTACAGCTCCAGCATGGGCAATTACATTATGATAGACCATGGCGACGGGCTTACCACTATATATATGCATGCTTCCGCGCTGTATGTGAAAAGCGGGCAGAATGTATCAAAAGGCGAAAAGATAGCGGCTGTAGGCACTACGGGCAATTCGACAGGCAATCATCTTCACTTTGGCGTGAGATTAAACGGGACATATGTAAATCCCTGGAATTATTTAAAGTAGTAACAGGAAGGAAATGGCTTATAAATGCAAAATCAAGGCGACTTTAACGGCTTTAACAATATGGCGGGCGGATATCCGCCGAGAAATGGCAGAAACGAAAACAAGACAAAGTATTATCTGCTCGGACTGGCGACGGGAATTGCATTGTCAATGATAGTTTCGCTTATGACTGTCAGTGTTGTGAGGTTTTACAAAAATATAGGGCTGATGCGCAACAAAGCCCAGGCAGAGAGCGCCGAGAGCGTGACTGATGACGTCGTTGTCGAAAAGCTGGGCGTGCTTGAGGAAACGGTGGATAAATATTTTTGGAAGGACGTGGAGGAGGAAACGCTGCAGGACGGCATTTACAAAGGAATGCTCGCGGCGCTTGACGATCCGTACAGCGTCTACTACACCAAGGAGGAGCTTATAAGCCTGCAGCAGCAGACGGAAGGCATTTATTACGGCATAGGCGCGTATATCAGCAAGGATTTGGAAACGGGCTATGTCCAGATAAGCAGAATTATAAAGGGCACTCCCGCCGAGGAGAGCGACCTTATGCAGGGTGATTACATTTACGCAATAGAGGGCGAGAGCATGTACGGCAAGGAGAGCGATTATGTAGTCAGCAAGATAAAGGGTGAGGAGGGCACTTTTGTCACGATTACCGTCTTGCGTGAGGGCGAGGCGGATCCCATTGACATAGATGTCGAGCGGCGCAGGATAGAGAGCCCGACTGTTGAGTATGAGATGTATGACAACGGCATGGCGTATATACAGATAACGGAGTTTGACCTTGTTACGACAGGCCAGTTTGAGGAAGCGTATAATCAGGCGAAGGCTGACGGCATGAAAGGGCTTATAATTGATTTGAGGAGCAACCCAGGCGGAAACCTTTCCACGGTGTGCGATATAGCGCGCATGCTTCTGCCCGAGGGCCTGATTGTATATACAGAAGACAAATACGGCAAGCGTGAGGAATACAAGTGCGACGGCAGCAATGAGATAGACGTGCCGCTTGTGGTGCTGGCAGACGGCTACAGCGCAAGCGCGTCGGAGATACTCACAGGCGCGGTAAAGGATTACGGAATAGGCACGATAGTAGGCACTACCACATATGGTAAGGGTATAGTCCAGAAGGTTATAAACCTTTCAGACGGTTCGGCGCTGAAGCTCACGGTCAGCACATATTTCACGCCTAACGGAAACAATATACACGGCATAGGCATAGAGCCTGACATAGAAGTGCCGTTTGATGCCGAGCAGTACCAGAACGGAGTTGACAACCAGCTTGAAAAGGCGAAGGAAGTGCTGGCGCAGAAGCTGGGACAGTAATAAATGGAGGGATTTTTATGTACGCGGCAGATGAAAAAAGGTACGACAGCATGAAGTATAACAGGTGTGGCAGGAGCGGATTGCTGCTGCCTGCGGTTTCACTGGGGCTGTGGCACAATTTCGGCTCGGGCGCAAGCTTTGAGAATATGCAGAATATGTGCTATACAGCGTTTGACAATGGAATCACGCATTTTGATTTGGCAAACAATTACGGCCCTGTTGCGGGCGCGGCTGAGGAAAATTTTGGAAGAATACTTGCCAAAGGGCTTGGGCGTTACCGTGATGAGCTTGTTATTTCGACCAAGGCGGGATATGATATGTGGGAAGGACCTTATGGAAACTGGGGGAGCAGGAAATATCTTGTCGCAAGCCTTGACCAGAGCTTAAAGCGCATGGGCGTTGAATATGTCGATATATTTTATCATCACAGGCCTGATCCCGAAACTCCGCTTGAAGAAACGGCGCGCGCGCTTGACGATATCGTGAGGAGCGGCAAGGCGCTTTACGTGGGAATATCAAATTATAATAAGGAGCAGACTATCCAGATTGCAAAGCTTTTTAAGGATATGGGCACGCCGTTTATTATAAATCAGCGCAAGTATTCAATGCTTGTGCGCGACATTGAAACCGACGGCTTAAAGGCATACGCGAAGGCGAACGGAATAGGCATCATTACCTTCTGTCCGCTTGCACAGGGGCTGCTTACGGACAGATACCTTAACGGTATCCCACAGGACAGCCGAATCCGCACAGACGGGCGTTTCCTTAAAGAAGATGCGATTGATGAAAATACGATTGCCAAAATCCGCGCGCTGAATGATATTGCCAAACAGCGCGGGCAGAGCCTTGCGCAGATGGCTCTGGCGTGGATATTGAGAGACGACGACATAACAAGCGTGCTGATTGGCGCGTCAAAGCCTTCACAGATTATCGACAATGTCGGCATGCTGTCAAACCTGAGCTTCAGCGAGGAGGAACGCAGCAGGATTGACGATATTTTGAAATAAAGCGGCTCCGCCACAAAGCTGTGGCGGGGCGTTTTTTATTCTCACGGGAAATAACGAGTGCCGTGCCTGCGCGAATGCTTGATAAGCGCCGCGAGTGTCGGCTGCCTTGCAGTTTTGTTGGGCGCTGGCATTTAAAACCATATATGGGAACAAAAGAGAACAAAAGTTCTAAAAATTTCTTCTGTTCTCTGTACAAATAAATGTCTGTGTGATATAATCAGAATTACGTTTAGCGGATTTCGCATGAGTACATACTATTTGTGCATATGCGGCATATGCTGGGAAATGCACAGTTTATCATTTGCTATCGGCGATGTTTGCGGCATGATTAAATTTTGTCTTAATATTCAGGAGGTGAGGGCAGTGCGGGCAGCTGATACAGGCGGGATTTTTAAATTGCACAGCGAATACCAGCCTACAGGCGACCAGCCACAGGCGATAGATGAGCTTGTCAGGGGCTTTAGGGCGGGCAACCAGTTCCAGACGCTGCTCGGCGTCACAGGCTCGGGCAAGACCTTTACAATGGCTAACATAATCGCCGCCCTGAACAAACCTACTCTTGTGATTGCGCACAACAAGACGCTTGCGGGGCAGCTTTACGGTGAATTTAAGGAATTTTTCCCTGAAAACGCGGTGGAATATTTTGTGAGCTATTATGATTACTACCAGCCCGAGGCATACATTCCCTCCTCCGACACATATATAGCGAAGGATTCCGCGGTAAATGAGGAGATAGACAAGCTGCGTCTGTCCGCGACGGCATCGCTTACGGAGCGCCGCGACGTTGTCGTGGTGGCAAGCGTGTCATGCATATACGGACTGGGCAGCCCCGAAGAATATCAGGGAATGATGCTGTCACTGCGCCCCCATATGATAAAGGACAGAGACGAGGTAATCCGCGCGCTGATAGAGATGCAGTATGACAGAAATGACATTGACTTGGAAAGAGGGCGTTTCAGGGTTCACGGCGATGTGGTGGAGATAAATCCCGCGCAGGGCGGAGATTACCTCATACGCGTAGAATTTTTCGGAGACGAGATTGACCGCATAGCGGAGGTTGACGCAGTGACAAACAAGGTAAACGCGCTGCTGGAGCATATTACTATTTTCCCTGCGTCTCATTATGTGGTTGCGCCCGAGAGGATAGCGCAGGCGTGCGACAACATAATAGCGGAGATGAAGGAGCGGGTAAGCTATTTCAAGGGCGAGGACAAGCTGCTTGAGGCGCAGCGCATTTCCGAACGCACAAATTTTGATGTCGAGATGCTTAGGGAGACAGGCTTCTGCTCTGGCATTGAGAATTACTCGCGCCATTTAAACGGCACTGCGGAGGGCGCGCCGCCGTACTGTCTGCTTGACTTTTTTAAAGATGACTTCCTTATTATAATAGATGAGTCGCATATGACGATACCCCAGATTAGGGGAATGTATGCGGGCGACCGCTCACGCAAGACTACGCTTGTCGAATACGGCTTCCGCCTGCCGTCGGCGCTTGACAACAGACCGCTCAAATTTGAGGAGTTTGAGCAGAAAATAGACCAGATGCTCTTTGTGTCGGCGACGCCTGGCATATATGAGGAGGAGCATGAGCTTTTGCGCGCCGAGCAGATTATAAGACCTACGGGGCTGCTCGATCCCAATATTGAGGTACACCCTGTCGAGGGACAGATTGACGATCTCATATCAAGGATAAACGAAGAAACTTCAAAGCATAACAAAGTGCTTGTCACCACGCTCACAAAGCGGATGGCGGAGGATTTGACAAAATACATGAGCGAGGCGGGAGTCCGCGTCAAATACCTGCATTCGGACATAGACACGCTTGAACGCGCTGAAATCATACGCGATATGCGCCTCGACGTTTTTGACGTGCTTGTCGGCATCAATCTTTTGAGAGAGGGGCTTGACATTCCCGAAATTTCGCTTGTGGCGATTATTGACGCAGACAAGGAAGGCTTCCTTCGCTCGGCGACATCCTTGATACAGACGGTAGGGCGCGCCGCGAGAAACGCGGAAGGGCACGTCATAATGTATGCCGACACGATTACGGACTCAATGCGCGCCACTCTTGACGAGACGGCGAGGCGCCGCGCCATACAGCAGAAATACAATGATGAAAACGGCATTACGCCGCAGACGATAAAAAAAGCCGTGCGCGACCTCATCAGCATTTCAAAGGCGGTAGCCAAGGAAGAACAGGAGTTTGCAAAGGATCCTGAGTCTATGGACGAAAAGGAGCTTAAAAAGCTTATCGCTTCCCTTGAAAAGAATATGCGCAAGGCGGCCGCGGACCTCAATTTCGAGGCGGCTATGGAGCTGCGCGACAAGATGATGCAGCTAAAGAAGATGCTGAATGATATGACTGGCGGCATGGAATGATTTCAGCGTAAAACAATAAAACTTCAAAATGCGGCGCAAGCCGCGTGATAAACGGAATAAGGGGAAAAAATGGACGAAAAACAGTTAAAAATGCTTCCAAAGAGCGAGCTCATAAGAATAAGGGGCGCAAACGAGCACAACCTTAAAAACATAAGCCTTGACATACCCAGAAACAAGCTGGTAGTGCTTACAGGGCTGTCTGGCTCGGGAAAATCCTCGCTTGCGTTTGACACGATTTATGCGGAGGGGCAGCGGCGGTATATGGAGTCGCTCTCATCATATGCGCGCATGTTTTTAGGACAGATGGAAAAGCCGAATGTGGAGAGCATAGAAGGGCTTTCTCCCGCTATTTCCATAGACCAGAAATCCACAAACAGGAATCCGCGCTCTACAGTGGGCACGGTCACGGAGATATATGATTATTTCAGGCTTTTATATGCGCGGATAGGCATTCCACACTGCCCGAACTGCGGACGCGAGATAAAGAAGCAGACGATAGACCAGATGGTTGACCAGATAATGGACATGCCCGAGGGGACTAAGCTGCAGCTTCTTGCGCCAGTGGTGCGCGGACGCAAGGGCGAGCATGTAAAGGTGCTTGACCGCGCAAAGCGCGCGGGCTACGTGCGCGTGCGCATTGACGGCAGCCTGTATGAGCTTTCGGAGGAGATAAAGCTTGACAAAAATATAAAGCATAATATAGAGATAATAGTTGACCGACTTGTGGTAAAAGACGGCATAGCAAGGCGTCTTACCGATTCCATCGAAAATGTTATGTCGCTTTCTGACGGCCTGCTGATAGTGGACGTGATAGGCAGAGAGCCGATGAATTTTTCACAGAGCTTTGCGTGCCCTGACTGCGGGATAAGCATAGAGGAGGTAGAGCCGAGGAGTTTTTCGTTTAACAATCCGTTCGGCGCGTGCCCGCAATGCATGGGGCTGGGCTACAAGATGGAGTTTGACGCCGATCTTATGATACCTGACAGGAGTCTCAGCATAAACGATGGCGCGATAACCGCGATAGGCTGGCAGTCCTGCACGGACAAGACGAGCTTTACAAATGCTATCCTGCAGGCGCTTTGCAAGGAGTATGATTTCTCGCTCGATACTCCGTTTGAGGAGCTTTCCGACGAGGTACAGGATATGCTCATAAACGGCACGGGCGGCAGAGAGGTCATAGTTTATTATAAAGGACAGCGCGGAGAAGGCAGATACCCCATAGCGTTTGAGGGACTGATAAAAAACGTGGAGCGGCGCTATAAGGAAACGGCTTCTGAGATAATGAAGCAGGAGTATGAAACCTTTATGCGCATTACGCCGTGTACGGAGTGCGGCGGGAAGCGCCTTAAAAAAAGCTCTCTTGCCGTCACGGTCTGCGGCAAAAACATATATG
Organism: uncultured Lachnospiraceae bacterium; assembly: GCA_947625775.1. Classification (GTDB taxonomy): domain Bacteria; phylum Bacillota; class Clostridia; order Lachnospirales; family Lachnospiraceae; genus COE1. The sequence continues at coordinate 55,717 of CANQPM010000012.1, read as the reverse complement.
AGATCACGTCAATGTCGATAGGCAGGCTTTACCAGTTCCTTGACACATTGGAGCTTACAAAGCAGCAGCAGCTGATTGGAAAGCGCATATTAAAGGAGATAAGGGCGCGCGTGGGCTTCCTTGAAAATGTGGGGCTTGAATATCTCAGCCTTTCAAGGGGCACGTCGTCGCTTTCGGGCGGCGAGGCGCAGCGGATAAGGCTTGCCACGCAGATTGGCTCGGGGCTTGTCGGCGTGTGCTATATACTTGATGAGCCGAGCATAGGGCTTCACCAGAGGGATAACGACAAGCTGCTCAATGCGCTTAAGGAGCTGCGCGACTTGGGAAATACGCTTATTGTGGTGGAACACGACGAGGACACGATGCTTGAAGCCGACCATATTGTCGATATAGGGCCTGGGGCGGGCGGTCATGGCGGCGAGGTTGTCGCGCAGGGCACGGCGGAGGAGATAATGAAAATCCCTGAGTCGATCACGGGACAGTACCTTAGCGGGAAGCTTTTCATACCAGTGCCTGCAGCGCGCCGCAAACCCACGGGCTGGCTTACGGTAAAGGGCGCTGCGGAGAACAACCTGAAAAATATAAACGTGAAATTCCCGCTGGGCGTGTTTACCTGCGTGACGGGCGTATCAGGCTCGGGAAAGTCTTCCCTTGTAAACGAGATACTGTACAAGCATCTGGCAAGGAAGCTTAACAGGGCGCGCACCATAGCAGGAGCGCACAAAAGCATAGAGGGCATAGAGCAGCTCGACAAGGTGATAAATATAGACCAGTCGCCCATAGGCAGGACGCCGCGCTCCAATCCTGCCACTTACACGGGAGTTTTTGACCAGATAAGGGATTTGTTTGCGGCGACAACGGATGCCAAGGCGAAGGGCTATTCAAAAGGACGTTTCAGCTTTAATGTAAAGGGCGGGCGCTGCGAGGCGTGCGGCGGCGACGGCATAATAAAAATCGAAATGCACTTTCTGCCCGATGTCTATGTTCCATGCGAGGTGTGCGGTGGGAAACGCTACAACCGTGAGACGCTGGAGGTCAAATATAAAGGGAAAAACATATTTGACGTGCTTGATATGACAGTTGAGGAAGCCCTTACGTTTTTTGACGCGATACCCTCAATAAAAAGAAAAATAGAAACCCTCTATGACGTGGGGCTTTCATATATCAAGCTTGGGCAGCCGTCAACTACGCTTTCAGGCGGCGAGGCGCAGCGGATAAAGCTTGCCACGGAGCTTAGCCGAAGGAGTACAGGCAGGACAATATATATACTTGACGAGCCGACGACAGGACTTCACTTCGCTGATGTGCATAAGCTTGTGGAGATACTGCAGCGGCTTGCGGAGGGTGGAAATACTGTGGTCGTGATTGAGCACAACCTTGATGTGATAAAGACGGCGGATTATATTATAGATATGGGGCCTGAGGGCGGCGACGGCGGCGGCGCGGTAATCGCCGAAGGCACGCCCGAGGAGATTGCCAAGGACAAAAAATCATATACGGGCGTTTATATCAAAAAAATGCTTGATAAGGCGAAGGGTTTAGGCAAAAGCTTATAAATAAACAGCGTCTGTCACTAAAGAAATATCGCAAAATTACCGATATACTATTTAGTGATAGGCGTATTATTTTAATTTTTCTAAAAAAAGTGTGAACCCCCTTTAAAAAATGGCTGAATTAGGTTATAATGACTTAGTATGCTTTACTTGTTTATTTAATAGTTATATTCTTATTGGGCAAACTATTTTTTGATAATTATTTATAGATGGGATTAAGCCGCTATTTTAAATAGAAAGGGGCACAGAGCCATGGAGTACACGGATATTGGAATTGACCTTGGAACCGCAAGTATATTAGTATATATTAGAGGAAAAGGCGTCGTGCTGAAGGAGCCTTCAGTAGTGGCATTTGACAGGGATTCGGATACGATAAAAGCAATAGGAGAGGACGCAAGGCTGATGTTGGGCAGGACGCCTGGCAATATTGTAGCAATCAGACCGCTGCGTCAGGGCGTTATTTCTGATTATAAGGTGACAGAGCAGATGATGCAGCACTTCATACAAAAGGCGCTTGGCAGAAAGACATTTAGAAAGCCGAGGATAGCCGTATGCGTGCCGAGCGGAGTTACCGAGGTTGAAAAAAAGGCAGTTGAGGACGCTACCTATCAGGCAGGGGCGAGAAGCGTCAGCATTATAGAGGAACCCATAGCCGCGGCGATAGGCGCAGGGATAGACATTTCAAAGCCCTGCGGTAATATGATAGTCGATATAGGCGGTGGCACTTCTGATATAGCCGTTATATCGCTTGGAGGCACGGTTGTGAGCGCGTCAATCAAGATAGCGGGCGACGATTTTGACGAGGCGCTTGTGCGCTATATGAGGAAAAAACACAATCTTCTGATTGGTGAGCGCACGGCAGAGGATATAAAGATTAAGATAGGCTCAGCGTTTAAGCGAGCGGAGGTTGACTACATGGATGTGCGGGGGCGCAACCTTGTCACTGGACTTCCAAAGACTATTCGTGTTTCGTCGGAGGAGACGGAGGAGGCCCTTAGGGAGACAACCTCTCAGATTATAGACACTATACACAGCGTGCTTGAGAAGACTCCGCCTGAACTTGCGGCGGATATAGCGGACAGGGGCATAGTCCTCACGGGAGGAGGAAGCCTCCTTCGCGGTCTGGAGGATCTGGTTGAATCAAGGACAGGCATAAACACGATGACAGCCGAGGATCCTATGACGGCAGTTGCCATAGGCACGGGCAAGTATGTGGAGTTCTTATATAACAGGTAAAAACGACGTTTAATCAAAACACAGCTTAGAGAATGGAGGTTATGTATGCTTAGAGGTTTATACACGGCTTACACAGGCATGCTGAATGAGCAGTACAGAATGGACATTATGGCAAACAACCTTGCAAATGCCGACACTACGGGATTTAAAAAAGAAGGCTCTACGAGCCAGGCGTATGATGAGGTTATGGCGGTCAAAATCAAGGATCTTACGGAAAATCCGAACGTTCCCAAGCGTCTTGGCGGCATGAGCCTTGGAGTGAAGATAGGCGAGACCTACACAGATTTTTCACAGGGCTCGCTTAGGAACACTGATAATACTTATGATTTGGCGATTGGCAGCGAGGGCTTTTTCAATATAGAGTTTACAAGCAAATCGGGCGAGGTGTCCACTAAGTACACGAGAAACGGCGAGTTTAACCTCACTAGAGACGGCTACATGGTGACGAAGGACGGCGATTATCTGCTTGGGAAAGACGGCAACAGAATACAGATTTCCACTACGGCGGCTAATACTGTGATAGATTCCCAGGGAAATATATATCAGGACGATGTGCTTGTGGGCAGCATCAAGATTACGAACTTTACGGATACGGATTACCTCACGCACTACGGCGAGACTATGTGGGACACAAAAGAGGGCGCAGAGGCGGTAGACGTGGAGTATCCCAATATATATCAGGGCTGGCTTGAAATGTCAAATGTTTCCGTAGTCAAGGAAATGGTAAATATGATTACGATTTCAAGGCAGTATGAGGCAAACCAGAAGTTTATAACAAGCTATGACGAGAGCCTTGAGAAGTCGATGGAGCTCAGCAGGATATAAACGCAGTCGTTAAGGAGGATTAATTTATGGTAAGGTCATTGTGGACGGGCGCGACAGGCATGATTGCGCAGCAGTTAAATCTTGACAATGTGGCGCACAATCTTTCAAATGTAAATACTACAGGCTACAAAAAAGAGGTAATGGAGTTTAAATCGCTCCTTTACCAGACTATACAGACAAAATCCACCACAGCCAATATGGCAAACAAGCCAGTGGGCGCGGAGGTTGGACTTGGCACGAGGAATACGGCGGTCACGTCTATTTTCACGACGGGAAGCTTTCTGGAAACGCCTGGCGCTACTAATTTTGCCATTGACGGAGACGGATTTTTTGGCATACGCGGCACTGACGGCAATACATATTATACGAGAAACGGCGAGTTTGTGTTTGCCGTATATGGCGATGACCTGATGCTTACTGACAAAGACGGTCTTCCAGTGCTCAGCACGGAGGGAGAGCCTATAATAGTTGACGGCGATACAAAGGTCAGCAAGATTACTGTAGGCGACGGCGGAGAGCTTTTCTATCCTGACGAGGAAGGACATGCGCAGAGCCTTGACATGGCAATCGGCTTGTGGCAGTTTAACAATCCCGCAGGCTTGGATAAGGTTGGCAACAGCATGTATCAGGAAGCTGAAGCGAGCGGCGCGGCGATGAATGAGGCTGACACGGACGATTTGGAGAAAAGCGCGCTTGTGCAGGGGTATCTTGAGGGCTCAAACGTGCAGGTGGCTGATGAGATGGTCAACATGATTATCGCGCAGAGGGCATATGAGATGAACTCAAAGGTTATCACAACCTCTGACGAGATGCTCCAGCAGGCTAATCAGTTGAAGAGATAAAAACGTAATTGCAATGCTTTTGCAGGGCTGAATAAGGCGGCAAATTTGCGCTTAGGGCACAAATTTGCGGGCGCATCAGGAATGGAGGATTATTATGGATATTGGCGGTATGGGTTCGGCGTATTCGGATTATTTATCTACACAGGCGGCGCAGAGCAATAAGGCATCGGCGCTCCAGAGCAAGCTTGAGAATAGCGCGGGCAGTGAATCAGACGAGGAATTGATGGACGCGTGCAAGGAGTTTGAGGCGTATTTTGTAGAGAAGATTTTTGACACAATGCTTGAATCGACCAAGATGTTTTCAGATGACAAAGACGAAAACTCATATGGAAATAAAATGGTAGACGTTTTCAAGGAGACAGCGCTGCACCAGCTCAGCAGCCAGGTGGCGGACAGCGGCAGCGTAGGCTTGGCAAGGACATTGTATGAGCAGATGAAGCGCCAGAATGAAGCCATGAAATTGTAATTTCAGAAATTGTAATTTCAGAAATTATAATTTCATGAAAACATAATCTGATTATGCAAGGGTAAACGGCAGCTGTCAGGCGCGTGATTTTCACTCGCTGCAAAATCTGTAAAAATGCGGCGGCAGCGCATCAGGCAGAGAAAGAATTGCTTTTATATAGTCTGATGCTTATAAATATAAAGGCGCTGAATAGCTGTGGAAATTTCAAAAGTATTAAGCCAACTCTTTATATGATAAATGGGTTGGCTTTTAATGTTTGGGGGATTTTTCTTGGAAACCATCAAGGGCTTTGTAAAGCATATCATATTCAAAAACCCGCAGAACGGATATATTATTTTTAAGCTTGTGTCAGAGGAGACTGAGATAACCTGCAAGGGAACACTGGTTCAGCTTGACGAGGGCGAATTTATAGAGGCGGAGGGCGAATATGAGGATAATGCCAAGTATAATGAAACGCAGTTTAACGTAAAAAGCTTTCACGCGGCGGCGCCTGACGATGCCGCCGCTGCGGAGCGTTATCTTGGCTCGGGGGCGATAAAGGGAGTAGGGGCGGCGCTTGCGGCGCGCATAGTGCGGCGCTTTGGGAACGACACCTTTAGGATAATAGAGGAGGAGCCGCACAGGCTTGCCGAGGTAAAGGGCATAAGCGAAAAAAAGGCGCGTGAGATAGCGGAGCAGGTGGAGGAGAAAAAAGACGCGAGGGAAGCGGTGGTTTTTCTCCAAAAATACGGCATATCAAATGCGCTCGCTGTCAAAATATACAACTATTACGGAATGGGCTTATACAAGATAATGCGCGAAAACCCGTATAAGCTTGCGGAGGACATAGCGGGTGTGGGCTTTCGCACGGCAGATGAGATTGCGTCAAAAATCGGCATACACGTAGACTCGGACTATAGAATGCGCAGCGGCATGCTTTATATCCTTTTGCAGGCAGGCGCGGAGGGGCATACTTACCTTCCCGAGGAGCTTCTGCTTGAAAGGTCGGCTGATATGCTCGGACTTTCGCCCCAGGTGCTTTCGCCCCAGCTGCCAAATCTTGCGATAGATAAAAAAATCGTAATAAAGGAAAAGGACGGCGGCAGATGCATATATGGTATGAGTGCGTACTACGCGGAGCTCAACTGTGCGAGAATGTTGTACGAGCTGCAGCAGGCGTTTGGCGATGCGGACAGGCTTACAGGGGCTGAGCTTGACAGGATTTCGGAAAAGCTTAAAAGGCTTGAAGAGGCAAATTCCGTGCGGCTTGATGAGCAGCAGCGGCTGGCGGTTACGGAGGCGATTCAGAACGGCATATTTATACTGTCAGGAGGGCCAGGCACTGGAAAAACTACGACAATAAATATGATTCTGCGCTATTTTGAAAATGAAGGGCTTGATATATTTCTGGCGGCGCCGACGGGGCGCGCGGCTAAACGCATGACCGAGGCGACGGGCTTTGAGGCGAGGACAATCCACCGTCTGCTCGAGATTAACGGCGCGGTTTCAGACGACGAAAAAAGCTTTTCGGGCGCGCATTTTGAAAAAAACGAGCTCAATCCGCTGGAGGCTGACGTTATAATCATAGATGAAATGTCGATGGTTGACATATATCTTTTCCAGGCGCTTCTTAAGGCTGTCATGCCAGGGACAAGGCTTATAATGGTGGGAGACAGGAACCAGCTGCCGTCAGTAGGCGCGGGGCAGGTGCTGAAGGATATAATGGAAAGCGGGAAATTTGCAGGTGTCTCACTGTCAAAAATTTTCCGACAGGCGGGCGAGAGTGACATTGTCATAAATGCCCACAGCATAAACGAGGGCAGGGAGATTTCGCTTGACAACAAAAGCAGGGATTTTTTCTTTTTGGAAAGGAATAATATAAACGTCATATACAAGCATATGATTATATTGATAACTGAAAAGCTGCCCAAATATGTAAATGCGGGCATATATGACATACAGGTGCTCACGCCTATGAGGCGCGGTCCGCTGGGAGTAGATACGCTGAATAAAATACTTCAGCAGTATCTGAATCCTCCTTCAAGCCAAAAGCCAGAGCTTGCCCACGGCGATGACATTCTGCGGGCTGGCGACAAGGTTATGCAGATAAAAAATAATTACCAGCTTGAATGGGAGGTAGTCAGCAAATACGGTATCGCGGTGGACAGCGGGCAGGGCGTTTTTAACGGTGATATAGGCATAGTGCGTGAAATAAATGAGACAGCCCAGACGGTAGTGGTGGAATATGACGATATGCGCAGGGTGACATATCCGTTTAACGGAGTTGATGAGATAGAGCTTGCCTATGCCATTACAATACATAAATCACAGGGCAGCGAATATCCCGCCGTGATTATGCCGCTCCTGACGGGGCCGAGGCTGCTTTTCAACAGAAATCTTCTATATACGGGGGTCACGAGGGCGAAAAGCTGTGTGGTTATTCTGGGCAGCCGAGATACGGTAAGGCAGATGATAGCAAATGAAAGTGAGCAGAAAAGATATACAGGATTAAAGGACAGAATATGCGAAATAGTAATATAAGCCTTGGCGGCAGAATTAAGGATTTGCTTTTCCCGCGCCATTGCCCGGTGTGTGATGATATCCTGCCGTTTGGGGAGCAGCTTGTGTGCGGCGGGTGCGCGGCAAAAATACAGTATATAAAGCCTCCAACATGCAGAAAATGCGGTAAGCAGCTTTATGATGAGGGAAAAATATACTGCAGCGACTGTATGCGCAGGGAGCATGTGTTTGATTATGGCTTTGCGCTTTATGATTATCAGAGCATGAAAAAGAGCGTTTACAGATTCAAGTACGGACATAGGGGTGAGTATGCCCAGTTTTACGCAAGGGATATTTACAGGAATTTAAGGCAGGAGATATGCGCTATGGATGCGGACGCGTTTATCCCTGTGCCGCTTCACAGGACAAGGCAGGATAAGCGCGGATATAACCAGGCGGAGCTTTTGGCAAGGGAGCTTTCAAGGCTTTTTGGCGTTCCTACGAGAACCGATATAGTGAAAAGAACCAAAAAAACACTGCCCCAAAAGCAATTAAATGCAATATCCAGACAAAATAATTTGAAAAAAGCTTTTAATATTGGCTCAGATGTTGTAAAATTAAATAAAACCATAATTATTGACGACATTTACACGACGGGAAGCACCCTGGATGCGGTCGCGTCGGAGTTAAAGCGTCATGGTGTGGGAAAAATTTATTTTATTACTCTCTGCATAGGAGAGGGAATTTAATGGAGGAAAAGCGGATGAGCGACGTAAGAAATTGCAGAAAATGCGGGAAACTTTTTAACCATATTTCGGGTATGCCAATCTGCCCCGCATGCAGGGCACAGCTGGAGGAAACATTTCAGGCAGTAAAAAAATATATACGTGAGAATCCTCATACAGATATAAAGGAGGTTGCGGAGGCCTGCGAGGTTGAGCCGGGACAGATTCAGCAGTGGATAAGGGAGGAACGCCTTGAGTTCACGGCGGATTCGCCCGTAAAGCTTCCCTGCGAGAATTGCGGCACTATGATCCGTTCGGGTAAGCTGTGCGAGAAGTGCAAAAGCCAGCTCGCATCAAATCTTTCGCATGCCATTGAAAAGCCCAAGCGCATTATTGAGGAGCCCGTCAAAAAGAACCGCGGCGATGGCAACAAGATGAGATTCTTAGACAGATAAAGGCGCATTAAGGCAGCAGGGAATTGTTATGTTAAACGAGGAAAGAATCAGATTGATGACAAAGATGGCTTCCTATGAGGCAAATGAGGGCAAAAAAAATGTGTCCATAGGAAGCTACTTTAGAGGGGATTATATCGGGCTGCAGGTAATCAGGGCGGTTATCAGCGGCACGGTTGGATTTTTTATTGTCTTTGGAGTGTATATACTGTACAATTTTGAGACGCTTATGGCGGATATTTACAAAATGGATCTGCTTCAGTTCGGCAGGAGGGTTATAATAGCCTATCTTATCTTTATTTTGCTGTATGCGGCAGTTTCATACGCCATATATACATACCGTTATACAAAGGCAAAGAAAAGCTTAAAAAGGTACTACAATAATCTTAAAAAGCTTTCTTATCTCTATGATAAGGAAACAAGAAAGTAGCGCCTTATCAGAAAGGAATTTATTATGACGAACCTATTGGTTATGCGTGAACATCTGAAACGGTTTTACAGCAAGTATGAGGCATATATAACTCCTGTAGGCAAGTTCCTGCTTGCAGCCGCCGCGATACTTCTGATCAACAGTGAGATAGGATATATGGGAAAGCTTAAGGGCGGCGCCGTGGTATTGATTTTGTCACTGATATGTTCGTTCATGCCGATGAATTTTATTGTATTTGTGGCGGCGGCGGTTACGCTCGGGCATCTGTATGAGCTTTCGATGGAATGTGCGGTTGTGGCGCTGGCGGAGTTTTTGATATTATTTATATTGTATATAAGATTTTCACCGAAAGATACGCTTGCCGTACTTTTGACGCCGATATGCTTTATATTGAAGATACCGTATATTATGCCCATTGCCATGGGGCTTGTCGGTACGCCCGTTTCCGCGGTATCCGTAGCAAGCGGAGTGGTGGTGTACTATACTGTAGGATATATGACGCAGAGCGCTTCAATCCTTGGCACCTTTGAGGAGGACGGCTCTCTGGAAAAATTCAAATATGTCATCGACGGAATGATGAAAAATAAGGAGATGTTTATAGCCATAGCGGGCTTTGTGCTGACTCTCCTTGTGGTATATTTCATAAGAAGGTTAAGCATTGATTACGCGTGGACTGTTGCTATGATAACAGGCGCTTTGCTGGATATTCTTGTATTGCTTTTCGGCGATTTGATGTACAGCACAAACGTGTCAATCCTTGGCGTGATACTTGGAAGCGTTGCGTCGGTTGCAATCGCCAAGGTGCTGGAATTTTTTGTATTTAATGTGGATTATTCGAGGACAGAGCTTGTCCAGTTTGAAGATGACGAGTATTATTATTATGTAAAGGCAGTGCCCAAAAATACGGTTGCCATGCCTCAAAAGAGAGTAAAAACTATAAGGGTGCCCGAAAAGGCGGTAAAACAGCAGAAAAGGAATTAGTATTACATGAATAGGATTATGGATTTTCTCAATTCATATATTGTATCTCTGTCTTTGCACAGATTCAGCATCAGATGGGAGGATATAGTGGAAATAATCATTATATCCTTTTTGGTGTACCATATTATGGCGTGGGCTAAGCATACGAAGGTATGGCAGCTCATGAAGGGAATTGTCATTATTCTGGTGTTTATTCTGCTTGCGATTTTATTTAATATGCATACCATAGTATGGATAGTGGAAAACGTGTTCAGCATAGCGGTGATAGCGATTGTGGTAATACTTCAGCCCGAGCTTCGCCGCGCGCTTGAGGAGCTGGGGCGGAAAAATATTCTTACGAACTTCGTTGCTTTTGATAAACCGTCTGACGAGCGCTTTTCTGACAAGACTGTCAATGACCTTATTAAAGCAAGCTTTGAGATGGGCAAGGTAAAGACTGGGGCGCTTATAGTCATAGAGCAGGACGTGGCGCTGACGGAGTATGAGAGAACGGGCATAGAGGTTGACGGACTTATTTCAAGCCAGCTTTTAATCAATATTTTTGAGCATAATACGCCGCTGCATGACGGCGCCGTGATTGTGCGCGGCAACAGGGTAGTGTCGGCGACCTGCTACCTTCCGCTGTCGGATAATATGCAGATAAGCAAGGAGCTTGGCACGCGCCACCGCGCCGGCGTGGGAATATCCGAGGTGACAGACGCGCTTACTATCATTGTGTCCGAGGAGACGGGAAATGTCAGCGTCACTTATGAGGGAGAGCTGTACAGGAATCTCGACGCGAACGGGCTCAGGGAGAAGCTTACTATGATACAGAACAAGGAAGCGGAGGAAAAGAAACGCGGGCTCTGGAAAGGTAGGGCTAAAGATGAAAAATAATCTTGGACGCAGAATTATAAACCTTTTTACAAATAATATCGGGCTTAAGTTTTTGGCAGTCGCTTTCTCGTGCGGCCTGTGGATTGTCATAAATAATATCAATAATCCTTTTGAGACAAAAACCTTTTATAATGTGCCTGTGGAAATAATAAATGCAAGCTCCATAACAAGCGAGGGCAAGGTTTATGACATAGTGGGCGGCACTGAAACAGTGAATGTGTCTGTGGAGGGAAGGAGCAAGGTGCTTGATGAGCTCGCCAAAGATGACATAAGGGCTGTGGCGGATATGTCCGAGCTTACTTTTATGAATACGGTCAGCATCAAGGTATCAAGTACGCGCAACAACTCCGAGCTTAAATTCAGGAGCAGCGTAGAGACTCTGCAGCTTTCGATAGAGGATATGAAGAACATCAGCCTGCCTATAATTGCTTATGTAACTGGTGAGCCGGCGGAGGGGTATGTGGTAGGCTCAACAACTCCAAGCCAGAATATTGTAAGGCTTTCAGGTCCTGAGTCTGTTATTAGCAGCATAAAGCGCGTTGAGGCGACGACAAGCGTCACTGGCTTTTCAACAGACATAAATACAAATGTTGAGCTTAAGCTTTATGATGCTGACGATAAGGAGATAAAGAACAACTCAGTCACGATGAATATATCGACGGTAAATATAGCCGTCACCATACTTGCGACAAAGGAGGTGCCCTTGAGCTTTGCCGCGGCGGGCACGCCCAAGGACGGATATGGAGTGAGCGGCGACATCACATCAGATCCTGCTACTGTCAAAGTTGCGGGAAGAAAAACTGCGCTTGACGCAATAACAAAGCTTTCCGTGAACGATTCTGCAATTGACCTGACAGACAGGGACGAAAGCTTTACGCAGACTGTCAATATACGCAAGTATTTGCCGAGCAATATACAGCTTGCGGACAGCAGTTTTAACGGCAACGTAAATGTTACAGTAAATATTGAAAAGATAATTGAAAAGACGTTTAACATACCTGCGGCGAAAATTGCGGTATCAAATGCGCCGACGGGCTATAAGCTTATAAAGCAGGATGTTCCGGACGGCAGCCATGCTACTTATAATATAAGGGTGTCTGGAATTGAGTCGGCAGTTAATTCGATAGATGAGGATTCCATAATAGGCGTTGTTGATATGGACGCGGTATTAAATAAGTATGGGCTTACTGAATGGGCAGCGGGCGGCTATCAGGGCGATTTGACGTTTAATCTTCCCGAAAATGTGACGCTTTCGCAGACGTATGTGCTTAACATTATTCTGGAGCAGGAGACTGATAACGAAGTTGATGAAGAAGAATAAAGTATGGAGGATTTAACAGATGGCAAGACTGTTTGGTACTGATGGAGTAAGGGGCGTTGCAAATGACGAGCTGACGCCGTTACTTGCAATGCAGCTTGGGCAGGCGGGAGCATATGTGCTTTCAAAGGAGACGGAGCATAAGCCGACCATAATGGTAGGGTGCGATACGCGCATTTCGGGTGACATGCTTGCGAATGCGCTTATGGCGGGCGCATGCTCGGTGGGGGCAAACGTAGTATATGTAGGCGTTATACCTACTCCCGCGATAGCTTATCTGACAAGGAAATACAGGGTGGATGCGGGCGTTGTTATTTCAGCGTCGCATAATCCTGTGGAGTTTAACGGCATTAAATTTTTCAATGGCAACGGCTTTAAGCTTCCCGACGCGCTTGAAGACGAGATAGAGGCGCTTATCAGAAACAACATGAAGGACATAAATTTCCCTACGGGGGCAAGCGTGGGAAAAATTAAGTACAGGACAGACGCCAGGGAGGAGTATATAAACCATGCCGTGCGCGCCGTGCCTGTCAATCTGAAAGGTATGAAGATAGTGGTGGACTGCGCGGAGGGCGCGTCATACTATACATCTGTTGAAACGCTGAAGGAGCTTGGCGCGGAGGTGGTGGCTATCCACAATTCGCCCGACGGCACAAACATTAATGCAAATTGCGGATCTACGCATATGTCAGAGCTTATGGCGCGTGTTGTATATGAGAAGGCGAACATAGGGCTTGCGTTTGACGGCGACGCCGACAGGCTGCTTGCGGTTGACGAAAACGGGCACAGCGTTGACGGCGATGAGATTATGGCGATAGTAGGCAGCCATATGAAGTCAAAGGGCAGGCTTAAGGACAATACAATTGTAGCCACTGTGATGAGCAATCTTGGATTTTTCATTATGGGCAAGGAGCAGGGCATTAATATAGAGCAGACAAAGGTGGGCGACAGGTATGTGCTTGAGCGCATGCTTGATATCGGCGCAAATCTTGGCGGCGAACAGTCGGGACATATTATTTTCCTCGATGAAAATACGACGGGTGACGGTCTTCTGAGCGCGCTTCATCTGCTTGAGGTAATGGTGGATACGGGCAAAAAGCTGTCAGAGCTTTCAAGCATAATGACAGTGCTGCCGCAGGCGCTTGTCGGCGCGCGCGTGCCTAACCACAAAAAGAACAGCTATATGGAATACCCCGAGATTGCAGAGGCGATAGACCGCGTGAGCAAAAAATTTGAGGGAGAAGGCAGGGTACTCATAAGGCCGTCAGGCACCGAGCCGCTTGTCCGCGTAATGATAGAGGGCAAGGATCAGGCAATGATTGAGAAGGAAGCAAAGGAGCTGGCCGAGCTTATTCAGAATGTAATGCTGTAGCGGCTGGCAGCAGATTAAAATTTACCGTTCTTATATTTGAAGGCCTGCCAAGACAGGCAGATGAGAGTCAGAGTATTAGTTTTAAATCAAAAGAATGGGGGGATACAAATGGTAAGCCGAAAGGTAGTAATTAAAAACCCTACAGGGCTGCATCTGCGCCCCGCTGGGACATTGTGCAAGGAGGCATTGCAGTTTGAATCGCACATAACATTTACCTTCAATGACGCTACGGCGAACGCTAAAAGCGTGCTTAGCGTTTTAGGCGCATGCGTAAAGAGCGGAGATGAGATTGAGCTTTTCTGTGATGGCAAGGACGAAAATGAGGCTTTGGAGAAGCTTGTAAAGCTGATAGAAGACGGTTTGGGCGAATAAAACAAAACATCAGGCAGCTAAGACGGTAAAAGACGCCGTCTAAGATCTGCGAAATGTTCATATACCGCGAAATGGAGGAGTTTGGTTTGAAAAAGATTATCGTAACGGGCTGCAACGGCCAGCTTGGGCGCGCGATTAATAAGCTTTATGAGGCTGACAGGGAGTATGAGTGCGTGAATACGGATGTCGGACAGCTCGACATAACGGACATCAATGCGGTAAATAAGCTTGTGGGCGAGGTGAAGCCGTATGCCATTATAAATTGCGCGGCTCATACGAATGTCAACGGCTGCGAGACGGATATTGACAATGCGTACAAAATAAACGCAATCGGACCGAGAAATCTGAGCATAGCTGCCGCCAGATACGGGGCAAAGCTTATGCATGTCTCTACGGATTATGTTTTTGACGGAAGCGCGAGCGTGCCCTATACGGAGTTTGATATGCCTAACCCCCAAGCGGTATATGGCAGGACAAAGCTTGCGGGAGAGAATTTTGTAAAGGAATTTGCGAAAGAATATTTTATCATACGCACGGCGTGGCTATACGGCGACGGCAAAAATTTTGTAAGGACAATGCTCGGGCTGAGCGAAAACCATGACAGTGTGACAGTCGTGGGCGACCAGTTCGGCTCTCCTACAAGCGCGGACGAGCTTGCAAGGGCGATAGCGTATCTGCTGCCTACGGATAATTTTGGCTTATTCCATGGCACCTGCGAGGGCTCCACGAACTGGGCGGATTTTACACGCGAAATATACAGGCTTGCGGGCAAGAGCACTGTCGTGGAGACAGTTACGACGGAGGAATACAACAAAAACGTATCGGGAATATCAGCTCCGCGCCCCGCATACTCAATACTTGAAAATTATATGCTTAAGCTTACGACGGATTTTATGTTTGCGGACTGGGAAAAGGCGATTGCCGAATATTTAAAATAATCACAGCTGCCAGGGAGGCGGAACGGGAGGAAAAATGAATAATATAGCGTTGATTACAGGCATAACAGGACAGGACGGCTCTTATCTTGCGGAGTTCCTGCTTGCGAAGGGATATGAGGTGCACGGTCTTATCAGGCGGCACAGCATATCTAACACTATGAGAATAGACCATCTGATTAATTCGGATTATAATAAGGTAAAGTTTTTTCTGCATTTTGCAGACACTACGGACTCATCAAACCTTATGCGCATTATAGGCGAGATAAGGCCGACAGAGGTGTACAACCTTGCGGCGCAGTCGCATGTAGGAGTTTCCTTTGAGGTGCCTGAATACACTGCTGACGCTACGGGAGTGAGCACATTAAAGCTTTTGGAGGCGATAAGGGTAAACGGCGGCAACTGCAGGTACTATCAGGCGTCGACCTCTGAGTTGTTTGGCGGTCTTCCCGAGACAGCGCCGCAGAGCGAGGCTACGCCGTTTTATCCAAAGAGCCCATACGGTGTGGCAAAGCTTTATTCTTATTGGATAACGGTCAACTACAGGGAATCTTACAACATGTTTGCCTGCAACGGTATTCTCTTTAACCATGAATCCCCAAGGCGCGGCGAGAACTTTGTCACGAGAAAGATTACTCTTGCGATAGCGAATATAATAGCGGGAAAGCAGAATAAGCTTTCGCTCGGCAATATGAACGCTAAAAGGGACTGGGGCTTTGCGGGCGATTATGTGGAGGGCATGTGGCTTATGCTGCAGCAGAACGCGCCAGGCGATTATGTCCTTGCCACAAATGAGACGCATACGGTGCGCCAATTCGTGGAGGCGGCGTTTGCAGAGCTTGGCATTGGCATCCGCTGGGAGGGCGAGGGCGTCAGGGAGAAGGGATATGACGCCGAAACAGGCAGGCTTCTTGTTGACGTGAATCCTGAATTTTACCGCCCTGCGGAGGTAGAATTTTTGTGGGGTAATCCTGCCAAGGCTGAGAAGGCGCTTGGCTGGAAAAGAAAGGTAGACTTTAAAAGCCTTGTCGCAATGATGATGGATGCCGATTTGAGGTCTATCGCGGGAATGTCCTGCGAGGAATATAAAAATAAGAGAAAAAATGGAGAAGGCAATGAATAAATCGGACAAAATATATGTGGCGGGGCACAGAGGACTTGTAGGCTCTGCCATAGTAAGAAACTTAAAGGAAAAGGGCTATACAAATATTATAGGAAAAACGCACAGCGAGCTTGATTTGACAAATCAGGCTGCCGTGAGGGAGTTTTTTGATAAGGAGCGCCCTGATATTGTAGTGCTTGCGGCGGCGAAGGTAGGCGGTATAAACGCCAACAACACGGCTCCCGCTGATTTCGCGTATGAAAATATGCAGATACAGTGCAATGTCATTAAGTGCGCGCATGACTATAGGGTAAAAAAGCTGCTGTTTCTGGGCAGCACCTGCATATATCCAAGGCTTGCGCCGCAGCCGATACCAGAGGATGCGCTTCTTACAGGACCTCTTGAGCAGACAAATGAGGCGTATGCCATCGCCAAGATTTCGGGAATGCAGATGTGCAAGTATTTTAAGCGGCAGTACGGCGACAATTTCATAAGCTGCATGCCGACTAATCTGTACGGACCGTATGACAATTATGATTTGTCAGGCTCGCATGTAATGCCCGCTATGATAAGAAAATTTCATGACGCCAAAATCAACAACAGCCCAAGTGTGGAGCTGTGGGGGACAGGCACTCCTTTAAGGGAGTTTCTGTACGTTGACGATATGGCTGACGCCTGTGTTTTCCTGCTTGAAAATTATGAAGGCGAGCAGCATGTCAATATAGGCACGGGCAAAGAGGTAACGATAAAAGAGCTTGCCGAGGCTGTGCAGCGTACAGTGGGATATGAGGGAGAAATTATATGGAATAAGGATATGCCAGACGGTATGCCGCGAAAGCTTACGGATGTCAGCAAGCTTCACAAGCTGGGGTGGACACATAAGGTTGAGCTTGACGAGGGAATACGTCTGGCGTATGAATGGTTTAAGGAAAATGTCGAAAGTGCTCGACTATGATTCGGAAGCTGTATTAAGTTTTTTGACATTTTTGGTGTCTGAATGGGGTGCTGGAAATGGAACGGGAATATTCACGGGTAGATATTCTCAGGAATTCTACGTATCTGCTTCTGCGTCTTGGCTTTCAGGCAAGGCAGAGAGGTTATCGCTATCTCAGGGAGGCAGTGCTAATATCATGCATGGAGCCCGAAACGCTGAATTCAGTTACAAAGCTGTTATATCCTGAATTAGCCCGCAGGTTTGACACGACGGATAAGCAGATTGAGGGGGCTATCAGAAATTCAATCGAAACAGCCTGGGCAAGAGGCAAGAAGGAAGCTATGGAGATTGTATTTGGAAGTATGTACAAAAACACTGATGAAAGACCGACAAATACAGAAGTCATAGAGGCGATTGTGAAAAGTGTTATATTAAGTGAGAATGCGCGTTGCGGCGCGGAAACGAGGCAGTAGTGAAAGAATATACCAAGACATTAAGCATTATCGTTCCTTGCTACAATGAGGAGGAGAGTGTGCCGCTTTTTTATGCGGAGGCTGTCAAGCAGGAGGCTTTTTTCCACAATAAAGATGTGGAATTTGAGTTTATCTTCGTAAATGACGGATCAAAAGACGGTACTGTTGAGGCTGTGCGGCTGCTCCATGAAAAAGATGCGAGGGTTCATCTTGTATCATTTTCAAGGAATTTCGGCAAGGAGGCGGCTATTATCGCGGGGCTTGAAAAGGCGACAGGCGATTTTACGGTGCTTATGGACGCTGATTTGCAGGATCCGCCGTCTATTCTGCCTGAAATGTACGGTTATATTGAGGAAGGGTATGACTCGGTGGCGACAAGGCGTGTCGACAGGAAAGGCGAGCCGCCGATACGTTCATTTTTTGCAAGGCGTTTTTACGGGCTTATGCGTAAGATATCAAAGACGGAGATTGTAGACGGGGCGAGGGATTACCGCCTGATGACAAGGCAGGTGACTGACGCGATACTTTCCATGCGCGAGTACAACCGCTTTTCAAAGGGAATATTCGGCTGGGTTGGATATGACACTAAATGGATAGAGTATGAAAATGTGCAGAGGGCGGCTGGCGAGACGAAGTGGTCGTTCTGGAAGCTGTTTTTGTATTCGCTTGACGGAATTATGGCTTTCTCGACGGCGCCGCTTTCCATAGCGTCGATATTTGGGATTTTATTCTGCGTGGTGGCGTTTGCGTTTATGGTGTTTATTTTCGTGAGGGCGCTTATATATGGCGATCCCGTGGCGGGGTGGCCTTCGACTATATGTATAATATCGCTTATTGGGGGAGTACAGCTTTTGTGCATCGGCATAATGGGGCAGTATATGAGCAAGCTATATATGGAGGTCAAGGACAGGCCGAAATATCTTGTGAAGGAAGAATTTTAGGTTAATGAAATGGAAAATAACAGGTGTATTGTAAGCGTAATAGTGCCCGTTTACAACGCTGCTGAATTTATAGAAGAAACAATCAGGACAGTACAGGCGCAGAGCCTTGTTGAGTGGGAGCTTTTGCTGGTTGACGACTGTTCCAATGATAACAGCTGTGATATAATTGAACGTTATATGGCATTGGACAGCCGCATACAGCTTATAAGGCAGGAAAAAAACGGCGGTGCGGCAGCGGCAAGAAACACAGGAGTTTTGAAGGCAAGGGGCAGGTACATCTGCTTTCTTGACGCTGACGACTTGTGGGAAAGCGATAAGCTTTCAAGCGAGCTTGCCTTTATGGAGGAGCGTGAGGCGGGTTTTGCTTTTACGGGCTATGAGTTTGCAGACGAGCAGGGAATAGGGCTTGGTAAGACAGTCCATGTGCCGCAGACGATTAGCTACAGGCAGGCGCTGAAAAATACGACAATTTTTACCTCCACTGTGATGATTGACACGGATAAGATAGACAGGGAAGATATATATATGCCGCAGATTGAGAGCGAGGACACGGCGACATGGTGGCATATACTTAAAAAATACGGTGCAGGGTACGGCTTGGACAGGGCACTTGTAAAATACAGGAGAAGCGAGGGCACTCTGTCATCAAATAAGCTGGTAGCCATAAGGCGCATTTGGAATTTGTACAGGAGCCAGGAGGGGCTTTCGATAATAAAAAGCCTTTACTGTATGTGTTTTTGGGCGATTCGGGCGGTGTTAAGGCGGATTTAGGTTAGGTTTAATGTGACTTTGGAGGCTGCGGATGAAGCGTTTAGAGGCGGCAAAGAGGACAATTATATTGCAGATGTCATTGATTGGGCTGCTTTTTCATACGGCAGTCTATGTCTATGTGTGGATAAATGTTTACAATGACATTATGCAGCTCCATATGTGGAGAAGCTTCCACAGGAACGGCTTTATATTGCTTGCCGTGGAATATTTTCTGCTGCTTTTGTTTTTCATGGGTACGTATGGCGGTCTGCGTGTCGGATATTTAAAGGCGATGGACGTGTTTTTTTCACAGGTTATTTCGCTTGTATTTGTGAACGTTATTTCTTATTTTCAGATAGCGCTGCTGTCGCTGGGGTTTGTGACGGCGTATCCGCTTATTTTGATGTTTATTGCGCAGATTTTGATTTCGGCGGTGTGGATTTTTATAAGCAACAGGCTTTACCAGCAGTTTTTCCCGCCCAAAAAGCTATTGCTTATAAGCGGCGGCAGACCGATAGAGGATATTCTGGGGAAATTTGCCACTCGCAGGGACAAGTATAATATAGTGCGCTGCATGCGTGACGACGAGGGCAGGGAGGCGCTTGAGAGGGAGATTGTCAGGGGCTATGATGGCGTAGTGCTTTGGGATATAAATACGAAGCTCAGGAACAGGCTTTTAAAATTCTGCTACAGCAAAAGCATAAGAATTTATATGATGCCTAAAATTCCTGACATTATGATTCAGGGAGCCGATAAGCTTCATCTGTTTGATACGCCTATACTTTTGACGAGAGAATACTCTATGACTATTGAACAGAGGGTAGTTAAGCGTGCCATTGATGTTGTGTGTTCGGTGATACTGATTGTGGTAACATCGCCCATTATGCTGATAACGGCTGTTATTATCAAACTGTATGACAAAGGACCGGTGCTTTACAAGCAGGTGCGCTGTACGCGCGATATGAAGGAGTTTGAGATACTCAAATTCAGGAGCATGAGGACGGATGCCGAAAAAGACGGCGTGGCGAGGCTTGCGTCCAAAAATGACAACCGTATCACGCCGATAGGAAAATTTATAAGAAAGGTAAGGATTGACGAGCTTCCGCAGCTCTTTAACATACTCAAAGGTGAGATGTCATTTATCGGGCCAAGACCTGAGCGGCCTGAGATCATAAAGAAGTACCAGGAGGACATGCCCGAGTTTGTGTTCAGGACAAAGGTTAAGGCGGGGCTTGCGGGCTACGCGCAGATTTACGGAAAGTATAATACTACGCCGTATGACAAGCTGAAGCTTGACCTTTTTTACATTGAAAATTACAGCGTATGGCTTGATTTAAAGCTGATGCTGCTTACGCTCAAGATTTTGTTCCAGGCTGACAGCACTGAGGGAATTGACGAAAATCAGGTGACTGCCATAAAAAACGAGGACAAGCTTGAAAATTAATCAGCGGAATGAGAGGAAAAATGGCTTATACTGATAGCGAAAGAATACAGCACGAGGGAATAGACAGCAGGGCGCTGTTTACCTGCTTTGTAAAGCGTCTGCCGCTTATGCTGACGCTGGCTGTGACTGGTGCCGTGATAGGCAGCGGTCTTAATTTGCTTTTAGCATTTATTGATCTGGCATCGCCGTCATATATATCGGAGACGGAATATTACATTGATTTTGCTGACGGAAGGCTTGAGGCTAAGGATTATTACAATGATTTTACGTGGAATGATGTAGTTGCGACAGACCTTATACTGGGCAATGCGATGGAGCTTCTTGGCGCAGGGTATGAGCGTGATGCCGTCAAAAATATGATAACGGCAGATATTTTATCGGATGTGCGTTACCTGACGATTACGGTTGAGGGCGAGGACTCTGAAACAGTAGATAAGGTGAGCAAGGCTTTGAAGGCTTCGCTTGAACGTTTTGGCACGATGATGGAGGAATTTGACAGTATTTATCAGATAGAGGATTTAGGGATAAAAGAGGCGCAGGTGCAGTTTTTTGCCTGGCGCGCGGCGCTGCTTGGAGCTGCGGTATTGCTTTGCGTCGGTGTATTTGTGTTTGTATTCAGGTTTTGCATGGGCGACTGCATATACACTAAAGAGGATATACGCAAATATTTTGCTATACCCGCATACGGGCTGCTCTATTCGGATAAGAATAATGCTGACGGGCGGCAGGAAAAAATGCTCACTGAGGCGCTTGCGGCTGCATCTGGGGCGGCAAAAAAGCTTGTGTTTGCCGATGCCTTTGACAATCGGATTGCGGGCGAGTTTGTAAAAAAGCTTAGCGGGCTTAATATATTAGATGATAAAACATGTGTGGAAACGCTTGATAAAAAGGGCGGCATGAAGGGACAGGAGGTAATAATTGCCATTCCGTTTGGAGTGCCCTGCAGGCAGCGCATTGCGGACGAAATAAACCAGCTTGGGCTGCTGGGATATAATGTCAGCGGCGCCGTGCTTGCCGAGGCGGACAAGGGCTGGACAAGGCTGTATTTTGGGAGGTAGGTTGATGAGATTACAGGTATTGATATCGGCTGTGAATGAGGATATTTTTACATTGGCTGAGCGCATGGGGCTTGAAAGCGACGCGATAATAATTAACCAGACAGAGCATTTTGGCTACAGGGAATATGAGCGGAGCTGCAAGACGGGCAGAAAGCAGGTCAAGTGCTACAGCTTTGAGGAAAGAGGCGTGGGGCTTAGCCGCAACAATGCGCTGATGAGGGCAAGCGGCGATATCGTGCTCTTTGCCGATGAGGATATCGTGTACAACAGCGGATATGAGGAGAAGATTTTAAACCAGTTTAAGGAGCACCCCGAGGCGGATTTCCTGCTGTTCAATATGAGGGTTGCCGACAGCCGCTTTACATACTACACGAGGAGATACCATAGGGTTCACATCTGGAATGCGGGGCGTTATCCGACTTATTCATTTGCCGTAAAGCGTGAAAAGCTTGTGGCGGAAAACATTACGTTTTCGCTGCTGTTTGGCGGCGGCGCTAAATACAGCAACGGGGAGGACAGCCTGTTTCTGAGGGACTGTTTAAAGCATGGGCTTAAGGTGTACGCGGTGCCTGTGGAGCTTGGATATGAGCGCGAGCGTGAATCGACATGGTTTAAGGGCTACACTGAGAAATTTTTTATTGACAGAGGGGTTTTGTACCATTTCCTTTATGGTGTGTTGGCCTATCCTATGGCGGTGAGGTTTATCGCCGCGCATGGAAAGGAAATGTGCGTGGAGATACCTAAAGAGGCGGCGCTTAAGCTGATGAAAAAGGGCATTGAGTCGGTAAAACAGTTTAAATAAGGAGGATTATGGCGCGTTGGACAGGGCATTGTCTATAATATTTTATCTGGCAATTGCGATAATAACATGTGTTATGGCAGCAAAAACAGGCGCTCCATGCGCATACAGCTTTGTAAATGGGCAGCGTATCCGCCAAAGCGCGCAGGACAGGCTGCTTTTATGCGGAATATTTGTGATACTGTCTGCCTGTTCGGCGCTTAGATTTGGAATAGGAAATGATTATGGGCAGTATGCCCAGACGGCGCATGAGGCTTACGTCGGCGGTTACGTTGTCACGGAGGCAGGGTTTAATATTCTGGTGCGGCTTGTATATGGGCTTGTCGGGTTTGAGTGTTATGAGCTTATGTTTGCCGTGTTTGCGTTTGCCACAATATATATTTTTTTAAAGTCCTTGTATCAGCAGAGCGTATCATTTGAGCAGTCATTTTTTTTGTTTATGACGCTGGGATTTTATTTTCAGACGTATAATACAGTCAGGTATTACCTGGCGCTTGCAATTGCGCTGTATTCTATGAGGTATGTGCTTGAAAGGGACTGGCTCAAATTTATATTTTTGATTGTTTTTGCGGCGTTTTTTCACAAGTCGGCGCTGCTTGTGATACCTGTATATTGGGCGGCGTCATTTGAATGGAAAAGGGTTTATATAATAGCAGGAGTTATTTTTGGCGCAGCCTGCTTTGTGGGCAGGGATTTGGTGATGAAACTTGCGCTTGCGCTTTATCCGTCGTACAAAAATACGGAGTTTCTTGGCAATTCCATAAATATGGTGAGCGTAATCAGGATATCCGTAGTGGTTGCGTTTTACTGCTGGTTTATGTGGTATTCGAGGGATAGGCTTAATGGACGTTTTTCGGAGAGGGCTAAGAGGGAGCTGTGCCTGTATGGGCATTTGAACATTCTGGCGTTTGCCGTGTGTACGTTTTTTTCATTTCTGCCAGTGGTGACGAGAATTGCGTATTATTTCAGCGTTTCGCAGCTTTTTATGATTCCCCTGATGATAAGCCTGATTGACGACGGGGCGCTGAGGAGAAAAATTAAGCTTGCCGTGGCGGGAATATGCATTGTGTTTTTTATGGTGTTTTTGCTGCAGGCGCATAGAAGCGGAATAAAGCTGCTGCCGTACAGGAGCTGGCTTTTTACGGCTGAGAGGTATATTTTTAAATGATGGATTATCCTGTTTTTTACAGTATTATAATTGTGTGCCTTAATGCGGGCGACAGGCTGGTAAGCACGGTGGAGAGCGTGCTTTCGCAGAAATATGGCGGATATGAGATAATTGTCAAGGACGGCGGCTCAAAAGACGGCTCTGTGGAGAAGCTAAAAGGGCTGTATTCCGACAGCCGTCTTCATATTTATGTTCAAGGCGACAGTGGTATATATGACGCTATGAATGAGGCTGTAAAGCTTGCGGAAGGGGATTATATCCTGTTCCTTAATGCGGGTGACAGCCTGTATGATGAAATGGTTTTAAATAAAATAACAGACGGTATATATGGCATAAGTAGAGCTGCTGAAACAATAACGGATAGCGCATGCAGCGAAAATAAAGACGCTGAAAAAAAATCAGATTGTATAAACAGCGAAAGCAGAGATGCTCAGAAAAAAGCTGCGGCTGTGTATAAGACGGAAAATAAAAAAACACCAGATATTATATATGGAAATATGTACCACAAGGCGCTTGACACCGTGATTTATTCCGCGCCGCAGATTAATGACTTCACATGCTATAGAAATGTCCCGTGCCATCAGACCTGCTTTTACCGCAGGGCTATGTTTGAGGAAAGAGGTTATAATACATCATATAATGTAAGGGCGGACTATGAACATTTTCTCTGGTGCTATTATGAAAAAAAGGCGGATATAGCTTATCTGCCAGTCATAGTGGCGGCGTATGAGGGCGGAGGGTATTCGGAAACTAAGCGTAACAAAAGGCTTTCCGCTGCGCAGCACAGGGAGATAACGGTTAAATATATGGGCAGGAGAAAGGTCTTTAAATACAGGCTGATAATGCTGCTTACCCTGTCTCCGATAAGGAGCGCCATGGCGCAGAGCAGGTATTTTTCGGGAATATACAATAAGGTAAAGACGTTTATATATAAGCTGAAAAATTTGAAGTGAGTGCGGAAAATAATCAAAATCCGCGTTATCAGGCATCATTTGCGTATGCTTGGATATCATAATTGCCAAAAATCAAAATATGGCGGAACGGGGAAATGTAAATGAAAATTTTATGGCTATGTAACATTATGCTTCCGTTTATTGCAAAAAGCTTAGGGCAGAGAATAGTAGTAAAGGAAGGGTGGATTTCAGGGCTTGTCGATAAGCTGTCTGAAAACAAGGAGCAGAATAATATAACACTTGCTATTTGCTTCCCGACGGATAAGCCCATCGCTGCCCTAAAGGGTGACAACGCATTTTTTGTAAAGGGAAAGGCAAACGGCATTGACTATTATGTCTTCGAGGAGGACACTGTACATCCTGAAAACTATGATGCTGAGCTTGAAAAGCGGCTCGACGCGGTGATAAAGGATTTCATACCAGATGTTATTCATATATTCGGCACTGAATATCCTCATACTCTGGCATGTGTAAGGGCGTTTAACAGGTATGATAAGACGCTTATAGGCATACAGGGACTTTGCAGCGCGATAGCTGACGTTTATATGGCAGATCTGCCGTATGAGGCGCAGAAGAAAAAGACGTTTAGGGATATTCTGAAAAAAGACGGGCTTTTTGAACAGCAGGAGAAATTCAGAAAACGCGGCGAATATGAAAAGGAGGCGCTTTCGCTTGTCGGAAATGTGACAGGCAGGACAGATTTTGACAGGGAGATGACTAAAAAGCTTGCCCCGAATGCGAAGTACCATTTTATGAACGAAACGCTCCGTGCTGAGTTTTATGATGACTGCTGGAACATAGACCAGATTGAACATCACTCGTTATTTTTAAGCCAGGGCAATTATCCTATAAAGGGGCTTCATTACGTGCTTGATATTCTGCCTGACATAGTGGAGGAGTACGAAGATGCGATGCTTTATGTCGCGGGTGATATAATCACGGCGAACAGCAGCATAAAGGATAAGATAAAGCTCTCAGGCTACGGGAAATATCTTCTCGGACAGATTAAGCGCAATAAGCTTGAAAAGCATGTCAAGTTTACTGGTCGGCTGAGCGCTGATAAGATGTGCGCGCGAATGTTAAAAACACATGTTTTTTTATGCCCGTCGGCCATAGAAAATTCGCCAAACTCCGTGGGCGAGGCGATGCTTTTGGGCGTGCCCACGGTCGCGGCAGACGTAGGCGGCATACATAATCTCCTGACTGACCGCAGGGACGGCATACTTTACCGCGCCGATAAGCCTGCGGAGCTGGAGGAGGCAATTCTGCGGATATTTGCCGACGACAAGCTTGCGCTGTCAATGTCGTCAAACGCGCGCGAGCATGCGCTTAGCACGCATGATGCGGAGAAAAATTACAGGAGGCTGCTGGAGATTTACAATGAAATCGTCACGGGCAGGAGCGGTAATGAATAAGGGCTTTACATTAACGATAGTTTCCAATTATATAAACCACCACCAGATACCGATGTCAAATGAGCTTTACGCTTTGCTTGGCGGGAATTTTTCCTTTGTCCAGATATACGAGATGGAGGAGGACAGGGTGAGAATGGGCTGGGGAAGCGAGGTCAGTGACATTCCATATCTGAAACTTTACCGCGCTGATGAAAAGGCGTGCCAAAGGCTTATTATGGACAGTGATATCATAGTGTTTGGCGGCGTGGAGGACGAGAGCTATATCAAGCCGCGGCTGAACGCTGGCAAGATAGTGATTCGCGCGAGCGAGCGGCTTTACCGCGAAGGGCAGTGGAAATCAATATCGCCGCGCGGCAGGAAAAAGAAATATGAGGACCACACGCAGTATGCTGACGCGCAGGTGTATCTGCTCTGCCACGGAGCGTATGTGGCATCGGATTTTGATATAGTGAAGGCTTATCCAAATAAAAAATATGTGTGGGGGTATTTTCCGCAAACATACACATATAACCTTGATGAGCTGTTTCTGGAAAAGCGGCATGTTGACGGCAGCGGCAATGCGCAGGTACGGCTTTTGTGGGCGGGGAGGTTTTTGAAGCTTAAGCACCCTGAATATGCGATTAGGGCGGCAAAGTATTTAAAGAAAAAGGGCATATGCTTTCATCTGGATATGGTTGGCGGAGGGGAGCTCGAGGGTGAGCTTTGCAGGCTTGTAGAAAAGTACGGGTTAGGTGATTGCGTTACTTTTCATGGATTTAAGCCGCCAAGCGAGGTAAGACGCTTTATGGAAAGGGCGGATATTTTTTTGTTTACCAGTAATTATCTGGAAGGGTGGGGAGCGGTGCTTAATGAGGCTATGAACAGCGCCTGCGCGGTGGTCGCGGGGCATGGGATTGGAGCGGTGCCGTTTCTGGTGAGGCATAGGCGGAATGGGCTTGTGTACAGGAATGGGAATTTTAGTGAGTTTAGGCGGCAGGTGGCGGAGCTTTGCAGAGATGAAGGGCTGAGACGCAGGCTTGGTGTTAGTGCGTACAATACTATAATGGATGAATGGACGCCAAAGGAGGCGGCAAGGCGGCTTTATGATTTCTGCGCGGGGCTTTTGTGCGGGGAAGTTAGGGTACAGGAGCATGGCCCGCTGAGTCCCGCGCCTAGTATTGCGCCGTGGAAGGGGTATGAGTACACAAGGACTTATCAGTTAAATAGGAAGCCTTCATAGTTTAGTTCATTATAAAAGTAACGTATTTGCGCCATATAAGCTGTATAATTGTCTTGTGTGAGCAGACCTTGATGTGCTGCCATGGAATTTAATATGATATCGCAAACATTTTTACGGTAATGCAGCGTGTCTGTATAGTTGTTAAGATTGCATATCATCTTAAATTGGTTAAAAAGGAGTATAGGTGAACATTATTATAAGGCAATAGGAGTTCTATTGCCTTTAAATATGGGGATGAATGATTGAAATATGATATTGGCAGATTGATGTGTTGTCATATGCGCAGTTATTTATCTGCAGTTAAAAAGGTATTCGACAAAGTAAAAGTCGGATGCCTTTTTTTCGTAGATTGCGCACGTCTGTGAAAGTACACGGGAATCCCCCGTTATTACAGGATTTTTCTAACCAGCCCTACCCATAACCTGACCATTAAGCCCTGCATAAAATCGGTACAGATTATCGGCATACATGCGCTTAGTATCCATAGACGGATGTACATAATAATTCAATGTGATTTTAATACTGGAATGTCCCAGCATCTCACTCAACGATTTTACATCCGTTCCGCCTTCGATACAGTTCGTGGCATATGTATGGCGCAGAGTGTGAAAATTTTTATAAGATATTCCTGCTTCCTGAAGTATCTTCTTGTAATGATTCTGCATAGTCCTCGGATCAAGCGGCTTGTCACCGCCGAATACATATTCTTTTCCGTTTTGGAAGCCCATAAGCAATACGACTATGGCATCCTGCAGCGGAATTTCGCGTTTTGAATTGCCGCTTTTAGGAGAAGTTTCCACCAAGGCCGTCTTTGTGCCGCCGTTCTCTACGTAAAGCCTCTGAACAGTTCTTCTTATAGTAAGTGTCTTATTTGTAAAATCAATATCTGACCATTTCAGGGCGCAGAGTTCTCCCAGACGCAGACCTGTAAACAGGCATAAGAGCACCCCCAGCTTGAAGCAGTCGATATTTATTCCAAGAAATGATAAAAGCTTTGCCTGCTCAGATTTAGTGAATGTTTCCGCTTCTTCCCTATGCGACTTTACAGTTTTTCTTTTTATTTCGGGAAGCATTATACAGTACCGCTTTGATGCATACCGCAGAATTCCGTTTAATACGCCATAAATGCTTTTTTGCAGGCTTTCCGATACCGCCTTGCAGGCTTCAAGCCTGTCCTGGACAAGCTTTTCTGTAATCTGAAAAAGCATAATGCCGTCAAATGGTGTTTCAAGATAGCTATGGTAAATAAAGCTGTATTTCTCAAAAGTAGACGGTTTGTGCTCTGCTTTTACAGACGCCAGCCACTCTTGAGCCGCTGCCACAAAAGCAATATCCTGCAATGTATTTTCTGCCTGTCCTGAATCACTTCCTGTTCCAGCTAAAGCTGCAGGCTTTCTTAATGCTTCAATACGTTTTTTCTTGACTTCTTCATATGTATGTCCATATACAGAACGGCAGATTTTTTCTCCCTTTCCTGTGTCGTATGACATATAACGCGCCTCCCAGCGTCCGTCACTGCGTTTTCTAATATTTTCGCCATGTCTTCCCATTCTATCAGCCCTCCATTTTTCCACTTATTTTTGACCACATATCTGACCATAAAAAACCTCATAATTTTACCATATCAAAGAACATATTCATATTTTCTAGACTTTTTACCGTACTTATATAAGGATTAACAGGAAAAAATTTACAGAAATATAAATAATATACATAAAAATTTCTGCAAAAATGTTGATACGTCAAAAAAATAATGTTATACTAATTAAGGTTTATAAATAATTGACTACAGGTATTGTAATTCCTTTTCACAGACGTGCGCAATCTGTGAAATATATTTTCGATAATTGTCAGTTTTTAGAGAATTTATTAAAAGAAAAGCTGTACAGATATTATTATCAGCAGAATACGCTATCTTATCAAGCAATATACACAGGAAAATATAGATAGTGCATGCCTGCTGTCAGGAAATGGATTGATATGAGGAACAAACAGAAGCAGGAGATATTGGGAATCCTGAATACGCTCAAGGCAGCGCATGAGAAAGTGAAGGCTGCCGCTGATAGGGGAAGCATTCAGGAAGCACATGATATATTGGCGGAATGCCAGCAGAATGCTGTCGTGGCGGGCACGGGTATCGAGCAGTCTGAGGGAGAAGGGCATATGGCGGTTTCCTGCCTTGAGGAATATTGTGAGACGGCATTTAGCATATATGAGGCGTTGGAGGCGGGCAGTTGTAGTCCTAATAAGGCATATAAGGTTCTGAACAAACAGCTTATAAAAGTTGAGAATATCGTAAAGAATGACATTCCTGTCAAAAAAGAAGCGGTTTTCTTTCCGTATAAGGCAAGCATGTGGGATTCGCTGGAAAGCGTGTATCTGGCATTGAAGGCAGATCCGAAATATGATGCCTATTGTGTTCCTATACCATATTATGATTTGAATACTGACCGCAGCTTTAAAGAAATGCACTATGAAGGGAATCAGTACCCTAAAGACATTGAGGTCGTGGACTGGCAGACTTATGACTTTGAAGAACGGATGCCGGATGAGATTTATATCCATAACGGGTATGATGACTGCAACCTTGTCACAAGCGTCCATCCGCGCTTTTATTCGCGGAATCTGAAAAAATATACGGACAAGCTTGTATATATTCCATACTTTGTCTTGGGTGAGATTGAGCCAGACAATCAGGCAGCAATTGAGTCTATGAAACATTTTATCTGGATACCAGGCGTTATTTATGCGGATAAAGTGATAGTCCAGTCTGAAAAGATGAAGCAGATTTATGTTAATGAATACCTGAAAGCGGCGAAGGCAAATGGTTTGGCGGGAGAGCATCTGGACAGGAAATATCTGGAACAGAAGTTTAGCGGCGCGGGTTCGCCGAAGCTTGAGAGAGTGCAGAGGATAAGGAAAGAAGATTTAGAGATACCGCAGGACTGGCAGAAAATAATCAAGAAACCTGACGGCACGGACAAAAAAGTTATTTTTTATAATACGAGCGTTGGCGCGCTTTTGGATTGTGGGGATAAGATGTTGGACAAAATGGAACGCGCCTTTGTGGTATTTAAGGAGCATAAAGACGATGTGGCGCTTTTATGGCGTCCGCATCCATTGATTCCGTCTACTATCCGCGCCATGCGCCCACAGCTTTGGGAGGAATACAGCAGTATTGTTGAAAGATACAAGCAGGAGGGTTGGGGCATTTACGATGACAGTACGGACATTGACCGCGCTGTGGTTTTGAGTGATGCCTATTATGGCGATGGGAGCAGCGTGGTGCAGCTTTGCAGGAAGCGCGGAATGCCTGTCATGATACAGAATGTGGACGTATGAAAACAGAAGAAATTATTACTAAGACTGCTGCACTTTACAGCAGATCGCTTACGGATGAAACTATGGAATTTCTACGTGGAATTGCACAGGACTATTGCAAAGTAAAAAATTATGTGTATGGTCGATATTCAGGAATCGTATATGTAAACAGGTTGACGCCGGTTTACGGAATTTTAAATGAGATGCGTTACTGCGGACTCCGACAGCAGCTAAATATGCCGACGGTTTATTATGAGCTTGCCATTTCAGAAGCAGTTGGAGATATCAAGGGAATGTGGAGTATGCTGAAAAATAAGCTCCGCAGTCTTATCAATGAAAATGAAAATTTAAGTGAAGAGGACAGGCTGTATCTTAGGACAGTATTAAAGATAAACAGTGTATTTGCGGCGGTGTTGAACCGTCAGAAATATGAAATGCCCGAAAAGACAAAAGATATAGAGCTTGACATCAAGAGGTTAAATAACCTGCTCTGCAGGCTGGTAAGGCGCCATCTGAAAACACCAAAGCAGCAGAAAGCTGATTGCTTTCTGGTATCGTCGAACGGCTATCGTGCGGATGAGAATGGTCTGTATCTTGCAAGTAGAACTCCGCGCAGGCGTGTTTTTGTTCCTGTAAAAGGGATAGGCGAAGCGGACAGGCAGCTTAGGATAATTGTTAGGGGAGATGATGTAAGGATTACGTTTCCTGTCGATGTGGAGGCGCGGAAAAGGGGAGATTATACAAATACGGTTTATGCCTATATTGGCTATAGCGATATGCTGACGCTTTCTAATGGAAATGTCTATGGAAAAGAGCTGGGCAGTCTGGTCACGCCGGAGACAGAGCGGCTTTCGGAGAAAAATAATGAGCGCGGTAGGATTTATGCCGCATATAGAAAGAAGGCTGAGCAAGCGGCCAGTGAGAATACAGAAATGCAGGATGAATGGCTGGAAAAGCTTCGGGAAAACAATTTCGGCAGGGTGAAATATGATGAACAGAAACGGCGTATGCGCGAGAAAACACAGAACTTTATCAATGCAGAATTGAATCGCATGTTCCGTGAGGAGAAGCCTGAAAGGATAGTGATTACCAAACCTGTTACAAAAAACAGGGCGAAGAATTATTCCAAGCCGCTTAACCGTAAGATGTCGAGGAGTTTTCGGGGGTATATACGAGATCAGATTGCTTTTAAATGTCGGCTTAATACGGTGGAACTGGTAGAGATTAGTTCTAAGGGGACTGGGGGTATCTGTTCAAGTTGTGGAAGTGAGGGGAAGCGCGTTAAAGCGGATTTTGTCTGTGAAGCTTGTGGGTATCACAGTACGATAGCGGTCAATTCGGCTAGGAATATAGAGAGGATTGCAAAAAGCGGGGGAAAGCATGATGAAGATGCGGACTGACATGTAAAAAAGAAAATGAATATGAAGAAATAGTGATAAAACTGTATGCCCTGAGAATGAACAGGAGACTGTTTGAACGGCACAGCCGTATCGCAGGAAACAGCGTTTATGATATAAGTCGGACAGGCAACTGTCCAGACGGCGTTATCAGGAGCTTACGAGGCTCTGCTTGTACGCCAGGACCGCAGCTTTATGCGGAGCGAACTGTGTGGAAGGCGCGAGGAACGCTTTTTGCGCGGAGGCGGAATGCCAAGCTAATACTTATGATGATTTGAAATAAAGTCATTATTTTTTGTATCGCGGGAGGAAATAAAGAATTTAGCAGCATAATAGCTGACAATGCACCTTGAAAATTTCATACTTAAACGGTGATAGATGGAAAAGTTGAAAGACGCCTATATATGTCTTGACAAACGTATGTTTTGAGTGTAAAGTATATATAAACATACATTCGAAACGGAGGCTATATGGATACAGTCAAAGGAAGCATGGAAACATTAAATTCATTCCAACTTACAGAAGACATGCGGGGGCTGGACGCCCAGAGCAAGCTTCTTTTACACAGTAAGGAAGTTCTTTCGGTCATCCTGCAGGGTACGGTTAGTGAATATAAAGGATATTCCAAGAAGGAAATCATGGGCTTTATAGAGGCCGACTCGATCAGCGAAGATACAGAGGTGTCACCGGGCAGGACAAATACCGCCATAACGGGTGACAGTGCAGAGTATAAGCTGCTCAATGAGAAGGTGACTCAGTTTGACATTGATTTTCGGGCACTGAACCCAATGCTGACAAAATCGAGAATTACAGTGAAGCTGCACATAGACATAGAGCCGCAGAAAGACTACTCGCTGCCGTATCCTGTTGAAAAGAGGGGGATGTATTATCTGGCAAGGAAACTTTCGTCGCAGCTCTCGCTTGCGACGGAGCAGACTGACTATGGGCAGTTGGAGAAATGCTACAGCATATGGATATGCCGGGATAACATCCCGAAAAACGAGCAATACAGTGTGTCAGTCTACGAGACAGTCAATACCCAAAACACAAGCTTGAAGGAAGCACCAAAAGAAAATTATGATTTAATGACTTTGGTGGTTATCAAACTTGGCAATATAGTGTATAATGGTGAAAAGGGGGAGGAAAATTATGACCTGTTGCATTTCCTGAATACGGTAATGTACCCCCATAAGGCAGATTTTATTGAAACTGTGTCGGAATATATTGACTTCTCGGAGACTGAGGAGCTGTGGAAGGAGGTATCCGGGGTGACAGGACTGGGGCAATGTGTATATAATGATGGAAGGATGGACGGAATAGAAGAAGGCAGAGAAGAAGGAATACGTGTTTTGGTGCTTGACGGTATTGCGGAACAGGTATCAAGGGAGCGCATCATTGACAAGCTGCAGAGGTACTTCAAGCTTACGGAGGAGAAAGCGGAGCATTATTATGATATGTTCGCCAGCGAAGCATAAAAGCACGGAATGCAGGCGCATCAGCATATGATGACAACTGAATATAAAAATAAGGAAAATCCCGTTATAAGTATGAAATGGTTCATTTTATATTATGGCGGGATTTTTTGTGCTTAAAATGAAAAATATTTTATGCGTCACAGCAAATGCGGGGTAAGAAAAAGATGGAGTATATCATTGTACAGGCGGGCGGAAAAGGCACGCGCCTAAAATATCTGACAAAAAACAAACCCAAAGCCCTTGTCCCTGTGGATAACCTTCCAATGCTTTTTCATCTTTTCAGGAAGTACCCGGACAAGCGATTTGTCATTATAGCGGATTACAAAAAAGAGGTCATGCGCCAATATTTGGATGTATTTGCGGATGTAAAATATCAGGTCGTCGATGCACAGGGCAGCGGGACATGCTCAGGCATCAGACAGGCGCTGCAGCTGATCCCGGACAAAGAGCCGTTCATGCTTGTGTGGTCTGATCTGATCCTGCCCGAAAAATTCGCGCTTCCGCAGGGATATGAAGACAGCGGGGATATCCCAGACAAAAATTACATAGGGCTTTCACAGACATTTCCATGCAGATGGAAATATGAAAACGGCGAATTTGAAGAAGAATCATCCGAGGAATACGGAGTGGCAGGATTTTTCCTTTTCAGGGATAAGGAGTGCCTGGCAGAAATTCCTGAGAGCGGCGAGCTGGTGCGATGGATGCAGCAGAAAAAAATGTCCTACAGCACAGTCGGGCTTGCAGGGACAAGGGAATTTGGCATTCTTGAAGAATATGAGAAGCTGGAAAAAGAAAAATGCAGGCCGTTCAACAGGATTACAGTAGAGGGCGGCATCCTGACGAAAGAACCCATAGACAGGCAGGGTGAAAAGCTTGCCGCCAGGGAGTGCGCATGGTATGCGAAAGCAAGGGAAAAGGGGATAAGCATACTGCCGCAGATATATGGCACTAACCCCCTGCAAATGGAATACATACACGGCAGGAATATATACGAGTGTGACCTCTCGCACGCACAGAAAAAGGACATTCTGGAGCAGCTAATACATTCGCTGAAGAAGCTCCATTTGTCGGAGACAAGGGCGGCGGACACATTCAGCATAAGGGAAGCGTATTTTAGCAAGACATTTGACAGGATCGGCAAAATACAGGACTTAGTGCCATTTGCAAGGGACAGGGAAATCCTGGTGAACGGGCGAAGGTGCAGGAATGTCTTTTACCATAAGCCTGAGCTGGAACGTGAAGTGCAGCGGCTGGCATTGTCCTGCGGGCAGTTTTCATTCATACATGGCGACTGCACATTCTCAAATATGATGCTGCGGGAAAATGGCGAGCCTGTGCTGATTGACCCGCGCGGCTATTTCGGGCATACAGAGCTTTACGGGGATGTCCGCTATGACTGGGCGAAGATGTACTACTCTATCGTCGGCAATTATGACAGGTTTAACCTGAAGGAATTTAAGCTCGGGATAGGGGAATCAGCAGAGGAAGGCGTAAGCCTTGAGATAGCGTCAAACCATTGGGAGGACATGGAAAAGGAGTTCTTTGCGCTGACTGGCGCGGATGAGCGCGAGGTACGGCTGTTGCATGCCCTCATTTGGTTGTCACTTACGACTTATGCGTGGCAGGATTATGATTCTGTATGCGGAGCGTTTTATAATGGATTGTACTATTTAGAAGAAGTTTTGTGAGGTAAAAGCATGATTGCTTATTTTGAAAAACAATTGGCAGAATTTGATCGTTCTATTCATTCCTTAGACGAGAAACTATTCAGCAGATGGGTGGATGAAGCTGTGGAAACGCTTCAGGATGGAAAGAAGATAATTGTTTCAGGACTCGGGAAAAACGTCCCTATCTGTGATAAATTTGTAGGCTCTATGGTGTCTATGGGGCTGGAAGCGTATTTCCTTCACACCAATTCAGCAGTGCATGGCGATATGGGAATTGTCAAGGACGGCGACATGGTGATTATTCTCACAAAAAGTGGAGAGACAGAAGAGTCTATCTATCTGGCGAGGTTGCTAGAGGAAAGAAATGTAAACCTGTGGCTGCTGACATTTGAAAAAGACAGCACATTGACAAGGGAGATAAAAAACAGCGTAGTACTGGCGCTTGGGCATGAAGGTGACTTGTGGAACATAATGCCGAACAATTCCACCACCGTAAACCTGATCGTGCTGCAGGGGCTTGCAATGATGATAGCCAAAAAAATGGAGCTGCCGATAGAGGACTTTA
This sequence comes from uncultured Lachnospiraceae bacterium, assembly GCA_947625775.1. Lineage (GTDB taxonomy): Bacteria > Bacillota > Clostridia > Lachnospirales > Lachnospiraceae > COE1. The sequence goes on along the minus strand of CANQPM010000012.1, from coordinate 20,175 downwards.
AGCGCAACCACCCAGGCGGGGCGATTGGCAAGCTCATGAAAAGCAGATAAAAGGCAGAAAAAATATTTGCCGGAAAAGAAGGGAAATTATGTATAAGAGAGCGTATGTGATAGCGGAAGCAGGGTGCAATCATATGGGAAAGATGGAGATCGCGCACGAGCTTATCAATATGGCGGCGGTTTTCTGCAAGGCAGATGCGATTAAATTCCAGAAGCGCTGTCCCAGGGAACTGCTGACGAAGGAACAGTATGATGCGCCGCATCCTAACCCGCAGAATGCGTACGGCAGCACATATGGAGAACACAGGGAATATCTGGAATTTGACTTAGGGCAGCACGCGCAGCTGAAACGCTGGTGTGAGGAAATGGGCATTACTTATTCTACGTCCGTGTGGGATATGACGAGCGCAAAAGAAATCGCGCAGCTTGATCCCAGATTCATAAAAATACCGTCTGCGTGCAACAACAACTATCAGATGTTGGAATGGCTGTGCGACAACTATGGCGGGGAAATACAGCTTTCATTTGGTATGACGACGCACGGCGAGGAGGAGGAGATCGTCCGCCTGTTTGAGAGAAAGCAGCGCAATAAAGACCTGATCTTATATAACTGCACTTCGGGCTATCCAGTGGCATTTGAGGATGTATGCCTGCTGGAGATTCTTAGGATGAAGCAGCAGTATGGCGGGCGAGTGAAGGCGATCGGCTTTTCAGGGCATCATCTGGGGATAGCGGTGGATATCGCAGCATATACGCTGGGAGCGGAATATATCGAAAGGCATTATACGCTCGACAGGACATGGAAAGGAACGGATCATGCCGCATCGCTTGAGCCAGACGGGATCAGGAAGCTGAAAAGGAATCTGGATGCTGTTTACAGCTCCCTGCAGTATAAAAAAGAAGAAATACTTCCTGTGGAACAGGTTCAAAGGCAGAAATTGAAATATAAGAAATGAGATTGAGAGAAGCATATGACTGTAGCATTTATCCCAGTGCGGGGAGGAAGCAAATCCATACCGCTGAAGAATATCAAAGAGATGGCGGGCAAGCCCCTAGTCTATTGGGCAGTAAAAGCAGCGTGCGACTGTCCTGCAATAGACAGGGTATATGTGTCAACGGACAGCGAAGTGATAAAGGATAAGGTATGCAAGCTGCAGCTTGCCAAAGCAGAAGTCGTGGACAGGAGCGCAGACACGGCATCAGACACGGCATCTACGGAGGCTGCCATGCTGGAATTTGCCGAGGCTCATGAGTTTGATGATATTGTGCTGATTCAGGCAACCTCGCCGCTTCTGACAGGCGATGACTTGGCTGGAGGCATAAGGCTGTACCGCACGCAAGGCACTGACAGCGTGCTTTCAGTAGTAGAACAGAAGCGGTTTTACTGGAGCATAGACGAGGCGGGGATTGCCGCCCCTGTAAATTATGATTATTACAGCCGCCCGCGCAGACAGGAATTTAGCGGAAGCTTTGTCGAAAATGGGGCTTTTTATATTACGGGCAAGGACAGGCTTATGCAGACAGGCAGCAGGATATCAGGAAGAATAAGAGCATATGTGATGCCAGAAGACACATATTTTGAGATTGACGAGCCTTCCGACTGGATAATTTCAGAAAAGCTGCTGGAGAGCCGCCTGAGGGCAGGGCGCGGGAAAAAGGAAATAAAGATTTTTCTGACAGACTGTGACGGATGCCTGACAGATGGCGGGATGTACTATTCGGAGCAGGGTGACGAATTAAAGAAGTTTAATGCTAAGGACGGAATGGGTTTTCGGCTTCTGAGTAATAATGGGATCAAGACAGGGATCATCACAGGCGAGGACAGGGCGCTGAACAAAGCGCGAGCCAAAAAGATAAAGGCGGATGAAATTTACCAGGGCATCAGCGATAAGCTGTCAGTGGTAAAGAAAATATGCGAAAAATATGGCGTTGATTTGTCGGAAACCGCTTATGTAGGTGATGACTGTAATGATTTGGAATGCCTGAAAGCCGTAGGCTTTAGCGCCTGTCCCGCGGACGCGTCGGAGGAAGTGAAAGAACAGGCGGATTATGTCGCCAAGCGAAAAGGCGGAGACGGTGCAGTGCGGGAAATCATTGAAAAAATTATTGGCGGGAAGTGGTGAGCAGGAATGGAGGCTGGTCGGCAGAGGGTGCTTATTTTTGGCACTGGAAATGTGGCAGAAAAAATAATCGGTCAAGTGGCGGAAAAATATCAGATTGTGGGCTTTTTAGATAACGCAGCAGAGAAACAGCATCAATATTGGAAGTCGGGAGGATGGAAGATTTATGCTCCAAGTGAGCATTGCAGCCTTCAATTTGACAAGGTAGTTCTGGCGAGTACGAATTATGCCGCGCAAATGTATACGCAGCTTTTGGGACTGGGGATTAAGGAACACAATATCATTGTGGACTTTGTGTGCAGGCGAGCCAGGGTTTATATTTATGACTTTCTGCATATGCAAGTGGATTTTTACGGCGATTTTAATCGAGTGGATATTGCCGTGAAATATTTTGCAATAGAATCCTATATGGCGGGAACAGATGAAGGAATTATACTCTACAAAAAAATGCAGCAGGAGAGGCTGAAGCTGACGGCACAACAGGCGAGTGAGGAATGGGATAAGTTTCAAAAACTGATAGAGGCAATTAGGCAAAATGGATATGAAGAAGATTCATGCATTGTCTGTGATGAGAAAATGCGGATTATGGATGGAGCGCATCGTGTCGCTATTTGCTTATATTTCCATATTATGCTGCTGCCTGTCAAAATAACGCCACAGGAATACAGCTGCGACTACAGGACAGAATGGTTTTGGAATCATAGGTTTTCGGTGGGCGAGATTAAGGCTATAGAACATAAAAAGCAAAAAATCATGAAACTTGCTCAGAAGGAGTTTGCAGCTTTCATTTGGTCGCCGGCTATAAAATTCAGCGAGGAGATAAAAGCAGAGATTTCGGAATTTGCACATATAAAGAAAACAGAAACGAAGCATTTGGAAGAAGGAAAGCTGCCAGAATTTATTAGGGCTGTCTATTCAGTAGATGACATAGAGAGCTGGAAGGTCGAAAAGAAAATAGAGCATATGCGGGGATTTGGCGATATGGTGGAAGTTATGTTTCTGTCAATCGACAATCCAAGGTATAGGTTAAAGGCATCAACATCACTGCCGATATCCATTAAAGTAGAAGAAATAAAGAAAATTATAAGAAGTAGATTTAAAGACAGAGTAGATGATTATTTTTATGACAATATCCTGCACATAGCTGATAACTGTTACCAGAGCAGGCTGATGGATAAAATTCTAAAGCTTCCGCTTGATATTAGTGAATGTTTTGAGCAGATAAAGGATTTGAAATATGCTTTATGTAAGTTGGAAGTGCCATATATGGTAAATGATTTTCCAAAAAGTTTTCCAATACATAAAGATGCCGATATGCTGTGCAAAAAAGAGGATTATAGAGAATTATCTGAAAGAATAAAAGGCTATGCATACACATATGCCTCTAATAATGATCTGGCAGTTAGAACACTGGGAGAAAATGACAGAACAAAAATCAGGATAGAATATATGGGTTTTTTGATATACCAGTTTGATATTTCCTACAGCATAGAAAATATGGGAGAAGGATTTGTAAATAATGCGATAGACCGAAGAAAGCTGAGAAATGGCATATATGAGCTTAGTGAGCCAGATGAGATTGAAATTCGTAAAAATGAATGCCTGCTATATCCGAATAAGGAGCATCACAAAAAATATCTATTGGAGCGAGGAATTATGATTGATAGCAAGGAGTAGTTGGAGAAATTGGTACAATGGCAATATCTGTTACAAATCAAATAAAATTTTGCATAGAGTCCATAATTGCTTCGGGAGGACAGGATAATATTGTAGTATGCCCATATGGTGATATTGGGATGGAAACAGTGCAGATTATGGAAAAGGCATATAATATAAAACCTAAATTAATTCTTGATAATCACTTGTGCAAATATAACAGTAATATAAAACCTGTAAATTATTTATACAGGGGGGGGGTATATACTGCCCAGATTACAGTGTGTTAATTGCGACGGCAAACCCAGACTTGTATTTAGAATTAAAAAATGAAATAGGCAAATATTTTAAGGATGAACAGATTATTTCATTGCCTTCAGTTATACTGGACAGTCGTTTACAGCCGCAAAGCAAAACAAGCATAGGAAAGCATAGTTATGGACCGATTGTTAGAAATCATCAGCATATTGAATCGATTGGAAGTTTTTGCAGTATAGCATTTGGAGCTGATGTAGTTCCGAATCATCCATTAAATCTTATTTCAACGCATCCTGTTATGTATACGCCATTGCTAAAAATTATTAATGAACAGGATAAGAAGGAAAAATATAAAAATTATCCATGGTATATTGAGGGCATTAATGAAAATGGATATAAGAGAACAGAAGAAATTAAAAGGATCAGTATTGGAAATGATGTATGGATTGGACGAAATGTTATCATAACAAATGGTGCAAATATCGGAAATGGCGCTATTATTGGCGCTGGGGCAATCGTAACACATGATATTCCTGATTATGCTGTTGCAGTGGGAGTGCCAGCAAGGGTTATTAAATACCGTTATACAAAGGAACAGATAAAGGCACTGAATGCGATAAAATGGTGGGACTGGACAGACGAACAGATTGCCGAGCGGTATGATGACTTTTTCTTGGATATAGATGAGTTTATAAAAAAATATTTGTAGTAAATGAAGCAGTGAAAGGTAGTGATATTCATGCGTATATATGGGATAGAGCCTGCGTACTCAAAAAATAATGTTGCTGTCGTGTGCAGCTCTGATGACAGATATGTGACATTTCTTGCGACTATGCTTGCATCATTGCTTTCACATATATCAGCAGAAAATAATTATGACATTGTGATATTGGAGGACGGCATTTTTGATAAGAATAAAAATATTATTAAGAAAATCAATACAAAACGTAATGTTTCAATACGGTTTGTTGATATGCAGGAGTACTTGGGAGATATTTCGGAAAACTGGAATGTGCATAACCGTGAAAAATGGTCTAAGGCAACATATTATAGAATGTTAGTGCCATATATTTTGGACAAGTATGAAAAAGCTATATATATTGACTGTGATATTATAAATCTTTGCGATATTGCGGAAATGTATTCCATAGATGTGAAAGATTATCTGCTTGGTGCGGTGCGGTTATGCGGACGCGTAGTGATAGAACAGAATGATATGTTTTGCAGGACATATGTCTATCATAAGAATTTTTTGCCTGAGGTATCTCAAGAAGAATATTTTAACGCGGGTGTTATGCTGATGAACCTGAGGAAGTTTAGAAATGTTTATTCAGAAGCACAGATGTTAGAGTTCATTGCAGGACAAAAGTATCTTCTTCAGGATCAGGATGCCTTGAATGTACTGTGTGCGGGGCAAGTAAAATTCATTGATGCTGGATGGAATTGGTATCCTTATACGGAAAAAGAATTTGGAAATTTGAGCAAGTTAATATCAGACGAATACTCAGCGTATTACCAGCAAGGATACGCTCGTCCAAAGAATATTCATTATACTATACAAGTAAAGCCGTGGTTAGAACCTTTTGGGGAATATACATATGCTGCCTCCTTGTTTTGGAAGTATGCAATAGATTTGCCTTTCCGCGAATATTACATACAAAAATTCCAGCAGTTTCAGAAAGAAAAGAAAAATTATGAGAGCCTTTCAAAAAGAACATGGGAAGAAGTAAGGGTATGTGCGGCTGAAGGAAAGCTGTATCTGTATGGATATGGGCAAAGAGGAAAGGATTTTTTGCAGTCACATAAAGACATTACTATTGCGGGAATTATAGACCAGAATCCGAGTAAAAAGCAGGAATGTACTGACATTCCGTTTGCAGAGCTATGCAGGATTGGCAAAAATGACGGGATTGTCATATCGCCCGACAGTTACAGTGATATTGTGGCACAACTGAGGGATAAAGGCTTTAATAATCTGTTTTCGTACAGATGCCTTGAAAAGAGGGAATATGAATCATGGCATCCAGACACAAGGGATCTTGCTGATATTGAATATGCAGTAAGCTTGTTTGCAGATGAGCGCTCAAAAAGACTGTACTTAGAGCTTATAAAGAAAAGGCAGAACGTGCTATATGACCGCAATATAAAATATCTTGATTTGTATGAGGGGGGCACATATTTTAGGGATGACTTTTATCATATAACAGATGATGAGATATATGTGGATGTGGGTGAGGAAAAAGAGCTTGTAGTTAAAAAATTTAGGGAATACACGAGGGGAAAATATAAAGAAATTATACATTATGATGGAGCTATGCTTCAAGAGGTCAGCTTGGATGAAAGGCTTCAAAAAACGAATGCCACTTTTATAAGAATTTATGAAAATGGCATAATGTCTGTTTTAGAGGGGGGAAAAGAGCTGATTAAAAATAATAAGCCCAAATTGGCAATATGCGTTTCGTGCGATTATTCAGATTTATGGAGCGTGCCTATTTTTCTGAAAAAGATTGTTCCAGACTACAATATATATTTAGCGCATCATTCGCCGAACTTTGAATTGACGGTTTTATATGCGGATGCCGCAAAATGATCTAAAAAAATTATGATGGGAGAAATGTTAAAATGAGAAAGATAGCTATATGGGGAATAGCGGATATAGGCCAGCTGGTTATCAAGCAAATCAAGGGATATTTTAAAGAGTGGGAAATTGTTTCTGTGATAGATAATAATCCAGACGCACAAAAAATAGAAATTTTAGGATGTCCAGTGGAACCCCCAGAGAGCGGGCTAGATGTTGCAAAAGGGGTAGACTTGCTAATCATATGCAGCAGTAATTATTATGAGGAAATTGGCACGGAAGCAGTTCAAAAATATAATTTTCCAGAGGAAAGAATTTTATTTGTGAAGACATCGTGGCCAAGCGGTCTGCAGATGCATCCGGCAATCAGGCAGGAAAATATTCGTTTTATGCCTTTATCAGAAAATTTGGAGTACATAAAAAATGTAATAGAAGAATTAAAAGCCAGCGAAGGCATTTTAAACAGCATAGGAATAAAATATGGAACAGATAAGGCATCAATTATGATTGTGGAAAACGGAATCAGGCTGACGCACGATTATTTGCGGCATTATGATAGGCTGTTTCAAAATGCCAGAAATGAGAAAAAGACAATATGTGAATTGGGCTGCGGAAATGGAGCATCTCTCAAAATGTGGAAGGAATATTTCACGCAAGCAGATATTATAGGTGTAGACATAAACCCGAGGGCAAAAGGATTTGAGGAAGAAAGGATAGAGGTTATCTGTGGTAATAGCACTGATGAAGCTACAATCAGCCAGCTGAGAGATAAGGGACAGTTTTATGCTATTATAGATGATGCCTCCCACGCATGGGGAGATATGCGCGTATCTTTTGAAAAGCTCTGGGATTTATTGGAAAGTGGCGGAATATACATTCTGGAAGATTGTTTTTGCGGATCGCAGGGGGCTTTTGCGCAATATCCGCCAGTAGTATATGATTCACAGTCTATATTTGATTATGTATTGTCAAGAGCAAAAATTTTGAATTTTTGCAAGGACTGGAATCCTGAATATAATCATTATCACTTTAACCATTTGCCTGATAAGGTAAAGCAGATAGAAAGGGAGCTTGACTGTATCACGCTTATATATGGTGCCTGCATCATACAAAAACGGTAAGAAGATTGGGGAAATAAATATGAGGTTTGCAGATATCATTATAGAAAGCCCAAAAGCATGGTTTATTCCTGCTGATGTGACAGGATTAATTGAAGCTGATTTGGATTCTGAATGCAGCCAGTTTATTGGTCAAAATAAAGGCAAGGTTATTTTATCTTCTAATCAGTTTGGACCTATTCAAAAAATAGGTTCGGATATTGTTATAGCGCCAGTATTTGCGGAAGGCTTTTATAGATATAATCTGGACAGCGGGATAGGCAGTAAGCTGTATATAGAGGATTATCAGAAATGTTTTCTGCGGGGAAAAGATAAGTATGGTAAATTTCAGACATCGTTTTCCTATGGGGATAAAGTGTATTTTGTTGGTGCAGGATATTCAGGAATAGCCAAGATAGATACAAAAACATGGGAAGGAAAGTGCATTAACGTACCGCTTGACGCAGATTCTCTTTTTGGCAGAGGCGTAGGGATTTGCGGTGGGAAAGTATATATTCCTATTCGCAATAAAAATGAAATGGTTATCTATCATATGGAAAGTGATTATTGTGAGAAACAGAACGTTGGCAGAGAGAATTGTATTGCATTGTGTATTGAGGGCAATAAGCTGTGCTGCGTGCCAATTACAGGCAAAAGAATTGAAATATATGATATTGAAAGCGGAAATATACAAGAAGTATTTTTGCCAGAGGACATAAAAGGCAAAAATGGAGACAGATGGTATTGCACGGCTGTAAGCCATTGCGGTTTTGTGTGGATTTTTCCATTTTACAGCAATATGATTTTGCGCCTGGATATGAAAACAGGGAATGCTGTCTGCGTTCACAGGTTCATTGAAGATTCGCAAATATATTTTATAAACGCTGGAATATATGATGAAAATACAATATGGGGATTTGAAGGCAGCAAAAATGAGTTAATTTTGCTTGACTGTAAATCGCTTTGCATAAGAACAAAAAGAATTATGTATCCTCAAAACGCAAAAGAGTATATAAATGCTGAAAAATATATGTGCAGCTTTAAGGAAAGGATAATACAGGAGGGATACTTGGAATTAAAAAATCTTATTGAGTATGTGCTGTATGAGGATAATGATTATAAAAATTAGTATGCATATGACACACATGTCAAATTTAAGTGAGGAAAACAGGTATGATCAGCAAACGCTTTTTAAATGACGGAAAACCAAATATGTATTTAAATGCAGTGCGTCGTAATGCACTGTACCATTTTATGGATTGGATGGAAAGCGGGGAAGTCCAGTTTGAGGAATATCCGTGCGAGTGCGGGTGTGAATACGGACAGCTTGTTACTATAGCGGAAAAAGATCGCTATGGGATAGCTGTAAGCACAAAAATCTGTCCTAAATGCGGAATGATTATGACAAATCCGAGAATGACGCAAAAGGATTATGACAAATTTTATGATACATTGTACCGCCAGTTATATGTCGGAAGGAGTATAGCTGGGGAAGTCTATTACGAAAGACAGCGCAAAAGAGGAAAGGATATACTGGCGTATTTACAGGAGCATATAAATGTTGATGGCATTAGCAGCATTTTAGAGATAGGATGTTCTTCCGGCGGCATTGTGAGCGTGTTTAAGGAATATGGGATTAAGAAATGTAAGGGGATAGATTTAGGCTCGGAGTATGTCCAATACGGAAGGAAAAAGGGGCTTGACTTGGAAATAGGAAGCTCTGCCAAATTAGCTGCCCGCAAAGAAAAGTATGATCTGATTATTCTAAACCATGTGCTTGAGCATTTTTTGGATATAAGAAAAGAGCTGTTGGTTATAAAAGAACTGCTCACTGATGAAGGAATGGTTTATATCTGTGTTCCTGGCGTTCTAAATCTGAAAGATGTTTATGGCAATGATTTTCTGATGTATTTGCAGAACGCGCATATCAGGCATTTCTGCAGGGGAACGCTGCAGCAGCTTATGTCTTGGAATGGTTTTACTGAGATATGCGGTGATGAAGAAGTAAGAGGACTGTACAAGAAAGGCTCTGTATGCAAAGGTGATATAAAGAGTTATTATCAGCTAGAGATGGATTATCTGAACAGCTTAGAGAAGGATGAAAACAGAAAAATATATAGAGAGCCAGAAAATACAGAGGCACGGAGGGCAAGCGATAATATTGAGATATTGACGCATTGGCTTGAATGTGCCAGAAAAGGAAAAAGCATAAGCCGTGTTTTGGAAGACAGGCATATAGGGAAAATTGCAATATACGGCGGCGGAGTTTTGGGATGCCAGCTGTATGAGGAACTTATGAACTCACATATACAGGTAATATGCTTTATCGACAGGAATAAAAATGTGAAGGTAAAAAATCTTAAAACATATGCCCCTGATGAAGATATTCCGCAAGCAGATGCCGTAGTCATTGCTACGTCAGGCGAATACAGGGCGATACGCAATGCCTTGAAGAATACAGGGGGGGGTATTGTTTACTATACAGGATCTGCTCAATGAAATGGAAGAATAAAAACAAATCAATTCAGATGCTTTAATGCCAGCTGGAGGATTAAGGTATGAACGATTTTCACGATATCGAGGAATGGATGAGGGAGCATTACAGCATCCCGCGTGCGGGATGCCAGTGCAAAGGCGAGTGCAAACGGATATTTGCCTGTGCCTACCGCACTTATGACGTGCATGCAGGCGCCACGGGAGGTCCTGGCGGAATGTTGCATATGCAGGAAGAACTGATGGGCGACAGATTTAAGGGAATTGTCACCCGATACATATACCGAGATGGCAGCTACCGAGTGCCAGATGATATTTGGGAGGCATTTGCTCCCTTTTCAATGAAAACGAGGCTTGTCCTTGCAGGGGCAGGATATATAGGCAAAAATTCTGAAATAAGGCAAAGTATTGACAAAGGGGACAATCCCCTTTTGATATGTCATGACCTAGGATGCGCGTTCGGCGCGTATCTGCTGGGGCTGAATTACATAATTATCTATCACCAGCAGGGGAGCATAATGAATGAGATAATATCGTCTGGGGAAACGGCATCCGAAATTGAGCAGGAGGTATTGAAGGAGGCTGAGAGGATTGTTATAGCGCACTGCATACAGATGTATTTTCCGTCAAAAGGGGCAAGGCGGGCGTTTATTGACACATCTCAAAACTCGGAGGATGCGTTTAGCGCAAAGCTTTCAGAGCTTCCGCTATATAATACGATAGAGGAGCTGACTTATGCGTATGCCGTTGAGCCTGGCATATTAAAGGATGTCCAAAGTGCGGATGGAAACACGGAGATTTTTTTGAGCATTAGCGATTATAATGAGGACAAAGGGCTTGACAGAATACCAAAGCTTCTGTCGGAGTATAAGAGGCAGACAAAGAAATCAATCGTATGGATCGCCGTAGGGAATGTGATCAACAGAAAATTGTATGAGGCTATACAAGAAGCGTGCAAGACATATGATATAAACAGCCAGCTTGTTGAGGGGCGGATTTCGCACGCAGAGGTTCTGGGGTTGATAGAGAAATGCGATTTTTATATTATGCTCCACAGGAAATCAATTTTTGACCTTTCCATTCTGGAGGCAATGCAAATGGGAAAGAAGATCATACTTTCGGACTGTATTGCTAACAAGGAATTTAATGTTTTGGACAACATTGTAATTTATGATGGCGATGAAGCAAAAACGGTAAAAACAATATGCGGCAAGGACAATGGCAGCTGGGAAAATGCCAATATCAAGGCATACCGCAGCGCCTTTAACAATGAAGAATTTGTCAAGCGATATGCACGGGAGATAAAAAAGGCATTGTTTGACTGCGGTATGTATAATGATTATTCTTCAAAGATCAATGAGAAGCTGAAAGCATGGAAAAACCGATATCAGGGCAGAAGGTGCGTTATATGCGGTTCCGGTGCTTCGCTTGAAGCTATTAAGGAAATGGACAAGGACTGCATTTATATTGCGCTTAACAGGGCATTGTTTTATCCGCATATCAAGTTTGATTTTCTGTTTATGCAGGACGATCCTACAGATGGTACATATACTCTGGAGGATTTTAATCTGTATAATTGCGAGAAATTTTACGGCATCATAACTAACCCGCATATTAAAGTGAAAGGTTTGGGTAATTTGGAAGGAATACCTGAATATGTCAAAAACAGTATTTTTAGATATGAATTGACACCGAATACATATGATTATAGAGTTGATTCATTTCTGATGAACAGTGAAACGGATTATGTGCAGGATGCACAATCTGTTTTGTTCAGTGCAGTCATTATAGCTGTGTTTATGGGTTTTTCACATATACAGATGTGTGGGGTGGAGTTTAGCAGTACAAATTATGGGGGTACTCCTAATAAATCCCGCTATACATTGAATGTGTGCAATAATTTAATTGCTTTGAAGAAAGAATTGAAAGAAAAAAGACCAGATATTATGTTTGAATTTTATAAGACAGAAAATCATTTCTTAGAGGAGGCTTTCTGGAAAATAGATTATAATAAAAACTGATTTGCAAGAGTTTAGAAAGAATAGGATTTTTTAGATAGAAGTATTTAGGAGGAAGCAATGGGCTATGTGATCTGGGGAGCAGGGAACAGGGGGACTAATCTGTGCAGATACTTCAAGGATAGCGTAAATGCTTTTATAGAATCAAATCAGGAAAAAATCGGCAGTGTATATATGGGCAAGCCAGTCATCAGCTTTGAGGACTATCTCGGCAAGTATGCAGAGGACATGCTGATTGTCTCGCCCGCAGATGACAAGGATATCCTTGAGATCCTGCGACAGAGGGGCATTTCCTCTTTCCTTCGTTCAAACGAGTGTCCGTCTGAGATTGTTGAGGCGTACCAGCCAGAGATTTTGGACAATATCGAAGAATATATGCGCAGTGAGATGATCGGGAAAGCTTATGTGGCGGGGCTGTCAATATACGGTATTCTCGTGGCACGCATATTGAGGCGCACAGGCTGCGAATGTCTGCTCGTCAGCGAGGAAACATGCGGTAATGGATTCTGCAGGAGCATATATGAGCAGGAAGGAATACAGGTAAAGGATATAGGCAGCTTGGAGCATGAGGCTGATGCCAGGATTTTTGCGGCATCAGGCAAAAAGAACGCGTACATCACTGATAAGGTGCTGTCAGGCGAATGGGAGGATTTGTTTTACCTTGGCAGGTTTCTGCCTGAAAGCTTTGTCGATTCAGGGATATGCCAGTTTAAGGATAAGCACAAAAACCAGCGCTGCTTTATCGTCGCGACTGGACCGAGCGTAAGGATCGCGGATCTGGATATGCTTTGCAGGCATCATGAGCTGTGCATCAGCATGAACAAGATATTTTATGCGTTTGACCAGACAGACTGGCGTCCTGATTATTATGTCGGGGAAGATTTTAATCTATTGAAGCACTATGCCTCGGAAATAAAAAATGAGATACAGGCTGTTAAATTTCTGGCAGACTCATATGAGTACCATGCAGACGCGCAGGAGCAGTGCTTCAGGTTTCATGTTTCGTTTTCGGACAGGAATAGGCGCATAAGCGGCGGCGAAGATTTTTCACAGGGATATATGTGCGGGTATTCCGTGGCTGTCGGCTGCCTGTATCTGGCTATGTATATGGGATTTTCGCCGATCTATATCATAGGGGCGGATCTCAGATATTCCAAGGACTTCAGCAATGCGGACAATCATTTTTACAGGGACAGGGACACTGTGGGAAAGGCAAACAGCCAGGTGTACAGCCCGTTTTACGCGGATGTCGTGACAGAGAACTATGAGTACATATTAAAGCTTGCGCAAAAAAGAGGAATAGAAATTTACAATGCGACCAGAGGCGGTATGTTGGAGGTATTTCCGCGTGCCGATTTTGACGGGCTGTTTTGATTTAGGAGATAGGTATGTTTAGAGAGACGCTGCATGTATTGAAGGGAAATTTTTTATGGCATTATCTGAAAGCAAGGCACGGGATAGGCGAGCGCTCGGCGCTGCTCATACTGACAGGAGAAAATGAGAAGGTTGACAGCTATGCAGTGCAATATCTGCAGGCATATGTACAAAGGTGCAAGGCGGATCGCGTGTATGTCTGGACAGGACAAGGAGGCTTATTTGAAAAAGCCAGGAAAGCGTGCAGTATTCCAGTCAGGAGGTTTCGTATGACAGAAAAGCAGCTGCGGCTTTTGTTTGATTATTACTGCTTCTACAGATTTTTTCCGAATCCAGTGTTTACATATATAAACCAGCCAAAGGACAATCAACTGGGCAAGCTGCTCCTGCGGGGAGGGGTTGACGAGGAAGAAATAGTATGCCTGGGGCTTTACAATCTGCGCATAGTCCCGGGTAAAAATAAATCATAGGCGATGGATAAATATGGATAGTATAGAACAGAAAAAAGCGGAACATGTATTGAAGCGTTTAGTAAAAAAAGGTTTTTTTCAGGACAAAAAAGTGTTTTTTTTCGGGGCGAGTGACCATACAAGGCAGGTCATTCAAAGCCTGCGTGAGTATCAAATAGAGCCAGAAGGGATTCTTGATAATGACAAAAAAAAGAGGAATGAATACTGCGCGAGGGTAAAAGTGATTCTGCCGGAGGATGTCCAAAATCCTTCAGATAAGAAATATGTGTATCTGATATGTTCGCCATTTTGGCGTGAGATGAGAACACAGCTTATGGATTGCGGGGTAGGCAAAGGGCATATAGCTTATTTCAATGTATGGGAGGAGTCTTTTTTCGCGCTTATATATAATGCTTATAAAGGTAAGCAAATATACAGGCGTCTGTTAAAGAAGTATGGTGACTTACCGATTTTATTCTGCCCCTATACTGGTACAGGCGATGTTTATTTGAGTGGCACATTTTTGGAACAGTATATCAGACAGGAGGAAATACGGGATTTTGTTTTTCTCGTTGTGAATAATGCCTGTGGGAAAGTGGCAGGCATATTTCAGATTGATAATGTAGAAACGCTTCGTTTTATAGAGGAAAGCATTTGGCTTATAGATTATTATCGCCTGTGTCCCAGTCGCATACCGCTTAAAATCTTAAATGACAGCTGGAAGAGAGTACACGCCAACAAGCTGGAATGGTTCAGGGGATACAACGGCTGGAATTTTATGGAGCTGTTCCGCACATTTGTCTTTAATCTGCCAGATGAAGCGCGTCCGCAGACACCCGTCCTTGCCGACGCAGGAGAGGAAGTGGAAAAGCTTTTCCGCGAAAACGGCTTGAAGGCTTCGCGCACTGTCGTGATATCGCCGTATGCCAATACGCTTGCAGATCTGCCCGATAGCTTTTGGTCTGTGATAGTGGATTACTTAAAGGAAAATGGGTATGCCGTCTGCACGAACTGCGGAGGAAAGCACGAGCCGCCTCTGGCGGGGACAGTGCCAGTGTTCTTTTCGCTGACGGTAGCGCCGCAGTTCATCGAGAGGGCAGGGTATTTTATTGGCGTCCGCAGCGGGCTTTGTGATGTGATCAGCGCGGCAAAGGCAAAAAAGATCATCCTGTATGACAGGGACAACTGGTTTTACAACTGCAAGGCATATGAGTATTTCAGCCTGAACCATATGGGGCTGTGCGATGATGCCATAGAGATTGAGTTTGACAATCAGAAGCTGGATCAGTGCAGGGAAGAAATTCTGGGGTATTTTTAGTCTGATTTGTTTTGATAGGAGAACTGGCGATGGAAAAACAGGAGCTTATAAGAGATATGCAGGACATGATTCAGGGTTATGACAGAATCCTGTTCCTGAGATGTGACTTGCCAAAAATTAATGGATTATTTTCTCGTTATTCTGATAAGCAGATCAAAAAGAGTGTTCTTCTTCTGCCAAAAGAAAAAGTGGGAATTTGCCTAAATGGTATGGACTGTACTCTTTTGGATACGGAAAGCGGTGATGCTATCCGGAAGCTGTACCATACATATGAATTTTCTAACAAATTCACAATGCTTTCCGCAGGCAGCAATTTCGGCACAATACTTAACTATGTAAATACAGGGCTTCTATCTTTGGAGGCAGCGGCATCTGCTTTATTGGACTGACACGGAAGGAAATGCCTATGGACAAAGTTCATTATAAAGAAATGTGTGAAAATCTCGAAAATATGTTTCAATCGGGCGTGTTTGCAGGAAGGAAGATATATTTGTTCGGACACTGCAATGCCACAGAAGCATTGTCAGATGCTCTGATGGAAAAGGGAATAAGGGTATGCGCAATTCTTGACAATAATGAGGAAAAACATGGAAAATTTTATCATGACATTCCAATAACAGCACCCCGTGAGATTTTGCAGGAGACTTCGGGAAGCTCTGCCGTCTGCATTGCAGCCCGCGCCTATGAAGCAATGGCTCAGCAGCTTAGAAGCATGGGCTATACCGACAGAATATACAAAATGGTAGAGTACGACAGTTTTGCAGAATACTCGCTTTCGGAAGAAACGATTAAGCGAAAACGCGAGAGGCTTGAGCGTGGGCTTGCACGTCATAATAACCTGTCTGAGAAATATTCAGGTTATATGAAAATATTCTGTCCGTTTAATGCGCTTGGCGACATTTGCTTTGCCATGTCATATCTTCCTTATTTTCTTGCCAGGCATGGGATTGCCGAGTGTGTAGTATGCGTTATAGGACAGGCGTGTGCACAGGTTGTGGGGCTGTTTGGGGATTATCCCACAGAAATTTTTTCACAAAAAGAGATGGATGAAACCATACAGGCAGTAATATACACGGAAGACAAAAATTCATTTATCGCGCATCAGGACAGACCGTATGTCGTTAATTTACATAAAGCTCTTTACATCAAATGTATTCCTCTGGAACAAATTTATTGTTGCGGTGTGTTTGGACTGCCAAAGGAAACAAAACCATACAAGCCGACGCTTTGGAAGCCGTATGCGGATTTGGACAAAATCCCAAAAGGTAAATCCGTTATACTGTCGCCATACGCAAAATCCGTAACCGCTCTGTCCAATAATGTATGGGAACAAATCGTGGAATACTATATTGAGCGCGGTTATAAGTGCTTTACAAATGTGGCAGGGGATGAAAAACCGCTTCCCGGGACGCTTCCGGTCAGCCCTAAGCTTGCCCAAGTCCAACCGCTTGCCGAACATGCCGGCACGTTTATCGGAATTCGCAGCGGCTTGTGTGATGTCCTGCGGTACGCGGCCTGTAAAAAAACAGCGCTTTATCCGGACTATAACTATTGCGATACCAAATGGAAAGCGATAGATATGTATGCGCTGGAGGGATGGGAAAATATTGTGGTAAAGGATGATTTTCTATGGAAGAAAAATTAATTTTATCTACATTGCCTAAGACATGGGTATTTGATTTAGACGGTACATTGCTCAAGCACAATGGATATAAGATTGATGGATATGATACTGTTTTGGATGGAGCTGCAGAATATCTTCATAAGCTTCCTGAAAATGACAAGATAGTCCTCTTTACATCGAGAACAGAAGAATACAGGCAGATGACAGTTGATTTCCTTAAAACAGCAGGAATACGTTATGATGTTATTTTGTTTGACATGCCGATGGGCGAGAGGATTATGGTGAACGACAGGAAACCGTCAGGTCTTGATATGGCGGTTGCGCTGAATTTGGACAGGGACAGATTTACGCTACCTGAAATTGTCAGAGAGAGGTAATGGTGAATTATAAAAATGAACTTCGAACTAACAGCCTCAATGATGTGCGCCAACTACGCCCATCTGGAGACAGAAGTAAAAAATTTAGAGGAAGGTGGCATCGACTCCTTCCACATCGACATTATGGACGGACGCTATGTCCCCAACTATGCTATGTCCCTAAACGACATGCGCTACATAGCAAAAGCGACAACAAAACCGCTTGATGTTCACCTTATGATTGAACACCCCAACAACACAATCGCGCTATTCCTCGAAAACCTCCGCAAAGGCGACACAATCTACATCCACCCAGAAGCGGAATACCACCCGTCCACAACTTTACAAAAGATCATCAACGCAGGCATGATACCAGGCATAGCAATCAATCCTGGCACCTCAGTTGAAACGGTCATGGAGATGCTTCGCATAGTAAAAAAGGTACTGGTGATGTCAGTAAATCCGGGCAATGCCGGGCAGATGTACCTCCCGTATGTCGGCAAGAAAATCACAAAGCTGCTTGCAATCAAAGAGGACATGGATTTTGAAATATACTGGGACGGCGCCTGCAGCGCAGAGCGCATTCTCGAATATGCCCCCAAAGGCGTAAAAGGCTTTGTCCTAGGCACGACGCTCTTGTTTGGCAAGGACAAGCCCTATGGAGAAACGTTAGCCAATATCAGAGAATTGAAATTTTAAGGAGGCGGACGCATGAACACGGCAATCCTGCTATCAGGTGGTATCGGCAGCCGCTTACATTCAGATGTACCAAAACAGTACATATGTATCAACAACAGGATGCTGATTACATATTCACTTATAACGCTTGCGAACTCTCCTTTTATTAATCAGATAATAATTGTAGCAGAGAAAGAATGGCGGGAGCCTATCCTGTCAGATGCAGCAGTAAACAATGTGCCAGCCGATAAAATTATAGGCTTTGCATTGTCTGGCTTTAACCGCCAAGCTTCCATCATAAACGGGCTACAGGAGATACTGCGTCAAACAAAAGACAGCTGCATCACGGATACTGATACCATATTCATTCATGACGCCGCCCGCCCCTTACTGTCTGAAAAGCAGGTGTCAGACTGTTTCAACGCGCTTGCCGGGCATGAGGGCGTGCTGCCTGTGCTTCCGATGAAAGACACGGTATATCTGAGCCACGACGGGGAGTCTGTGTCGGAGCTGCTTGACAGAAAGCAGCTTTTTGCGGGACAGGCGCCGGAGCTGTTCCGCTTTAAGGAATATTATCAGGCTAATATGGCACTAACGTCGGAACGTCTGGCAGCCATTAATGGCTCCACAGAGCCTGCGGTAATGGCGGGGATGGATATTGTGATGATTCCAGGTGATGAAAATAATTTTAAGGTTACAACACAGCAGGATCTGGAACGTTTCCGCAGCGTAGTGTGCGCTGGCAAATCGTAGTGATACACATTGCTTTCACGTATTTAACACTCATATTTTATATAAGTGATGTGATATGTTGTGAACTGTAGATGTAAACATTTCCGTAAAACGCTGTATTTTAGCGGAAATGTGCATCTGCTAAAATACAACATATGCGGCTGGCTCATTTGTGGTGAATGGAAAATTGCAGATGTTGTAATATCAGGAAGGTGATAACCCTTTTATTCGTATCTGTAAACAGTTTAATGATCTCTCGGAATCATGAGTAATCATGCCAGCAAAACTCTGGCATTGTCCTTTGAAAAGTAAATATTATTCTTGAATGCAAAAATAAGCGCAAGAAATAAACATAACTGTCGCTATGTTAGAAAAAATGAGGTATAATAATCTATAGGATTATGCTTCATCCAAAATCAGCTTTCTTAGGGGAGATTCAGATGGCAAATCCCAGGCATCCAGATGCTGTAACATCAGGATGTGATAGAGGCGGCAGTACCACATCTTAGTTGAGCGGTGTCTGCCGTCTTCCAGCTTAAAGTCTAATTTCTCACGCTTATTGGAACGTTCAGCAGAAGTTCTTGCATTGTATTCAAGTTTCCATTCCTTGCTGCTTCTTGGCGGGTTGTTAAACAATCTTGGGTTGTCCTTCGTTACCAAATGAACTGTGCGGCCGTATTTTGCATCTGAGCAGGGATTGTCACAGGTGCAGGAAACACATCCGTTTTTCTTACTGATTTTAGGACATTTGAATTTCATTCTTCCTTTTGCAGCTTCAATACCATCCCGACGCATACGAAAACCGGAAGGACAGACAGGAACACCATCGTTATCAATGGTAAAGTCATTTTTGTAAACGGATGGTCTGCCACCTTTTCCGTTGAGGTCAATAAAAGGTGTTATATTTTCCCGTTTGAAGTATTGATAATAAGGCATGGCATCATGGGCAGAATCTAAAAGTACTTTAGAAACTGTGTAATCAGGAAGAAAAGCTTTCATTCTGAAAAAGGCAAGCAGGAATCCATGTGAATCATGTTTTGAAGCACAGGAAAAATGGGGAAACACAGGCAGACCGCACTGAGAATCCACAAGCATGTATAAATCGTAACCATGATAAAAACAGTCACGAGAGGAATCCCATCCGATATCACAGTCAGGCTGAGAAAAGTAACGGTCACATTTGCAGTCATAGATACCTTTCTCTTTGCAGTTGCAGATACGCTTTTTGCGCTCTCTGTGTGAAGTAACAACGGGAGTTCCGTCACCAGCCAATGCTAAGGCATCAGTATGGATAAGTCCCTTGGAAACAGAAACATTAAGGAACTCTTTTTGATAAATTTTGAAAAGAGAAGAATAAGGCTGTTCGTCAAGTATAAAAACAGATTTTTCCAATGCAGGAAGAAGTTCAGCTACAGTAACCTTTTC
>CANQPM010000011.1 GCA_947625775.1 uncultured Lachnospiraceae bacterium | reverse complement strand
GGGAGGTCATAGAGGACTGCCACGAAGCCATTATCCCTAAAGCGGAGTGGGAAAAGGTTCAGCAGCTCATAGACCGCCGACCGCCGATCATGAAGGGGAACAACTGCCCGTATTACAATATTTTTCATACGCCATTCGCGCCAAGGCACTTGCGCGGACATAGTCGGCTGACTTCTTTGGTTTTTGGCTGTAAAGTAAATGGTGGTTTATGGTTGTGAATTTGTGTAGATGTGGTTGAATGGTTTTTTGAGGTTGGAAGAAGTTTGCGGTAGATATATGGGGGTAGTTGTGTTTTTTGATGTTTTGGAGATTATAAAATGTATGAAACGCAAAGTTGACAAAACGAAACTGTAGATTTGTTGTCTTTTGAAGGCGGTTGATGATAAAATGTCTGCAGGAGGTGGATGGAAATGACGCTGGGGCAGAAATTAAAGGCGCTTTTGAAGAGCAATAATATGACGCAGGAGGATTTGGCGGAGAGGCTTGATGTATCGCGGCAGGCAGTGGGGAAGTGGGTTAATGACAAGGGAATACCTGAAGTGGGGAAACTGGTGCAGATTAGCAGGCTGTTCGGGGTATCGACAGACTATCTGCTTAATGAGGAGTGCGAGGAAAAGAGTGCGTTAATGGAAAAGGCGATGGAAGAAAATGGCGAATCTGAAAGCGGATTTTATGTTAGCCAAGAGATGCTGGGCGGATATTTGCTGTATTGCAGACGGATTGTGAGACGGATTGCGGGAGGAATTAGCCTTTTTATATTGTCAAATGTTTTTGATTGCTTTGGCAGTGACGGCATAATGATGTCCTTGCTCTATTGGCTTACAATGATGGCGGGGATAGCCATTGTTCTTCTGCAGTTTTTTCAGATTGGACAGTATCAGAAAATCAAAAATGAACATCTTATATTTGACGATAAGGTGTATGAGGATTTTAAGAAACAGCGGGAAAGCAGAAGAAAAAAATACGCTTTTGCAGTTATTGCAGGAGTAGCTGTCCTTATGGCGAGCTCTGAAATGCAAGGTGCGCTGACGGTCTATCTGGGGCAGACGGTTTGTGAGGTTTTGGAATGGGCGGCGGATACAGTGTGGATAGCGCTTATCATATGGGCAGGAATGTCTATGCATGTTGACAGCATTGTTGTAAAAAACACTGAGCATTTCCCGCAAAGCGGCAATATGAAAAGGTATCGCTGGGTATATATGGCGTTACCTGTCACAGCCGCGGCTGTTTGGATTGGGATAGTGACAAATGCATGGAATCCGTATGCGCCTATCATAATTCTGTTCTGCTGTTTACTGGTGACGACGTGCAAATTGCTTATAGAAAAGTGATGGGATTTGTTTGAAGTATCAGATGAAATGAGGGTTAAACTATGAATAAGAAGGGCTGTATTAAAACAGGCATTATTCTTTTGTTTGTGCTATACATATGCGCAGGGTGTTCAAATCGGCAGGAGGAAAAATACACTGTTGAGGATTTGGACGGACTGGCTGAGATAAGAATATTTTCAGCAAAGGACAATGAGTTTATAAAAACGGTAAGTGATGAGGAGCAGCTGTACCAGTATAATCAGCACCTTAATTTTGACACGTCAGATATAGAGGAACGTCAAGGCGAATTAAAAAAGAGTTTAAAGGGCGCAAATGAGCAGTATCGTTTTGTTGCATATAAGTGTCCCGTCGCGCGTTTTGGCGATGATGAGCTGGAGGAAAAATTCACTATTACATTATATGATGACACAAATATTATCAAAATGACAGTGTCTGAGGAAAGCATTAAAGCTTTTTCTGTTCCAGAGGAATTTTTGGCTTTTTACTTTGAAATTTCTGATGAGGAAATGGATTTTTTAACTTCTTTAGCTGAATTATAATGAGCCGTTAAAGCGGCATAGGGGGTTATTAATAAAAAAAATTACGGAAAAGAGGTCTTGTTTATGAGAAAAAAATTGAATATCACAGAGGAAATTTTTCCCATGCCAGTGCTGATGATTGCCACCTGCAACGAAGACGGTAGCGTGAATGTCATGAACGCAGCAGGGGGTACAATGCAGGAGCGTGACACTCATCAACAAATTTCCGCTCTGTCTTAAATGTAAATTCATTGAATACCAAAAATTTGTTTACAAGGCTTCTGCCCGCTGAAGCGTGCGCCAGCGCTGCAGCGCTTATCTGGCGCACGTACAGGGAGCTTGCCACGGAAGGGGGAGAGCAAACAGGAGAGCCTTGCGGAATAAAGTAGCAAGTACCTTCCCATCAGCTATATGCCGCAAGCATGGTGTTTGACTATAATAAGTATGTAAATTAAAAGAGCATAACATATACACCTGATTAAAGCGCATGAAATTAATGTAAACATAATTGATTTCATGCGTCCTTTTTAATCCACGACAATAAAAAACTTTGATATATATGTTAACTCATTTTGAACTTTTAGTTTTTAAGCATTCATTTTTTTGAAGTATATAATCTATTAAGTCTTCGATAATTTTAATGTCTTCATCAGGTAAGAGAAGCAGTTTGTCAGTAATGGAACGTACATCCATAGGTGATTTTTTCCCAGTCAGAATATAGTCTGATGTGACTTCCAGTACATTGCATAAATTTATTAAATTTTCTGGGCGAATTGCTTTTTTTCCAAGCTCTACATTAGAAATCATTTGTGTTGATACATTCATATTCTCCGCCACCTGTTCCTGAGTCAGATTTAAAATTTTCCTTTGCTTGGAAATGCGGAGTCCGATTTCCTTTAAAATTGATTTGTCAGCCAAAGTTTGCTTCCCCCTGTGCATTTTGCAAAGAATGCGATAAATATTAAGACAATATAAATTCAAATATATCTATAGTAATAATTATATTTGGCGTTATAAAAAAGCAAATGCACCATAGGTATATTAGTATTGACAAAATATACCCATAGATATATTATAAAAAACAGGAATCATATTAAAAAAGGTAAGTGTGTGCTTTGACAGGCTATAGGAGTAAATTTATTAATGAAGGAACTAGAATATCCGTTTGATTCGGAATATGTAATAACAAAAAAGAAAAGCATAAAACGGAAATTATTGGAGAATCAAACATCATATATTGAAAAAAGAATTGCCATTCTAGGCGGTTATACAACCAATGATATTAAGCTTATTTTAGAATTGTTTTTGCTTAATTATGGAATTAAGCCAGAATTATACGAGAGCGAATATAATCAGTATTATCAGGATGCCGTGTTTGATAATATTAAACTTGAAACATTTAAGCCTGATATTATATATGTATGTACATCAAATAGGAATATTATAAAGTATCCAGATATGAATGACACAGCAGAAGATATAAATAATCTTATCCAAACCGAGTTTGGACGGTTTGAGAGCATATGGAACAGTCTGCATCAAAAATATAAATGCCCGATTATACAAAATAATTTTGAAATGCCGTTTTACCGTCTGCTTGGCAATAAAGACGCATCGGATATTCATGGCAAAGTTAATTTTTTGACTAGGCTGAACATGGAATTTTATAAATATGCCCAAGAACATGACAATTTTTATATATGTGATATTAATTACATTTCGGCGGATTATGGCTTAAAGGAGTGGAGTGACCCTTTCTATTACCATATGTATAAATATGCGTTAAACGTAAATGCCATTCCCTATTTGGCGTTTAATGTAGCAAACATTATCAAGTCAATATTTGGTAAAAATAAAAAGGGTTTTGTGCTTGATCTTGACAATACTCTTTGGGGCGGTGTCATCGGAGATGATGGTGCTGAAAACATATTATTAGGACCAGAAGAATCGGAAGGACAGGCGTATTTGGAATTTCAAAGATATATAAAAGAGCATATGCAGCTGGGAATTGTATTAAACATTGCTTCTAAGAATGATGAAGAAAATGCCATTGCTGGACTGGAGCATTCTGACAGCGAGCTGCACAAGGATGATTTTGCTGTAATTAAGGCAAATTGGAATTCAAAGGATTGCAATTTTCGTCAGATTGCTGCTGAACTGAATTTGCTGCCAGAAAGCTTGCTTTTTATTGATGATAATCCTGCGGAACGGCATATTGTTACTGAGCAGATTCAAGATGTCATTGCACCAAATATAGGAGAAATTCATCAATTTATTCAAAATATTGACCGAGGAGGGTACTTTGAGACAACATCTATTTCCGCTGATGATGCTAAGCGAAATGATATGTACAAAGAAAACGCAAGGCGGGCAGAGTTTAGGGAGAGCTTTGAAAACTATACAGATTATCTCTTATCGCTGAAAATGAGGGCGGTTATTAAGCCGTTTGAACCAATATATATGGCGAGAATTGCACAACTGACTAATAAAAGCAATCAGTTTAATCTGACGACACGGCGATATACGCAGACAGAAATAGAAACAGTTGCAGGGGATTCGGATTATATAACGTTATATGGCAAGTTAATGGATCGTTTTGGCGATAACGGGGTTGTATCTGTTGTGATAGGACATAAAGCGGGTGACGAGTGCCAGATTGATTTGTGGATTATGAGCTGCAGAGTGCTAAAGCGGGATATGGAATTTGCAATGATGGACATGCTCGTAAAACATTGCAGGGAAAATGGAATTTCAAAAATTCATGGATATTATTATCCTACTGCTAAAAATTCCATGGTAAAGGAGTTTTATGCAATCCAGGGCTTTGCGAAAACCTTTGAAGATGCGAATGGCAATACAGAGTGGATGATGGAAATCACTCAGGATTATGTAAACAAAAACGAAGTAATAAGTGTGGAGGATTAGAAATATGGCACGAGAAGAAGTTTACAATAAACTAAACGAAGTGTTTTGTGATGTTTTTGATGACGACAGTATTAAAGTAAATGATGATACAACGGCGAATGACATTGAAGATTGGGATTCTCTTGAACATATCAATCTGATTGTTGCAGTTGAGAAAAAGTTTGGCATAAAATTCAATATGGGTGAAGTAAATAATTTTAAGAATGTCGGAGAAATGGTGGATACTATCATTAAGAGAGTAAATTGATGAATGCGTATAAATTCACAGAGCTGTCAATAGGAATGGCTGAAAGTTTCCAGCATACTGTTTCATATGATGATATGGATAGTTTCATGAAATTGACAGGGGATATAAATCCGCTTCATTGTGATGAGGATTTTGCATTAAAACATAATTTCTATGGAAGAGTAGTTTATGGAATGTTATCTGCCTCGCTGGTTTCTACGCTGGGAGGTGTATATCTTCCTGGAAAGTATTGTCTGATACAGCAGATTGAAATCAAATTTGTGCATCCTGTTTATGTTGGTGATATATTGACTGTGACTGGAGTCGTAAAAGAGTTAAATGAGTCTGTTCAGCAGGCTGTGATAAAAGTGGAAATAAGAAATCAGAACGAAAAGAAGGTAGCCAGAGGAAAACTTAATGTAGGTTTTTTGGAGTAAGTCATTATGAATAAAATATTGCTTGTGACAGGCGCAACGTCAGATGTTGGGATTCGGCTGATAAATAGAATATATTCAGAGTACGATTTGATTTATGCGCATTATCGATATATGAATGGCGAATTTGAAAAAATGTTAGCATCTCTATCAGGAAAGACAGAGATTATTCCTATAAAAGCAGATTTTCTGTCAATGGATGATGTGAATAAAATGACAGCGTTCATTAATAAGGATGGACGAGTGCCCAATAATATTGTCCATTTGCCATCACCTCCAATATATAACCAGCGGTTTCATAAAGATGATTGGGAAAACTTTGACTTAGGCTGGCAGATTTCTGTCCGTTCTATAGCTCTTATTACAAAAGCATTTATCCCTGTTATGTCAAAAGAAAAGTACGGCAGAATTGTATTTATGCTCACTAGCAATACTATCAATAATCCGGCGAAGTACCAGTCCAGCTATGTTACAGTAAAATATGCGTTGTTAGGTTTGATGAAGTCTTTGTCTGTCGAATATGCAGATAAGGGGATTACTGTAAATGGAGTATCTCCAGATATGATGGAAACTAAATTTTTGAAAGAGCTGCCTGAGCTGATTGTCGCTCAGAATGCTAAAAACAGTCCTATTGGAAGAAATATTTATCCTGAGGAAGTGATAGAAATAATTGTCTGCCTGATGTCAGATAGCAGTGCATCCATTACTGGACAAAATATTGGAATAACTGGGGGATTATAAAGTAGGAGTGTAAAAAAGTATGAGTATATCTGACTGGGGATTTTACATATTAGTAACATTTGCTGTTATTCTGTATTACATAGTGCCTATTAAATTTAGGTGGATTGTGATATTTATTGCCAGTTTTGTTTTTGTTATAAATGCAAATGGATATAAATTAGCCATTATAACAATGGGGATAGTTTTATGGGCATACCTGTGGGCATTGGTTATAAGGAAAATGCACAATAAACGAGTAATGAAGAAAATTGCTTGCTGTGGTGCAGTAGGAGGAATTGTCGCCACGCTGTTCTTTTTTAAGGAACAGATTTTTTTTGTTAATATAGGAAATTCCATATTAGCACACGTTGTTGATGATTTTAGGCTTAAATCATATGAAATAATATCGCCATTGGGAATATCATATTTTTCCCTTACTCTGATTTCATATATATGTGAAGTCTATTGGGAAACAGTTACAGTGGAAAAAAATCCGCTAAAATTTATGGCATACAGTATTTATTTCCCCGCGATGACATCAGGACCGATTCTTAAATACAATGATAGTTATAAAGAAATTACAAACGGTAAAAAATTTGATTATGTCAAGTTTTGCTATGGACTTCAAAGAATTTTCTGGGGATTTTTTAAGAAGCTTGTAATAAGTGAAAGGCTATCAATTTATGTAAGTGCTGTTTATTCAAATTATATTGAATATAATGGATTATATATCCTGATTGCTTCTATGGCATTTACGCTTCAATTATATACTGATTTTTCAGGATGCATTGACATTATAATGGGCATATCGGAATTGTTTGGAATCAATCTGCCTGAAAATTTTGATAAACCGTTTTTGGCAAAAACATTATCTGAATTTTGGCGCAGATGGCATATTACTTTAGGAGTATGGTTAAAGGAATATATATTGTATCCTGTTTTAAAGTCAGAGCCGTTTCAATGGATTGGATCTTGGAGTAAGGATAAGTTTGGGAAAAAGACAGGAAAAAAGATTCCTGTATGGATCGCGTTAATGATTTCATGGTTTATGATTGGATTGTGGCATGGCGGTGCATATAAATATATATTTGGCGTTGGGATATATATGGGAATGATAATCATAATGAGTGAAGCGCTTGAACCTGTTTTTAAATCTATTAAAAAAATATTAGGGATAAATGATCAAGTTTTTAGCTGGAGGCTTTTTCAAATAATTAGGACATATTGCCTGTTTACATTTGGATTGTCTTTTTTTAGGGCAGAAAGTCTTTCTGCGGGATTTGATATGTGGAAAAATATGCTGGGAAATATTAATCCATGGATATTTTTTGATAGTTCGTTAGAAACTTTGGGATTGAGTGTTCATGATTTCAGAATACTGAATATTTCTATATTCGTAATGGCAGTCATAGGACTCATACCGATTAAGACAGGTAAGAGCGTTCGGGTATGGATATCTGAGCAAAACTTATTTTTCAGGTGGTTTGTATGGATATCCTTGATTATATCAATATTGGTATTTGGTTTGTATGGCACAGGATATGATGCTTCTAAGTTTATATATGGGAATTTTTGATTATGAAATTGAAGGTAAAAAGAGTTATTTCATCAGTTACATTTTTATGCATATTGTTTTGTTCTGTGCAAAGAGTATCGTATGTTATGAAAAATAAAAGCAGTGATACAATATATGATACTTATCTTGAAATTTGTGATGACATAGATGTTGAATTTTTAGGAGCAAGCAGAGTTATATGGCAGATTTATCCTTTAAATTTATGGGACGATTATGGTATTGCTTCCTATAACACGGCGATAAGCGGAAGCAGACCGCAATGCTGGTATTGGATAATGAGAGAAACATTGAAATACCATAAGCCTAAGCTGTTGGTAATAGATGTGTCATTGCTGTCAAGGAATGAACAGGGAAATAATGAGGCACAGGTTAATCAAGTTTTTGACGCATTTCCGCTGGATTATACGAAAATTCAAGGCGCTTTGGATTTTAATGCAGAAAATATAGCAGATCATATTTATAATCCTGAGAACGTCATTTTTAACATAAGGAAATATCATAACCGATGGACAGATTTAAACGAAAATGATTTTAAAAAAATAAAAAATAGAATGTTTAATACAGTAAGACCTCAAGACATTGGAACTATGGAATTTGATTTTGGAATGATTGACAGAAATATAGTTACTGACAGATATACAATTTCAATGTATTATTTGGAAGAATGTGTGAAGCTTGCAAAAGGAAATAATGTTGAGCTTTTATTGATTCAGACGCCAAATCCCCATTTGGAGGAATCACAGAAAATATATAATTGGTGCTATGTCATTGCAGAACAATATGGAATCAAATATTGGAATATGTCTGAGGATATAAGTTACCTTAACTTGAAGACGGACAAAAGTACAAATGAATATGCAGGAGGTCCAAATGAGTTTAGTGAATGTGGCGTAAATGAGGCAGGAATACACTTGAACGTATCAGGCGCAAATAAGTTAACTTCTCGTTTAGCAAAATATATTATTGAAAATTATGATATAGAGGATCATAGAGGGGATCCAAGGTATGATTACTGGGGCGAATATTTGAATGAATGGAATATGGTAAAATTTGAAGAATTGGAAAACCAATCGGTACTTGATAATTATTTAATGCTTCTTGCAGACAATCATTATAATATTTTTGTAAGGGTCAATACAGACATAGAATTAACGAGTCTCCAAAAAGAGTTGCTTGGCGATATTGGAATAGTTTCAGAAAGGCTGGCTGCAGGCACTGTTATTTTTGAAAATTCTATGGGTAAAGAAATTGAATATTATGATGTAACCAAACAAAAAATATTGTCACATGGTGACTTGGCATATGATAATGAGACTGAATATATATACTATCAAGATCAGGCATATAAGCTGGGGGTGCGTGAAGGGCAGGAATTGTTGCCTGATATAGAATTTTTTATTACTCATGATGAGGATAAGTCGTTAGTTAATTATTCATTTTTTAATATGTAATGGATGATAGCAAAATTTGCACAAAAAGCGTAAAAAACAATCTGCTGTAAAAATACAGATAACATTATAATATACTAAATATATGCGGTAACCATATAAAGGATAACTGTTAAAACAAAGTTATGCAAGGCAGATTAAATGTGAGGAAGGACTCAGGGAATTGGGATTATCTTGTATTAGGGCAAGACGATAAGGCTGGAGAACTGATGCTTGGCAGAGTGCTTTCCAGCTTTTAATGTCTGCACAATCCATATGTAGAGCGTTTCTTGAAAGAAAGCATTATAGGATTTGTAAGAAAGCCAAGCAGTTACATATCTTGTGTTCTTGGTGGATGGCAAGGAACTGTTAGGATATTTCACCCTTGCATTAAGAACATTGCCAGTCAAAGGGGAAATTATCAGTAATGTCATAAAAAGAAAGTTGTTGCGGGTAAATGAACTGGACTAAAGAGCGTCCGCATCAGCGCAAAATTATACCTTGCCAAACTCCCAATATAATGTTACTGTAAATATGTAGTACAACAAAACACCACACAAATGGAGGGAACTAATGGGGGGATTCTTTGGAGTAGCAGCAAAACATGACTGCGTATTTGATTTATTTTTCGGAACGGACTATCATTCTCATCTTGGCACAAGGCGTGGCGGCATGGCAGTGTACGGCGAAAAGGGCTTTGACCGCTCAATCCACAACATCGAAAACTCGCCCTTCCGTACCAAATTTGACAAGGACATGCAGGAAATGAAGGGCTGGTACGGGATAGGCTGCATATCGGACTTCGAACCGCAGCCGTTAATCGTGCGCTCGCACCACGGCACATACGCGCTAACTACAATCAGCAAAATCAACAACATGGACGAGCTCGCAAAGCTCCTGTTTGACAACGGACATTCACATTTTCTTGAAATGAGCGGAGGCGACATAAACGCCACGGAAATGGTAGCTGCGCTCATAAACCAGAAAGAAAACCTGATTGACGGCATACACTATGCGCTTGAAATGGTGGACGGCTCGGTCTCAATCCTGCTGATGAACAAGGCGGGCATTTACGCCGCGAGGGACAAATACGGCAGGACGCCTATAGTCGTAGGGAAAAAGGAAGATGCATTCTGTGTTTCGTTTGAAAATTTCGCATATAAAAATTTAGGCTACACAGACTACAAGGAGCTTGGTGCAGGGGAAATCGCCGTCATAACAAATGACAAGTGTGTCACTTTAGTGAATCCGAATAAGGAAATGAAAATCTGCACCTTTTTGTGGGTATATTACGGCTATCCGTCAAGCTCTTATGAGGGCGTGGGCGTGGAGAATATGCGCTACAGATGCGGGCAGAAAATGGCCCAGCGCGACAGCGTAAAGCCTGACATAGTAGCGGGAGTGCCGGATTCAGGCACGGCGCACGCGATAGGCTACGCAAATGAGTCGGGCATACCATTTTCAAGGCCATTTATCAAATATACTCCGACATGGCCGCGCTCATTTATGCCCACAGTGCAGAGCAGGAGAAACCTTATCGCCAAAATGAAGCTGCTTGCGGTGGAGGAGCTTATCAGGGACAAGAGTCTGCTGCTGATTGACGACTCAATTGTGAGGGGTACGCAGCTAAGGGAAACCACGGAATTTCTGTATCAGAGCGGTGCAAAGGAGGTACATATACGTCCCGCGTGTCCGCCGCTGCTTTACGGCTGCAAATACCTAAACTTCTCGCGCTCGTCATCGGAGATGGATCTCATCACAAGGCGCGTGATAGACAGGCTTGAAAACGGCAATGTTACGGACGAGGCGCTTGCCGAATATGCAGATCCTGAGTCGGAAAAATATGAGCGTATGGTAGAGGAAATCAGAAAAGAGCTTAATTTTACGACGCTCAGATTCAACAGGCTTGATGATATGCTTGATGCCGTAGGAATAGAAAAGGACAGGCTGTGTACATACTGCTGGTCGGGAAAAGAATAAGACAGGCAGCAGAAAATTTAGATAAAATATACAAAACAAGGGGCGGTTTGCAATGCATTAAGCCCCTGTTTTTGTGCATTAATCCCAAACTTGAAAACTTTAATGGCAGAATTGAAGCCTCCTAATATACTAAATAATAATGCGTAAAAAATGGTGAGCTGATGAAAAGCATTTATATAGGCGATTCGGGAGTTTTTGTGGAATATCTGCAGCTTGCGCTTGACAGGGCGGGATTTCCGACAGAGATAGACGGGCATTTCGGAGGAAAAACCTGCCGTATGCTGAGAGCGTTTTTAGGAGAAAGCGCTGCAGGCTGCTATGTCGACGAATATGTATGGGAGCGTCTGCTGCCGTATTTAAAAGGCTATACTATGCATACGGTAAAAGAGGGAGATACCATCGCAAAAATTGCGCAAATGCACGATACATCAGTCGAGGCAATACTTACGGCAAATCCGTCAGTGGAGGTTATGAACCTGCAGATAGGCGCGCAGATATACGTGCCGTTTTCGTTTCCTCTTGTGTCGGAGAAGGTGCAATATACATCATATTTAAACGAATATATTACAGAAGGGCTTTCCGTGCGCTATCCGTTTATTGTTACTGGCTGCATAGGCAAAAGCGTGATGGGCAGGCAGATATGTTATATGCAGTTTGGCTCGGGCAAAAAGCAGGTCTGCTATGCGGCGGCGTTTCACGCAAATGAGTGGATAACCGCGCCAGTTCTGCTTAAATTTGCGGAGGAGTATTGCAAAGCTTATGCCGAGGGCGGGGAGCTTTACGGCGAAAATGCCCGTTCGCTTTATGAGCAGTATGCCTTATTTTTAGTGCCAATGGTAAATCCTGACGGCGTAGACCTCGTAAACCGCGCATTGGACAGCGTACCATACGAAACAAGGGCGGCAAATATAGCGTCGGACTATCCAGACATACCTTTTCCCGACGGCTGGAAAGCAAATATTGACGGCATTGACTTAAATCTGCAGTTTCCCGCAGGATGGGAGCGCGCGCGGGAAATCAAGTTCGCGCAGGGGTATGTCTCGCCTGCGCCGCGTGATTTTGTGGGCTTTGCTCCGCTTACCGCGCCCGAAAGCAGCGCAATGTACGGCTTTACTGGCTCGCATGACTTTTTGCTGATACTTGCGTACCACACTCAGGGAGAAGTCATTTACTGGAAATACCTTGACTATGAGCCTGAAAATTCCCGCCGTATCGCGCAGTATTTTTCACAGGTCAGCGGCTATGCCCTAGAGCTTACCCCCAGCGCGTCGGGATATGCGGGATATAAAGACTGGTTCATTCAGGAATACAACCGCCCAGGCTACACTATAGAGGCAGGGCTTGGTGAAAATCCGCTGGATATGAGCCAGTTTGCGCAGATATATGAAGCCAATAAGCTTATTCTCGTCGGCGGAATGACACAGATATAAAAATAATATGACCTTCAGGCTGATAGGACATTCAGCCTGAAGAAAGAATGGATTTTGTTTTGTGTGAAAAATGATTAAATGTGCTGTCCTCTGAAGTGTCGGCATATGTACCTGGTTTATTGAAGTGCAGTAATGTCTTAGAATTTAGAACCACGCGCGTCTCTGTAATAAGTATATCATTTTGAAAGATAATGTATATAGTAAAATAGTACCAATCTTCTGTACTTTGATGTTGAAACAGACGATAATAAGTAGTATCATTATTAATATAATTAGATTAAAACATAAAGGAACTCTAAGGCGGAGAAAAGACGCCGCCTAAGACTTCCTAAATGTTTAAGAAAAAAGCAAGGTTGGCGTTTTTCATCATAAACGATGGTATGGAGGAAAAAATGAAAAAAGTATTTATAGACGGCAGCGAGGGCACTACGGGACTTCGCATTTTTGAGCGCTTTGAGGGGCGCGACGATATCGAGCTTTTGAAAATCCCCACAGAGCTGCGAAAAGATCCTGCCGAGGTAAAAAAGTACATAAACGCGTCAGACATCACTTTCTTATGTCTCCCCGATGCGGCAGCAAGAGAAGCAGTCGCAATGGTGGAAAATGAAAATGTCATAATATTGGACACGTCTACAGCCCACCGCACGCAGGAGGGCTGGGCATACGGCTATCCCGAGCTTTCAAGGGAGCACAGACAGGCAATCAGAAACAGCAAAAGAATAGCAGTCCCAGGATGCTACGCCACGGGCTTTATCACTATCATATATCCCTTGGTTAAGGGCGGCATACTTTCAAAGGATTATCCCGTGTCCGCCTTTGCCATGTCAGGCTACAGCGGCGCAGGCAAAAAGACAATAGCAGTCTATGAGGGCGAGAACCGCCCGCCTGAGCTCGAATCCCCAAGGGAATACGCGCTTTCACAGGAGCACAAGCATCTAAAGGAGATGCAGCTGATTACAGGCTTGAGCAGGACGCCGCTGTTTTCACCGATAATATGCGATTACTACAGCGGAATGCTCCTCACAGCCCCATTTTACACGGATATGCTAAGCGATCAGCAGACGCCAGAGAAAATCCACGCGTTTTTGAGCGAATATTACGGCGGAGAAAAGTTTGTCAAGGTAATGCCGTTTGGAAAAGAAGCCGATTACAACGGTTTTCTCGCCGCCAATTCCTGCTCGGGCTGGGACGGCATTGAGATTTACGTGACGGGAAACGCGGACAGGGCGATCGTGACAACGCGCTTTGACAATCTGGGAAAAGGCGCATCGGGAGCGGCAGTCCAGTGTCTCAACATTCTGCTTGGCTGCGAGGAGGATAAGGGATTAGTCTTATGACAAGTGTACAGCTGCCAAAGGCTTTTGAGGAGAGAATGCAGGATATGCTAAAAAATGCGTATCCTGCTTTCATACACAGTTACGATGAGGAAAAGAAAAGCGCCCTGAGAGTAAACACGCTCAAAGGCACGGTTGAGGAATTTCTGGCAAATTCAGGCTTTGACGGGCTAAAGCCTGTCGCGTGGGAGAAAAGTGGCTTTTATTATGATGAAGCCCTGCGCGCGGGAAAACACCCCCTGCACGAGGCGGGAGCGTACTATATTCAGGAGCCAAGCGCTATGGCGCCCGCCGCATACCTTGACGCAAAACCTTATGAAAAAGTGCTTGACCTGTGCGCCGCGCCTGGTGGAAAAAGCACGCAGATTGCGTCATATATGGAAAACACAGGGCTTTTAATCTGCAACGAAATCAATCCCGCGCGCGCAAAAATCCTGTCTGAAAATATAGAGCGAATGGGCATAAAAAACGCGGTAGTCACAAACGAGACGCCGCAGCGGCTTTCGGAGCTGTTTATCGGCTGCTTTGACCGCGTGCTTGTTGACGCGCCGTGTTCAGGCGAAGGAATGTTCCGCAAAAATGAGGAGGCGGTAAAGGAGTGGAGCCTTGAAAATGTAAGGCTCTGCGCCGAAAGGCAGGGGAAAATCCTTGAGTGCGCCGACTCCATGCTGCGCGCAGGGGGCAGGCTTGTATATTCGACCTGCACCTTTTCACCAGAGGAAAACGAGGGCAGTATCGCGGGCTTTCTGAAATCGCATCCAGACTATGAGATTGAGGATATCTATAAATATGAAGGAATGGCATCAGGCAGTCCTGAATGGGCAGGCTGCGGTCAAATGAACGATGCGGCGCAGGATGGCTTAGACTACATCACGAGTGCGCTCAAACGCACAATCAGGCTTTTCCCGCATCTTATAGAGGGCGAAGGACATTATATCGCTGTGTTAAAAAAGGGCGGCGAAGTGCCAGCAGCTTACAGGGGCATTTACGCAAACGGTCTTCAAAAAGGAATAAAGCCCAAGGAAATAAAGGAGCTTTTGGAATTTGCGGGCGATGCCCTAAATACAAGCCTGTTTGATGAAAAAAAGGAATGTATAGTGCGCTTTGGCGGGCAGCTTTACCTTATGCCTGATGAAATGCCGTCGATTGACAAGCTTAAAGTGCTGCGCGCGGGACTTCATTTAGGCACTCTCAAAAAGAACCGTTTCGAGCCGTCACATGCGCTTGCCCTTGCGCTTAAGCCAAATGACGCAAAAAGGATTTACGCGCTTTCAGATGATGAGGCGGCGGCGTTTATAAACGGACAGGCAATAAATATAGCGTCTGATGCTGAAACGTCTGTGGAAAAGGGCTGGCTTCTTATGACGTACAAGGGTTACAGCATTGGCTGGGGAAAGCTTGCGGGACAGATGATTAAAAATCACTATCCAAAGGGACTTAGAAAATAACGGGGTAAATAATCATGGCAGCAAAAGAAAATTCAAAAACAGCGCTCAGGCTTACTGAAGGCAGACCTATAAAGCTTATATTGCTGTTTGCTATTCCTGTTTTCTTTGGAAACCTTTTTCAGATACTGTACAGCCTTGTAGATACGAAAATCGTGGGCAGCATACTGGGCGCTGACGCGCTTGCGGCAGTGGGCTCCGTCTCCGTGCTGTACACATTGCTGACAGGCTTTTTCAATGGACTGAGCCTTGGGTTCAGCGTGATAACCTCGCGCTTTTACGGAAGCGGTGATGAAAAAGGCTTGAAGAAAAACGTGGCGGGCGCGATTGTGCTTGGCTTTATCACGGCGGCGGTCATAATAGTCCTTATATCGCTTTTTCTTCGCTCAATTTTAGGGCTTTTGCATGCAGGCGGGGGACAGGCGGATATGTCGCGGCAGTATATAAGCATACTGATTTGGGGAATGTTTGTTACAATAGCCTACAACCTCTGCGCGAACACTCTCAGGGCAATCGGCGATTCAGTGACGCCGCTGGTGTTTCTGATAATAGCTTCATTTACTAATGTGGCGCTTGACTACATATTTATATTAAATTTCGGACTCGGCGTAAAAGGGGCGGCAATTGCGACAGTCGTGTCACAATTTTTGTCTGCGGTGCTCTGTCTTGTGCATATTTACAGGAATTTTCCAATACTTCATTTGTCAAGGGCGGATTTTAAGCTGTCGAGGGAGCAGGTATTTTCCATGTATCAGAGCGGGCTTTCCATGGGGTTGATGTCAAGCCTTGTGAATTTTGGCACGCTTGTGCTGCAGAGCGGCATCAACCAGCTCGGCACTTCGATAATAGTAGCCCATACGGCGGCGCGCAAGGTGTTTGAAATATGGAATTTACCCGTGAGCGTCATCGGCTCGTCAATGGCGACCTACTGTGGGCAGAATTACGGCGCAAAGAAATATGACAGAATACGCAGCGGAATAAAATCGGCGCTTATACTTGGCATATGCTGGGCGGGCATTATCTTTATACTGGCGCATACGATTTCCAGGTATCTGATTGGCTTTATCGCAAGCACAGACAGCGAGGAGATACTGTACTGGGGCACGAAATACCTTGAATACGATATGTCATTTCTCACAGTGTGCGTGCTCATCGTGGTGCTCAGAAATTCAATGCAGGGCTTTGGCGACTACAAGACGCCTATAGTTTCAAGCTTTATAGAGCTTGTCGGCAAGCTGGTGTTTACGTTTGTGTTCGTGCGGATTTTCGGGTACTGGGGAATTATATGGACAGAGCCCGTCATATGGTGCCTGATGGTGATACCGCTTATAGTGATGACAATTAAAAACCCAATTATGAAAAAACAATAGCTGGCGGCGGACAGTTTAAAACACGTTCCGCAATGACCCAAGCAATAAAAAAGAAAGAGGCGTAACAGATATGCAGAAGGAAAATAAAAAATATGAGATTGACATGTGCAGCGGTTCTGTGTTCAAGAAAATGCTGATATTCGCGGTGCCGCTGATGTTTTCAAGCATTTTGCAGCTTTTGTTTAATGCTGCGGATATCGTGGTGGTGGGGCGCTTTGCGGGCGACAACGCGCTGGCGGCGGTAGGTTCAAACGGTTCGCTGATTAACCTTATCACCAATCTTTTCATAGGACTGTCAATCGGCTCAAACGTGCTGACGGCGCAGTATTACGGCGCTAAGCGAGATGATGACTTAAAGGAAACAGTGCATACATCAATGCTGCTTAGCATTTACAGCGGCATCATACTGACAATCGTAGGCATCGCCTCGGCGCGCGTGCTGCTGGAGCTTATGCAGGCGCCCGAGGAAGTGCTTAATCTGGCGGTGCTGTACCTTCGCATATATTTCCTCGGAATGACCTCGACCATGGTTTACAACTTTGGCAGCGCGATTTTGAGGGCGGTCGGTGATACTAAGCGCCCGCTTTATTTCCTGCTCAGCGCGGGCATTATAAATGTTGTCTTAAATTTGTTCTTTGTAATCGTGTGCCATTGGGGAGTGGCGGGAGTAGCTGTCGCTACGGCTGTTTCCCAGACTGTTTCGGCGCTCTTGGTGGTGCGCTGCCTTATGAAAGAGCAGGGCGGAATACATCTTGACCTGAAACAGCTTGCCATTTCGCGCGAAAAATTTATGAAGATAGTGCAGATTGGCTTGCCAGCGGGCTTTCAGGGCGTGGTGTTCTCACTTTCAAACGTCGTAATACAGTCGGCTGTAAACTCCTTCGGCGCGATATCCGTAGCGGGCAACTCGGCGGCTGTAAACATAGAGGGCTTTGTGTATATGGGAATGAACGCGTTCTATCAGGCGGCGATATCGTTTACGAGCCAGAATTACGGCGCGCACGAGTACAAGCGTGTGTATAAGATTTTGATAGCGGGGGAAATTTATGCAATGGCTGTGGGGCTGTTGCTTGGCAACCTTGCCGTACACTTTGGAAATTCCCTGCTTGGCATATATTCCCAGAGTCCTGACGTAATAGCGGCGGGACTTAGGAGAATGAGGATAATCTGCACGACATACGCGCTCTGTGGCATGATGGACGTGTTTGTAGGCGTGATGAGGGGGCTTGGGTATTCCGTAGTGCCTATGGTTGTATCGCTGATCGGCGCATGCGGGCTGCGTCTTTTGTGGGTTGCGACGATTTTCCACATACCGCAGTACCACAGCCTTACGACAGTGTATGTTTCGTACCCGATAACATGGGCGATAACTATGCTTATCCATGCGCTGACCTTTGCGTTTGTGGCGCATAAGGTGCTTACGGGCAAGGTGGACAGGACAGTGAATGAGCCCGTATAAAAGAGCGGCATTTTGGTACTTGATTTTTGGCGCTGTACATTTTAAAATTAATTTAGGCGGTTTTTACGGATAATCGTAAATCAAAAATATATAAATTTAGGAGGATTAAGAAATGAACAATTTACCACAGGTAAAGGTCGGCATTGTGGCGGTAAGCCGCGATTGTTTCCCTGAGAGCTTGTCAGTCAACAGAAGAAAAGCGCTTGTAAAGGCGTACACTGACAAATACGGCTCAGATAGCATTTATGAGTGTCCCGTCTGTATAGTGGAGAGCGAGATACATATGGTTCAGGCGCTGGAGGACATAAAGAAGGCGGGGTGTAATGCGCTCTGCGTATATCTTGGAAACTTTGGCCCTGAGATTTCGGAGACGCTCCTTGCAAAGCATTTTGACGGTCCTTCGATGTTTATTGCGGCTGCGGAGGAGACGCAGAACGACTTGGTCGGCGGGCGCGGCGACGCATTCTGCGGCATGCTTAACGCAAGCTACAACTTAAAGCTAAGAGGCGTAAAGGCGTATATTCCCGAATACCCTGTCGGTACGGCTGACAAGTGCGCTGATATGATTAACGAGTTTATCCCTATCGCAAGGGCAGTCATAGGGCTTAAAGATTTGAAGATTATTTCATTTGGTCCGAGGCCCCTCAATTTCCTTGCGTGCAATGCCCCGATACAGCAGCTTTACAATCTCGGCGTTGAGATTGAGGAAAATTCAGAGCTTGACCTTTTTGAGGCGTTCAACAAGCACGCGGGCGATGAGAGAATCCCCGCAAAGGTCAAGGAGATGGAGGAGGAGCTTGGCACAGGTAACAACAAGCCTGAAATCCTGCCGAAGCTTGCGCAGTATGAGCTTACGCTGCTTGACTGGATCGAGGACCACAAGGGCTACCGCAAATACGTGGCGATTGCAGGCAAGTGCTGGCCCGCTTTCCAGACGCAGTTTGGCTTTGTACCCTGCTATGTAAACAGCCGTCTTACGGGCATGGGCATTCCCGTTTCGTGCGAGGTTGATATTTACGGATGTCTTAGCGAGTTTATCGGCACATGCGTAAGCAACGACGCCGTTACTTTGCTTGACATCAACAACACTGTCCCTGCCGATATGTACAACGAGTCAATCAAGGGCAAGTACAGCTATACGGAAAACGATACGTTTATGGGCTTCCATTGTGGCAACACGACGACAAGAAAGCTTTCCTCATGCAGCATGAAGTACCAGATGATTATGGCAAGAACGCTTCCCGAGGAGGTTACGCAGGGTACGCTTGAGGGCGATATTATCCCTGGAGATATTACTTTCTACCGCTTACAGTCTACGGCGGACTGTAAGCTCCGCGCGTATATTGCGCAGGGCGAGATTCTTCCCGTCGCGACTAAGTCGTTTGGCGGCATTGGCGTGTTCGCCATTCCCGAGATGGAGCGCTTCTACCGTCATGTGCTGATTGAGAAGAACTACCCGCACCACGGCGCAGTTGCCTTCGGACATTTTGGAAAGGCGCTGTTTGAGGTATTCAAGTATATCGGAGTGCCTGTAGAAGACCTCAATTACAACCAGCCAAAGTCCTTGCCTTATCCTACGGAGAATCCGTTTAAATAAGGGGTTGAATTAAATATTGCAAGCAAAAGGAAACTGTCTGCATGGATTTAAGCTGCGGCAGTTTCCTTTTATTTATGGCAAAGATATTCTGACGAATCAGATAAAATGGTTCTTTACAATGGATTAAATGGAGATTATAATAAAATTGTATAGCCAATATGCGTGATAATGAAAAGCAATAATAAACAAAATACTATAAGGGGAACGGAATGGCAAAAGAGAAACAAGAGGCAGAAAAGAAACAGAAGCTGCAGTGGCATCCTGCATTTGCGGCAGCCCTTGAAATGGAGCTTTTGGAAAATAAAGACGACTTGGAATTTGAAAGAGAACATAACCTTAACAGAAAGCCCCTGCTGATAGACTGTCTGGTAATAAAAAAGAAAAAGGATGTAGTCATAAAGAATGAGATAGGAAAATTCTTTAGGAAGTACAACATAATCGAATATAAATCAGTGAGAGATTCATTATCGATAGATGATGTAGCAAAGACACAAGGATATGCACACTTATATAAGGCGTATGGTGAAAGCGTTAATGCAATAAAGTTTGATGAAGTATCAGTCACACTGATACGCGAATCAAAGCCCATTGGATTATTCAAGTATTTTGAAGAAAACAGCTACACGGTATCAAATCCATACAAAGGGATATATTATATAGAAAGCGGGTTAAAGTTTTCGACACAGATAATCACAGGAAAAGAGCTTACCCATGAGAACCACGAGTGGTTTAATCTGCTGTCAGATAAAGTGACAAAGCAGGAAATGGCAAGAGCCATCGAATATTCGAGGAAGGTAAGGAACAAGAACGAAAGGGAACTGATAGATGCCATATTTGAAGTGAGTGCATGGGCAAACAAGAGTGTGGTGGAAGAATTAAAGATGGGAGATGAGGATATGTGTCAGGCATTGATGGAGATAATGAAACCAGAAATCGAAGAAGTGGTAAATACAGCAGTATTGCATGAACGCAGGGAAACTGAAAGGAAGATAAAGGAGACAACAGAACATGCAATCAAAGTAGCAGTTGAAATGCTTCACAGTCTGAACCTAGGAAATGATGAAATTAAGAAAGCATTACAAAAGAATTACAATCTTTCAGAAGAAGAAGCACTTTCTTATCTTAAATAAACCCTAAATATGTACCGTAACCGATACATATAATAATAGAAGAAGTAGAAACAGTAAACAAATAATAAACAAGTAAAAATAAAACGGAGGTAGATATTATGAAGATTAACACATTAGATAAGATAACAGCAGCAAAGGTAACAGCGCTCCTGTCGGCAGCAGTGGTGACAGCATCATCTATGAGTGGTGTGACAGCATATGCAGAGGAGCTGCCTGATGCGTACAACGCAGCAGAGCTGGCGGAGGAGGTGCTTACACCTACAGTAGCAGACCCTACGAAGTTTGACTTCTTTGGTACTTGTGTCACTACGCATGATACACAAGGGAGTCCTGATCCGCAGATTATCAATAATGGAGATGGTACATATAATATTATTATGTATGTGGGGCAGAGCGTGGCGTTTCCTGTAAATAACTTATGGACAGATATGGGTATGGATGAGTTAGGCGGTCCAAATAGGGGGAAACCTGGATTTATTACAGATATAGATACGAGTTTTGTATACTACGGCTTTGGATATGATGTTACTGAAGACCGTCAGAACAACTTTATCATTGAAGCAGAGTCAGAAGGTTCTGCAGTTGTTGAAGTAGGCATTACGGATTCTCTTGATAACCTAGTTTCCAATACCGTAACAGTCGGCTTGTTCGTACTCCCTGCAGTACCTGGAGCACAGGAGCCTACACTTACGCAGGATGAGATTAAGAGCATAGCAGCATACGAGCATGAAAAGGAAATATTTAAAGATCAGAATCCATCAAATGGTTGGTGGGCAACAGGTGGTGGACACTTTTAATCAGAATCAAATAATAGAATAAAACAAGCAGACAAAAAGAAGTTAGATGAATCATTCTCTAACTTCTTTTTTGTTATGCAATTAAACTTTTAAAATCAAGTCAAAAATTTAAGTCAGTAGGGAGATGATTAAAATGAAGTATAAACATAAGCGAATATGTAAATCGCTAGTCAGCTTGTCGCTAATCTTAACATTCATATTAGCACCATTTGAAGGTGTATTCGCAAGTGAGTTAAATGAGGCATCTACAAACGAGACTGGTGCTGGTGGACAGTTATCAGATGGAAATGGTGATGGTATAAAGCCGTTAAAGAATCTTGCTGTGACGATTGGAATACTTGAGATAGACAATACGGCTCAGGAGTATCGTAGTCAGCTACAGGCACACAATCTGGCATCGCCTAATGATTATTGGAGTGAGTATCGTGTATCAATGGTAGACCAGTTCCTTTATTCGCATCCAGAGAAGATGTCGCAAATGGAGGAAATGAAGAATCAGGCTTTAATACTTTTTGAGCAGCGAGCAGACAAAGTAATGGGTATGCCGATTATAATGCGTATGATAAAGTGCCCTGGACACCAAGGGAAGATGAGCCGAATAAGGGACACTTTTATTCACAGATACGTGACGGTAACTATGTGGAAATGAAGGACAACTCTCCAGGCAGCGGTGAGACTTACGGTAAAGAATTAAAAGAACTTGGAAATATGCTTGACATAATATCCATACACAGTTATCCGCTGAGGACAGAAAAGACAATTAACAAAGCTCTCGATATTAACACAAAAGATTCTTTACATTAGAACAGGTAAAGGATATAATGAAATTACAGATTAACTAAGATACTATAAGGGGAACGGAATGGCAAAAGAGAAATCAAAGGCAGAAAAGAAACAGAAGCTGCAGTGGCATCCCGCGTTTGCGGCAGCCCTTGAAATGGAGCTTTTGGAAAATAAAGACGATTTGGAATTTGAGAGGGAGCATAACCTTAACAGAAAACCCCTGCTGATAGATTGTCTGGTAATAAAAAAGAAAAAGGACGTAGTCATAAAGAATGAGATAGGAAAATTCTTTAGGAAGTACAACATAATCGAATATAAATCAGCGAGAGATTCCCTGTCCATAGATGATATAGCAAAGACACAAGGGTATGCCCATTTATATAAGGCATATGGCGAAAGCATTAATTCAGTAAAGTTTGATGAAGTGTCAGTCACACTGATACGTGAATCAAAGCCCGTTGGATTATTCAAGTATCTTGAAGAAAACAGTTACCTAGTATCAAATCCATACAAGGGGATATATTATATAAAAAGCGGGCTAAAGTTTCCGACACAGATAATCATAGGAAAAGAGCTTACTCATGAAAACCACGAATGGTTTAACCTGCTGTCTGATAAAGTGACAAAGCAGGAAATGGCAAGAGCCATCGAATATTCAAGGAATGTAAGAAGTAAGAATGAGCGGGAACTAATAGATGCCATATTTGAAGTGAGCGCATTGGCAAACAGGAATATAGTAGAAGAATTGAAGATGGGAGATGAGGATATGTGTCAGGCATTGATGGAGATAATGAAACCAGAGATTGATGAGATAAGGTTGAAGGAAC
This sequence comes from uncultured Lachnospiraceae bacterium, assembly GCA_947625775.1. Classification (GTDB taxonomy): domain Bacteria; phylum Bacillota; class Clostridia; order Lachnospirales; family Lachnospiraceae; genus COE1. The sequence goes on along the minus strand of CANQPM010000011.1, from coordinate 95,670 downwards.
GTAGGGAAACCACAGAACGTGCGATTAAGGCAGCAGTCAAAAGTTTAAGGCGTTTTAACACAAGTGACTTAGACATTAAGATGACTCTGATGGAAGATTATAATCTTTCAGAGGAAGAAGCGCTTTCTTATCTTAAATTATAAAAAATATCACAAAATACTTGCATAATAATGCAAACGTGTCGGGCTTGAGGACAAGCTTGACGAGTACCATTCACGGCTTTCGGGCGGGCAGCAGCAGAGGGTGGCTATCGCGAGGGCGCTTGCCATGGAGCCTAAGATGATGCTGTTTGACGAGCCGACGTCCGCGCTTGATCCCGAGCTTGTAGGCGAGGTGCTGAGCGTTATGAAGGATCTTGCCAATCAGGGAATGACTATGCTTTGCGTGACGCACGAGATGGGCTTTGCCCGTGAGGTTGCGGACAAGGTTGTGTTTATGGCAAACGGTCGTATTCTGGAGGAGGGCGCTCCCGAGGAGATATTTACAAATCCCCAGTCGCCCGAGGCAAAGCAGTTTTTAAAGAGTATTTTGTAAGGCGGTCATCTGGCTATGAATAAATTTGTTTTGAGGCAGTCGCTTATTCTGCTCTTAACCGCTGTTATATGGGGCGTCGCGTTTGTGGCGCAGAGCGTGGGCATGGATTATGTCGAGCCGTTTACCTTTATCGCCGTGCGGAACGTGATCGGCGCGCTGGTGCTTATACCCTGCATAGCCTTGATGGACAGGATTAATAAACGGCAGGATAGTAAAAGCGGAGCAAATACAATAAAGAATAAGGGTAATGTCAGGACACTTATAACAGTAGGCATATGCTGCGGCATATGTCTTTTTACCGCAAGCAGCCTTCAGCAGTTTGGCGTGAAGTACACTACAGTCGGGAAGGCGGGCTTTATCACGGCGATGTATATGGTGCTCGTGCCGATAGTTGGTATATTTTTCCATAAAAAGGCGGGGAAAAAGATGCTGGCGGCGGCATCGCTTATTTTGAGCCTTGAGTCCGTGGTTTCCGTGCTTGCGGGATGGATAATCCTGCATCAGGCGCTCACGCCAAGACAGATAATCGGATGCATACTGGCGTTTGCGGCGATTGTGCTGGTGCAGCTGCCCAATAAGGCGGATAAGACAGAGTGAGAAATGTCTTGATTAAAAAATATTTAAAGTGCAGGAGGCATATATGAAAGAGTATATGGACAAGAACGACTTCGCAAAGACGCCGCCTATGGGGTGGAACAGCTACGATTATTACGATACCGCTGTAAATGAGGCGCAGGTAAAGGCAAATGCCGACATTATGGCAAAGAAATTGAAGGAATTTGGCTGGGAGTACATAGTGGTCGATATTGAATGGTACGCAAACGATGCGGGCACGCTGCGCGACAAATTCCAGTATATTCCGTTTGGCAGGCTGGAAATTGACGAATATTCGCGGCTGCAGCCAAGCCCTGAAAGATTTCCGTCTTCCGCGGGGGGAAAGGGCTTTAAGCCGCTTGCGGATTACGTGCATGGCTTGGGGCTTAAATTTGGCATACATATAATGAGAGGCATACCGCGCCGCGCCGCCGAAATGCACTCAAAGGTTTTTGGCACGGACATTACCGCCGATATGATAGCTGATCCGTCGTCTATCTGCGGCTGGAATCCCGATATGTACGGAGTAAGGGACACTAGCGCGGGGCAGGCGTACTATGATTCGATTATTCAGATGTATGCCGACTGGGGCGTGGATTTTATTAAATGTGACGATATATGCGACAGCTGGCTTTACAGAAACGACAGCTTTTCAGGGTGGCATGAGACGCAGATGCTGCATAAAGCGATATTAAAGACAGGCAGACAGATAGTGCTAAGCCTTTCGCCAGGTCCCGCGCACATAGACAGGGCATGGCAATACTGCGACAACGCAAATATGTGGCGCATAACTGACGACTTCTGGGACAGCTGGGAGCTTTTGAAAAATATGTTTTGGCGTTGCGAGACGTGGCAGGATCATGTAAAACAGGGCTGTTTCCCCGACTGTGACATGCTGCCGCTTGGAAAGCTCGGCAAGGGCTTTAACAGCGCGGGAGAAGAACGGGAATGCCGCTTTACAAGAGACGAGCAGATGACAATGATGTCGCTCTGGTGCATGTTCCGCTCGCCGCTTATGCTTGGTGCTGAGCTCACAAGGCTTGATGACTGGACACTGTCGCTCATCACCAATAAAGAGCTTCTAAAGCTTTTAGACGAAAACTGCCGTGGCGCGCAGCTGTTCAGAAATGACGAGATGGTGGCGTGGAAAAACGTAAACCAAAAGACAGGGGAAACGCACATCGCGCTCTTTAATCTGGGTGACGAAGAAAAAACGCTTGAATGGGAGCTTGGCTGTGACTGTGAATTATATGATATATGGAGCGGCGAAAAGAGTAAGACCGTATGCGGCAGGATTGCCGCGAAGGTAAATGCCCATGGGGTAAAGCATTATATTCTTAAGGGCAAATAGTAGTTGAAAATTCCAAATTGATTGAGTATAATAAGAATGTCTGTTAATATTATAACGAAAGGCATCTGCGGATTTTACGCGGCTGCCCGATATTAGCAAAACGTAAAAGGAGGAAAGGGAATCCATGGAAACGAAAAAAATTAAAAAAGTATCAGTTATTTTCAAAATTTCCACCATTATGTTTATAGTGCTGGCGGTAGCATTTATACTCAACGATTTTTTTGCCTGCAAGCTTATCGAGGCTAACATGGCAAAGGACATGAACATCTCAGCGGACGCTGCGGCTGTAGCGATAAGAAAGCTTATCGGCATGCTGACGCTGATAAGCCTTATAGTTGGCGCTTTAGCGCTTGCCGTGCTTTCGGTAATTCTTGAATATATGCTTGTAAAGCCGTTAAAGAATGCCGTGGCAGAGATACATAGGGTGGCAAGATACGACCTGACAGAGGGCAATATGGCTTCCGTGAGAGCCAACACCACGCGCACTGACGAGGTAGGGAGCATCTGCAGGAATATAGTGCTTATGCAGGACAATCTAAAGGAAATAGTAGCCCAGATAAAAAACTCATCAACCGTGCTTCTCGAGAGCGTGGGCACGCTTTCAGACAGGACAGGGCAGGTAAAAAATTCCTCTGAGGAGATTAACCATACGATGAATGAGTTAAGCCGCGGCGCAATGATGCAGGCGGAGGAGACTTCGAGAGGGGCGCAGGAGGTTGCGACGCTTGACGAGCTTATCGTAAGAAACCTTGACGATACGAAAAACCTCCACAAGAACGCCGAGGAGATGGATAGAGTCAAAAATGACGGACTTGTCACAATACGCGACCTTATAGAGAAGACGGCAAGGAGCCGCGAGAGCATATCAGTCGTCAAAGAGGCGATGGAGCAGAACAGTGATCAGGCCCACAAGATAGAGCTCACAAGCCAGAAGATTAACGACATTGCAGACCAGACAAACCTTCTTTCACTCAACGCGGCAATCGAGGCGGCGCGCGCAGGCGAGGCAGGACGCGGATTTGCGGTAGTCGCAGAGGAGATAAGGGGACTTGCGGAAGAAACAAACACCCTTACAAACGAGATTGGCGGCATTATTCAGGAGCTGCTTGAAAAGACGGACGATGCCACAAAAAATATGGAGGACATGGAGCATATTTTTGAGCAGCAGGAAAAGAGCGTAGGCGAGACGCGCGAAAAATTCCTTCAGATAGAGGAATGTCTTGGCAGCGTCAAGGACAGCGCGGATATGCTGTTTGAGTCAAGCAACAATATGATGTCAAGCAAAAATGTTATTGTGTCAATGATAGAGGGTGTATCAGCCGCAAGCCAGCAGAACGCGGCGGGAACTCAGGAGGTGCTTGCATCTGTAGATTCCCAGGGCAGCGTGATTGCAGATTTGGCGGGCATGAGCCAGGAGCTTACGCAGGTAGCCGAGGGCTTAAACGAGCAGGCGCATAAATTCAATTATTAATATTATGAAGAAGGGCAAAATGGAGAGGCAGCCTGCCTGTGAAAATAATATTCCCGCCAAACAGTAATGCTGGCGGGAATTTATTTTTTTATTATTTATGCTAAAACTATTGTTCATTTACAAACAGCTTCATAAACTCGTCAAACGGACATGGACGCCCGAAATAATACCCTTGGCAGTAATCGGGGTTAAGCTGCTTGATGCGTTCAAGCTCGGCAATCGTCTCCACGCCCTCTACGCATACGCGCAGCTCCATGCTGTGCGCCATATTTATCATAAGCTGCAGAAGATTGAATTCATAATCGTTTTCAATCGCCTTTACCGTAAAGCTGCGGTCGATTTTTATTATGTCAGGCTTCAAATCGTTAAAGTAATGGAAATTTGAATATCCCGTGCCGAAATCGTCAAGCGCAAGGCTTATATCCTGCTCCTTCATGCGCGAGCGCAGCTTCGACACGCGGCTGTCAGGCGTAAGAATACCGCTTTCCGTAAGCTCTATGATTACCGTGGACGGTATTATGTTGTAGTCCGACACGGCGGATAGTATTTCCGAAATGATGTTGCTCTTTAGCACCTGAATATATGAAATATTTATGCTTATCTTAAAGTCGGGATTTGTCTTGTGGATTTTTGTGCAGAGCTCAAGCGACTTGTGCAGCATCCATTTTCCGACAGGTATTATCAGGCAGGTTTCCTCGAGCAGCGGTATGAACACGCCAGGCGGCACAGTGCCAAATTCCTCCGTGTGGAAGCGCATAAGTGACTCCGCGCCGTAGAGCTTTCCCGTCTTTGTGTCAAAAAGCGGCTGCAGGTATGCCTCAAAGCCCTCGAAATCGTTGTTGACGGCTTTTCTCAAAAGCTGTATGAGCCGCCTGTTTTTCAAAAATTTTTCATATGCGGGATAATTAAAAATCCAGCAGCGGTTTTTGCCGTCGCGCTTTGCCTCGCTCAGCGCAAATTCGGAGAACTTCATCACATCGTTAAACGTACAGTTCTTGTATGCGTCGCTTGAAAGTATGCCGCCTGAAATAGTAAACACCGCCTCATAGTGCGAATCCTCGACAAACCTGTCTATCGCGTAGCGGACATTTACATACTGTTCAAGAGCTTCCTCGACGCTGCGCGCGCCGAAATCAAGTATAAGAAATTCGTCAGCCATAGCGCGGTAAAGATTTTGGTCAGAATACAGGCAGCTCGAAATGCAGTCGGCAGTCTTTCTCAAAAGCATATCGCCGTATTCGATGCCAAGCTTTTCGTTTATCGCCTTAAAGTCGTCAATGCCAAATCTGAGTATGTACCCGCTGTTCATCATATAAAAATTTTCTTCAAAATACGCCTTTAAGCTTGAAAGTCCGAGCAGACCGCTTATATTGTCCGCTTTTTGGCGCGTGCCGATTTCATTTATGCAGCCTATCATATAATGCACTCTGCCGTTTTCCTTTATTACAGTGCCACGGCAGTTTATCCATATGGGCTTTCTGTCCCTTGAAAGCCAGCGGTACTGGAGATTGTGGAAATCCTTTCTGCCGCCCGCAATCTCGTCTAAATCCTTCTGCAGCTCGCCTAAATCGTCAGGATATACAAAAAGCGTATGGTTTTCGACGACATTGTTGAACTCTGCGCCAGGCAGCGCGAAACGCTTTACAGCGGAGGGGGAAATATAATAGTAATCATTTTCCAAATCGTACACATATACATAGTCGTCCATACAAGGGTAGAGCATATCGATCACATCGCAAATCTGCTGTACTGAGATGCCTGCATATTTTTCAGACAAGCTAACACCTCCTTAAAAATGCGTCTTTTCAGACGTTTGAAAACCCCTTTTCACAATTAACGGTTTATGTTGTCTGATTTCCTGCGCCGAATAACTATAAAACCTATCATAAATTATAATTGATAATTTTGCGCCGTGCAATAGGAAAAGTAAAAAGTCGTCCGTTAATTGACCGTTAATTAACCATATAAAAAATTGATTTTTGCAGAGTTTTGAAATATACTATATATGATATCTGTATTTGCATATTTGGCGTGGAAATTGCAGAAGGAGGGCGCTTTTATGGGGAGGACAGTTGCAATCGGCATACAGGATTTTGAAACGGTAATTGCAAACAATTATTTTTATGTGGATAAAACAGGCTTTATCAGGGAATGGTGGGAGCGTGGCGACAGCGTGACACTGATTACGCGTCCGCGCCGCTTTGGAAAGACATTAAATATGAGCATGCTGGACTGTTTTTTCTCAAACAGATACGCGGGCAGGAGCGACCTGTTTGAAAATCTTTCCGTATGGCAGGATGAAAAATACAGAAAGCTGCAGGGCACATATCCAGTGATAAATCTTTCGTTTGCGAGCGTAAAGGAGAATAATTATCCAAACGCGAGGGTGCGGATTAATCAGATTATTACGAATCTGTACAGTGATAATATATTTTTGCTGAAAAGCGATGCGCTTACGGATGAGGAGAAAAATTATTTTAGAAGCGTAACCAATTCAATGAGCGAGGCGACGGCGACTATGGCGATTCATCAGCTGTCGAGATTTCTATGCCATTATTACGGCAAAAAGGTTATCATTCTTCTGGACGAATATGATACGCCTATGCAGGAAGCGTATCTTAGCGGATTTTGGGAGGAGATTACGGCGCTTATACGGAATATGTTTAATGCTTCTTTTAAGACAAATCCTTATTTGGAGCGGGCGGTTATGACAGGTATTACAAGGGTAAGTAAGGAATCTATTTTTTCAGATTTAAACCACCTGAATGTAGTTACCACCACATCAGATGAGTATGCCTCTGCTTTTGGCTTTACGGAAGAAGAAGTCTATTCGGCTATGGACGAGATAGGCATGGAAGGAAAGGAAGATGTAAAGCAGTGGTATGACGGTTTTACCTTTGGAAAAGTCAATGACATCTATAATCCATGGTCTATTATTAATATGCTCAATAAAAAGCAGCTTGGAACCTACTGGGCAAACACCAGCTCAAACGGCTTGGTAAGCAAGCTTATCCGTGAGGGCGGACGCAAAATCAAGGAGCAGTTTGAAACCCTGCTGCAGGGCGGCATGATTACGAGCAGGCTTGACGAGCAGATTGTCTATAATCAGCTTGGAAAAAATGATGACGCTATTTGGAGCTTTCTGCTTGCAAGCGGATATTTAAAGGTGGTAAGCGCGGACGTAAAGGAGGAAAACTACTGTCTGGCGCTGACAAATTATGAAGTAAAGCGGATGTTCCAAAAAATGGTTTCAGGCTGGTTTGGCGAGGACAGCAGCAATTACAATGACTTTATAAAGGCTTTGCTTTTGGGCGATAAAAAGGCTATGAATGTGTATATGAACAGGGTGGCATTGAGCACCTTCAGTTATTTTGATGCGGGCAGGCACCCTTCTGAAAGCGAGCCTGAGCGCTTTTACCACGGTTTTGTGCTGGGGCTGATTGTGGATTTAAAAGACAGATATGCAATTACCTCGAACCGTGAGAGCGGTTTCGGAAGGTATGATGTGCTGCTTGAACCTTTAAATGAAAAGGATGACGGAATTATTCTGGAATTTAAGGTACATGACTATGATGAGGGCAGCCTGAATGACACGGTTGCCGCCGCGCTTGCCCAGATTGAGGAAAAAGCTTACGACAGGATTCTGCTTGACAAAGGCATTCCGCCTGAACGCATACGCAAATATGGGTTTGCATTTGAAGGGCAGAAGGTTTTGATTGGGTAAGGAAAGTTTGCATATTGCATTTTTTATTCATAAAGGGAGGAATAATTATGAAACGAAAGACCAAGGGCTTTAGCATCAGGACAAAGATTTTGCTTCCAGCGAGCGCGCTTATCATATTAATTGGCGTTATTCTGGGAGTATCGTCTTACCAGCGCATTTCTGACGGGCTTATTGGAATGGGCATTGAGGAGGCGACTATGGCTGCCAAGATTGCAGCGAAGGTAATCGACGGCGACATGCTTGAAAACATAAGCGTCGGCGACGAGGGAACGCAGGAGTATAATGCGCTTTTGGAGAGCATGCGCGACATTCAGCAGGATTGCGGAATAGCATTTTTATATACGCTTTATACGGACGGAAATAAGGTATATTACAGCGTTGATACCGATACCACATCAAACCAGAGCGCTATCGGGGAGGAATTTGAGACGCCTTATTCCGAGCTTTCGGGCGTATTCGGCGGCGAATATTATGTGCAGGACTATATCGACCATACAGAAGACGGCGATTTGATTTCCGCATATATGCCTATCGAAAACAGCAGCGGCAGCATAATAAGCATTCTCGGCTGTGACTATGATGCGGCATCTGTTTCCAAGAGACTGTCAGACACGTTAAGCCAAATCATATGGATTACGGTTATATCGCTTGCAGCGTCGCTTGTTATACTAAACATTGTAATCGGTCAAATCACAAAAAGCCTGCGCGCGGTTGACGGGAAAATATACGAGCTTGTACACAACGAGGGCGATTTGACGCAGAAGCTTGATGTTTCCGCAAACGATGAGACAGGTCTTATAGCGGAAAACGTAAATTCGCTGCTTGAATATATACGCGGCATCATGCTGAATATTTTCCATAATTCGGAAAATCTGAGTAGCTCGTCCAAAACTATAGCTGAAAGCCTCGCAAACGCGGGCGACGGCATTTCAAGCGTTTCATCTACAATGGAGGAGATGAGCGCCGCAATGGAGGAGACATCGGCCTCGCTCAACCAGATAACGGGAGAAGTGGCGCAGATTTATACCACGATTGAAAGCATTTCAGCAGACGCGCAGGAGGGCAACAACGTTTCGATTGATACCTGTAAAAAAGCCGCTGACATATACAGGAAAGCATCCGATGACCAGAAAAGAGCCAAGGCGCGCGCGGAGGAGCTGGCATTGGCAATGAACGAGAAAATAGAGCAGTCCAAGGCTGTAAACGAGATAACAACCCTTACTGAAAACATATTGAACATCACATCACAGACAAACCTGCTCTCGCTCAACGCAAGCATTGAGGCGGCAAGGGCGGGCGAGTCAGGTCGCGGCTTTGCGGTAGTCGCAAGCGAGATAGGCAAGCTTGCTACAGACTCAGCGGACGCCGCCACGCAGATTCAGAAGGTCAGCAACGAGGTTATCGCCTCCGTAGACGAGCTGTCAAACAAGGCGGCGGAGCTGCTTGTTTTTGTAGAGCAGACGGCTATGGGCGGCTATGAGAAGCTGCTTGAGACGAGCGAAAGCTACCGCAAAGATGTAGACGATATGAGCAGCATGATGCAGACCTTTGCCAGCGAATGTGAAAATATAAAGGAGCGAATTGACTATATAAGACAGTCTGTTTCAGATGTAAATTCTGCCGTGGAGGAGAGCGCAAAGGGTATTACCGTCGTCACGGATACGGCTGTAACGCTTACAGGCAGCGTGAACGACATAGGAGCTGAGGCGGCAAACAGCAGCGGAATTGCGGACGGCTTGCTGAATGAGGTCAATAAGTTTAAGCTTTGACTTTTTCCCCCTTGAAAATTCTGCCAAAACAGTGTAAAATCGACTTTGAGATTTTTAGATGGAGGTACGTTCATACTATGGCATTAAATAAAAAGCCCGTGCACGGAATGAAGGACATAATGCCTGACGAAATGCAGATACGCGATTACGTGACAGGCATTATAAAGGAAACCTACGGCAAATTTGGATTTACGCCAATGGAAACGCCGTGCATGGAGGACATAGCAAACCTGAGCAGTAAGCAGGGCGGCGAAAATGAAAAGTTGATTTTTAAGATATTAAAGAGGGGAGAAAAGCTAAAGCTTGACGAGGCGCAGAGTGAAGCCGACATAGTGGATTTTGGCATGCGCTATGACCTCACTGTGCCGCTTGTGAGATACTATTCAAACCACTCAAACGAGCTCCCCTCGCCATTCAAGGCGCTGCAGATAGGCAACGTGTGGAGGGCGGACAGGCCGCAGAAGGGCAGATACCGCCAGTTTATGCAGTGCGATATCGACATACTTGGCGAGGCGTCAAATTTGGCGGAGATAGAGCTGATTTTGGCGACGACTACCACGCTTGGAAGATTAGGCTTTAAAAATTTTGAGATAAGGATAAGCGACAGGCGCATCTTAAAGGCGATGGCGGCATACAGCGGCTTTGCCGAGGAGGATTATGACGATATCTTTATCACCCTTGACAAAATGGACAAGATAGGGCTTGACGGCGTAGAGAACGAGCTTGCGCAGGCAGGCTATGATAAGGCTTCGATTGACAAGTACCTTTCGCTTTTCAAGGGCTTTAACGATGCTGAGGATAAGTTAAAGTTTATAGAAGAAAAGCTTTCAGGCGCGCTTGACGGCGAGGTGCTTACGGGTTTTCGGGAAATCATAGAAAGCGTAAACGCCACTAAGGGAGACTTTTTCAAGCTTGTGTTTGATCCTACGCTTGTGCGCGGAATGTCTTATTATACAGGCACGATTTTTGAGATATCAATGCCCGAGCTTGGCATAAGCTGCGGCGGAGGCGGCCGATACGACAAAATGGTAGGGCGCTTTACAGGCAAAGACGTGCCCGCCTGCGGATTTTCAATCGGTTTTGAGCGCATTATCCTTATTCTCATGGAAAACGGATTTAAAGTGCCAAACCAGAGCAGGAAGGTTGCCTACCTTATAGAAAAGGGCGTATCGGGCGAAATGCTCTGCAGCGTGATAGCCAAGGCGCAGGACGCAAGAAAGGACGGCACGCAGGTGCTTGTCGCGCGCATGAACAAAAATAAAAAATTCCAGAAGGAGCAGCTCACGGCAGAGGGCTACGAGGAGTTTGTGGAATTTTATAAAAATCCTATCAAAGAGTGAAAAGAGGTCAGAAAAATGGCAGAGTCGATGAAAGGTTTAAAGAGGACGCATAGATGTACAGAGCTGTCAGCCAACAATGTAGGCGAGACAGTCACGGTAATGGGCTGGGTGCAGAAAAGCAGGAATAAAGGCGGCATTATATTTGTAGATTTGCGCGACAGGAGCGGGCTTCTGCAGATAATATTCGAGCAGGGCGAGGATTTGAGCCGCGCCGTAGATGCCGCGACATTTGAGAAAGCGGAGACATTAAGGAGTGAGTTTGTAATCGCGGTAGTTGGCAGGGTGGAAAAGCGCGAGGGCAACGCCAACGCAAATATGAAAACAGGCGACATAGAAGTACGCGCAACGCAGCTTCGCATTCTTTCCGAGGCGGAGACGCCCCCCTTCCCTGTAGAGGCGGACTCAAAGACAAAAGAGGAGCTTAGGTTAAAATACCGCTACCTTGATTTAAGACGCCCCGATTTGCAGGAAAAGATAATGATGAGGAGCCGTGTCACGGCAAAAATCCGCGAGTTTATGACAAACGAGGGCTTTCTTGAAATAGAAACGCCGATACTCAATAAGTCAACGCCCGAGGGCGCAAGGGATTACCTCGTGCCGAGCCGCATACATCAGGGCAGCTTTTATGCGCTTCCGCAGTCGCCGCAGCTTTTCAAGCAGCTTTTGATGTGTTCGGGCTTTGACAGATATTTCCAGATAGCAAAGTGCTTCCGCGACGAGGATCTGCGCGCCGACAGGCAGCCCGAGTTTACGCAGGTGGATATGGAGCTTTCGTTTGTTGATGTTGATGATGTTATAGAGGTGAATGAGCGCCTTCTGCAATTTATATTTAAGGACACGATAGGTATTGACGTGCCGCTGCCGATACCACGCATGACATGGCAGGAGGCTATGGACCGCTTTGGCTCAGATAAGCCCGACACGCGTTTTGGCATGGAGCTTGTCGATGTGAGCGATACAGTCAAGGGCTGCGGCTTCGGCGTATTTACCAGCGCACTTGAAAACGGCGGTTCAGTGCGGGGCATAAACGCAAAGGGACAGGGCGAGATGCCGAGGAAAAAAATCGACGCGCTTGTCGAGTTTGCGAAAGGCTTTGGCGCGAAGGGACTTGCCTATATAGCAATACAAAGTGACGGCGCTCTCAAATCATCATTTGCAAAGTTTATGACAGACGAGCAGATGAGCGCGCTTGTAAAGAAGATGGACGGCGAAAACGGCGACCTGCTTCTCTTTGCCGCGGACAGCAATAAGGTAGTGTGGGATGTGCTTGGCAATCTCCGTCTTGAAATAGCGCGAAACCTTGGGCTTATGGACAAAAATAAATACAACTTCCTGTGGGTAACGGAGTTCCCGCTTCTGGAGTGGAGCGAGGAGGAGAATCGCTACGTGGCTATGCATCACCCGTTTACAATGCCTATGGAGGAGGACTTGAAGTATCTTGACACGGAGCCTGGAAAGGTGCGCGCAAAGGCATATGACATAGTGCTGAACGGCACGGAGCTTGGCGGCGGAAGCGTGCGTATCTTCCAAAACGACATTCAGGAAAAAATGTTTGAGATTATCGGGCTTACGAAGGAGACGGCAAATGAGCGCTTTGGCTTTTTGCTGAACGCTTTCAAATACGGAGTGCCGCCTCATGCAGGGCTTGCTTACGGTCTTGACCGAATGGTTATGCTTATGGCGCAGGCAGATTCAATCCGCGAGGTAATCGCATTCCCCAAGGTAAAGGACGCCTCATGCCTTATGACGGACGCGCCGAATCTGGTAGACGACATACAGCTTGAGGAACTGGGCATTGCTGTTGTAAAGAAATAAAAACGAAAATATACAAAGGAAGTGTTGGCAGATGTCGGCAAAAAAGCAAAGCGCAGCTCAAAATCCTGATGAGGAAAAAAGGCTGAAAGATAAAAAGAACTTGGCGCTTGAGATAATAGCGCGGCTGAAAAAGGAGTACCCCGACGCGGACTGCACGCTTGACTACAATCAGGCGTGGAAGCTGCTTGTCAGCGTGCGCCTTGCCGCCCAATGCACTGATGCGAGGGTGAATGTCGTCGTGAAGGGGCTATATGAAAAATATCCAAGTGTCGCGGCGCTTGCCGCCGCCGATGTCGAAGACATAGAGGCGATTGTCAAGCCATGCGGGCTGGGGCACAGCAAGGCGCGTGACATAAGCGCGTGCATGAAGATGCTGCAGGAAAAGTACGGCGGCAATGTTCCAGACGACTTTGACAAGCTTTTGGAGCTTCCAGGAGTGGGCAGGAAAAGCGCCAACCTCATAATGGGCGACGTATTCAAAAAGCCCGCGATAGTCACGGACACCCACTGCATAAGGCTTGTAAACCGTATGGGACTGGTGGACGGCATAAAAGAGCCAAAGAAAGTAGAGATTGCGCTCTGGAAAATAATACCGCCAGAGGAGGGCAGCGATTTCTGCCACAGGCTTGTAAACCACGGCAGAGAGGTCTGCACGGCGCGCACAAAGCCTTATTGTGATAAATGCTGTTTGAATGATATCTGCAAAAAGAATATATAAATATAAAGTGTAAAAGGGAGAATTGTATGAAAAAACTTGAAACTGCTGACGATTTGATAGATTTGGCGCACAAGCTGCTTGACGCGTTTAAGGAAAAGAGGAAGGAGCTCAACTTTGACGAGGTTTTGGGCAGGATACTGGCAAACGCAACCGAGCCTGACGACCGTTTTAAATGCGATGAGCTGGTGCGGATTATCAGCAATATTGAGCGCGGCGAGGAGAAAATCAATTACCTCTACCGTCCTGTAAAATTTGAGGGCATGCTGCAGAGAAAGCTTGACGGAAAAGTGTATCTCAATGATATCGCTATCCCCGAGGGCACTACGGTTGAGTTTATGCAGAATGACAGCTGGGCGATAGGGTATCTAAGGAAAAACCCAAAGACAATAGGAATGAGCATTTTTGACAGAAACGGAAATATGGTTATCGAAACAATTAACCAAGTCAAAGCGAGGGTAAGATAAAATAATAAGGTACTGTTAAGACCGAAAAGCTCTATGTTTAATACGCTTTAAGGTCTGAGAAATTTAATGTTTTCATAATAATATACGGATATGCATTAATATACAAATAAAGGGTAAGCCGTCAGGCTTACCCTTAATTATTATATTCATAATAATTAAAAAATCTGCAAAACACGCTTTCTGCTGTCTGATGCCAGATAATAATTTTCAATCATGATTTGGGCGAGCGCCGATAACAGTTATGGCGTTTACCACCGTAGCGAGTATTTCCGTTTTAGCCTGAGGTGAAGATACATTTACCTTATGAAAAAGAGCGCCTTTGTCCGAACGTACATAATTTGGTTTAAGCCTGTTTAACGCGTATGTAGCCATATCAAGCCGACATTGCTCGCAACCGCAGATATTTGGCATAGTCGGCAAAAGCTTGTTTAACTGTTCCTCAACATCTTCTTCAGTTATGTTTCTCAAACCTTCCATGGTCTTCCTCCAATCCATGACACATAAATATTATAATGCATAAAATACATCTGCTTCTTCTATATTATTACATTTTTCTAAAATAAGCAACTAAATTTTCACATATTTATTAATAATAGCCAAAATAAGAATAAAATGTATAGAATATACAATTCAGCGCAAAATAAAACGGAAGGAAATTTAAGTTATTTTTGCCTTTGCCTGCTCAAAGGCTGTGAAAGGAGAGCTAAACTAATGTCAATGATTTTAAAAGAGGTAAGCGATTTCAAGGTTCAGGCGTTTCACAAGGATAAATTCAGGGTGGTGACTAAGGATGACATTCTCGGCAAGTGGTCAGTGTTTTTCTTTTATCCCGCGGATTTCACGTTCGTGTGCCCCACGGAGCTTGAAGATTTGCAGAAAAAGTATGAGGAGTTTAAGAAAATCAACTGTGAGATTTATTCTGTTTCGACTGATACGCATTTTGTCCACAAGGCATGGAAGGACGCGTCTGAACGCATTAAAAAGCTTGAGTATCCTATGCTGGCGGATCCTGCGCACACGCTCAGCATAGATTTTGACGTGCTGATAGGCGAGGCAGGGCAGGCGGAGCGCGGCACATTTATCATAAATCCCGAGGGGAAAATCGCCGCATACGAGGTAAGCGCGGGGAATGTCGGGCGCAATGCCGAGGAGCTTTTCAGAAAGGTGCAGGCGCTGCAGTTCGTGGCGGAGCATGGTGATGAGGTGTGTCCTGCGAATTGGAAACCAGGTAGTGAAACGTTAAAGCCAAGCCTTGATTTGGTAGGATTATTGTAGGTGAGCGGCTAAATCGTAGGTGATTGTGAAGGTGTTCTCAGCCGACCGAATTTGTGCGAAATATACAAAAACACGGTACGGTGTTTCGCAAATGTTTAGAAAGTGTTATTTTTAAAGGGGGGAAATCTGATAAGGCAGGGAAGATGTATGGAAATCAGGGAGTTAGATAATATATATGACGTGATAATAGTCGGAGGAGGTCCTGCGGGACTGTCGGCGGCAATCTATCTTGGCAGGGCGCGGTATCGCGTGCTTGTTATGGAAAAGGAGAGCTTTGGCGGGCAGATAACTATTACTGCGGAGATAGTAAATTATCCAGGGGTTGAAAGAACGAGTGGAAAGGCGCTCACTGAAAACATGCGCAGACAAGCACAGCACTTCGGCGCTGAGTTTGTGTTGGCGCAGGCGGCAGATATAGATATGGAAGGCGACATAAAGACTGTCACCACATCAGACGGAGAGAAATACAGGGCACTCGGCATAGTCCTTGCGCTCGGCGCAAATCCCAGAAAGCTTGGATTTAAGGGCGAGAAGGAATTTCAAGGGCGTGGCGTGGCGTACTGTGCGACCTGCGACGGCGAATTTTTCACGGATAGGGAAGTGCTTGTGGTAGGCGGCGGTTTTGCGGCGGTTGAGGAGTCGATGTTTCTCACAAAATACGCTAAAAAAGTGACAATGCTCGTAATCACGGAAAATTTTACGTGCGCGGCAGGCGTGTACGAGCAGCTCAAAAATTATCCGCAAATCGAGGCGCGCTTCCAGACCGAGCTGATAGAGGCGGGCGGTGCGACCACAGTGGAATACGCCAAAATCAGGGACAACGTGACAGGAAAAATCACGGAATACAGGGCGGCAGACGGCAAAAATATCGGCATTTTCGTGTTTGTAGGGTACGCCCCCGCGACGGATATTATCAAGGACAAGATTGTCCTAAACGAGCAGGGCTATATCGTCACGGACCAAAACCAGCGGACAAGCATAGAGGGAGTATATGCGGCAGGCGACGTATGCATAAAAAATCTGCGTCAGGTAGTCACCGCAGTGTCAGACGGCGCAATAGCCGCGACCTCGCTTGAAAAATACGTTTCCGAATGCAGGGAGCGCCTAAAGCTGCCAAAAGCCATGATAAATGCAGGCAGCGCGGCAGGCAGAAACAGTCTCAAAACCTCCCAAAACGCGGGAGTGGCGGGCGCGTCAAGCGTGTCAAGCCTTTCAGCGGACAGCGGCGCATTTATAAATGAAGATATGCGGGCGCAGCTTTTGAGTGTTTTTGAAAAATTTGAAAAGACCGCTACGGTAAAAGCGCATATCACAGGCACAGGCGCGTCTGACGAGCTTGAGGGCTTTGCGAATGAGCTTAAAGGGATAAATGAAAAAGTAAAGGTTGAAATCCAAAAAGAATCCTCAAAGGAAAGCCCCAAAGATGACACAGCCGAAACGCCCCCTTATCTCGAGCTTTACGCAGACGGGGCAAGCAGCGGCATACGCTATTACAGCGTGCCAGGCGGGCATGAGTTCAATTCCTTTATAATAGCGCTCTACAATATCGCGGGCGCAGGGCAGAAGCTCAGCGAAAATCTGGTGAAACGCATAAAAGACATAAAACAGAAGCATCTTTTGCAGGTGATGGCGACGCTCTCATGCACCAACTGTCCCGAGGTAGTGATGGCGACACAGAAAATCGCATCAATCTCAGACACAATAGACGCTCATATGTACGACTTAGCCAAATTCCCCGAAATCAAGGAAAAATACAACATTATGGCTGTCCCCTGCCTGATAATAGACAATGGGGAGAAGGTTTTGTTTGGGAAAAAAGGGATTGAGGAGATTGTGGAAAATATTCAGAGCCTTGGGTAAGAATAGCAGCTAAATTATGCAATCAGCGCTGGTTAAAGAATTTTTAGTTCAGCGCTGGTTTTTTAGTACGTTTTATGGCTGCCAGTTATCTTCTTATAAATTAATCAGCATAGGTTATGAGCCGATATATAAAAGGTGGCGGCTTGATGAAAAAAATATGTATCTCACGAAATCTTAAAAAATTTTACATAAAATGACTTGTATGTATTGACAAAATCATACGGGGGGGGGGTATAATAATATGTGTTAATGGAAATGGCATTTTTATGCCCAGAATAAAAAAAGAAATGAGGTAAAGGACAATGAGAAAAAAGGTTTTAAAAAAACTGACAGTTTTAACAGCTGCAGCGACGATGCTTATGTCAGGCATGACGGTTTTTGCGGAAGAAACATATACCACAAAAACAGGGGATAATTTAAGCAAGATCGCGAAGCAATTCTATGATGATGCGGACAAGTGGAAGGACATTTATGAGAGTAACAAGAATCAAATTAAGGATCCCAACAAGATTTGGGCAAATCAGATGCTGATTATTCCTGACGTGGAGATTACGCAGATTACTGATACTGAGCAGGCGGCAGACACAACACAGACAACTGACACTGAGCAGGCAACGCAGCAGCAGGCGGCAAATGTTACTGCTGACCAAAATCCACAGCTGATTATTCAAAATTCACAGACGGGGGAGGGGTATTTCCTTTTTACTCTTGAGAGTGAAGGCTATCAATTAGGCGTGTTAAACAATTATGCCGATGTCGCAACGGGCGAGCAGCGTTATGCCCAGGAAATGAAAATGGATACAGGAGCATATGGGGAAACATATCTTTATACTGATGAATCAGATCTTTCATATAGCGTAGATGAGTACAAAGCAAGCATAACTAAGTATATGGCAGAAAATCCTGACAGCGCGTTGACGAAAATTATTACAAAGAATGGGAATAACTTTGTGTGGGTTGCTAATTACGCATTTATACCAGAAACATCTTCTGAGTTTGCCAAGCTTGTCAGCAGTGAGGAAGCGTGGGAGGAGGATTATTCCGAATATCAGGTTGAAACATATGGCCTGCGTGGTGTATGGTTGCCAGATTATGAGGCTTGGATAATGGATGGTAAACTATATTTGTTTTCAGGAGTAGGATTGGGCTCTTATGTGGATTGGTTTGCACAGGAATGTGAAGAATGGCTTGAAGGCAATTTGGACTACTTTAATTAATAAAAAATAATATTTATTTGTATTAAAACTGATAAAAAAGCACTGTTTAAACGCCGCAAAACAGTGCTTTTTTAATGCCAGATGATTATAATGGATTTATTATAATAAAAACAAATGCTGTTTTTTTATTCGTTTTTGTTATTCCATTTATATGTAATTTATGTTATATTTATAACAAATACAGTCAAGAGCATAAGCCGCCCCTAGGGCAGCAGTTTCCCAAGGCGGCAGAAAGGAGAAGGATATGTCCGACATTATGAAGCTCCAAAACGGCAGCGATATCCGCGGCATTGCGTGTGAGGGCGTGGATGGCGAAAGCGTAAATCTCACAGAGGAGGCGGGTAACCGCATAGGAGGCGGCTTTGCCAGATGGCTTTCCCAAAAGAAAGGCGTAGAAACCTCAAAGCTGCGCATAGGCATAGGGCACGATTCAAGGATTACGGCAAACAGCCTGCTTACAGCCGTCGCAAAGGGAATAGCCGCGACAGGCGCAAAGGTTTATTCCTGCGGCTTGGTGTCCACGCCGTCAATGTTTATGACTACGGTTTTTGATGAGTTCAGTTTTGACGGCTCCGTGATGATTACGGCAAGCCACCTTCCTTTCAACAGAAACGGCTACAAATTTTTTGACAGGGACGGCGGCTTGGAGCATGACGACATCACGGCGATATTAAAGACGGCGGCAGACCTGCAGCCTGCGGACGCAGACCTTTCCACTATGGAAAAGGCGGATACGCTTTCAGTATATTGTGCGTTTCTGAGGGATAAGATAAAAAAGAGCATAAACGCAGCCGACTATGAAAAACCTCTAAAAGGTCTTCATATAGTAGTAGACACAGGAAATGGCGCGGGCGGATTTTTTGTGGAAAAGGTATTAAACCCGCTGGGCGCGGACACGTCAGGCAGCCAGTTTTTAGAGCCCGACGGAAGATTCCCGAACCACATACCAAACCCTGAAAACAAACAGGCTATGGAATCAATCCGCAAGGCGGTATTGGACAATAAGGCGGACTTAGGCATTATCTTTGACACGGACGTGGACAGAATGTCGGCAGTGTTGCCAAACGGCGATGAGATAAACCGCGACGCGATAATCGCCATGATGACGGCAATCATCGCGGAGGACTATCCAAACGGCACTATAGTCACTGATTCAGTGACAAGCGACCGTCTTACGCGCTTTATCGAGAGCATAGGAATGAAGCACCACAGATATATGCGCGGCTACAAAAACGTGATAAACGAGTCAATCCGCCTGAATAAAGAGGGAATCGTCTCGCCACTTGCGATAGAGACATCGGGACACGGCGCGCTGAGTGAAAATTATTTTCTTGACGACGGCGCGTATATGGCGGTTAAGCTTTTGATTGCGCTGGCTAAGGCGGCGAAGGAAGGCAGGGCGCTTGCGTCGTTTATAGAAGGCTTTGAGAAAGGCTTTGAGGAAAGAGAGTACCGTTTCAAAATAGACTGCGAGAATTTTGCGGATTATGGAAAAGAGGCTCTGCGTGTATTTGAGGAAAGGGCAAGGCAACGCGGCTACGATATAGCGCCCAATTCCTACGAAGGAGTCCGTATCACATTTGACACGGACGACATAAAAGGATGGCTGCTGCTGCGCATGTCGCTCCACGATCCGCAGATGCCGCTAAACATGGAGGGCGCGCGCGAGGGCGATTGTGACAGGTTTTTTGGCATAGTGCTTTCGCTGCTTGAAGGGTTTGATTTGTTGAAAATTAAAAAATAGGCAGCAGGCAGTTTTTATATATAAAAAGAGACTTTGCAAATACTGATACATAATTAGGTAATTGCGAAATGTGTTCTAAATTCTATGTTGTCGAATAGAGTTTCGCAAATGCTTATGATACATAATATAAGGAAGGGAACGAAAAGTTACAGGTTGTTTTTATGAGAATTGGAATGGGATACGACGTACACCGTCTTGTGGAGGGCAGACCGCTTATAATGGGCGGCGTCACGATACCGTATGAGCTGGGGCTTTTGGGACATTCTGACGCTGATGTGCTGCTCCACGCCATAATGGACGCGCTCTTGGGGGCGGCGGCGCTTGGCGACATAGGCAAGCATTTTCCAGACACTGATGAGCAGTACAGAGGCATTTCAAGCATTGTGCTGCTTGAAAAGGTTGGCGCGCTTTTAGAGGAAAACATGTTTTTCATAGAAAATATTGATGCCACAATAATAGCGCAGGCGCCGAAGATGCGCCCGCATATCGACCAAATGCGCCAAAACATAGCTGATGCGCTAAAAATTGACATTTCGCAGGTAAACGTCAAGGCGACGACGGAGGAAGGCTTAGGCTTTACAGGCGAGGGAAAGGGCATATCCGCGCAGGCGGTATGCATGCTCGCAAGCCCGAGGGATATAAGCCTGCCGGTTCCCGAAGGGCGGCAATGCGAAGGCTGCAGCGGGTGCGCGGGAAATTTTGCGGGCGAGTCCGCTGAAAATTAGATTTAGAGGCTGGGCGTAACTTTTGCGGTAAATATAGTGCTTGCAAAACGCTTTGAAGTTTTTCAAAGGTTAAAAATTTAATAAAAATTTAAGAAATCGGAGGAAAGAATTATGATTACAACACCACACATAAACGCGGAAAAAGATGCTTTTGGAAAGACAGTCCTGATGCCAGGCGATCCGCTCCGCTCAAAATTTATCGCGGAGAATTATCTTGAAAACGCAAAGCTCGTAAACAACATAAGGGGAATCCAAGGCTACACAGGCACGTACAAAGGCACAAAAATCAGCGTAATGGCAAGCGGAATGGGCATGCCCACGATAGGCATATATTCATATGAGCTGTTCAATTTCTTCAACGTGGAAAACATAATGAGAATTGGCTCGACAGGCTCTATTCAGGAAAAAGTAAAAGTGCGCGACATCGTTATTGGAATGGGCGCATGCACAAATTCAAACTACGCAAGCCAGTACCAGCTTACAGGCACGTTTGCGCCTATAGCAAGCTACCCGCTTATGAGGGAGGCAATCGCGCAGGCTGAAAAGGCAGACGCAAACTACCATGTCGGTAATATCCTGTCCTCAGATACATTTTACAGCGACAACAAGACGGAAAATGAAAGCTGGAAAAAGATGGGAGTGCTCTGTATCGAGATGGAGGCGGCGGCGCTCTACATGAACGCGGCTCGCTGCGGCAAAAACGCGCTTGCGATACTTACCGTATCGGACAGTCTTGTGACAGGCGAGGAGACCACAGCGGAGGAAAGACAAAATTCATTTACGCAGATGATGGAAATTGCGCTTAACACGGCGGTTGCCGTGGATTAAAGAAGTCTAAGACGTCAAAGGTGGCACGGAAATTAAAATGGGCATTTTCAAAAATATAAGGAATGAAATAAGGGTTATACGCGAGCGCGATCCCGCAATACATTCAAACATGGAGGTTTTTCTCTATCCGAGCTTTAAGGTGATGCTGCATTATAGAGTGGCGCATAAGCTATACAAATCGGGGCATTATTTCTGGGCAAGGTGGGTGTCGCAGCGCGCCGTGCGAAAGACAGGCATAGAGATACACCCAGGCGCGGAAATCGGTGAAAATCTGTTTATCGACCACGGAAACGGCGTTATAATAGGAGAGACGGCAATTGTCGGCAACAATGTCACGCTCTATCAGGGAGTGACGCTTGGCGGCACGGGCAAGGAGCACGGCAAGCGCCACCCGACTATAGGCGATAATGTAATGATAAGCGCGGGCGCAAAGGTGCTGGGCTCATTCAAGGTGGGCGAAAACTCAAAAATCGGCGCGGGCAGCGTAGTGATTGAGGAGGTGCCGCCAAACTGTACCGTAGTGGGCGTGCCAGGGCGCATAGTACGGCACAACAACCAAAAGCTTGTGCGCGAGGACTTGAATCAGGTCGATCTGCCCGATCCCGTAAATGAGGATTTGAAGGAATTAAAATACGCCAATTCGCAGATGATTAACCGCATCATCGAGCTGGAACAGCAGGTTAAGCTTTTGCAGAAGGAGCTTGACGGCAGGAATGGAGGACAATGACAAAAATGGAAAACAAACTATCCTTTTACAATACGCTCACAAGGCGCGTGGAAAGGTTTATGCCAAATAATGACGGAAAGGTGTCAATGTACACCTGCGGGCCGACAGTATATCATTATGCGCATATCGGCAACCTCAGAAGCTACATAATGGAGGATTTGCTCGAAAAAACGCTGCGCTATATAGGCTATGACGTCAAGCGCGTTATGAATATAACTGACGTGGGGCATCTTTCAAGCGACGCCGATACGGGCGAGGACAAAATGCTGAGCGGAGCAAAGCGCGAGCACAAGAGCGTGATGGAGATAGCAAAATTTTACACGGACGCGTTTTTTAGCGACTGCAGAAAGCTGAATATCAAGACGCCTGACGTCGTGGAGCCTGCCACGAACTGCATAGACGAGTTTATTCATATGATTACGGTATTGCTGAAAAAGGGCTATGCGTATGAGAGCGGCGGAAATATATATTTTGACACTTCAAAGCTAAAGGAATACTATGTATTTTCGAGCCAGAGCGAGAAAGAGCTGCTTGTCGGCGTGCGCGATGACGTGGGCGAGGACGAAAATAAGAGGAACAAGAGCGACTTCGTGCTTTGGTTTACAAAGTCAAAGTTTGAGGATCAGGAGCTTAAATGGGAAAGTCCGTGGGGGCTTGGGTATCCAGGGTGGCATATTGAGTGCTCGTGCATCAGCATGAAGCATCTTGGCGAGTATATGGATATTCACTGTGGCGGCGTGGACAATATTTTCCCGCACCATACGAATGAGATTGCGCAGAGTGAGGCGTATCTTGGGCATAAGTGGTGCAATTACTGGTTTCATGTGCATCATTTGAATGACAAGTCGGGCAAGATGAGCAAGTCAAAGGGAGATTTCCTCACGGTATCGCTTTTGGAGGAAAAGGGGTATGATCCGCTTGTTTACCGCTTTTTCTGTTTACAGTCGCATTACCGCAAGCCGCTTGAATTTTCGTATGAGGTGCTTGACAACATGAGCGCGGCGTATGACAAGCTGGTGAAGCGGATAGGCACGCTTGACAGGAGCGGCGAGGTCGATAAGGGGAAATTTGATGAGTACAGGGCGCAGTTTGAGGAGGCGCTTTGCGATGACTTAAATTCGGCTATGGCGATAACTGTGCTTTATGATATGCTCAAGGCGGATATGTCGGATGCGACAAAGTTTGCGCTGGCGGAGAGCTTTGATGAGGTGCTGTCGCTTGATCTTGCCGCGGCGCACGAGAAGAAGGCGGCGGACAGCGGAGTTGATGCGGAGTTTGAGGCGTATATACTTGGAAAGATAGAGGAGCGTAAGGCTGCGAAAAAGGAGAAGGATTTTGCCAGGGCTGACGCAATTAGGGATGAGCTGATGGCGAAGGGAGTTACGCTAAAAGACACGCGGGAAGGTGTTGTCTGGGAGCTTAAGAAGTGATATGAGGATTTGTTATGGAGAATGACGGTATGCTTTCGCAGATACGGGCGGCGTTTGGCGGGGGCGGAGTGGATATCAAGACTTATTCGCCGCTGACATTTGCCTATATTGGCGATGCGGTTTATGAGATTATCATGCGCACTATTGTGGTGGATACGGGGCAGCGTGCGGTGGAGGAGCTGCACAGGCATACGATTAAGCTGGTGTGCGCGCAGACGCAGGCGGCTATGGCTGAGGCGCTGTATGATGATTTTATGACTGAGGAGGAGCAGGCTATTTACAGGCGCGGGAAAAATGCAAAGATTAATTCGTCGGCTAAGAATGCCAGTCTTGCGGATTACAAGAAGGCGACGGGGCTTGAGGCGGTCTGCGGGTATTTGTTTTTGAGCGGCAGGTCGGAGCGTGCCATAGAGCTTGTAAAAAAGGGTATTGAGCTGCTGGGCATTGAGATTTGACGAAGTATTTGCGTGAATGGAGTATTATTATGAGATATGAAGAATTTACGATAGAGGGAAGGAATGCCGTTATCGAGGCATTTCGCGCGGGCAAGCCGATTGATAAGCTGTTTATGCTTGACGGGGCGCAGGACGGGCCTATGCAGACTATAAAGCGCGAGGCAAAAAAGCACGATACCTTTATAAAGTATGTGACGAAGGAGCGTCTCGACCAGATAAGCAGCACGGGCAAGCATCAGGGCGTTATCGCGTATGCGGCGGCGTATGAATATGCGCAGGTTGAGGATATATTGGAGTCGGCGCGGGAAAGGGACGAGCAGCCGTTTATATTCCTGCTTGACGGCATAGAAGATCCGCACAATCTGGGGGCGATTATCAGGACAGCAAACCTTTCTGGCGCGCACGGCGTAATTATTCCAAAGGATCGCTCTGCGGGGCTTACCGCGGCTGTGGCTAAAGCGTCGGCAGGTGCATTGAATTATACGCCCGTAGCGCGTGTGACAAATCTTGTCAGGACTATGGAGGATTTGAAAAAAGAGGGCTTATGGTTTGTGTGCGCTGATATGGGCGGCGACGTGATGTATGACCTTGATTTGAGGGGAGCTGTTGGTCTTGTCATAGGAAATGAGGGTTCGGGAGTGAGCAGGCTTGTGAAGGAGAGCTGCGATTTTAACGCCGCAATTCCTATGAAGGGCGATATTGATTCGCTAAACGCGTCGGTGGCGGCGGGAGTGCTTGCGTATGAGATAGTGCGCCAGAGAATGATGAAAAAGTGAGGCGGAAATGGCATCTGGATTTGAAACCTTTTCAGACGAGGAGCTTATCGACAGGATAAGGCAGGGCGAGAGCGGCATCACTGACT
This sequence comes from uncultured Lachnospiraceae bacterium, assembly GCA_947625775.1. Classification (GTDB taxonomy): domain Bacteria; phylum Bacillota; class Clostridia; order Lachnospirales; family Lachnospiraceae; genus COE1. The sequence continues at coordinate 70,767 of CANQPM010000011.1, read as the reverse complement.
ATATAATGGACAAGTACAAAAACCTTGTCAGAAAAAAGGCAAAGTCGATGTATATACTTGGGGCGGACAGCGACGACCTGATACAGGAGGGAATGATAGGGCTTTTCAAGGCTGTGCGCGATTATGACGCGGGCAGGGACGCGAGCTTTTACACGTTTGCGGATTTATGCGTGTCGCGCCAGATGTACAACGCCGTGCAGTCCTCGCGCAGGAAAAAACACACGCCGCTTAATTCATATGTGTCGCTTTACGCCGATGCAAGGGAGAATGAAAGCGACGGCGATACCACGGAGCTTGTAAACCTGCTGATTTCGGGGATACAGACAAATCCCGAGGAGCTTTTCATAGACAAGGAAAATGTCGAGCAGATAGAGGCGATTATTTCCAAGGAGCTGAGCGGCTTTGAAAAGCAGGTGCTTGACCTGTATCTGACAGGAATGTCATATTCGCAGATATCAAAGGTGCTGGGGCGCGATGCCAAATCCACGGACAACGCGCTGCAGAGGCTAAAGGCAAAGCTGAAACGCGCCGTGGAAAATAATTGAGGCAGGAAGGCAGAATTTTACATCAAATATATTAGATTAAGGATAGGAGATTTTTATGAAAAAAAAGATATTGATAAAAAAAGCGGCAAATAAGGGAGCGGCAATGGGACTCGCAATGGCTATGGCAATAGCTGCGGCAGGTCCGTTTAACTTAGGACAGGCAGGGCTTTCAGAGGTATATGCGGCGGAGGGCGATACTGACATTTCCACTATGCCTTTGCCGCTGGAAACTCCCGCGTATGTCAGAAGCGTATATACGAACGAATGGGTTACGCCCGAGCAGGCGGCGTTAAGGCCAATCGCCATAATGATGCCGACAGACAAGACGGCGCAGCCGTCATATGGCATAAGCCATGCAAAGGTTCTCTATGAGATTATGGAGGAGGGCGAGATTTCGCGCCAGATGGCGATTATTGATGACTGGGCAGGACTCTCGCAGATAGGAAATGTGAGAAGCTGCAGGGCGTATTATATCCCTGAGGCTACGGAATGGGACGCATTGCTTGTGCATTTTGGCGGCGTAGTATATATGAAGGACAGGATTACCGCGCCAGACATAAACAATATTACAGGCACAGCGCAGTACGGGGTTGGCGGTGGCGCACCAGGTTCTGGCGCATTTTTTAGAACTACGGACAAAAAAGCGCCCCACAATGCCTATACAAGCGCGGCGGGAATTATAAATGCGTGCGCTGAGCTTGGCTATTCGACGGCAGTAAGACCTGAATATTACAATGCAAAGCATTTCACCTTTGCGGAGGGTGTAAACACATTGGAGCAGTATGGAGCAGCGGCAGCGACAGCAAATACAATAGACCTGTCAAAGATTTTCACTTATACGAAAAGTTCGTTTGTGTACAATCCTGATGACGGACTTTATTATAAATCTTTGCATGGCAAGCCTCAGACGGATGCTTTGAACGGTGAGCAGCTTAAATTTGCAAATGTGATCGTGCAGAATACAAAATGGACAAAGCTTGACGCAAAAGGGTATCTTTATTTCCAGAATTATGACATCACGGAGGATGGATATTACTTTACCAAGGGTAAGTGCATACATGTGACTTGGCAGAAGACAGACGACTATTCTCCAACGGTGTATTATGATGACTTTGGCAATGAGATACAGCTTAATGAGGGCAAGACATATATCGCGATAGCTCAAAAGGGCAGAGAGGTAATATACAAATAAAATATTTAGACAAAATGCAAGAGCAGCGTTTGGGGAATGATTTGAGCCGCTAAAGCGAAACTGGGATAGTGTGAAAAATAAATTTTTCATACTGTGCATTAAGAATGGGGGATTAATATGAAATACGAAAACATTAAGCTGGACATGGACGGGGCGGTTCAGGCATCGCTTTCGCTGTACATTCAGGAGGATTATCCCGCGACATACGGGCTGCGCAGGCGTCCGATAGTGCTTGTGTGCCCAGGCGGCGGATATGAGCATGTGTCTGTAAGGGAGGGCGAGCCGATAGCGTTCAATTTTCTCACGGCGGGCTGCCATGCGGCAGTGCTCTGGTACGACATTTCAAAGGACGGCGTAGAATATCCGCAGGAGCTTTTAGAGCTTGCAAAGGCGGTCAGCATTATCAGAAAGCGCGCTGACGAGCTTGCGATAGACAAGGACAAAATCATACTGGCGGGCTTTTCGGCGGGAGGACATTTGGCGGCAAGCCTCGGGTGCTTCTGGCATGAGGAGTGGCTTGAAAAGGAGATGAATATTTCCAAGGAAAGCTATAAGCCAAACGGCTTGATTCTGGCATATCCCGTTATCACGTCGGGCGAGTATGCCCATGTCGGCTCGTTTGTAAACTTTATGGGCGAAAAGGCGTCGCACGAGCTTGAAGTAAAGCTCAGCCTTGAAAAGCAGGTGACTGAAAATGTGCCGCCTGTGTTTATGTGGCATACTTTTGAAGACGGTGCAGTGCCTCTTGAAAATTCACTCCTGTTTGCGTCAGCGCTCAGGCGCGCGGGCATAAATTTTGAATACCATGTATTTCCCCACGGCGGTCATGGCTATGCTCTGGCGACAAAGGAGACGGCGGCTATACCCGAGCGCAAGGAGATAGATCCGCAGTGCGAGCAGTGGATGGAGCTTTGCAAAAACTGGCTCAAATATAATTTTATTGAAAAGTAGAAAAGTGGCAGTCGTCTTGTTTGCGGCTGCCATTATTTATAACGATAGAAAGTTCGCGGAGTGCGTTTTCTATTGCTTTTATGTTATTGAATGGAGTTCTGCAATTACTTATATAAAATAAAATGAAACGGAGGCGCATTAATTATGGAAATGACATTGAGGTGGTACGGTAGCAGGTCGGACTCGGTGACTTTACAGCAGATACGGCAGATACCGGGAGTGAAGGGCGTCATCACGACGCTGTATGAGACAGCGCCCGGCGATGAGTGGAGCATGGATGAGATACGGGCGCGCAAGGCGGAGGTAGAGGCGCATGGAATGCATATTGCGGGGATAGAGAGCGTCAACGTGCACGACTCAATTAAGATTGGCTCAAGCGACAGGGACAAATACATTGATAATTATATCAAGACCTTGGAAAAGCTGGGGCAGGAGGACATACATATGGTATGCTACAATTTTATGCCTGTCTTTGACTGGACAAGGACAGAGCTTGCGAGAAAGCGCCCCGACGGCTCTACAGTGCTTGCATATAATCAGGAGGCTGTAGATAAGTTAAATCCAGAAAAAATGTTTGAGTCAATTTCAGGCGACACAAACGGTTTTGTAATGCCCGGCTGGGAGCCTGAGCGCATGGAGCGGATAAAGGAGCTTTTTGCGCTGTATCAGGACGTTGACGAGGAAAAGCTTTTTGCAAACCTGAAATATTTTCTCGAGGCGATTATGCCCGTATGCGACAAATATGACATAAATATGGCAATCCACCCCGACGATCCCGCATGGAGCGTATTTGGGCTGCCGCGCATTATTACAAATCTGCCGAATCTGCAGCGCATGATGAAGATGGTTGACAATAGGCACAACGGCGTTACCTTCTGCTCAGGCTCATATGGCACAAATCCTGAAAATGACCTGCCGGGAATGATTCGCGCGCTTAAAGGGCGCATACATTTTGCCCATGTGCGCAATCTTAAGCACAATTACCCTGGGGATTTTGAGGAGGCGGCTCATTTGTCCGCGGACGGCAGCTTTGATATGTATGAGATTATGAAAGCGCTGTATGATATAGGCTTTGACGGACCTATCCGCCCCGACCACGGGCGTATGATCTGGGATGAGGTTGCTATGCCGGGCTATGGGCTGTATGACAGGGCGCTTGGAGCGGCGTACTTAAACGGACTTTGGGAAGCCATACAAAAACAAAACATTAAGAAACACTAAGGCTGCAAAGGACAGCCTAAGTGTTTCTAAATGTTTAGAAAAACGCAAGGGCGGCGTTTTTTGTGCTTGCTTGGGCTTATATGGCAGCGGAAGGGAGAATTGATATGAGATTAAACAGAGAAGGGTTAAAGGATAGAGAAGCTTGGAGAAAAGCAGGGTATTATGTGCCTACGTATGACAGGGAAAAGCTGGCGGAAAACACAAGGCGCAATCCAGAGTGGATTCATTTTGGCGCGGGCAATATCTTCCGCGCGTTTCAGGCAAATCTGATGCAGCAGCTTATCGAGGAGGGAAAGAGCACGACAGGGCTTATCGTTGCTGAGGGCTTTGACTATGAAATCATAGAAAAAATGAACCGCCCTCATGACGATTACAGCATTCTCGTGACGCTCAAAAGCAGCGGGGAGATTGAAAAAACAGTGATTGGCAGCATAGTTGAATCGCTTATTCTGGACAGTGAAAATGAAAGAGAATTTTCACGCTTAAAGGAGATTTTTACCGCAAAATCATTAAAGATGGCAAGCTTTACCATCACTGAAAAGGGCTACAGCCTTGTTGACGGCAAGGGAAATATGCTGCCCGCAGTCAAAAGCGATATGGAAAACGGCTTTGAAAATCCCAAAAGCTATCTGGGAAAGGTATGCGCGCTGATATATGAGCGGTATCTTCATGGCAGGCTGCCGCTCGCGCTTGTGAGCATGGACAATTGCTCGCACAATGGTGATAAACTAAAGGCAGCCGTGACTGCATTCGCAAAAGCATGGACAAAATCAGGCATAGCCGAGGAGGGATTTATGGATTACGTAAATGATTCTTCGCGTCTGTCCTTCCCGTGGAGCATGATTGACAAGATTACGCCGCGGCCAGATCCCAAGGTGGAGGCCCTGCTGGCAGCGGACAACATAGAAGATCTGGAAAAGATAGTGACGGACAAAAATACATGGGCAGCGCCGTTTGTAAACGCGGAAGAATGTCAGTACCTTGTGATTGAAGACGCTTTTCCAAACGGGCGCCCTAAGCTGGAGGACGCAGGCGTAATCTTCACCACGAGGGAGACAGTTGACAAGGTGGAAAAGATGAAGGTCTGCACCTGCCTTAACCCGCTTCACACCACGCTTGCGGTATTCGGCTGCCTGCTGGGGTATGAGCTTATTTCTGAGGAGATGAAAAATCCCGCATTAAGAAGGCTTGTAGAGCGGATAGGATATCAGGAGGGGCTGCCCGTAGTGGTGAATCCCGGCATTTTAGACCCTAAGAAATTCATTGATGAGGTAGTGAATACGCGTATTCCAAACCCGTTTATGCCCGATACGCCGCAGAGAATTGCCACAGACACATCGCAGAAGCTGCCGATACGCTTCGGTGAGACAATCAAGGCGTATGAAGCCTCAAAGGAGCTGTCACTGGACACGCTTGAAGGCATACCGTTTGTGTTTGCGGGGTGGCTCAGATATCTGATGGGCATAGACGATAACGGCAATGCCTTTACGCCGAGTCCCGATCCTATGCTTGAAGTCCTGATGCCGCTTCTTGCTGATATAAAGCTTGGGGAAAGCTGTGATGTGCGCACCGTGATAACGCCGATATTACAGCGCGCGGACATATTCGGCACAGACATCACGCAATCTGTGCTTGGGGATAAGGTGGTATCTTTTTTTACGGAAATGATAAAAAAGCCAGGGGCGGTTGCAGAGCTTTTGAATAAAAAGTTTGGATGTTAGTATGCTTTGGAAATTTTTGCTCCATTTAGGATTTGGCTTATAACGCGAAAATACCGCAGAACCAATGGTTCTGCGGTATTTATTATCTTGCGAAGTCGGAGTGACAAGATTCGAACTTGCGGCCTCCACCTCCCTAAGGTGGCGCTCTAGCCAAACTGAGCCACACCCCGCTTTAACTGACAAAGTTTATTATACTTATACGCACTGTAAATGTCAAGGAAAAAATTTAAAAATTTTATATATTTCGCATATTCCCCAAACAAGCCTGAAAACTGAAAAACGTTCTGCATTGTCCAAATTTTCCTATTTTACAAATACATCTAAATAAACTATAATATATTCATAACACTATAATCCCGCCCCAAGCTTCCCTCACATTTAAAGACAGGAGATTTATATTTATATGGAAAGAGCACTGATAATAGGCGTAAACATAGATAAAAGCGCCAGCGCCTTTGAGCTTGCAATGAATGAGATGTCAAGCCTTGCCGAAGCGTGCGGCATGGAGGTCGCAGGCCGTATCGAGCAGAATATGGAGCGGGCAAACACAGCCACATACATAGGCAGCGGCAAGGTCGTGGAGGCGCGCGAAATGGCAGACGCGCTGGAAGCGGACATAATCATTTTTGACAACGGACTGACGCCTGTACAGCTAAGAAACCTGCAGAACAAGCTGGACTATCCAGTTATGGACAGAACCACGCTTATACTGGAAATATTTTCAAGCCGCGCCAAGACAAGGGAGGCAAAGCTGCAGGTGGAGGTTGCGAGGCTTCAATATATGCTCCCGCGTCTTGTCGGTCTGCATAAAGCGCTTTCAAGGCAGGGCGGCACGAGCGGCGCTATGAGCAGCAGAGGCGCGGGTGAAAAGAAAATAGAGATTGACAGAAGGCGGCTTGAACAGCGCCTTGCCACAATGCGGCGCGAGCTTGCAGCCATATCTGAGGAGAGAAAAACACAGCGCAAGCAGCGCGCAGCGTCAGACCTTCCGCGTGTGGCGCTTGTCGGCTATACAAACGCGGGCAAGTCAACCATTATGAACCTGCTGCTCTCGGCGTTTGAAGAAAATGAGAAAAAGCAGGTGCTTGAAAAGGATATGCTCTTTGCGACACTTGACACTACTGTCAGAAAAATATCGCCGCCAAACCGAAATGCCTTCCTGCTTTCAGACACTGTCGGATTTATCTCAAATCTGCCGCACAGTCTGATAAAGGCGTTCCGTTCGACGCTTGACGAGGTACGTGAGGCGGATCTGCTTTTGCAGGTGATTGACTATTCAGACGAAAACCATACAGAGCACATGAGGGTTACAAACGAAACGCTCAAAGAACTGGGTGCGGGCAATATTCCGATGCTCTATATTTTCAACAAGGCGGATTTGTGCGGAATGGGGCAGCTTGCTACAATTTATGGCGAGGACAAGCTGTATATGTGTGCAAAATCCGAAAACAGCATCGACGCGCTTTTGTCGCTTATAGAGCAGAAGCTTTCAGGCGGGTACAGGGAATGTGAGCTGTTGATACCGTATAAAAGGGGCGATATAATGTCATATTTGACTGAAAATGCCGCCGTGTACGAGACGGATTACAGGGAAGACGGCATATATATGAGGGCGCGGCTGACGGTCAGGGACGCAGGAAGATATGCGGAGTATGTTCTGCCTAACTAGACAGGACTTTTTCGCAGATACTTAAATGCTTTGCTGCGCGCAAAAGTAATGGGAGCGGTGATGTAAATGCGCAGAAAAATATACATTGGCGGCTTGGTTTTGGTAATACTCATAAATATTCTGGCATGGAACAGCCCAGATTTCTGCGACTGGCATATAAGATACGTCCTGCCGGTCATAGTGAATACATACGGGCGGCTCACAAGCCTTCTGCCGTTTAGCGCAGGCGAGATAATGCTGGTTTTGGCAGTGCTTTTGACCGTGTTCGGAGTAGTCCTTTCTTTTTGGAGCTTAATCAGAAAAGATAAGCATAAAAAAGCAGTCAGGCTATATTGGGGAGCGTATGCATGGATATTCTGGGCGGTGTGCTGGATTATGACATTAAACTGTTCCATATTTTACCATGCGCCCGATTTTGAACAGCGCTATCTTACATATGACAGTGCAAAAAACGGGGACAGCGACGTCGGCGGAAATAATGAGAGCGGTAAAAAAATGTACTCAAATGAAGAACTTGCTGCCCTGCGCGATTACATAGTCATGCGCTGCAATGAACTTGCGCCAGCCTTTACGCGTGACGAATATGGCTATATAATTTATGACAAGGACTTATTTTCGCTGTCACAGGAGGCAATGCGGAATCTGGGCGCGGAATATGAGCTTTTAAACGGATATTATGTGACGCCCAAGTATCTGAAAATGTCCGCCTTTTTCACGCAGCAAAACATAATGGGCTACTATTTTCCGTTTTCAATGGAGGCAAACATCAATTCAATGATGTACATTGCAAACGTGCCTGTGACGGTCTGCCACGAGCTTGCGCATACAAAGGGCTTTCTAAACGAGGACGACGCGAATATGATAGGCTATCTTGCCTGCATAAAATCAGACGATAAATTTATGCAGTACAGCGGTTATCTAAGCGTGCTGAACTATGTCAACAACGAATTTTACTACTCAATAGGCAAAGACGCGGCGGTTTATAAAGACCACGCCCAAATAAACAGTCTGGTAAGCCACGACAACATTTTCCTCACCCCCGCAGAGAATGCCAAGGTGGAGCAGAAGGCAGTCATAAAAACGGAGACAGTGAGGGAGGTTTCAAATATGTTTACAGACACAGTGCTGAAATTAAACGGCGTCGAGGAGGGCAGAAAGCAGTATGACGGAGTTGTCAGCCTGCTGCTGCAGTATTATGACGGCGAGCTATATTGAGCAATGCCTGTAGCCGAATCTTAATAGGCATTTGCGAGATTTTATTTAATAACTTGCAGAACATAAGCAATGAAGGGAGGATACTTTGCAATGGGAAACGTTATCTCATATATAGATGAATTTGGAGGCTATACCTTCGTGGAAAAGCCAATGTGCGAGCTTGACGGGCTGATTTTATCGCACTTGTCATACTATGTCTATGACGGCATAGTGCCGACGCTTGAGGAAGCGCCCGCATCCATAAAGCTTGAGGATTTGGGGCGCGAAATCGACAAGGAAAATTTTATTTCAGTAAAATGGGAGCTTGAAAAAAACCGTGAGCTTTTTGAAAAAGTGACAAGCTCACGCCGCTACAGGAGCGCCCGCGCCTGCTTTTACGTACACGAAATAGACAACGACAGCGCAGTGCAGTTTGGCGCAGTCACCTTTGTATTGGGAAACGGAGACGTATTTGTTTCATTTAGAGGAACCGACGACGAGCTTGTAGGCTGGAAAGAAGATTTTTACATGGCATGCAGGGCGCCTGTAGGAGCGCAAATCAGAAGCGCGGAATATCTAAACCACATCGCGGAGCATTTCACCAAGCGCAAAAATCTAAGACTGTATCTGGGCGGACATTCCAAAGGCGGCAACCTCGCCGTGTACGCCGCCATGTGCTGCGACGACCATGTAAAACATAAAATAGCGCGCATCTACGATATGGACGGTCCCGGCTTTCACCCCGAATTTATGAAACATCTCGACTACGACAGCATCAGGGACAAAATTTTCAAAATAGTCCCCGACGGCTCATTCGTCGGACTTCTCATGGAAACAAGAACAGACTATACGCTCATAAAAAGCACCCAAATCGGACTATCCCAGCACGTGACGCTCTCATGGTGCGTAGAAGGTGACAGCTTTGTACGCTCAAATGACGCAGATCCTGCACGCAAAGCGCTTTACGACAAAATCAACCAGTGGATTTACGACATGAGCAGAGAGCAGGTTGACAATTTCACGGAAAACCTTTTCAAACTCATAGAAATCACAGAAGCCAGCACCCTCACAGACCTGAAAACCGTAATGCCCGACGCCCCCAAAAAGCTTCACAACATAGGCATCGAATACAGAAAAATGGACGAAAAAACAAAACACATCTTCTGGGAAATAAGCGTATTCATCATGGAAGTAGCCGCCCAAGACCAGCAGGACCGCATAAAAAAATCCAAAACCCTAGAAAAAATCAGACAACACATAGAGGCATAACAGAAAACGCAGGCGAGTCTGAATGGGATGTATATTTTTGTCAGGGCGACCGAGTAGCAATCAAATACAAATAAATGAAACCGTTTACAAAAAATTTCTAAAGAAATTACTAAAGCAAATTAAAGGTAGTTGACTTTCTAACTAAAACGATATAAAATTTAATATGTAAGTGCTTACAGAAAATACCATATATTGATGTCACCACAGCGCCTACAAACAATAAATTGATAGGAGATAAGAAAATGGAATTATTGAACGCGGCTAAGACCGGAAAAAAGACAAGACCTATTAAGGTGCTTCAGTTTGGCGAAGGCAACTTCCTACGTGCTTTTGTCGATTACTTCATCGACATAGCAAATGAAACAGGTAAATTCGACGGCGACATAGTTCTGGTAAAACCCATTGATTTTGGAAATCTCGATATGTTCCACAATCAGGACTGCCAGTACACAGTATGCCTGCGCGGTATCGTAGACGGCGAGCCGAAAGTAATCAAGAGAGTAGTCACAAGCGTTGCAGACGCGGTTGACGCTTATAAAGAGTATGAGAAGTACGACGGCTACGCAAAGCTTGACTCCCTGAGATTTATTGTTTCAAACACGACAGAGGCAGGAATCGTTTACGACGACAGCGATAAATTCGAGAGCAACCCTCCCAAGACATATCCCGGCAAGCTCTGCAAGCTGCTCTACACAAGATATAAGCATTTCAACGGAGCTACAGACAAGGGACTTATCATTCTTCCCGTAGAGCTCATTGACGACAACGGTATTCATCTGAAAGAGTGCGTCGTAAAATTTGCAAAGCTCTGGAACCTCGAGGACGGCTTTACCAAGTGGCTTGACGATGCATGCGTATTCACATCTACATTGGTAGACCGCATTGTTACAGGCTATCCCAGAGACGAGGCAGAGGAAATCTGGAAAGACTTAGGCTATCAGGACAATATCGTGGTTACAGCCGAGCCGTTTGGCCTGTGGGTAATCGAAAGCTCAAAGGATATAAGCAAGGAGCTTCCGCTTCCCGACGCAGGACTTCCCGTAATATACACAGACAATCAGAAACCGTACAAGCAGAGGAAAGTGCGCATTTTAAACGGCGCCCATACCTCATTCGTGCTTGCGTCATATCTTGCTGGCAACGATTATGTAAGAGAGTCTATGGAAGACGAGATAATCGGCAAATTTATGCATGACACGATTTATAATGAAGTTATCCCGACACTCGACCTTCCCAAGGAAGACCTGATTAACTTCGCAGAGGCAGTAGACGGCAGATTTAAGAATCCGTATATAAAGCATGCGCTCCTTTCAATTTCACTCAACTCCGTATCAAAGTGGAGAGCAAGATGCCTTCCTTCATTGCTTGAGTACATTAACAGAAAGGGCGAGCTTCCCAAGCACCTTACCTTCTCAATCGCGGCGCTCATGGCATTCTATACAGGCAGCGAGATCCGTGAGAAGGCGCTTATCGGACACAGGGACGGACAGGAGTACAATATCCTTGACGACGCGGCAGTGCTTGAGTTCTTTGCGGCAAACAGCTCTAAGCCCTCAAAGGAGTTTACGGATCTGTACCTTAGCAACGCGGATTTCCACGGCCAGGATCTGACAAAGGTTGCAGGACTTGCCGACGCGGTAGCCTCTTATCTTGAAGACATCAGGACACTCGGCATGAGAAAGGCTTTGGAGAAGAATTTTAAATAAAAGTCATATGGGGGTTTAAATGGCAAATTTAATTAAAATAAATGAAAACGATAATGTGGCTGTAGCGCTGGAGGTTATTCCCGCCAATACTACGGTAAATGTAAACGGCGAGAGCGTTACGACCACAATGGAAATCCCCGCGGGGCATAAATTCGCACTTTGTGATATGCCCGAGGGTACGCCCGTCATAAAATACGGCTTTAGAATCGGCAACACGACAGCAGCCGTAAAAAAGGGCGAATGGATTCATACCCACAATATCAAGACAGGTCTCGGGGATTTGCTTGAATACACATATGAGCCAAGCTTTGCGGAGGAGAAATTTACCGACGACGTGACCTTTATGGGCTACAACCGTGACAACGGCAAGGTAGGCGTAAGAAATGAGATTTGGATTGTACCGACAGTTGGCTGCGTAAACAATGTGGCAAGCAAAATCGCCGAGCTTTCACAAGGGCTTGTGAGGGAAAATATCGAGGCGGTATGCGCATTCCCGCACCCTTACGGCTGCTCGCAGATGGGCGACGATCAGGAGCACACAAGGCAGATACTTGCCAATCTCATAAACCACCCGAACGCAGGCGGAGTGCTTGTGCTGGGACTTGGCTGCGAGAACAGCAACATTGATGTTTTAAAGGGCTATATGGGGGAAATCAATTCTGATAGGATTAAATTCCTCGTGGCACAGGAAAGCGACGACGAGATAGCAGAGGGCGTCGAGATTGTAAAAGGTCTTGCCGAATATGCCGCTCAGTTCAAGAGAGAGCCGATAAGTGTATCAAAGCTTGTCGTCGGCATGAAGTGCGGCGGCAGCGACGGATTTTCAGGCATCACGGCAAATCCTACAGTAGGGCGCTTTTCAGATATTCTTATTAGCAAAAAGGGTACAACCATACTGACCGAAGTTCCCGAGATGTTCGGTGCGGAGACAATCCTTATGAACCGCTGCGCAAACAAGGAGCTGTTTGACAAGACGGTTGACCTGATTAACGATTTTAAGAATTATTTCAAGAGTCACAACCAGACAATATATGAAAATCCCTCACCGGGCAATAAAAAGGGCGGCATCTCGACTCTCGAGGACAAGTCACTTGGCTGCACGCAGAAGTCAGGCAGCGCTATTGTAAAGGGAGTGCTTGCCTACGGCGAGGTTGTAAGCACGCCAGGGCTTAATCTTCTCAGTGCGCCAGGCAATGACCTTGTAGCAGCAACAGCGCTTGCGGCAAGCGGAGCGCATATCGTGCTGTTTACCACGGGCAGAGGCACGCCGTTTGCATGTCCTGTGCCTACCATGAAGATTTCGAGCAATTCAAGGCTTGCGGGCAAGAAGGACAATTGGATTGACTTCAATGCCGGCGTAGTCGCGGAGGGCGAGGATTTGGATGCGGCAGGCAAGAGGCTCTTTGACGAGGTGGTTGCTATTGCTTCGGGCAAAGAGGTCAAGAGCGAGCTTGCGGGCTTCCATGACATGGCGATATTTAAGCAGGGCGTTACATTATAAAAAGAAAGCAAAAATATAAAGCGGCGTCATTTTAAAACAATCAATGATAAAAATAATAAAAATAAATTATAAAATGGAGGAATTTTAATTATGGCAAAGAAAGTAGTTACAATGGGCGAGATTATGCTGAGACTCTCAACACCCAACAACGAGAAATTCATTCAGGCAGATGAGTTTGACATCAACTATGGCGGCGGCGAGGCAAACGTGGCTGTATCGCTTGCAAATTACGGACATAACGCAAGCTTCGTTACGGCAGTGCCTGATAACGAGCTTGGCGAGTGCGCTATTGCTGCTCTCAGAAAGTACAATGTAGACACCACAAACATCGCTAAGTGCGGCGAGAGACTTGGCATTTATTATTTGGAGTCTGGCTCTGCTATGCGTCCTTCAAAGGTAGTTTACGACAGGGCTCATTCTTCTATCTCTACGGCTACGGCTGCTGACTTTGATTTTGACAAGATTTTTGAGGGAGCTGACTGGTTCCATTTCACGGGCATTACTCCCGCTGTATCAGACGCTGCTGCAGTTCTCACAGAGGAAGCTTTAAAGGCTGCTAAAAAGCACGGCGTTAAGGTTTCAGTAGACTTGAACTTCAGAAAGAAGCTCTGGTCTTCAGAGAAGGCGCAGAAGGTTATGAAGAACCTTATGCAGTATGTTGACGTATGCATCGGAAACGAGGAAGATGCAGAGCTCGTACTTGGCTACAAGCCAGGCAACACAGACGTTACAAGCGGCGATCTGGAGCTTGCGGGTTACAAGTCAATCTTTGAACAGATGGTAGCTGACTACAACTTTGAATATTGCATTTCTTCATTGAGAGTAAGCCATTCAGCATCAGATAACGGCTGGTCTGCATGCATTTATTCAAGAGATACAAAGGAATTTTATCACTCAAAGCAGTACAGCATTCATCCTATCGTTGACCGTGTCGGCGGCGGCGACTCATTTGCAGGCGGCGTAATCTGCGGTCTCCTTGACGGCAAGGATTTCAAGAATGCGCTTGAGTTTGGCGTAGCTGCATCTGCATTGAAGCATACTATCCCTGGAGACTTTAACCTCGTATCAAGGAAAGAGGTTGAGACTCTGGCAGGCGGAGATGCATCAGGACGTGTACAGAGATAAAAAGCCGAAAAGATATTCTCAGCCTGTAAGTGTACAGGCTGAGAAGTCTTGAGTTTCAGCAGCAAAAATGCAGAAAACGGCAATTTTGCGATATATTTAAGATTGTGAAAATTTTATAGAAGTAAAAATAAAAAATTTAGGAGGAATAAAATTATGGCAAGTAATCCATTTTCACTTGAAGGCAAAGTAGCTTTAGTAACAGGCGCATCTTACGGCATAGGTTTTGCCATTGCCAAGGCTATGTCAGCGGCAGGGGCAACAATCGTATTTAATGATATTAAGCAGGAGCTTGTTGACAAGGGACTTGCTTCATATAAGGAAGCTGGCATCACGGCTCACGGCTATGTATGCGACGTTACAAACGAGGAGGCTGTAAATGAGCTCGTTGCAAAGATTGAAAAAGAGGTAGGTGTTATTGATATCCTCGTAAACAATGCGGGCATTATCAAGAGAATACCTATGTGCGATATGACAGCGGCAGAGTTCAGACAGGTTATCGACGTTGACCTCAACGCTCCGTTTATCGTTTCAAAGGCAGTTATCCCTTCAATGATTAAAAAAGGACACGGCAAGATTATAAACATCTGCTCTATGATGTCAGAGCTTGGCCGCGAGACAGTTTCAGCTTATGCGGCTGCAAAGGGCGGTCTTAAAATGCTCACAAGGAATATAGCGTCTGAGTACGGCGACCAGAATATTCAGTGCAACGGCATTGGACCAGGCTACATCGAGACACCGCAGACAGCGCCGCTTCGCGAGAAACAGCCTGACGGCAGCAGACATCCGTTTGATCAGTTTATTGTAAACAGGACACCCGCAGGCAGATGGCTTCAGCCTGACGAGCTTGGCGGACCTGCAGTATTCCTCGCGTCAGACGCTTCAAACGGCGTAAACGGACATATCCTCTATGTAGACGGAGGCATACTTGCTTACATCGGCAAACAGCCTAAATAAGATCAAAAGAATTTCTGAGCCTGCAAAAGCTGCAGGCTTGGAAATTTGTGCAATTGAGGGTACGTTTCATAATCATTTAAAAATAAATTGATGTTAGAAAGGGGTAAGATTAAAATGAATGAAGTATTGGAGAAAATCAGTAAAATAGGCATTGTTCCTGTTGTTGTATTAGATGACGCTAAAGACGCTGAACCTTTGGCGCAGGCGCTTGTAAAGGGCGGACTTCCCTGCGCTGAGGTTACGTTCAGGACAGCGGCGGCAGAGGAATCTATTAAAATTATGTCAAGCAAGTTCCCTGAGATGCTTGTAGGCGCAGGCACAGTGCTCACTACAGAGCAGGTTGACCGTGCCGTAAACGCGGGTGCGAAGTTTATCGTAAGCCCAGGCTTAAATCCCAAGATTGTTAAGTATTGTATTGATAAGGGCGTTCCTGTTACTCCTGGTACGGCAAATCCTTCAGATGTTGAGCAGGCTATCGAGCTTGGGCTTGAGGTTGTCAAGTTCTTCCCCGCAGAGGCGGCTGGCGGCTTAAATATGATTAAGTCTATGGCAGCGCCTTATACACAGATGAAGTTTATGCCTACAGGCGGCATTTCAGCAAAGAATATCTGCGAGTATCTTGCATTTGACAAGATTATCGCCTGTGGCGGTTCTTGGATGGTTAAGAAGGATCTCGTAGCTGCTGGAAAATATGATGAAATTCAGGCTCTCACAGAGGAAGCTGTAAGGACAATGCTTGGCTTTGAGCTTAGGCATATTGGCGTAAACTGCGAGGACGAGGCTGCAGCTGACAGCGTAGCCGCAAGATATGACGAGCTCTTTGGATTTACAAAGAAGCCTGGCAACAGCTCAATATTCGCAGGCATCGAGGTAGAGGCTATGAAGAAGATAGGCCGCGGCAAGAACGGACATATCGCTATCGGCACAAACAGCGTAGCGCGCGCTAAGAATTACCTTGAGTCTGTAAAGGGCGTTAAGTTTATTGAGGACTCGGCTGTAGTTAAGAACGGCAAGCTTACGGCGATTTACTTAGATGAGGAAATCGGCGGATTTGCGATACATCTTGTTCAGAAATAAAAAACTAAGCAACTCTAAGATCAAAAAACCAAGCAACTCTAAGGGCGCGAAAGGCGCACCCTAAGATTTGCTAAGTTTTTAAAAGACGCACTCTAAGACTTGCTAAGTTTTTAAAAGAACGCCAAGGGCGGGCGTTCTTTCCGCCTCTTGACGCTTTAAGTGATAAAGAAGGCGTAAGGGGCGACAGATAAGGGCATCACTTGTGGTTGGGTGATGCCTTTATGCTTTGGATATTCGAGTAAAGTGAGATGGACTGACATAAGTTTGACAGAAATGAGGGATTTTAAGTGTTATATAAGATAAATATGATTACTGAAGAGGACGGCTGGATAGTGCTTGATACGGCGGGAAATTATAAGTATGGCTCTGATCCTGTCAAGATGCTTGCGCAGAGCATAGCGGACGAATACGGAAAGGAAATGTTCCAGCCGTATGAGGGCGATGCGCAGTTTATGATAAAGGGCGATCCGTATAAGCTTATTTTTCAGTATGACGACTGTTTTGGTTCTGTGGTGATACTTGATAAGCTGTCGGACAAAGATGAGGTAGTGGCGCTTTTGGAGAGGCATTTTGAAAAGCTGAAAAATGCGTAGCGGTAAAAGTTTATATGTGATTAGATTTTATATTATTGAATAGGTTTTTATGATTATATATGTATAAGGATAATAACCATAAATATATTGCAGTAGAAACGGAGGTATTTCATTATGATAGACAATAATTGTTCATATTGCGTTGAGGGTGAATTGGTGGCGAAGTTTGGAATCAAGATTTGCGAGCTTGACGCGACTAAAGTGTATCTTTTCAAGGAGCAGAGCCATAAGGGCAGGGTGATTGTGGCGAGCAAATATCACGTAAGCGAGATCACAGAGCTTACAGATGAACAGAGGAACGCTTTCTTTGCAGACGTAAACCACGTAGCCGAGGCAATCCACAAGGCATTTTCGCCTGACAAGGTCAATTACGGCGCATACGGCGACACAGGTCATCATCTTCATTTCCACCTCGTGCCCAAATACAAGGACGAGTTTGAATGGGGCGGCACATTCGCAATGGATCCCAAGCAGAAGACCTTGACAGACGCGGAGTATGATGAGCTTATAAATGAGCTTAAGAAATATCTGTAATTTGGCGAGATTGTAATCGGGTATTCAAAGAACTAAAAGTTTTTATGCGGTCAGACACATCAATTATAGCAAACACATAGCTGCTTAGCATAGGATTTTTGCAAAAAATGTAAAACCTATGTTGGGCAGCTGTTTATTTATTCATAGTTTCAATCAAATCACGCAATATTCTTATCTGATTATCGGTCAAATGTTCAACATTAATTATCTTTGAACTGTCATCCTTATAAGTCCTGCCAAGCAGATAGTCGGTGGATACATGGTATATATCCGCAAGCGCCACAAGCTTTTCCAAACTCGGCTTTCTTTCCATTTTTTCATATGCGCTGATAAGCGACGGCGTAACTCCGATTCGCTTGGCGACGAAGGTCTGGGAATAATTGTATTTTTCCCGTAATTGAATCAAGCGTTTTGCAATATTATTTTCCATTAGTCCAAAGTCCTTTCAACTGTTAGTATAAGTTACATCTTTACACATACGGTTGATAAATATTCATCTAATAGTTGAAAAACAAAAAGATATATGTTAAAATATAAATGTTCAGATAAATGCGGGTATTTATGGCAATGCCATTAAAAATCGGCATTTATGAAAAAGAGTTTTGCAATAACCTAAAAAATTAAATGAAAAGAAGGAGAACAAAATGAGGAAAAAGTTATTGATTGTATCATCACTTGCGGTTGTTATGCTTGGATTGGCTTCATGTGGTTCAAAATCCAATGACGCTGCTGAAAGCATTGAAGCAGTTCAAAATGTTGATGAAACAGAAGTTACATCAGAGGAAATTGAACAGCAAAGTGAAACGACTGTAGATGAGGTGTCTACAGAAGCTGCAACTGAGGAGAGTGACAGTGATAAGCAGGACAGTGGCGAAGTAGTATGGTATATGGATTCCGAGGGGCTTAAAAGCGATGAGCTGGGAATTATTATAAGGAAAGACAGCAATGCCAGAGAGCATGTGCTTGGGTTGAAAAAAAATTTGCAAAGCGGCGTAAGTGTTTATTGTGACTATTATGATGGAGATATAGATGCATATATTTCGGAATATACTGGAGATATAGATTTCAATTCTGAATTTCCGATAGGTTATGGACCTTATATGTGTCTTTTTACTGATACGTATTATTTAGGTGATTATGATATGCAAAAGGCAAGCGTAGATGATGTTGAGTATGCTTATATTTTGAATGATGATCATGCATTTGCCGTATTTGTGGGAAATGGAATTGCTGTTTCGGTATCAATACGTTTTGAAGCAAATGAAACGATAGAGGACTGTATGAATCGAATATGGAATGAAGCAATAGGACTTTGTGATGAGTTCGATATGGACTGTATGGCATATATGGCGGATGATGGAATTTATTGCCCAGCATTGGGAATGAAATTTACTGGAAGATTTAAAGGGAAACAAGCAATATGTTTTAAAGAAAGTTTGTATGGTGAAGAGGAAGAATGTATTGAATTTCAGAATAGTTTACCAAGCGATATTGGCGATGATGTGCAAGATGCTAAAGATGCCGTAGAAAAATGTGTTGAATCCGCTATAGCAGGCTTTGATGATACGTTGGCAGGAGAAACGGAAACAAGGAATTTTGGGAAATGTACTTATTACGAAAAAGGATACACAATAACTAGTGAATGGGGATTTGGAAACGGGCATACGTATTTTTGCTCTGACGATACAGAATGGTTTATTGACTTCCGCTATTATAAAGACGGCGAAAACTACATCGACTGCATTGAAAGCTTGGAATAACAAATTAATAAATAATTAAAAAACTCTTTTTTACAATATACAATCTGGCAAAATACACAAATTAGTGAAAAACAACATGAAAAAGCATAAACAAGTCCCCTGCTAATTATTTTGAATTGCCGCATAGAAGCGGCAGAATGGAGGAATGAGATGAAGAAAAAAATTTGCAAAATGATAGCCGCAATGATGGCGACAGTGATGCTCTGCTCAATCAATGTATGGGCAGCTGGCAATTCAACGGCAGACATTTTAAATTCAGCGACAGTCACGCCGACAGATACGCCGTCAGGGTCACAGCCATTGGATGAAATGATAACTTATCTTTTATCGCAGATAACAACACCAGAAATGACTACATATGATAAAGCTAAAGCGTGTTATGATTGGCTTATAGCGTATATGCAGTATGGCACGCCGAGATTTGAGCTTGTGAACGCTGACCCTTTAAGCTTTGTGACTTATGGGGATTATATAGGATATGTAGCATTGGTAAGTGCAACAGGGGTGTGTGATGATTATTCATATATATACTCAGAAATGTTGAAAGCGATAGGATTGAACAGCTATTTGGTGTCAGGGAAAACGCACAAGGCAAGCGGAGGATATACCGGGCATACTTGGGTAGTTGCGAACATTGATGGAATAGAATATGTTTTTGACCCGCAAATAGAGGACAATATAGCAAAAGGCGGTACGGTAGCTTACTATCGTTTTTGCAAGACATATGCCCAAGTGCCTGACAAGTACATACCCTATGATCCTCAACCGACTACAATATATTCAGCTGATCCACAGGCACTGCAGGCAGCAGGCATAAGAGTGATTTTTAATTAGTTATTTATCCAATGGATATTAGTATTATTGCTGTATAAATAATAGGAAAATAATCAGATAATATATAGAAAAGGACATGCTGTGCAATGCCGCATGTTCTTTTTGCATTTCTTAAATTAGACATTTGTTATAATTGACGATGTAAAAATTGTTGCGTATTGCTGCTCGCATAAAAAAGGAAAAACTGTTATAATATAATAAATTGTGCAACAATTAAAACAGTATCCAAAATGTAATCAGCATTCTAACAAACAAAGCCAATGCAAACCAAATCAAACAGGAGTGAAAAACGCAAATGAAATTCAGCTTTAAAGAAGATTTTAAGAGAATAGTCGTATTATGCATAGCCTCAGCAGTGATGGCAATTAATATCAAATCCTTCGTGCGCACGGGCGGGCTTTATCCAGGCGGCGCCACGGGACTTACGCTGCTCATTCAGCGCGCTTTTGAGATGTTTGCCAACATCAGCCTGCCGTACACGCTTATAAATGTGCTGCTGAACCTGATACCTATTTATATCGGCTTTCGCTTTATCGGCAAAAAATTCACGCTGTATTCCGTGCTCACCATAATGCTGACCAACATTCTTACCGACGTGCTGCCAAGCTTTCCTATCACTTACGACATACTTTTGATAAGCATATTTGGCGGTCTTGTCAACGGCGCGGTCATAAGCCTTTGCCTGATGATGAACGCGACCACGGGCGGCACTGATTTTATTGCGATTTTCCTGTCCGACAGAAAAGGCGTGGATTCGTTCAATGTAATTCTGGGCTTTAATGCCGTGCTTCTGCTTATCGCGGGCATAATGTTCGGCTGGGACAAGGCGCTGTACTCGATTATTTTTCAATATACCTCGACGCAGGTGCTCCATATGCTGTACAAGCAATACAGGCAGCACACCCTGCTTGTCGTGACGAATAATGCGGCGGGAGTTTATGAGGTAATATCAAAGGAGAGCAACCACAGCGCGACGATTATAAGCGGCGAGGGCTCATATGAACATCAGGAGCGCAAAATCGTGTATTCAGTAGTATCACGGGCGGAGTGCAAAAAGATAATTGACGACATCAAAAAGGTTGATCCGAAAGCGTTCGTAAACGTCATAAACACCCAGCAGATTTCAGGGCGCTTTTATCAGAAACCACATGAATAAAGGCTCAATAAGCCATGATGGGGAACAAAATTTAGGCAGACAGAAAAAAGTATGAAAAAACGAAGCCGTCATCTAAAATGATGCGGCTTCGTTTTAAATATGCAGGAGATGGGACTTGAACCCACACGGTATTGCTACCACAGGCACCTGAAGCCTGCGCGTCTGCCAATTCCACCACTCCTGCGGACAAAAAATATTCTACACTTTTTAAGAGCCAATGTCAACTGCTTTTATTATTTTTTGAAAATTTTCAAAATTTTCGTGATAGCTTACAGCAGATAAGGCATTTTCAGGTTGTGGCAGGCGCAGAAAAATATCTAAAAAATATTTTAGAAAAACAAAAAATAAATATTGACATCTCCTATTTAAAGTGGTAACATATATTTTGTTACGGCGATAAGGTAAATTACATATTGCTGATATGCGGGAATGCTGGAATTGGCAGACAGGCAAGACTAAGGATCTTGTGTCCGCAAGGACGTGTGGGTTCAAGTCCCACTTTCCGCATTGTATGAATCGTTTAGAACACGGCAGTCAGTGGGTTTTAAACGATTTTTTTGTATGTACGGCTTAATGTTTGGAAAATATAAAAACTTTCTTAAATAAAAAGGAATTTAAGCGGCGGCGCGTAATATTATAAATATATGGACATTTAAACTTTAAGTATTTTTAAGTATTTGATGATTTACAATTGCAAAAAACGGGGATTCTGTCAGCTATTTGTCAGTTTTTTGTCAGCTGGCAGAGCGGCAATTGTATATTAGAAGTTTTGGAGGTCTGGTATTTATGCTGGTTCGGGAAAGCTTGGAGCAGTGGGAGCGCGAGTATTTAAGCCCGTATGCTACATTGAGCGTAAATTCAAGGGGACGTGACAGAGAGGAGCCTGAATGTGACATACGCCCTGTTTTTCAGCGGGACAGGGACCGCATTATCCATTCAAAATCGTTTAGGCGGTTAAAGGACAAGACGCAGGTATTCCTTTCACCAGAGGGCGACCATTATAGGACAAGGCTCACACATACGCTTGAAGTGTCGCAGAACGCCCGCACGATAGCAAGAGCGCTCCAGCTCAATGAGGAGCTTGTCGAGGCTATCGCTTTAGGGCATGACTTAGGACACACTCCATTTGGGCATGCTGGCGAGCGAGCGCTTGCGGAGGTTTGTCCATTAGGCTTTGCGCACAATGTGCAGAGCGTGCGCACTGTGGAAATAATAGAAAAAGACGGCGAAGGGCTTAATCTTACATGGGAAGTGCGTGACGGCATATTAAACCACCAGACGTCAAGCATGCCCGCCACGCTTGAGGGCAAGGTAGTGCGGTTTTCGGACAAGATTGCCTATACATATCACGATATGGACGACGCCGTGAGGGCAGGTATTTTAAAGGAGGACGACGTGCCGCGCGAGATTGGTGAGGTTGTCGGATATACCCCGAGAGAGCGGCTCAACAATTTCATACATGATATAGTGAAAAACAGCAAGGGAACAGACGACGTGAGAATGTCCCCCGAGGTCGAGCTTGCGATGAAAAACCTCAGAAGCTTTATGTATGACCGCGTGTACAGAAACCCTGTGGCAAAGCATGAGGAGGGCAAGGCGGTTTCGCTTGTCAAGACGCTTTATGAATACTATATGAGCCATACTGACGAGCTGCCAAAATTTTACGTGGAGCTTGGATTCAGGGGTGAGGCGCGTGAGCAGGTTGTATGTGATTACATAAGCTCCATGACGGACAGGTTTGCCGTGGCGCTGTATAATGAGCTGTATGTGCCAAAGTTCTGGCAGCTATAAAAACTAAGCGGCTCTAAAGGCGCAAAGTACGCGCCATAAGACTTGCTAAGTAAAAAACTAAGCAGCTCTAAAGGCGCAAAATACGCGCCATAAGACCTGCTAAGTTTTTAAAATAACGTAAAGGCGGCGTTATTTTGAATAAAAAAGGAGTGGAATCAGGGGGAAATGTATTATCCGGAGGAGCTTATTGAGGAGGTACGTCAGAGGAACGATATAGTCGATGTGATTTCAGGCTATGTGAGACTGCAGAAGAAGGGCAGTAATTATATGTGCTGCTGCCCGTTTCACGGAGAAAAGACGCCTTCATTTTCGGTAAACAGGGCAAGGCAGATTTATAAATGCTTTGGCTGCGGTGAGGGCGGCAATGTAGTCACATTTGTGATGAAATATGAAAACTGCAGCTTCCCCGAGGCGCTTAAAATCCTGGCGGACAGAGCAGGCGTGGAGCTTCCGCAGGCGGAGTATTCAGAGGAGGCAAGGCGCAAGGAAAGCAGACGCCAGAAGCTCCTTCAGATAAATAAGGAAGCGGCGACATTCTACTATTATCAGCTGCGCACACAGAAGGGTGAAAGGGCTAAGGAATATTTGGACAAGCGCAGGCTTTCCGAGGAAACGCGCAGGAAATTCGGACTGGGCTTTGCCCCTGTAAAGGGCGGCGAGCTGCTTTCATACCTTCATCAAAAAGGCTTTAACGATGAGCTTATAAGTGCGGCAGGTCTTGCAAAGATTGACGAGAAGAGAGGCACTGTGACACAGTTCTGGAACAGGGTAATGTTTCCCATTCAGGACATAAACGGTCGTGTCATAGGCTTTGGAGGGCGAATCATGGGCGACGGCGACAGCGGGCCTAAATACCTAAACTCGCCTGAAACCGAAATTTTTGACAAGAGCCGCAACCTTTACGGCATGAATTACGCGCGTTCTGCGCGGACAGGCAATATAATTTTGTGCGAGGGCTACATGGACGTCATAAGCATGCACCAGGCGGGCTTTACGCAGGCGGCTGCCTCGCTTGGCACAGCGTTTACGCCAGGGCAGGCGGGCGTCATAAAGAAATACACAAAAGACGTGCTGCTTGCCTATGACAGCGACGGAGCGGGAGTCAAGGCGGCTCTCAGGGCGATTGGCATACTGAGGGCGGCAGGAATGTCAGGAAAAATCATAAATATGTCGCCCTACAAGGATCCCGATGAATTTATCAAAAATCTTGGGCAGGAGGCGTTTCAGGAGCGCATAGACAACGCTGAAAACTCGTTTATGTTTGAAATCAGAATGCTTGAACGTGATTTTGATATGAGCGATCCCGAGGAAAAGACAAGCTTTCACAATCAGATAGCCCGTAAGCTGTGCGAGTTTTCGGAGGACATCGAGCGCGAAAATTACATAGAGGCTGTGGCGGACAAGTATCATATAGGCTTTGAAAATCTCAGAAAGCTTGTGGTAAATATGGCGGCAAAATCAGGCGGCTATGCCGTTCCCATTGAAAGACCGCGTTCGGGAATACAGAGCAGAAATAAAAACACTTCCGAGGAAAACTCAAAAAAGCTCCAGCGCCTGCTGCTCACATGGATTAGCGAATATCCGCAGCTTTATCCCAAAATAAAGAGCTACATTACCACGGAGGATTTTACGCAGGAGCTGTATGCGAAGGTGGCGGCGCGGATGTTTGATGACATAGAAAAGGGGTGTTTTAATCCTGCCGTAATCATAAATATGTTTGACGACGAAAACGAGCAGAGTGAGGCGGCGTCACTGTTCACGACGCAGCTTCCCGAGCTTGAAAGCGAGCAGGAAAAAGAAAAGGCGTTTAAGGATATACTGCTTAAGGTAAAGCAAAACAGCTTTGACTACTATTCGGCGAGGTCAAATGTGGACATTGCGGCGCTGAACAAGGTCATAGCGGGAAGAAAAGAACTGGAAGAACTTAGCAAAACGCATATTTCTTTAAAATAAGGATAAAAATATATGGTATGGAGGATTGACCAAAATGGACGAAAACACACAAGCAAAGTTTGACGCAAAATTAAAAGAGCTTTTATCAGTAGCCAAAAAGAAAAAGAATGTGTTGGAGTATCAGGAAATCAGCGATTTTTTCAAGGATATGCCCCTTGAGGAGGAGCAGTTTGAAAAAATACTGGAGTTTCTTGACCAGAACAACATAGACGTTTTGCGCATTACCGATGATGACGATCTTCCTGACGATGACGTACTTCTTTCTGATGAGGAAGAAGTCGATATGGAAAATCTTGATTTGTCTATCCCCGACGGCGTAGGCATAGAGGATCCTGTCAGAATGTATTTAAAGGAGATAGGCAAAGTGCCCCTTTTGAGCGCAGACGAGGAGATTGAGCTTGCAAAGAAAATGGAGCTTGGCGACGAGGACGCTAAAAAACGCCTTGCGGAGGCAAACCTGCGCCTTGTTGTCAGCATCGCAAAGAGGTATGTCGGCAGGGGAATGCTTTTTCTTGACCTCATTCAGGAGGGAAACCTTGGGCTTATAAAAGCAGTTGAAAAGTTTGACTACAGAAAAGGTTACAAATTTTCAACCTATGCGACTTGGTGGATTCGTCAGGCAATCACGCGCGCTATCGCAGACCAGGCGCGCACTATCCGTATTCCTGTCCATATGGTGGAGACGATCAACAAGCTTATCCGCGTGAGCAGACAGCTTTTGCAGGAGCTTGGGCGCGAACCGACGCCCGAGGAAATTGCAAAGGAAATGAATATGCCAGAGGAGCGTGTGCGCGAGATTTTGAAGATTTCACAGGAGCCTGTTTCGCTTGAGACGCCTATCGGCGAGGAGGAGGATAGCCATTTGGGCGACTTCATACAAGACGACAATGTGCCTGTGCCTGCGGACGCGGCTGCGTTTACTCTTTTAAAGGAGCAGCTTGTGGAGGTGCTTGACACTCTGACGGACAGGGAGCAAAAGGTTTTGCGGCTGCGCTTTGGGCTTGACGACGGCAGGGCGCGCACGCTTGAGGAGGTTGGCAGGGAGTTCAACGTCACAAGGGAGCGCATCAGGCAGATTGAGGCAAAAGCGCTCAGAAAGCTGCGCCACCCTTCAAGGAGCCGCAAGCTGAAGGACTTTCTGGAATAATGACATTATCGGAGAGAATGAAGGCGGTCATAGGGCTGGCTGAGCCTTGCGAATGTATTGCGGATATAGGCTGCGACCACGGGTATGTTGCAATAGAGCTTGTAAGGCGTGGGCTTTGCAGGCGTGTGATCGCTATGGATATAAATAAAGGTCCGCTTGAGCGCGCGAGGGCAAACATAGCGTCATTTGGGCTGGAGGAGTGCATACAGACACGGCAGTCAGACGGCGCAGGCGCGCTTTTGGAGGGCGAGGCAGACGGCATAATCTGCGCTGGAATGGGAGGGCGGCTCATTATATCTATTTTGGAAAATGACATGGCTGTCATAAAGCAGATGCGCCAGATTATATTGCAGCCGCAGTCAGAGCTTAGCGAGGTGAGGAAGTATCTGCGCCAAAACGGCTTTGCGGCGGTACGCGAGGATATTGTCTGCGAAGACGGCAAATATTACCCGATGATGTGCGTGAAAACTGGTATGGCGGATTCACAGGAAAATGAGCCCCTGCATATATTTGATACATACGGCAGAGGGCTTTTGGAGAGCGCCAATCCTGTGATGAGGCAATATCTGCTTTACCAGAGGGACAAGCTAGGGCATATAAAAAAAGGTCTGCAAAACGGCAAGGATATGACGCAGAGGCAGCAGCAGCGCGCCATTGAGCTTGACAGCGAGCTTGCGGACATAAATTTCTGTCTGGATAATTATTTTAGGTAATCTAAGGAGCGTTTTAAAATATTTGAATTTACGCGTATGGGCTTTGGCAGATACTTAAATATTTATAATTAAAAATTAAAAAAGGAGGGCTCAAAATGACGTGCGGCGATATAATAGAAATGCTTGAAACGCTTTCTCCTGCAATGTATGCGGAAAGCTGGGACAATATAGGGCTGCTTGCGGGGAGGCGCGACAAGGAGGTAGG
This sequence comes from uncultured Lachnospiraceae bacterium, assembly GCA_947625775.1. GTDB lineage: Bacteria > Bacillota > Clostridia > Lachnospirales > Lachnospiraceae > COE1. Next base: position 43,956 of record CANQPM010000011.1, on the reverse strand, counting down.
CACGATTTACATAGCGCTTGACGCGACGGATGAGGTAATAGATGATGCCGTGCGCTGCGGAGCGGATATGCTGCTCACGCATCACCCTCTGATTTTTAAAAGCCTGAAAAGGATAACCACAGACGATTTTATACAAAGGCGCGTTTACAGGCTTATTCAAAACGACATAAGCTATTACGCCATGCACACGAATTTTGACGTGATGGGAATGGCGGACGCGGCGGCTGATGAGCTATTTTTGAAGGACAGAAGGGTGCTGAACGTTACATATGAAGACGATATTTCAAAGGAAGGCTGCGGGCGCGTGGGCAGGCTTTCGGAGAAAATGAGCGTAGCGGACTGCGCGGAATTTGTGAAAAAGCGGTTTAAGGTGCCGAATGTAAAAATTTTCGGCGAGCTCGGGGATATAGTCGAGTACGCGGCGGTTATGCCAGGATCGGGCGGCGATTTTGTGAAGGACGCAGTCGCGGCGGGAGCTGATGTCATGATTACAGGCGACATATCGCACCACACGGGAATAGACGCGGCGGCGCAGGGGCTGAATATAATAGACGCAGGGCATTACGGCATAGAAAAGCTTTTTATCCCGTATATGGAGGAGTTCCTGAAAAGAGAGCTTTCGGGCGTAAATATTATTGCGGCTGAACCTAAGGAGCCGTTTGTCATAAAATAAAGATAAAGGGGTGTCAGCAGAGATGGATTTGAACAATAATAAAAAGAGCAGCTATCAGGTAACGTTCAAGGGAAAGACGCGTGAATTTCCCGCGGGAGTTACCTTTGGCGAGATAGCGGGCATTTACCAGAAGGAATACGAGCATCAGATAGCGCTCGCCGTGAGGAACGGCAAAATAATGGAGCTTTTCAAGAAGGTGGACAGGGACTGTACGGTGGAGTTCCTTACCCTGTCCGACGACACGGGGGCAAAAACCTACAACCGCACGGCTACGCTTATACTTATGAAGGCGATAAGCGAGGTAGTGGGCGCTGATAAGGTCGAGAAGATTAAAATGGAGTTTTCGATAGGCAACGGCTACTACTGCTCTAAGGCGGGTGATTTTGAGGTCACGGATGAGCTTATAGAAAAGATAAAGGCGAAAATGCAGGAATACGTAGACAAGGACTTGCTTATCATCAAAAAAAGCATGCCGATAGACGAGGCCGATGAGCTTTTTGAGAGCCAGAAGATGTATGATAAGGTAAAGCTTTTCAAATACCGCGGCAGCTCCACGGTCAACGTCTACAATCTTGACGGCTATTATGATTATTATTACGGATATATGCTGCCGAGCACGGGCTACGTGAAATATTTTGATTTGAAAAAATATGAAGATGGCTTTATGCTGGTACTTCCATACAGGGAGACGCCTGAGACGGTCGATGAGTTTAAGCCTCTGCCAAAGCTTTTTAAATCAATGGAAATTGCTTCTGACTGGGGCTTAAAGCTTGGCATTGACACGGTTGCGGATTTGAACGACCAGATTAGGATGGGCAAGTTTAATGAGCTTGTGCTTGTGCAGGAGGCGCTGCAGGAGAGGCGCATAAGCGAGATTGCCTCTGATATAGTTTCGCGCGGCGGCATAAAATTTGTCATGATTGCAGGTCCTTCCTCGTCGGGAAAGACTACCTTTTCACACAGGCTGTCGGTGCAGCTTAGGACACACGGGCTTGTGCCGCACCCGATACCTGTAGACGATTATTTTGTAGACCGTGAGAAAACACCGCGCCAGCCAAACGGCGACTACGACTTTGAGTGTCTTGAGGCGATAGACGTGGAGAAATTCAACACGGATATGTGCGATTTGCTTGCGGGCAAGAGAGTGGAGCTGCCGACATTTAACTTTGTGACAGGAAGACGCGAGTTTAAAGGCAATTTCAAGCAGCTTGGCCCTGATGACGTGCTTGTCATAGAGGGCATACACGGGCTTAACGATAAGATGTCGTATGCGCTGCCTGCAGAGAGCAAGTACAAAATTTACATCAGCGCGCTTACCACGCTGAACATTGACGAGCACAACCGCATACCGACCACGGACGGCAGGCTTTTGCGCCGCCTTGTGCGTGACGCAAGGACACGCGGGGCGACGGCAAAGCGCACCATACAGATGTGGCCGTCAGTGCGCAAGGGCGAGACGGAAAATATTTTCCCGTTTCAGGAGAGCGCGGATGCGCTGTTTAACTCTGCGCTGATATATGAGCTTGCGGTGCTCAAACAGTACGCTGAGCCGCTGCTCTACAATATACGCCCGGATGAGCCTGAATATTTTGAGGCGGTGAGGCTGCTTAAATTCTTAAGCTACTTCCTCGGCGTCAGCACAGAGGATCTGCCGATGAACTCAATCGTCAGAGAGTTTGTCGGCGGGAGCTGCTTTAAGGTCTAAATTAAATATGAATTAAATAATTGATAAAAAGACAGTGCCGTATTTTTCGGCGCTGTTTTTTTGTGCCGTTTTTTGCGGCAGGCATGACAGCGATGTTGTTTCATCTTGGATTATAATAATACCAGAAAAGCAGAAGTAAGTTATTTATTGCATAACTTATTCCTGCTTTTTCTGGGAAATGCAGGTGATTGTGAAGGTCTTTCTAAATCCTACACCCAAAAGAGAGCTTCGCAATTGTCTAAGTAGAATAAAAGGAGAAGATGAAAATGGGAAGTGTTTATGGGTATGTGCGTGTTTCCACAAAGGAGCAGAATGAGGACAGACAGATGCTTGCAATGCTTGACATGAAAGTGCCGAGGAAAAATATTTATATGGATAAGCTGTCAGGGAAGGATTTTAATCGGCCGCAGTACCAAAAAATGATAAAAAAAATCAAGGAGGGAGATTTAATTTACATAAAGTCGATAGACAGGCTGGGAAGAAATTATGAGGAGATTATAGAGCAGTGGAGGATTATTACAAAGGAAAAGAGGGCTGACCTCTCCGTTATTGAGATGCCGCTGCTCGACACGCGGCATGAAAAAAATCTGTTGGGAACATTTATAAGCGATCTTGTACTTGCGCTGCTCTCGTATGTGGCGGAAAATGAGCGCGGCACAATAAAGCAAAGGCAGGCGGAAGGAATCGCGGCGGCAAAGGAGCGCGGTGTGCGCTTTGGAAGACCGCCAAAGGCGCTGCCTGAGAATTTTTATGATGTGTGCAAAAGATGGAATGCTGGTCTGCTCACAAATGAAGCGGCAGCGAAAGAATGTGGCATGCCGACGACCAGCTTTAGGAAACGGGCGGGTGAATATAAAAAAGGCTAAAAAGTATATATTTTAGCCTAAATTATATATCGGTAAAAATTCTAAAAGTTTAATGCTATTTTACAAAAAAATCAGGGGTAAGTCAATATTTTTTTTGTGCACATTTAATATATTATGTATCCAAAATTTTACAAACCAAAATGTATACTTTTTTGCCGAATGGAATAGTTGATGGGAGCAGGAAATGATGCCGGATAAAAATACCGTAACAAAGACGCTGGTACAGCACAGTTGCGTGCTGACGAAAGAGAAGGTTTCATTTTTAAAAGGAATCGCGCAGGACTATTCAAAGGTTAAAAATTATGTTTATCGGCGATATTCGGGCATACATAATGTCAACAGGCTTACCCCTGTATATACTGTCCTTAATGAGATGCGCGCATGCGGCTTAAGACAGCAGCTTGATCTTCCGGTTGTATATTATGAGCTTGCCGTGGCTGACGCGGTAACAGATATCAAGAGCAATTGGAGCATAGTAAAAAATAAAATAATCGACCTGATTAATGCAAATGAGAACCTCACGCATGACGACAGAGTTTATATATGTACCGTGTTTAAGATGAATGGCGTATTTTCGGCTGTTTTAAACGGTGAAGATTATGAAATGCCAAATAATTCCAAAGATCTTGAAATAAACGTGAAAAAATGCAACAACCTGATCCGCAGGCTTGTGCGAAAATATATAAGCGTTCCTAAAACTGAGAACATGGACTCATTTAAAGTATCGCCGAATGGCTATAAATATAAGGATGGCGGTATATATCTTGTCAGCAGGACGCCGAGACAGAGGGTGTTTCTGCCGCTTAAGGATAACAGGATATCTGACAGGCAGATACTTATTACGCTTAAAGGGCAGCAGGCGTTTCTGACAGTGCCCGTTGAAACAAGGATAAAACAGCATGATGATTACACCAATACAGTGTACATATATATCGGGAACAGGGATATGATTACTCTGTCCAACGGAAATATTTATGGAGCAGACCTTGAAAGCATAGTATATACGGAAACTGTGCGTCTGGACTTGAAAAACAGGGAGCGCGCCGCTCTTGTGAGAAATTACGAGAAACAGGCGGCGGATGGAAAAAATGACAAAGCCGCAAATATTGAGCGCAATAATCTCGGCAGAAAAAAGTACGACAGCATGAAAGCGCGGAGAAGGGCAAAGACACAGGACTTTATCAATACGGAAATCAACAGGATGCTGCAGACGGAAAAACCCTCGCACATTGTTGTGACGAAGCTTGTACAAAAAAACAGGACGAAGTCCTATTCAAGAACTGCGAACCTGAAAATGAGCAGAAGTTTCAGCGCATATGTCAGACAGCGGCTGGCATTTAAATGTCAGGTCAATTCCATAACACTCACAGAGATTAATTCAAAGGGAACGGGAAGTGTGTGCTGTGTATGCGGCGGACAGGGAAAAAGACGGAAAGACAAATTTATCTGTGAAGTATGCGGCAATGAGACTACGATAGCTTTAAATTCCGCCAAAAATATCGAAAAGAAGTTTAATCAAAAAAATGATTGAGTCATCAAACCGAAGAATAAGCTGCCAACGGCTGCTTTACCGAAAGGATCAACGGCAAGATGCTTTAATAAATGGGGAAACCCACAGGTAACAAGTCGGCATTAGCTGAACAGGATAGTTTTCGCGTATGCCATGACCGCGGCCTGAAAAAACGCGGAGCGAAGTGAAGGCATTGCTTTCACAGACGTATGCGGCATCGCCGAGTGCGTCGCGATAATCCTTATGATATAAGTAAGGAAAGACTTTCAAAAAATCGGGGTAAGGTTATGAGAAAGGCGCAGAAGGAACTGGCTAAGAATTTAATAAAGCTGCTGGAGCAGGAGCATGACCGAATAAGGAATGACATCGAAAAACAGGATGTTCAGAGCGCCCTTATGCTGCTGGCGGATTGTCAGGAAAAGGCGATTGAACTCGGGACTATGATAGAAAAGTCCGAGGGAGATGGTCTTAAAGCTGTGTCTATGCTTGAGGAATACTGCGAGATGGCGTATCAGATTTATGATAAGCTCTCGAACGGCGGGGAAGTCGGTGCTAATAAAGCTTACAAGACTTTAAGGCAGCAGATAGTGAGAGTGTCAAACAGCGTGGCGAATGATATTGCGGTAAAGAAAGAGGTTGTGTTTATACCGTATAAGGCTTCGATGTGGGACAGTTTGGAGAGCGTCTGGAGAGCGGCGGATGCCGATGCAGAATGTGACGCGTATGTTGTGCCTATACCATATTATGATAAGAATCCTGACGGGAGTCTGAAGGAGTGGCATTATGAGATAGAGGAATACCCGGAGGATGTGCCTGTAGTGGATTACAGGGAGTATGATTTTGAGGAGAGGCATCCTGATGTTATATACTTCCATAATCCATATGATAATTATAACCTCGTGACGAGTGTGGAGCCGTTTTTTTATACGGAGAATTTAAGGAAGTATGCGGACAAGCTGGTTTACATACCGTATTTTGTGTTGGGAGAAATTTCACCTGATGATGATGCAGCGATACAAGGGATGGCGCATTTCTGCACAACGCCCGGAGTAGTGAATGCCGACGAGGTTATAGTGCAGTCGGAGAATATGAAGAAGGTGTATGTGAAAGTGCTTTCCGAAAAGTATGGTGAAGAGAGCAGGAGGGTATGGGAGGAGAAGATACTCGGGCTTGGTTCGCCTAAGTTTGACAAGGTGGCGAATACGAGGAAAGAGGATTTGGAGATACCACAGGAATGGAGACGAATAATTGAAAAACCTGATGGGAGTTGGAAGAAGATAGTTTTTTATAATACAAGTATTGCGGCATTATTAGAGCATAATGAGAAGATGCTTGAGAAGATGAAAGATGTATTTCGCATCTTTAAGGAAAATAAAGATGAAGTGGCGCTGCTGTGGAGACCGCATCCGCTGATAAGGAGTACGGTGGAAGCTATGAGACCTAAGCTTTGGGAAGAGTACGAGAAGATTGTTGAGGAGTACAAGGCTGAAGGCTGGGGGATATATGATGATACGGCTGATGTGGACAGGGCTGTGGTGGTAAGTGACGGGTATTATGGGGATCAGAGCAGCGTGGTGCAGATGTATAGGAAGACTGGGAAGCCGATTATGGTGCAGAATGTGGATGTCAGATAATATATAAAAGCCATTTGGCGTAATAAGGGAGATATAAGATGCCAAACGATAAAATATTAGTCACGCAGTCATCTATGCCGCCATATGAGGAGTACATAGAAGCGATAAAGCCGCTGTGGGAAAGCCACTGGCTGACAAACATGGGAATGTATCACAAGGAGCTTGAAGCGAGGCTGAAGGAATATCTTGATGTGCCTGAGCTTTCGCTGATGGTAAATGGGCATATGGCGCTTGAGATGGCTATACAGGCTTTTGATTTCCCTGAAGGGGCGGAAGTGATCACTACGCCGTTTACGTTTATTTCGACAACGCACGCCATTGTCCGCAACCGTTTACAGCCTGTATTCTGTGACGTGAAGCTGTCTGATGGCACGATAGATGAAACTAAAATAGAGGATTTGATAACGGAAAAGACGGTTGCGATCGTTCCTGTGCATGTATATGGGAATGTGTGCAATGTAGAGGAAATACAGAGGATTGCTGATAAATATAATCTGAAGGTGATTTATGATGCCGCGCATGCGTTTGGCGTGAAATATAAGGGAAAAGGAATTGGCAGCTATGGGGATGCATCAATATTCAGCTTTCATGCGACAAAGGTATTCAACACGATAGAGGGCGGAGCAGTGGCGTTTTCAGACCATAGGATATATGAAAAGCTGTATAATTTGAAGAATTTCGGGATAAGGGGCGAAGAGCTTGTAAGTGATGTCGGGGCTAATGCGAAGATGAATGAGTTCTGCGCGATTATGGGGTTGTGTAACTTGAAGCATATAGATAAGGCAATATTGGAAAGAAAAGAAATATATGATTTTTATCGAAAGAAAATTGCAGAGATAAAGGGACTTTACTTGTTAGATGAGAAAGAAGATGCTACAAGAAATTATTCATATTTTCCATTGGTGATTGGAAAAGATCATGAAATCAGCAGAGATGAAGTATTTGCGAGGCTAAGGGAAAATAATATTTTTGCAAGAAAATATTTTTATCCACTTTCAGCAGATCAAGCATGTTTTAAAAACAAATATAGAAACGCAAATATTATAAATGCCAGAAAATTAGCGCAAAATATTTTGATATTGCCTATGTATGCTGGGTTGAAAATAGAAGTGGCAAGTAGAATAGTAAATATTATAAAAACAAATTAGTATTGAAAAAGAGGATAAAATGATGAAGATATTTGTAACAGGTTTGTGTACTCTACACTGGGGAAGATTACAGTATGGGAATATAGGAAATTATTACATCATTGAGCCGTTATTTAGGGAACTGCACAGAGTTTTCCCAAATGCAGAAATTGTTACAACGTTTCAGATGACAGATGAGTTTGTTAAGAATGAAGATATTCATATCTTGCCCATGGGCATTTACTATAATTGGCAGGAAGATGATTTGGCCATCGCAAAAAAAGAATATGAGCTTGCTGCTAACAAAGCGGATGTTTCACAATATACAGCCTATATGAAGACAGTAAGAGAGGCGCAGCTGCTTGTTAATGTTTCGGGTGATATGTGGGGAGATAATGCTGAACATGTTGGGAAAGACAGATTTGAAGTAGATTTGCTTAAAATGCGTACAGCCCAGCTGATAGGGACAAAGACGGTATTGTTTGCAGTAACGCCAGGACCATTTAATAATGAAAAACTGATAGGTTTTGCTAAAGAAGTATATCAGAACTTTGATTTGGTGGCCAACCGCGAACCTACCTCAACAGAAAACATGAAAAAGTGGGGATTTTCGTCACGCAGAGTCAGGGATTATGCATGCCCCGCATTTCTTTATGTGCCTCAATTAGCATATGATGAAAAGCGTGAATTGCAAAGTATCTTGGCAGACATAAAGAGCCAAAAGCTTACAGTCGGTTTTACTATTGGCGGCTTTAATATGCCTGTGGGACCCTATGACATGTGGCCGAGGGAAGACTGGCAGTATGAAGTTTTTGCAGAGGCGATTGAGCATATCGTCAGTATGCATCAGGCTAAAGTGGTGCTGATTTCGCACACGAACGGATTCGAGCTGCCACCTGATTTTAAATTGATTAACGGTCGTGATTACCCAATTCTTAAACAGTTGCGGAATATTGTTATTCAGCGAGGAATTATTCAAAATACAGAGGATGTACAGCTTTTGGATGGACCGTATCTTCCTAATATGACAAAATCAATCATCGGAAATTTTGATATGATGGTTACAGGAAGAGTTCATGCTTCGGTAGCGGCAATTAGCCAAAATGTTCCTACAGTATTTCTTAACTACGAGGAAAATTTTATACCAAGCACGAAAATGTACGGCTTTGCGGACTTGGCTGGAGTAGGAGATCTGGTCTGTGAACCAGGGAATAAACAAAAAATATTAAGTACAATAGATTATTGCATAGAGAATCTGACAGAAATAAGGAAACGGCTTGAGAAAAATATCCCCAAAGTAAAGGAAAAGGCACATAAAGCTTTTGACGATATGGTGGAGTTGATGAGGGATGGATTATTATGCGGTTAGGAATTATGCAGCCATATTTTTTCCCTTATATTGGGTATTTTTCTCTGATAAAGCATGTTGACCGTTTTATTTTATTAGATGATGTACAATTCATACGGCATGGATGGATTGAAAGAAATCGCATCTTAAAGCAAAATGGTGGTTGGCAGTATATATCAGTTCCATTAAAGAAACATAAACAGGCAACTTTAATCAAAGATATTGAAATCAACAACGATATTGATTGGAAAAACAAGATAAAAGCACAGTTAGTCCATTATAAAAAAGCGCCTTATTACAAACAGGTCATTAGTCTGCTGGAAAAAATATTAGAACATGATTTTGTATCAATTACAGAGATGAACAGGGTTTCACTGCAAGAGGTATCAAGTTATTTGGGCATAGATACGCCAATAGAAATATTCAGATGCATGGGCATAAAAATTGATGATGTGCAAGCTGCCGATGAATGGGCGCTTAATATATGCAAGGCTATTCCGGAGGCAAATGAATATTGGAATCCGCCAGGGGGCAGATTCTTTTTTGACGTGTCAAAATATAAAGCCAATGGGATAGGCATAAAATTTCAAGAAGCAGAGCTTTTAGAGTATAAACAAAAAGGAAATGTTTTTGAAAGCGGGTTATCTATCATTGATGTGATGATGTTTAATGATGCAGGGAAAATCAATGCAATGCTGGATAGGTATAAGTTATATGAATAGTATAGTTATTGAGCATTTTTCACCGCCAAGTGATGCTGAAAGATTAAAAAAAATGTTGGAAAAACTGAATGAAGTACTTATTCCTAAGCTGTCAGACAGATTAGATATCAGTGAGTATGCAAAAAAACTCGCTAAACTGGCAGATGTTTTCTATGCTGTAAAGGATGGACAGGATATCGGCAACTGTGCCGTTTATTTAAACAATGCAGACTATGGATTCATCTCATCAGTTGCAGTGAAAGAGGAATATCATAGGAATGGCATAGGGAAAAAATTACTGGATGCAGTTAAAACATCAGCAAATAGCAAAGGTATTTCTTTAATTCGGCTAGAGGTCTCTGGCAATAATTTCAGAGCGCTAAATTTTTATAAAAAGATGGGATTTGATATTGCAGAAAAGAAGGGGGATTGGATAATAATGCAGTTTGATAATATTTGGCAAAAGAACAATGAGCAGATTATCTTGCCCAGCACATCCATTATGCTGACGGAATTTTGTACATTGCGATGTAAACTTTGTTTGGCTTATGTACCATATTATAAAGAAAAATCACATTTATTGATTAACGATGCAAGGGTGATTATAAGCAATTATTTTCAGATTGTAGACATGGTTGAAAAATTTTCCATGACTGGGGGAGAGCCGTTATTAAATCCTGACCTTAATGAAATTTTGAAAGAAATAAAAAAATATGAAGACAGAATTGTAAAAGAAATAATTTTAATCACGAACGGAACAATTCTGCTTTCTGAAGAAACTCTGAAGATAATGAAAGAGATTCCAAAATTAAAAGTAATTGTTAATTATTATGGTGAGTTATCAGTATATTCTGCTGAAAACAAAAAAAAGTTAGATGCTTATGAGATAAATAATATTCTATATACAGAAGATAACAGATATGGATGGATTGACTGCAGAGATCACAGCCTGAAACATGGCAATATTACAGAGCGTGAATACCAAGCAAGCAAATGTGCTTTTTTTCGGGGAAAGAAATATATAATTAACAGGGGAAGGCTGTATACGTGTACAAGGGCTTCGTATAGAATACAGGAAAATTTAATTCCATATACAGAAGATGATTTTGTTGATTTAACTGCTTGCAATGCGTCGATATCAGATCAGAGAGAAAAAGTAAGGAAATTGCTTCGATGCAAGAGTACCGTGTCATGCGCTTATTGTGATGGACTGACTGAAAATTCCGTAAAGTATAAGGCTGCAGAACAGTTATGATAGGAAGTGGAAAAATTATGAGAACAGATATAAAAAGGACAGCGTTAAATATATCTACATATTGCAATTTAAAATGTAAACATTGCCTGGCATTTATACCATATTATAAGAACCCAAGAAATATGTCTTACGAAGAGGCAAGGAAGATATTAGGCGTATATTTTCAGGTGGTTGATTCGGTAGAGCATTTTACTGTAACAGGTGGAGAACCTTTATTAAATGCAGACGCAGAAAATATATTGAGAGAAGTATTCAAGTATCTGGATCAGATTACGGGAAGTGTTGATTTTGTCACCAATGGGACGATGGAAATACCAAATACTATACTCGACTTGTTTGAAGAAAACAAAGATAAATCCAAAATTGTACTGAGTAATTATGGAGATAACTTATCAACTAAAATCGAAAGTGTTTCGACAAAGTTAAAGCAGAGAAACATTAATTACCGTGTTTCAGAGTTTTCTGGAAAGGATAAAGAATTATATTACGGCGGATGGATAGACTTTACAGATCATTCTCTGAAATGGCAAACGGAAATTGAAAGGGATAATAATGCGCAAGGATGTGTCCATAGAGCAGGAAAATATTTTGTTATCAATGACGGGGAAATACATTGCTGTTCCCGTTCATTTTGGAGGATAAAGAATGGCATTATTCCCAAAATAGAGGGGGAATATGTACCGCTTATGGATGATTCCATTTCAATAGAGGAAAAGAGAAGGATTCTATTAGAAATGTATGGTAAGAAAAGTTCTACATCATGTGCGCACTGCGTCGGACTGCGTAATGATGCCCCACGTATTACGCCTGCTCAGCAGATAAAGTGATTGAATGAGGACATTTGTCGTTTTGATTAATGTGAAAAAGAAAGAGGTTATGAAAAATGGGGGAAGAAATAATAGTAAGTGTAATTATGCCATCTTTTAATCACGAGAAATATATATGTCAGGCGATAGATTCTGTTTTATCTCAAAAAACGGATTTTGAGTTTGAGATATTGGTTGGGGATGATGCATCAACCGATGATACACAGAAAATCGTATTATCAAAATATGCAGGGAATAAAAGAGTCAGGCTATTTCTTAGAAAGAAAAATGTAGGTGCTACGAGGAATGGGTATGCTCTTCGTATGCATGCCAGAGGAAAATATTTATGTGCTTGTGAATGTGATGACTATTGGATAGACGAACATTATTTACAGACAGTAGTGGACTGGATGGAAGCCCATGAGGGTTATGCGGGGGTGGTGGCTAGAAGAATAAGGCTATCTGAGAAAACAGGCAGAAAAAGCCTGAATAAGGCAGTGCAGGATTGTAATTGTAATATTACAATAAATGATTTTATTGAAGGGAAAGCAATGTTTGATATGTGTACTTGTCTGTATTTGAATTTTATGAATGATAGGAAGTCTGATTATAGAATGTATAAGCTGTCAAAGCATGTTGGTGATTTGACTATGGCAATACATATATTAATGCATGGTAAGATTTATCAGCTGGACAATATTATTGGAGTATACAGAACAGATCGGATAAAAGATGCAAGCAATTATAATTCTTTATATAAAAAAAGAGATATTTATATGGATCATATGAACATTATAAAATATATGGAAAAGTATTGTTATCCTGAATTAGATTATTCTTATCTGCAGCAAAGATACACTAATGATTTCTGGAAAGCTACATCATTTGGCGTTGAAAAAATAAACGCCATTTTGCTCATTATGAAAGAGATGCCGCCAATTCTATTTTTAAGATGGTTTTTTAAAGTTGTGTTTAATTTGAATAATAAAAATGTGACGAGAAATAATTAATATGTTTGGCAGTAATTATGGTATTGATGTATTGGGAGAGAAAAACTTTAAATGGATGTATTGTTATATGGCTTAGGAAGAATGACAGAAAAAATAGAAAAAATAATACGTAAAGAACATCGGATTATAGGATATAGTGATTCATATTCCAAAATAAATTTATATAAAGGGAAGAAATTTTTCCTGCCAGAGGAAATAAAGAATGTGGGTTATGATTTTATAATCATTACAACAGGAGAAAGAAAAACGGCATGGCAAATTCAGCAGGAGCTTGTTAATAATTATGACATTGAAAAAGAAAAAATCATACCATTTGCTGTTTATGCTAAAAGTGAAATTGTTGAGAATACAATGACTGAGCTGAAAGATATAGATGGAATTATACTTGGAAATTCTCATGCGTTCTATAGTATTTTGCCGAAGTATTTAAATGGGAAATTTATCAGTTTGGCGTGTCCAAGCCAGGATATATATCACAATTATATGGCATTTCAAAGATATGTATCGAAAGAATGTTCGGGGGGGGGCAACAATCTAAAATATATTATTTTTGATCTGTATGATTATAATTTTTTTAATAGCGATGTTTCTTTGACGAAAGGGCTATTGAGTTACATGTGTTGGGGAGGAGTTATTGACAAAAGGAATTTTGATTTAAATACGCATTATGCTATGGAATTTGAAAAAGAATTATTTAATGCTCATTATATGCTGGCAAAACTAACAGAAAAAGATAAGCAAAGTATGGATATGATGTTTGGAACATATGAGAATCCTATTCTTGCAGATATGAATTATCAGATGCAAAATCGATGGAACTATATTAAGCCTGATGAACCTTTGCAGAGTGATAAATTTGTTGCTGATGTTGTTACAAAAAAATTCAAAAGTACAATTCTGGAAAATATTAAAATCCTAGATAAATTTATTAGGGCGGTCAAGAAAATTAATTCAAACTGCAAAATTATTTTTACATTAATTCCCAGATACATAACAATGGAAAAAGTAATGTCTGTCACAATGAAAGAATGGAAGCAGGATTTTGAAACAATATTAAATGATTTTCAAGAAAAGTATGAAGATGTGCATTTCTTTAATTATAAAAACCGAATAGAAATTTCAGGTAATAATCATTTTTATGGAGACATATGCCATATGAACGCTCTTGGAGGGCGATGCTTTACAACAATGCTGAGTGGGGATATTAGTAAGTTTGATTAATAAAAAAAGGAAGATATGTTGAAGAATGAAAAAGATAAGGGACATTCAGTTTTCAAATTGTGTCATGGGAGATGGAAGTATTTATGCTTTTGCAGATGCAGGCGGATACCCGCTCAAGATTAATCCCTTGACAAAAGAAACAGTTTTACTTAATTGGAAAGGAATAATTGAAGCGCGGGTACAGATTGATTCTATTATTTATGATAATCATTCAATTTATATGTTGGAATTAAATGGAAGACGAATGATTCAATACAATATTCAAGAAGAAAGCATTAAGTCTTATTATATCAATCTTGAAGGAAATGCATGGGGGAATTTTGTATTATTTATGAAAATAGACCAGACTATTTTTATATTTCCCAAGCGGGCCTCTTGTTTTTATGAAGTCGATTTATTAAATGGGCAAGTTGTAAGAAATAAAACTGACTTTCAGGATTTATTTTATTCATGTGCATTTAGAAACGGGGATGCAGTATGTCTGTTTCATGAAGATGGAAATAAAATATGGATATTTGATTTGCATGAAAAAACGTATAATCAATATTCGCTTAACCAAAATCTTGAAGATATAGTAAAAGTGACTGCGTTTGATGACAACGCATATCTGGTGAGCAGGAAAGGGGTTATATATTCATGCAGATTATCGGATTATCATATTGAAAAAATGAGAGAGTCTGACAGCAAAGATTCTAAATGGGGGGACATTGCTGTAACCAAAAAGAATATATGGCTGCTTCCGTTATTAGGGAGTGATATTCGGGTGATTGACAGAGAAAGTTTAACAGAGAGCGTAGCGGATGAATATCCAGATGATTTTATTTATAGAGATATCAAAGGATGGAGCAAATATCATGGATATGCAGAGGATGAGGATAAATACTATTATGCGCCGCGGTTGGCAAATTATATGCTGGAGATAAATAAAAAAACAGGTAATGGAGAATGGGCAAAAATTGCTGCTTCGTTGCAAAAAGATATATTAAATATGGCAAGAGAAAACAAGCAAATAGTGCAGGAGGGGTATTGTGATTTGCATGATTTTCTGATGACGATATGCAGTAAAAAACACCGTAGTTGATAAACAGGGGATTAAAATTATGAAAACTCAAATTGTTATATGGGGTACAGGAAGAATAGCAAGTGAATTTGAAAATTTTATAGATTATGATAAGACAACCGTGATTGCGTATGTTGACAATAATAAAAATATGTGGGGAAGAATGGCATATACTAAGCAAGGTTATGTCCCAGTGATTAGTCCATATGAGCTGAGCCAATATATGATGGGAAACGTATGGATTGCAGTTGCATCTTCATATTATAAAGAAATTGAAGCACAGCTGAAAACTATGAATATTCCGAACAGCAAAGTAATTGATTGTTATCACACTAATAATATCAAGAAATGTGATAATGAATTACTAAAAAATATTTTAAAATCAAATTACTTTAAAGGGGAAAAATTTTATGATATTGAGGGCTTTCAACTAAAATTAAGCAGCACACACCGTCTGCAGGAATATAAGAGAAAGTGTCTGTTATATAATGCTTTCGTGCCTTATCTTGCACAGTTGGAAGGAGCATTGGGAAAGGGCAAAAAAAGATGGATTATAGACATTGGCGCTAATGTGGGAGATACCTCTTTGGGAATGATAAAATATACATCTGCCGATATTCTGGCAGTAGAGCCGACGGAAAGCCATTATTCCTTGATGCTTGAGAATTTGAAGAAGGTGGATATTAAATATTCAGAGAGAATTAGACCAGTACAGGCTTATATATCAGATCGTGAAAGCAGCAAATTTGTTTCATTAGCAGCAAATGGAACAGCAGTAGCAGTACAAAGCACAGATGATGCTGGAATACCTACAATTTCAATCAAGAGGTTGATTGACGAACATGGCATAAATATGGACGATGTTGGAATGATTAAAGTAGATACTGATGGCTTTGATGCTGATTGTATCATGTCGTGCGGTGAGTCATTAAAAGCCAGTTCACCAATTCTGTACTATGAAAATCAGGTTGACACAAAGGAGCAATATGATAAATATATATGCCTGTGTGATTATCTGGCAGAATGTGATTATATGCATTATTTTGTGTTTGATAATTTTGGCAACTATATTGGATGTATGGATAATGAAGCAGTGAAGGATATTAACAGATATCTGGCAACGATAAACAGTTACTGGAGTCCGAGAACGTTTTACTATATTGATATATTATGCTGTAAGGCAGATGATAGGGAAGCTGCAAAAAGAATCATAAAAAAGTATCAACAGGACTATCCCATTGACAGATATAAATGAAAAGGCATGATACGGGTATTTTTTATCCGCATTTAATATTGGCATGGAGGAATAATGAACAATATGGTTAAAAACGTAATGTATATTTTAAACAGCAGTACTATGGGAGGTGCGGCATATTCCCTGTTGGATATGCTTAAAGAAATAATAAAGTACGTTAATCCGACTGTTATCATGCCTGTAGCTACAGAAGCAAAACCTGTCTTTGAAGCATTAAACATACACTGTTATGAAGTGGACTTTGCAGCTGATTATGTAAAAATTGGGGAAGTAACTGCCGAAAAACAGGAAACTGATTATAAACAGAGCTATGAAGCTGCCCTGCAGCTTTTGCCAATAATTGAAAAAGAAAAAATACAATTAATACATATAAATTCAAGTACGAGTTATTTTGGCGCTATTGCAGCCTTGATTGCAAAAATACCATATATCTATCACATCAGGGAGCTGATGGAAGAGCAATTTGGATGTGAATTTATAAATACCCGAATAAAACAGGAGTTATATGCTCGTGCGGATGAGATAATCGCAATATCTGAATATGTTAGGCAGAAATACTATGAAAAATATTCTGTCAACGCAAAAAAGATATACGACGGCATAGACATTCAAAAGTATAAACTGAAATTAAATACAGGAAAAGAATTTAAAAATATTTTTCTTGCTGCTGCGGCAATATCATATGGCAAAGGACAGCTGGATGCTGTACATGCTGCTGAGATTTTGCTTCAAAAAGGTTACTCAGACATTAAGCTGGTAATCGTGGGCTCTGGCGGAGGATATTCATGGGCGTTAAATAAGTACATTAAAATCAAAGGGCTTGAAAAAAACATAAAAATTCTGCCATTTCAAAGCGATTTATCTGAACTGCACAGGCAGACATCATATGCACTGACGTGTTCGCAGCACGAGGCGCTTGGAAGGGTGACGATAGAAGCTATGCTGGGTGGAAATATCGTTATAGGGGCGGACAGCGGCGGTACTACAGAGATTATCGGCAGAGATGAGAGCAGAGGTTTTCTGTACGAACTGCATAATAGCGCTGCACTGGCTGACGCTATGGTAAAGGCTATGCGGTGTCCGGATGAAATGAAGCGGCAGATGATGTTTGAAGCCCAAGAATATGCTGAAAAAACGTTTGAAAACTCAGGATATTGCAGAGAAATATTGAAAGTATATGATGATGTGATTTCATCCTTTCGCGGCAAAGCGGATAAGATTTTTTTGGATGAATTAAAAGAAAAATACGAATTAATTGCAAATAAGAAAGCGCAAAAGAAGCAAAATGATAACAGCCGAAGCATGAAGGCGGAAACGGCTTTTTCCCTTTCTGTCAAATGGCTGGAAATAAAGCAGAACGGACATAGCCTGTCAGAATATTTTAAAGGACACGGTTTTGAAAGCGTTGCCATCTATGGCATGGCATCTCTTGGATGCAGACTGTATGATGAGCTGGAAAACTCAGGCATTAAAGTAAAGCATTTGCTGGATCAGAAACCTGGCGATATGGCTAGGATAATGAAATTCGATTCCATAAGCCGCGGGAAAATTACAGCAGATGTGATTGTAGTTACGGTAGCAGCATCAGAAAGAAAAATTGTTGAAGAAATTAAAGCATATGGATATGGCAATGTGGTAGGGTTAAGCGATATCTTAAATGAACTTAGCATTGCAGAATGTACTCTTGATGTAAAGAATTTTCTAAGCTTGAATGCGGAATAATTTATTTATTATATGTGAGGTGTATTGTTTTATGAAAAAACTATTTTTGATAACGGCATCAGTTCTAAGCGGTATCGCGTTAGGCATGGCAGTAATGAGCAGGGCAGTGAGTAAACAATTAAAAGAAAAACAGGAGATGTCGGATAAGCATCTTACCCTTTTTTTGCTAATGATTCAATGGATAAGACTGAAACAGGAAGGGAAGAATATAGCTTCTTATTTGAAATCAAAAGGATATAAAAAAATTGCGGTATATGGAATGAGCTATGTAGGTCAGGCACTTATAAACGAATTAAGCGGGACTGAAATTGAAGTGGCATACGGCATAGATAAAAACGCTGATACTATATATTCGAGCGTAGATGTTGTTTCTATGGAAAGCGACTTAAAAAAGGTTGATGCAGTAATAGTTACTGCAGTAACGTTTTTTGACGACATTGAGGAAAAGCTGTCAGCGAGGCTGGAATGTCCGGTTGTGTCTTTGGAAAATATATTATATGAGGTCTGAGTGGAATAATATGGCTAAAATAGTTGTCAATACGACATTTCGTGATTTTTGTGGAAATGCCAATGATAAAATGCAAATTTATTTTTTAAAATCCTTAAAAAGACAGACAATGCAAGACTTCATCCTTGTGGTCACAATTTTTAATGAACGAAACGTAGAAAAGGCAGTGCGTTCGGTAATGAAAGATAAATGCATATTTATATATGACAAAATGGAGGGCAATTATAAATTTTCACTGTCAAATACTTTTGTAAATGGGATTGATTACGGATTAAAAAGTGACGCAGATATACTGCTTGATTGTTCTTCGGATGTTATTTTGCAGTCAGACTTTCTGGAAGTTATCAGCAAGCGCTGCCAAAAGTTTGGCGCGGGAATATCGCATCCGAATATTTTTATGAATAGGACGCAAAAAGAAAAAATAATTTTTGAACGCGGCAAAATAAGCAGGGGCATTGATGCACGGTATTTTTCTATGGACATCTTTAAGGACGGTCATATTCGAGAACTGATAAAGAAATATCCGTCATATGATTATGGTGCAGGAATAGAGAGCCAGTTATGCAGCCTTGGAATTAAATATGCAAAAAAATGCTCGAACATTTATATGGAGAGCAAGGTCATAAAAATGGAGAATGACAGAGGCGGCAATGTGGGAAAAGTAAGTGCTTTTATGCTTGAAGGAAGAAAGCGCAATATACCAACAGTAATGCGCTTCTTGCAATGTGAAGGGTTGCCAAGGGATTATCTTAACTTGAAGAAAATTAATACAAAATATAAAGTTACGAAATACGCGCTAATATATAAATTGATTTTCATTAAAGAAATCCTGGAACATAACAAATGAAAATGAGAAAAATGACAAGAAGAAAATTCCTAAAAAAATAAGGAATTGTCAGAAATAAGGTGTAAATATTTTAATTTTTATGTAAATAGCATTAGGAATGGGATATGAGCGGTGAGATCATTATTTACGGGACAGGCATGGCAGGAAAGCTTGTTTATTATCATTTGCTAATAACAGGGCAATTATTTAAGCTAAAGGCTTTTGCAGTATCTGATAGCCAAAACAGTGACAGTGAATTTATGTCATATCCTGTATATAAGCTATCGGAAGTTAAAGAATTAACGAGTGACGCGGTTATTATTGCGGCAGCATTTCCAAACCTCCAAAATATTTTTATGGCGAATATGGACAGCCTGGGGTTAAATAATTATTTGTGCTTAGATGCCGCTACATACAATGAGTACTGCAAAGAATATATAGAATATAAAAAAAGCATTCGGCAGGATATAAATGATATAGACATACTTTTTTTCCCGTCTGACAACAATAATACGTCTGGGGCTTTTCTGAGCATGGTAGATTTGATCTCAGAGGGCATCAGGCGCGGGCTAAAATGCTTTGTGGTATTGCCTGAATACGGAAATGGCGAAGAAATACTGGAGTCCCGCAATATACCATACCAGTATGTGCAGATGAATCACTGGTGCGAAAGGAAAAACAGCCTAGAGAGAACATGGCAGGATTGCATGGCTGCGGATCAGGGACAGGCATTAAAAGAGATAGAAGATATAATTGAACGGCATAAAGTGAAAATAGTGCATATGAATACTGCCTATTCATACTTAGGCGCAGCTGCGGCTCATAGAAAGAAAATCCCTGTAATATGGCATATCAGGGAGAACATAAAGGAACAGGGCTATCGGTTTAAGGATGAAAATGACGCATACGGCTTGATTAATATGTCACAGAAAATAGTCGGGGTTTCCAATTATGTATTAAGCTGCTATCCCCGTCTGCTGAGTGAAAAAACGCAGGTAATATATAACGGGATAGAACGTGAGAGATTTTACAGGAAAAGAGAAATCTTAAAAGATAAGACAGTAAACATTATAATGGTCGGGGCTATCTGTGATTTGAAGGGGCAGATGGATCTGGTACAGGCTGCCAAATTATTGCAGGACAATGGCATATTGTTCCATATCAGCTTAATCGGAAAAGGGGATAAAGAATACACGCAGCAGCTGGAGCGGTTTATAGCGGATAACGGGCTGGAAGACAGAATATGCTTTGAAGGCGCGCAGAGCAGCGTGGAGGAGTTTTATTGGCGTTCGGATATAGCAGTTGTTTCTTCAAAATCAGAGGCATTTGGAAGGGTTACTGTTGAAGGGATGATTTCGGGGTGCATCGTGATTGGCGCAGACAAAGGGGCTACGACTGAAATAATCGAAGACAACAAAACGGGCTATATTTATGCAAGGGATGACAGCAAGGATTTATGCAGTAAGATCATTATGAGCATCAGGGAAAAAGAAAAAACCAGAAAAATCGCATCATATGCGCAGGAATGGGCATACGGGACATTCGGAAAAGAAAACTGCGCGTCAAAGCTTATTTGCGAGTACAGTAAAATTTGCGGTCTTGAAAATTTAAAATAAATGCGCGTGAAAGAAACGCTGCGGAAGGGAAGTTTGTATGCTGTATGCATCCGAGACTGTCGAAAAACTGATGAACAGCCAAAACATAATTATTTACGGGGCAAGGATAGTGGCAAAAGAAGTGGCGGAATGCCTGATGCGGGAGCCATATAATCTGAAGATAAAGTGTTTTATGGTATCAGGCATGGAAGGAAATCCCTCTAATCTGCTTGGGCTGCCAGTCATCACGGTGGAGCATGGGAAGAATAAGTACAGGGAAGCTCTTATATTGGTGGCTGCATTAGAAAGATACCAGAAGGAAATACTGGACACCCTGAAGCAGAACGGCTTCCATAATGTTCTGCCGTTGGGATTTGAAAGCGACATCTGGAGCGAGCTTAGGGGAAATTTTGTCGAGAGCCTTTTTGCTAAAAACGGGAAGAAATATATGACTCTGGAAAATGATATGTGTGCGGCGGACAGGCATGCGGAAACAGTACATATCTATCAGGTCAAATGCCATGCAGACAAGCCAATAAGCCAAGACCTTGCACAATATCCGTGGGAGACGCTGATACAGGCAGGCGCTGCCCTTACTGGCATATCGGTATGTGACATCAAAGACAATTCAGGAGAGAACATATCGCGCAAGAATAAAGAATACTGTGAGCTGACGGCGCTCTATTGGATATGGAAAAACGATAAATCCGATTATACGGGCATATGCCATTACAGAAGGCATTTTGCACTGGATCTGGATCTGATTGAGAGATTGAAACATTCAGACGTGGATGTCGTAGTGACTATTCCTATACTGAATTTTCCGAATGTGCGTTCAATGTATGCCAATGACCATATCGAGAGTGACTGGGACACTATGCTGGAGGCATTGAAGGCATTGCAGCCTGAATATTACCAGACAGCTTTGCAGCTCCAAAAGGGAGTATATTACTATGCCTACAATATGTTCATTGCCCGCAGGGAGATATTTGACAGCTATTGCGGATGGCTGTTCCCGATTCTGCAGTACATAGAGGACAGATGCGGAAAGAAAGAGGATGCATACCAGAACAGATACATCGGTTTTCTTGCGGAAAGATTACTGTCTGTTTATTTTATGCATCACAGCAGCGAATGGAAAATCGTCCATGCCAGAAAGAATTTTTATTCATGAGAATCGTGGCAAGCCTGGCTATGACAAAGAGGGATCAAAATGGAACATAACAGAATTTATATCTTCGGCGCACATTCACGTGCGCAGACATTAGGCGAATACCTGACAAAGCTGGATACAAATTTAGAGATTGTCGCATATCTGGTAAACAATGATGAGCTGAATAAGTCTGAGATAAACGGCGTGCCTGTCATGCACATTGACGAAGCTTCTGCATTGGACACGTCACTTCCTGTATACATAGGCACTAGGGGAGTTTACCATGACGCTATAAAAACCCGGCTTGAGGCATTAGGCATAAAAAAGATTATCCCCGTTACGCCAGATCTGGACATGCAGCTCCGCAATGATTATCTAAAAAAGCATTATGCCGAATCGGGGCGCGGGTTTGATAAAATAGGCAGTTATGCCTCTGCCTGTGTGTATGTTGCAAAGTCTGTATTTGATTCCCCGTTAAAATGCAGCTATTCATTGGCTTGTTACAATGCGGAAATACAAGTAGGTGCTTCATTGACTGATAGGCGAATAGCTAAAATAACGGATGACACGGGTTTTAACATTTCCTCAAAGAATAGGCAGTTTTGCGAGCTGACCGCACTGTATTGGATATGGAAAAATGCAAAAGAGGATATAGTCGGACTTGAGCATTACAGGAGGCACTTTATTCTTCCTGAAGACTGGAGGAACCAAATGATTTCTGAAAAAATTGATGTAATTTTGCCGACTCCGCTTTATGTTGCACCAAGCCTTGCACAGAATTATAAGGACAGGCATATAGAAGGAGACTGGAATTTCATGATGAATATGATTAAGTTGCTTTATCCTGAAAAATATGACAGTGCCAAGGCTTTTTTTGATACAAATCTGTATTCACCATGCAATATGTTCATTGCAAAAAAGGAAATACTGAATGACTTATGCACATGGATGTTTCCGATTATTTTTGCTTGCACAGAATGTAGTGGAGAAAGAGAAGATGCATATCAAAATCGTTATCCAGGTTTCCTTTCAGAGCGCCTGATATCATTTTTCTTTGAAGATAACAGGGATAAATACAGAGTAGTGTATGCTGATAAAAACTTTTTGGAATAAATAATAGGTATGCTTGACAATAAAACAATAGGTTTTACTTAGGGTAAATAAATCAAAATTGTAAATACAAGTTTTATTTAACAAAATAACTATAAGAAACTCAAAGAGGAGAAAATATGGGATGAATTTTGAACTAACAGCCTCAATGATGTGCGCCAACTACGGCAGCCTTGAAAATGAAGTAAAAGCGCTCGAGGAAGGCGGCATAGATTCCTTCCACATAGACATAATGGACGGACGCTATGTCCCCAACTACGCAATGTCCCTAAACGACATGCGCTACATAGCCTGCGCGACAAGCAAGCCCCTTGATGTCCACTTAATGGTCGAACACCCAAACAACACAATCGCCCTTTTCCTCGAAAATCTCCGCAAAGGCGATACAGTGTACATTCACCCGGAGGCGGAATACCACCCGTCAACCACTCTGCAGAAAATCATCAACGCAGGCATGATACCAGGCATAGCGATAAATCCCGGCACTTCCGTGGAAACCGTCATGGAGATGCTCCGCATAGTAAAAAAAGTTCTCGTCATGTCGGTAAATCCAGGCAACGCAGGCCAGATGTATCTTCCATATGTAGGCAAAAAAATCACAAAACTCCTTGCCCTAAAGGAGGACATGGACTTTGAGCTCTACTGGGACGGAGCCTGCAGCGCACAGCGCATTTTAGAATACGCACCCAAAGGAGTAAAGGGCTTTGTCCTCGGCACGACACTCCTTTTTGGCAAGGACAGGCCATACGGCGAGACACTTCAGAACATACGCGAATTAAAATTTTAATTCCTTCCTGCCGCAGCCACACCAGCAATGATAACTCCGATTATTAAAAACAGGGTAAAAAATATGAACACAGCGCTTTTATTGTCAGGTGGCATCGGTTCCCGCCTGCAGTCAGAAATGCCAAAGCAATATATATGCATAAACGGTAAAATGCTGATTACATACGCGCTCGAAACGCTGTCCGCCTCCGAATTTATTGATGAAATACATATAGTATCAGCGCAGGAATGGCGTGATGCCATCATATCAGACGCACAAAAACAAAAAATTCCAACAGACAAGCTGAAGGGATTTTCCAACCCTGGCACAAACCGCCAGACCTCTATATTGAGCGGAATGCAGGGAATCTTGCAGCGAGAAAATAATGCATTGGCCACAGACGCACTGGGTGCAGACGTAATGAGCACGTATGCAATTAATGACTGCGACACAATATTTATCCACGATGCCGCCCGTCCATTGCTTACCCAAAGTCAAATTTCAGACTGCTTCAAGGCTCTTAAAGACCATGACGGCGTTATGCCAGTGCTGCCAATGAAGGACACAGTATATTTAAGCGAAGACGGTGGCACTGTATCAAAGCTTTTAAACAGGGAAAAGATATTTGCCGGGCAGGCGCCCGAGCTTTTTAATTTCAAGAAATACTATCAGGCAAACATAGCACTTAAGCCAGATGATATAATGAAAATAAACGGCTCAACCGAACCCGCAATCCTTGCAGGAATGGACATAGCAATGATAGCAGGCGACGAAAACAACTTTAAAATCACTACACAGGCGGATTTGGACAGATTTAGAAATATTATATTTACTCAATCTAATAATATGTTGTATAATAAAAAAAGACAACAATAACCATAATTATTTATATTTATAATTTATTTATAATTCTGCCGCGCAGATTGATGCGCAGAGATGAGGAAAAATGAAAGCATGGGTACTTCACAATATCGGCAGCATAAGCTATGAATATGCCAATGAGCCCCAAATTGGCGAAAACGAAGTATTAATAGCCGTGAAAGCCGCAGGCATATGCGGCTCGGACATTCCGCGGATTTACCGCGACGGCGCGCATCAGATGCCGCTGATACCAGGACACGAATTTTCAGGAGAGGTGGCAAAAGTCGGCAGCAAGGCAAACAAAGGCTGGCTCCATAAACGGGTGGGCATATATCCGCTGATTCCCTGCAAAGCGTGTCCTCCTTGTCAAAAAGGCGGATATGAAATGTGCAGGCGCTACAGCTATCTAGGTTCGAGGCGTGACGGGGGCTTTGCCCAATATGCGGCAGTGCCGGCGGATAATCTAATTGAGCTTCCCGACTGTGTTACGTATGAGCAGGCGGCGATGCTGGAGCCTATGTCGGTTGCAGCCCATGCGATACACAGATTTCCAATAGAAAAGACAGCTTCTGTCACGGTATGCGGTCTTGGCACAATCGGAATGCTTCTTGTCATGCTTTTGAGGGAGAGCGGGATAGAGAATATTTTTGCCATTGGCAATAAAGACTATCAGCGCAGGACACTTTTGGAGATTGGCATTGGGGCGGATAACTATTGCGACAGCAGTGATGAGGACACGGCGAAATGGCTTATGCAGCGCACAGACGGACAGGGCACGGATATATTTTTTGAGTGTGTTGGCAAAAACGAGACAATATCGCAGGCGGTCAATCTGACGGCGGCGGGTGGCAAAATCTGTCTTGTGGGCAATCCCTATACTGATATGCAGCTTGATAAACAGACCTACTGGAAAATCCTGCGCAACCAGCTCACCGTGGCAGGAACATGGAATTCTGCTTTCTTTGTAAAGGAAGGCAGCGGCAGTAAAGAGGATACGGATTGGAATTACGTTCTGCGTTTACTGGGGCAGAGACGGATTGCGCCTGAAAAGCTGATATCGCACCGCTTTGGGCTAGAACATTTGGACAAGGGTTTTGGCATAATGAAAAATAAATCTGAAAATTTTTTAAAGATTATGGCTGTGTTGTAATTTTCATCTTGCGCAATTGGGAAAATCATTATAGAATGATAGTACAGCCGCAGCAAACGGTCGCGTCTTTGTGCATTGCAGAGATGAGGAAAGTCCGGGCTCCACAGGGCAGAATGCCGGATAACGTCCGGTAGAGGCAACTCTAAGGATAGTGCAGCAGAAATAAACCGCCAAACGCATGCTTTTGCATGCGTTTTGGTAAGGGTGGAAAGGCAGTGTAAGAGACTACCGCATCCTCGGTAACGGGGAGGGCATATGTAAACCCCATTCGGAGCAAGACCAAATAGAGAGCGACAGGCTTGCCCGGCCTGCTTTCAGGTAGGTCGCTTGAGATTATCGGTGACGATAATCCTAGATAGATGACCGTTCGCGGAGGCTTTTGCCTTTGCCGACATAACCCGGCTTATCGCTGCGGCAAAAAACATTAAGGAAAAAACATTAAGGAAAAAACATTAAGGAACTCTAAGGCAGCAAAAGACGCTGCCTAAGACTTCCTAAATGTTTAGGAAAAACGCAGGGACGGCGTTTTTCCTGAATGATTTAAGTGTCTTATGAAGTTGGAAGATGAGAGTTGGTGTGAAAAATACTTTTAGGGCGTCAAAATATGTCGCATAAGAGGTATTGGGCTTCATATATTTTATATTTAGCTGTTAAAGTGGTATGAGGGATTAATATTAAAATAATGGGACTGGTTGACAGTTCCTTTTTGATGTTATAAAAATATTATGAAAATGCATTATGGACTTTAGGCGCGAGAGAGGATATGAAAAGGAGAATTTGCGCTGCGGTTGCGGCAGTGGCTGTTGCGGTAATAATATCAATATTTTCGGTAAATGTGAATGGATTTCATATGGCAGTTTTTCCAAACATTGGACTGGCAGATGTGCATACGCCCGCTAAAGCCATTGAAGAATATGCCATAAGCGTTGATGAGCCCGAGGGCGAGAGTTTAAAGCTGCGCTTGGTGTGCGGAATTGCAAAGAAAAGTGTAGTAAAGGTATTGATGAGGGAACACGCTGGCAGCGGATTAATCTGGCGTATGGACAGCGGGCGGTTAATAATTGCGTCGAGCAGGCACCTTTTAATGGAAGATGTTGACGCAAGTGTCATTTTTTGCGACGGTACACAGACGCAGGCGAGGATTTTAGGATATTCACAACAATATGACGTTGGTTTTCTGTATATTGAGACAAAAGAGCTTTCCGAAAGCACTCTGCGCAAGATTAATGCTGTAGTGCCGTTTTTGGATGATATTGAAGGAAGCGTACAGGTGAGGAGCGTTTTTTTGAGCGAACGCGCAGGCGCTGACATTATACAGCTTGGCGTGAATTTGGGCGAGGGCGGTCTAATGTTTTCAAAAGGGTATATTATGGCGGCGGATTTTTCACCCGTGTTCAACTGTTTTATGATACAGACAAAATGCTATGCGCGCGCGGGAATGTCGGGGGGCGGAATGTTTGATGAAAGCGGGCAGCTTATCGGTATGATATCAGGCGGAGATGTGAGTGAGGATTCATTGTCAAAGGAAAGTGAAGTGACCTACAGCCTGCCAGCGGGCACGATAGAAAATGAATATTTGGCAATCTTACGTGATTTTTCCAACGAATAGAATGGCGAAAAAGTTAAATTCTGCGTTATCAAATACGCTTTTGCAAATACTTGATGAATACAAATAGAAAAGAGGAAAACAATGGTAAAACCGCAGAAAATGGGACGAATTTCAAAGACTGACGCGTACTTAAACTGTGCGGAAAATTTCGCATACAGGAGTACATGCATAAAGCGAAAGTACGGCGCCGTGATTGTCAAGGACGACGCCGTGATATCAACAGGCTACAATGGTTCGCCGCGCGGCTTTGAAAATTGTTGCGACATAGGCGACTGTCCGCGGATACGGAAAAACATGCATCAAGGCGAAGGTTATGCGATATGCCGCGCCGTGCACGCGGAGGCGAATGCGCTTTTAAACTGTTCGCGTGAGCAGACTTTGGGAGCGGATTTGTACCTTGCGGGCATAAACCCCGAGGATTTGTCGGTTCACAAGGCAAAGCCGTGTCCGCTGTGTGCGCGCATGATTATTCAGGCTGGCATAAAAAATGTGTATCTGAGAATCGGTGAGGGCGCGGACAACTATGAACGGATAAGCGCGGATAAGCTTGAATGGTATGTGGAAGAATAATATTTTAAATTATTCTTAATTTATTTTTAATAGGTATATTTATGGAATTTTCAATGTGTTTGTGGTATTATTAAAAATTAAGGGTAAAGTTTAAATTATTCAGGAGCCTGAAAGCTTCCGATAAATAGAAAGGTTGGCGGTTTAAAATGACAAAGATTGATATTTTCTCAGGTTTTTTAGGAGCGGGCAAGACTACGCTTATCAAGAAGCTCTTAAAAGAGGCGCTCGACGCGTCGAAGGTTGTTTTGATTGAAAATGAGTTTGGCGAGATTGGCATTGACGGCGGCTTTTTGAAGGAATCGGGCGTGGAGATAAAGGAGATGAATTCAGGCTGCATATGCTGTTCGCTTGTGGGCGATTTTGGCACATCACTTGCAGAGGTGCTTAAAAAGTACCAGCCAGAGCGCATACTGATTGAGCCGTCAGGTGTCGGCAAGCTTTCAGACGTCATGAAAGCGGTTCAGAAGGTGGACACTGATGTAGAAGTAACGCTCAACAGCGCGGTAGTAGTGGTTGACGCGAATAAATGCAAAATGTACGCAAAGAATTTCGGCGAGTTTTTCCTGAACCAGATAGAGCATGCAGGCACTATTATTCTCAGCAGGACAGGCGATATAAGCGAGAGCAAGCTCAATACGGCGCTTGAAATCATACGTGAGCACAACAGCAAGGCGACAGTAATCACAACGCCTTGGGAGCAGCTTGACGGCAGGCAGATACTTGAGACGATTGAAAACGCAAAGGATTTAGAGGCGGAGCTTATGGCGGAGGTTGCGGCTATGCATGACGAGCACGAGCATCACCACCATGACCATGATGATGAACATGAGCATCACCATCACGACCATGACGATGAGCATGAGCATCATCATGACCATGACGACGAGCATGAGCATCATCATGACCATGACGACGAGCACGAGCATCATCATCACGACCATGACGACGAACATGAGCATCATCACGACCATGATGAGCATGAACACCACCACGATCACGGCGACAGCTGCACGTGCGGCTGCCACGACCATGACCACGAGCATCATCACCACCACGCTGATGAAATATTCACAAGCTGGGGCTTTGAAACGCCCGCTTCCTATACAAAGGAGCAGCTTGAGGAAATACTTGAAAAGCTTGATGATGAGAAAACATACGGCTCTATACTCCGCGCGAAGGGAATGGTTTCATCTGGAAACGGCGCGTGGCTGCATTTTGACTATGTTCCCGGCGAGAGTAGCGTGAGAGAGGGCGCGGCGGAAGTTACTGGCAAAATCTGCGTGATCGGTGCCGAGCTCAAAGAAGATAACTTGAAAACTCTGTTTGCGCAGTAAAATATCAAGAAACTCCAAGTCTGCAAAAAACACAATCAAAGAGTTTTTGAACAGGCTTTATAAGCTGCAGAGAGCGCAGTCAAAGAAAACGGAGGTATTATTTTGAAACCTGTATATATAATAAATGGATTTCTGGAGAGCGGGAAGACGGAATTTATATCGTACACGCTTTCGCAGCCCTATTTCCAAATCAGGGGCACTACGCTTTTGATTTTGTGCGAGGAGGGCGAAATAGAATACGACGAGGACATTCTAAAGTCAAGCCACACGGTAGTCGAGATAATCGACGAGGAGGCGCAGATGACCTCCGCGAATATGGTGGAGCTTGAAAAAAAGCATAAGCCCGAGCGCATTATAATAGAGTACAACGGCATGTGGAATTTCAAGAACTTAAAGCTTCCGTGGCACTGGCGCGTGGAGCAGCAGATTACCACGATAAACGCCGCTACTTTCCAAAACTACTATACAAATATGCGTTCCCTTCTCGCTGAGATGATTAGAAAATCCGAGCTTATCATATTTAACCGCTGCGACGGCCTGATGGATCAGCTAAGCGGCTTTAAGCGCAACGTAAAGGCTGTATGTCCGCAGGCGGAAATAGTGTTTGAGGACAAAAACGGCGAGGTCAATCAGATATTTGAGGAAGACCTGCCTTATGACTTAAAGAGCCCGACCTTGGAGCTTGATGATTACGGTTATGGCATTTTTTACCTTGACGCTATGGATAATCTGGACAGGTATATCGACAAGACAGTCAAATTCAAGGCAATGGTATTAAAGCCAGAGGGCAGTGATGACAAGTATTTCGTACCAGGGCGCATGGCTATGACCTGCTGCGCTGACGATATGGCATTCCTTGGCTATGCCTGCAAATACGATAAATGCAAAGACCTTGAAAACAAGCAGTGGGTAGATGTGACAGCAACGGTCCACAGAGAATACTGGAAAGACTACAACGGCGAAGGACCTATTCTTCATGCCGTAAGCGTGACCGATACAAAGAAGCCTAAAAATGAGGTTTTGAATTTTTCATAAAAATCCATTGAGCCGTTTTAGAGGTTCAGACAGATACAATATGAGGCTGCCATACTTAAAAATTTACATACAAAATATTTTACCTGAATATGCTGGTTATTAAATATTTTGTGTGTATTTTAGTGTGGCAGCCTTATTTTATTCATTACAATAGAAGAATTGCAAAGTGCATTTTATGTTGTTCACATTGTCTTCGATGCCGTTATAAAAATATAAACAGCATAGTCAGATTTTCAAATTTATATGCCTGCTACAGCAAATCCGTATCGCTGTACTTTTCTTCGCAGTATTTGCAGCGGTAAATCTCCTTCTTTTCATCAGTAAGCACAAAAATATGCGGCAGCTCCTGCTCGATTGATGTGATGCAGCGCGGATTTTTGCATTTAAGCACATTTTTTATTTCCTTTGGCAGAGAGAGCGGGAGTTTCTGGACAATCTCGCTGTTTTTGATGACATTGACCGTGATATTGTGGTCGATAAAGCTCAGTATGTCGAGGTTAAGCGTGTTGATGTCGCACTCAACCTTTAAGATATCCTTTTTTTCCATTTTTTCGCTGCGCGCGTTTTTGATAATCGCCACGGTGCAGTCAAGCTTGTCAAGCCCCAAATGCTTGTAAATGCTAAGGCTTTTCCCCGCCTTGATATGGTCAAGCACAAAGCCCTCCTCAATTTTTCCGACATTTAACATAGGTAAACCTCCATTTCAATAAAAAACCAAATTCAGATATTTCAAATATTAGTTTTTTCAATACCAGACATCAAACCTTAATCTCAAGCAGAGTCAAGAGCAACGCCATTCTTACATACACTCCGTACTGTACCTGACGGAAATACACAGCCCTTGGATCGCTGTCCACCTCCACTGAAATTTCGTTTACGCGGGGGAGCGGGTGCAGCACAATCATGTCATCTTTTGCAAGCTTCATTTTTTCCTTGTTGAGAATATAGTAGTCCTTTAAGCGCACATAATCCTCCTCGTTGAAAAAGCGCTCCTTCTGCACGCGCGTCATATACAGTATGTCAAGTTCGGGCATAACCTCCTCAAGCTTTCTGGTCTCGCGGAAGGGAATATTGCGCTCACGCAGCATTTCTATTATGTACTCGGGGATTTTTAGCTCGTCGGGCGATATGAACACGAAATTGATGTTGTCATACCTTACCAGCGCGTTAATCAGCGAGTGTACAGTGCGCCCAAATTTAAGGTCGCCGCAAAGACCGATTGTAAAGCTGTCAAGACGTCCTTTTATCGCGCGTATGGTGAGCAGGTCAGTGAGCGTCTGCGTCGGGTGCTGGTGTCCGCCGTCGCCCGCGTTGATTACGGGGATTGACGAATGAGATGCGGCTACCATTGGAGCGCCTTCCTTTGGATGGCGTATCGCGCATATATCCGCAAAGCAGGAAATGACGCGGATTGTATCTGATACGCTCTCGCCCTTTGCGGCTGATGACGAATTGGCATCGGAAAAGCCGAGCACTTTTCCGCCAAGATTGAGCATGGCGGCTTCAAAGCTGAGCCTTGTGCGCGTGCTCGGCTCATAAAAGCAGGTTGCAAGCTTTTTGCCCTCACAGGCGTGAGCGTATTTTTCGGGATTTTTCTCGATATCCTCGGCAAGCTCAAAGAGCCTGTCAAGCTCCTCAACCGAGAAATCAAGCGGTCGCATTAAATGTCTCATAATTTACCTCTTTCTGCGCTGCCATTAAGCAATACATAAGTGTATTGGCAGTCTGCGAAGGCAGCGCGCGCGCAGAACTGTCGGCATAAAAAAATAAGAGAAAAACTCTCTTATCTTTAAACTAAAATATAAAACAAAAATACAAAAATAAGAATGAAAAATACACATATTACAAGCAAGATATTTATTATCCGAGTACAAAAGCTTCGCCATAAAATCCTCCAAGCATCATGCAGAAACGATTTTCATTCAAAATGTATATTAATATGCTTTTGATATAATATCACATTAGGAAAGATGTTGCAAGCAATATTTTTTCATGGTACATTTGTTATTACGCAATATTGCTTGACAGGCCAGTGTAAAATTTGATATTAAACCAAATAAAAAAACTTGTAAAATATGGCAAATGGTACTTCGGTCATTATCACATGGACAGAAACATATCGGATAATGAAACGCTCCTGTATGATGCGATTTTAAAGGCGGGAGATGAACTGTCAGATTTATAATATTTAGGGTTCATTTCCTGAAATAAGTATGTTATAATGGGTTCAGGCTTGACGGTCTGAGCCTTTTGCCGTCTAAAACGCATAATCTGCGTAAACGGCATGGATAAAATATGAATAAAAAGATTGATATGGCATATTCATCAGAAATGGAGGATTAAAATGGCTGACGAAAAGATGTTCAAGGAGCGCAAAAGGTGGCTGTTTTTCGGGCTGCCCTTTACTTTTACGGTGTATAATATAAAGGAGGATGTTGTCACTCTCAATTCAGGTCTGCTGAACACTGAGGAAAATGACTGTTATATGTACAAAATACAGGATGTAACATTAAAGACATCGCTTGTTGAGCGCATGTTCGGGCTGGGCACGGTTGTCTGCTATACAGGCGATACCACCAATCCGCAGCTTGTGATACAGCACATCAAACATTCGCGCGAGGTAAAGCAGTTTATCCTGGAGAAATCGGAGGAGGCAAGATTAAAGCGCCGCACAATGAATATGCTTGACATAGGCGCGGGAGATGACAATGGCGCAGACGAGGATTGACGAATATTATTTGAGTGATGAACAGCGCGAGGCAAGGCGCAGGCAGCGCATACTTGAAATGCGCCGCAGAAAAAGGCGTCAGGAGCTGATAAGGAAATACGCGGTACATATAACTGTTGCGGCTGTAGTCTGCATAGTTGCCCTGTTTATCGGGGCAAGGGCGCTTATACTGAAAATAGCGGGAGGCTCAAACAGCGGCGATTCACAGAATATAACAAACGAGCTTGCAGAGATGGAAAGCTCACAGACGGAAATCTCACAGGCAGAATATGAGCAGACGCAAGCATTGCAGACAGAAGATGGGCAGAATACGGTGTCCCAGACAGAAGACACTCAGACACAGGGAGCCCAGCCAGAGAGCGTTGAGCCAGAGGCTGCGCGGCAAAACAGCAAAAAAAATGACACAAGTGTCAATATTTCCGCAAGCCTTATAAATCCGCAAATGGGCGTTGACGTAGAAAAACTTGTAAATGAGCGCATAGCAGGCTTTAACGAGCAGTACATAAGTCCGCTTGGCGGATTTATAAGCCATGAGCCGCCCCTGTCCGCCTCCGCCACTGACGCAACGGAGTCATTTGGCGCGGACATAATAAGCGAAAACGGCGTACTTATAGATGTAGAAAATGGCGCGATAATAGCCCAGCGCGACTCAAGGGCGCGCATTGTCCCCGCCTCAATGACAAAGATACTCACAGTGCTGGTTGCGGCGGAGAATGTCACAAACCTTGATGATACATTCACAATCACGCTTGACATTACGGATTACAGTTTTGTCCATGACTGCAGCAACGCGGGCTTTTCAGTGGGTGAAAATGTGACCGTGCGCGATTTGTTTTACGGCACAGTGCTTCCGTCGGGTGCTGACGCGGCTCTGGCGCTTGCCGTTTATGTGGCAGGCTCTCACGAGGCGTTTGTGGAGATGATGAATGAAAAGATAGACGAGCTTGGACTGTCGGACACTACACATTTTACAAATTGTGTCGGGATTTATGATGAAGACCATTACAGCACGGTTTATGACATGGCTGTCATATTGAAAGCTGCTGCCGACAACAGCTTTTGCAGGGAGGTACTGTCGGAGCATATATACACGACAACGGCGACTTCGCAGCACCCTGACGGCATAGAGCTGTCAAACTGGTTCCTGCGCAGGATAGAAGACAAGGACACTCACGGCGAGGTGCTCTGCGCCAAGACTGGATATGTCGTGCAGTCAGGCAATTGCGCGGCAAGCCTTGCCACCGACGCTGACGGAAAAGAATACATCTGCGTCACGGCAAAATCAACTAGCAGCTGGCGCTGTATTTACGACCATGTGGCTCTCTATGAGCGCTATCTCTGACGAGAATACGCTCAAATAAAAGCCCCGCGACAAACCAAAACGGCAGAAAGTCAAGGCGTATTAGCCCTTTAATGTGCCAGCGGTTGCGACTGTAATTCCACGGGCAGAGCGAGTGGTTTTCAAGCAGGCTGCCGCTTGCATATTCCCCACAGAAGATAAGCAGGGCATATATGGAACCTCTGACGATGGGCGAAAATTTCCGTATGGCAAAGAACAGCGGTTTAAAGAGCGCGGCGCACCCGTATATCGGGAACATATAGAGCGATGTCTGCCCCATAAGCTGCATTTCACGCCGCCGCAGCGCGCCTATTGCGGTAAAGATGATTTCAAGGCACCAGCCTGCGACGCCGCATTTAAGAAAATCTTTGATAATAAATTTAAAAGGTAAAGGATTAATCATTTTTCTCATATTATGAGCATAACCGATTGTCCTTTACCTTATTCATTTACACCGTTAATTTTGTGCCGCTTTGATGTATTATTTGTTTAATTCGTTTATGGCTGCCTGATATGCCGCATCAAATGTGGTAACGTTTACCGCGCCCGACACGGGAGTCTTGTACAGCGGGGTAGGCTTGTTAAATTCTGAAAAATATACATAGTTTGAAGTAGCGTTTATATTTGTGTATATGCCCTGCGCAACCACTTCCATATTTGAGCCGTCTCTCATAATGCGCCTGAATTCAGGGCTGCTTTCGGAGGTCTGGTAATATATGTACGTGTCGGTCACATTGATTAAATCTGTCTTAACATGGTCGAGCACTGTCTTTGTGCCGTCATTCAGATTGAGCCTTACGAGCGAATAGTTGTCGTGTATGTCGATACCGTACACGATATTTCCCTCTACGATTGGCATATATATGTCTTCATTTGATATGCGCCTTGCGGAGCCAGTGTTTAAATCGAGCGTCATCAGGTGCAGGTCGTCGCCGCTGTTAGGGTAATAAAAAGCATTGTTATAAACGCTTACTGGAAGAATATCGGGCTCAAAGAATACGGTCTTTTCGCTGCCGTCAATTCCTATTTTGTTCATAGTGACGCTGTCGTCAGTGCAGGTATAGTAAACGGAATTGCCCGCAAGCGTTACATATTTGCCGATAATCCTGTCAAGACATTCTCCGTCGCGGGGATTTTTGCGCTCCGCGCGATATACGCCTGTGGTGCTGATAAGGAAACCGAGTCCCGCGCCTCCGCCTGAGCCTGTCTGATAATAGTAGATAAAATTGTCGTCAGCATTCAGGCTGCTCACTGACACGGCTACAAGCTTTTTAATATCGGACTCGTCAGCATTCATGCCATAGAGCGTGTCGCTGTCATAAGGATTTGCAAAATACACATATCCGTCGCGCTCGCAGAACAGTCCGCCGTTGTATAGGTTGCCCGCCGTGTTGCCGACAGTGTCGGACGGATTTTCGGGTATGCGGTTTCTTATGTGGTTAAAGATGACGGCGCCGACGCACAATGCTATGACGACTGCAATGATGGAAACGGTTACAATTTTATTTTTCATGTTTTTATCATTCCCTTCCGATTTGTATTTTCTAATATATATTATAATTTAATTTCAAATAAAAGAAAAGATATTTTTACAAAGTATGGCAGGTGTGGTATACTTAATATTATAGCAGACGCAAAGCTGCAAAAAGGAGGAAGAATTTAATGGACTTATCTGAAATAAGGCTTGAGCTTGACAAGATAGACGAGCAGATAGTAAAGCTCTATGAGGAGCGCGTGGAGCTGTGCAGGCAGGTTGCCGATTACAAGATAAAAACAGGCAAGCGCGTATTTGACAAAGAGAGGGAGCAGCAAAAGCTTGACACGCTCAGCGCCCTTACCCACAGTGATTTCAATGCCCAGGGAGTACGCGAGATATTTGAACAGATAATATCAATCAGCAGAAAGCTGCAGTACCAGATACTTGCCGAGCACGAAAAGGCGGGCAGGCTTTCTTTTATAGAGATGAATGATATAGACGTGAAAAAGTGCCGCGTGGTTTTCCAGGGCGCGGAGGGCGCATACTCCCAGGCGGCGATGCTTAAATATTTCGGCGATGAGGTAAACTGTTTTAAGGTGGACACCTTCAGGGACGCTATGCTTGCCATTGACGAGGGCAGCGCGGATTTTGCGGTTCTTCCGATAGAAAATTCCTCCGCGGGTGTGGTAAGCGAGATATACGATTTGCTTGTCGAGTTTGAAAATTACATAGTGGGCGAGCAGATTATAAAGATAGAGCACTGTCTTTTAGGCGTGGAGGGCGCGACAAAGGACGACATCACGACCGTGTACTCCCACCCGCAGTCGCTTATGCAGACCGCGCACTACCTGCAGGACAAGGGCTGGCAGCAGATAAGCATGAAAAACAACGCCTTTGCTGCGAAAAAAGTCGCAGATGACAAGGACAAAACGCAGGCAGCAATCGCAAGCGAGACAGCGGCAAAAATCTACGGCTTGAACATACTTGAAAAAGGAATAAACGATTTAAAGGAAAACTCGACGCGTTTTATCATAGTCACAAACCAAAAGGTATTTTCAAAGGAGGCGACAAAGATAAGCCTCTGCTTTGAGGTAAACCACGAGAGCGGCGCGCTCTACCACGCGCTTTCGCATCTGATTTACAATGGTTTAAACATGACAAAGATAGAGTCAAGACCGCTTGAGGGCAGAAACTGGGAGTATCGCTTTTTCCTTGATTTTGAGGGAAACATGGAGGACAGCGCAGTGAGGAACGCGCTCAGGGGACTTCGCGAGGAAACGCGCAATATGAAGATACTTGGCAATTATTGATTTTGATTTATGTTATGAAATAAAAAGGGTGAGATTATGGCGTACAGGACTTTTGCCGCGATTGACATAGGCTCT
Organism: uncultured Lachnospiraceae bacterium; assembly: GCA_947625775.1. Lineage (GTDB taxonomy): Bacteria > Bacillota > Clostridia > Lachnospirales > Lachnospiraceae > COE1. The sequence goes on along the minus strand of CANQPM010000011.1, from coordinate 6,617 downwards.
TATGAGCTTGCCATCAAAATTTTTGAGATTTCAAGTAAAAACGGGATAAAGGTTATCGACCACATAATGCACAGGATAGAGCTTGGCACGGATTCGTATTATACGGGCAAGATAAGCAGCGAGCGCATTGACGAGCTGTGCAGGAGATTGAGCGAATTTACAAACGTGATGGAGTCGTACAAGGTTGACGATTACAAGGCATACGGCACGAGCGCCATAAGGGAGACAAAAAATTCCGTGATACTTCTCGACCAGCTTCGGACGCGCACGGGCATAAAAATTGAAGTCCTCAGCAACTCGGAGCAGCGTTTTCTTGATTACAAGTCTGTGGCGTCTAAAGGGCAGGCATTTCAGGACATAATAGGCAAGAGCACGGCATTTATCGACATAGGCGGAGGCAGCATACAGCTTTCACTTTTTGACAGGGAAAGCCTTGTCACCACGCAGAATATGCGCCCAGGCGTACTCCGCATGCGTGAGGAGCTTACGAGCATATCACACCGTTCATACCAGCTTGAGGATTTGGTTGAGGAGATGCTATGCGACCGCTTTGAGAGCTTTATGAAAATGTTCGTGGGCGATAAGAAAATCCAGAATGTTATTCTCATAGACGATTATGTTTCGCGTGTGCTCCAAAAGAGTGCGTTTAAGTCGGACAAAAAAGGGTATATAGAGGCGAAAGACTTTATAGCGCTTGTGGACTCTTTAAAGGCGCGCAAATCGCGTGAGATTGCGGAGGCGCTCAAAATTTCCGAGGAAAATATACAGCTTCTGCACTTGTCGGCGCTTATGCTCAAATATATGCTTAACGAGCTTGACGCGCAGCTTTTGTGGGTGCCTGGGGTAAGCATATGCGACGGCATGGCGTATGAGTATGCCGAGAAAAATAAACTTTTCAGCGATACGGATAAATTTGTGGTGCATGATTTTGAACAGGATATACTGGCGTGCGCAAGGGATATAAACCGCAGGTATTCAGGCATAGAGCGCAGGACAAATGAGCGCGAGGAGCTGTCGCTTGCCATTTTCGACCATATGAAAAAGCAGTGCGGTCTTTCAAAACGCGACAGGCTTCTGCTGCAGCTGGCGGCAATTTTAAGCGAGTGCGGCAGGTACATAAGTCTGTCGAACGTGGGAATGAGCGCCTACAATATTATAATGGCGACGGAGATTATCGGTTTGTCGCATCTTGAGAGGGAGATTGTGGCAAACATAGTAAAATATATAACGGAGCGTTTTGAGTACAACGAGATTTTAGGGCGTGTTACGACGCTTGACAGGGAGGCTTACCTGAAAATAGCAAAGCTTACGGCGATACTTAGGCTTGCCGAGGGGATTGACATCAGCCACAAGGGAAAGTGCGATAAGATAAAGCTTGCAAATAAGGGAGAGAATATGGTGATTACTGTCGAGACAAACGCGGATATGACCTTGGAGCTTGGATTTTTTTCAAGGTGCGGGGCGTTTTTTGAGGAGGTATTCAATATAAAGCCTGTCTTAAAACAGAAAAACAGTGATTTGTAATAATATGGAGGCAGTGTGAAAAATAAATTTTTCACACGCAATATATGCTTAAGGCATAATTTGCAGGTGCATCAGGAATGGGGGATTAAAATGGGAGAGATAGATTACAGCAGACCTGAATATTATCTCAACAGGGAGCTGAGTTGGCTTGCGTTCAACAGCCGCATACTTGGCGAGGCGCGCGACAAGAGCATACCGCTTTTTGAACGGCTTAAATTTTTGAGCATTACGGCGTCAAACCTTGACGAATTTTTTATGGTAAGGGTTGCGTCGCTAAAGGATTTGGTGAACGCGGGCATTACTAAGCCCGATATTTCGGGGCTTACGCCGCTGCAGCAGCTTGACAGGGTGAACGCGGCGACGCACGAGTTTGTGGGTATGCAGTATTCGGCATACAACAAATCGCTGTTGCCGCTTCTTTCGCAGAACGGGCTTATGGTGGTGGAGTACCACGAGGAGCTTACGGACAAGGACTGTGCGTTTGTTGACAGGTATTTTCAGGATTACGTCTATCCCGTGCTTACGCCTATGGCGGTGGATTCGTCGCGCCCGTTCCCGCTAATCAGAAACAAATCGCTGAATTTGGGCGCGCTTGTATCAAGAAAGACAAAGGGCTCGGCGAGAAAGCTTTTGTTCCACAAAAAGGCTGCGCAGGGCAGGGAGCTTGAATTTGCGACTGTCCAGGTGCCGAGCGGCATACCGCGCATCGTGGAGCTGCCAAGCGCTGAAGACGGCACGAAGCGCGTGATGCTTCTCGAACAGGTGATAGAGCGCAACATGGATAAGCTGTTTTTAAACTATGACATAGAGTGCGTATTTCCATTCAGAATTATGAGAAACGCGGACTTTTCGCTTGCCGAGGAGGACACTGAGGATCTGCTAAAGGAGATGGAAAAACAGCTGAAAAAAAGGCAGTGGGGGCAGGCAATCAGGCTGGAAGTGGAGGACGGCATTGACAAACGGCTGCTCGACATTATCAAAAAGGAACTTATGATTGACGAGAGGGACATTTACAATATCCCTGGCCCGCTTGACCTTACGTTCCTTATGAAAATGTATGCGCTGCCAGGCTTTGACGCGCTAAAGACGGAGCAGTACGTGCCGCAGCAGGTGCCTGAGCTGCCTTCGGGAGTGGACATATTTGAGCAGATTAAAAAGCATGATATTCTGCTGCACCACCCATACCAGACGTTTACGCCTGTGGTGGATTTTATAAAGCAGGCGTCGCGGGATCCGAATGTGCTTGCGATAAAGCAGACGCTATACCGCGTGAGTGGCAATTCGCCGATTATTGCGGCGCTTGCGCAGGCGGCGGAGAACGGCAAGCAGGTGTCTGTGCTTGTGGAGCTGAAAGCGCGTTTTGACGAAGAGAACAATATTGTCTGGGCGAAGATGCTTGAAAAGGCGGGCTGCCATGTAATATACGGTCTTGTCGGATTAAAGACGCATTGCAAGATTACGCTTGTGGTAAGGCGCGAGGAGGAGGGCATACGCCGCTACGTTCATCTTGGCACGGGCAACTACAATGACGCTACGGCAAAGCTTTATACGGACCTTGGGCTTTTGACCTGCGATGAGGCGATAGGCGAAGACGCTACGGCTGTGTTTAATATGCTTTCTGGGTATTCAGAGCCTTTGGGGTGGAACCATCTTGCGCTTGCGCCACTGTGGTTAAAGGAGAAGTTTCTTTATCTTATAAACCGCGAGAAGGAGAATGCGGAAAATAAGCGGCCTGCGCGGATTGTGGCTAAGATGAACTCCTTGTGCGATCCTGATATAATAAAGGCGTTTTATGAGGCGGCTGCCGCGGGCGTGAGGATTGAGCTTATTATACGCGGGATTTGCTGCTTGAAGACGGGCGTGGAGGGGACTAATGGAAATATTGAGGTGCGGTCGATTGTCGGGAATTTTCTGGAGCATGCGCGTATCTTTTATTTTGAGAATGGGGGGAGTTCGGAGCTTTATATGGGGAGCGCGGATATGATGCCCAGGAATTTGGAGAGGCGTGTGGAGATACTGTTTCCGATACTTAATCCTGAGCTTAAGGAGAAGGTTTGGCATGTTTTGGAGGTGCAGCTTAGAGATAATCTGAAGGCGCAGTTTTTGCGGGCTGATGGGACTTATGCAAAGACTGATAAAGAACTAGTGACGAAAGAAAATGCGTGCTGCGCGCAGGAGGAGTTTTGCCGGGAGTATAGGGCTGAAGCTACGATGCTTGAGAAGGAGCAGAGGCAGGCTAGGGTGTTTAAGCCGGAGTATAAGCAGGAGTAGTGTGTGAGGAAAATGTTTTAAGGAGGACGAAAGCAGCTAATATACTGTCTGCGCGCGAGCCTGCGAAAGCTGGATTTTCTAATGCGGGGCATTTAGGTGTTTTATGGCGGCGGGGCCGCCGAGAGGCGACGTCCGTGTCGCCGCTCGGCTAAAATTGGCATCCGTGCCAATTTTGCCCCTGGGTGTTCTTGCCCCGCATAAGAAAATCTAGCTTCCGCGGGCTAGGCGCTTAGACAGTATATTAGCTGCTTTCTGGGTGTTGGAAAGCCTTTTGCAGATATTTGTTTCTTTTGAGTGGTAATGGTGATTTTTGTTTAAAGGGTGCAGAGCTTTTTTTGGATGTTAGGGCTGCACCTATTTTTTTGTTTATTTTTGTTTTATTTTTTACATTTGAGTTTACAAATGCTTTTGCATATGTTATGCTGATATGGTATTTAAGTGGGGGCAGAATTTTTATAATAAATCTTTTTCATCTTATGCTTCTGAGGCATAAAATAAAAGGCAGACGTTTAATCTCATAATCTTGAAATCTCCAGCCATAGATGATATATTAAAATTACAGAAAGGCATAATTTAATTGATGAACGAGGAAATAATACAGCTTATAGACACAATGGACGGAAGGCAGAAATATGATGCGATGTGCAAGGCGTTTTTCAGATACCGCGAGGCTATTGCACCGATCCTAAAGGAAGTAGTCGCAGAATTTAAGGACTGTACGAATGACGAGATAATTGCGCTGATAGATGCGGATTCGATAAGCCTGTCAGATACGGTAAGCGATTTGCCGCTACGTATAAAGGATGCGGGTACGGAGATGACTTCGCCTACGGATAAGACTATTTATTACGATTGCCGTTTTAAAGCGAAAAATCCTAAGCTTTCAAATGAGATGATTTGCATAATGCTGCACATAAATTTTGAAGTGCATAACGACTATAATATAAAATATCCGATAACGAAACGCGGTACATACTATGTGGCAAGGGAGGTTTCGTCGCAGCTTGGCATACTCACGGAAACGACAGACTACAATCGGCTGGAAAAAGCCTACAGCATATGGGTTTGTAATGAAAACATACCTGAAAAGCTTCAAAATACAGTGACAAGGTATCATTTTGTAAAGGAAGACCTGATAGGGCATACAGACGAGCCAGAAGAAAACTATGATTTAATGGAAGTAGTGATAATAAGGCGTGGAAACAAAACTGTTGATTGTGACATATTCAAATATTTAAATGCGGTATTTGCGTCTGATAAAGAGAATATCCAAAAGTACATAGACATGGACAGAAACCCGCAAATTCGAGAGGAGGTCGATAAGATGAGTGGAATGGGGCAGACTATATATGACAGAGGGATAGAAAAAGGTATAGAGCAAGGGATAGAAAAGGGCATAGAGCGAGGAATAGAAAAAGGTATAGAACAAGGTATTATGCAAGGAATTATTAAAATGGGCTATGACCTCGAGCTGCCAGACAGCGAAATCATAAAGCAGCTTCAGACGCAGCTTGGCACATCACTTCAAAAGGCGCAGGAGTATCTGGATAAATTTGGCAGGCAGACAGTTTAGAATAAAATTGCCTACGTATATACTATACGCATGCTGACGAATATGTTCAGACGTGATGATTATTGGAGAAAGAAAGCGCAGTATAGAAAGCATATGAAGGCGTTTTTGGGGAAAATGAAAATTAATAGGATATTATCTTTTGCAATGCTATGCATTTTATTGTTTGCTGGCTGCGGGAAAAAAGAGATTCCGCATAAGGAATTGAATTTAGAGTTTTATTATGTCGCTGATTATTGGGACAGCTATGATTTGAGCAAAAGCGTGTTTCCGAGCAGGGAAGACTTTGAGAGCGCATCAACATAATATATGAAGGAAATAGAAGAATTGCTGGGGATATACAACTGGTGGGAAAAATCTGGCGTGCAGGCAGACACGCTGAAATTTTCAGTGGAAATGGGGCGTATCGTACACTCAGGTACAAACTATCTGGGCAAAACATCAGACAAGCGCTTAAATAGCTTCATCTTTCCAATAGTTTTATTTTAATACCATATAAGCTTTGTAATACATGGGTGTAAAGGTTATATTAAAATTACGAAGGACTTCATGGAACGTGCGGTACTTGCTGCAGGGGTTTACGGTTCTGGCAAAAATGAGGGAAGAGAGAAGTTCATACAGGTCGAACCAGAAATCATGCGTGAGCCTGAAATAACCCACATATTTTTTAATATGGAGTTTTTCCATGATTGATTCGAGCGGGAAATAGCCCAGATAGAGAATCGGTGAAATATCAGAGATTTTCCGGACACCCGTTTCTGCCTTTTCCTGACTCAGGGCATCCACTTCCATCTGGAAATGGGCGATGGGGTCAGCGAGGCCTTTTCCAGCCAGGTTTCCACGGAGCCGAGAGATTTATGGCATCTGTGAGCCGTGCCTTTCTTTTCGCTGCTGTAAAAGCTTTCATCGATCGAGAGATAAGTCCGCCCTTTGAGTTTTGTTTTTTTGAGGTAAAAAGCCATAAGAACCACCCTTCCTTATATAACGCCACTAACGCCATTCTTATAACACATAAAAATAAATTTTGCAAGCATTTTGGAAAATAAAAAAGCCTGAATAAATGGGCATTTGTAAGAGAGATATATAAGTTTTGGTTCTAAAAAATATGGCGTTAACTACCAAAGACGGGTATTTTAGGAAATTATTATATATTATATTCTATTATAAGTCTTGACATAATACCTGACTTTGGGAGTTGAACTATAAAATATAGTGCTAAGCCGCAGATTAAAATCTATGGCTTAGCATTTTT
>CANQPM010000010.1 GCA_947625775.1 uncultured Lachnospiraceae bacterium | reverse complement strand
ACAGAAGCTAAAGCATACGCACATTTACGTATTTTATACAGCTTGTACACGTGTATCACCTCCTTTCAGCAGGCAAGGCACAATATATTGTGTCCAGGCGTATAAATAAAGTATATATTGTGCTTTGCCAAATGTCAACATTTAAATTCTAAATAAAAATTAAATAAAATAAAAAGCTTTTAAAATCAAATCAAAAATATCCTTTACAGACATCGCTGTAGGGGATATAATAATAGAAGAAGTAGAAACAATAAACAAACAAACAAGCGAAAATAAAGTGGAGGTAGATTATTATGAAAATTAACACATTAGATAAGATAACAGCAGCAAAGGTGACGGCGCTCCTGTCGGCAGCAGTGGTGACAGCATCATCTATGAGCGGTGTGACAGCATATGCAGAGGAGCTGCCTGATGCGTATAACGCGGCAGAGCTGGCAGAGGAGGTGCTTACGCCTGCAGTAGCGGACCCTACAAAGTTTGATTTCTTTGGCAATTATATTCTTACGCATGACGAGCTGGGAAGCCCTGATCCGCAGATTATAAGAAATGAAGACGGCTCGTATGTGATTATTATATATGAGGGGCAGAGCGTGGCGTTTCCAGTTAATAACCCGTGGGCTGACTTAGGTATAGATCCGTGGGGAAATCCAAATAAAGGGTATGTAGATATAACACCTGAAACTAAGCAGAGTTTCATAGATGTTGGGTATATGGGTGATTTTGATATAGACGGACAAAACTATTTTCATATAGGGGACTGTTCTCAAGGTTCAGCCGTCATTGAGGTCGCTGTAACTGATGGTTGGTATGACAAGCAGGTGGGTAATACCGTAACAGTTGGCTTATTCGTACTTCCTGCAGTACCTGGAGCACAGGAGCCTACACTTACGCAGGATGAGATTAAGAGCATTAAGGCTAGTGAACATGCTAAACTTTGGAATGAACAACATCCAGACTGGGTAGCAACAAATGGAGGACATTTCTAATTAACAGAATAAAGTAGACAAAAAGAAGTTAGAAGATTGATTCTCTAACTTCTTTTTGTTATGCAATTAAGCTTTTAAAATCAAATTAAAATTTAAATTAGTGAGGAGATGATTAAAATGAAGTATAAACATAAGCGAATATGTAAATCGCTAATCAGTTTGTTGCTAATCATCACATTCATATTAGCACCATTTGAAGGCGTATTTGCAGAAACAATTACAGAGAAGGTAGGTGAATTAGGTGTAATACCACCTGCAGGAGACTTTGCACCAATGCACTATTTGGCTGCTACGATTGGAATACTTGAGATAGATAATACGGCTTCGGAGTATCGTAGCCAGCTACAGGCACACAATCTGGCATCACCTGATGACTATTGGAGTGAGTACCGTGTGTCCATAACAGACCAGTATTTTTATACGCATCCGCAGGAAATGTCAAATGTTGCGGAAATGGATAAGCAGGCACTTATAATTTTTAAGTATTACAAAGTATCTGATCCTGTAAGTGCCACAGATAGATTTCGTCCATTTAGTGCCAATGGCGCCGAAAGAAATAAAAAATATTCACGGGTATATAGTACGGTAGGAAAATCCTCTCCAGGTAACTTTAACATAGATGTTGTTTATAGTTCTATTAAGAATAATGAAGTACTTTATAAGAGTTTTACAGGTGGTAAACTAACTTTTGATGATGTAAATCAGCTGGGTGTAGCCAGTGGCAAAGTATCTGAGGCGACAGACAAATTCGTTAGGCTTTGGGCGGATACAGGTACAGTCGATGATTGCTTAAATGGCATATATGATGGTTTGGATCAAAATTCTGATACGTATTGGTATGATTGTGCATTAAGGTATCTTGATTTCCTTTATGTGGTTGATGTACTCTGTGGAAATACGTATGATAAATTAATTGATAGGTATCTTGAGGAATTAAATCGTGATGAGTCAGATACATTTATAACAGTATGCGCTGCAGCCAACGCCCTTTTAGCACAAGACACTTCTAATAAGCGTTATGCAGCGACGTTGCCTAATTTTTACGCAGCGATAACAGGTAAGACGTTTGAGGATTATCAGACATTTTCGGCAACAGGTGATTTTGTAAAAGCTATCAATCCTGCTGGCTATAGCGGTAGCGTAAATGAGTTTATATCAGCTTTAAAAGGAAAGTATGAAGAAGGGGCTAGTTTTGTAAGCCATAATGAACTGTCACGTAATAGAAATGGTTGGTGGTGGGATTCAAGTGGTGATAGAGGAGCGTATATGCTACAGCCAGCGGATATGAATGATAACAGAGGTGGAAACACTGGTTATACATTCTTGGGTTGTTTTACAGATAAGGAGCCAATTCCTCCTCCATATGATGAAAAGTACGAAGATGAAGATCCGCCCGATGATGAGCCAGACAAGGAAGATGCAAGGCTGAAGTTCTACATCAGTGCTACGTCAGACCAGTACGAGGTTATGAAAGGTGATACAGTAGCAGCAATCATAGACATCAATTTTAAGCAGAATGAGCAGGCAATCCGTGACTTTAGGCTGTTATGGACAGCGAATGCTGCTAAGACAGGAGACGATACCCCGTTGATAGGTATAGCTATAGATCTTGATAGTGCAAACGAACCAGGTAATAATGTGGTGGATGCAGTAGTAAACAATCCTGTGCATAAAGGTGAATTCAAGACAACTACGACTGGTGCACTTCTTACCATGAGGGATGTAGACTGGGAGACAGCTCTTAAAATGTTTTACGGGCGTGAAAAGTTTACCTTTCAGGATTCAAACATTACAGTCAATGAGGCAAAAGAGCGAGTATATGTAGCAACAATAGGTATTTATTGGGTGTATCCGGATGAATCTTTTGAGCACGTGAATTTATATGGCACTGGTAAGTTTAAAGATGAGGACATGATTTATTCGGCTTATGATAAAGTGCCTTGGACACCAAGGGAAGACCCACCAAACCAAGGACACTTTTATTCACAGATACGTGATGGCAACTATGTGGAGATGAAGGACAACTCACCAGGCAGTGGCGAGACCTACGAAGCAATGGCAGGCGTACCTACTACCGAAAACCTTTACGCTGGATTCGGCGCTAATGAGTTTATGGTAAACATGAACTGTGAACTGAAATCAGATACAGGCATGCAGAGGAAATATACACTGACATACCGCGTGAGTGAGTGTATAGGTGCAGATATTCCTTGTCATAGAACGTGTGATGGACATACATATAATGTAGGAGGCTGTGGTAAACCTATGGCATTTGACCCTGTAACGGGAGCAGTTACGAAGTCCTGCAGTTCAGGTAGTCCGGTCACGTTAAAGTGTTCGGATGGTGGTCCGTTTTCTGGTGTATCGACTTGTGAATGTGGAGCCAAGTCGCAGACTTTTACGCAGGCTCTAGGCGGTCAGTGTCCAGATAATGACGGTACGCATGGGTGTGTTCTGACGTGTCATGCAAACGATGGACATCCGCATGTCCATGATTTTGTGCTTACTGTCACACAGAACATAAATGGCTATTCTTATCTTGACATAGTAGCAACGGATATGTGGCAAGTGACAAAGCTGCTGGTATTTGGCAATAAAGAGCTTTTCTCTAATCCTGACCAGGAAAAGGACCCGAACACTGGCTACAGAGCGTTTGTAAGCCAGGGACCTTATTCAAGTGGCAATGGGCGGATTGTGTTTGACTGGTCCTTACCAAAAGACACGAGCGGCGTACGTTCATGGGGCGATACTAAGGAGCTTGAGGAAAAAGGCGGACATACACTGTTTACCGTGGGTGAGGCAGCAGCAAGGAATTGGTTTACAAGTGAGCTTAACGGCAAGAAGGTCAAGGCGAATGTTGTCAGTGATTATATTACGCTGGCTACCACTGAGGGGTATCAGACTATTACTTATAACGACCAGATAAGTCAGGCGGCGAATGTTGTAACAGATACAAACTGGGGGCAGAAGAGTATAAACTGTTCGGATGTAGTAGGAGGTTCAGCACAGACGGACTACACAAAGAATGGTGTGCCTATACCGTTCAGTGAGACAAGGACTTGGATGGACTTGTGGAATCACGAAAAGGAAGCTTCTCTGTCAAATTCTACGATGGGCAGCTATTCAGCTCAGAAGTGGGAATCGACGCAGATTACAAGGAGTGGGTATAACGGCAAGTATGACAGTCCCACAACTAAGTGGAATAACACGAACGTATTCAACAGCAGTGGCAAAGATCCCGCAGAGCAGTGGGAAACTGGCAGCACGACTTTCACGAGTGAGAATGTAGGCAGACAGCCTAATGCACAGTTTGACCCGCATGGTGGATTTGTGGCGGATGGTTTCTCTAACACCAGGATGCTTATTACAGGTTTTAACATAATCGATTCGACACAGAAGACAGCAGGTGAGTCAGGCGTATATTCAGCAGATGATGGTGTAGAGCCTGTAAGCAACGGTGAGTGGAATACGGGTAATGCGTGTCTGTTCGCTAAGCGTGTTATACATAACGGCGATGTGAAAGGCGGAATACCATACGCTGAGTATATTGATTGGTCAGCTCCCAAAGCACATAACTATGCAGCTAATGGTGATTATTATGTTGAAGTCGGGTACACGCAGGGCAAGGAGAAGATAAACAACGTGGTAATACACAATCCTGTGGCAGTACAGAATGCACAGATACATGACTCGATAGACCTTAAAGACGACAGGACAGCATCATCACTTAGCTCGGGAGGCGATCCTGTATCGGGAACAACTGTTGCAAAGCAGTGGGTGCTGGATTGCGATGAGCCTATAGTTCCGCACGGCACAGATTGTTATGTTTACACACAGTCCTCCATGAAGCATTATGGCGGTCTTAACTCGCATGAGCATACAGAAGCCTGCTATACTGATTTCAGCCAAAGCCTGATTTCCACGGGTGAGGAGCAGACCTTTAACATAGGTAAGGGGCTTTATTACTTTGAGATAGCTGGAGCATCAGGAAAAGACGGTGATGAGGAAGGAGAGTACGGAGATGTTGTGCGTGGTACGTTTACTGTTGACGGTGATTGTACGGTAACGGCGACAATAGGTTCTGAGTCAGACGCATATCCTGATGGCGGCAGCTCTGAAACAGGGACATATACAAATGAAGCTGGAGCGACATTAAGCTACGCGGCACAAGCAGCGGGTGGCGGAAGTTCTAAAATGATAATCAGCGGAACGGATGTACGGATAGAAGTAAAAGGTGGCAGGGGAGGCAGGTTTAATGTGCCTTACACAGACGCTTATGCAAGTTCATTCTCTAATAACGGTGGCGGAGAAACAAAGGCAAATGGGATTATTGTTGTTGATAGGGCTGATAAGTCTAACAATGGCAATGGTTACTTAAAGCTTTACAGAGCTAAGCAGAGTGGTACTTCCTCTATCGATTACGAATGTTATTCTGAGGGCTGGGATGTAATACAGGAGAATGGTGCTGGGGTTGCTGTTTTATGGCAGTGCAGGACATGTAAGGCTACGACAACTTCTATGCCTGACAGTAATGTAAAGCACCATAAGGCAACAAAGACAATTACAAACTATATTTCAGATCCAGTGCTTTCGTGCAGTAATATCCCGAATAAGCATGTATGTGTTACGTGTGAGGAAGGCGCTATAGTCAAGACGCTTGTATGTACAAACCCGCACCATTATGATCCAAACACTGAGGAAGGTCCTGCAGCGGATGGAAGCAATAAGTTTAAGTTCCATTATGACCCAGGCGTAGGTGACTGTTATAAGCAGGTTGAGGTTGGCTCAAGCGGAGTGACAGACGGCACAGAGGCAGGCGCAGGCGGAAGTGGTGCAGGCGGAAGCGCTGATGCTGTAGTCAATCTTGACAGTGCATTTACCATTACATATCCGAGGACAGGTGATTTCTCAGAAGCTCCTAGCATGTGGGGGATACTTGACTGTACTCAGGTAAGAGGCAAGGGTTATACAGACGGAATGGATACTGAACAGTGGACAAGGGATATTTATGTAATATTCCCAGTTGATGTGGAAGATGAGAATGATGATTACTGGACAGCAGGAACGCCTATTCCGTTGTACCGCATACACAATCCGGTATCGCAGGGTGATACATATACATTCTATTGTATCCTTGAGAACAGGGAAATGGCAAGCGGGTCAGTACAGTTCACGTCGATAGCCACAAATGCTGATGAGGTCAGGTACTACACGGATAATCAGTCAAATACGAATAAGGAACGTGACAGGGTAGCATATGCAGCAAGACATACAGCAATACAAAAGAGGAAAGTTGATATTGTTGGATTTATAGGTGCATTGACGATTAATGATACGCAGGATTTAAGATTTGCAGAGTTGTTCAAGCAGGTCGATCCGAGTGCAGACTGGCTGATACCGGGCATTGTGCATGGTGTGTTCAGCAATGTACCTAACGAGGTTGTTACTGATCCTGAAAATGTTCTGCACAAATCGAATACCGCTCCTTATTATGGTGATGTCTTCGGAAATGGAGAACTTCAATCATCGGGAACACTGTACAGCAGTAATGGTGGTAAGCACTATGAAAATCCGACTTTACCGCTAACCCCAGCTCTTAATCCAGTTGTGGCATTACAGACTGAGCCTATGCGTGTCGGGTATAATCTGCTTATGGATGTTCAGACAGTCGGAAATTATTATGGCATCAACACTGATGGCGATGGTAATTACAAAGATAACAATATGGACTACAAGATGCAGATAACACCGAGGTATTGGCTGCTTGACTTAAAGACAAATAAGTACACACCGCTTGATGTGTATGCAAGCTTTAATGGCAGTTACGGTCTTGTCAACAGCTTTGACGGCAATAAGTCTGTAGAAAATTATTACCTATATTTAGACTGGCTTAATGAATCTGCAAGGCGTAATTATACAGGAAACGAAAGAAGCTCTACGTTGTTAGGTCAGCAGTACTTCTCAGGGCTTGAAGACAGTGGAGAAGTTGATGAGGATGGCGATCCTATTTATATTCCGTCTACTGTCATAAAAGCGAGGGCGCCGCAGACAGACCAGGATGTTATTGGCACGGCACAGAGGCTGTTCCTTAACGACCTTAACAGGACTTTCGTAGGTGGCTCATATACTATGGGCGAAGGGCATAATCAGGCAGATGCATGGTATGAGCAGGAATACGCTATACAGGCACAGAGATGGCATTTTACTATGGGATTACCTTCAAGCTCTGTGTTTGTTGAGAGAGGCAAGAACTGTAACCAGACTAACATAGATGCTATCATGAAGCAGGAGGATACGGTTGTAGTATGTACTCTTAATATACTTGTAGCAGGAACTGTGTGGACACTTGAATATGATGGAACGGCAATTAAGGTGTTATAGTTTGTTGTGGAATTAAAAGAATAACTTAATAAAAATACAATTTCAGTGTTGACATACAGGGTATATTTGTATACAATTATACAGAAAAACAAAAATCTTTCAGGTGTACATTTAAACGGCTGTTTTAAATGTGGATTATTGAAAGAGCGCACGAGAGCGGCACAGGAGGAGATTGAAAATGGACAATGATAACAGGAACGAATATTTTGAGAACCGTCCCGTCACTATGAATGAGCACAACAATCTGCTGCAGATTGAGGAGCATATGTATAAGCTGCAGGACGTGGAAAAGCCGAATGCTTTCAGAAATATGTTTCCGTATGACGAGATACCTAAAATTCCGTTTAATGACAGGGTAGTGCCTCACAATATGCCGAAAAACATATGGATTACGGACACTACTTTTAGGGACGGTCAGCAGTCGCGGGCGCCGTACAGTACGGAGCAGATAGTTACGATATATGATTATCTGCATAAGCTTGGCGGACCGAATGGCATGATACGGCAGAGTGAGTTTTTCCTTTACAGTAAGAAGGACAGGGACGCTGTATATAAATGCATGGAGCGCGGGTATGAGTTTCCCGAGGTTACTTCATGGATAAGGGCGAGCAAGGAGGATTTTAAGCTTGTAAAGGAAATCGGCATGAAGCAGACGGGCATACTTGTAAGCTGTTCGGATTACCATATTTTCTTAAAGCTTAAGATGACGCGCCGACAGGCAATGGACCATTATCTTTCGATAGTGCGCGAGTGTCTTGAGGAGGGTATAAGCGCCCGCTGCCATTTGGAGGATATTACGAGGGCGGATATTTACGGGTATGTGGTGCCGTTCTGTCAGGAGCTTATGAAACTTTCGCAAGAGTACAATCTGCCCGTCATAGTCCGCGCGTGCGACACTATGGGATATGGTGTAAACTTCCCAGGAGCTGTTATTCCGCGAAGTGTGCAGGGTATTATCTACGCTATACATACGCATGCGGGCGTGCCTCATGAGTGGATAGAGTGGCACGGGCACAATGATTTTTACAAGGCTGTCACAAACTCCACTACGGCTTGGCTGTATGGGTGTTCTGGCGTGAATACGTCGCTTTTCGGCATTGGCGAGCGCACGGGCAATACGCCGCTTGAGGCTATGGTATTTGAGTACGCGCAGCTTAAAGGCACGCTCAACGGCATGGACACTACGGTAATCACGGAGCTTGCCGAGTATTACGAGAAGGAAATCGGCTATCACATTCCATCAAGGACGCCGTTTGTGGGGAAGAATTTCAATGTTACGCGTGCGGGAATACATGCCGACGGGCTTTTGAAGAACGAGGAAATTTACAATATTTTCGACACGGAGAAATTCCTCAACAGGCCAGTGCTCTGCGCTGTGTCAAACACGTCAGGGCTTGCGGGCATAGCCCACTGGATAAATACATACTTTAAGCTTGGCGATGACGAGAAGGTGAGCAAGACTTCAGAGCTTGTGGCTTATGTCAAGGCGTGGGTTGACGCGGAGTATGAGGGCGGACGCGTGACAGTGCTTACCGACGACGAGCTTTTAAAGGTGATAGACGAGGGCTGCAAGACGCTTGGAGTGACGCTTAAAAAATAGACGGTAAAAACCGAAAATTTTTATTAGGGTTTAGCAGATTTGCATTCTGCTGACGCTTGAAAAGCAGTGTGAGGTAAAAATGGATAATGATTATTCATTGAGAAGCCGTGTGTTTACAAGGCTTCGTGAGGACATACTAAACGGAAAATACAGCGAGAACACGGAATTAAAAGAATCCGCCATAGGCGAGGAGCTTGGCGTGAGCAGGACGCCTGTAAGGGAGGCGTTCAGGCAGCTGGAGCTTGAGGGGCTTATCAGGATAGTGCCGAACAAGGGCGCGTATGTTACAGGCATATCCTCCTCAGACGTAGCTGACATATATGAGATAAGGTCGCTCCTTGAAGGTCTGTGCGCCAGATGGGCGACTAAGCGCATGACGAAGTCAATGATAGAGGAGATGGAGGAAACCATTATTTTGAGCGAATTTCATCTTTCCAAGGAGCATTTTGAACAGCTTATCGAGCTTGACAACAGATTTCATATGCAGCTGTATGAAGCGTGCGGCAGCAAGATACTTATACATCTTTTAAAGGATTTCCACCAGTACGTACAGAAGCAGCGCCAGCAGACGCTTTCCAACATAGAGCGCAGCAGGCAGGCGGTGGCGGAGCATAAGAGCATTATGGAGGCAATACGCGACGGCAATGCGGACTTGGCTGAAAAACTGGCTGACGAGCATATTTGCAATGCGTACCAGAATATGGTAAAATGTGGCTTGAGCGACATTAAAGACTAAATATTATATGCCTTGCGACGCTGACAGGGCAGAAAGAGGTTAAATATGGAAAAAATAAAAATGATTACTCCGCTTGTGGAGATGGACGGCGACGAGATGACCCGCATCCTGTGGAAAATGATAAAGGACGAGCTTATCCTGCCGTATGTTGATTTGAAAACTGAATATTACGACTTGGGGCTTGAGCACAGAAACGAGACAGACGACAAAGTGACTGTGGACTCCGCGGAAGCGACAAAGAAGTACGGCGTAGCCGTAAAGTGCGCGACAATCACGCCGAACGCCGCGAGAATGACGGAGTACAATTTAAAAGAGATGTGGAAAAGCCCCAACGGCACAATTAGGGCAATTCTTGACGGCACTGTTTTCCGCGCGCCTATCATTGTAAAGGGTATAGAGCCGTGTGTTAAAAACTGGGAAAAGCCGATTACGCTTGCAAGGCATGCCTACGGCGACGTATATAAAAATACTGAAATCAAGGTGCCAGGCGCAGGCAAGGCTGAGCTTGTATTTACAGCGGAAGACGGCACGGAGACGAGGGAGCTTATACATAATTTCACGGGCGCGGGCATCATACAGGGCATCCACAACACAGACAAGTCAATCACAAGCTTTGCGCACGCCTGCTTTAAGTATGCGCTTGACACAAAGCAGGATTTGTGGTTTGCGACAAAGGACACTATCTCAAAGAAATACGACCACAACTTTAAGGATATTTTTCAGGAGATTTACGATGCCGAATATGCCAAGAAGTTTGAGGAGGCGGGCATAGAGTATTTTTATACGCTTATTGATGACGCCGTGGCGCGTGTCATGAAGGCAAAGGGTGGATTCATCTGGGCGTGCAAGAATTATGACGGAGATGTCATGAGCGATATGGTAAGCTCGGCGTTTGGCTCGCTTGCCATGATGACGTCGGTGCTTGTATCGCCTTCAGGAGTTTACGAGTACGAGGCGGCGCACGGCACTGTGCAGAGACATTATTACAAGCATTTAAAAGGCGAGGAAACATCTACAAACTCTGTAGCGACAATCTTCGCATGGACAGGCGCGCTCAGAAAGAGAGGAGAGCTTGACAAGCTTGACGATCTGGTGAAATTTGCGGATAAGCTTGAAAAGGCGACAATCAAGACGATAGAAGACGGCAAGATGACAAAGGACTTGGCGCTTATCACATCACTTAAAGACGTGACAGTGTTAAACAGCGAAAACTTTATCAAGGCGATTAGGGCGACATACGAGGCATTATAACATTATAATATAATAAACATAGGGGATGTCGTAAAGTGATATGCTCCCTTTTAGGCAGCAAGTTTTTTATTAGTTTACTTGAGTACCTAAAAGGGAGCATATTATTTACAGCGAAAGATCTTCCCATTTGTTATACAGTTCTTCAAGCTCTTTTTCAGCTTTCTCCCTGTCTTTTGAAAGCTCCTGCAGTTTGGCGACGTTTGTGGCGACGTCGGGCTGTGACATTTCATCATCAAGCATTTTAATTTTATCTTCAAGCTCAGCAATGCGTGCCTCGCATTTTTTTAAATCATTTTCCTTCTTGCGCTGCGCCGCCTGCTGTTCCTTTTTTTTCTGCCAGTCAAGCTTCTGTGCGCTCGGCTCGCTTGAAGCGTCTGCGGCATTTTGTGACACAGGTGTCAGAATATCCTTTTTCTCAAGGTAATAATCATAGTTTCCTATGTAATTTATAAATTCCTTCTGTGTCAGCTCCAGTATGCGCGTCGCGGTTCTGTTTATGAAATATCTGTCGTGCGATACATAGAGCACAGTACCCTCGTATGCGTTAATCGCCGTTTCAAGGATTTCCTTTGATGTGATGTCAAGGTGGTTGGTCGGCTCGTCAAGTATGAGGAAATTCGCCTCCGACAGCATAAGCTTTGCAAGTGATACGCGCCCGCGTTCGCCGCCGCTGAGCGCGCTTATTTTCTTGAAAACATCTTCGCCCGTGAACAGAAAAGCGGCAAGGGTATTGCGTATCTGCGTGTTTGTAAGATACGGGTACTCATCGCTTATCTCGTCAAAGAGCGTCTTGTCCATATGTAGCACGTGATGCTCCTGATCATAGTAGCCGATTTCTACATTTGCCCCAAGGCGAATGGAGCCGCTGTCGGGGGGCAGCAGCTCGTTTATTATTTTCAAAAGAGTAGTCTTTCCCGTGCCGTTGTCGCCGATAATGGCGACATGCTCGCCGCGCTTTATCTCAAAGGAAACATTTTCAAACAGCATATTTCCGTCAAAGCCCTTTGAAAGTCCCTCAATACGCATTACGTCATTTCCGCTTGTCTTATGCGGCGTAAGCGTAAGCTGCATATCCGCCCTGACTTCCGTCGGCTTGTCAAGGCGTTCGATTTTGTCAAGCATTTTTTCACGGCTTTCTGCGCGCTTTATGGATTTCTCGCGGTTGAACTGCTTGAGCTTGTCGATAACCTCCTCCTGATGCTTTATCTCACGCTGCTGGTTTAGGTAGGCGTTCATCTGCTCGGTGCGCAGGTGCTCCTTCTGCACGGCGTAGTCGGAATAATTGCCGTTAAATGATGATACGGCGCCGTTGTCAATCTCGATTATCTTTGTGGCAATTTTATCAAGGAAATACCTGTCATGCGATACGATTATGACAGCGCCCTTGTAATTCAAAAGATAATTTTCAAGCCACATGATTGAGTTTAAGTCAAGGTGGTTTGTCGGCTCGTCAAGCATTATCAGGTCGGGTTTTTGCAGCAGGAGCTTTCCAAGCGCCACACGCGTTTTCTGCCCGCCTGAGAGCGTGTCCACCTTTTTGCCAAATTCGCCTTCCTCAAAGCCAAGCCCCTTTAAAATGCCTGTAATTTCGCTTTTGCACGCGTATCCGTTCATATCCTCAAAGCGGTTTGAGAGAGAGGAGTATTTTTCCAGAAGCTGTTCAAGCTTTTCGCCCTGCGTCTCCTTCATAGCCTTTTCCGTATCGCGGAGCGCGTGTTCTAGGTCAAGCACTTCCTGCTTTACGGTCAGCAGCTCGTCATAAATCGTGTTTTCGCTGTCCACCGCCTGATGCTGGGCGAGGTAGCCAAAGCTCTTGTCCTTTGCAAAGGTCACAAGACCCTCGTCGGCGGGCAGGCTCCCTACTATGATTTTTAAAAGCGTGGTTTTGCCCGCGCCGTTTATCCCCACGATTGCCGCCTTTTCGTAATCCTCGATATGGAATGAGGCGTTTTTCAATACTTGATTGTCCACAAATGTTTTGCTTATATTACTGCATGATAAAATCATATTTACCTCTGTTTCTGCGCTGCCTTCTGTTTAAGGTAGTGTACGGCATAAAAATTTGCGGCGGGCGCGCTTACAAAAAGCCTTTAAGTTTCTTATGAAGTACTTTTGCCGAAAACTGCAGACGGCTTTAGACACCGCAAACCTATATAATTATAAAAGAGTTGCGCGATAAAAGCAATAAAAAAGTTTTTGGTTAAAATGTCAATAAAACAGCCGTAAATTGCACAATATTAAAATATGAATTGACAATCATTTAACGAAGTTGTATACTAAATACAGATATTTTTTGTTAATTTTGTCATATTTAACAAAAAACGACATAATAATGTCAAAGGCATAATAATTACACGGGGGTGTGCATTGTGGACGATAGGGACATATCGCAGGCTGTTATATCAAGGCTTCCGCGGTACTACCGTTATTTGGGGGATTTAAAAGACGACGGCATAGAGAGGATATCCTCGCAGGAGCTGAGCGAGCTGATGAAGGTCACGGCATCGCAGATACGGCAGGATTTTAACAATTTCGGGGGCTTCGGACAGCAGGGCTACGGCTATAATGTAGAGTATCTTTACAATGAGATAGCAAAAATCTTAGGACTTAATGAAAAACACAATCTTGTAATAATAGGGGCAGGCAACTTAGGCAAGGCGCTTGCCAATTATGTCAACTTTGAGCGGCGCGGCTTTATCATAAGGGGCGCTTTTGACAAGAATCCTGCGCTGTACGGCAAGGAGCTTAGGGGAGTCACGGTGCAGCCGATGGACAATATGGAGAAATTTATCACGGAGCACAACATTGACATTGCGGTGCTTACCATACCAAAAGATGAGGCGGTAAAGGTGGCTGAGAGGCTTGTAGCCTGCAATATCAAGGCAATCTGGAACTTTGCGCACGTCGATTTAAACGTGCCTGACGATATAGTGGTTGAAAATGTACATTTGTCGGACAGCCTTATGAAACTGTCCTACGGCATTGCAAATACGCAAAGAAGGTGAACGAATGTCACGTGATGATGAGATATTCCGCGAGGCGCTTGTCGGCAAAAAAATCCCCATTCTCACGCTGGATAACCAGTGGCACAAGCTTTTTACCCAGACAGGCGACAATGCGGAGATACATAGGCTTGAGGAGCAGGTAAATGACCTGTTAAAGCGTCAGGGCAAGCTTAACACGGAGATTAAGAGCCTGAATGTTTACAAAAAGCAGATTATGAATGAGATTGTTTCTATCATGGAGCTGCCCGACAGTCCTGCCAAAGAAAAAAAGATGACCGAGAACAAGCAGGAAATCGAGGAGACAAACCGCAAGATTGACGATTACAATGACGAGCTTTTAGAGCTTCCAAAGCAGATAGACGACGCGAATTTTAATCTTATGCTTGCGACCATGAATGTGTGCTATAAAAAAATCAAGCAGAATGTAAAGAATATAGACGAGATAAACAAGTGGATCGCGGATTTCAGGGGCAAGCTAAAACATCAGATTCTGGCAAAGCAGCAGATGGAGATTTACAATGACGAGCTCTATTCATATATGCACGCTATATTTGGCGCGGAAGTCATAGAGATGTTTGACATGAAATACAATCCTAAAAATGTGCTCAACAAAAATAAAGACGGGGTATGACAGTTATCAATTTTGAAAGGCGGACACGGCGCATATGGAATATGTTTTAGGCGCGTCAGAGATGAAAAGCTGTGATACGGCGGCGATTGAAAAATACGGTATCGCCTCCATGGTGCTTATGGAGCGCGCAGCGCTTGAAACAGCGCGCATAATCATTGACAGATACGGCAGTGGCATATATGCGGGCATTGTAGCGGGCAGCGGTAACAATGGTGGTGACGGAATAGCCATAGCGCGGATTTTGGCGGAGAGAGGCGTGAGCGTTGAGATAAACCTTGTCGGAGATGAGGAAAAGCTCACCGCCGAGACTAAGGCGCAGCTTGACACGGCGAAGCTTTTAGGAATACCTGTAAAGCAGGGATTGGAACATGCAGGCTATGATGTTATCATCGACGCGCTTTTCGGCATAGGGCTTGCGAGAAACATAGAGGGCAGGTACAAAGCGGCGGTTGATATGATAAATGCCTCAAATGCAAAGGTGGTTTCCGTGGATATAGCGTCGGGAATAAACGCCGACACAGGGAATATAATGGGCTGCGCGGTAAAAGCTGACACTACTGTCACTTTTCAATACAGAAAGCTGGGGCATATATTGGCTGACGGAGCGGAATATTCGGGTGATGTCATATGTGTGCCAATCGGTATACCTGACATAACAGCCAGAGAAGGGCGTTTGGGCGCATTTACTTATACAGACGCGGAAACTGATTTGAAGCTTCCGCGGAGAAAGCCGACAGGGAACAAAGGCACATTTGGCAAGGTTTTGCTTATAGCAGGTTCAAAAAATATGGGCGGGGCATGCCTGCTTTCTGCGCTTTCAGTGTTTCGGACAGGCGCGGGAATGGTGCGCGTGTTTACGGCGGCTGAAAACAGGGACAGCCTGCTTAAAAATATTCCAGAAACAATAATAAGCACATATGCAGACGACGGTAGCCGAAAGCTTTCCGAAATGGAATACAATATCTTGCGCGATGGCATGGAATGGGCAGACGTAATAGCCGCAGGTCCAGGGCTTTCAACATCAGATAAGGCGACAGATATTGTCAGGTTTGCGCTTTCAGCAGGCAGAAAACCGCTTGTGCTTGATGCAGACGCATTGAACATTATTTCTGAAAATAATGAGCTTTTATCATTATTTGAAAAAGACAGTGAAAGCGAAAATGATAAATCACAGGGCAGCGGCAGCATACGCAGTGTAGTAATGACGCCGCATATTGGCGAGTTTGCGCGCCTTGCAAAAATTCCTATATCGGAAATAAAGAAAGACATGCTGACAGCCGTGAGAGAATTTACCAAAAAATACGGCGTGACACTGGTGTGCAAAGACGCGCATACAATAGTATCAAAGCTTGGAGAGCGCGAATATATAAATTCCAGCGGAAATGACGGAATGGCAACGGCAGGCGCAGGAGACGTGCTGACAGGCATTATAGCGGGGCTTATGGCGCAGGGAATGAGCGGCTTTGAGGCGGCGGTTACAGGCGTATATATGCACGGACTGGCGGGCGATATCGCGCGTGAAAAAACGTCGGGTTATTATATGATGGCTCAGGATATAATAAAGGCGCTTAAATATCTGCAATCCCGTTATATTTAAAACGCTATCTGCGCATTGTGCGCGGCGCGGGTACGTAAACTAAATTTAGAATATGGCTTTAAAGGCGCACGGAAATGAGGGGCATTATGCTTGGCTATACAAGAGTTTGGGCGGAGATAGATACAGCCGCGGCAGCTTACAATCTAAATGCCATAAAAGAAAAAATAAATGATAATACCAAGATAATCGCTGTCATTAAAACAGACGGCTACGGACACGGTGCAGTAATACTTTCGCAGATATACGAGCGTGACAGCAGGGTATGGGGTTACGCGGTGGCGACAGCAGACGAGGCAGACGAGCTTGTCAGAAGCGGGGTGAAAAAGCCTGTGCTTATTTTAGGCTATGTTTTTCCGCAGAATTATGAGAGCCTGATTGATGAGGATATACGCCTTACCGTGTTCACATACGAGGCGGCATGCGGCATTTCGGAGGCTGCGGGGCGGCTTGGCAAGACCTGCAGAATACATATCAAGGTTGACACTGGAATGAACAGGATAGGCATCAAGCCTGATGCGGAAGGGCTTGAGCTTGTGAAAAAAATATCACAGCTCCCCTATATTGAAATAGAAGGCATTTTTACGCATTTTGCGAGGGCAGACGAGGAGGACTTATCAAAGGCGCGAAGGCAGCTTGACGCTTTTACGAGCTTTGTCAGCGAGGCGGAAAGACGGTCAGGAATAACCATACCGCTGAAGCATTGCTCAAACAGCGCGGGGATAGTGCAGCTGCCAGAGGCAAACATTGACGCGGTGAGGGCGGGGATAATACTTTACGGGTTATACCCGTCAAACGAGGTAAAGGCGATGAACAAAATTTCGCTTAAACCCGTGCTTTCGCTTAAATCAAGGATAGTGCATGTAAAAACAGTGCCGCCAGGACAGGAAATAAGCTATGGGGGCACATTCATCACATCACGCGCTACGCGCATTGCTACGGTCTGCATAGGCTATGGAGACGGCTATCCGCGGAGCCTTTCCAATATCGGGCAGGCGCTTATATGCGGGCACAGGGCGCATATTATAGGGCGTGTGTGCATGGATCAGATGATGATAGATGTCACAGATATAAAAGAAGATATAAATGTGGGCGACATAGTCACGCTAATCGGAAGCGACGGCGGCGAAAATATCACGATGGAGGAGCTTGGAGAGCTTTCGGGCAGGTTTAACTATGAGCTTGCCTGCGATTTGGGAAAAAGGATAGCCCGCGTGGTAAAATAAACAGCTAAAATTAAGCCGTTTTTTTAGTATTTTTTTGAATAAGCTGTAAATTATAGGGAAAGCTTATAACAAAGCTGAAAACACAGCAGTATTTCAAAAATAACTGAAACAGAGGTGCTTAATTTTATGAAACGAGGAGACATTTATTACGCGGATTTACGGCCCGTAGTCGGTTCGGAGCAGGGCGGGGTGAGACCAGTGCTTATCATTCAGAATGACGTCGGCAACAAGCACAGCCCCACGGTAATATGCGCGGCGATTACCTCAAAGATGAATAAGGCTAATCTGCCTACCCATATAGAGCTTAACGCGGGAAATTATGATATAGTAAAGGACTCGGTAATTTTGCTTGAACAGCTCCGCACGATCGACAAGAAACGCCTTAAGGATAAGGTGTGCCACTTGGACAATCCGATTATGCAGAGAGTGAACAGAGCCTTGCAAATCAGTCTTGAGCTTGATACATAAGGCTTTGGATATTGACGTTTTTGGATTGAGATGTTATATTAGAAAGGTGTAGCCTGTTTATTACACAGATTACACCTTTGTTGCTGTTATTCTGCATAATATTAAAGGAGAAAAATTTATGGACGACGGAGGTTCTTCGGCCTGTAGCATTATTTTATTTTTAGCGCTGCTGGCAATTCAGGCAGTACTCACGGGCTTTAAAAAGGCAATTGACCTGATGAATGAGAGTGAGATTATACGCAGGGCGGAGGAGGAGAAAGACAGAAAATCAATTCTTTTGAACAAAATTATCATAAGGGCTACCATATACCTTAACTCAATCCAAATGGTGCAGTCGCTTATCGGGCTTGTGATGGGCTGCTTTTTCCTGCCGAGGCTGACCGCTTTCTTTAGGACATGGCTGTCAGGGATTAGCTTTTTTGCGGGAATGGGAGAGGGGCTTGTTACATTGTTGGCGCTTATAACAGCGTCATGCTGTCTTATGTACATACTTCTCACCTTTGGATTTCTGCTGCCAAGGAAGCTTGCGCAGAAGTATCCCGACGCATGGGCGTACAGGTTTATACGGCCTATGCAGTTTTTGAAGACGGCGCTTTATCCGCTCACGGGCATAGTGGCAGTGTCGGCGAATTTTATTTTGCAGGCGCTGGGACTTAGGTCTGTGGACGATCAGACTGACGTCACTGAGGAGGAAATCATCTCAATGGTAAACGAGGGCCACGAGCAGGGTGTGCTCGAGGCGGGTGAGGTTGAGATGATTACGAATATTTTTGAGTTTGGCGATAAAGAGGCGAGCGACATAATGACGCACAGAAACAGCATTGTGGCGATTGACAGCCAGATGCCGTTTAAGGACGCGCTTAACCTTATGCTGAAGGAGAGCAACAGCCGATACCCTGTATATGAGGAGAACTTAGACCATATCAAAGGCGTGCTGTACCTAAAAGACGCGATGCGCATACACACCTCTGACGAGGGCTTAAATTCGCCTGTCGGAAGTGTCGAGGGGCTTGTGAGGGAGGCGGTCTTTGTCCCAGAGACAAAAAATATTGACGCGCTTTTCAGAAGCATGCAGTCGGACAAAAACCAGATGGTTATTGTCGTTGACGAATACGGGCAGACATCGGGGCTTGTGACTATGGAGGATATTCTCGAGGAAATCGTCGGCAACATAATGGACGAGTATGATCCAGAAGAAAACCATATCGAAGAAAAGGGCGAGAATGAGTACGTTATAGAGGGTATGACAAAGCTTGAGGATTTGGAGGAGCGCTTCGGCATACATTTTGGCGAGACGGAATTTGAGACGCTCAACGGCTACATTATCTCAAAGCTGGATCACATACCCGATGAAGATGAGTTTTCAGAGGTTCAGATAGACGGGTACAATTTCAAGATTAATAAGGTTGAAAAAAATGTAATCCAGTCGGTTATTCTGACAAAAATTCAGGAGTGATTTCTGTTATTGCTGTGAGCTGTAAAATGTTAATAATAGGCAATTGCGGGGAAGGTCAAAATCCTGCACGGCGCAACAAGGCGTTGCAGCTGCCTAACTGTTAATAAAATGAAAAAGGAGAAAAGATTATGTCAGGACATTCAAAATTTGCTAATATTAAGCACAAGAAGGAGAAAAATGACGCGGCGAAGGGTAAAATCTTTACGATTATCGGACGCGAAATTGCTGTGGCGGTTAAGGACGGCGGGCCAGATCCCGCAAACAATTTTAAGCTTGCGCAGGTTATAGCCAAAGCAAAGGCAAACAATATGCCGAATGACACCATCGACAGGGGCATCAAAAAGGCGGCTGGCGACGGCAATGCCGTAAACTATGAGCATGTTACATACGAGGGCTACGGTCCAAGCGGCATAGCCATAATCGTGGAGGCGCTTACGGACAACAAAAACAGGACAGCGGCGAACGTAAGGAGCGCATTCACAAAGGGAAACGGCAGCATCGGTACACAGGGCTGCGTATCGTTTATGTTTGACAAGAAGGGGCAGATTATCATAGACAAGGAGGAGTGTGAGCTTAGCGCGGACGACCTTATGATGATGGCTCTTGACGCAGGCGCGGAGGACTTTTCAGAGGAGGAGGACAGCTTTGAAATCCTTACTTCGCCTGATGACTTTGACGCGGTTTATAAAGCGCTGCAGGACAACAAGATTGAGATGGCAAGCGCCGAGGTTACAATGATACCGCAGAATTATGTGGAGCTTACCGATGAAAACGCGATAAAGAACCTGAACAGGACTCTCGATATGCTTGACGAAGATGACGATGTTCAGGCGGTTTACCACAATTGGGACGAGTAATCGGTCGGAGGATTAGGGTAAAGTGGTTACGGTCAATAACGGGAATTTTGACATTGAGCAGATATGCCAGTCGGGACAGTGCTTCCGCATGGTTAAATGCGGCGACAAATACAGCCTTGTAGCGTTTGGCAGGTATCTGGAGCTTAGCCAGAGCGGCGATGACATTTCCATTGAATGTACGCAGGAGGAATTTGACACAATCTGGAAAAGCTACTTTGATATGGGAACTGACTATGGGAATATAATAAAAAGCATAGATGCGCAGGACAATTATCTAACGCAGGCTGCGGATTTCGGCAAGGGCATACGCATACTCAGGCAGGATTTGTGGGAAATGATAATTTCATTTATAATCTCACAGCAGAACAACATAAAGCGTATCAGAAAATGCATTAATTTCATATGCGAGAAGTACGGCGAAAAGCGCGTCAGCGCAGGCGGTGCGGAATACTATGATTTTCCCACGCCAAAGGCGCTTGCAGATGCGTCGGTAGATGATTTGTACGCCTGCAATTTAGGCTACCGCAGCAGATACATACACGAAACGGCGCTAAGCGTATACAGGGGCGACATAGATTTGGAGGCTCTGCCAAATATGGATTATGCGGCGGCGAGAAGCGAGCTTTTAAAGCTTTGTGGCGTCGGTGCAAAGGTGGCGGACTGCATATGCCTGTTTGCCCTGCATAAGACCGAGGCGTTTCCCATAGACACGCATATAAATAAAGTGCTTGCGGCTCAGTACCCGTCGGGCTTTCCGTTTGAAAAATATTCTAATTACAGCGGAATACTGCAGCAGTATATTTTTTATTATGACTTGAACAAAAAATAATATTGGCGTAAAATAAAAATCAACAGAAAGGAGTGTCAGTTATGAAGGAAATAACCGCTGATGAGGAGGAAAAAAAGGTTAAGTACATAGACAATCCTCTGCCCGTGCCAAAGCGCCGCGCGCACAGACAGATGGAATACTCCATAGAGGTTGATGAAAATGACGATTTTGACATCAAGGATATGACGGGAATGGATTTTTACGACATTCAGTGACGCTGCGCATAATAAATCCGAATATGTGAAAAAATAAAGGGAGCTCCTTTATGGCAGGGAGTTCCTTTTATATTAAAATTCGGAGGTATGTGCATATGGCGGACAACGGTGGCGATAACAATGAGGTTTTGGAAAGCAAGAAATATAAAGATGAAAAGCTGGAAAAGGAGAGCCAGATTACGCTTGACGAAAACGAGGAGCACCACAAGATACATCTCATTACGATTATAGGGGAGATAGAGGGACATGAAAACGCGGGAAACCAGTCAAAGGTCACTAAGTATGAGCTTTTGCTCCCGCAGCTTGCGTCAATCGAGGACTCGAAGGATATTGACGGCGTGCTGATTCTGCTAAATACTATGGGGGGCGATGTCGAGGCTGGTCTTGCAATCGCTGAGATGATATCGTCGCTAAGCAAGCCCACGGTTTCACTGGTGCTTGGCGGGAGCCACAGCATAGGCGTGCCGATAGCGGTAAGCACGGACTATTCATTTATAGTGCCGACAGGGACAATGGTGATACACCCTGTACGGATGAACGGAATGGTGATAGGCGTGCCGCAGACCTTCAATTATTTTAAGGACGTGCAGAACCGCATAACAAGCTTTGTGTGCAGCCACTGCAGCATTTCCAAGGACAGATACGAGGAGCTTATGATGGAGACGGAGGTGCTCACAAAGGATGTAGGATCGGTGCTTGAAGGTCAGGAGGCGGTCGATGAGGGGCTTATCTGTGAGATAGGAGGAATATCTCAGGCGATAGAGAAGCTTCATTCTTTAATAGACAACCGAAAGAAAAAATGATATACTAATGTGTAAAGCGTTTTTGATGGGGAGGAATATAAATGGCATCTGCTAGTGGAAAGAAAAGCTCAGTAAGCAGGGCATCTAACGGAAAAAGTACAAGCAGGAGCAAAAGCACGGGCGCACGCAAAACAAGCGCGTCAAATACAAGGGGCAGAAAAAAGAGCGTAAAAAGAAACGAAGTGGACATTGCCGTAAAAAGCGAGGTAATGCTTATCATAGTGTTTGCCGTTGCGATATTTGCGTTTCTTTGCGTTATAAATCTTATACATGGGGCGGCGGCGGAGGGAATACGCGATGTTATGTTTGGAATATTCGGGCTGATGGCGTATCTTATCCCAGTCATTGTGTTTCTGGGTTTCGCCTTTTGCTTGTCAAACAAGGGAAACACTGTTGCGGTCATAAAGCTTGTGAGCGCAGTGGTGCTTGTCTTTCTGCTTGGCATAGTCGCATATATGATAATGGGACAGGAAAAGCTGCTTTTTAGCGGCAATCCGTTAGTTAAGGAATTATACAGTATTTCCGCTGAGAATCATGCGGGCGGCGGAGTGCTTTTCGGGAGCGTGGCGCATGGGCTGTATTCGCTGGTGGGCTTTGGTGGCACGCTTTTTGTAGTGATAGTGCTGGGAATTATTTCAATAGTTTTTATCACGGAAAAGAGTTTTTTGTCAGGCATAAAAAAAGGCGGCTCATATATTATCGAATCGGCAAGGGAAGATGCTGCGCGCATGCGTGAGTACAGGGAGTCGCTTGCGCAGGAGGAGGACTATGACGATTATGATGAGGATTATGACGACGAGGAGGAGCCGGAGCCTGTAAGGCGGCCGAAGCGCCCTTCGCGCAGAGAGCTTGAAAGGCAGCGCGCGCAGGAGCGTGAAAGAGAGAGGGAAAAAGAAAGAGAGAGAGCAAGGGAAAAGGAGAAGGCGAGGGAAAAATCAAGGCGTCTTGATAAAAAGGCGCGCGGAGTAGTGCCAAGCGCGGCGGTGACATTAAAGAGCGAGGAGCCGCAGCTTGGTGCAAGGCAGAATATGCATGAGATTATGCTTGTCGATGAAAATGACGAGGGCAGTACATATTATGAGGATATTCACAGCAGACCGTACAATGAGCAGGAGCCGCCTGCGTTTGACAGTGCAGGGGAAACTGAATATGCTGGCGGGGAGACGGAAACGGAAAATGCTCAGGATTATATAGGGGAGCCGTTTCAGGAGGAGCAGGAGTATGAGACGGAACCGATACAGGAGCAGGAGTATGAAAATGCATTCGATTTTCAGCCGCTGCCAGATGCGCAGCATATTCCGCTTGCGCCTGTTTCGCCTGAGTTTGACGCAGACGCGATAGAAAGCATGCCGGAGCCCGTCACGGAGGACACAGTGCTTGAGCCGCCAAAGGAGCAGACAGAGGAGCCTTGCAATGAGAACACAATGAATTCATCAGACGCGGAGACGATAGCCGTACAGGAGCAGCCGCCTGTTCCCGCAAAATATGTTTTCCCGCCTATAGAGCTGCTTAAAAAGGGCGAGGGTAGAAAGGGTGACTCATCAAGTCAATTAAAGGAAACAGCGCTCAGGCTGCAGCAGACCTTGCAGACCTTCGGCGTAAAGGTGACTATCACTGACATAAGCCAGGGCCCGTCAGTCACAAGATACGAAATGCAGCCCGAGCAGGGCGTAAAGGTCAGCAAGATTGTAGGGCTTGCGGACGACATAAAGCTGAATCTTGCCGCCACGGACATAAGAATAGAAGCGCCAATCCCAGGCAAGGCGGCGGTGGGCATCGAAGTGCCGAACAAGGAGACTTCGCCCGTAGCGTTCAGGGATTTGCTGGAGTCTGACAGCTTTAAGAATTTTAAGTCAAATTTATGTTTTGCGGTAGGCAAGGACATTGCGGGACAGGTGGTAGTGACGGACATAGCGAAAATGCCGCATGTACTTATAGCAGGGGCTACGGGTTCAGGAAAATCAGTCTGCATTAACACTATCATTATGAGTATTCTCTACAAGGCAAATCCTGCTGACGTCAAGCTTATAATGATAGATCCGAAGGTAGTGGAGCTTAGCGTATATAACGGCATACCCCATCTTATGATCCCCGTCGTCACAGATCCTAAAAAAGCGTCGGCGGCGCTCCACTGGGGCGTGGTCGAGATGGAGGAAAGATACAAGAAATTTGCGGATTTAAACGTGAGGGACTTGGCAGGCTACAACAAAGCAGCCGAGGAGGGAAAGCTTTCGTCAGACGGAGAGCCGCTTAAAAAGATGCCGCAGATACTTATTATAGTAGACGAGCTTGCCGACTTGATGATGGTCGCGTCAGGAGAAGTAGAGGAAAGCATCTGCCGGCTTGCGCAGCTTGCGAGGGCGTGCGGCATACATCTGGTAATAGCGACGCAGAGGCCATCAGTAGACGTTATTACAGGCTTAATAAAGGCAAATATGCCGAGCCGTATCGCATTCAGTGTCTCAAGCGGAGTGGACTCGAGGACAATATTGGATATGAACGGCGCGGAGAAGCTGCTTGGCAAGGGCGATATGCTGTTTTACCCACAGGGCTTGTCAAAGCCTACGCGTGTGCAGGGCGCTTTTGTGTCTGATTCCGAGGTGTCAAATGTGGTGGATTTCCTCAAAAATCAGATGCTTGGAAATATTTCATATGACACGGACATAGAAAACAAAATTAAAAATATGCAGGGTTCGGGCGCGGGCGCATCATCTGGAGGTTCGGGCGGTGCGGGCGGTTTCGACGCATATTTTGCGGAGGCAGGCAAATTTGTCATAGAAAAGGACAAGGCTTCAATAGGCATGCTCCAGAGAGTGTTTAAAATAGGCTTTAACAGGGCGGCGCGCATCATGGATCAGCTGGAGGAGGCAGGAGTGGTAGGCGCAGAGGAAGGCACAAAGCCAAGGAAAATTCTTATGAGCCTGGAGCAGTTTGAAAATTATATTGAGGAAAATGCCTGATTTAATAGACAAATCAGGCGTTTTGGTGGTATAGTCATTAACAGGCATATGATGTATTTATGCTTCGGCTGTTTGGCTGCTTTTCATTATTATTTGGGCTGCCTGCGGGTGACAAGGGGAGGATTATTATGAAGACAGATATTGAGATTGCTCAGGAGGCTGAGCTTATTCCGATTACCAGAATTGCAGAAAAGCTTGGCATGACGGAAGACGATATAGAGCTTTATGGCAAGTACAAGGCTAAAATTTCGGAGGAATATTTAGATAAGATAAAAAATAATAAAAACGGTAAGCTTATACTTGTGACGGCGATAAACCCTACTCCTGCGGGAGAAGGCAAGACCACCACGAGCGTGGGGCTGGGACAGGCGTTTGGCAGGCTTGGCAAAAAGGCTGTCATTGCGCTTAGGGAGCCGTCGCTTGGCCCGTGCTTTGGCATAAAGGGCGGTGCGGCAGGAGGCGGTATGGCGCAGGTCGTGCCTATGGAGGATTTAAACCTTCATTTTACGGGCGATTTCCATGCGATTACATCAGCCAACAATCTCTGCGCGGCGCTGCTTGACAACCATATACAGCAGGGGAACGAGCTGAATATCGACACGCGCCAGATTGTGTGGAAACGCTGCCTTGATATGAATGACAGGGTGCTTAGGAACATAGTGGTCGGCATGGGCAGCAAGCTTGACGGCTTCGTGCGCGAGGATCATTTTGTGATAACGGTTGCGTCTGAGATAATGGCGGTGCTTTGTCTTGCCGAGGATATGGAGGATTTAAAGAGCAGGCTTGACAGAATGGTAGTGGCGTACAATTATGACGGCGAAGCGGTCACGGCGGGACAGATCAAGGCGACGGGAGCTATGGCGGCGCTGTTAAAGGACGCCATAAAGCCTAATTTGATACAGACGCTTGAGCATACGCCCGCTATAGTGCATGGAGGGCCTTTTGCCAATATCGCGCACGGCTGCAACAGCGTGCGTGCCACAAAGGCGGCGCTCAAAATGGCGGATTATGTGGTGACAGAGGCTGGATTTGGCGCGGATTTGGGCGCGGAGAAATTTTTTGACATCAAGTGCCGTCAGGCGGGGCTTTTTCCTGATGCGGCTGTGCTTGTGGCTACAGTGCGCGCGCTTAAATACAATGGCGGCGTGGCAAAGGCGGATTTAAACGAGGAAAACCTTGAAGCCTTAAAGCGCGGCATATCAAATCTTGAAAAGCATATTGAGAATTTACATAAATATAAAGTGCCTGTGGTAGTCACTCTGAATGTTTTTGTGACAGACACTCCTGCAGAACTTAAATTTGTTGAGGATTTCTGTAAAAATATGGGGTGCGACTTTGCGCTTTCAAGAGTATGGGAAAAGGGCGGCGAAGGTGGGATAGAGCTTGCCAATGCAGTCATAAACACGCTTGAAACAAAGGAAAGCCATTTTGAGCCGATTTACGACACAAAGCTTTCCATACGTGAGAAAATAGAGATAGTTTCAAAAGAGATATATGGGGCAGGAGATGTGGCGTTTGCACCGTCGGCGTTAAAGCATATTGAGAGGCTTGAGGCGCTGGGCTACAAAGAGCTTCCCGTATGCATGGCAAAGAACCAGTATTCGCTGTCAGACGATCCAAGCCTGCTGGGGCGTCCGAGCGGATTTACGATGAATATAAGGGAAGTCTATGTGTCGGCGGGCGCGGGCTTTGTAGTCGCGCTTACGGGAGCCGTGGTGACAATGCCAGGACTTCCGAAAAATCCTGCCGCATACAACATTGACGTTACTGACGACGGAGTTATTACAGGCTTATTTTGATAGAAGGACGGAGTTTTTACAGCTTTTCATTTTAGAAGCCGTGGGAGCGGGATGGGGGATTACGGCGTGAAGTGTCCTAAATGTGGAAATGAAATTGAGGAGGGCAAGCTTCTGTGTGAGGTGTGCGGCGCAGAGGTCAATATTGTGCCCGACTTTGACATAGAGCTTGAAGCCACGCTTTCAGAGTCGATAAGCTCAATGGCGGAGGAGCTTGAGGCGCAGACGAATGAGGAAGATATTTATGATGATTTTGACGAGGGCGACGACATTAAGCTGGAGCTGCGCGACTATCTTCCGAGAGGGCTGCTGAATTTGCTGCGCAATTCAAGGATTTTTGTCGCTGTGGTATTTGTGGTGCTTGTGATAGGAATATCGGTAATAGCCGTGTCAGCGGCAAATAATAACAGGAACAATTCCTATGAGCATCAGTATGAGCTTGCGCTGTCGTGCATAGAGAAAAATAATTACACGGAGGCGGCAAGTCATTTGGAGCAGGCATTGGCAAGAAATTCTGAGAATTTGGACAGCTGGCTTTTGCTTGCAGAATGTTATGACCATATCGGTCAATATGAGGGAATGGCATCTGTTTTGGAGGAAATGCTTGCTATAGACACAGATGAAAGTCGTATGGACGAGGCATATGATTTGCTGCTTGGCGAGTATGAGCGGCAGGGCAGATATGAGGAGATGGGCGGGCTTTTAAAAAGTTGCGGAATACAGAGAATCGTCTCAAAATACAACAAATATACGGCGCTTGCGCCTGTTTTCAATAAGCAGGGCGGTACATACGACGAACTTATATCAATAACATTGAGCGGCAATACGGAAGGGATTATATACTATACGCTTGACGGTTCTGCGCCGACCAGCAATTCAATGGTATATGAAACGCCTATTTTGCTTGAATCAGGCGAGTATACCATAAAGACTATGTTTGTAAATATGTACGGAATAAGCAGCGATATTGTGACGCAGAATTATTACATAAGTCTTTCAGCGCCAGCAGAGCCGAAGGTAAGCCTTGACAGCGGCATGTACAGCAGACCGTCGCTTATCGAGGTGTACCACAACAATGATACAAAAATATATTATACTACAGACGGTACAGCGCCTACAAAGGACAGCCGAAGGTATTCTGGACCTATTGAGATGCCGTATGGCATAAGCAATTTTGCATTTATAGCATATGACAATAAAGGGCTTGAGAGCGAGACGGTAAACCGTACATATCAGCTTGGACTTGGCGGCGATGTGAATTTTTCGGATACGCTCGCTGCGCAGGTGCTTGTGAATAATCTGTGCGCGGTGGGGAAAATAAGTGACATAGACGGACACCTGCCAAATAAGGAGGGCGTAAACCGCTACAGGGTTCAGACAGTGGCGGAGGTAGAGCAGGTTATTTATTATATTTTTTATGAGGAATACGTTGACTTGACAGGTCAAGCAGAGGACACGGGCAACATATATGCCGTAAGCGTTGATACGGGGGATTTGTACAGGGCATATAAGGTCAATGAGGGCGAGTATCGGCTTGCGGATTTTTTTGAATAGCTTATATGTTTTTTGTAAGATAGCGAAAGACGGTGAAAGAATGTGTCAGTGCAGCTGGGTAAATAGCGTGAGTTTAAGCAGTTGTATAGTTTTGCCTAAGATTTATAAATTGTCTTGAAATTATGCGATTTATCGTATAAAATATAATAGGTGTGTGAAAAAAATAACAAGAAAGGCATGGTGAAAATTTTAATGTACAAAATTATTGAGGCAAAAGAGCTCACTTCCAATATTTTTTCAATGGTAGTCGAGGCTCCGCGCGTAGCTAAAAACTGTCAGCCAGGGCAGTTTGTGATTGTTAGGATGGATAAGGACGGTGAGAGGATACCTCTTACTATCTGTGATTATGATAGAGCAAAGGGTACGATTACCATTGTTTTCCAGAGCGTTGGCGCGGAGACTACCCGAATGGCGGCGCTAAAGGCGGGAGATGAGTTCCATGATTTTGTGGGACCTCTTGGCTGCGCGTCGGAGATGATAAGCGAGGACAAGGCGGAGCTTGCCAAAAAGAAGATTTTGTTCGTCGCAGGCGGAGTAGGCACGGCGCCTGTTTATCCGCAGGTCAAGTGGCTTCACGAAAACGGCATTGGCGCTGATGTTATCGTAGGCGCAAAGACTAAAGACCTTTTGATACTTGAAAAAGAGATGGAGGCTGTGGCGGGCAATCTGTATGTGACCACAGACGACGGCTCATATGGCAGAAAAGGAATGGTGACGCAGACCATTCAGGATTTGGTAGACGAGGGCAAAAAGTATGACCTCTGCATAGCTATCGGACCTATGATAATGATGAAGTTTGTCTGCAAGCTCACAAAGGAGCTTGGAATACATACAATAGTCAGCCTTAATCCTATAATGGTTGATGGCACGGGTATGTGCGGAGCTTGCCGCGTGACAGTTGGTGACAAGGTAAAGTTTGCCTGTGTTGACGGTCCAGAGTTTGACGGTCATCTTGTAAATTTTGACGAGGCTATGAAACGCCAGCAGATATACAAGACCGAGGAGGGCAGGGCAATGCTCAGGTTACAGGAAGGCGACACGCACCACGGCGGGTGCGGTCAGTGCAATTAAAACATAAATGCGCTATACAGGGCGCGGAAATGAGGTAAGTAATGGACGTATTAAAGAAAGTGCCTGTGCGTGAACAGGATGCTGCCGCAAGGGCAAAAAATTTTGATGAGGTATGTCTTGGATATAATAAAGAAGAAGCGGTCGAGGAAGCAACGCGCTGCATCAACTGCAAAAACGCGAAGTGTATTCAGGGCTGTCCTGTAGCTATAAACATTCCCGCATTTATTGAGCAGGTGAAGCTTGGGAATATTGAGGAGGCATATAAGATAATCAGTGAGTCGTCTGCGCTTCCAGCCGTATGTGGGCGCGTATGCCCGCAGGAAAGCCAGTGCGAAGGAAAATGCATCAGGGGCATAAAGGGAGAGCCTATTTCTATCGGCAAGCTGGAGCGTTTCGTGGCAGACTGGGCAAGGGAAAACGGCATCAAGCCTGAACCCGCAAAGGAGAAGCTTGGAAAGAAGGTCGCCGTAATAGGCTCAGGTCCTGCAGGACTTACATGCGCGGGAGATTTGGCTAAGATGGGCTATGACGTGACTATATTTGAGGCGCTGCATGAGGCGGGCGGAGTGCTTGTTTACGGCATACCAGAGTTCAGGCTTCCCAAGGAGGCGGTAGTCGCAAAGGAGATAGCAAATGTCGAGTCGCTTGGGGTTAAAATTGAGAAGAATGTTATTATCGGCAAGTCGGTTACGATAGACGAGCTTATTTCAGAGGAAGGCTTTGAGGCGGTATTTATCGGTTCGGGAGCGGGACTTCCAAAGTTTATGGGTATTCCAGGCGAGAATGCCAATGGAGTATTTTCCGCAAACGAGTACCTTACAAGAAGCAATCTGATGAAGGCGTTTAACGAGGAATCGAATACGCCTATTATGAGAGGTAAAAAGGTTGCTGTTGTCGGTGGCGGCAATGTCGCCATGGACGCGGCGAGAACGGCGCTCAGGCTAGGGGCTGAGGTGCATATCGTGTACAGAAGAAGTGAGGAGGAACTGCCTGCGCGAGTTGAGGAGGTTCACCACGCAAAGGAGGAGGGCATTATATTTGACCTCCTGACAAATCCTGTAGAGATACTTGAAGACGATAACAACTGGGTAAGGGGCATGAGATGTATCAGAATGGAGCTTGGAGAGCCAGATGCATCAGGCAGACGCAGACCTGTGGAAGTGCCTGGCAGCGAGTTTGAGATGGAGCTTGACACCGTGATTATGTCGCTTGGCACATCGCCCAATCCGCTTATATCTTCAACTACAGAAGGATTGGAGACAAATAAATGGAAGTGCATTGTTGCTGATGAAGAATTTGGCAAGACTACAAAGGAAGGCGTGTTTGCGGGCGGAGATGCCGTTACGGGGGCCGCTACGGTAATCCTTGCTATGGGAGCAGGAAAAGCAGCAGCGAAAGGAATACACAAGTATTTGTCTGAGAAATAATATTATAAGAGGCAAAGGGCGTTTCTTATAATCGGATTAGCGGCGCAAAGAACGCGCCTTTTATCGGAAACAAAGAGCAGCTTACGATAAGATTTATATATCGAGGTTTTATGATACGGGCTATGTGCTGGGGTGCATAGTCCGTAAATTTATCCGTAAATTTAGTTTATGATAGGATAATAAGATTTAAACAGTAAAATACTTGACTTTTTGACAAACTTAATTATAATAATTATTAGATTATTAGATTATTAGATTATTAGATTATTAGATTATTAGATTATTAGATTATTAGATTATTAAGTCATTGCGTTATCGGAGGTCAAGTTATGCGTGTGGAAAATAAGACAACTGAATTTAAAAGAGAATACGTTGACGACATCAAAAATACAGTTATAGCTTTTGCTAATGGCGACGGGGGCAATATTTTTATCGGAATTGATGATGACGGCAGTGTCTGCGGGGTTAGTGATATTGATGATATTATGCTGAGGGTAGCAAATGCTGTGCGTGATTCAATAAGACCTGACATTACAATGTTTGTAGAATATAAAGATGAAGTTATAGAAGATAAGCCCGTGGTATGTGTCTGCGTCCAGCGTGGTACGGCAAGACCATATTATGTTGGCAGCAAGGGCATACGTCCTGAGGGGGTTTATGTACGGCAGGGAGCGTCTACCGTGCCTGCGAGCGACGCGGCTATTCTTGCCATGATTAAGGAGACAGGCGGTGACAGTTATGAAATGGCAAGGTCGTTGAATCAGCAATTAACTTTTGAAAAGACAGCGGATTATTTTGCCAAAAAAGGTGTAGAGCTTGGAGAGGCGCAGATGCGTACACTTCATATGATAGGTGAAGACGGTATGTACACTAATCTGGCATTTCTGCTGTCGGAACAGTCTGTGCATACTATTAAGCTTGCGGTTTTTGATGGCGTTAAAAAGACGGTTTTCAGAGACAGAAAGGAGCTTTCGGGCTCGCTTCTTGAACAGCTGGAGGAGGCGTTTTCGTATATTGACAGATATAATCGCACGCGTTCGGAATTTTCGGGGCTTGAGCGTGTGGATATGAGGGATTATCCTGTGGAGGCTGTGCGGGAGGCGCTGCTCAATGCCATTGTCCATAGGGATTATTCGTTCAGCAGCTCAACGCTTATCAGCATTTTTGAGGACAGGATTGAATTTGTCACGATTGGCGGGCTGGTGAAGGGCATTTCGCTTGACGACATTGAAATAGGCGTGTCTGCGCTGCGCAATCAAAATCTTGCCAATATTTTTTACCGCTTAAAGCTGATAGAGGCATACGGGACAGGCATTTTAAAAATAAATGAGTGCTATGATGAATACAAGGAAAAACCTGTGATTGAGACAAGCAGCAACGCGTTTAAAATCACTCTGCCGAATACGAATTTTCAGAAGGATATTTATTCATATGAGGCTGGCGTGGCTAGTGTTTTGAGAGAAAGCTATGGATATTATAAAAGAGCTGATATACCTGAAAATGAAGAAAGGCTTCGGATTAAAAAGGAAGAAAGTTATCAGCCCGAAAAAGAAGAGCGTATTCAGGCTGTGATAGAATTGTGCCAAGAAAAAGGCTATATTATCCGTAAGGATATTCAGGATGCGCTTGGCATTTCACAGGCATCAGCAATCTTGGTATTGCGAGAACTGACGGACAAGGGAATACTTGTGAAAAAAGGCATGGCTAGAAATTTACGTTATTATTTAAATAATAATCAGCAAATAGAAAAATATTAAGAAAAAACATTAAGAAATTATAGGATCGTAAAAGCGAGTTATAAAAGTCTATCAATGTTAGGAAAATTGAATGGCGGCATTTTTCATATATATTTATTTGTTAGGCTTTAACTTGCTATTCATTGTAGAGTTTTCAATGAGAAAAATGAAAATTAGAAAAAGTATAAACCAACAAATTGCTCTGTATGGGTACAGAATTTAAGCCGCAAAGGATAGAATGGAGTGTAGGCAATATGAACATAACGCTTATCACCGTGGGCAGGATAAAGGAAAAATATTACCGTGACGCTGTGGAAGAATATGTAAAACGGCTTTCACGGTATTGCAGGCTTGATATAGTTGAGGTTGCTGACGAGAAAACGCTTGATGGAGCATCGGAAACCTTAGAAACACAGATAAAACAAAAAGAGGCGGAGAGAATATTTAAGCACATACGCGAAGATATGTACTGCATAGCGCTTGCCATAGATGGTGAAAAGCGTGATTCCGTGAACTTTGCCAGACATATCGAAAAGTTAGGCGTATCGGGAAAAAGCAGCATAGCATTTGTGATAGGCGGCTCTCTGGGACTGCATGACAGCATATTGAAAAGGGCTGATGAAAGGCTGAGCTTTTCGGATATGACATTTCCGCACCAGCTTATGCGTGTGATTTTGCTGGAGCAGATATACAGGACGTACAGGATTATTAACAATGAGCCGTACCATAAGTAGATAAAAACAGTAAATACCCGCATAGCCTTGATGTGTTATGCGGGTATTTTGGCAGTTATAATTTGAGGAAACTCAAGTATCTTTGGTTTTACAACCCTGTTTGTTAGTGGTATAATGAAATTGCTTTTTATTCTTAAATAAATCAGGGAGAAACAAACATGGACAATAACAATTACCGTTTTCAGGTAAATCTTGGGGGAATGATAGAAATTCTTTCCGACCACCTTTACAGCAGCCCTAACGTGTATATCCGCGAGCTGCTGCAGAACGGAGCCGACGCGATAACGGCTAAGGCTAAGTGGTTTGATGAGCGCCAAGGCGCAGAGGATTTATTAGACAATACATCTGAAAGCAAATCAGGGCATAATAAAGAAAATGCACAAAACGACGGCTGCATACGGCTTGAAATCGAGGAGGGGCGCAGGCTTACATTTACGGACAACGGGCTTGGGCTTACGGAAGATGAGATACACAGATTTTTGGCTATTATCGGCGAATCGTCAAAGCGCGGGCTTGAGGATAACTCTCTGCGTTCGGATTATATAGGCAGGTTTGGCATAGGGCTGCTTTCGTGCTTTATGGTATCGGATGAGATACGCATACTCACAAGGTCGTGCAAATCCGAAGACGCGCCGATTTTGGAATGGCAGGGCAGACCTGACGGCACATACGGCATACGCGCTGTTGACGGCGGCGCGGAAACTGCCGATATGCCCCAAAGCGGCACGAGGGTGATACTTTGCGCAAAAAAGGGCAGAGAGGAGTATTTCACCAAGGAGACGATAAGGAAACTTTTGATATATTATGGCATGCTGCTGCCGTTCCCTGTGATTATACGGCAGAACGGCGAGGAGGAGCAGCTAAATCCCGTATATCTGCCGTGGGAGGGGCGAAAGACGAACAAAGATGAGCTTATGCTGTTCGGGCAGGTCATGTTTGAGGAAGGTTTTTTTGACTGCGTGCCGTTTTCGTCAGAGCAGGGAGGCGTTTCGGGCGTGGCATACATACTGAACCATTCCGTGCTGCCGTCGGCAAAGGGAAGCCACCGCATTTATCTCAAAAATATGCTCTTGACGGAAAGCGGGGAGGGAATACTGCCTGACTGGGCTGTATTTACAAGGTGCATTATAAACAGCACTCTGCTGCGCCCGACAGCGTCACGGGAGGGCTTTTATGCCGATAAGGAGCTTGAACAGGCGCGCGATGCCATTGAGGAAAGTCTTATCTCTTACATAGAGGGGCTGGCGCAAAATTCGCCGCAAATGCTTGAAAAATTTTTTAAGCTGCATTATTTGACGCTGACGTCGCTTGCGCTTGAGTCGCCAAAGCTGTTTAAGATATTTATAGATTATTACGAATTTGAAACGACGCGCGGACGGCGGACAGGCTATGAACTGCGCATGGGCAAAGAGCCGCTTGTATATGCGCCGACGGCGGGGAAATATAAACAGCTTTCACAGCTTTTCTTTGCACAGGACAAGCTGCTGATAAATGTCACATATGTCCATTCGCTTGATTTGCTTGAAACGCTGGGCGAGACATACGGCTTGGAGGTAAGCGCCGTGGAGGACTGGAGCGTCGAGGAGCTCATGGAGGAGCTTTCGCCTGATGAGCAGGATGAGGTGTTTGATTTTGTGAAGGCAGCAGACCGCATTTTGATGGCATACGACTGTCGGGCGGAGGTCAAGCATTTTTCGCCTTATCAGCAGCCGACATTTTATCTGGTAGATGAAAACGCGGTTTTTCTGCGGCAGGTAAATGAGTCGCGCGCTCAGGCAAGCTCTATGTTCTTCAATATGCTTGACGCGTTTAAGGAGGAAACGGCGGCAAAGACCGCGGCGGCTTTGTATTTCAATTACAGCAGCCCTTTAGTCAGGAGACTGGCTTCATGCGGCGACGAGAGCCAGTGGCGGATTTTTGTCGAAATTTTATATGTGCAGGCTTTGCAGATAGCGGGATTTACTCTGCACAACAATGAGCTGGGAATGTTAAACAGGAATATCCTGTTATTGATGGAGAGGGGGCTTTCAGATGTATGATTCTGACGAATGTATAAGAAGATACAATGAGCTGGAGCATGGAAAGGCGAGGATAGAGGGCATATATGATGCGATAAAACAGGCGGACGAAAATAACGATGTGCCGTTTCAACTGTATTTCAGGCTTAGGCTGTGCTATGAGTCAGATTTTTATTGGGACAAGCTTGATATGTTTGTGATTTTTCCGCAGGTACTGGCGCTTATAGACAAATATCCTGATGCGCCGTGTACTAAATATTATAGTGGAGAGAAGATGCTGCCCCATGTGATGTGGGATTACAAAT
Organism: uncultured Lachnospiraceae bacterium; assembly: GCA_947625775.1. GTDB lineage: Bacteria > Bacillota > Clostridia > Lachnospirales > Lachnospiraceae > COE1. Next base: position 113,582 of record CANQPM010000010.1, on the reverse strand, counting down.
GGCTGCTGATGGACTGCACTGATTTTTATCAAATTCCTATGGAGGACTGCCTGAAATTTTATGAGGACTTTAAACGGCGGAGCATAGAGTGCGGCTACAGCCTGCGCTCATATTATCGTTCGATGTTTTATTTTTACGAAAATATTGATAAGGAAAAGGCAGAAGCGGCTTTTTATGCATTTGAGAAAGAGCCGAGAGATGAAAACAGCGAATGCAAGGCGTGTGAGCGAAACACGCAGATACGGTTTTATTTGAACAATGGCGATTTTGACCGTGCAGAGGAGCTTGCCAAGGATATTGAAAGTTTTAATCTGCGTTGTGGTGGCAATAATGACCGTTATTGGGCTTGGGGCAATATGAAATTAATTTATTTGCAATACTATATTAACAACGGAAATCTGGAAAAAGCGATGGAATGTTGCAGAATCCTTGAAAGGAGAAAAGACTTGTGCAATAATCTGGAGGTTTGGGACGATTTGATATGCTGTTACGCGTATGCCGATTTGGGCAAGGCGCTTAGGTATTACAAGCAATGCTGGAAAAAGTTTCAGGACAACAGAAATCCGAGAGCCATATTCAGGGAAAGCCGTAAAATGAGCATTTTCTTCAAGAGGCTTTCAGAGGGGAGAAAGAAGACTACAGTAAAGCTTAACTTAGACTCATCGTTTCCGCTGTACCGCGAAGACGGCGAGTATCGGATTGATGAGCTGCAGGATTATTATTATCGGCGCGCCTATGATGTGGCGGTCAAGCTTGATGAGCGCAATGGGTGCGGGTATTATGTGGAAATGCTGGGGAAGGAGCCTGGATTTACATAAACTAATACATAAACTAATACGCACAATTTGATGACAATTGTGTTACAATATGGTAAAATATTTATGGGGTGATTGATATGAATTTTTACACGGTACGAGATTTAAGAACTACTCCAAAAAGTATATGGGATGCTCTTTCTTCTGACGGCGAGGTCGTAATTACTAACAATGGAAAACCAACGGCGCTTTTGATTGATATTGCTGAGGGCGGTTTTGAGGAAACCGTAAAAGCGGTCAGGCAGGCGAAAGCAATGCTTGCTTTTAATTCTATGCGTATGAAAGCAGCAGAAAACGGCTATATGACCGATGAGGAAATCGAAGCTGAAATATCTGCTGCACGCCGAGGAGATTGATATGCTTGTAGTGATTGACACAAATATTCTTGTATCTGCTTTATGGTCAAAGAATGGCGCTCCTGCAAGGGTTATAAGTTTGATAATAAGCGGAGGGTTAATCCCTTGTTATGATTATAGAATTTTAAGCGAGTACAAAGAAGTTTTAACAAGACCAAAATTCAAATTTACAAATGGCGAAGTGAGTGCTTTGCTTGATTGGATTGTAGATAACGGGCGCAGTGTAGTTGCGGAGCCGCTGAACGTTGATTTTTCGGATGAAGCAGACAAGAAGTTTTATGAGGTCGCAAAGTTTTGCGGCGCAAAGCTGATTACAGGAAATATAAAGCATTTTCCGAAAGATAACTCTGTTTTGACTGTTTCAGAATTTTTGGAACAATATAATTTGAAATGAAATGTATGTTAAAGGGTGGGATTATATAGACAAATTTTGACAAGGGCATTCCGCTCAAAAATGTCTGCCTTAGCAAGTTTATGATTTTTCGGATTTATAAACGAAGATTTTTCCGTAAGTTTCGGTTCGCTTACACCTAATAGGTATAAGCCGAAAAAAAGATGGCGGCTTTGGAAGCCGTATGAAGCGGAAATTGTGAGCAGGTGGCGGATAAGATAGAGCGTGTGCATTTTGAAACGACGAAGATTAAAGAGAAAAACTATTGCAAGGCACTGGAAGGATTTTCAGGGAAAGTGCTTTTAGTCGGGATAAATTACGATAAGGCTACAAAGATACACGAGTGTGTGATAGAGGAATGTGAATTTAGATAAGTTTGATTTATAGGAAAAAGCCGATGCAGAGATGTATCGGCTTTTTAAAATGCCGTTCACATCATAAAAAGGGCGTTTCACAACATTTATATTTATTTTCAAATATTTTTTACGATAGAATATATAGAAAGAATGCTTTCGTAGTTTTTTGGAAACGGAGTTCATATTTTAATTGCACAGGAGGTCAGTATTATGTCAATGGAAATTAACAGCGCTTACAGCAGCGTATATGAGAGTACATATACAGCAAAAAAATCAGAAACGGAAAAACAGCAGACAGTTTCAAAGAACAGCGCCGACAAAACGAAACAGGCGGGCAGCGTAAAAAACGCTTATGAGACAAAAACTTCCGCCAGTCAGACTACGGACGAATATTTGAGAGCGCTGCGTCAGAAATATTCTAATGTGAATATTACGGTGGCGGATTTTTCCAGTGAAAAACAGCGAAAATCATATTCGCTTGGTTGTAGTGGATATAATAATGTTGCTATATCTTCCAGTGTTCTTGAGAAAATGGCTTCTGACTCAGTGACAGCCGCAAAATATGAAAAAGTAATCGCCGATACGCCTAAGTTGGGCGAAGAAAGTAAAAAACATCTTGAGGCAGAGGGAGTAGAACTTGTTTCATATGGAACGGTAATTGACAAAAATGGAAAAGTTACTTATTGGGGCGTTGGCAGGTCGCTTGATGCAGTCGAAAATCTAGGAACCGTTTACAAAGAAAAAGTACAGAAGCAGCTAGAGGAAAAACGCGCAAAGAAGAAAGAGGAAGAAAAAAATCAGGAGCAGAAAGCCGAAAAAATAATCATAAAAGAAAAACAGCAGGAGGCACGAATTGCAATAGCAGAAACAAAGGAAGAACTGTTAAACAAATTCAAAACAAATGAAACAGATGAAATTCCCACTGATATTAAAGAAGAAATCCTTGCCAAAGAAAATACAGGCGGCAATGTAGATTATCTAGCCTGAAACACATCAATTTCTCAAAAAAATAGGCGTTTGTGAAACTTTATTTGACAACATATAATTTAGTCAAAATATATAAAATAAGCGACGATTTATACATATTTTGACTAAATTTGGACGGTTTAGAACATGTTTCGCAATTACCTATCAAAATATAAATCAATAAGGAGGCAAAGCTTATGTCAGGAATAAATTTCAACGACTATAACGATTATTTAAACCAGTATAACACCAGTTTCAATTATTCGGCGCTGTTTGGCGGTACGATTTCCACAGGAAACGATACAGGCGCAATCAACCTGTCCGACTACGCAATGATTAAAAACGGCAGCTACGGAAAGCTGATGAAGGCATACTATGCAAATCAGGACGCGGATATGAAGTCACGCTTCGGCGATTCGTCAAAAAAACTTACAATGATGCGTTCAAGCGCAGATTCCCTGAAAAAATCCGCAGATGCGTTAGGCAATTCTGCACTCTATGAAAAGAAGAAATTCAAGAAAACAGACGAGGAAACAGGAGAGGAAATCGAAGTCGAGGATTACGACTGGGACGCTATATCAAAGGCAGTCAAAGCCTTTGTTGACGATTACAATACCGTAGTGGAGCAGGCAGGAAATTCCGAGACAAAAAATATATTGCGCAATGCTGTATGGCTGACAGGCATAACAAAGAAAACAGGCAACCTGCTCTCAAAAGTGGGAATCAGCATAGGCACAGGCAATAAGCTGGAGTTTAACGAGGATGTCCTCAAAGAAAAAACAACCTTAGGCGATGGCAAAATTGAGCTTGACAACATATCTACCCTCAAAACGCTGTTTACAGGCTACGGCTCTTATGCCAACCAGATATCGCAAAAAGCATACGCAATATCCAACGCGGCGGCAAGGACAAAGGGCGTAGATGTGACCTACAATAGAAACGGCGTATATTCGGACACAATTTCAAAGCTTTTTGACAGCACAATAGATGAAAAAGTAGGCGATAAAACCAAGGATAAGGATAAAGATAAGGCAGAAGAAAAAGATAAGGATAAAGCCAAGGACACAGACAAATATAAAGATAAAATTTCCGATAAAACAACCGACAAGACTTCCGATAAAACCGAAACAGATACAAAAGACGACAAGAATAAATAACCGTTGGTATGTTCCCTAATTTATATAATTTCCTATGCGGCTGCCACACTAATTTCAGTGTGGCAGCCGCCATTTATTTGTTTGCTGCGAAAAATGTTTCCATATAAAATAAATAAGCATTACAGTTTATAAAAATTTTACAGTTCGTTTTTTTACATTTGAGTTTACATTTTCTTTTGCATATGTTATTCTAATGCAGTATTTATGTAATATTAAGTGCGAATGACATATTTTATAAAATTTTCTAACAAATCATATTCATCTTGAATTTCAAAAGCATAGAATTAAAGCCAAATGGTTAATCTTATAATCTTGAAATCCCCACGCATAGATGATATATTAAAATTACAGAAAGGCATAATTTAACTGATGAACGATGAAATAATACAGCTTATAGATATAATGGACGGCAGGCAGAAGTACGACGCGATGTGCAAGGCATTTTTCAGATATCGCGAAGCAATCGCGCCGATACTAAAGGAGGTAGTCGCCGAATTTAAGGACTGTACGAATGATGAGATAATTGCTTTGATAGACGCGGACTCGATAAGCCTGTCAGACACAGTGAGCGACCTGCCGATGCGTATAAAAGACGCAGGCACAGAGATGACTTCGCCAACGGACAAGACGATTTACTATGACTGCCGCTTTAAGGTAAAAAATCCGAGACTTTCAAATGAGATGATTTGCATAATGCTGCACATAAATTTTGAAGTGCATAACGATTATAATGTAAAATACCCGATAACGAAACGCGGTACATACTATGTAGCAAGGGAAATCTCGTCGCAGCTTGGCATACTTACGGAGACGACAGACTATAATCGGCTGGAAAAAGCTTACAGCATATGGGTTTGCAATGAAAACATACCTGAAAAGCTGCAAAACACAGTGACAAGGTATCATTTTGTAAAGGAAGACTTAATAGGAAACGCAGATGAGCCTGTAGAAGACTATGACTTGATGGAAGTGGTGATAATCAGGCGTGGAAACAAAACGCCCGATTGCGACATATTCAAATACTTAAATGCTGTATTTTCTTCCGATAAGGAGAATATTCAAAAATATATAGATATGGATAGAAACCCTCAAATACGGGAGGAGGTTGATAAGATGAGCGGCATGGGGCAGAGCATATATGACAGGGGATTAGAACAAGGTATTGAGTATGGAGTTAAGGGGATTATTAAAATGGGCTATGACCTAAATCTGTCGGACAGTGAAATCATAAAACAGCTTCAGACACAGCTTGGAGCATCGCTTCAAAAGGCGCAGGAATATCTGGACAAATTCGGCAGGCAGACAGTTTAAATCATCTATGTACAAGTTTATGGAAGCCGTCGCAATCTCAGCGTCGGCTTTTTAAATACCATTCACAACAAAAAAAGGTCGTTTCACGACATTTATCTTTATTTTTACAGAATTTGTACGATAAAGTATATAAAAGATTTCAACGCAACTTAAAGCATTTATTATAGAAAATAGAAAGGGGCGGATATATGAATTTTACAATATTTAATACAGCATCAAAAAATTCCAATTCCATATTTGCAGGCGGTCTGCCGATGATGCAGCGGACAGGGCTTAAAAGCGCACAGGACAAGGCAGAGCGACAGCAAAAAGCCCAAAGTCAGATTGCATTTTGGGAAAACCAGAAAGAGAGCCTTAAAAATATAGAGTGCAGCACATTAGAGGAAATTGCTCAAAAACTGGATAAATTCCGCACATACGAAGACCAGATTGCCGCTGTCAAAAAGCAGTACAATCAAGAGCAGATGTGGCACGTAATGGACGAGGCAAAGGAAATCGGCGAAAAGATTGCCGAGGAAGCAGAAAAGCTGGAACCCAAGACCGCCGAGGAAAGGCGCGAGGATATTGCCGAGGAGGCGCTTGGCACAGACGAGTTCAAAGGCGAGATGACGGAGAGCATAGAGGAAATGCAGGAACAGATGACAGAGCTGACAGAAGAAATGCAAGAACAGATGACAGAAATGACAGAAGAAATGCAAGAGCAGATGACGGAATTGCCAGAAGAAACGAGCCAAACTATAGAGGAAATCACAGACACCCCGCAGGAAACTCTTGACAGCGTAGCAGAGGAAAGCGTTGAGGTTGCAGACAGCATAATTATTTCGGAAATTCCTGCCGACACTGCAGAAATGTTATCAGAGCAAGCTGTAAAGTATAAAAGGATAGACATTTTAGTATAGCACATATTAAAAACAGGCATAAAAAGTTTTTTATGAAATTCAAAACTACTTATGCAATTCCTAAATAGGCTGCCACGCTAATTAATCATCAGTGTGACAGCCTGTTTTTGCCCTCTTTTGCAAAAATGATTTTCGCAAAAGACAAATAATTGCTACAGTTTATAAAATTTTTATTGTTCTATTTTTTACATTTGAGTTTACTTTTTGCGTCAAGGTGTGCTATTATCAAACAAGTCTTTTGAATGGAACAAAATTAAGACAATGGGAATTAAATTGAAATAATATTTTTTAAAATATCCAGTTTTCAAAAGGCACAGGAAAGTGGTATAATTAGTGCCAAGGAAGGAGAATTTTTTGAACACATCAAAGCAGTTACAGCATAAACAGACAAACCAAAATCAAGTAAATCCAGCGAATTTAGAAAGGCTGAAGTCCTTGCGGTATATGGACGATGAATTTTTTACAGTCTGTCTTGAAGACAATTTTGAAGCAGTAGAGCTGATACTTAGGATTGTCTTAGGGAGGAGCATAAAAATCAAATCAATCCGTGTACAGGAAGTATTGAAAAACCTGCAGGGGCGTTCGGCAATATTGGACATACACGCCATTGACACAGACAGCACAGAGATGAACATAGAAATTCAGCGCAATGACAAAGGAGCGGACGCAAAGAGGGCAAGACACAACAGTAGTCTGCTTGACGCGCATATATTAAAGCCAGGAGAAGCTACCGAAAATATTCCCGATAATTATGTAATTTTTATCACAGAAAATGATGTAATGAAAGGCGGACAGCCGATTTATGCGATAGAGAGATATGTCGCAATCGGAAATGAAAAAGTAATATTCGGCGACGGTTCGCATATTATATACGTAAACGGGCAATATCGCGGTGATGATGAAATCGGCAAGCTGATGCACGACTTTTCATGTACCAATCCAGATGATATGAATTATGATGCGCTTGCCAAAAGAGCAAGATATTTTAAACAGGACGAGAAAGGAGTGAGGTCTATGTCCAAGATAATGGAGGATATGATGCGGGAGGCAGAGCAGAACAAGGCAAAAAAGACAGCAATTCGTTTAATAAAAATTGGCAAAATGTCTTTGGATGAAATAGCAGAGGCTACAGAGCTATCTATTGAGGAATTAAAAGAATTGGAAAGTCAGGCAATACAGACAGCCTAAAAAATCCTATCAATAAAAACTTAATACAACAACAGCAATTAGAGCATATAGAACAGCCAAAATAGGCAGCAAATCCATATGCTCTATTTTTTTAGCTAATCCGAATACACCGAACAAAACCGGATTTCTATGCGTTTGTTGAAGATAACAGATTTTTTTAGCTAATCCAAATACACAGAACAAAACAGCCATTTGCCATACGAGCATTTTAACATATTGCAATTTTCAACTGATGGTATATACTAAAAAATATGCAAAAGCTAAAAAACAACCACAAAAACTCAACAAAGAAACGGGGCAAACAATGCAGAAAAATATCTTAATAATAGAAGACGACAGCACTCTCGCCAGCGGTTTATGCAGGGCGCTTGCAGGCGATAATATCAATGCTGAAAGCTGCAGGCTTATTAGCGAAGCGCGACAGAAGCTATCGAACCGCGAATATGCGCTTGCTGTGCTTGATATAAATTTGCCAGACGGAAACGGCTTTGATTTTCTGTCGGAGATAAAACAAAAATATGACACTCCTATCATAATACTTACGGCAAACGATATGGAAACAGACATAGTGGCAGGCTTGGAGGCGGGCGCTGATGATTATATCACTAAGCCATTCAGCCTTGCGGTGCTTAGGGCGCGCGTGAATACGCAGCTTAGGAAGGACAAGCATTCACGCACGAAAATAGAGATAGACGGCTACAGCTTTGATTTTGCCAATATGGAATATCTCTGCGAAGGCGCACAGATAGAACTAAGCAAAACGGAGCAGAAGCTTTTACGGTATTTAGTCGAAAACAGGGGCAATACATTAAGCCGAGAGTTTCTGATAGACCATATATGGACAGACGGCGCTGAATATGTTGACGAAAACGCGCTGTCAGTATCAATAAAGCGATTGAGGGATAAACTGTCAGCGCAGGATTATATAAAAACAGTATATGGCGTGGGGTATAGCTGGAAAATGTAAACGCATTGAATAAGTATTTGGAAAGTCTGTTTAATAAATCTGAACTTAGCAAAAATACAAAAAAACGCTACTAAATATCAACACAACGACTTGTGTGCCAGACATTGCTCATTTTATATACGTATGTAGTGAAGAGAAGTTTATCAATTACTAAAACATACTGAATAAGCATTTTCAAAGTTTTTTCAATAACGTAGAATTTAGGCGAAATACACAAAATAAGCGACGTATTGCAAAGCATCTAGTCGCGTTTTTGTATATTTTGCTTAAATTCGGACGGTTTAGAACACGTTTCATAATTACCTAAGACATACCAAAACACCGAAAGGAGAAACAAATCTTGTTTTTAACAGTAATTTCATTTATTTTACTTGCGCTTTCCGCAGTCCTGCTCATCACGTCAAAAATCCGCGAAAAGCACACCTACGACACGCTTGACCGTCTTTTAGACAGCGCAATCAACAACACCTTCGACGAGAAAACCTTTGACGAAACACGCTTTTCATCACTGGAAATGAAGCTTGCAAAGTACCTTTCAAGCTCACAGACTTCAAGCCAAAAAGTCGCAGACGAAAGAAACAAAATAAAAACGCTGGTATCAGACATCTCCCACCAGACCAAGACACCCATATCAAACATACTCTTAAACAGCGAGCTATTAATGGAATACGATTTAGACGCGGAAAGCCGAAAATGCGCAGACGTTATAAATGAACAGGCGCAAAAGCTAAGCTTTCTGATAAGCGCGCTTGTCAAGCTGTCACGGCTTGAAACGGGCATAGTGGCAGTATCGCCCAAAACTGGCGATGTAAATAAGCTGGCGCAGAAATTATATCAGCAATACAAACCAATAGCCTCAAATAAAGGGTTAAATTTCATTTGCCAGTGTTACAGCAGAGAAAATGCTGATTTTGACTCTGCAGATATAGGTGTCAGTACAGACATTAACACAAATGCAGCTGCCAATAATATCATAGGCACAAAAGCCAGTGCGGAAGATAACGCCATCGCCAATCCTGCCTCCAGCGGACAAACATCTTCCAAATTAACCGCCGTATTCGATGAAAAATGGACACTTGAAGCGCTTGGGAATATAGTGGACAACGCCATAAAATACACAGACAGCGGGAGTGTCGCCCTGCGCACAAAGTCCTATGAAATGTTCTGCTGCATAGAAATCGCCGACACAGGCAGCGGGATTGCGGAGGGCGAGCACGCCCAAGTATTTTCACGCTTTTACCGAGGCAGAAATTCAGGCAAAAAAGAAGGCGTAGGCATAGGCTTATACCTTGCAAGGCAGATAATCACACAGCAGGGCGGCTACATAAAGCTGATATCCCCTGCGAACAGGCTGAAAAACCAGGCATCGGGTACGGTATTTCAGGTATATCTGCCCAGAGAAGCTTCATAAAACAGTAAAAATTTCAAAGATTAAAATAATCTATATAATCTGTATAAAAATAATGAACAAAAAATAGTGCCAAATATTTCTATATTTCCTAATATACAATTCACCCAAAATATGTTACGATAATATTACAACTTTATTAACATAGCGGGCATATTTCACAAGGGAAAGGAGAAGGAACTTATGGGAATATGTAAAAGTGCAAAAAAAATGATTGCAGCAGCAGGCGCGATGGCAATGGCTGGTACGCTGATGTTTAGCGGTTTTGTCGGTCCGTCGGCTTACGTAGTCAATGCGGCAGAGCCAGTGCTTGCATTTGACGGCGCAGAGGGCGGCGGCAAGTACGCGACAGGCGGACGCGGCTACGATACCTATGTCGTAACCTCATTGGAGGATTACGCAAAAGGCGACACGCCAATCGAGGGCACGCTGCGCTACGGCATTGAGGAGGTAGCGGCAAAGAACGGCGGAGCCGTTATCGTGTTTAATGTCGGCGGTGTTATCGACTTAAAGAGCGACATTACTTTAAGCAAGGTCAAGAACCTTACAATAGCAGGGCAGACAGCGCCAGGCGACGGAATTACCATTTCAGGCTATCAGACAAACATAAGCAACTCTGAAAACATAATTATCCGCTATATGCGCTTTCGCCCAGGCGCTGCAAACGTAAACAACGGCAGCGACTCTATGGACGCGCTTTGGGGCAGGGACAACAAGCTGTTTATGATTGACCACTGTTCATTCAGCTGGAATACGGACGAAACGCTTTCGACATACCGCGGACAGGACGGTACGGTGCAGTATTGCGTGGTTTATGAGAGTCTTACAGTGTCAGGCCACTCTAAGGGACGCCACGGCTACGGCGGCATCTGGGGCGGCGACAATGTGCTTTTCCAGTACAACCTTATCGCAAATACTACATCACGCGCTCCGAGAATGGGCGGCGGCTCAATGGGCGATCCCACGAAGGAGAGCGCAAAGGACGCATACCAGTACATAGCTACGACACAGGTAAGCAACAACGTTATTTACAACTATGGCTTTAATGTAGTGCATGGTGGCGGCTGGCAGTACACCAACTACATAAACAACTATATGATTAATGGCAAAGGCTCTAGGGAGAACATTTCAGAGGTTATCGCAAACGCGGGCGAGAGCAAGAAGACAGGCGGCTTTTATGTGTCAGGCAACGTGCTTTACGACGGAAGCGTTAAGAATGAAGCGCTTTCAGCGGACAACAGCGGAGACGGCAAGAACACAGGCGTTATAAATACAGCTCCCGACTGGACGACGATTGCGGACAAGCAGTACACCACGACCGTAGGCGGCACATCATTTATGACGACAAAGCTGTGCGACTTCCCGCTTGAAAAAGATATGGAGTCAGCAGAGGAGAGCTATTCAAAGGTGCTTGAGCAGGCAGGCGCGACATATCCCAAGAGGGACGCTCAGGACGCGAGAGTGGTTGACGAGGTAAAATACGATTTAGGACGCTTTATCAACACTGAAAAAGAAGTCGGCGGCTATACTATGGCTACAGTAAGCAGGGAAGACGGCTTCGATACAGATATGGACGGAATGCCTGATTATTATGAGAAGGCGGCAGGACTTGACGCAGGCAACAAGGACGATGCAAAGGCAATCGCATCAAACGGACGTTCAAATGTAGAGAATTATTTCAACAGCCTTGTTGACTTCAACCAAAAGGCTGATAATCCTACGGTGATACTTATGGTTGACAACAACACGCAGATTCCAGAGGGCAGCGAGCTTACAGTAAGCGCATACGCCAAGGCAAACAACGGCGGCAGCATTTTGAGAGTAGATTTCTTCAACGGCACAGAATATATAGGCACGGACGACACAGAGCCTTATTCATGCACATTGAAGGGACTTACGGACGGCACATACTTTATTTCAGCGAGGGCATATGACAACGATGGCACAGCGACACAGGCGACAGCGGCGCAGGTTCATGTAAACAGCACGGCTGGCACGGGCGATTGCATAAGCGAGGATATAGGCAGCCCCGCAGTGGCAGGTACAGCCTCTCTTGAAAATGGCGTGCTCACTGTAAAGGGTTCAGGCAAGCTTGGCAAATCTGAAGGCGCGGTGACAGGCGACACAGCGGACGCGGCGACAGACAATTTCCATTATGTATATAAGGGCTTAAAGGGTGACGGCACGATTGTCGCAAAGCTTGCAGACGTCACGGCGATTGACAACCACGCGTTCAGCGGTCTGATGATTAGGGATACAAACGCGGCAAACGCCAACACAGCGGCGCTTGGCATGTCACTTGTAAAGCAGAATACAAAGATAAACGAGGGCGATCCTGATTTGGACGATACTACTTGGGCGGTATATCTTGCAAACAGGGGCGCTGTGAAGGTGCTTGACGACACGGGCGCAGAGCTTAAAGTGAATGACGCAGGCAAGTTGAGCGAGCTTGGCGAGCAGATTGACGCAAAGGCGGACGCGCTTAAAGCGGGCATTCCTTTGGTAGAGGATTTCTATTTCAGGACGGCTGAGAACGGACAGAGCGTGACAAACGGTGTATGGCTTAAGCTTGTCCGCAAGGGCGACGTATTTACGGGCTATGCAAAGAATAATGCTAATGACAAGTGGACGCTCATCGGTTCGGCGCAGATACCTATGTCTGAGGAGGTGCTTATCGGCTTTGCGGTAGACGCGAATAAGGTAGGCAACGACATAGACAATCTGAGCACGGCTAAGTTTACAAACATCAGCATTACAAAATAAAATAAGTCAAATCTTTCAAAACTGTAAGAATTAATTTCGTTTTTGAAAGATTATCGAAAGATTTATATGTTATATTATCGGTATGGCAGACAAAGCTAATAAAGTCTGCCATACCGATTTTTTTGTTTTGGAGGTTAAAAATTATGTCAGTATTATTAACAAAGGGCTTGCGCAAGGAGTACGGAAGCGGCGAAAGCCTTGTAAAAGCGCTTGACGGCGTGCAGTTTGAGGTGGAGCAGGGAGAGTTTGTGGCGATAGTCGGCACGAGCGGCAGCGGCAAATCGACGCTTCTGCATATGCTTGGAGGGCTTGACCGCCCGACGGAAGGAAAAGTGTACATCGACGGAAAAGACATTTTTTCACTGAAGGATGAGGAGCTTACGATATTCAGACGCAGGAAAATAGGGTTTGTGTTCCAAAATTACAACCTAGTGCCAGTGCTGAACGTGTACGAAAATATCCTGCTGCCGATACAGCTTGACGGCGGCGAGCCTGATACGGAGTACATTAATTCGATAATAGCGACGCTTGGCTTGAATGAAAAGCTGAACAATCTGCCAAACAACCTTTCGGGCGGGCAGCAGCAGAGAGTGGCGATAGCGAGGGCGCTTGCGGCAAAGCCCGCGATAATCCTTGCCGACGAGCCGACAGGAAACCTTGACAGCCGTACAAGTCAGGATGTGCTGGGACTTCTCAAAATCACGAGCCAGAAATTTTCTCAGACGATAGTAATGATAACGCACAATGAGGAAATAGCGCAGCTTGCGGACAGAATAGTGCGCATAGAGGACGGCAAAATATTAAGAAATTTCAGCTGCTGAATGCAGTTTGTGCTTGCAGCAATGGCTGCTTCTCAAGATGCTAAAGCATCTAAGAATTTCTAAATATTTGGTATATGAGGAGGAAAAATTTGATGAAGGTAGCAAACAGGAAAACAATACGCCGCCTGAGTTTCAGGAGTATGAGGGCGTCGGGCGTGAGGAACACTGTCGCTGTGGCGGCAATCGCGCTCACGACAGTGCTTTTCACGGCGCTTATGACTATAGCCATGTCACTGGTTGAAAATTTCCAGATGTCCAATTTCAGGCAGGCGGGCGGTTATGCGCATGGCACATTCAAATATCTGACAAAGGAGCAGGTAGACGCGCTGAAAGACGATAAGCTGATAAAGGAACACGGCTTAAAAATACCTGTAGGCGTGGCGTATGATGAGCCGTTCAATAAAGACCATGTAGAGCTTAATTATTTTGATGAAAATGACGCGAAATGGTATTTTATGAATTTTGTGGAGGGTGGGCTTCCCGCGGAAAATACAAACGGCGCGGCAGTAGACACCAAGGTGCTTGAGCTGCTTGGCGTGGAGAAAAAGCTGGGCGAGGAATTTGACATGGCCTTTGAGGTAGACGGCAAGCCCATCACCAAGACTTTTACGCTCAGCGGCTGGTGGGAGTATGATCCCGTAATTCCTGCAAGACAGCTTGCCATGGCAAAAAGCTATGCCGATGAGATTTTTGAGGAGCTTGACACGCAGGGCACTGACGGAATGACTATGACATACTGCATGGACGTGATGTTTGCAAACTCAGGCAGTATCGAGAAAAATATGAAGGAAGTGCTTGAAAGACACGGATATAAGGCTGATGACGACAGTGGACAGTATGACAGCGGGGCGACATATATCAAGATAGGGGTAAACTGGGGTTATGTGGGCGCGCAGCTTTCGGACAGCTTTGACTTAATGACAGCGGCGGCGTTTGTTGCAGCGATAGCGCTTATCGTATTTACAGGCTATCTGATAATATACAACATTTTCCAGATATCAGTGTCAAACGACATACGCTCATACGGTCTGCTGAAAACCATAGGTACTACGGGCAGGCAGATAAAACGCATGGTGCGCATACAGGCAATGGCGCTGTCGTGCATAGGCATACCGATAGGGCTTGCGCTTGGCTGGTGCGTAGGCGCCCTGCTCACGCCAATAGTGCTGTCACAGGTAAGCGAAGGAATATCGAGCGGCGAGCTTTCGGTAAGCCCGTGGATATTTGTCGGCTCTGCCGCATTTGCAATGGTAACTGTTCTGATATCCTGCAAAAAGCCGAGCAAAATGGCTTCGCGCGTATCGCCGATAGAGGCGCTCAGGTACACCGAGGCAGACGGCATAAAGAAAAAGAAGCGCACAGCGAGAAAAGGCGCGTCGATTTTGCGGATGGCATTTGCGAACCTTGGCAGGAACAGGAAAAAGACGATTGTGACAGTAGTGTCACTTTCACTTGCCGTCGTGATACTGGAAATCACGGTGATATTTACAGACGGCTTTGATATGAATAAATATTTAAGACGGATGGCAGTTGATTTTCAGGTGGCGGACGCAAGCTATTTCAATGTGGCAGTAGGCTTTAAGGATTTAAGCAAAGGAATAACCCAAGACGTAATAGACGAGATAAGCGCGAATGGCGGGATAACAGGTGGAGGCTGTACTTATGCAGCCTTTGGCGTAAATGCGCTGAAAACAAAAGAACAGTACAAAAGTTCATATTGGCTGAACATTAATGCTAAATATGCAGAAAATCCTGAGCAGTATATTGAATATATGATAAATCAGAATATGAGAGAAAACGGTCTTATAATCGATGAAGTTCAGGCTTTAGGTATGGACAGCTTCTGCCTTGGCAAGCTTGATGTAGTCGCGGGCGATGTGTCAAAGCTGAATGAGGAAGGAAATTATATAGCGTCGGCATATTTTACCGATGATTATGATAATATCGATTACACAACTAACAGCTTCAGGCTTGGCGATAAGGTGACGGTCCGCTATGTGGAGGAGTCAGAGCTGTACAATCCACAGACGGGAGAGGTATATGCCTCTTATGATGAGATAGGTGACAAAGGATTTGCCGAGCGTGAAACGAAATATCATGATGTCGAATACGAAGTGGCGGCTGAGGTGGTTATTAAGGAAAAGATGAGTTACCGTTATTATTCTTCGGACATGCTTATATTCGGTTCGGAAAATATCATGAAAAATACGGACAATACAAGTGCTATGTATTATGCCTTCGACACTACTGACGAGGCGCGCGCTGATATGGAGGAGTTTATATCGGATTACACGCAGAACATAAACACGGCATACGATTATGAAAGCAAAAAAAGCTATGAGGACGAATTTAATTCATTCCGCCAGAGCATCCGCCTTTTGGGAGGAGCGCTCAGCTTTATAGTAGGGCTTGTCGGCATACTGAACTTCCTGAACGCGATTTTGACGGGAATAGCCTCACGCCGCCGCGAATTTGCCGTTTTGCAGTCAGTAGGAATGACAGGCGGACAGCTCAATCGGATGCTGGTATTTGAGGGACTGGCATATGCGCTTGGCGCGGTGGTATTTTCGCTTGCGCTCAGTCTGGCGCTTGGACCGTTCATAGGCAGCGCGTTTGCGGATATGTTCTGGTTCTTTACCTACCGCTTCACAGTCACGCCAATATTCGTGATAGCGCCGCTTTTCGCAGCGCTTGGCATAGCCGTACCGCTCATAGTCCACAGGATAACGGCTAAGAAGTCGATTGTGGAGAGACTGCGGGAGGCGGAGTTTTAAGTTGCTGCATAAATCACTTTGAAATGATTTATTTTTATAAAAAAATCATTTTGAAGTGATTTTGCTGTACCGCTTTATGCGGCGTTTTGTATGTGAAGTAGTATGGTTGTGTGAAAAATATTTCTATGGTAAACGACATTAATTTTTGTGCTTAAGCGAACAAAGACCGTCAAACTTTGTGTTCGATTCGATTTTTGATTACGATGTATTGACGGTGTGACAACAGCATATTATAATTAAGAAAAAAAGGAGTGTGGAGCACTATGGCACAGACTACAGTAAGCATACGAATGGATAATGCTTTAAAAAAAGAATTTGACAATGTTTGCAATGAGTTGGGCTTATCTATGACAACAGCCGTTATCATGCTTGCGAAGAAAATGACGCGTGAAAAGAGAATACCATTTGAAGTATCTGTGGATCCGTTCTATTCTGATGAAAATATGTCAAGACTTAGAAAATCCATCGCACAGATGGAGGCAACCGGCGGTACTGTACATGAGGTAGATTTAGATGATTAAAGCATGGACAGATGAGGCATGGGAGGACTTTGAATATTGGGCAAAACAGGACAGGAAAACACTTAATCGTATTATGCTATTGCTAAAGGACATTGACCGTAACGGCTATAAAGGCATAGGCAAACCAGAGCGTCTAAGCGGTGATTTGTCCGCATATTGGAGCAGACGTATAGACGACGCAAACCGTATTGTATACCGTATAGACGGCAATATGGTAAAAATAGTTCAGTGCGGTTCGCATTACAGGGATAAATAGCAGTTGTTTTGTCAAATTTGAATTAGAGAAAAATTAGAGCCTGTACATCTATAATATTTCCAGTATTGCCGTAAATGGCAGAAAAATCTCTATCGAAAAATAAAAAAACGAAAGCGAGGAACTGGAAATGAAAAAGAAAAAATATTTTTTGTCAGCGGGCATCGGGCTTGTAATGGCGGTGTCTCTGGCAGGCTGTACAGGCGGGCAAGGTGGCGAGAGCGAAACTCAAGCAGCTTTGGAAACAGTTACATTCGGAGAAAATGCAGAAAGTACAGAAAATGTGAAAAATGATGCTCAAGGCAAGAATGACGAGTCAAATGATGCTGAAATGCCAAGCGAGTATGAAACACAAACCGAAACTGATACATCTGCCGTACAGGACATTAAGAATGAGCCGACAGATGACATCATTATAACTAATGAGACAGGTAAACACCTAAACATCTCACAAGACGCAGAAATAATCGGCGGTAAAGTACGGAGCGTTTCTGATGACAGCATTGTCATAAGCCGCACACTGATAGACGAAGAAGGCATGGTCACAATGCCCGAAGCAGGAAGCGCAGAAGAACAGCTTGTGACAATCCGCTGCACAGAGTCCACAGATTTTGAACTATGGACAATCCAAGGCGGCGGGGCAGGAATTGACACAAAAGAGGCATCATTTTCCGATATCGGTGAAGGCAGCGGCATTGAGGCAGAAGGACACTTTGAAGGCGAAGAATTTATTGCGAATAAAATTATTATAGAAATTTATAAGTAATTGTAAATAATGTGATACAAAAACCCCCCGACAAGCTTATTGTAATGTTTGTCGGGGTGTTTTTACCGAAAATTGTTGACATACGTAAAAATACGTATTAAAATACATATAACAACGAAAGGGGATTAAAAAATGCCAATGACTTCAAAAGAAATGCTAAAGCTTTTAAAGAAAAACGGTTTTGTGGAAGTCGGACAGAATGGTTCGCATATAAAATTGCGAAATCCCGAAAATAAAAAGACAGTAATTGTCCCTTATCATATAAAGGACTAAAAAAAAGGGCTTGAACAGGAAATACTCAAACAGGCAGGCTTGAGATGAGAGCTGTGTACCACTTTTCAGTGTTATTTGTAAATAAGACGGAGGTTGATTACATTATGGACAAATTATTCTATCCAGCAGTTTTCCACAAGGCAGAGGAGGGTGGATTTTGGGTGACTTTTCCTGATATTCCAGAGTGCATGACACAGGGCGACAATATGGAGGACGCATATAAAATGGCTGTTGACGCGCTGGGGCTTTCTATTTCCACTATGGAGAAAGAAGGCGAAAAAATACCCGCAGCATCATTTCCCGACGAAATAACAGTGGAGACAGGCGGCATTATTATGGTTATCGAATTTGACCTGATGGAATACCGCAGACGCAATCGCTCACGCGCGGTGAAAAAGACTCTGAGCATACCCGAGTGGCTGAACGAGGAGGCAATAAAGCAGGGAGTGAACTTCTCGCAGGTACTTCAGGAGGCGCTGATAGAAAAGATAAATATTGGAGGCTGATATGTGATTTAATTTAGCGGTCGGATTTGTCTGACAGATGCAAAAGGGAATTAGCGGAAATAAAAAACGCTCCGATTGGTATAACCGAACCATCGGAGCGCTTTTAATAATTACTTATTATGCAATAGGAATTTTCTGCTTGAATGAACAGGCATCTGCCATCTGCAGTTAAAATCATGAGTCATAACCATCACTCGAAAACTCTGGATAAAATCAAGCGTCATAACGATAATCAGCACAATCGCTATGATACGCCTTGCGTCATGCGGAATATTAGATATCGCCGTCATAATCGGCACAAAACAGTTATCCATAAAAAATGTGATTATAGCCGCAAATCCTATGCTCGTCGGAATAGACGTATATTTTCCTATATGCATAGGCAAGTAGGAATAATTCCAATACTCAATACCGCAGAGCTTTTCAACAATATTTCCAAGCACTATCTCGCCGACGCTGACAATTATCATGCATATCAAAAAATAAAGCGCGACATTCAGCTTTTTGCTTATCCTTTTGCCGGATAGCGCCCAAATGACGGTCTTTGAAGGAATACCGAGCAGGACATATATTGCCACGACCAGCAGCCCATATCCCAGCAGAAACGGCGCGGTCATATTTCTGTTGTTGATGTAACCTTTAGTAACAAGAAGCCACAAATTTTCAAGAACAAACCCAAGAAAGGAAATAACGCCTACCATTATCCCCATAGAACATAAATCATATTCGACATTCATATTCCAAACTGCCCCCTTTTAACTTAATGAAATATGCTGATTAAAAATTGATTATGTATTTATGCGCTATATTAATCTTTTAGCTGTTGTATATTATATCATTAAAAAAATTTTTTGCAATCGTTTAATTTATAAAAATATAAAAACAAAAACCTGCCAACAGGAAAAATGCTGATTGCAGCGACAAAAAAATTTTTGTATAATTATAATATTCAATCATTCTGGAAAGGAACATCAAAAATATATGCGTTTTACATTTAACAGCAGCGACTGGACAACAATAGAGCAGGGGGAAAAGGATTGTTTCCTGCTTGCAAACGGGCTCGGCGGGTATTGCAGCCTTTCTGTAATAGGCGCGGCGGCAAGGGGCGACGAGGCGCTTTTGATGGCTGCGCGCAAAGCACCGAATGTCAGATGGCATTTAGTGACTAATGTCTTGGAGGAGCTCACAGTAAACGGCAGAAAATACACGCTTATGTCACAGCGAATGAAGTCAGGCGGCGACTATGAGGGGTTTAAATATTTGCGCGAGTTTATTTATGATGATTTTGATAAATCTGCGCCCGTATGGAAATACCAGATAGAAGACATAACGCTTTACAAAACCCTTGTAATGCCGCATGGGGAAAATACAGTGGCTGTAAAATACACTGTTGAAGCCTCAAATAAAGCTTCAAATTTTGACGCCTTGAAAAACGTAAAACTTGAAGTTACGCCGCTTATCAGGCTTACGCCAAAGAAAGAAAGCTTTAATGTCAGTGGGAAATACGTTTCAGAGCCTTATAATATTGAAAATGCTAAAGATGAATGCCACAAAGACTTTAGTGGGACTGAAAATGTCAGTCATGCTGCAATTGAAAATACCACAATAGTAAATTCAAATACAGTCGGCGAAAAACGACACAAGTGTCACAAAATAACGCACGACGGCTACTCGCTATATATTTCCACAGACGCAGGTATAGAAGCCTTATCAGCAGACAGACAGGGACAGCTTTTCGGCGAGATGTATTTTTCACAGGACGAGCGTGACGGTCGCGAATGTTATGGAAGCGCATACATCAATCCGCAGATAGTGAAAAGCTTTGAAAATGCTGCGGACAATTCACTCACAATTATTTTCAGCAATAAGCCATACGGGTGCGGCGCAGACGCATATAAGAAACTTGCGGATAAGGAATCTGATTACAAAACAAGCCTGATAAACAAAGCCCCGCTTAAATCAGACTTAGGCAGGCAGCTTGCGCTCAGCGCGGACGCGTATGTAGTGGAGCGCGCGTCAACAAACGGCAAAAGCATAATAGCGGGCTATCCGTTTTTTGAGGACTGGGGCAGAGATACCATGATTGCGCTTGCTGGAGCGACAATGGTGACAGGGCGGTTTGACGAGTGCAAAAGCATTCTGCGCACATTTGCCAAATATGTGAAAAACGGACTTCTGCCAAATCTTTTCCCCGAGGGCGGCATCGAGCCGATGTATAATTCCGCGGATGCGCCGCTGCTATTCATAAATGCCGTGTATGAATATATAAGCTTTTCAAACGACACAGCATTTGCACGGGAGTTTTTGACCGTGATGGAGCAGATAATGCAAAGCTACCAAAACGGCACGGATTTCCACATAAAAATGGACACGGACGGGCTTATCAGCGCGGGCGGAGGACTTGAACAGCTTACATGGATGGATGTGCGTGTAGGCGATTTCCTCCCCACGCCACGCCACGGAAAGCCAGTCGAGATAAACGCCTACTGGTACAATGCCCTTATGATTATGGAAAATTTTACAGGCGACAGCAGATATAAAGACCTTGCCCAGAAAGTAAAAGCCTCATTTACGGAAAAATTCTGGAATGAAGACGAGCAGTGCCTAAAAGACGTGCTTTCGGGAAATGATGAGGAAAACCAGATACGCTGCAACCAGATATGGGCGCTGTCAATGCCCTTCACAATGCTGCCCATAGAAAAATGCGAGCTTGTACTAAAAAAAGTAAAAGACGAGCTGTACACTGAGATTGGACTTCGCACGCTCTCAAAACGCGACAAAAATTTCCATGAAATATACATTGGCAGTATGCAGGAGCGCGACAGGGCATATCACCAAGGCACAGTATGGGCATATCCGCTTGGCGCGTATTACAGGGCGGCGATAAGATTTGCCAATGGGTGCGACTCTGAGGACAAAAAAGTGACAATCATGTCAGAAGTAAAGGAAGGTTTGGAAAAACTAAAGCCTTGGCTCAAAGAAGGTTGTGTCGCCCAGATTGCGGAAATATACGACGGCGGCAAGCCCACAATATCGCGAGGGTGCTATGCGCAGGCGTGGAGCGTATGCGAGCTTTTACGCGCAGTGTATGACTTTGAGATGACTTGCAAAATATAAAAACTGGTAATGGAGCTGTCTATTATTTAGGATTTTTGCCAGATTTTTTAAACGCGGGCTTTTTCCAGATTTTCATGCGGTACAGCACATACAAAATCACCGCAGAAATACCGTTGCTTACAACTACACTGTACCACACGCTCTGCACGCCCATATGCAGCACAGACTGGCAGAACCACAGCGTCAAAAATCGGAAAACCCACAGCCTTGACGCGTCAACAAGCATAGTGACCTCTGTATGCCCCGTACCCTGAAACAGCCCGATAGTAGAGTTGTAAATGCCGTTAGTCCAGCACCAGAACGCCATTATGCTCAAAAACTCCGCCGCCATGCCGATAACCTCAGCGTCGCCAGAAAAAATTCCCACAATAGCAGTGGAAATAGGCATATACGACAAAATCATTCCGCCGATAAAAAGAAACGCAATGCTTATATTCCGTGAAATTTTATACCCGCTGTCGGCGCGTTCATACTGGTTAGCGCCGACATTCTGCCCCACGATAGTAGCGACAGCAGAGCCTACGCCGTTTGAAGGCAGGGTGATAAGGCTGTTCACCTTGTTGCCGATGCCGTAAGCCGCCATAGCCTGAGTGCCGTACACATAGACATTCTTGCTCATAAGCAGAAAGCCAAGCTGCATGGTAGAGCCGCCGATAGCCGTAGGCAGCCCGACACGCAGTATTGACAGCATTTTGTCTTTTTGAAATCTAAGATGCCTTAAATCAAGATGTATCAGCCTGTCCGTGCGTGTCAGCGAATAAAACGCGATAACCGCAGACGGCGCTTTTGCGAGCAGAGTGGCAAGCGCCGCGCCCATGATATTTAAGTCAAATACAATCATCAGCAGCGGATCAAGTATCATATTTATAATAATTCCGAGGAAATTCAATAGCATAGGCCGCACGGTATCACCCTGCGCCTGATTAATCGCGCTGTAAATATTTATCGTATATAAAAGCGGCATATCAAGCACTACAATCTGCAGATAAATCTTGCCGTAGCCATATGTAGCGCCGTCCGCGCCAAGCCACCGCACAATCCCAGGTGTAGCCACAAAGCATATGGCGGCGCAGGCAAAAGCGAAAATCATCGCGCACGCAAAAATTTGATTAGCCATGCTCCTTGCGTTATCATCGTCTCTTGCACCTATGTACTGGGCGATAAGCACGGAGCCCGCGACAGTGATTCCTGTGCCGAAGTTCAGGATTATATTCTGCACAGGCGTCACTAGATTGATGGCGGCAAGCTGTTCAGTGCCGATTTTGCCAAGCCAGAAGGTATCGGTCAGGTTGTACATAGTCTGTAAAAATGAATTTATAACCACGGGAATGGCGATGGACATAATCGCCCTAAGCATATTTCCGCTCAAAATCAAATCGCGGTTTACTTCTTTTTTAAGAATGTTCATATTAATCCCCCATGCCGCTTTAGCGGCTCAATATAAATATGCGAAACTTAATACGTCAATAATTGTACACTCCTGTGCAAAAAGACTGCAATTATTCACATTTTAAAGGCGTATAATGGAAACTCGCAAATACATACATTATCATAATACAACATTGGCAGTAAATTATCTACTGAAATATTTGTTTTTTTGCATTTTTTGCGGCACATATTAATAATATATTACAATAATATTTCAAAAAAATGTAGGCGTTTGCAATTTTTAGTAGATATTTCCGCTCAAATGTGCTATCCTAAAACATAGGGGGCGAAAGTTCCCCGTGATAAAAAGCATTAGCAATTTCCAAATCATTGCGGAACGGAGGATTTTCAATGAATTACGAGGTCATCTACAAAACATCAACAAGCTTTGTTGTTGAGATTAAGGACAACGGATATTTTTCTTCTGAAACAGAGCACGAGATTTATGTAAACGGCAGACTTGCGGAAAAGAGCGACAGAAATGTCACCACAGTATTCGATTTAGAGCCGTCAACTACATATGATGTGAAAATTAAATGCGGAAATGATGAGACAGACACATTCAAGGTGACTACAAATGACGAATACGTCACGCTGAATGTCAGGGATTTTGGCGCTAAGGGAGATGGCGAGACAGACGATACCATGTTCATACAGTGCGCCATCAATGCCTGCCCCAAAGGCGGCAGAGTATATATCCCCGCAGGCGTGTACAAGATTTATCCTTTATTCCTGAAAAGTGATTTGGTGCTTGAAATAGGAAAGGACGCCAAGCTTTCGGCATTTACGGACAGAAATAAGTTCCCTATCCTGCCTGGCAGAATCGAGTGCGTTGATAAGGAAAAGGAATATTTGCTTGGCACATGGGAGGGTGATCCCCTTGATATGTTCGCTGGAATTATCACGGGAATAAATGTTGAAAATGTAGTCATCACAGGACAGGGAGTGATCGACGGCAGCGCCAGCCGCGAGAACTGGTGGGACAATCCAAAGGTTAAGCGCATTGCATGGCGTCCGAGAATGATTTTCCTCAATCACTGCAGAAATATTGTCCTGCACGGCATCACGGTGCAGAACAGCCCGTCATGGAACATACACCCGTATTTTTCGGAGGATTTGAAATTTATCAATATTTCAGTGCTTGGACCTAAGGATTCACCTAATACCGACGGCTTAGATCCCGAGTCTTGCAAAAATGTTGACATTATCGGCGTATATTTTTCAGTGGGAGATGACTGCATAGCCATCAAGTCAGGCAAAATTTATATGGGCTCAAAATACAAAACCCCGTCGGAAAATCTCACCATCAGACAGTGCTGCATGCGCGACGGGCACGGCTCAATCACCATCGGCAGCGAGATGGCGGGCGGCGTGAAAAACCTCAATGTCGAAAACTGTCTGTTTCTGCACACGGACCGCGGACTTCGCATCAAGACGCGGCGCGGGCGCGGCAAGGACGCTATAGTCACAGGCATAAAATTTGAAAACATCATTATGGATCACGTAATGACGCCTGTAGTAATAAATTCATTTTATTTCTGCGACGCGGACGGACATTCGGATTATGTGCAGTCAAAGGAGTTTCACCCTGTTGACGAGAGGACGCCGTACCTTGGGGATTTCCTTTTCAAGAATTTAAAGGCGACAAACTGCCACGCGGCAGCGTCATATATGTACGGGCTTCCCGAGCAGAAGATACACCATGTTACCTTTGAAAATGCGTCATTTTCATTTGCGGAAAATCCGACAGCGGGCGTGCCTGCAATGATGGACGGTGTTGACAAGCAGACAAATACGGGCATTTTCGCCAAAAATATAGAAACCCTTGAACTGAAAAATGTTACTGTTTCAGGACAGAACGGCGACGAGGTCATAAGCGATGGGATAGGCACGTTTGTCAGATAATGTATTTTTGCTTTTGAGTTGTCTAAGGCTGCGCGGAGGGATAGTGATATGAAACGTAAGGAGCATAAACACAAGAAGACATTTCATATACTGATGATTTCGGACATAGGCGGTAGCGGCAGACAATTTAATATTTCACAGTTTGCGCTGAGGGCGGCTGCGGTTTTCGGAATACTTGTGATTGCGGCTGTCGGAGCAGCGTGCGTTATAGCGTACAGGCTGTATTCAAGCAATAGCGCGCAGGAAAGCGTAAACCTGCAGCTTGCAGAACAGCATGAGCTTGTAAGGCGTCTGGAGGAGGAAAATCAGGCGCTGAGGGCTGAAAATGCTACTCTTATTGCTGAAAACGAACTCTTTACGGAAAGCGCAGTCGAGGCAGAGGAGGAGACGGATTCAGACATTCCAAGGCGTTTTCCCGTGGTAGGCAGGACTACGCTGCTTGCCTCATACGCAGAAGATATGCCGTATATCCTGATTGATGTGGATAAGGGCGGCAGCATTGTTGCGGCGGGCAGCGGCATGGTTGTTGAGATAACATCTGACGAGACGTACCCGATTATAATTGAGATTGAGCATAAAAAGGATTACAGCACGCGATATATGTGCGCGCAGAATGTCGCCTTGAATATCGCCGAGGGCGCGCAGGTTGAAGTGGGCGATAAATTGTTTGAGGCATCGGCGGATAATATACAGTTATATTATCAGATTTCTTATGAAGGAAATCCGATAGATCCGCTCAATGTGATTGAGGCAAAAGGTTAAAAAACGCATAGGGCGGCGTTTTTTGTGAGTTATGGCTGAATATGTAGAAGGTTTATAAATGCGGCGTGGAAGTGAGGAAGGGAAAATGAGGAGAAATAAGGAATTAAGTTATACTGATGATTCTAAGGCAAAGATAAGTACGCTTATAGGAAAAGATGTGGTTTTTGACGGAAATATTTCAGCGCCTGAGTCGATTCGTATAGACGGTACGGTTAATGGAAATTGCGAGTGCAAGGCACAGCTTGTTATCGGCGAGAGCGGGTTGATTAAGGGGGATATCAATGCGCAGAATGTGTTGATATCGGGCAGAGTAGAGGGAAATATATCTGCATATGGAAAAATTGAAATCCTTTCATCAGGCGTACTGGCAGGAAATATTGAGGCGAAGGCGCTTGTGATAGACGAGGGAGCCTGCTTTGACGGAAGATGTACTATGACTAACGGAGATAAAGGTATTGGGAATGGAAATTCGTATGGCGAGAGTACATATGATGAGGATTAGGCACAGAGGACTATAAGGCAGATTATTTGATGCATGGATAATTGCCAGAAGTGATAAAATTGTATGCATAGGCATTTGCAAAACTCTATTTGGCAACATAGAATTTAGGCAAAATATATAAAATAAGCGGCATCTCGCGGAGCGGGGCTGTCGCACTAAGGGACATAAACGCAAGATATAGTATTATTTAATTCAGGTATAATACCATATCTTGTATGCATGGCTCTTGCTGCGACAGCCCCGTGATTTTTATATATTGCCTAAATTCGGACAGTTAAAAACACATTTCGCAATTACATAAATTGTATGCAGGAGAAAAGAGGGGCTGCCGCAAGGAATCCTTTCTTAAAATTTTCATACAGTCAGAAAATATAGGATTTTATGTGTTTTGGCAAATTCAAATGGGCGGTATGTAATGCGGCTGCATGATTTTTAATATAATGATGATTACAAATTTGCAGTATAATCAAAACTGCCAAAGCGGATTTCAACAGGCTTTTCACCCGCATACGCATATACGCCGACCATAGCGCCTGTGAAACGCTTGCCTTTCTTAATCGCTTCATCACACAGATAATATACATTGTCTATATCGCCTATGATTTTAGTCTTATCTGTCAAGTCAATGCGGCTGTCTGATGCATTGATACTGTCTGCAAATGCATACACGAAACTTCTTTTTAAATATTCAACATTGGATTTTAATACGATATATGGCTTATTTTGTGACAACTGTGTCATAATTTTCTCCGTTATGTCCTCGGACAATGCAGTATGCTCGTCAGCATCAATTTTTTCAAAAGCAGAGAGCATATACCTTCCGCCACGTCTGAAAAGCCCGAATTTGAGATACGTATTCTCGTCATAATACATAATTATTCCAGCGTCTTGCCCTTCAAGAAGCGGCGAAAAGTCCATGACTACGGACACATTAAACTTAAATGCTGTCTGCCTGCGCACCACTATGTTTTTAGCGTGCATAGAGTTTAAATCTTCACGACTCCCAGCTATTGTGAGTATGCCGTTTTCGACATTTATGCCATTTACGGTGGGAGTGCGGGGTGTCATAAACTCGCAGGATAATGTATCAGTGCCAAAACCGACATTGGTGTCATTTTCAGAAAGAGCGTGCGGTACCATAAACTCGTATGACAAAGCATCAGCGCCAAAACCGACATTAGTGTCATTTTTGCGGGTACATGCATTATTTCCCGCAGCTGTCTTGATTCGCGGTTTTATCTGCTGGCAGCTTGGACCTTGGAGATTATTCACTATAGGCCACCCGTCAGCGGTCCATGTGATAGGATCAAGCGCCGTCTCGCGTCCAAGCATACTGTATTTTCCATTAATCATACGCCCGCACAAATATACCATATACCAGTCGCCGTCGGGCGTCATCACGGGCTTTCCATGTCCGCACCGCTGTATTGGAGCGTCTGGCAGCCACTGGCGCATAATCGGATTATACGGACAGGGCTTATACACGCCCATAAGAGTCCGCGAGCGCGATACCGTTATTCTATGCCCCTCGCCTGTACCGCCCTCAGCCTCAAACAGATAGTACCAGCCGTCTTTTTTCAGCAGATGAGGTCCTTCAGGCGCGCGTTTCTGGTCGCCGTAAAACAGTAGAGTGGCGGGAGAAATCTGCCTGCCTTTCTCCAAATCAACTTCTAAAATCCGTGCGCCGCGGTTTAAAAGCATATACGAGCGCCCGTCATCGTCATGGAAAAGCGACGGATCAATGCCGTCTTCCTCAATATAAAACGGCTCGGAATAAGGTCCTTCGGGCTTGTCAGACGATACGACAATCTGCCTGCGGATTACAGAGCCTGTGTCGTTTAGCCTGTATGTGGCGGTCACGTAAAATCTGCCGTTTTTGTATGATATGTCAGGCGCCCAGTAACCGCGCCCGCCCTCCAAATCATCAATTTTAGCCCATTCGGGATTGGTGACTGCGTGGCCGATAATTTCCCAGTGAATCAAATCTGTAGAGTGCGAAATCGGAATACACGGGAAAAATATAAATGACGAGTTTGCCATATAAAAATCATTGCCAACCCTTATTATGGAAGGATCGGGAAACATGCCTGTCCGTATGGGATTGTGATATGTATCCTCATACTTTACGCCGTAATATTTTTCAAAATATGATTCGATATCAGCATATTTATTAATATGGGCTAAATCCCAAGCCGTCACAAGGTCTGTGTCACCATCAAGCGCGGACATTCCGACACGCTCGACAAGATACGGGACAGCCTCAGCCTTTCCCGACATCACTGCATAGTGCAGAATATTCCTATACTTATCGTCGCGCAGATTCATGCTTGCCCGCGAGTATTCCACGATATATTTTATAAGCTCCAAATCCCCTGTCTTTGCGGCAAGAAAAGCAAAAGGCACGCCGTCGTCTGTCTTAAAGTCTATCGCGGACGGCTCAAGCGTCAGCAGCCGCGCGGTTTCGTCTAAATCAACATTTAAAATAGCCTGTTCCAAAAGTTTTTTCGTATCCATAATATCACCCTGCATTTCTAAAAAATTAATGAGAGGAAAGAAGCCTTTCCATAAATAAAATAATAAACCAAAAATTAACAATAATCAAGCATACATCTCTTGTCGAAACACACCATTATGTGTTATTATTATAACTATAAGTAAGCATACCGCTTGCTCAAGGAATAAATGGGCATTTGCAGAAGCTTTGCAGACGCCTGATGAAATAATAAAAGGAGAGTATATCTATGGCAATCGAAATTGTAGAAAAGTATGTAAACGAGCTTATTGACAGAAGCACACTCGAAGAACCCGTCTGGAACATTGAGAAAATCAGGGCGGGCAAAAAAGCGACATGGGATTATATTGACGGCTGCATGATTATGTCGCTCTTAGAGCTTTACAAGGTTACTGAAAATAAAAAATATTTTGAATTTGCCGAGAAATATATCGACCACAGGATAAAAGACGACGGCACTATAATGGGCTATGACAAAGACGAGCTGAACCTTGACAACATCAACGAGGGCAAAAACCTCTTTACTCTCTATGACCTCACTGGAAAGGAAAAATACGCCAAGGCGACAGCGAACATTTACCAGCAGATTTTGGAGATGCCCCGCACAAAGGAGGGCAATTTCTGGCATAAAAAAATATACCCCAATCAGGTATGGCTTGACGGACTTTACATGGCGCAGCCCTATTATATGGAATACGAAAAGCGCTTTAATGACAAGAAAAACTACAGCGACATATACAATCAGTTTTTCAATGTAGAGAAAAATCTTAAAGACGCGGAAACAGGGCTGTATTACCACGCTTACGACGCGGAGCGCAAGATGTTCTGGGCAGATCCTGAGACAGGGCGGTCAAAGAATTTCTGGCTGAGGGCATTAGGGTGGTTTTCAATGGCGCTGCTTGACACGCTTACGATTGCGGACAAGGGTACGCCTGAATATGAGCATTTGCTCAAAATGTACAAGGATTTGATAGATGCGCTGCTTAAATACCAGTCGCCAGAGGGAATGTGGTATCAAGTGCCGAACTTCCCAGACCGCGAAAAGAATTACCTCGAGACAAGCGGCAGCTCGATCATTGCGTTCTGCCTTTTAAGGGGCGCGCGCCTTGGCTATCTGCCAAAGGAATACAGCGAGTATGGCGTAAAGGCGTTCCACGGCATATGTGACAAATACTTGTCCACAGTTGACGGTGAGATGAGCCTTGGCGGCATATGTCTGGTGGCAGGCTTAGGGCCTGAAACTAATCCCAAACGCGACGGTTCATATGAATATTATATGTCAGAGCCGATCGTAAAAGATGACGCGAAAGGCACAGCGCCATTTTTGCTGGCTTATGCCGAGATGTGCAGGCTTGAAAAATAAGGGAGAGGGCAGGACATATATATGGAAACCAAGGAGCTGTATGTATCAGCCGATAATGACGGGGAATTTTCTGCGATCGCGGACGCGCTTGCCGCTGCTGGAAAATATGCGGGCATGAAGGTGGTTATCCGTATAGCGCCAGGAGTATATAAGGAAAGGCTTGAGATAAAGCAGGACAATATCTCATTTATCGGCTCAGGCGCAGACACCACCAAGATCACATTCTCCGATTATGCAAGAGAGACAATGCCAGACGGCGAAAAGCGAGGCACTTTCAGGACACCGAGCGTATTTGTGGACGCGAACGATTTTTATGCGTGCGGCATAACCTTCAGCAACGAGGCGGGGCAGGGAGATGACGTGTGGCAAGCGCTTGCCATGTACGCGGACGGCGACAGGCTTATTTTTGAAAAATGCCGTTTTGACGGATTTCAGGACACGCTTTTTACTGCGCCATTGCCCAAGAAGGAAAAGCAGAAAAACGGCTTTATAGGGCCTAAACAGTTTGCGCCGCGCACAGTCGGCAGGCACTTGTACAAGGACTGCTACATAGCGGGAAACATAGATTTTATTTTTGGCGGAGCGACAGCCTATTTTGAAAACTGCGAGATCTTTATGAAAAAGCGTGACAAGGAAAAAGGCGATAAGCCCCACGGCTACGCGACTGCGCCGTCAACCTTTGAAGGTCAGAAATACGGCTATGTGTTCAACCACTGCCGTTTTACAAGCGACTGTCCCAAGGAGTCGTGCTATCTGGGACGCCCTTGGAGAAACTTTGCAAAGTGCGTTATCATCAATTCAGAGCTTGGCGCACATATACGCAGGGAGGGCTGGCACGACTGGGACAAAAAGGACGCTTGGGACACAATGTTTTTTGCTGAATACAACAACAGCGGCGAGGGCGCAAAGGGCGAGAGAGCGCCGTTTGTCAAGCTCCTCACAAAGGAGCAGGCAGATGAGTACACCCGTGAAAATGTGCTGGGCTTTTAAAGTGTGCTGACAGGAGGAATATATGCAAAATTCAAATCCGAGGACTATATCAATCAGGAAATACTACGGCAGCCTTAAAAATATGGAGCAGAAGTTTGACCGTTATGCGAGAAAGGACTATTTTAAAGGCAGCACCGCAGAGGAATTTGATGAGTGGAAAAAGGCATCAAGGGCGGAATTGGGCATGCTCTTAGGGCTTGACAAAATGGACACTGACGCGCCTATGTTGCCTGAAATTTTGGAGAGAGAGACGCTTGAGGGCGGCATAGTGAGGGAGAAGGCTGTTATTCAGACAGAGCAGGATGTATGGATGCCTATGTATGTGCTTATTCCGCCTGTATCAGACGCTGCGGAGGGCAGCGTGCATAAGCGCAGGGTATTTATCGCCCCGCCAGGACACCAGGGAGCAGGAAAATATTCTGTAGCGGGCTTTTATGACATACCCGCAGTCGCGGACGCTATAAAAAAATTTAACTATGATTACGGCTTGCAGCTTGCAAAGCTTGGCTTTGTAGTGTTCTGCCCAGACTGCCGCGGCTTCGGCGAGCGGCGCGACGAGAAAAAGCAGGGCGATGAGGAGGAGAATTTTCTCACTTCATCATGCTTTCATCTGTCGCATATGGCGGAGGCGATAGGCGAGACGGTTATAGGCATGTGCACATGGGATTTGATGAGGCTTATCGATTACATAGAATGGCGAGCGGCGCAGGGAGATAACATTGATACGGAAAACATATCATGCCTTGGCTTTTCGGGCGGCGGCATGCAGACGCTGTATCTGGCGGCGCTTGACGAGCGCGTAAAGAATGTGTTCATAAGCGGATATATGTACGGATATAAGGATTCGCTCATGATTTTAAACGGCAACTGCAGCTGCAATTATGTGCCGCATTTGTGGGAGCATTTTGATATGGGCGATATAGCAAGCCTTATCGCGCCGCGCCAGCTTATGATTCAGTCCTGCCGCGACGACCACTTAAACGGTTCAAGGGGGCTTGACAATGTGTATGAACAGATGGAAATCATAAAAAAGGCGTATGCGCTGTATGACGCTCAGGACAGAGTGGTGCACGATATTCACGAGGGCGGGCATTGCTGGCATGATGAAAATTTGAGGGATGTATTGAAAGGATTTAAGCTGGTTTGATGTAAACCAGCTTAAACCGTAGAAAAAACGGAGAACACCAGGTGCAGAGCAAAATATCAAAGATAATTGACATATCTAAACAGGAGGCTCAGTATGATGCCTGCGTAAAACGTATCCTATCTGAAAAGATAATACTTGCATGGATATTGAAGGAATGTGTTGATGAATTTAAACAATATTCAATCCCCAATATTATGAAAGAATGTATCGAGGGCGAGCCAAAGATATCTACAGTAGCCGTAGATCAGGATGAACTGGACTATACAGAAGATATAGACGAAACCGATATGGCAATCGAAGGACAAAACACAGAGGACAACTCAATCAAAGAAGGAAAGGTCTATTACGACATATGCTTTTACGCCGTAGTTCCCGACACAAAAGAGCCAATTCACTTGATAATAAACATAGAGGCGCAAAAAAGTGACAAAACTACATACCCTATTATTAAGCGGGCAATATACTATGTAAGCCGCATGATATCAGCTCAGAAAAATAAAGTTTTCACAAAAAGCCATTACGAAAAAATACGTAAGGTGTACTCAATCTGGATTCATCTGAACGTAGACGCGGACAAAGCGAACAGCATTACAAAATACCGAATAGCCGAAGAACAGGTTGCTGGAAACGTATCAGAGAAGGAAAGCGACTATGATCTCTTAACTATAATAATGTTAAGGCTTGGAGTGGCAAACGAAGCAGGCGACAGGCAAATATTGCGGCTGCTGGATGTATTGCTTTCGGCAGACATGAAGCCAAACGAAAAGAAATCAATTCTTGAAAAGGATTTTGACATTCCAATGTCAGCGAAAATGAGCGAGGAGGCGAATGTTATGTGCAACTTAGGCGAAGGAATCAGGGAACAGGCATATGAAAAGGCAACACAGTCAACGCGAATAGATGATGTACTCAATCTTATGAAATCATTCAAAATAAGTGCCGAGGAAGCGATAAATGCATTGTGCATACCCGACAAGGAGCGACAGCCCATATTAGATATGGTAGGCAAAAGGCTTGCCGCAAAATAGTAAATTATTTAAAAATAACATCTCTTTAACAACAGTGGCAAGGCGGTAGACAGTTTCTGCCACTGTTGCCAGCATTTTCGACTGTTTTTTTAATAAAAATTAATTTCAAAAATTTCAAAAATCACCTTTCCCTATCCCAGTTTCCCATTGCAAGCAACCATTTTTTAAAGTATAATAAACACAGAAAACTATACAGAAAATAAATACACAAAAACATAATAACTTTTTGTAGCATTCCAAAACCAATAATAGGAGGTAAAAACAATGCAGTTTGGTATCAGATTACATGACGCAGTACAGCTTCCACTTGACGAACGTCTGGCGGCAGTGCGTGAGCAGGGCTTTACATGCGCGCACCTTGCGCTTTCAAAGGTTATCACGGAAAATTCCGTAGCGGAGAGCGCGCTCACGCCAGGATATGCTATGTATCTTAGAAAGCTTTTTGCAAAAAATGACCTTGACATCGCCGTGCTTGGCTGTTATTTAAACCTTGCAAATCCCGACGCGGAGCAGTTAAAGAAAATACAGGACAAATATCTTGCAAACATCAGGTTTGCGGCTCATTTGGGCGCGGGCGTAGTAGGCACGGAAACGGGCGCGCCGAACGTAGAGTACAAGTTTGAGGAGGCATGCTGGTCTGATGAGGCGCTTGACATTTTCATCAAAAATTTAAGACCTGTAGTAAAATATGCCGAACAGATGGGCGTACTTATGGCGATTGAGCCTGTAGTAAGGCATATCGTATGCAATCCAAAGCGCGCGCGGAAGGTGCTTGACGAAATTAATTCACCGAACCTTCGCATAATCCTTGATCCTGTAAATCTGCTTGAAATTTACAATTATGAAAAGCAGGACGAGATAATTGATGAGGCGATAGAGCTTTTGGGTAAAGATGTGGCGGTTCTGCATGTAAAGGATTTTATCATAAAAGACAACAAGCTTGTATCTGTTGGAGTAGGGCAGGGACAGTGCCATTGGGACAGGGTTATTCCTTATATGAAAAAAGAAAAGCCGTATATGCATGCTACGCTTGAGGATACTAAGCCTGATAATGCGGTGGCGGCGCTGGATTATATTAAGGAGATTTATCAGAAATCGTGAAGAAGCTGGCTTATTGGCTGGTGTTAAAAAATTACTTAGAGATTATGTGGGCTTTTGTTGATTGTTGATGTCAATGTTTTTAGATGACAAGAATTTTTGGCAGGATTAATTTATGTAAATATATTGCAATATCGTTAAATTTATGTCAAAATAGCAAAGGAGTTATTGAGCGCTTACGCATTTGAAAGGACATATTTTTTGATATGAGAGGAATAGATACACAGGTACGCAAAATCAGGCGGCGGATTTTTAAGGAAGTAGCGAATATGGCGTACAATTCCACGAATTTGGTTGATGATATGGAGGCATTGCCGTATAAGCTTGTTGATGCTGAAAATTCTCCTTATTGGGGCAATATATACAGGGAGCGCGAGATTATAAGAGAGCGCACCCGCCTTGCAATGGGAATGTCGCTCCGTCCCGAAGATGAGCCAGTTCAGGTAAGTCAAGGCGTGGAGGAGAGCAATATTGACGAGAAATATTATGAGCCTCCTCTTATGCAAGTAATTTCCTCAGCATGCAATGCGTGTCCTGAAAATAAATATGAGGTCACGGACAAGTGTATGGGCTGCCTTGCGCATCCCTGCAATGAAGTGTGTCCAAGAGGCGCGATTACCATGGTAAACGGCCGCTCGATAATAGACCAGCAAAAATGCATAAAGTGCGGAAAATGCAAGACTGTATGTCCCTACGACGCTATATCACATCAGCAAAGACCATGCGTAGCCCATTGCGGCGTGAATGCCATAAAGTCGGACAGCCACGGCCGCGCCGTGATTGACAGTGAATTATGCGTTTCATGCGGTCAGTGTATGGTGAGCTGTCCGTTTGGGGCGATAGCTGATAAGTCGCAGATTTTTCAGCTTATACGCGCACTGCAGTCTGGCAGGAAGATTATCGCTCAGGTGGCTCCTGCGTTTGTAGGCCAGTTTGGACCGAATGTGACGCCAGACATGTTAAAGACAGCGTTAAAGGAGCTTGGCTTTTACGACGTATATGAAACGGCGATAGGCGCGGATATAGGCGCTATGACAGAGGCGGAGCATTATGTGGCGGAGGTGGCGACGGGAGAGCTGCCATTTCTGCTTACGTCATGTTGTCCGTCTTGGTCAATGCTTGCAAAGAAATTTTTCCCCGAGACAATAGACAAAATCAGCAATGCGCTCACACCTATGGTAGCGACAGCGCGTATCATCAAAAAGGAACACCCAGACGCGGGCGTTGTCTTTATAGGTCCGTGCGCGAGTAAAAAGCTGGAGGCGAGCAGGAGGACAGTGCGCTCAGACGTGGATTTTGTGATTACATTCGAGGAATTGACGGGAATGTTTGAGGCAAAAGGGATTCTGCTTGACGAGATAAATGCGCTTGACACGCTGGAGGGCGCTACGGCGGCAGGCCGCGGATACGGCGTGGCAGGAGGCGTCGCAAGCGCGATAGAGGAATGCATAAAGGAGTATTACCCCGATACTGAAATTCATATAGAGCACGCGGAGAGCCTTTCAGAGTGTAAGAAAATGCTGATGCTTGCAAAAGCGGGCAAAAAGCAGGGCTGTCTTATAGAAGGAATGGCATGTCCGGGCGGGTGCGTTGCGGGTGCAGGCACAAACATAGCCATACCGACAGCGACAAAGGAGCTTTTAACCTTTAAAAATTCCACAGAAGAAAAGCTCCCAAAACGAAAATAAGAATTGAATAAAATAAGAATTGGACTAAATAAAAATTGGATTAAAGTGCAATGCTTGGGAGGTCTATATGATTGATTTTATTATAGAGGCATTGTCAGAGATTGCGGATTTTTTCATTACTTTTTGGGCAGATAAGTTTATTGATAAGCACACATCAAAATAAATATTTGCAAAAGCTTTCTCAATAATTTAGAATTTAGGCAAAATATATAAAATAAGGGGCACCTTGTGAAATACAAAGCCACGTTTTTATATATTCTGCCTAATTCTGACGATTGAGAAAATATTTTGCAATCACCAATACATTAAAAGGTATCAAGTATCAAGGAGGAGCAGTTATGAAAAAGATAAGATGCAGATTTGCCCCCAGTCCCACGGGCAGAATGCACGTAGGAAATCTGAGGTCTGCTTTGTATGAGTTTCTTATCGCAAAGCATGAGGGCGGAGATTTTATTTTCCGCATAGAGGACACGGATCAGGAGCGGTACGTCGAGGGCGCGACAGAAATCATATATAACACATTAAAGCAGACAGGACTTGTCTATGATGAGGGACCAGACAAGGATAAGGGCTATGGACCTTACGTGCAGAGCGAGCGCGTAAAGGCAGGCATTTACACAAAATACGCCAAAGAGCTTATTGACAAGGGTGAGGCGTACTATTGCTTTTGCGACAAGGAAAGGCTTGCCACGCTCAAGACAGAGGTTGTCGAGGGCAAGGAGATAAGCATATATGACAAACACTGTCTTGGACTTTCCAAGGAGGAGGTTGAAGAGAAGCTAAAGAGCGGTATTCCGTATGTTATCAGGCAGAACAATCCGCGCACGGGTACGACTTCTTTCCATGATGAGCTTTACGGTGACATCACGGTGGATAATTCCGAGCTTGACGATATGATTTTGATTAAATCAGACGGCTACCCGACATACAATTTCGCAAACGTGGTAGACGATCATTTAATGGAAATAACCCATGTGGTGCGCGGAAATGAATACCTTTCATCAACCCCGAAATACAACAGGCTTTACGAGGCATTTGGCTGGGAAATCCCAGTTTATATACATCTTCCGCTTATTACCGACGAGGAGCATAAAAAGCTCTCAAAGCGCAGCGGTCATTCATCTTTTGAGGATATAGTGGAGCAGGGAATTTTACCCGAGGCGATAGTAAACTTTATCGCGCTGCTTGGCTGGAGTCCCGAAAGCGACAGGGAGATTTTCAGCCTTGACGAGCTTATAAAAGAGTTTGACTACAGGCGCATCAACAAATCGCCGTCAGTATTTGACATGAATAAGCTCAAATGGATGAACGGCGAATACATCAAGGCGATGGATTTTGACCGCTTTTATGAGATGGCGCTGCCGTATATAAAAGAAGCTGTAGGCGGCAAGCCCCTTGATTACAAAAAGCTTGCAGAGATGGTAAAGACGAGAATAGAGGTATTTCCCGACATAATCCCTCTAATCAGCTTTTTTGACGCGCTTCCCGAATATGACACGTCAATGTACGCGCACAAAAAGATGAAGACTA
Organism: uncultured Lachnospiraceae bacterium; assembly: GCA_947625775.1. Lineage (GTDB taxonomy): Bacteria > Bacillota > Clostridia > Lachnospirales > Lachnospiraceae > COE1. The sequence goes on along the minus strand of CANQPM010000010.1, from coordinate 76,021 downwards.
CTGAGGAGACCTCGCTCGAGGTATTAAGGGATATTCTTCCCATACTGGAGAAACAGGAGGATTACAGCAATGACGCGCTTTACCAGACGCTGCTTGCATACGTGGCGGAAAAAGGCGTGAAAAACGGCTATGTGATGTGGCCTGTCAGGACGGCAGTTTCAGGGCTGCAGATGACGCCCGCAGGCGCGACGGAGATAATGGAGGTTCTCGGCAAAGAGGAGAGCCTGAGCAGAATAAAAAAAGGAATAGAATTACTTGAAAACAAATAACGCACAATCTAAAGCAATTAGACACGGAGCAGGGGCTATGCTTGTCTTGGCAGGTCCCGGCTCCGGTAAAACTCATGTTATTACCCATAGAATCAAAAACTTAATAGAGGAGTACAAGGTAAAGCCAGAGGACATACTGGTGATTACCTTTACAAAGGCTGCCGCAAATGAAATGCGTGAGCGTTTTATACGCCTTATGGACGGTAAGACATACGCTGTAAATTTCGGCACATTCCACGCGGTATTTTTTCATATACTAAGCCACACCTATAAGCTTAATGCAGACAGCATAATCAGGGAAGGCGATAAGTACAAGCTTTTAAGGCAGATTGTTGAAGAAATGCCAAAAGAAATAATTTCAGATGATGAAGACGATAAAGATAAAGAATACGGAAAAGACCAAGTCATCAAAGCAAAAGACGCAAAAGACAGTACAGGCAGCTATGTCAAAGGAGTAAAAGCTGGAAAAGATTTGAAATACGGCAAAAATAATTACGACGAGGAAGGCACAAAGGCTGACAAAGGCAGTTATGGCGCGGGCGGCAGCAATGCGCCAGGAGAGTACACAAATGAAATCCTGCAGCACATTCTCGAGGAGATAAGCAAAGTAAAAAACAGCGGAATAAAGCCAGAAGAACATAAATGCGAGACAGTATCAGACGCGGAATTTCAATACATCTGCAGCGCATACAAAAAAGAAATGAACGCCAGAAAGCTGGTGGACTTTGATGATATGGTGCTTTTGTGCCGCGATTTGCTTATGTCGCGCCCCGACACGCTGAAAATGTGGCAGGAGCGTTTCAAATACATACTGATAGATGAATTTCAGGACATTTGCCCGTTGCAGTACGAGGTAGTAAGGCTTCTGGCGAAACCGCAGGACAATTTATTCATAGTAGGCGACGACGACCAGTCAATATACGGCTTCCGTGGCGCAAGCCCGTCAATTATGCTGAATTTTGACAAGGATTACCCGAGCGCGGAGCGCGTGCTGTTAAATGTAAATTACCGAAGTAAAAGCGTAATAGTGGATACTGCGGCGCGCCTTATATCCAAGAATAATAACCGTTTTGCCAAGAATGTCGAGGCGGCGAATATTTCACGGGACGGCGTGAAAATTTACGCATTTGAGTCAAAGGCAAGTGAGGCGGAAAACATTAATGAGCTTATAAAGCAGTACATGCGTACAGACGGCGCAAAGTACAGCGATATCGCGATTCTTTACCGCACGGCAGGCAGCATGCCGCACACGGTTCGTAGACTTATTCAGTCAAACATTCCGCTTCAAATGAAAGAAAAACCCCGCAGCATATATGAGAGTGAGACAGCAAAGGACATCACGGCGTACATCAGATATGCCTTAAAGGAGGACAATATTTCCGATTTTTACAGGATTATAAACCGTCCTGTCCGCTATGTCAAACGCAGCACCATACCGCAGAAACCGTTTAAAATGAAAGAATTGCTGCAAAATAATGAAGGGCTCGACTATGTAATACAGAATGTGACACAATTTTACGCACATTTGCAATTTATCCGCCAATTAGCGCCGTTTGCAGCCGTCAATTATATCAGAAAGGGCGTAGGATATGAAGATTATCTCAAAAAACAGGGCAAGGACAAAGCGCTGGAGGAGCTTGACGAACTTCAGGAGTGTGCAAAAGCGTATGAAACATTGCCAGAATGGCTTGAACAAATCGAGAAGGAGCTTTTAGGCGGCAGGGAAAAGGACAGCGGAAACGGCATTGTGCAGACTGATGCAGTAAGCATTATGACAATGCATGCGTCAAAAGGCTTGGAATGGAAGGTGGTGATACTCCCCGACATAAACGAGGGCGTAGTGCCGCACAAAAGAGCCATAACGGACAATGAGCTTGAGGAGGAGCGCAGAATGCTTTATGTCGCTATGACGCGCGCAAAGGAGTCGCTTTTTATATTTTATGTGGACGAAAAAAAGGCAGGAAATTTCCTGCCCTCGCGTTTCATAGAAGAAATGCTTGATATGTAATGCCGCACCATGCATCTGTTATTTAGACGGATGCAGCTTTGCGTTTACTAAGTCCTTCAGCTCTAAGCTCTTGTCCTTTAAGCGGGGAGACGTGTTCCTGTTGGTTATTACGCCTGAAAGATACTGCATGGCGGTTGAGTATTCACCCTTTATGTACGCATAGTAGGCGAGGAGGTAATCAAGCGTGGTTTCCGACATTCCCGCGATAGGGAAGTCCTCGTTCATGCGCGCCTTCACAAAATGGTCATATGCGTTCATGGCGGCATTGTTTGCCTCCTTGAGATATGCCTCCCTTTTGCCCGCTGATGCATCATCGTCAGGAAGCTCATCTGCCAAATCCTGATAAAGCCAGCTGAGCTTTAAGCATACATTGCCGATTTCGCTGTCCTTAGCCTGCTTGGTGACAGTGCACAGCAGCACCATTTTCATTCGGCTTATAGCCTGCTCTGTGGTGTAAAAATCACATGGCGTCTCATCGTGCGGCTTATAGTTTGCCTGTATTTTTTCACGGATAAGCCTGCGCTGCGTCTGCGTGGTATTTGTAAAATTTTTGGTAAGCGCGGCAAATCCGCAGTTGGTGCAGCATATAGTGTCGTATTTGTTGACGTTTATATTGCTGTGCACAGGTCTAAGGTCTGGTTTTGTTTCCACAAATTTTGCGCTGTTTGTCTTTACTGCCTTGGCAGTAAGCTTATTGTCGCACACGGGGCAGGTATATTTCCTGTCCAAAACTAATGATTTTTCGTCCATAATTATAATTATTCCTCCATTTCGTCATTTTCATCAACAAGCTCATCAAACTCTGACGCGTCAAGATATTCGTCAAAGGCGTCTTCGACTTTTTCATATTCGTCATCATCATCTATATATTCGATAAGCGGCTCGCTGTCAGGATTATTTTCATCTTCGGAGTAACGGTAAAGCCACACTTCGCCGTCGTCGTTTTCTCCGTTTTCATCAATCGGAAGCAGGGCAATGTAGTCGCGCTTCTCAACAGTCAGAATTGTGATAATCTCGCATTTCACGCATTCTCCGCTGTCAAGCTCAATGTCTACCGTCATGTCCTCCGCATCATATCCCTTTCTTTTGCTGTCTGCCATTTTTTCCTCCATTTCTTATTGCTTAAAAATATACTCCCAAAAACATAAACACAAATATATTGTAATCAAAGCAGAGGCATAAAGCAAGAAAATAATTTTCATTTTTATTTTTGCTTTTAACTGTTGACACATTGCATACAAACCTAGTATTATTTAACTAGTAGAAGATTGTAAAATTTTCTGCATGGAAACTCATTCACAATGAAAAGGGTGAATTGCCATTTTAACGGGGGACTGTTGATGAAACTAAAGACAGATGAGCGTGTATTGAATTATCTGAATAAAAAAATACAGGAAGCTGGCAGTGTTGTCGCGATTATCGGCATTGAAATGCTTGTTGAGGGCGGCGGATATGACCTTGATGCCAATGATGAGACATACCGCGTAGAGAGCCAGTACGGATATAGTCCTGACGATATGCTGTCGGCAAGCTTTTTTAATTCAAAGGTTGAAAAATTCTACCGTTTTTATAAAAATGAAGTTTTAGGCATGCACGTAGGCTCTACGCCTGCATATGACGCGCTTTTAAGGCTGCAGGAGCGGGGAAAGCTTTCTGCGGTCATAAGCCAGAATTATCACGGGCTGCCTGAAAATGTACACTTTAAAAGGGTTATCGAGCTGAATGGAAATATGCGCTCCAATAAATGCCCGCGCTGCAACAGAAGCTACGGGCTTGACTACATTCTGGCGGCTGACGGCGTGCCACGCTGCGAGAGCTGCAATGTGGCGATACGCCCGAATATCAGGCTGATAGGAGAGCGCGGCAATGCACACCTTATGACGGAGGCGGTGAATGCGTGCGCCATGGCGGACGTGCTTTTGATACTTGGCAAAAATATGTACAGCGACCAGCTTGACACTACTCAGCCAGGCAAAAAACAAATAAAGGTTTTGTTTTCAGACGAGACCTTTCTGCCAAAAAGCAGGGCGGATTTTGTGATTGAAGATGACATAAAGGCGGTTCTGCCCATCATAGTCGGCTAAGACGCATATTTTCCGCGATTGATTAGGACTGGCAGCATACACAATGCCTGACAGGGCTAGGGAGTAAATTAATCACAGGCGCAGATTAAGGAGATATATGAAGAAATATAAGGTAAAAAAAGGACAGCCATATCCGCTGGGAGCATATGTGCTGAACGGCGGCGTAAATTTTTCCATAGTGAACAGCTCCGACGAGGATTGCAGCGTCATTTTATATAAAAAAGGCGTAGAGCAGAAGGTACGCATAGATATTGACAGGAGCAACAGGATAGGCAATATTTCCTGCATATTCGTTGAGGATTTGCAGCCTGGCGAGTATGAGTATAACTTCCGCATAGGCGATAAGGTTTTTGTCGATCCTTACGCCAAACGTATTATGGGGAATGAAAAGTGGCGCGGGGCGGAGTTTAAGCAGCCGTTTCTCAGGGGCGGCTTTTACAGCAGGGAGTTTGACTGGCAGGGCGCGCAGCAGCCGCACATTCCTTATAACGAGAGCATTATGTACTGTCTTCATGTAAGAGGCTTTACAAAGCACCGCTCATCAGGCGTAAAGCATAGGGGCACATTTGAGGGAATCATTGAAAAAATTCCTTATTTAAAAGAGCTTGGGGTAAATTCGCTTGAGCTTATGCCCGCGTATGAGTTTGAGGAGTGTGAGTGGGCAAGCGGAGCGGAGCTTGCGCTTTCACAGACGATAGAATACCAGGTGCAGCATATTGACGAGGAGCTTTCCGCGGACAAGGAGCCGCAGCGCGCAAGAAGGCTTAATTACTGGGGCTTCAAGGAGGCGTATTATTTTGCGCCAAAGACCTCGTATTCGTCGGATGCAAATCCCTGTGTTGAGTTCAAGAAAATGGTGCGCGAGCTGCACAAAAACGGCATAGAGGTCATAATGCAGTTTTATTTTCCTGACAATATTAAGCCTGGATATATACTTGACATTATAAAGCATTGGGTGATTGAGTACCAGATTGACGGCGTGCATTTAAAGGGCGGCAAGGTGCCTGTGACGCTTATTGCCACTGAGCCTATTTTGGCAAACGCAAAGATTATGTGCGAGCATTTTTCGCTTGATGAGATTTATGCGGGCGCGGAAATTCCCGCATATAAAAACCTCGGCTATTATCGCGATGAATTTATGTATGACATGCGCAAATACTTAAAGGGCGACAGCGATATGCTCAAAAGCTTCCAGTACCATATGCGCAACATCAGCGCAAGCTGCGGGGTAGTGAATTATATCACCAATTATTACGGTTTTACCTTAAATGACTTGGTTTCATACGACAGAAAGCATAATGAGGAAAACGGCGAGAATAATTCCGACGGAAATGACTATAATTACAGTTGGAACTGCGGCGTTGAAGGTCCTTCGCGAAAAAAGGCAATCAACCAGCTGAGAAAAAGGCAGATGAAAAACGCGCTGTGCTTTCTTTTTACGGCTCAGGGCACTCCGCTTATTATGTCGGGCGATGAGTTTGGCAACAGCAAAAACGGCAACAACAACAGCTACTGCCAGGACAATGAAACAGGCTGGGTTGACTGGCGCGGTCTGTCAAAAAATGCCGATATTTATGAGTTTGCAAAGCTTCTTATCAAATTCAGGCAGGCGCATGGCATACTTCATCTTGACACAAGCCTGTCTATGCTTGACAGGTACGGCTGCGGCTATCCCGATTTGTCATACCACGGCGAGGAGGCTTGGAAAGCGCAGCTTGACAGCTATAACCGTCATATAGGCATTATGTACTGCGGTATGGACGGCGAAGGCAAAGAGGGCGATTACATATATATTGCCTATAACATGCATTGGGAAACGCATCGCTTTGCGCTGCCGTCGCTTGCGGATTATGAGTGGGTTCATGTGTTTGACACAAACGAGACGCCGATCGACGTAGAAAGCGATAAAGGTTCAAGCTACGCGGATATTCCTCCGAGGAGCATTGCTGTTCTTGCAGGCAGGAAGCTTCCAAAGACACAGCCCAAGCCGCGCGCAAAGACTTGCGCCATCGGTAGGAAAAATAAAAAATCAGACTCAAAATAATTAAAATATATTATTCAAGCCGTCCGTGAAAGGCATGGGGGATTAAATGCTGCACTATTGGAAACATTTTAAGACAATTACACATCATAAGCTGATGGTGATGAAGGGCTGTTTTTCTGTCGGTATGTACTGGCAGGGGCTTTTGCACGATTTGTCTAAATATATGCCGAGCGAATTTATAGTGGGGGCAAAATATTATCAGGGCACGCAGAGTCCCAATAACGCAGAGAGGCTTGACAAAGGCTATTCCTCGGCGTGGCTGCATCACAAGGGCAGGAATAAGCACCACTATGAATACTGGCTTGACTACAGTTCAAAGAAGGGCGAGGGCATTATCCCCGCGAAAATGCCCGACCGCTATGTCGTGGAAATGTTTATCGACCGCGTTGCCGCCTCAAAAAATTATAACCTTAAAAACTATACTGACGACATGCCGCTTAAATATTATTTAAAAGGTGAACCATGGCGCTTTATGCATAAGGACACGCGCAGAAAGCTTGAATTTCTGCTCAAAATGAACGCAAAGCTTGGTGAAAAGAGGACAATGCGGTATATCCGCGATAACTATAAGCATGGGCGGCTAAGGCTTGCAAAACCTGCGTCAAACGGCAAGGGCTGATTTCAAGGCTTCCACTCTGATGTAACACATTTTTGCAAACTCCATATATTAAGATAAAAAGAGATTTTAATATTAAGGAGTTAAAAAATGAACGGATGGATTTGGCTTTTACTTTTGCTTAGCTGCTGCAGCTGTAATAACGGAGGCTGGCAGAACGGCACGGGCAGGAGCGGCGGATGCGGCTGCAATAATAATTATAACAATGATTATTATGGCGGCAATTCTTCCTGTGGCTGCAATGACGACCTTATTCAGCCAAGGAATTTTTCGGGCTATTCAGGAACGGGCACGTGCGGCTGTGAAAACAGTGACAATAGCAGCAACAGCAATATAAACGTAAACAACAGCAACCAATAATTGCCAAGGCGGGGTGCAAACTCCGCCTTGAATAGAGTAGAGTGACAGAGCATTAAGAATGGGGGATTAGTGTGTCATTAGGAGCTGTGGCTGTCGGAAAAGCCGTCAATATGCGGGAGATATACCGCTATATGGGCTATCAGGGAAATGTCCCCGACGCTGATGTGCGCGCTTTGACTGACGAGGTTCTTGGCGAGCTTTTACAGGCAATAGAGCCAAAAAGTATATATAAGCGTTTTGAATGCGCAGCGGAAGACGGGATTGTCAGGCTGTATGATATGGAGGGCAAAAGCCTGTCGATTACAGCGTCAAGCAGAAATCTTGCTGACAATCTGGCGGACTGCCGTCAGGCGGTTGTTATGGCGGCTACTCTCGGCATAGGCGCGGACAAGCTTCTTGGCAGATATGAACTTGTAAATATGGCTAAGGCGTCAATCGCGCAGGCGTGCGGCGCGGAGTGCATAGAGGCGTACTGCAATCTCATTCAAGAGGAGATAAAAAGCAATTGGGCGGATAAAGAAGGCTTATATCTTAGACCTCGTTTCAGCGCTGGCTACGGCGATTTGGCGCTTGAAACGCAGAAGGATATATTCAGTGCGCTTGAATGTACAAAACGCATCGGACTGACGCTCACGCAGAGCTTACTGATGTATCCGACAAAGAGCGTCACGGCGTTTATAGGTCTTACGGCAGACGCGGGCGGCTGCTACAGCAAATCAGGCGGTAAATGCGCCGCATGCGGTAATAAAGGGTGTGAATTTAGAAATGATTAACGGTTTAGGAGAAAAACTGCTTTTTTTTGACGGAGGAATGGGGACACTGTTGCAGGCGCGCGGCTTGCAGGTGGGTGAGATACCCGAGACATGGAATATTCTCCATCCCGAAAAAATAAAGCAGATACACAAGGAATATCTGCTTGCAGGCTGCGATATAGTCAAGGCGAATACCTTTGGCGTAAACAGCTTTAAATGCAAGGGCACAGATTACAGCGTTGATATGCTTGTCAGCGCGGGGATAAGGCTTGTAAAGGAAGCGATAAGCGAGGTAAGGGCAGAGGAAAAAATAACGGAGAGAAATGCCGCGACAGAAGAAAATGCCATGGCGATAGAAAATGCCGCAGACGGCACTGGCAAAGTGCGACAGAGGTACACTGCGCTTGATATCGGCTCGCTTGGCAAGCTTTTAAAGCCTTTGGGCGAGATAGAATTTTCAGCGGCATACGAAGCGTTTAAGGAGATAGTAATATCAGGCGATAAAGCGGGCGCAGACCTTATACTTCTGGAAACGCTCAGCGACTCATACGAGATAAAGGCGGCTGTCCTTGCGGCAAAGGAAAACAGTTCACTTCCAGTGATAGTCACAATGATTTTTGATGAAAACGGAAAGCTTCTCACAGGCGGAGATGTGGCAAGCGTCACAGCAATGCTCGAGGGGCTTGGCGTTGATGCGATAGGCTTTAACTGCGGACTTGGACCTGAGCAGATGAAAAGGCTGCTGCCAGAGCTTACCGCCTGCTGCTCGCTGCCAATCGTAATAAATCCAAACGCAGGACTTCCCGCTGTCGTAAACGGCAACACAATATATAACGTAGCGCCGCCTGAATTTGCGCAGAGCGTAAAAACGCTTGTCGAGATGGGAGCAAGCGTAGTCGGCGGCTGCTGCGGCACTACGCCAGCGCATATAAAGGCATTGACCGAGGCGTGCAAAAATATGACAATCAAGCCGATAACGGACAAAAATATGACAGTAGTGTCATCTTATAACCACGCCGTATATTTTTCAGAAAAACCGCTTATAATCGGCGAGAGAATAAATCCGACAGGAAAGTCAAAATTCAAGCAGGCGCTCCGCGACCATGATATGGAGCATATATATAAAGAGGGACTTTTACAGGAGGAAAAGGGGGCGCATATCCTTGATGTAAATGTCGGGCTTCCAGAGATAGACGAGCCTAAGCTTATGGAGGAGGCAGTGACAGGCATACAGGCAATCATAGACCTGCCCCTGCAGATAGACACATCAGACACAGAGGCGATGGAGAGAGGACTCCGCTGTTATAACGGCAAGCCGATGCTTAATTCCGTGAATGGCAAGCGCGAGTCTATGGAAAGCGTATTCCCTATTGCAAAAAAGTACGGCGCTGTAGTAGTGTGCCTTTGCCTTGACGAAGGCGGCATACCAGAAACCGCAGACGGGCGCATTGCAATAGCCAAAAAGATAGTAAAGACCGCCGCCAAATACGGCATACCAAAGAAAAATCTCGTGATGGACGCGCTGGTGCTCACAATAAGCACAGGACAGGACAATGCAAAGGTCACGCTTGAAACGCTTCGCAGGCTGCGTTATGAGCTGGGGATTCATACAGTGCTTGGCGTTTCCAATATTTCATTCGGACTGCCTGAGCGCAGCCGCATAAATACGGCATTTTTTACAATGGCAATGAACAACGGGCTGAGCGCAGGCATAGTAAATCCGTCGAGCGAGCCTATGATGGCGGCATATTACAGCTTTAACGCGCTTGCGGGTTTAGATGAGCAGTGCATGGAATATATAGCGAAATGCTCACAGCAGCCTGAAAAGCCTAAAGGAGCGAATGGTGCTTTGGCAAATGCAGACGCCAAGAGTGCAATGTCATTGGAGGACGCGATAGTCAAGGGCTTGACCGAGAGCGCATATCAGGCGACAACAGCGCTGTTGGAACAGAATATCGACTCTCTCACGATAATAAACGATAAGCTTATCCCTGCGCTTGACATAGTAGGAAAAGGCTTTGAGGAAAAGAGAATGTTTCTTCCGCAGCTGCTCATGAGCGCTGACGCGGCAAAAGCGTCATTTGAGGCGATAAAGAGCACGCTGTCAAAGCAGGGCAGACAGAGCGAGAGCAAGGCGAAAATCGTAATAGCCACAGTCAAAGGTGACATACACGATATAGGCAAAAATATTGTAAAAACGCTGCTTGAAAATTATGGCTTTGATATGCTTGATTTAGGAAAAGACGTGGCGCCTGAGACAATACTTGCTGCCGTAAAGGAGAATAATGTCAAGCTTGCAGGGCTTAGCGCGCTTATGACTACCACTGTAGTGAACATGGAGGAAACGATAAAGCTCCTGCATGAAAAAGCCCCCGAATGTAAGATTATGGTAGGCGGGGCAGTGCTTACGCAGGAATATGCTGATATGATAGGTGCGGACTTTTATTCAAAAGACGCCATGGGCTCGGTGCGTTATGCAAATGAGCTGTATGAGGCTGGAGAAATATAAAAAATAAAAGCGCTGTCAAAAAAATGGCGGCGCTTTTTCTTTTTCCCTCAATCAGTTATCAACAAATGGCGGGGAATTTTAAATTTCCAGTCATTGTTTCGGCGATTTTTTGTTTTAGCGAATATGATTATCTCGCGTCATGAACATCGCCGTATTTCGTCATATTTCCAATCGTATTCTGGAACTTGGTTTCCTTTGAAACTGTAAGCTCGCTTGCCAAGTCCATGTATTTGATGAAGACATCCTCGACAGACATTCCCTTTTCTTTGGCGATTTCCTCCATAATAGGCTTAATCTTTTCAAGCTGGAAAGAAACCCGCGTCTTTTGCGGATCAAAATCCTTTAAAACCTTATCGGCATATTCATTAATACGGTCAAGCATAACTTTTTCGTCTGCTGTCATTTTATTTCCCCCATTCCGTGCGGCTGCGCACAACATTGATTTGATACAGATAGATTGTATCACTATAATCAAGGATTGTCAAAAAACATATCGCCAATAATTTCGTCAAAAATTTGTCAAAATTCTGCAAAAAGACTTCTATTTATGGATATTATCTGTTAAAATATTTTTATATATTTAAGCGGTGCAATTTTAATATAATTTGGAAAGGAAATGTGAAATGGCAGTAATAAAACCATTTAAGGCGTACCGGCCGCGAAAGGGCTTGGAGGCGCAGATTGCCGCGCTGCCGTATGACGTGTACAGCAGAGAGGAGGCCTGCGAGGCGGTAAAGGGCAGGCCGCTGTCTTTTCTGAATATTGACAGGGCGGAGACGCAGTTTGACGCTTCAGTAGATACATATGACGACAGAGTGTATAAAAAGGCTCATGATTTGCTCTGGGGAATGATAGAAAAGGGCGAATTTGTACAGGAGGAAAAAGCGGTTTACTACATCTATGAGCTTACCATGGACGGCAGGGTGCAGACGGGGATAACAGCGTGCGCAAGTGTGGACGATTATTTGAATAACATCATCAAAAAGCACGAAAACACGCGCGCCGACAAGGAGCTTGACCGCATACGCCATGTCGAGGCATGTGAGGCGCAGACAGGACCTATTTTTCTGGCATACAGGTCAAACGAGGTGATTCGCAAAATCATAGACCGTATAAAGGCAAAGGACGCGCTTTATGATTTTACGGCTGATGATGGCATAAGGCACAGGGTATGGATTATTGACGATGATGACGACATAGATACGATAGGCAGGACCTTTGAGGGCATTGGACAGATTTACATAGCGGACGGGCATCACCGCTGTGCATCTGCCGTAAAAGCAGGGCTTAAAAAGCGTGAGCAGTTTCCCGATTTTACAGGGGATGAGGAGTTTAATTATTTTCTGTCAGTGCTTTTTGCGGATGATGAGCTTATGATCATGGATTACAACAGGGTAGTCAAGGACTTAAACGGTTTATCAGAGGCGGAGTTTTTAAAAGGCGTTGAAAAGGTATTTGACGTGCTGCAAAAGGGCGGCGTCTGCCAAAGACCGTCAAAAAAGGGCGAGGTTGCAATGCTGCTTGGCGGCGAATGGTATCTGCTTGCGGTAAAAGATGAATATAAGAGCGGCAATCCCGTCGATGGGCTTGATGTGGCGATACTTCAAAACAATATACTTTCGCCGCTGCTTGGCATAACAGATTCCAAGACTGACAAGCGCATTGATTTTGTCGGCGGCATACGGGGCATTGAGGAGCTTGAAAGGCGCGTAAATACTGACAGCAAAGTGGCATTTGCCATGTATCCGACTTCGATATCGGAGCTTTTTGCCGTGGCGGACGCGGGTATGCTTATGCCGCCTAAGTCAACGTGGTTTGAGCCAAAGCTTAGGAGCGGGCTGTTTATACATTCCATAAAATAAATGTGAGACTGACTGTGACTGTTACGGTTAATGCTTTGGCAGTTTGTTTTAAAATATGTATGATGCTGAATATAAGTACTTTTTTCACAGTTTCGCCAATGATTTGACGGCTTATTTTAAAGTGGTTAATTAAATTGCCTGCAAAGCATTTTTGACGAGGCTTGAATTTTGTTGCTGTAATGCCTGAGAATATCTATATTAAACAAAAAATATAATTTACAAACGGGGTAAGGTACGATGTTATTAACTGAAATGGAGGAACTGAGCAAAAATTTAAACGCGCTTGAAAAATTTTTGTCCACGCTGCCTGAAAAGGCGCTTAACCTGGGCGTCAGGGTGCTTATCGCGGCGGTACTGTTTTTTATAGGCGTTAAGGTAATCAAATTTATAAGGAAAATTACCAAGAAATCGCTCGAAAGGGCAAATGTGGAGGTTGGAGTAGTCCAGTTTCTCGACGCGCTGATTAAAATACTGCTTTACATAGTTCTTATCATTATGATAGCGGGCAATTTCGGCTTTGACGCGGCGAGCATAGTGGCGCTGCTTGGCTCGGCGGGCGTGACTATTGGTCTTGCGCTGCAGGGGAGCCTGAGTAATCTTGCGGGCGGGGTGCTTATACTGCTGTTAAAACCTTTCAGGGTAGGCGATTATATAATAGAGTCAGGGCACGGCAATGAGGGCTTTGTCAAGGAAATAGGCATATTTTACACTAAGCTTATGACTGGCGACAATAAAGTGGTAGTCCTGCCAAACGGCGGGCTTGCGAATGCCTCAATAATAAACGCCTCCGAGTCAAAAACGCGCCGTGTTGACTTAATGGTGGGCATTTCATACAACAACGACATCGAAACGGCTAAAAACGCGATACGAGAGGTTATCGCCGAGGATGCAGATGCCCTGCAGGGAGAGCCTGTAAGCGTTTTTGTTGATTCGCTCGGCGACAGTAGCGTGAATATTGGAATACGCTTTTACTGTGAAAACGCCAAATATTGGGACGTGCGTTGGCGCGTGCTTGAAAACGTAAAGACAGCGCTTGACAACGCAGGCATCGAGATACCTTATCCGCAGGTTACTGTGCATAGTGCGGGGCAGGATTAAATTAGTATTTAGTATTTTTTCTATGGCTTAAGAAAAATTAGTTTAGAAAAAATTAGTTTAGAAAAAATTAGTTTAGAAAAAATTAGTTTAGAAAAAATTAGTTTAGAAAAAATTAGTTTATGAAAAATGATTTGGGAAAAACTTAAGAAAAATTAGCTTAAGAAAAATTGCTTAAGAGAAATTGAAAATTAACAATTGACAAATCGGCACACAAATAGTATAATATCATCGTTAAGCTTTCGTAGCGCAGTTGGTAGCGCAACTGATTCGTAATCAGTAGGTCGAGGGTTCGAGTCCCTTCGAAAGCTTTTTTGTTTTGCCTAAAAGAAATATATTTAAAATAGACTTTTAAAAACAGACTTTAAGATATTTATATTTACATTCATTTCAGTATGCTTTATAATTTTATTGAAATTTATTTTCATAACTTCAATGAAACACCGTATAGAATAGAGGACAGAAGCATATGAAATCCATCATTGCAAAAGTAAGGCGGCTCGTTGACCGTTATATTATATCAGAAACCTTTAAATTCAAATATGCGCTGACAATTTATGCTATTGGCGGCGTGCATGTATTCCTTATCTTTCTATTTGCCTTATTTCGCGTGTATCCTATGGTTATCCTCAATGTTGGCAGTGTTGCCATGTATTTGTACTGTATCAGGGTGATTAAATACGGTTATGATGAGGAATTGATTAAGACCTTTTATCTTACATATCTTGAGATTATCATGCATTCATTTGCGGCTACGCTGTTCGTTGGGTGGCATTTTGGATTTGCACAGTATATAATCGGGTTGATTCCCTTTGGTTATTATATGTGCGTTACCATGATAAACAACGACAAGAAGTATCTTATTGCCACAATGCTTGGCTTTGGTGCGTCTGTTTCGTTTATCGGCTGCCGCATACTTTCAGCATTTGTCGGTTCTTTTTACCAGGTAAGCGTTTCTCCCGCAGTGGAGGTGCTTATTTATATATTTAATTCTATCTGCAATTTTTTCCTGCTGTTTATGTTTACGCTTATTTTCGTGATTGACATACAGATCACTGAAAAGAAGCTGCACAACCAGAATATTATTCTCGACAATATGGCAAGCACGGATCCTATGACGGGACTTTATAACCGCCGCAGCATGCAGGCGTTTTTGGAGCATGCCGTCGCGTCGGGCGAGCCGTTTTGTTTGATTATGTGCGATATTGACAATTTTAAAAGAGTAAACGATACATATGGGCATGATTTTGGGGATATTGTCATAAAGGATATTGCGCAGATTATTACCCAGGAAGTAAAGGATTTCGGGCATGTATGCCGCTGGGGCGGCGAGGAAATACTGATTTTGTGCAACGGCAGGCTTGACAAGTCACTGCCGATTGCGGAAAATATCCGCCGAAATGTCGAAAAACATTCATTCAGCAACCGCGAGCTGACAATCCACTGCACACTGACGCTCGGTATTGCGACGCATATGGAGAACAGTAAGGTTGAGGAAACGATAAAGCACGCTGACGAAAGGCTGTACTATGGCAAGCAGAACGGGAAAAACAGGGTGGTTTCTGCGTATGATACGGCGTGATTTTGGATTTGTATTTTGGATTTTTTTGGATTTTTCCAGATATGTATTGACAAACATATGTTCATATGATAGGCTTATATACAAGAACATAAGTTTAAATACATGATGAAAGGCATACGCATAATGACAAAAAAATCAGTCGGAAATAAACTAAAGCCAGATATAGTATTAAATGATTACTGGAAAGATAATGATAAATTTGCAGATTTAGTAAATGCTGTATTTTTCAATGGTAAGCCACTGGTAAAGCCATATGATTTGAGCTCATTTGACAGCGATGTATCATTAGTTATAGAAGGTAAGAAAAGAGTAAATACAAAAAAGCTTGAACGGGATAATCTCAAGATTGCAAAATTCTGTGATAAGTTAAAAGTGAAATTTGTAATTTACGGCACAGAAAATCAAACGGATATCCATTATGCAATGCCTGTCAGGGTAATGCACTATGATTCAAGTACATATTATAATCAGTATAATGCATTAAAAAAACATTATGAAAGCACTAAAGAGCTAAAAGGTGAAGAATTTCTTTCAGGAATGAAAAAGGATGACAGGCTGTATCCAGTAATTACAATAGTCCTTTACTATGGGGAGAAAAAATGGGATGGCGCAAAATCCATAAAGGAACTTCTTGACATACCAGAAGGCTTGCAAAATTTTGTTAATGATTATAAAATGAATTTAATTGAATTGAGGGATAATAATTTAGTACTGAATAATGCAGATAATAGAGATTTATTTAATCTGCTTCGGCTGCTGTATGACGCTGCAATGACCAAAAAAGAAAGACGTCAAAAAGTGCTTGAATACAATGATGAACACAAGGTAAGCACATCTGTAGCGTTGGCTGTGGCATCAGCGGCAAACAGTAGGGTATCGCTTGATAAAATAGCGCAGGGAGATGGAGATATGTGCAGTGTTTTTGATGAAATAGCTCAGGAAAATAAACAGCTTGGAAAAGAGGAAGGAAAAGAGGAAGGCAGAGAGGAAGGCAGAGCCGCAGAAATAACAGAAATGGGAATAGAATTTGGGCTCGCAGAAAACGATATAGTAGAACGTATTATCAGTAAGCTGAAAATTTCCCGTGATAAGGCGCAGGGTTATTATAATGCCTACAGTAAAAATATATAGCAAGGCAAAATCCCCGCAAGCCTGCTGCACTTGCGGGGATTTTACAGGGATTTACTGCCATCGTGCGATAACTTTTCTATTTAATAAATTGAGTATTCCATAGAGCAGCATAGCGATGACACACAGTATCACAATGCTTAGTATCACCATATCCAGCTTGAATACTTGGCTTCCATAGATAATCAGATATCCAAGTCCCTGGCGTCCTGCGAGAAATTCTCCAATTATCACTCCGACAAGCGCAAGCCCGATATTTACCTTTGCGAGCGATATAAATGTCGGTATATTTTGCGGAAAGACTATCTTTGTAAATTTTTGCAGCTTATTTCCGCCGAGTGTTTCAATAAGCTTCAGACGTTCAGCGTCAGTCTGCTCAAAAGCCTGATAGAGATTTAAAATACAGCCGAAAATTCCCACGGACATACCGCATAAAATTACAGTGCGCGGTCCCGTGCCAAGCCACACGATAATGAGCGGCGCAAGCGCTGATTTTGGCAGGCTGTTCAGCACTATAAGAAACGGCTCGAACATTTTCCCAATCGACGGGTAAAACCAGAAAAAGGTAGCCGCTGCCACTGAAAAAACAATGATAAGCAGGAAACTAAGCCCTGATTCCCACAGCGTGACTCCGATATGGTTCAAAAGCGACATATCACGTATATCATGCACAAACAGCTTGGCAATTGCAAGAGGAGAGCTGAAATAAAAGCTGTCTATCCATTTTAGGCTTGACGCGGTTTGCCATAGAGCCAGAAATCCTGCAAATACCAAAATCCTGCTCCAGAATATAAAGAGCCTGTGCAGCCTTGCTTTGCGCATATAGTTTTTCTGTCCTTCGGAACTATTGATTTGTGTTTTCATTTTGCAGCTCCTTCCATATTTTATCAAAATACTGCTGAAACAGCTTTGAATTTCTAACTTCATCACGGCTTATTCCATGCTTTTCAAATTCTATTGGAATGATGTCCTTTACACGGCAGGGCGGTTTTGTGAGTAGAACTACGGTATCTGCCATAGCCGCAGCTTCTGAAATATCGTGCGTGACAAGGATAGCTGTTTTTTCCTCCGACTTTATTATGTCATATACGTCTTTTGACACGCTGAGCCTTGTCTGGTAATCAAGCGCGCTGAACGGCTCATCGAGCAGAAGTAAATCAGGGCGCAGCGCGAGAGTGCGGATAAGCGCTATTCTCTGCCGCATGCCGCCTGAGAGCTGAGAAGGCTTCTGGTGCTTTACATCGGAAAGGTTATATTTTTCAAGGAGGCTGTCTATCAGTTCGAGATTCTGCGGGGTTTTCTGCTTTTTTATCTCGAGCCCGAGCAGTATATTTTTGTAGACGTCGCGCCATTCGAGCAGGTGGTCATGCTGCAGCATATAGCCTATTTTTGGCGGCGCAAATTCCTCGGAGTAAAAGGTTATATAGCCGCCTGTCGGTTTTAGCAGCCCTGAAATAAGCGAGAGAATGGTAGATTTGCCACATCCGCTCGGACCGACAATCGCGGTAAAGCTTCCTTTTTCGACTGAAAAGTCTATATCCCTTAGAGCCTCAACCTCACCCTGGCTGCTGTAATATGAAAATTTTACGTGATCCAGATGGACAAAGGGTTTGTCTGATTTCATGACAACCGCCGCCTTTCTGACTTTATAAAATATTATATACATTGCATTTAAGATTGGTTCTTGAAACAATCGGCAAGTTGTGCTACATTATTATTAATTGTTTATATGGGAGGAGGCTAAATATGGCTCAGCTTTGGGGCGGTCGGTTCACCAAGGAAACCGATAAGCTTGTATATAATTTCAATGCATCAATTTCCTTCGACAAAAAAATGTTTAAGCAGGATGTTGAGGGAAGCAGGGCGCATGTGAAAATGCTCGCAAAACAGGGAATTTTGACAGATGATGAAAAAAATCAGATTTTGTCGGGGCTTGATGGCATTTATGACGATGTTTTAAGCGGCAAGCTTGAAATTACTGATGAATATGAGGATATTCACAGCTTTGTGGAGGCTAACCTGATTGAGCGCATAGGCGAGGCGGGCAAAAAGCTCCACACAGGCAGGAGCAGGAATGATCAGGTCGCGCTTGATATGAAGCTTTACACGCGTGACGAAATATGCGAGATCAACGGGCTTTTAAAGGAGCTTTTGGAAACGCTTATAAAGCTTATGGAGGAAAATCTTGACACATATATGCCTGGGTTTACGCATCTGCAGAAAGCGCAGCCGATTACCCTGGCGCATCATATGGGAGCTTATTTTGAGATGTTTAAGCGCGACAGACAGAGGCTTGATGATATATACAGGCGCATGAATTACTGTCCGCTTGGTTCAGGCGCTCTTGCGGGCACTACATATCCGCTTGACAGGGAATATACGGCGCAGCTTCTTTCATTTGAGAGCGCGACGCTGAACAGCATGGATTCCGTGGCAGACAGAGATTACCTCATAGAGCTTTTGGCGGCTATGTCTACGATAATGATGCATCTTAGCCGTTTCTGCGAGGAAATAATCATATGGAATTCAAACGAGTACCGTTTTGTGGAAATAGACGACGCGTATTCGACTGGCAGCAGCATTATGCCGCAGAAAAAAAATCCTGATATTGCGGAGCTTATCCGCGGAAAGACGGGGCGCGTCTACGGTGCGCTTGTATCACTGCTCACGACTATGAAGGGCATACCGCTTGCGTACAATAAGGATATGCAGGAGGACAAGGAGCTTACATTTGACGCGATAGATACGGTGAAGGGCTGTATCGCGCTTTTCACAGGTATGCTAAAGACTATCAGATTTAACAAGGATATAATGCGGACAAGCGCTATGAAGGGCTTTACAAACGCGACTGACGCGGCGGATTATCTTGTAAACAAAGGCGTGGCGTTTAGAGACGCTCATGGAATCATAGGGCGTCTTGTGCTGTACTGCATTGACAAGGACAAGGCGATAGACGAGCTTTCGCTTGACGAGCTGAAAACGATATGCCCTGTCTTTGAGGAGGACATATACGAGGCGATAAGCCTTGAAACATGCGTAAATAAGCGCACGACTGTAGGAGCGCCCAGCCCTGATGCTATGCGTGAGATTATAAAGATTAATAGGGAGTATCTGCAAAATAATTAAGAAGCGATAGTGTTTGGGGCTGGATTAGACGTATTAAATGAAATTTTAATATTTTGCATAAATTCTATGTTATCGGACAGAATTTTGCAAACGCTTAAATGTATAATATAGGTAATTGCGAAATGTGTTCTAAGTCGGCCGAATTTAATCAAAATATATAAAAACGCGGCTAGGTGCTTCGCAAGGCGCCGCTTATTTTGTATATTTTGCCTAAAATTCTACGTTGTTGAATAAAGTTTCGCAAACGCTTATGTATTATAAAAGAAAGAGGAGAAAAAATATGAGCGAAAAATTAAAGGTAGGCATACTTGGCGGTACGGGAATGGTAGGACAGAGATTTATTTCTCTTTTGGAAAACCACCCTTGGTTTGAGGTAACGACAATCGCGGCAAGCCCGCGTTCCGCAGGAAAGACATATGAGGACGCAATCGGCGACAGATGGAAAATGACTACGCCAATGCCCGAAGCGGTAAAGAAAATCGTGGTTATGAACGTAAACGAGGTGGAAAAGGTAGCGTCTGAGGTTGACTTTGTATTTTCTGCCGTAGATATGACTAAGGAAGAAATAAAGAAAATCGAGGAGGAATACGCCAAGACAGAAACGCCTGTAGTTAGCAACAACTCAGCGCACAGATGGACGCCAGACGTGCCTATGGTAGTGCCTGAAATCAACCCCGAGCATATGAAGGTTATTGATTTTCAGAGGAAACGCCTTGGCACGACAAGAGGCTTTGTGGCTGTCAAGCCAAACTGTTCAATCCAAAGCTATGCGCCTGTGCTTACGGCTTGGAAGGAGTTTGAGCCGTATGAGGTAGTGGCTACGACATATCAGGCAATTTCGGGCGCGGGCAAGACATTTAAGGACTGGCCTGAGATGGAGGGCAACATTATCCCGTATATCGGCGGCGAGGAGGAAAAGAGCGAGAAAGAGCCGCTCAGGATATGGGGCGAGATTAAAGACGGCGTTATCGTGCCCGCAAGCGAGCCTGTAATTACATGCCAGTGCATACGCGTGCCTGTATTGAACGGACATACGGCGGCAGTGTTTGTCAAGTTCAGAAAGAAGCCGACAAAGGAGCAGCTTATCGAAAAGCTTACGAGCTACAAGGGCGTTCCGCAGGAGCTCGGACTTCCCAGCGCGCCTAAGCAGTTTATTAGATATATGGAGGAGGACAACAGGCCGCAGGTTTCGCTTGATGTTGATTATGAAAACGGCATGGGCATATCTGTAGGCCGTATCAGGGAAGACCATGTATATGATTGGAAGTTTGTCGGACTTTCCCACAACACGGTAAGAGGCGCGGCAGGCGGCGCAGTGCTTTGCGCGGAGCTTTTGAAGGCGCAGGGGTATATTACTAAAAAATGATTGATTGTTTATAAAGGAAGGTGATATTATGACTGAAAAAGAAATGTTAAAAATAAGTATTGAAGAATTTTCGAGATTGCAGGATTATATGCTTGCCTGCGAAAAAGACTCAGCAGTTTATAAATTAATGCTGGTACGATATCTTGATTTAAAAGCGATACTAACAAGTTCAGGTATAAATCTTACAGATATCGACCGCATAAAACAATAACGGCATATAAAGCAGATAAGGGGTGCAGGGGTTTATTGATATTAAATTCTTGCGCCTTTTATTATGCCAATTTTATATAAAATTTTTCAAATTTTGCAACTTTGATGCAATTATGTTGCAACTATGATACAAATATGCGGTATAATGTACCTGTAGAAACAGAATAGAATGTTTTATTTAAAGACAAAAAACTGTTAAAAAACAGATGAAAAATTCAGAAATTAACGGAGATGGTACATTATGAAAAATATTATGGTGATAGATGATGACATCAATATCGGCAATCTGATACAGGAGGCGCTTGAAGATGAAGGTTACGGCATTTCACGCGCGTATTCGGGCACGGAGGCTGTGCTGTATTTAAGGCAGAACGAGAAACCAGACCTTATTCTGCTTGATTTAATGTTGCCAGGGCTGAACGGCGAGGAGATACTTCCGCAGCTTTCGGGCACGCCTGTAATAGTCGTGAGCGCAAAAGCGGCGGTTGACGACAAAGTAGGGCTTCTCATGGGCGGCGCGGCGGATTACCTTACAAAGCCGTTTGAGATAAAGGAGCTTTTGGCGCGGATAGCCGTGCAGCTAAGGAAAAAGCCATATGGCGCGGACAGTTCAAAGGTTGTCTATGACGATATTACGCTTGATACGGCGGTGCGGCAGGTAAGCGTTTGTGACACACGTGTCAGGCTTACAAAGACAGAATATGCCATATTGAAGCTGCTTATGCTGAATCCTGCGCAGGTAATAACGCGGACTTCTATACTTGAACGCATAAGCGATGACACGCCGGACTGCGTGGAAAGTTCCCTGAAAGTACATATATGCAATCTGCGCAGAAAATTAAAAGAGGTAAGCGGCAAGGATTATATAGAGGCGGTGTGGGGCATTGGGTTCAAGCTGAAAAGCTTTACTGTTTCTTAACTGTTTTCTGTATATGTTTCTTAACTATGCAGGTTTATACTCCTTATTATAAAAATATTAAAGCGATGATTTATTAAATTGTGTTATTATTTATAAGGAGGATTACCTATGGAGTATGTTTTGACTACAGATGCCTTGTGCAAATCATACAAAAAGCATAAGGCGCTTGACAATTTTTCAATGCACATACCGAAAGGGGCGATTTACGGCATTGTCGGCAAAAACGGAGCAGGCAAGACGACGCTGATACGCCTGATATGCGGTCTGCAGATGCCTGACAGCGGCGGATATACGCTGTACGGGTGCGAAAGCAAAAGCGGGGAGATTGCAAAGGCGCGCCGAAGAATGGGCGCAATCGTGGAAACGCCGTCAGTTTATCTGGATATGAGCGCGCGCGACAATATTCGGGAGCAGTACAGGGTGCTTGGCATGCCGTCATACGATGGTATAGACGATTTATTAAGGCTTGTGGGGCTTGAAGGTACGGGCGGAAAGAAAGCAAAGCATTTTTCACTTGGAATGCGCCAGCGGCTTGGAATAGCTGCCGCGCTTGCAGGAGGCCCCGATTTTATCATACTTGACGAGCCTGCAAACGGGCTTGATCCTGAGGGAATTGTTGAGATAAGGGAGCTTATATTAAAGCTCAACAAGGAAAAGCAGATTACCGTGCTTATTTCGAGCCATATACTGGACGAGCTTTCCAAGCTTGCCACGCATTACGGATTTATTGACGGCGGCAGGCTCATAAAGGAGATAAGCGCGTCGGAGCTTGAAAGCCTGTGCCGTAAGTGCACGCGCGTCAAGGTGAGCGATATAAAGTCGCTCTGCCTTGCGCTTGACGATATGGGGCTTGAGTATGCGGCTGTATCTGAGGACACGGCGGATATATACGGAGCTTTCAGCATAAGCGCGCTTGTGGAGGCATTGTCACGGAATAAATGCGAGGTGTTTTCGATGGACGGACGCGATGAAAGCCTTGAAAGCTACTATATCAATCTTCTTGGAAAGCGCGGGGAGGTGAAAGTATGAGCAGGCTTTTGTCAGCGGGATTTATGAGACTTTGGAAAAGCAGGGTATTTTGGACGCTTGTAGCGGGAATGTTTTTGTGGTCGCTGTTTATGGTATATGGAAATCATACGGAGTGTATAGCTAAAGGGGAAGCAGATGATACTCTGACAAACTTCTTTTTCGGCTATGGGGTGATTATCGGCGGCGCGGTTTCGATTTTTGCAAGCCTGTTTTTCGGAACAGATTACAGCGACGGCACGATAAGGAATAAGATAATCATAGGACATTCGAGAAAAAGCATTTATATGTCAAATTTTATCATAAGCGTGGCAGCGGGCGTGGTTATGACAGCGGCATGGATTTTGGCGATGCTTGCGGTAGGTGTGCCCGTATGCGGCTGGAATGGATTTGATGCTGTGCAGGCGCTTGTGTATTTAGCCGTGTCGTTTTTTATGATAGTGGCATTTGCCGCAGTTTTTACGGCATTTGGCATGCTGCTTTCAAACAGGTCGGTTGCGGTTATCGTATCGTTTCTTGTGTTTTTGTTTTGGCTGCAGTGCGGGGCGTATATTTATTCACGGCTTAGAGAGCCTGAGGTGGAGCCTATATACACAATGGTGACTAAAGACGGAGTGGAAAAAATAACTGACGCGTCGTATATTGAAAATCCGACGTATGTGCGTGGGACACAGCGGGAGGTATATACGAGGATTCTTGAATTTATGCCGACGGGGCAGGCGCTTTTTCTTATGCAAAATGAAGTGACAGATGTGTCATTTATGATATTCAGTTCTCTTGTGATAACTGTGGCTGTGACTTTGGGAGGTATCGTATGTTTTGGCAGGAAGGATTTGCTGTAAAATAAACTGCTGTCAAAATACTATAGCATTTAAATTTCATTTATGTATAGAAAAATGTCAATGCTGGAAATTTTTAAAATGATTTGAAGCTTTTCAAAGCGGTGTTTTTCATTGTGATTGTGCCGTTTATATGGTTATGCAGGGCGAGGAGGTTGGAGTGGTTTACTGTGTGTTTGCGGTCGTGGCGTTTTTGGCGGTTGTCGCGGCGCTTGGCATAAAGATTTTTATGTTGAAAAAATCAGCGCGTGAGATACGCCTTGAATTTTCGCGCAGGCTGTCGGAAGATACAAATACGCTTGTGTCGATATCGTCACGCGATAAGGATATGCGTGCGCTCGCGGACAACATCAACGGTCAGCTAAAGCTGCTGCGCGAAAAACGCCATCGTTATGAGCAGGGCGATTTTGAACTGAAACAGGCTGTGGTAAATGTTTCACACGATTTGCGCACGCCGCTGACGGCGATATGCGGGTATCTTGACCTGTTAGGGAAAAGGCTTGAAAGCGGGAGCGATGAGGCGCGTTATTTTGGCATTATAAGGGAGCGGACAGAGGCGTTGAAGGAACTTACGGAGGAGCTGTTTAAGTATTCGGTATTTACCACAGCTGAGGACAATGAGACTTCGGAGAGGGTATGTTTAAACGGGGTGCTGGAGGAGAGCGTCGCGGCATATTACGCGGCGCTCAACGGTGTTGGAATAACGCCGAATATCGTTATGCCTGATGCTATGATATACCGCCGTCTTAATAAAAAGGCTCTTTCAAGAATTTTGGGAAATATAATCGGCAATGCGATTAAGTACAGCGACGGTGACTTGGAGATACGGCTTTTTGAGAATGGGAAAATGACGTTTTCAAACTATGCGTCCGCGTTTGACGAGACGCAGACAGGGCGGCTGTTTGACCGCTTTTTTACTGTGAATAACGCGGCTAAGTCTTCGGGGATTGGGCTTTCCATAGCTAAGGCTTTGACGGAACAGATGAATGGGAAGATTGGCGCGGAGTATAGGAATGGACGGCTGGAGATATGGGTGGAATTGTGAAAAATCAATACAATAGTGAAAATGAGATATGATTGTAGTTCCACAAAATTTTACGTATAGGCGGCAGAAAAAAAGAACAAATGTTTAGAATATACGTTTGCATTTTGGAAAATAGTATGATACAATAATCAGGTCACAATAATTTTGGACAGTCAGTCAATGGGGAGAGGCTGACTGCCTATAGGGAACGGAGGAGTATAATGGGACAGCCTGATTTATCATCTAACAGTTTAATATCATATCCCGATGTATTTGCGGATATAATTAATGCAACCGTATATAAGGGCAAACAGGTAATTGGCAAAAATAATCTAAAGCCATATTACACCAACAACAGTGCGGCAAAAGCGACGGGTAAGCTTAGGGGATTATACCGAGATGTATGCATGGAGGACACGCGAAATGGCATTCGGTATATCATATGGGGAATAGAAAACCAGTATGTTTTGGACTATACTGTCCCGTTTAAGGTAATGGGGTATGACTATTCGGCGTATGACAGGCAGATAGAGGAGTACGTGACACAGAATAAAAGCGCAGGTGATAACGCATATGTAAATACCCTGCTGCCAAACCAAAAGCTGAAACCAGTCATAACTATAGTGCTTTATTATGGCGCAGATGATATACCGCGCAGCATTTGCGATATGATAGACATGCCTGAGGACGCCGATGTCAGGGAATACATTCAAAACTATAGCTTAAATATGGTAAAGCTTAGGAGCATCACCAAAGAACAGGCGGAAAAATTCAAATCGGACTTTGCCTGTATTGCAAAATTCCTTTCAAAATCATATAATAAAAAGGAACAGATAGAGCTGCTGCAAAATGACAGGCAGGTATTGATACATACAAAGGATATTTTATATGCTTTAGCGGCAATTACAAAAGATGATAAATATCTGCAGATAAGCAAAAACAGCAAGGAGGAATCGGAAGTGTGTGAGATAGCGGAAGCGTTTGTACAATTAGGCATACAGTCTGGCAAGGCAGCGGGAATTATTGAAATGGGACGCGATATGAAGCTTACGGACAGCGAGATAATAGACAAGCTGCAAAAAAAGCTGAATACTTCAATAGAAAAAGCACAGGAGTATCTTAGGGATTTTGACAATCCTTCCAAGTAAAAACAATGGGAAAAAAATTAATTATAACCGAGAAACCCTCCGTAGCGCAGGACTACGCGAGGGTATTTAATGTATCAGGCAGAAACAACGGATATATAGAAAACAAGGACTACGTGATTACGTGGTGCGTAGGACATTTGGTGGAGATGGTCTACCCCGAGGAGTACGATATAAAGTACAAAAAATGGGCGCTTGCCGACCTGCCGTTCCTGCCCGAGACATACAAATACGGCATTATCAAAAACGTAAAACAGCAGTACGACACAGTACACGCGCTGCTGCACAGGAAAGACATTGACACGGTTTACTGGGCGGGCGACTCAGGAAAAGAAGGTCAGACAATCGAGGAAAACATCAGGAACTTCGGCGGAGTCCGCAAGGGCATGACAGAGCTTAGGGTGTGGATAGACTCACAGACCGAGGAGGAAATCCGCCGCGGAGTGCAGCAGGCAAAACCAATGTCAAACTACGCGCGTCTTGGGGCATCAGGCATTATGCGTTCAATCGAGGATTACGCAATGGGAATAAATTTTTCCCGCGTTATGTCAGTAAAATACGGCAGACTTTTAAATAATGCCGCCGCAACCAAAAGCTATACGGCTATAGCAGTAGGACGCGTGATGACATGCGTGCTTGGCATGGTGGTAAACCGAGAGCGTGAAATCCGCAATTTTAAAGAAACGCCATATTACCGCGTAGTCGGCAGCTTTACAGACGCTTCAATTGAGGCTGAGTGGAAGGCAGTCGAAGGCTCTGAATACTTTGGCACGCCAAAGCTTTACAAGGAAAACGGTTTTAAGGAAAAAGCAGACGCGCAGGCGCTTATAGACAAACTTAACGGCAAGCCCGCCACGGTAAAATCGCTTGAAAAAGGCATAAGCAAAAAGAAACCGCCATTGCTTTTCAATCTTGCCGAGCTGCAGGCGGAATGTTCAAAACGCTTTAAAATAAGCCCCGATGAGGCTTTACAGGTCGCGCAGGATTTATACGAAAAGAAGCTGACTACATACCCTAGGACAGACGCAAGAGTGCTTACGACAGCAGTTGCAAAGGAAATCGGCAAAAATCTGAACGGACTGAAAAACTATCAGCCGACACAGAAATTTACAGCAAATATTTTACAAAAAAATTCTCATATGTCCATTGCCAAGACTCAGTACACGGACGACAGCAAGGTTACAGACCACTATGCGATAATCCCGACGGGGCAGCTCACGGAGCTTTCATCGCTCACGCCCCTGCAGTCGAAGGTTTTTGATTTGATAGTCAGAAGATTTTTAAGCATTTTTTATCCGCCTGCCGAGTATCAGACGATAAAGCTTGCCGTAGGAATAGAAAATGAGAGTTTTTTCACATCCGCAAAGCTTTTAAAAAGCTTGGGATATCTTGAAGTAATGGGAAAAACGCTTGATGACGCCACAGAGGACAGTGACGGGGAGGACACGGCAAATAAAGACAGTGCAGACAGCAAATCAGATGGCAAAAAGGACGCAAAAAAGCTGTTAGCCGCAATGTCCGCGTTAAAAAAAGGCGACAGCATAGAAGTAAAAGGGCTTGACATAAAAGAAAGCAAAACCATGCCCCCAAAGCGTTATACGTCGGGCTCAATGATACTTGCCATGGAAAACGCGGGACAGCTGATTGAAGACGAGGAGCTTCGTGCGCAGATAAAAGGTTCTGGCATAGGAACAAGCGCGACGCGAGCGGAAATCATCAAAAAGCTGATACGCATAGGCTATCTTGACCTCAACAAAAAAACGCAGGTAATCACACCTCAAAGCTTTGGCGAAATGGTGTACGAGGTCGTGGCGATGACTGTTCCTGCGCTTTTAAATCCCAAAATGACAGCGTCTTGGGAAAAGGGGCTTGACGGCATCACAAACGGCACGGTTGACGTAAAGGAGTACCGCACAAAGCTTGAGGACTTTATCCGCAGAGAAACCTGTCAGATACGCGACAAGGATTTGACAGCCGAGCTTACTGCGCAAATCAATAAAAACGTGCCTAAATCCGCACAAAGCGGGAGTGTTGACACACCAAATGACCTAAATAGTCAACAAAATGCAGATAATGCAGACAAAAACGCATCAGACAAAGCACAGGCATCAAGCCCTGCCGCAAGCGTAAATGGTTCACAGTCAAATGCCGCGCCAGCAAATATTACAGCCTCCTATAACGATACACGCACGCGCATAGGCGCAAAATGCCCATTGTGCGGAAACGATATAGTAGTAACTCCGTTTGGCTACGGATGCGCATCATACGACAAAACAAAAGAAAACAGCTGCCGCTTTGCAATCGGAAAAATCGCTGGCAAGGATATTTCGGAGCGTCAGGCAAAGGAGCTTTTGAATAAAGGCAGAACAGCAGTCTTAAAGGGCTTTAAGTCAAAGACTGGAAAGAAGTTCGACGCGGCTCTGAAGCTTGACAACGGACAGGTTGTATTTGACTTTCCCGAAAGACCGCAGCCGTCTGAAACGGCGCTTGAATGTCCGCGCTGCAAAGCTCAAAAGCTAAAGAAAAGCCAGTGGTACTATGAGTGCGGATGCGGCTTTAGAATAGGACATACCGTCGCTCAGGTGAATATTTCCGAGGAGCTTATGCGTGAGCTTTTCGCCATGGGGCGCATAAGCCAAAAGATTACGGGCTTTAAATCAAAGGTGGGAAAGACATTTGATGCTTTTCTTCGGTATGAGAATGAAACAATAAAATTTGACTTTAACGGTCAAGAAAGCGTTTCGCAGACAACTCAGCAGAGCAGCCTTGAAGATGAGGAATATGAGCGGTATCTGCTGGAGCAGGCGAAAAATATTAAAATGTAAGCTGCCGCCAATCATCGGAAAAATATTCCGCCAACCATCGGAATAAAAATGCGCCAATCGTCGGAAAAATTTGCCGCCAACTGTCGGAATAAAAATACGCCAATCGTCGGAAAAATTTGCCGCCAACTATCGGAAAAATATTCTGCCAATCGTCGGAAAAGTGTTGTAAGATTTATAATTATGGCGCACAAATACACAACATAAATAAAGAAAGCGTGATTTATGATATGAATAAAGAGCCTATAATCGAAACAGACAGACTAATTTTACGCTCCCTTACGCTTGATGATGCAGAAGATTGTTACAGCTGGAACAGTGATGAGAGAGTTACGAAGTATATGTCCTATTCTACCTATACCGATATTAGCCAGACTGTTGATTGGATAAAGTCAACATTTGCTAACGAATCCGAGTGGACTTGGGCATTTGTCCTGAAAGAAGAAAATAAAGTAATTGGAACAGGAAGTATATTGCAAAATCCCCAAATAAAAGACCATTGGGTTATCGGGTATAATCTTCATTATGATTATTGGCACAAGGGATATTGCACGGAAGCCATGAAAGCCATTATTGATTTTGCGCATAAAGAGCTTGGCGTAAAAAAGATTTGTTCAGACCATGCGATGGATAATCCGCGTTCAGGCAGGGTTATGGAAAAATGCGGTCTAAAGTTCGACCATTACGGAGAATACACAAAGCTTGATGGCAGCCAGACCTTTAAGGCAAAATTTTATAAAATGGAATTAGAATAATTCCCTGTTTGCTTGGCTGTCCAAAAGTTACTGAAAGCAAGATAAAATGCCAAGACTATTCCAGACAGTCTTATAAGGAAAAGGAAAATGTAAAGTGGAAATTATACATAACGCTTTCAAACGGCATATATGTAGACATGGTAAATATACAGCCGAGAATACAAAATCAGCTCAGGAGAATGACAGCATTTAACAATCTATGATAGCAGATTAAAAAAATGGAGATAAAAATACAATGAAAGATTACAGCGGACAGCACAAAAAAGCATGGGAATATGACGCATACGGTTTTTGGATCAGAACTGTCGGCACGCCGTCAGAAAGGGCGCGCGAAGACATAGAAAATCCCGTAAAAATGCTTAAACGCTATGCGGGTTACTTTGACAAATATAAAGGAGTACGCATAGCAAATATCTGCGGCTCCTGCGGCAAGAAGGCTGTTCCGCTTGCCCTGCTTGGAGCGGAAGTCACTGTGTTTGACATATCCGAGGATAATAGAAGATACGCCTGCGAGACGGCAGAGGCGGCAGGCGTCAATATAAATTTTGTGGTCTGTGATATTTTGAAAATAGATATATCAAAATACGGCGGCTATTTTGACGTGGTTTTTATGGAGGGCGGAGTGCTGCATTATTTCCACGATATTAACGAGTTTATGAAAATAATGAATTTGCTGCTGAAATCAGGCGGAAAAATGATATGCAGCGATTTCCACCCGTTTACAAAAATAATGGACAGCCTGAAATTGGAGCAGCCTGTAATGAGTTATTTTTCAACGGAGATATTTGAGGGTGAAATGGCTCACGCCAGATTTTACGATGAAGATGTTCGCAGGCAGATGCCTAAGTGCATGTACAGGAAATACACGATAAGCGAAATAATCAATTCGATACTTCAAAACGGCTTTGAACTAAAGCAGTTTGACGAGCATCCCGCGTGGGAAAATGAAAAACTGCCTGGTGAATTTACTGCTGTGGCGGTGAAGAAAGGGTAAATCTCAAGAAAAATACCTTACGTTTTTTGTTGACGTGATAAGAGGTTTGCGGAAACAGGATATTATAAAGGCTTGTGAGATTTTTATGAGGGGAAATGCAGATGAATATATCAGAACTGGAAAAAAGAATAAAATACCTTGAGAGAGAAAATCAGTATTTAAAGATTCTGCTTGCAGGCGCAGGAATTTCCTATTCTGATAAGGATATAGATACGGAAACAGACAGAGGCAGTAAATACGACCAAAACCAAGGCGCAAGAATTATACCGAGAAACATCACTGATACAGATGCAAAACTGTTTTTTAGTATGTTTTGGGCGCGTACAGACGTATATAGCAAGCGTACCATTAAAAAATCCACAGGCGAGGTAAATTATTATACACAATGCAGTAATTTTTGGAAAAACGGCTGTCCAAGAATTACTCAAAGCAAGATAAAATGCCAAGATTGCCCCAGACAGTCTTATAAGGAATTGAAAAAGGAGCAGATAATTGAGCATTTAAGAGGAAATGCGGCGGACGCTACGGATGTAATAGGCGTTTTTCCGCTTTTCCCTGATGATACCTGCAGGTTTATTGTTTTCGATTTTGATAATCATGAAAAAAATGCGGAAAAAAGCGATTTTGCCAATGCCGATAATGCTTGGAAAGACGAGGCGGACAGCTTGAGAAAAATATGTGAAATTAATGGAATTGACGCGCTTGTAGAGCGTTCGCGTTCGGGAAGGGGCGCGCATATTTGGATATTTTTTCAAAAGCCGATAGAAGCAAGCCTTGCGAGAAGATTTGGAAACGCACTGTTAAATAAAGGCGCGGAAGCCGTAAATTTAAGGTCTTTCCGCTTTTATGACCGTATGCTGCCAATGCAGGATCATCTTCCCGCAGGAGGGACAGGCAATCTGATTGCGCTGCCGCTGCAGGGACAGGCTTTAAAAGAGGGAAACAGCGCATTTGTAGATGAATACTGGAATGCATATCCCGACCAGTGGGCGGAGCTTTTAAACACGAAAAAGCTTTCCCAGGAGTTTATTGAAGACAAAATAAAAGAGTGGACTGTAGAAATGTCTGGCATCACTGCGGACGGCAAAGATATTTTTAAGGAAGACGGCGAAAAGCCTTGGGAAAAGACAAGACATTTCCAAAAAGAAGATGTAAATGGAAAATTATACATAACGCTTTCAAACGGCATATATGTAAACACAGTAAACCTACAGCCGCGAATACAAAATCAACTCAGGCGAATGGCAGCGTTTAGCAATCCTGTTTTTTACAAAAATCAGGCTATGGGATTATCTAATTTTGAAAATTGCAGATATATTTATCTTGGAAACGATGAAAATGGATTTATCAAACTTCCAAGAGGCATTTGGGAGAATATCATTCAGGAATGTGAAATGGCGGGCATTGAATATAAAATAGAGGATAAACGCGGTGAAGGGCGGACAATAAATGTTAAATTTATTGGTGAGCTGAGGGAGACTCAAATATCAGCGGCGGAAAAGCTTCTTTCACACGACTGCGGGATTCTCAACGCGGCTACTGCGTTTGGAAAGACAGTAGTGTGCTGCAACATTATAGCGCAAAAGCAGGTCAGCACGCTTATTCTTCTTCAATCATCAGCATTGCTCGAACAATGGCAGGGCGCGCTTGAAAAATTTCTGTATATTGATGAGGAACTTCCTGAATATGAAACGCCTACGGGGCGCAGGAAAAAACGGAAAAGCATAATCGGAAAATTGCGGGGCGCACATGATTCCACGACAGGAATCATTGATATTGCAATGGTTGGCTCAATCTGCAAAAATAATGAATACCACAAACGCCTGAAAGAATATGGTCTTATTTTGGTGGATGAATGCCATCATGCCGCGTCGGACACGATAGTGGATATTTTACAGGAGGCAAATGCAAAATATGTGTATGGAGTCACAGCCACTCCGCTCAGGGGTGACGGGCTTGAAAAAATAAACTATATGCTTCTTGGACCTATCCGTTATCAGTACACTTCAAAGGACAGGGCAAAGGAGCAGGGAATAGAGCATCTTGTCTATCCGCGCTTTACAAGGGCTGTTGCACCAAGATTTTCACAGGACAAAATGCATCCGAATGAGGCGTATGAGATAATCCGCAACAATGAAAGCAGAGATGAGCTAATCATAAGTGATGTAAAACAATGCGTGTCTGACGGCAGAACACCAGTTGTCCTGTCAAAATACGTAGAACATTCGCAGCGTCTGTACCAACGCTTAAAAAATTGCGCGGACAAGGTCTTTCTGCTGTCTGGGAGTAATTCGCAAAAAGAGCATAAAGAAATTTTAAGGCAGATGAATCAAGTGACTTCGTCGGAGAGCATGATTCTTGTAGCGACAGGCAAACTGATAGGCGAGGGATTTGATTACCCAAGGCTTGATACGCTTATCATGGCAACACCAGTTGCGTGGAAAGGCGTGGTAGAGCAATATGCGGGGCGCTTAAACAGGGATTATGATGGAAAGAAAAGTGTGATTATATACGATTATGTTGACATTCACATATCAATGTTTGACAGAATGTATTATAAAAGGCTCAAGGCGTACAAGCAGATTGGATATAATATTTTTTCAGGGACAGATACGCAAAAACAAATGGCGAATGCAATTTTTGACATAGATAATTATGCAGATGTCTATCATAGTGATTTGCTTGCCGCTAATAAAGAAATCATAATTTCCAGTCCTGCCATAAGCGGTAAAAAAGTATATGATATGATTGCCATGCTTAGAGAAAAACAGGAAAACGGCGTAAAAACAGTTATTATCACATGGAAACCGGACCGCTATGGATATGGAAACAGTGCATATTGGCATGAGCTGCATGAGCAGATGCGGCAGGCAGGATTTGAAATGAATCTTGTTGAGGATTATTGCGAACATTATTGCATTATAGACCGCGAGATAGTCTGGTACGGAAGCTTGAATTTCCTTGGAAAAGAAGATGCGGAGGACAACCTGATGCGCGTTGATGATACGAAGATTGCAAATGAACTGCTAGAAATGACGTTTGGAAATGTACGTACCAATCCATAAAATCTCCTTAACAAAAAAATAGTGGGTGGATAACCACCCACTGAAATGCTGTTTGATTGTTTTTGTTGGACAATCTAACCACTTTTAAACGACCATTTTAATTGGACGGTCTAACCGCTTTTAAACGATTGTTTTGACTGGACAATCTAACCGCTCTGCAGATATTTCTATCTGTATATTTACAGTATGCGATTTCATTAAAAAAATCAATATTATTCCCACAAAATCTTTTAAATGCTTTTGTATTTTTATATTTTGAAGTAAGTATATGAAAACTTATCATTGAGTGTAGTGATGTTTTTTTGATTTTTCTGTAACGTTTTAACATAAATTTCTATTTATATTTAGAAGGAAAGGGGTGATAGCTATAAATGGATTTACAGGAAGTATATGTAAATTATGCAAATGATATCAAGAGATTTTTATTTTGTCTGACACATAATTATGATTTGTCTGAAGAACTGACTCAGGAAACATTTTATCAAGCCTGTAAATCTATAGAAAGATATGATGGCACTTGTAAAATGTCTGTTTGGCTATGTCAAATAGCGAAACATGTATTTTATGATTATTTAAAAAAGCAAAAACATTACAGTCAAGTTAGCATTGATGAAAACTTTGATTTCATCGCAGAAGAAAATCAACAGGAAATTTCATTAGAAGATTACTTTGTAATTAAGGAACAGGCAGAGGACATAATACATGCCGCTTTGAATATGAAAGAACCTTATAGTAAAATTTTTTTATTAAGGACATTGGGTGAAATGAGTTTTAAGGAAATCGGATATATATTTAAAAAAAGTGATAACTGGGCGCGCGTTACCTATTATCGTGCAAAAGAAATGTTAAATGAAAGGGTTAAGCATAATGAAAGTGACATGTAATATTATTAAAGATTTGATGCCATCATTTGTAGATGAAATTTGCAGTGAAGATTCTAAAAATTTAATTTATGAGCATATACAAAGCTGCAAACAATGTAAAGAGTTCTTGGAGTCTATGCAAAAGCCTATTCAAGCTGTTGAGTTAAGTGCAGAAAAAGACAAATTGAAGGCAAAAAAGCCATTTAAAAAAATAAATAAAATGCATCGGATTAGAATTATTATAGTCGCTATGGCTGTAATGATAATGACAATTATAGGTATGATGGTCACAATGAATGTTGGTGCTATAAATAATTTTTTGTTTCCGCATCAGATATCTGTCATTAATGAGGATGACGGTTTTGGAGAATGGAAGGCAATATCGTTTGAAGGCAATCAGTATTTAATTTACGATTCAAT
Source organism: uncultured Lachnospiraceae bacterium (assembly GCA_947625775.1). Classification (GTDB taxonomy): domain Bacteria; phylum Bacillota; class Clostridia; order Lachnospirales; family Lachnospiraceae; genus COE1. Next base: position 41,138 of record CANQPM010000010.1, on the reverse strand, counting down.
ATTTTATAAGAAAACAGTTACTAATAATGCGAACAGTACGGATAGCATAAAAATGAGGATATTAGACGAAAAAGGGAACATTGTATTAAATGACTTAATAATTGATGCCGGAACTACTGTTAATTTAAAGGAGCTAAAAAGTAATAAATATTATACAGTAGAAATATGGGCGGATAAAGGATGGTATATGCTTTACTTCGGGTAAAGCAGTAATAGTGTTATGTATTAAAAAAATATCATTTGTGAAAGGAGAAAATAATGAAAAGAAAATCAGGAAAGCTATTAATTGTAACAGGAGTATGCGCTTTACTTGCAGTCAGCCTCATAGCAGCGCTTGCGGGCAAAAGCAAGTCGGAAATTATTGCCGCAGATTCTGTTGTTCAGGGGCAGATTCAACCACATGTAAACGGGTCAGGAACGGTATATTTGGCAGCAAATCAATGGTGCAATGTTACTTCGTCAAACAATGTTTTCCCTTATAAACCAAAAATAACGAATGATGCGTCTAATCCTTGTTACATCAAATTGCGGATTGTTAATGAAGTCGGTGAAGTGGTTGGAAAAGAAAAAGAAGTTGAAGCAGGCAAAAGTGTTACGATGGACAACATACCTGCGTTCAGCGGTACATATACATTGCAGGCTTACTCAGAAAAGGAAGGAAATTTTACCATTTCTATTGATTGATGTGTGTTGAATGTGTTTATATGCTTTTCACCGTTTTTGGTTGAAAAATAAGTGTAAATTAAGTACAATACTATAAAAGCAAATAAATCAAGTATTTTATGGAGAATAAAAACATGGAGCAGGTCTTTGAATCGGATAATATACAATTTGTAAAAGTTAGCGAGTCGCTAGTAAGGGATTATCTTACGATGATAAACGATATTGAACATGTTGCAAGGTTTATCAGCAAAAGAATAAAGCCGATGTCCGAAGAAACGGAAGTCGATTGGGTATGCAGGAAGCTGGAGGAAAATGCCGTTATCTTTTCGATGATAGAAAAGTCAAGCGGCGAATTTATTGGAAATATTGAGCTAATGAATATTAACGATAACATCGGAGAACTTGGCATTACCATAACTGCTGGAAAACAAAACATGGGGTATGGAACGGAAGCGGTTCTTGCAATTATAAAATATGCCACAGATTATTTGAGATTGAAAAGAATTTTTCTCAAGGTATATCCTGACAATGACAGAGCGATTTATGTTTATAAAAAATGCGGATTTCGCGAATTTAACCGCACTGATGATGATATTTTTATGGAGATAACATTATAACATTATATGGAAAAATTATTTGAAGGCATAAAAGACATTGGTGACTGGAAAACGGTTGAAAAGATTTCAAAGGGCTGGTCAAGCGACAGTAAATATCTAATACATACAAAAAATAACGACCGCCTGCTGCTTAGAATTTCTGACATTAAACAGTATGACGCAAAGAAGAAGGAATACGAAATCATACAGAAATACGCAAAGCTTGGTTTTCATATGTCGCTGCCTGTTGATTTCGGCATTTGCAATAGCGGGCAGAACACATATATGATGCTGACTTGGGTGGAAGGCAGCGATTTGGAGGAAATATTGTCCAATCTGCCGGAGCGTGAGCAATATAGGCTTGGCAGAGAAGCGGGCGAAATTTTAAAGAAGATACATTCCATAAGGTTTGATGAAAAAGATATTCCAACGGAAACGAAGAAAGCAAAGAAATTAATGCAGCTGTCCCGCTATGAGGAATCACAGGTACGCGTCACGGGTGACGAAACAGCGATTAATTATGTAAAGAAAAACATTGACCTGATATGGCGGCAAAAGCCAGTATATATGCATGGCGACTTTCATCCAGGCAATCTTATTTATATGAAAGACGGTGCGATTGGCGTGATCGATTTTAACCGTTGGGAGGCAGGCGATCCTTACGAGGAATTTTACAAGCTTGAAAGTTTTGGGATTGAACATAGTATTCCATACTGTATCGGACAGATTGACGCATACTTCAATGACATTATTCCAGATGAATTTTGGAAAGCGCTTGCTGTTTATGTGGCGCACGCCTCGCTGTATTCTATTAAGTGGGCGGAGAAATTCGGGCAGAATGATGTTGACGCAATGACGGCAAGATGCTGGCAGGCATTTGATGACTATGATAATTTTCAAACATATATACCAAAGTGGTATGCAGATAGATATCAAAAATGGCAGATGCGTATTTCATAAATATTCAGCCGAAGGAATCGGTGAAGTCAAACGACTTTATATCAAATTATATCAAAAAGGATTACAGAAACAAGAAATCCTGTCTGTATTAGCGTAATCAATCACTGATATAGGCAGGATTTATTACTGTATTTTATTATCTTAAGATGAAAATTCCCATAATTATATAAAATTAAATTTTTGAAAAACCATAACTTATAGAATGATTACAAATGAAAATAAATATCTAATTTTTATTTCAATGTAATATTTTCTCCCCTTAATGTGTCTAATAAATGAAAGGAGGGAAGCAAAACAAAAATGTCAGAAGAACAATTTTTAGAAAGGCTAATGCATGAGTATGGCGATGGACTTCTGCGCACTTGCTATTTGTACTTGAAAGACTATCAGCTTGCGGAGGATGCTGTTCAGGAAACTTTTATAAAAGCAATGAAATCCTATGAGTCATTTGAGCACAAATCAAGTGAAAAGACATGGTTAATGCGCATTGCTATCAATTGCTGTAAAAATGTAATGAGAACTAAGTGGTTCCGCACGCGCCAAAATAATCCGGAAAATCACATGAATGGAATTAATGATGATCCAATAAATGATTTTTTAGAGAAAGATAGTGTGTCATCGGCTATCATGGCTTTGAATGCAGATGACAGGCAGATTATTGTACTGTACTATTATCAAGAACTGTCTGTTAAGGAAATTGCCATAATCATCGGAAAATCAGAAAATACTACTATGCAGCGCTTAAACAGGGCAAGAGGTAAAATGAAAAAAATTTTAACGGAGGCAGGCTATGACACAAAATAAAATAAAAAGCATTATTGATTCGGAACTTAGACAGATAGAACTGACAGATGAAATTAAAAACAATATCAAAAGCAAAGCTGTTTATCACAAATCAAACCGAGCGTGTAGAAATCTTTGGAGAAGTCTTGCAGCTTCTATGGTAATTGTTGTTTTAGGAGGTGCCACTGTCTATGCCGGATACTACATGCTGAACAAAGTTCATGTAAATGAGGAAACATTGGCTGAACTGGATTCCATGCAGATTGTACAGATGAATGAATTAGATGCTATACCTAATGAATATGGAATTGTTTATAAGGATTACAGCGATTATAACGCAGTAAAAGATGATTTAGGAGTAAAGCTGTTAGATACCAATCTATCCCTTGATAACCCCTATATGCTGTGTCGGGTTATGACAGACATAAAAGATTTTGCAGTTATTACTGTGAACAATTTTATTCTGGGTGATACAGGCAATTACCAATTCATTGAAGCAGAAAATCGATATTCGTATAGTCATGGAACAGAGTTTTTTTCACCGATTTCACTAACTGTTGATTTAATCCTGAGTGAAGACCAAATGAGTAATGGCTGGGATACGGATTATCTTGGATTATACGAATTTGTAGAAAGTTATAAATCAGCTCAGGGTTATAGGGTGAATATTATACAAGATACAGTTGATGAGGAAGATGTAGAAGATTATGTTTCGGAAAAAGTGGCAGTTTTTGTAGTGGATGGTGTTCGTTATTCCTTAAAAGGAAGGGTTCCCATAGATACCCTAAAGAATATTGTCAATACAATGAGATAGCATATAGTATAAAAAAATAAGCTGATATTCCCTCATAATCATTTTTCCATTCTCAACCTGAACAGCAATTTGTTAGTCATCTTCATAAACGATGCTTGGCTTTTAAATGACGCTTACGGACTCACAGCTTAAAAATCTTTTTGAGGGTAAGAAAATCCCTGTGAAAGGTTTAAATTGTATTGCTTTTGTGTGTACAAATTGCTATAATGTAACTAATAATAGGAAATACTACGATTTTGGAAGGAGTGTTATGCTATGGCAGCTAAAACAGCTAATTTGTACGCAAGAATAGAGCCTGATGTGAAAGAACAGGCAGAGAGCATTTTGTCAACACTTGGTATTACGGCTTCAAATGCAATCAATATGTTTTATAAACAGATTATATTAAACCGGGGACTTCCATTTGATGTGAAGATACCGACAGCAAGACCTGTAGATGTGGCAGAGCTTACCGAAGCTGAATTAAATGTTGAACTTGAGAAAGGATATGCGGATATGGCTGCAGGAAAAACTAAGCCTGCAAGACAGGCATTTGCCAGTATTCGCCAAGACTACGGTTTATGATGACTTATGAAGTAACAACAACCGAACAGGCTGAGTCTGATTTAAGAGGTATTTATGAATATATTGCATTTGAACTGCTTTCGCCAGAGAATGCAGAGGGACAGCTTGACAGGTTAGAGGAGCATATCTTAGGACTTGAAACATTTCCAGAGAAGTACAGAGCCTATGAAAAAGAACCTTGGAAGAGCAGAGGACTTCGTGTAATGCCTGTTGACAATTATCTGGTGTTTTATATATCTGATAATGAAACAGAAATAGTAACGGTTATCCGAGTAATGTACGATGGCAGGGATGTTGATAATCAGCTTATGAGCCACACAAAAATGTAGTAACATAATATAAGTAACAGCGTAAAGGCGTATGAGATATAAAGTTTCATACGCTTTTTATTTTGCAAAAAATGGAGGATTTGTAAATGAGTGAAGCAGTAGAAAATGTAACAGAAAACGCAACTGCCTCACTTACATTTGCATTAATTTGGTTCTTGTGCCTTTGTCGAATTTTTCAAGCGCATAACGATATGCAACACGCGGCATTTTTCTACAGTTTTTTATCAGATATTCTTTCACGCAATCGGGATTTACCTGAGATAAGGATTTCAACATCCAGCCATATCCCTTTAAAACTAAATCATGCGGATCAGACATTAAACGGTCTGATATCGTAAATGGTTCTATTCCTTCATAATCATTTTTCAATATGGCAGGGATCAGAATAACCGCAGAAGCCCGTCTTACCCAAAAATCATTATCATCTGTCCACGTGATTATTTTCACAAATAATGATTTTTGCTGCCTTAGCAGTTCTCCAAAGGCATGTGTACAAAAATCGTCACAATCTCCCCAGCCCCTTACATAATCTTTCAGCCAGTGATAGAAAATATCATATGTTGATCCATTATAATAATTTTTCATTCGATATGCAAAGTCAAATGCAATTACTCCCAGTGCCCATGAGCGCTCATTCAATAATTCTTCGCATATGATGAAAACATTTTCAATGCTTTTGTCATCAATTTGCCTGAATAATTTAGATGATAATTTTCGAACATCTCCTGTAATAATATGTTTTCCAGAGGGAGTGTTTTGTTCCAGTTCTTTAACTTCTTTAATTGCTTCACCGACAACTTTATTCATTTCATGCTCCTGTCATATACCATTTTTCCATTCTCAACCTGAACAGCAATCTGCCAGTCATCTTTATAAACGATGCTTCCCACAAAATTTGTATAAACCACATCATAAGGCGTTTGATGTTTAATTTTTCATCTCTTATCAGATTCCAGCAAAGGCTGAATACCCCCCTTGGGATATTTTATCTCCCCGTAATACTATGCAGAGAGTATATCATAGACAGGTTATACTGTCCAGTATTCAAAAAGGTTTAAAAAATCACTATGTAAAGTAATGGTTGTGATGTATGGTGGAGAAAAGCAAAGCTGATGGGCGTGGTTATCTATTGAATGATTGGGATACTTGGTATTGCCGAGGATTGTACATAAAAGGCTTGAATAAAAAATACTTTTATGGCATACTATATGTAAGAAATTCTTACAATTTATTTATGAAAGAGGTATGTTTATGGATATGCAGGTTTTGACTGTTTCTTCAAAAGGGCAGATATCACTTCCGATCAGCATAAGGAAAATGCTTTCTATTAATACAGGGGATAAGCTGGTAGCGTATGCGTCTGGTGATGCCATTATGCTAAAGACATTGAAGATGCCTACGGTACAGGAGTTGGAGAAATCATTGGATGAAGCGCAAAAATGGGCGGCATCAGTCGGATATGAAGAAAGTGATGTGAATGATATTATTAAGAGCGTGAGGAAGAGGAACAGGAAGTAAAAATTGTGTTTTTGATATACTCAAAGAAAAATCAAAATATGAGTGAGCGGTAAAAAAGTGGACAATTGGTTTGAAGTAGAAAAAATAGATACTGATACTTACGCAATCAGTGAGTATAAACATTGGGAGGAAACTCATAGTTACTTGTTATGTGGGACAAATAACGCCATTCTTATCGATACTGGATTGGGTGTTGCAAATATTAAAAAGGTTATAGACAGTTTAACGGCACTTCCCGTAATGGTTATAACTACACATGTACATTGGGATCACATTGGCGGTCATAAGCATTTTGATAATATTGCAGTTCATGAAGCGGAAAAAGAATGGTTGTCTACCCAATTCCCTATATCTTTACAGGTTGTAAAAAACAATCTTACTTGTAAACCCTGTATTTTCCCGACAGATTTTAACCCTGATGAATACCGAATATATCAAGGTGTCCCACAAAGAATATTTCGTGATGGTGACTGTTTAGACTTGGGGAATAGACTATTAACGGTTATCCATACTCCTGGGCATTCACCTGGACATTGTTGTTTCTATGAGCAAGAAAGAAAATATTTATATTCGGGTGATTTAATATATCGCGGTTGTCTTGATGCCTTTTATCCGACAACAGATCCAAAGCTTTTTAGACAGTCGGTAAAAAAAGTGCAGCAATTAGACATAAACCGTATTCTGCCCGCACATCATCAATTAACCATTCCGATTGATATAGTCAATCGAATTGCAACAGCGTTTGACAGCTTAGAGGATAGCAAGCAGTTGAGACAGGGGAGTGGTATTTTTGATTTTGGAGATTTTCAAATCCATATTTAAAGTCGAATCTTAGTTATTGATAGAAACAATCAATCTTTTAAAGTGTGCACAATCATAGCACAGGACTATCACAGCATAGACAAAACCGCATCTTCATGTTACTATGTTAATGAGCAAAACCGAGATTTGAGGAGGCGCGTGCCAGATGGATGCGGAGAGAATGTGGAAACAATTTGGTGTTGATGGAGAATATGAAACATGGAGCTTTGGGACAGATGCCGACAGACTGGCAGAACTTGTATTAGCCGAAAGAAAGACGGCTACTTCGTCAGCGTATCCTGTTTACGATGCCGAAAATGAACCGCTCCCAAAGATCGGAGAATACAGTATCGTATTAGACTCCCATGATAATGCGGTATGTATTGTCAAAACAACGAAAGTCTATGTGATTCCGTTTGACGAAGTGTCACCGGATCACGCATATCGTGAGGGTGAAGGAGATCTGTCCCTTGAATACTGGAAAGCAGTTCATCGGGCGTTTTTTATAAAGGAGATGAACGCTATCGGCAAGAAGTTTGATGAGAAAATGAAAGTGGTCTGCGAAGAATTTGAAAAGGTTTTTCCTTAGTTTGGTTAGGAGTAGTGAAATGAACCAGAAATTAAGCACCCTGTCTCTTTCATATCATCCCTTGACATCTACGCCGTTTTTGAAAAACAACGACTATTGCGAGCTGCCGCCAAGCGATGCTCTAAAGCCGTATGTCCGCTGTTTTTGGGGAAATGAACATCCGCAGATACAGCCAAAGACATCGGGACGCCTTGTAATTCCCGACACTTGCATGGACATAATCATCAAAGTCAATCATTCCAATCACACAATTGATGCCAGCTTTTGCGCAATGGACGAGCATACATACCAATCCTGCGAGGCGACAGACGCAGCCGTCTCATCATCAATCTTTGGCATTCGCTTCTTTTTTTGGACAGCGATGCTGTTCAGCCCTGAAAGCTTTCGGCATACGAAAAACCAAGCATATCATCCGGACGAATTTTTTCAAGGCATCACAGCCGAGCTGACAGAGATTGCTTTACGCTTCAACACACTGACCGAAAGAGCGCGCGCAGCGGAGGAGGTTTTTCTTCGCAGGCTTAATTCAGACCGCCTTAACTATGATTTTATGAACGCGGTAAACGATATGATAAAGTACCACGGACACAGAAAAATATCCGAAATTGCACGCATCAATGCTATGTCGGAGCGGAAAATGGAGCGCATTTTCGCAGACAGCGTCGGCATCAGTCCAAAAACTCTCTCAAATCTGATACGCTATCAGCTTGTATGGCAGGAGCTTGCCCGCGGCGGTGCGGATATTTTGAATATGGTAGAAAAATACGGCTACACAGACCAGCCGCATCTTTTGAATGACTTTCGTTCTCGTCATGGCATGACGCCGACACATGCGCTTAAAATCGCACATGTCGGATTTTTACAAGACAATCCGCAGAGTGTTCTGTAAAATTAAAGAGTAACAAGCTTAAAACCCGATTGAAAGGAGAATTTACAATGAACACCTACGAAAAAGCACGCGCATTTATTTTGAGAAACGCCCGTCCGATAGACTTGGCAATTTTCAGGCATCACTTTGAAAAAGGTTCTGCCGAAGACGTGATATCCGCCCTGTCAGCTTATCAAAACCACGACGGCGGTTTTGGCTGGGGAATAGAGGCGGATAATTTTAATCCTGCCTCCACGCCGATGGGTGTGTGGAAAGCAACTGTATATATTAGTAAAATCGGCGGGACAGAGCGCACGCATCCGATTGTCAAAGGCATCTTAAACTATCTTGAAAGCGGCTCAGATTTTGACTCTGCGCATAACCACCAATGGATGAATACAGTTCCGTCAAACAACGACTGTCCTTGCGCAGTATGGTGGAAATATCCTGAACAGGGCAGCCTGTTTGAGTATAATCCATCTGCGGCGCTTGCAGGTTTTATCATCAAATACGCCGACAGTGGGAGCGCTTTGCGCGAAAAAGGCATCAAAATCGCAAAAGAAGCGGCAGAGTGGTTTATAAATAGCGCGCCGATTGAGCGGCATATCGCAGGCTGTTTTATCTCGCTTTATGATTACTGCAAAGAAGCAGGCTGTATGCCGTTTGACGGTAAATCGTTTCTTGCAAAGCTTGATGAAATCGTAGATAAATCCATCTGCCGCGATACTTCGCGCTGGGGCGAATACATTCCAAGACCGTCGGAGTTTATGCCATCACGCCAAAGCAGATTTTACAGCAAAGACTTAGAAGAACTCCGCCGTGCTGAGTGCGAATATATCAAAAACACTCAGCTTCCTGACGGTTCATTTAATGTCCCATGGACGTGGTACAACGACTACAAGGAATGGTATGTCGCCGAAAACTGGTGTAAATCAATAATCACAATAGATAACCTGCTGTTTCTGCGGGAATTTGACACTACCTTCCCTTTATTTCCTGATGCTTGTAAATAACCCCTCCGATAAGCGCGAAGCATATGCCAAGCACAATGTACATAACAGGAACGGCATGGGTTTAGCGGAGAGATTTGTGCGGTATATTTTGAAAAAATTTAAAGCTTATAAAATTTGAAAACTGGACTTTTATGCCGATATGTGTTAGTATTTACGGAACAGCTAAATCGGAGGTGTGATATGGACAATTTTGCAGATGAAAGAGATTTTAGAATACTGGAGAATGACAAATATACATTTTTTGTGCTGCGCCGTATCATTAGCGGAAAGTGCGGGCTGCTTTTGACCGACCATGAAAGGCTGATTATCTGTTTTACGCGCGAGCCGTATCCTGTATGGATATGGACTCCTGATGATGCGACAGCCGCTGAAATGGAGAAGGCGTACCAGACAGCGTCAGAATATTCCTTATTAAATGGCAAATACCATTTTAACCTCAAATATGATTTGGCAGAGTTTTTTATTAAAAGGGCAGCTATGGATGGCAAGGCGCTTTCGATTTCCACGAATATGTTTGCATATGACTGTCCTAATCCCATAAAGCCACTCAATGCAGCTGACGGCTCTATATACCAGTGCCGTGAGAAGGACATTAATGAATTGGTTGATTTTATGGATTTATTCCACAGGGAAATAGGCATCGACAAAAAGAGCCGCGATGCTTACCGCCTTGACGCGGAAAAATTTATAAACACAGGAAATATGTTTTTCTGGAAAGATGAAAATGGAAATAATGTGGCAAGCTGCAAGTATGCGGTGCAGGGCAGTATGGCATCGGTTAATCTTGTGTTTACCCGCCCTGAGTTCCGCAGGAGGCATTATGCCGAAAATCTGGTTTATCAGGTGACAAAACGTGCAAAAGACGCAGGCTGTGTGCCAATGCTTTATACAGACGCGGATTATACTGCGTCAAATGCCTGCTATGAAAAGATAGGGTATGTCCTCAAGGGAAAGCTGTGTACTGTTGTTAATAAGGAGAGCGATATGCCGAAAGTAAAATTTTATGATACGGTTGATGACGAGCTGCTGAAATTCGCAGTTATTATCTCAAAAAGCGACGGCAGATGGGTATTCTGCAAACACAAGGAACGTGATACATACGAAGTTCCTGGAGGTCATCGGGAAGCAGGAGAGACAATCATGGAAACTGCTGAGAGAGAGCTTCGTGAGGAAACAGGCGCTGTTAAATTTGACATCAAACCGATATGCGTATATTCAGTGACAGGTAAAACCATTGCAAATGAAACAGGAGAAGAATCGTTTGGCTTGCTATTCTTTGCGGAAATAATGGAATTTTCGGGTATTTTGGAGCATGAAATAGAGAAAGTTGCGCTTATGGACAAGCTGCCCGAAAACTGGACATACCCGTTGATACAGCCAAAACTGATTGAAAAATACCTGCAGACAGAGTCGTAGAGTCGCCAAAAATCAACCTTTACAACGTCGGTGTCTTAGCGGTATAATGAATTTGACAGAAAAAATTTATTAAAAATGACAAAGGCAAAATTATTAATGTAATAGGTAATTGCGAATGTGTTCTAAATTCTATGTTGTTGAACAGAGTTTCGCAAATACCTATATTAATTGATGTGAATCCGAAAGGATTTCTTATCAATAAATAAGCCAGAAAAGGAGTGTTAGACATGAAAAACAAAACTATTAAAAATCTTACGCTTACGGCAATGTTTCTTGCGATAGGACTTGTGCTGCCTTTCTTTACGGGGCAGATACAGCAAATCGGAAATATGCTCCTGCCAATGCACATACCTGTATTTCTCTGCGCGCTGGTATGCGGCTGGAAATATGGTCTTCCTATGGCATTTATCCTTCCTGTTTTCCGCTCGTTTCTTTTTGGAATGCCGCCTTTATATCCCACGGCTGTGAGCATGGCATTTGAGCTTGCCACATACGCTTTTGTCGCGGGTTTTTTATATGAAAAATCACGCTGGCAATGCACAAAGGCGCTGTACCGCTGTATGCTGATGGCAATGGTTGCAGGGCGCATTGTCTGGGGCGTGGTGCAGGCTGTGCTGCTCGGGCTTGGCGGCAATGCGTTTACTTTCCAGATGTTTATCGGCGGCGCGCTGCTTAACGCAATCCCAGGAATTATTTTGCAGCTTGTGCTGATTCCTATGATTATGGTAGCGCTTGATCGCACAAAGCTTGTGCCGTTTCGGCGCGCTAAAAAGAAACAACCCGAATTAGAGGCAAACTGATATGCAAATGCAGGGTGCGACGGACAAAATCATAAAAGCTGTTTCGGCACTTTCGTCAGACAGGCAGCCACTAATCATTGCAATTGACGGCAGATGCGCCGCAGGAAAGACAACTCTTGCGGCGTGCCTGCAAAAACAGATGGATTGCGCGGTTTTTCATATGGACGATTATTTTCTGCGCCCCGAACAGCGCACGGCAGAGAGGATTAGTGAGGCTGGCGGTAATGTTGACTATGAGCGATTTTATTCGGAAATCCTGCTGCCGCTGAGAAACGGAGCGGAATATGTCACATATCAGCCGTATGACTGTAGTACACAGTCGTTAAAACCGCCTGTTAAGGCGCGCGCCTGTGCGGTAAATATTGTGGAAGGCTCGTATAGCTGCCATCCAGCATTGTGGGCGGCGTATGATTTACGTATTTTTTTGAGTATTTCCGAGCATGAGCAGATGGAGAGGATTTTGCAACGTAACGGCGAATCACAGGCGGCAGTTTTCCGCGAGCGTTGGATTCCGCTGGAGGAGCAGTATTTTTCGGCATATCGGATAGAAGAGCGCTGTGATTTGCGTATAGTGACAGATTGAGGAAGGCTGTAAAAAAAGCTGCCACATTAATTTGTATAGATTTTACTTAGTGTGGCAGCTTCTGAATTATCAAAAAGATATCAGTAAGTGGAAATTATTTTTATGATTTTTTTGAAGCAGGCGGTTCAACATCAGGCACAAATTGGTCGGGATAAATATCGCTTCCATTATATGCACAGACTCCCATACGCGGTGAATTACATACATCTAACAGGAACTCCTGCTCATCATCGTCCAATGTTTTAATGCAGTCTTCGCAGAAAAATCCATCGCCGTCCCACATATATTCAGCATGTACAGCCGCAGCGGGCTTTTTGCCGCAATTGCTGCACATGATAACTGGCGGATTGTTCCTTGAGAGAATTGTCAGCTTTTCTTTCTTTTGGGTTCCAATCCTGTAATCCTCGACTGATATTTTAAGCTCTGTCGTTGAGCCAAAATCATACTCATAATCAAAAGTCATTCCTGTGCGCAGGACGGTTTTGAGCTTGTGATTCATGTCCTCGGCAGGCTCGCCAAATCCATCGTCATAAGGCGCAACCTCATAACTTATGCCGTCTATTTCAAATGCACTTAGATGTCCGCAGCATTCCAGCCATATATCCCTCAGAAAATCATCCAAATTCATCAAGGTAGCATTTTCGCTTATCTCAATAAACAGCCAATAATCCCTATCGTATTTTGCATAGATTTTTAAAAGAAAATATCCGCACTTTTTAGTACCTTTTTCACTTGACAGCTTAGACTGGCGCATACGGCATGACTTTAAATGCTTGCCCATATAACCAATTGTATATTCGGCACCGCAGTATTTACATTTTCCCTTTATTTTCTGTTCCATATGTACTTCCTTTCATTTAAATTTGTAATTTAAAAAATTGATTAGCGAACCGATAATTTTATACTATCATTTAAGCTGATTTATTTCAACATAATGCAGAGATATTTTTAGTATTTGCTATTAGTATTGCTATAGTCAGTGGTCATTATTTCGCACAGCGGCGGGAAATGGATATCCTGTAATCACAAGGGGGCGATATATATAAAGTCCCCGAAGAATATGAAAGCAGGAGAATCTGTCTTTGAAACCCGCTATGATAGAGCTTCGAGAATAAGCGGGCGCTGTTAAATTTGATATTAAATCGATATGCGTATATTCAGTAACTGGCAAAAGATTAGCCGTAAAAATATTTTCTGTACTTATGCCTTAATCTGATATATAATAAAGGAAACGCCTAAAATGGAGGATTATTATTATCATGGAACAAATGCAGATAAAAAACCTATACGATTTAACTGAAACGATCGCCGCGCCGCTTTTTGATGGCGCAACATATCCATGGGAGCTGTTGCCGAAAATCAGCGCATATATTGTCGAGCTTGGCAATACACTGCCGCAAGACAGGTATGAAAAGCGCGGAGAAAATATTTGGATAGCAAAATCCGCGACGGTAGCCCCGACGGCATACATAAACGGTCCCTGCATAATAGACGAAGACGCGGAAATACGCCATTGCGCGTTCATACGCGGCAATGCGATAGTAGGAAAGGGCGCGGTAGTCGGCAATTCCACAGAGCTTAAAAACGTGATTTTATTCAACAAAGTCCAAGTGCCGCATTACAATTACGTCGGCGACAGCATACTCGGTTTCAAGGCGCATATGGGCGCGGGATCGATAACCTCAAACGTAAAGAGCGATAAAAGCCTTGTCGTAGTAAAATCAAGCTTTGGCAGCATTGAAACTGGTTTGAAAAAAATGGGCGCAATGCTCGGCGACAACGTGGAAATAGGCTGCAACAGCGTTTTGAACCCTGGCACGGTAATCGGGCGCGGCACAAACGTGTACCCGACTTCGTCAGTGCGCGGTTTTATCAAGGCAGACAGCATTTTCAAAAAAGACGGGGTAGTCGTAGATAAAAATTGATAAAAATTTGACGAAAATACTATTTTTTAATTGCTATTTTTAGGAAATTGTGCGACAATATTTGTGTGTGTAATATTAATTTTGTAATCGAAAGGAGTTTTCACATGATTTATTCAAAAGAAGTTGAAGAAATGTGTACAGTTGCCCGCGACGGCAATCATGGCTGTGCACCTATTCCCGAAGAAGCAAAATGGGTAAAAGCAAAAGATGTGAAGGATATTTCAGGTTTTACACATGGCATTGGCTGGTGCGCTCCTCAGCAGGGTGCATGCAAGCTTTCGCTTAATGTAAAAGAGGGTATCATTCAGGAAGCATTAGTTGAGACGATTGGCTGCTCAGGCATGACACATTCGGCTGCGATGGCGGCTGAAATCCTTCCTGGCAGGACTGTTCTCGAAGCATTGAATACAGACCTTGTATGTGACGCTATCAACACGGCTATGAGGGAGCTGTTCCTCCAGATTGTTTACGGACGTTCACAGTCGGCATTCTCTGAGGAAGGCCTTGCTGTAGGTGCTGGCCTTGAAGACTTGGGTAAGGGTCTTAGAAGCCAGGTCGGCACTATGTACGGCACATTAAAGAAGGGACCTCGTTATCTTGAGATGGCAGAGGGCTATGTTACGGGTATCGCTCTTGACGCGGACGACAAGATTATCGGCTACAAGTTTGTAAGCCTTGGCAAGATGACGGACTTCATCAAGAAGGGCGATGATCCAAACACAGCTTGGGAAAAGGCGTCAGGTCAGTACGGACGCGTTGCTGATGCCGTTAAGATTATTGACCCGAGAACAGATAAGGAGGTAAAATAATTATGGCATTATTCGAATCCTATGAAAGAAGAATAGATAAAATTACCGAGGTTTTAAATAGCTACGGTATTTCCTCACTTGAAGAAGCGGAGAAAATCACAAAGGACGCAGGTCTTGACGTATACGATCAGGTTAAGAAGATACAGCCTATCTGCTTTGAGAATGCTTGCTGGGCATACACTGTAGGTGCTGCAATCGCGATCAAAAAAGGCTGCAGAAAGGCTGCTGACGCGGCTGCTGCGATTGGAGAAGGCTTACAGGCTTTCTGTGTACCTGGTTCAGTTGCGGACAACCGTAAGGTTGGTCTTGGACATGGTAATTTAGGCAAGATGCTTCTTGAAGAAGAGACAGAGTGCTTCTGCTTCCTTGCAGGTCATGAGTCATTTGCGGCGGCAGAGGGCGCTATCGGTATCGCTGAGAAGGCAAACAAGGTTCGCCAGAAACCGCTCAGGGTTATTCTTAACGGTCTTGGAAAAGACGCTGCGGAGATTATCGCGCGTATCAATGGATTTACATTTGTTGAGACAGAGTATGATCCTTATACAAACACTGTAAAGGAAGTATTCAGAAAGTCATACTCAGATCCTAACGGTCCTCGCGGCAAGGTAAACTGCTATGGCGCAAATGATGTATGCGAAGGCGTTGCCATCATGTGGAAGGAGAATGTTGACGTATCTATCACAGGTAACTCAACCAATCCTACAAGATTTCAGCATCCTGTTGCAGGTACATACAAGAAGGAGAGAATTGAGGCAGGCAAGAAGTATTTCTCAGTTGCTTCAGGCGGTGGTACAGGTCGTACACTCCATCCCGACAATATGGCTGCAGGTCCCGCCTCTTACGGTATGACAGATACTTTGGGGCGTATGCATTCAGACGCTCAGTTCGCAGGTTCTTCATCAGTTCCCGCGCATGTTGAGATGATGGGCTTGATTGGCATGGGCAACAACCCGATGGTTGGCGCTACGGTGGCTGTGGCTGTTTCGGTGGAGGAAGCGGCTAAGGCTGGCAAATTCTAAAGAATACAGTAAAATCAAGGGCTTTCGTTGATGTAAATTGTCAGCGGAAGCCTTAAATTTTGCCACGTAGCACACAGGTAGCACACAAGTAGCACACAAGAGGTAGCACACAAATTATGCCGTTAAAAAAGACATCCGTATTTTGCGGACATCTTTTTACGTTGTGATTTTTTTCATTTCAAATTTTAACTTGTTTTAATATGAAAAATTTAATCCTTGACTTATCAGCGTGCATATTATAAACTAATACAGTAACTTTTACAAATATTCACAGGGCTTATGCATATGATAAAATATTGCAAAGCTAATATTATATATCGAAAAAGGAGTATAATGGACAAATACGAGGCACTCAAGAAATATTTCGGCTACGACACGTACCGAGATGGACAGGAAACATTAATTGACGCTATCTTAAACGGCAGAGATGCGCTGGGCATAATGCCGACTGGCGCGGGCAAGTCGATATGCTACCAAATACCCGCACTGTTAATGCAAGGAATAACTCTAGTCGTTTCACCGCTCATTTCACTTATGAAAGATCAAGTCCAAGCCTTAAATCAGGCAGGAATCCACGCGGCATACATAAACAGCTCACTTACGGAAAACCAAATATCAAAAGCTCTGGCGTTGGCATCAAGAGGACAGTATAAGATAATATACGTCGCGCCCGAACGCTTGGAAACATACGGCTTTTTGGAATTTGCGCGCGGAGCGGACATTTCCATGCTCACAATAGATGAAGCGCACTGCATTTCACAATGGGGGCAGGATTTCAGACCGAGTTATCTGAAAATAGTGCAGTTTATAAACGCGCTTGGCAAACGCCCTATTATAAGCGCATTCACGGCGACTGCAACGGAAAATGTAAAAGAGGATATAGTCTGCGTACTGGGCTTGCAAAAGCCTGAGCTTCTGGTGACAGGCTTTGACAGGAAAAACCTGTATTTTGCCGTGGAAACTCCGTCAAAAAAAGACGCATACGTGACCGATTACATAAACGCACATGTAGATGAAAGCGGAATAATATACTGCGCCACGCGAAAAAACGTTGACGCTTTGTATGAAAAGCTGAAGCTTTCCCAGATATCCGTGACAAAATACCACGCAGGCTTGACAAATGAGGAACGTCAGCTTAATCAAGAGGATTTTATCTACGACAGATGTCCTGTAATGATAGCGACTAACGCTTTCGGAATGGGAATAGACAAATCGAATGTCCGCTATGTTATCCACTACAATATGCCGCAAAGCATAGAAAACTACTATCAGGAGGCAGGGCGCGCGGGACGTGACGGTGAGCCGTCAGAGTGTATTCTGCTTTATTCGGCGCAGGATGTCATGATAAACCGTTTTCTGCTTGATAACAAGGAGCCAAATCCAGAAATGACGCAAGAGCAGAATGAGGCGGTTCGTGAGCGTGACGAGCAGCGTCTGCAGGCGATGAATTATTACTGTCTGACTACAGGCTGTCTGCGCGAATATATTTTGAATTACTTTGGCGAATACGGCAGCGGCGCGTGCGGTAACTGCTCTGTCTGCGGACAGGATTATGACACAGTGGATATGACGGAGCAGGCGAAAAGGGTTATTTTCTGCATATCGGAAACACGCGGGCGGTACGGAATAAATGTGATTGCGGGAACGCTCTCAGGCAATGACCGCGCAAAGCTGAGGGAATACAAGGTATCATCATACCAGTCGTTTGCGAGTCTCAACGATATGAATGAGGTCGAAATCAAGCAGCTTATCAACCATATGCTTGTGGAAGGAATACTCGATGTCACAAAGGACAAGTATGCGCTTTTGCGTCTGACAGGCAAGGCGCGTGACGTGTCAGGCGGACAGCAGACGGTTATTATGAAAAAACCTAAAAACGCTTCTGTTACTGCAGGAAATCCGCCAAAGGCATCAGCGCGCAGGTCGGACATACTAAATTCAAGAGGATTGGAGCTTTTTGACAATCTGCGCAGGCTGCGGGCGCTGCTGGCAAGGAAAGAGGCGCTGCCGCCATACTTGATTTTTTCGGACAAGACGCTTGTGGACATGTGCGTCAAGCTGCCGCTCAATATGTCGCAGATGCTCAATGTAAGCGGCGTGGGGCAGAATAAATATGAGCGCTACGGCGAGGAATTTCTTGATGAGATAAAAAGCTTTACCAATGGTGTATGGGAGAAAATGTACTTTGGCGAAACAGGCGAGGCAGCTGCCATGGTGGCAGTTCAGTCTATGGCGAATGCCAAAAAGAAAGACTTTTACATTACTAATGAGCAAGCGCAGAATTTCCCGTATGCTGAAAAGTATTATGTCACGGAGATTGCGGAAAAATTGAATAATCTCAGAGATGCCGAAACAGTCAAAAAGATTTCTGGGGCGGAGATTTTCAGAAATATGCAGTCCAAGGGGTATGCAGATGAAAAGTATATAGACGGCTTGCGGCAGAAGATGGTTTATGATGCGGGCAAAGAGGCAGGGCTTTTCATAGATATGCGCGTGAGCAAAAAGGGGACAGAGTACGAGGACATTTTTTATAATGAAAAGGCGCAGCGTATGATAGTGGCGGGATATGTCAGAGAATAATGCAGATTTTGCCTAAACTCTACATTACTGAATAGAGTTTCACAAACGTCTATATTTATAGGCGTTTTAAAGGATTAAGGTAAGTATGAAAATAAAGATAAGTATTTTGGCGGGTATTGCAATATTGATAAGCTTGATGAGCTATGGCTGCGGATATAAGGAAGACGCTTCCGAAAATCAGTCAGTCACAGAGAGCGAAAGTACAGATTTTGAAAGCGCGGCAGACGAGGAAATTGTTTTTAAGTCTGCCGCGATTGAGGCGAAAACGCGGGAAATTTTAGGAGCGACTGATGATCCGATAACGAAAAACGATGTGCTTTACATTACTAGTTTTGAGATGGAAGATGAGTGCGCCACGCCGTTTGAGGACTTGCAGTGGTTTCAGAATTTGGAGCGCGTCGAGCTGAGCGGGTGCGGCGTTCAAACCTTGAATGGAGTGGAAAAGCTTACGTACTTAAAATATCTTTCTGTGCGCAATAATGATATTTCAGATATTAAACCCATACAAAATCTGACTAATCTGAAAGAATTTGACTGTGCGTACAATCCCATCAATAATTATTCGCCGCTTGGCGGTTTGGACAGATTGGAGGTTTTGCATATTGGTGACAATGCAAGTACGCACACCGATATCACAGCGATTTCCAATCTGAACAGTTTGACCGACCTATATGCGGCAGAGTGTGGGATTGATGATATTTCCGCGTTAAAAAACCTTAAAAAGCTGGAACATCTCAACCTGCGTCGCAACCAGATTGATGATATCAGCGCACTTGCGGGGCTTGATAAAATCACATATCTGGAACTTGGCGCAAACAATATCTCAGACATTTCACCGCTTGAGGGATTGGACGCAGCGATGGATATTGATTTAAGCGACAATCAGATTTCTGATATAACGCCGCTTTACGGTTTAAACGCAATGGCAGAAATTAATTTGCGCGACAATCCGATTTCAGATGATGAGCTTGCGGATTTTTATGAAAAGAAACGGAGCGAGGCATATTTTACTGTAACGCAGAAGGGCAAGATTCGGGAGGATATGCCCGAGTTTACGTTTGAGCTGACGGCGTATTGGGATATGGAGCGCGGCTGCTATGCGCTGCAGTCTGTGGAGGTGCGCGACGGTGACAAGGCGCTGCAGACGATTTCCATACCTGAGCTTGCGCTCTTTGATGCGACATGGATTTACGATTCTATGAAAGATACGCTTGGCTTTGAGCTGGAGGACGTCAATTTTGACGGATATCTGGACATCAGGCAGTTTGATACGCCGAATGGCAATTACAGGCAGGAATGGATTTATCTTGTATGGAATCCCGAGAAACATATGTTTGAGCATAATGCGCGCCTCAATGATATATCGCTTGCGGTTTTCGACCAAGAGAATAAGCTTATTTACGGAATGGAGCGCAGCGGGGCGGCGAATCATTATTTTTCAACATATCAGTATATTGGCGGAGAACCTGTAATGATAGAGTACACAACGCAGGAAGGCATTTGGCTTGATGACGGACAGGTCAAAGAATTTTGCGCCGCCGCGTCTGAGGATGAGGAAACCGCAGACTATGATGGAAACTGGTGCTATGAGCATAATATGGAACTTAATGAGGCAACAGGCAAGCTGGAAACTGTTTCAGAGGAGTATGTTTTTTATTGTTATGATGAGGAAACGGATAAGGAATGTGATATGTTTCATGTGGCTGTATCTTCTGAGCTTGGACAGCGTATCACACAGGCAAAGGAGCATTAAGAGTGCCGTATTATAACTGGAAATTATGGAAAGTGATTATGCATAATGTTTTGAAGACAATTGAATGTGTAAAGAAGTGAACTAATTGGAATCGTGAGGTATGTAATGTGCGATTTATGTGCGATTTTTTAGCCATGATATATATGACGGTAATAACATTAATATGCTTTATAGTGTCATGCAGAATACATTCTATGACATTTAAAACATTTAGCAAAAAAATTACCATTAAAAATAAAAAATTAGCTGCAATGCTAATTGCAGAAAAAACTACTTGGGGAACAACAACAAGCGCAAAAAAACGAAATGAAATGAGTCTATTAGGTGTTTTTTCTTACGCGATATTTATGCTTGAGATTATTTTTTTGATATACGATTGGTATGTTTTTATTAAAACAGGAGTAGTGGAGCGCTGTTCAGAAGAAAAGACATATTTAGTAATAGTAGTATGGTATTATTGTGCTGGATTGTTTATAAAAATTAAGGAAGCAGAAAAATTTAAGAAGGGCAAGATATGATAACGTGTCAATGGTTTAAGGGAGTATAATATATGGACAGCAATTCATTTAATTCAAAGAGAATAGCAGCAGGCTACGCGAATGACAGACCATTTATTCATTCAAGGGTGATTGACATAATCAAATCAGACTTAAAAATAACCGATAACTTTACAAACGGAATAGACATAGGCTGCGGCGCGGGACTTTCCTCAAAGGCGCTGAAACTCATATGTGAAAAAGTGACAGGCGTTGACATATCGGAGGAAATGGTTGCTGCCGCAAAAGACTTTTTAGGAGAAAACGGATATTGCTTTTCTCAGTCAAAGGTGGAGGAAATTCCTGTTCCTCCAATGCCTTATGATATAGCGACAGCGGCGGGCGTTATCCCATGGGTGGACAGGGAGCGCTTTTTATCAAATGCGGAAAAGCTTTTAAGCCATGGCGCGCCGCTAATCATTTATGATTTTTGGATAACAGACAGAATGTCTGACGGTGTGAAACATAGTAAAGCATATACAGACTGGTGGCATGATGAATATTTAAAAAATTACCCGAAACCGCCAAGGAATGAAGATGTATGGACAAATGAAGATATATCCCCGTATGAATTTAGGATTGAAACGCAAAAGGACTTTGAACTCACATACAAATTTGATAAAATTGCCTTTGTCAAATTTATGCTCACGCAGTCAAACGTAAACGCCAAAATTGAAGGCGCAGGAGCGGATAAGACGATAGTAAGCGAATGGTTTGACAAGACTTTGGAGCCAGTCTTTGACGGCGCTGAAAGGCAGTTGGTGTTTGCAGGGTATTATTGGTATCTGAATAGAAAATAAAATTTTATATTTGAAGTTATAATATTATTCATAGTATGGCAAAGATATTGCAAAAAAGTCGTTGCTTTTTTCAATAATCATGCTATACTATAGGCAAGAGCAAATGTTTACCGTTTGTTATGCGACGGGATATAAGAAGCATAATAAAATTTTTTGCCACTTGCCGATGGTGTGGGATATAAGTAATTCGGTATGTCAATGATTGCCGCTTGCTATACAGGTGGGATAAAAATGGTATAGTTTGTAAAAATCCCTGTCAGTTTTGATGGGGATTTTTTTCGGAGAAATAAATTATGGAGATAAAAACAGGGGACTCATATCATATTAAGGACGAGTTCTTTGAGATGATACAGGATAAACATTTAATGAGCAACAAGGAGAACGGTAATTATCGTCCGCATTTTTTAGCAGTTCATGATAGAAAGAATACAGAGCTGTATTGGATGATTCCGATTAGTTCACAGGTTGAGAAATATAAAGCTATCATAGAAAATAAAATAAAGAAATACGGAAAATGCAATACAATCATCATTGGAAGGTTTGCAGGAAAAGACAATGCTTTTTTGATACAAAATGCTTTTCCGATTATAGAGAAATATTTTGACCATATTCACACGATTGAAAATAAGCCAGTTGTTATACACAATAAATTAGCAAACAGTTTGAGCATTAATCTGCGTGAAGTCTTGGCAATGCACAATCGTGGCATAAGTTTGTTTTTTACAGATATTGATTACATACTGGAAAAGCTGGAAAACGAATTAAAAGGAGGACACATCACAAAATGACAATAATGATAGCGGAAGATGACGAAGCGCTTGCCTCGGAAATCCTCTCTTTTCTTAAAAAATGGAAATATGAGGCTTTTGCCGTACAGGACTTTGAGAACATAACGCAGGATTTTACGCAAAATCTTCCGCAGCTTATCCTTATGGACATAAATCTTCCGTATTATGACGGCTTTTACTGGTGCAGTCAAATCCGCCGCCTGTCTGATGTTCCGATTATATACATAAGCAGCCGCAGCGACGACAAAGACAAGATAACGGCGATAGCACAGGGCGGCGATGATTATATTGAAAAGCCATTCAGCCTTGATATACTGAGGGCAAAAATCGAGGCAGTCTTGCGACGTACTTACCAGTATAAGGTGCGCGACCGCGTCTTTATCACGGATACGCTCTGCTTTGACCTGCCAAGTCAAGCACTGTACAGCGGCGGAAAGGAAATAGACCTCACAAAGTCCGAGCGTCGCATACTGAAAAGCCTTGTAGAAAACAAGCCAGACACAGTCACGCGCGACGAGCTTATGATGAGTCTGTGGAACACAGACGAATACATTTCCGACGGCGCGCTCACAACAATTATCAGCCGCCTGAAAAGTAAGCTTAAGAGCGTGTTCGGGGATGAAATTATTTGCACGAAAAAGGGGTTGGGGTATTATTTGAGAGATGATGATAGAAAAATGCTGTAAATTTACAAGCGAATATATTGAATAATTTGCAGTAAATTTATATAATAAAAGTATAAAATAATATAAATTTATATTGAAAACGGAGGAATGAATATGCCAAATATTAAACCAATATCAGATTTAAGAAATTATACAGAAGTAATTAACGAGGTCACATATGGCAACCGAGTATATTTGACTCGCAACGGGCATGGGCAGTGCGCTATTATAGATATAAAAGAACTGGATGAGCTTGACAGGCAGAAGGCGCTATATCAGCTTATGAGCAAATTAAATGATGCTGAAATTTCAATACGTGAAGAGGGGACAATATCTGCTGATGAATTAGAGGTGGAATTAGGGGTGAAAAATTGAGGCGGATTGAATATTCACAAATTGTAAGACGCAAACTTAAAACATTACGTGCTCGTTTGACAAATGAATTTGGAGCGGAAATATCAGAAAAATCTTTGAAAAAAATTATAAATGCAGTAAATGGACTTAAAATTTTCGCTGAAAAAGGCGTTTTGGTATCGGCAATGTATGATATAGAGTGTGATTACAGATATCTTTATATAGGGCATAATTATTTTTTTTACAGAATTGACGGCGATAGGATTATTATTGTTGAAATGTTTGATGAAAGAGAAGATTTCATGTATAAATTGTTTGGTATTTCGACGACATCGCAGGAGACAATTGATTATTGGAATGAATAAACCATAAAAGCGAAAGGAACAAAAAATATTATTATCAATGAAACAGCACATAACAAGAGCCGTGGCTGCAACCCTGATATGCGCCGCCTACAGCCTGTATTTTATATATCTTGTAAAATCTGCAGATTTAAAATATCTGATATACATAGACTTTCTGATAATGCTCTGCGTCGCCGCGGACTTAGCGTATCACGCCTTAAAATATTTAAAAAGAAAATCCGAAATAAAATCCCTTCTTCAAACCGATGACATAATCTTCACAGAGCTTGGAGAATTTGAAAACGGGGACATCACTGAGCATGATGTTTTTGTCCTCCAGCGAAGGCTTCAGTGTCAATATGACGACAGCTTAGAATTGCAGGACTATGTCGCAAAATGGTGCCACGAGTTAAAGCTGCCGCTTTCCGCAAGTCTGATTATGAACGAAAAGCAAAAGGACACACAGCTTAGGGCTTCAATGCGTGAACAGCTTGAGCGCATGAAACGCCAGACGGATATGCTTTTGCAGGGCTGCCGCCTTCAAAGCCCGATATTAGACCTTGACATAAAAGTGACACGACTGTCAGAATGTATAAAGACGTCAATTAAAAACAATCAGTTTTTTCTCATTCAGAAAAATTTCACAATAGATGTAGGAGCAGGCGTAAAATCTGATGACGATACACTTGTATATACCGATGCAGGGTGGCTTGTGTATATTTTAGACCAGTTTATTTCAAACGCGGTGAAATATTCCGACAAGCCTGAGCCATACATAAAAATCTGGACAGAAAATGCGGATAAAAACAGTAGCGGCGAAACAAACAGTAACGGCGTGATGAGCAGTAATGACGTGACAAGCAGTAACGGAATGACAAGAAATAATAGCGTGATAAACAGTGACGGTGAAACAGGCAGTAACGGCGTAACAGGCAGCAAAAGAGGCAAAATCAATATTAACAGCAGGGAGATTACTCTTTATATAGAGGACAACGGCGAAGGCATATCAGACAGCGACATGCGCCATATTTTTGAAAAAGGCTACACGGGCGCAAACCGCCGCAACGCGAAGTACAAGTCTACGGGAATGGGGCTTTATATGGCGGCAAAGACAGCAAACGCCCTTGACAGTGAAATCGGTGTCGAAAGCGTAAAGGGCGAATACGCGCGTTTTTCCGTAAAACTTGAAAAATGTAGCGCGGATGTTATTCATTGACGATATTATAAGAAGTGAAGAACAGCTTTTTATAATTAGATTAGCGGTGCATAGGGCGCGCTTTTTATTGGAGACATAGAAGCATAGGACTTCTTACGATAAGGTATATTATTACACAATTAATGCAGTAACAAGCCTTTGTGCTGTGTCGTTTGCAAGATTTCTAGCAATCTATCAAAGTTTATAAAAATTTTATAAAGATTACTTGACAAAAATGTACGGGGGGGGGGTATAATTAAGACAAAAAATATACAAAAAATTCCAATTTACTCTGTAACTTTATACTGACAAGTGATATAATGTAATCAATAGAAGGTTCGTTTCGATAACTTCTATGTGTTTTGAATACTAAACATCGGATTTTACAGCTTACATTCCATCAAATACAGCAATTATCTGAAATCCGTGAAAAATAATCAGCAGTAGGCGTTAATTCTGCATTTGAGGCTGAGGCATGTCAGGAGGTGGCAGTATGGCATTGAACATATGGAATTCAATAAATAACACGTTTTTCCCGCCCAAAAGCGCGGTGGTCGATAAGCAGCAGCAGAATCAAGTTCAAGGACTGTTTAAAAACAGTGCAGACAAGAACACGGCTGTTAAAGCTTTAAATAACGACACATATAATAACGGAAAAAGGTCGGCTTTCAAACTATACACTTCAAAGGGCACGCACTTGGGCGCGATAGCCAAGAGAGAGTCGGAACGCGCCAATGAAAAGACACCCGTACAACGTGCATTGGAACAGTTTAACAGGACAGTCTATATGGACTGGGAAAGCGCCGCTCAGTATAACAAAATGAGCCTTCTGTCACAGCTTTTCGCAAATAAGGA
The DNA here is from genome assembly GCA_947625775.1 of uncultured Lachnospiraceae bacterium. GTDB lineage: Bacteria > Bacillota > Clostridia > Lachnospirales > Lachnospiraceae > COE1. The sequence goes on along the minus strand of CANQPM010000010.1, from coordinate 15,218 downwards.
CAACGAACCCGAGGCTTCAAAAGAAGATGAGGTTTCAAAGATTGTTTCCGCTCAAAATAAAACAACGGAAAACGAGACAGATAAGGATAAAAGCCAGAAACAGAATGAACCAGAAGCGGCATCAGCAGACGAAGTGGCAGGGCAGATCAGCAAAGGCTCTTTCATTTACAATATAGATGACGACAACTTTTATGTGCAGAAGCAGGATGAAGATGGGAAACTGGGCGCGCAAAAATACTGCAGCGTTAAAGACTTGCAGGAAAAGCTTGGCTACGACAATCCTAAAGATGTGTCCGTAAAGGATAATGAAGTGAGCTTTGACAAAGATTCCATATACAAGTTCACAGGCAAGGGTAAAAAAGAGCATACGATAATGTCGCGCAGTGAGGTTTTGGCAGAAGACATTATAGGCACTTTTAATAATAGGCGCGACAAAGAAGCGGCAGAATACGCGGGCTTTTGGAGCGATTTGGCAAATGGTAAGGAGCACAGCCTTTACTCAAAATATACCAATGACGAAATCCGCGGCAAGCTTGCGAGTGCGGGCATACAGAACGGATTTTTTACCGTGACCGTCGGTGAGAGTTCGCAGACTTATTATCTATCAGAGGATAAAGGTACGGCAGCGCTTTTTACAAAGGAAGAATATGACAGCAGATATGATAGGCTTTCCAACGGGCAGATTTTCGGGCTCGATCGGTATGACGAGGATGAGCAGAAAGGCGAGATGTTCAAGGCGGGGCAGACTGTGACTGTGGGAGGCAGGGATTATGTCTTGGACAAAAACAAGGGTATTGATATTGAATACGGCGCGGAGCTTTATTAAAACACTTTGACAGCCGATGCAATTATATTTTAATGAAAGGCGATGAGGATTATGAGTTATAATTATTCGGATTTTTACTCAGGATTTTCAAGAAATTCAAGGTGGTATTCGAACTGGTCGAATTATAACAACAGCGGCTACCGCAGGGCTATAAAGGATTATTACAACAATAGCAATAGCAGCAGGAACAGTTCAAATACCAACACCACAACGTCCCGCAGAAGGTCAAGTTCAAGCAACGTCCTTGACAAGATTTTGTACGAGAAAAAATATCCGACAGTTTCCCAAAAGACGCAGGAGGCAAATTCAAAGCTGACTTCGGGTATTTCAAGCCTGAAAAATTCAGTTTCGGCGCTGCAGAACGAAAACACTTACAAAACAACGTCAGGCAGCACGACGAGCGCTGCAGACAAGACAGTTTCCGCGGTAAAAGATTATGTGTCTATGTACAATGACGTGGTAGGCGCGGCAAAGAAATCCACGCTGACAAGAAAAACATCACACGTAGCGGGCATGATGCAGAGTTCGAGCGCAAACGCTGATAAGCTTGCGGAAATCGGCATCACGGTAAAGCGTGACGGCACTTTGCAGCTAAACGAGGATAAATTAAAGTCAGCGGATATTTCAAAAGTGCAGGAGCTTTTTTCAAAGGATAATAAGATAAGCTACGGCTCGACAGTAATGTCACGTCTCAGTTTTGCAAGTCTTTCATCAGGTACGGTACAAAGCGCGGGCGCAAGCAAAGACACAGCAGCAGATACGGACACAGATGACAAAAAATTGTCGGTGTCAGGCACTAATAGCCTCAAGGAGGACATCGAAAAGTTCACTGCCGAAGATGCATTTCTTGAACCTTATAGCGAAAAGTATGCGAGGAAGGCGTTTAGAAGGATTGACATTGAAGGTATTTTTGCCACGACAAAAAGCTTTGTGGAACACTACAACAGCACGATCGACGCAGCCAAGAGTAGCACCAATTCTGGCGTGACCTCGAACCTCGCGGCTCTTATGGAAAAGACGGAACAGAACAAGGATAAGCTTAAGGAGTTCGGGATTACGTTGGACGAAAACGGCAACATGACGCTGGACGAAGACCGCCTTCGGAAATCCCAGTCTTCGATTGAGAGGTTCTTTAAGGACTATAGTTCTTCGATTGCTACAAATGTGTCGTTGATTGACTACTACATGACGACACAGGCTAATGCCGCCAGCGGCTATACGGCAAACGGCACATACAATACGCAGCAGGGCTTTAGGTTTGATGCTGCTATATAATAACGTACAGGGCATAAGCCGTAGAATATTTCGCCCTGTTTTGTGAGTTTGATGCTACCATATAATAACATACAGGACACAAAACTGTCACTTTAGCAAATAAAATTTTGCAAAGCGGCAGTTTTTTTGTCCATGAGCGTGTACTTCTTTCGCGGTTGTTGTATGCTAAATCTGAATGGGGAAGAAGCAACAGAATAATAAAAATAAAGGGAAAATTTTTAAAAATATATTGACACAGCGTCATAATAGCGTTACACTCTATATTGACACGACGTCATAATAAAACAAAGATACCAACGCTATGAAAAAAATATTAATTGCGGTATCTGCTGTTTGTCATGGTGTTTTCATTTGCAGCCAGAATCATTGTGATATCATCACATAGCCGTGTAATTAAAAACAGGGGGAAAACAGGATGCCAAAGGGATCGCCTGAACTTACAAATGCAAGAAAGGAAGAAATCATCAACGCCTGTGAAAAGCTTTATAAGACCAAAAGCTTCAAGGAAATCACCTTGAAAGACATCGGGAACGCAACAAGCTTTACCCGAACTTCGATTTATAACTATTTTCAGACAAAGGAAGAAATATTCCTCGCATTACTGCAGAGGGAAAATGAGCTATGGATTGCCGATTTGAATCAGATGATGGCGGAAAATGAAACGCTTACCAAGGATGAATTTGCCGATAAGCTGGCTCATTCTTTGGAGAAGCGGGAGCAGCTTCTCAAGATTATGTCAATGAATCATTATGATCTGGAAAGCAGCAGCCGACTTGAGCGGCTCACGGAGTTTAAGGCGGCTTACGGGGGCTCCCTGCATACGGTCATGCGCTGTCTGGAGCAGTATTTTCCCAAGATGCCGATTGACGATAAGCAGCGTTTCATTTATACCTTTTTCCCATTTATGTTCGGAATATATCCATATACGGTAGTTAATGAGAAACAGCGGACAGCCATGGAGCAGGCAGGCGTGAATTATGTGTTTATGACTATTTATGAGATAACGTATAACTGTGTGAGAGGCTTATTAAAAGAATAGCATGAATGGGGATTTTCCATGGAATATACAAATTTGGGAAAATCAGATTTAAAAGTTTCACGTATTTGCATGGGCTGTAAAATTACGCAGGAGCAGACTGTCGTGACATAAGGCAGAAAGTATAGCAAACAAAAATATATTTAAAAACAGGAGGAAAATAAAATGGAAAAAATCACACAGACTGCGGGCAGAGACCAGCTTGGCGGCTTTGCGCCGGATTTTGCCCACTTCAACGACGACATTCTCTTTGGTGAGAACTGGAACAATCAGGACATTGATTTAAAGACGCGGTGTATAATCACCGTGGTGGCGCTGATGAGCTCTGGCATCACGGACTCGTCTCTCATCTATCATTTGGAAAATGCCAAAGCTCACGGCGTAACCCGTGCGGAAATTGCCGCCATTGTAACCCATGTCGGCTTTTATGTAGGCTGGCCCAAGGCATGGGCGGTATTCCGTCTGGCAAAGGATGTCTGGAATGAGGCGGATGCTGAATAATTATAATTCTGCTGAGACAAAGTGAAATTGGATTTAGAACATAAAACGTTTTGGACATTTCCGTGTTATTCCACAGATGCAAAAAGTCCTGTAATGAGAAAAGCGCTAAAAGTGGACATAAAAGAGGCTGGAGGCTGAATATGAATATTAACAATATAAATTTCACATCTTTTATCCGTGTGGCGGAGGCTGGAAGTTTCAACAAGGCGGCAGAGGATTTGCACATCACATCCACTGCGCTGATAAAGCAGATCAACCTGCTGGAAAGCGATCTGGAAATACGGCTCTTTGATCGGACTCATAGGGGGATTAAGCTGACAAAGGCGGGCGAGTCGCTTTATAAAGATGCGAAGTACATCACGGAATACTGCAAGGAAGCGGTTGTCCGTGCCAGAAGCGCAGAACGGGCGCAGGAACAGGTGATCCGTATTGGCACGTCTCCCATTATGCCGGCGCAGATGCTGATGGATTTGTGGCCGAAAATTCATGAACACTGTTCGGATGTGAGCTTTAAGCTGGTTCCTTTTGAAAATACATCGGACAATGCAAGGGAAATCCTGAAAAATCTGGGGCAGAATATTGATGTGGTGACTGGTTTTGTGGACGAGCTTTTGATGGGGCAGAGAAATTGTAATGGTTTGCTGATTGAAAATGAACCGATCTGCTGCGCAGTGCCGATTTCCCATCCGCTTTCGGTAAAGGAGAAACTTTCAGTGCAGGATCTATACGGACAGGATCTGATGATGATTCATCGAGGGTGGTGCCGTCACATGGATGACCTGCGCGACGACCTGACAGAACACCATCCACAGATTAATCTGGTAAATTTTGATTTGTATGATGTGGGTGTTTTCAATCAGTGTGAACAAAATCAGGATATTCTGGTCGTAATTAAAAGCTGGAGCATGGTGCATCCTTTGATGAAGGTGATACCTGTGGAGTGGGAGCATGTCATGCCTGTGGGGATTCTGTATTCTCCGCAGCCAACGAAGGTTGTGGACCGTTTCCTTTCCGCAGTGGAAAAGGTGCTGGCCTGAGTTGCAACCTCTGGTTATAACTGATAAACGAATCGAGACTTCTCTGGAAGTCTCGGTTTTTTTATAATAAAATACAGAGGTGATGTCAATGAAACGGTTTTTTGAGGCAGGTTTGGCTGCCTTGTTCCTTATGTTCTTATTTTGTTCCTGTGGCAGGGAGAAACCAGTGGTGCAGGAGCAGCCTGCGGGCTCTGCCCTTCCTCCAACAGCCACAGGCGAACTGGAAAGCAGCAGTGAAGCTACCGCAAACGAAAAATCAGGAGTGAGTGATATGGAGATTTCACAGACAGGCTGGACAAAAGTAGTACCGGCAGAATATACACAGGCCGCCGATGAACAGGGCAGTGTCGTCCGCCTTGACTATGAATCTGAGGATTATGTCCGAGACGGTTCCGCCATCACAAAAACAGCCTATGTATATACGCCTTATGGCTATGATGAGAAAGACACAGAGACAAGGTACAACATCCTCTATCTCATGCATGGTTGGGGCGGTCACGCCGGAGAATATTTTGAATTTACGGAAACAAAGAATATGTTTGACAATCTGATTGCAGACGGAGACATCCCGCCGCTCATCATCGTGTCAGCGACTTTCTATAACGAAAACAGCAGCACGGATTTTGGCAGTTCTATCGAGGAATTTCGGGCGTTTCATCAGGATTTTGAAGAACACCTGATGCCTGCGGTGGAAGAAAGGTTTCATACTTACGCGCATTCTGTTTCAATGGAAGATCTGAAAGCCTCCCGCGACCATCGGGCGTTTGGCGGTTTTTCTCTCGGATCGGTCACAACATGGCTCCAGTTCTGCTATGACTACGATTATATCCGCTGGTTTCTCCCCATGAGCGGTTCCTGCTGGTATTACGGGACTTACGGGGATTTCCAGTTTGAAAAGAATGTAGATTTTATCGAGCAATTGATTGAAGATGAAAACCTTGACGAGCGCGGGTACTTTATCTATCACGCCGTCGGCACAGAGGACGCGGTAAAGAGCCAGCCGATCAATATGGCGGAGGAAATGCTGTCACGGGATATTTTTACGCAGGATCACTATGTATTTTATCAAAAGGACGGCGGCTACCATGATTTTAATGCCGTGCAGGAGTATCTCTACAATGCGCTCCCGCTGTTTTTCAGGGAGAAAAACGATACTTCAGAAAATATGCTGGTAAATAGTCAGTCCTATACAACCGACACAGCAATTTCAGATGTTATAAATGATCCGGCTTTTGGAGAGTATGGACGGCTTATCTTCCCTGTGGATACCGGATATTTTAGCGGAAAGACGCTGGGAGACCTTCGCTTGACGTGGTACTCGAATATTGATCCGAATAAAACAGTGGAAATCGCAAACTATATGAAATCCCACGCGGAGGCGGGTGAGACGATATTTTACGATATTTATACGGACGAGGAAAAAGCGGCAGAGCCTGACAAAAATGATACGGGACTGTTCTTTTTCAAGGGAGATCCCGGCGCAAAGTTTGCCGTGTGTAACGCAGGAGGCGGTTTTGCCTATGTGGGCGCGATGCACGACAGCTTTCCCCATGCGCTGGAGCTGTCCAAAATGGGCTACAATGCCTTTGCGCTGATTTACCGTCCCGGCTGGGATACGGCAATGGAGGATTTGGCGCGGGCGGTCAGCTTTATTTTTGAACACGCGGATGAACTGGAGGTGGACACTGACTGTTATTCCCTGTGGGGCGGTTCGGCGGGCGCACGGATGGCAGCCGATGTGGGTTCTTACGGTACGGCTTATTTCGGCGGTGATGACCTGCCGCAAGCCGGCTGCATCGTTATGCAGTACACAGGTCACAGCGAATGGCAGAAAACCGATCCGCCCACATACGTCTGCGTCGGAACGAGCGACGGTATTGCGAACTGGCGTACGATGCAGAGGAGGCTTGCTGCGATGTCCGATGCGGGCATACCGACAGAGTTTCACGCCTATGAGGGACTTTCCCACGGCTTCGGGCTGGGTACGGGAACTGTAGCCGAGGGCTGGATAAACGACGCTGTGGCGTTTTGGGAACAGCAGATGTAAAGCAGTTATAACTTTTGGTATGAACTAATGAACGGATAGAAACTTCCATACCGTTTTTTATTTCATTATAATAAAAATAACAAGAAACAGTTTGAAAGGAGCATATGACATGAAGAAAATAATCGCGTTGCTGTTAAGTATTACTATGCTGCTTTCCCTCGAAGCCTGTGGAAACGGCAGTTCCAGTATGGCAGAAAGCTCTGAAACGGATCGGACGAGCCACAATGCTGCGGCTCAGACATCAGATGATGTGCAGGGCTTAGCCAGCGGGGAAGAAAGCAGTACGGAAAGCGTGGATGCCCAAGCGTCTGATGACGGCACAGATGCTGACACAGATGCCGACGCCGACGCATCGGCAGTTTATATGACAACCGATATTTCTCCGAAGGGGCTGATGAAAGTCTACGAGGCGCTGGGCGTGGAGCTTGACGGTGACAATATTGCGGTAAAGCTCTCTACCGGCGAGCCGCCCGCCAGCAATTACCTAGATCCTGACTTAATCCGTGAGCTTGTGGAGCTTGTAGACGGCACCATCGTAGAGTGCAACACAGCCTACGGCGGCTCCCGTTCAGAGACGGCTATGCATTATCAGGTGGCGGAGGATCACGGTTTTACCGATTTGGGAAAAGGCTTTCTCATTATGGATGAGGATGGCGAAAGTATGATCCTCCCGGTGGAGGGCGGACAGCAGCTTTCCGAAAATTATGTGGGCGCGCACTTTGGCGATTTTGACGGTTTTTTGGTGCTGTCCCATTTCAAAGGCCACGCCATGGCGGGCTTTGGCGGAGCGATCAAAAATATCTCTATTGGCATCGGCTCTCAGGAGGGAAAATGCCTGATTCATACCGCTGGAAACAGTCACACCAGTCCATGGGGCGGCGATCAGGATGCTTTTCTGGAATCCATGGCTGATGCAGGGAAATCGGTAGTAGACGCGCTGGACGGCAATATCCTGTTTATCAACGTGATGAACCGTCTTTCCATTGACTGTGACTGCGATGGCAACCCGTCCGAACCGGATATCCACGACATTGGTATTCTTGCCTCTGCCGATCCGGTAGCGCTGGATCAGGCTTGTGTCGATTTGATATATCAGGCAGAAGGAAATGAGAGTTTTATACGCCAGATGGAAGGACAGCACGCGGAACACGTTCTGGAAGCCGGTGAAGCCATCGGTCTTGGAAGCCGGACATACCGGCTGGAAAGCGTAGACGAATAAAAAATAACCAAGCGGAAGGGGTGAGCGGCTTTGGGACAGATAGGGGAAGTGCTGCAGCGTGAATTTGTTTATGTATGGTATTACTTTACCGTGCAGCTTAGGCAGATTGCTCTCTATTACGCACTTGGCATTGTCTTAGGCTCGGTTATTTCCGTGTTTGTCAAGGATAAAATTCATGGACTTTTCCGCAGCATGGGCGATAAGAAAATCGGCGTTCTTGGCATCATTCCGGCAAGCATTCTCGGCATCGCTTCGCCGCTTTGTATGTACGGGACAATCCCGCTTGCAGCGTCTTTCTCCAAAAGCGGCATTCGGGATGACTGGCTGGCGGCATTTATGATGAGTTCGATTCTGCTAAATCCCCAGCTTATCATTTACAGTACGGCGCTCGGAAGCGTCGCCTTAACGGTGCGGATCGTTTCCTGCTTTATTTGCGGCTGCATGGCAGGCATCTTCATTCGGGTGTTTTATAAGAACAAGCCATTTTTCAACTTTACAGGCTTTGACGAACCCCATAATCATGATACCGATCCGAACCTCTTTATGCGGCTTGTCAAGGACATTGGCAGAAACATTAAAGCTACCGGGCCATTGTTTCTTGTGGGCGTGCTGCTGTCGGCGCTGTTTCAGCGGTATGTTCCGGCAGACAGGTTTGCAGCTCTGTTTGGAAAGGCGAATGAAGGCTTCGGCGTACTGATGGCTGCCACGATCGGTGTCCCGCTCTATGCCTGCGGCGGCGGGACAATCCCCCTGATTCGGGAGTGGCTTTATTCCGGAATGAGCATGGGAAGCGCGGCGGCGTTTATGCTCACAGGTCCGTCAACGAAAATCACTAATCTGGGGGCGCTGAAAATCGTGCTGGGCGTGAAACGGTTTTTACTGTATCTCGCGTTTGTGATGCTGTTCTCGTTTGCTACGGGAATGGTTGTCAATATAATTTTATAAGATAGAAAGAAGGAATGAAATTTATGAAGAAATTTTTTGCAGTTTTGTTAAGTGTGATGATGGTGTTTTCCCTTGCAGCATGTTCTAGTCAGAATAGGGAAAGCAGCTCAGGCAGCCCTGCTGGGGAAAGTACGACGCCGGAAAGCAGTTCCGAGCTGAAAGAGACGTCTGGTGAATCAACGGATATGGATTCTTCTGAAGCAGCCGCCGAAACTGCAAGTTCGGTTGAAGCGGATGAAACAGACGGGGGCAAAACGCTGGTGGTGTACTTTTCCGCCACAGGCAATACCGAGGCGGTTGCCGAATATATAGCGGGCGCTACAGGCGGGGATTTGTTTGAGCTGGTGCCGACAGAACCTTATACCTCCGACGATCTGGACTGGACAAATCGGGACAGCCGGGTATCGCGCGAGCATGACGATGAAGCTTTGCGTGTTGTAGAGCTGGAGAATGCAGTCCCCGACAACTGGAGTGAATACAATAAGGTATTTATAGGTTATGCTGGTGGTATAATAGGACTAAATTAAGAGAAACCCAATAAAATCAAGGGTTTGCACTGATTTAGTCCTATTATTTTAAGCCCATTTTAGGTCAAGATTAGGACAGCGCTGATCAAAATCGAAAACCTACATTACGAAAGTCAGATAATGGTCGATTACTGATACGGTCATTCTATGGCTTTAAGGAAATGCGAGGTGAAACAAAATAACAAAGATTTAGGTAGGACTAAATTAGCTCTCTAAACGGATATTCCGTTTGTGCAACGCTAATCTGGTCCTACCTTTTGTTTTGAGAAGGAGGATTTACAGATGGGCTTTACAAAAAGGGAGCTGATTCAGTTCTTAGACGGACTGGTGGAGTTAGCCAGTGAGGAAAACAAGGCAAGAGCAGTATTGGCAAAAGAAAAGTTCCTAAGTGACTTTGAAAAGACTTACGGATACGAAAAGGAGGTAATCACAGAAGTTTCAAAGCTGCCGCCACACTATATAGCAGCAATGCCGGATTCAGTGCAGGAAGAAATCAAGCAGAAAGTAATAGCAGCACTGACGGAGCACGGCGAATGTACTCCTGAAAATGTTGACCGTGCCATGAGTTCCAAAATCTATGACTTAGAGGATTTGATTGACATTCGTGAGTATGTCGAGCGAATGGAAGCGGAACAGAAGAAGAAAGCGGAGCAGAAGAGGAGGGGCGGCAGATGATAGCGGTAGGATTTATAGTAGCATTTATGTTTGTACTTGCGCTTTCAAGATCAGCAGGGTTGGCAGACAGGAAGATGGAAGAGATAAACATGCTTTCCGCCGCAAGAGAGGCGGGTGGCGTGGATGGGAATTAACATAAGAGTGCAGGACGCTCCAAAACAAAGCGGAATTATTGCAGCACAAGTAAAACTGGAAAAAGACCTGAGAAGCTGTATGTGCTGCCAGTTCTTTTACGGAAATAACAGCCAGTGTCTCGCCAAGAAGTGTGTCAAGGAAGAAAGCAAGCCTGAAATCACGGAGCAGGACAAGGAAGATATGTGTTTTGGATGTCCGTACAGACAATCAGAAAAGTATTGTTTTCCCTGCATGAGAAAGATTTTAAGGAGAGATAAAACGACATGAAAAAGATATGGAGGAAAAACGGAATGGAAAAAAATATTCAAGTAATCGGGATCGATCACGGCTGGTCGAATATGAAAACAGCTTCGCACATTTTTACAACAGGGGTAAAGGAGATCACAACGGAACCCGCATTTTATGATGATGTGGTGGAAATTGACGGAAAGTATTACAAGGTAGGCGGGAAACGTCTTGAGGTCAGGGACACGAAAGTTGAGAATGACAACTTCTATCTGCTTACCCTTGCGGCAATCGCAAAGGAACTGAACGGACGGGGAATGAGAAATGCAGATGTTCTTTTATCGGTAGGACTTCCCCTGACAAGGTTCGGTGCAGAGAAGCAGGACTTCATTGATTATCTGTCAAAGAAGAAAGAAGTCGCTTTCCGCTTTGAGAAAGAGAAGTACACGGCAACTATTAGTGTATCGGATGTAACATCAGGTATGAGTGCAGGTTCAACGAATGTCTACAGCTTTAGTGGAAGCATATATGCTGCTCGTATTAGTGGACATTTGTATTCAGCATCACTTAGTGGTATTGCTTATAATGGAACAACTGCTGTTGCCGAAACAATAAGCAATAGAATTACATGGACGCCGTAAATCTATAATTATTTCATGCAAATCAGGTCATTATATGTTATCATAAATATAGTGACCTGATTTTGGGAGGAACTTCATGGAAAGAATAAATCAAATACCAAATAAAATAATTCAGCAAGACTTATCGGATTTAATAAAAGATAAGAAATTGACTTATGATGTTCTCAGTAATTTGACTAAAGTCAATAGTCAATGGTTTGCAGATTTTATTGATGGAAAAGAAGTTGATTCTTTGCCTGAAGAAACAGTACATTATATAAATGATTTGATTAGTATACTATCTTTGGGTTCAGATATTGATATAGATACTCGATTAAAAAGTATTTTAGAGGTGTTTGAGCAAATATACGAAATGGATAAAGCGGTTTTAGCTAACTGTATAGGTATAGAAAAGGAAATAGTAATAAATTTTATGCAAGATAGTAAATGTGTTTCAGTAGAGAAAAAGTATGAATTAGCTGTAAAAGTTATGTTCTTATATTATATATTCAAATTTCCTGATTACACAAAATGCTAAAATAAAATTTGTATGATTGTTTTCTATTGTGAAGTGCTATGAGCTAGATTTCAAGTTGCGAAGTCTAGTTTTTGATTTTATGGTATTGTCGGAAGTGAATTAAAAATCTAAAAGTGGTTTGGCTTTTAGTGATATAAATAATTTGAAATTAGGCAGAATTATGTTGGCTTTGTAAATGGAAGTTCCGTTTGAACATCGCTAATTTGGTTCTGTCTTTTTGATTTAAGTAGGAGTATGCAAAGATGGGCTTTACAAAAAGGGAACTGGTTCAGTTCTTCGACGAACTAACAGGGTTTATCAGTGAAGAAAAGCAGAGTGAAGCAAAAATCCTGATACGGGAGTTTATACTTGACTTTGAGAAAAGCTACAAATATAAAGATGCAGTATTGCAGAAGGATGTGCCATATGTGCCGCCTTACTATATATCAGCAATGCCGCAGTCCTTACAGGAAGAAATCAGACGAAAGATGACTGCAAAACTGAAGGAATTGGGAGAGTACAGCCCAGAGAATGTAGAACTTGCGATGCACTCCAAAATCTATGACCTGAGAGGACTGATCGACATTGCAGATTATGTGAAATGGGCAGACAAAGAAATATACAGTGACTTCGCAAAGAAACTGGCAGTAAGTATGTGAGTAGTTATGGAGCGGTCCTATTGCAGTATGTGTGAGACTATTCTTCTAAGGCATGGAAAACAAAATGAAATAAGTATTAGACAATATACAGTTGCAAGGGTAAAATGAGATCAGTGGCAGAACCGCATAAATCCTCTGTTGGTGGGATTGTGAAGAAAAAGCAAAAAAATAAAATTTTTTTTAGTCCATACTTGACAGAAGAATATCCCATATGGTGGGGTATTGCGGCATGGCCGGTAGATACTTTCATTTCTTCTAACGATTTTACAGGAAAGACAGTGATCCCATTCTGCACATCCTCATCTTCCGGATTAGGCGAGAGCGGGGAGCTGCTTCGGGATGCGGCAGGGACTGGAGACTGGCTGGAGGGGCAGCGTTTCCAGTCAAGAGTTTCTGAAGAAGAAGTGAAAGAGTGGGTTGCGGGCTTGGAACTATAATCGGTTCCGGCATTGAATATTCCATAGATGCTGGAACCGAAACCTACCGCGGCTTTGTGATTGACAACGTGTATCACTCACAAAATGACGGTGATATTCATTATAATGTCTATATTCCCGACAGTTACGATGGCAGCCGCCCCTATGCGCTGTTCTTTACGCTTCCGGGATATGAGGGGCTGTATTTTCAGGGAGTGGGGCGAAACCTCCGCCAATCAGACGATAGCTCTGCTGGAATATTTCCTTGCTGCCTATAACATCGACCGCGAAAAGGTCTATGCCAACGGCTATTCTGGCGGCGGAGAGACAATGTCCCTCGTGATGGGCAAGCGCCCGGAGCTTTTTACAGCTTATCTTCACTGTTCTTCTCAGTGGGACGGGGATTTGGAAGTCCTGGCAGAGAGCCGTACACCAGTGTATCTTGCCATAGGCGAGGGTGACGAGTATTACGGCTCCGAACCGACAAAACGTGCTTATGATACTTTATACAATCTGTATGAACAGCAGGGACTTAACGAATCGGAAATCAAGGAAATTTTGGTGCTGGACATCAAAGGGGACAGCTATTTTCGGGAGAGAGGAATGAATAACCAGCACGGAGGCGGAGGACTGTTCGCCTATGATGAAAATATCATGGGCTGGCTGTTCGGAAAATAAAGGAAAATAAAGGAAAATAAAGGAGGACAAAGCGATGAGAAAAAATTTTGGATCAAAACCGTGGGTATATCCACAGCCTGTGCTGATGATCGGCACATATGATGAAAACGGAAAACCGAACCTGATGAACGCGGCATGGGGAGGGCAGTACGGCGTAAATACCGTTGAGCTGTGCTTAAGCGCCCACAAGACCACGGACAACATCAAAGCGACAGGGGCATTTACGGTAAGCTTCGCCACTGCAGCAACCGTCGTACCCTGCGATTATGTGGGAATCGTTTCCGCCAATAATGAGCCGAATAAAATGGAAAAAGCAGGATTTACTACGACGAAAAGTGAATTTGTCAATGCGCCGATCATCAATGAACTGCCCTTGACGCTGGAATGTAAATTCCTAAAATGCAACGAGGACGGCAATGTGATAGGTGAGATTGTCAACGTCAGCGCTGACGAAAGCATCCTGACAGACGGTAATGTGGACTACAAAAAGCTGGATGCCATCATCTTTGACCCTGCCGCGGCAGCTTATATCCGTTTGGGCGAAAAGGTGGGGAACGCTTTCAAGGACGGCGCTAAATTAAAATAACGAGATTCTGGATGTTTTGCCCGCCTGTAAAGCTGTGTTACAGGCGGGCTTTTTTGTGGCGCGATAGCAATAAAAACAGTTCTAACCTGTAGTAATAACTGCTGAACTAATCGAGACTTCCACTGTCAGGCGTGGAGGATTAAAATAGAATTACAAGCAAATAATAAAACAATAGTAGGAGGTATTTATCATGGAATACATTACATTGAATAACAAAGTTAAAATGCCTATGGCAGGGATCGGCGTGTTTATGATGTCACCTGCAGAGGCGGAAGCGTCAGTGGAAAGCGCTTTAAAAAGCGGCGTGCGCCTGATCGACACGGCAAACGGTTACATGAACGAGAGCGGCACAGGGCGTGGCATCAAAAAGAGCGGCGTGCCAAGAGAGGAAATCTTTCTTGTGACGAAGCTCTGGCCGACAGTCTATGAAAAAGAGACAGCGGTAGACGAAACACTGAAAAGGCTTGGCACTGACTATATCGATCTGCTGTTTCTGCACCAGCCCACAGACAACTGGCGCGAGGGCTACCGGAACATTGAAAAGGCGGTCAAGGCAGGCAAGGTGAAAGCCATCGGTCTTTCCAATTTCCCCGATGAGCTTTTGAAAGAGGCCATTGATACCATGGAGCTGAAACCGCAGATGGTTCAGGTGGAAGCGCACCCGTATTATCCGCAGACGGAATTGAAAAATATCCTTGCCGAGACAGGCATGGGTCTTATGGCATGGTATCCGCTGGGGCATGGAGACAAGAGCCTGATAAATGAGCCGATATTTACGGAGCTTGCTAAAAAGTACGGTAAGACCAACGCACAGATTATCCTGCGCTGGCATATCCAAAGCGGCAATGTCGTAATTCCCGGCTCTAAGAATCCCGACCATATACGCGACAACTTCGATATTTTCGACTTTGCTCTCTCTGACGAAGATATGGCGCAGATTGCCAAGGTAAATAAAAACAGGCGGTATTATACGTCAACCCCTGAAATGCTCGCCGCCTATGCCACAATGGAGCTGCAGCCAGATCTGTAAAGCAGCCATGTAACAAAGTAGAAGGGAGAATATCATGGAATACACGATTTTGAACAACGGCATCAAAATGCCTATGGAGGGCTTCGGCGTCTTTCAAATGCGCGATTCCAAAGAGTGCGAACAGGCGGTACTGGATGCCATAAGCGTAGGTTATCGATTGATTGACACTGCGGCATCCTACGGAAACGATGTGATATGTTGTGAACTGTAGATGTAAACATTTCCGTAAAAGCTGTATTTTAGCGGAAATGCGCATCTGCTAAA
>CANQPM010000009.1 GCA_947625775.1 uncultured Lachnospiraceae bacterium | reverse complement strand
CTTAAATTCATCGGTTTTCCACTGTTCCCAGTGATCGTCCCATGAAGTGAAAAAGCCGTTTCCATTCCTGTCAAAATCCCCCCTCAGATGCCCGATACACCCTGTCTGCCCCTGGATCTGCATACTCTGTGTATAAGTGTATTTCCTTTCTGCTTCTGTCAATGGTCTTATTTCCATACAGCCCTCCTATAATCCTAATGCCCTGCTGGTAAGTGACTGTGCGCCTTTTACGCTTCCCACTGTAAGGGCAATCGTAAAGGTCATCTCACACAGATAGATGAGCGTTTTTGCCCAGTCTGCGTAACTGCCCGTAAAGGACGGAAGCCCTGCACTGATGAAGGCATTGCACAGCATGACCGCAAGCGCCATCGTGACTGCCTCAAACACCACGGATAAGAAATATTTGGCATTAAGTGGATATTTTCAAGCTGGGGGATAAGATACTGGCGCTTCTGGAAATGGTGTTTGGGTTCTGGAACAATCAGGTAAATCTTGTATTTGCCCTGCTGGGGCAGTCCCCGGTAAATTTTAAGGGCGGAGGCCCGTGGGCGCTGGTGGAAAGCGTGGAACCGATCTTCGTGGCAGTGGGTTCTTCCCTTGTGGTGCTGTTCTTCGTGATCGGGTTCTGCTCGGAGAGCGTGGATGTCCGTGAGGAAATGCGCTTTGAGGTAATCCTGCGCATGCTTATAAGGCTCGGACTTGCGGAATGGCTCGTGGCAAACAACGTGACCATCATGAAGGCATTCTTCAATACAGCCGGAAACCTCGTAAATGCACTGTCGGCGGGGAGTTATACCACACTTGCCATTGACAGCGCACAGGCAGACGTCATAAAGAATTTAGGCTTCGGCGAGGGGCTTATCATGCTGATACTGGCGGCGCTGTTAAGCGTGATTGTCATTATCTGCGGCTTTTTCATGATATACACGGTGTACTTCCGGTTTTTAAAGATCATGGTCATCGTGCCGATCGGTTCTATTGCCTTTTCCACACTGGCAGGCAACCGGAACGTGGCAAACACCGCAAGTTCTTATGCCTGCTGATTTTGCAAGCGATAAATAAAACACAAATGCTGCCGCTGTTATAATGCCTGCCGCTGCCTGTATCATCTGCCGCCCCTCCCTTTCTGCTCCGCTTTCTTCCTCTGTTCCGCTTCCATCCGCTCTGCATACTCACGAATGTCAATCAAACCTTCTAAGTCATGGATTTTGGAACTCATGGCACGGTCAACATTTTCAGGAGTGCATTCGCCGTGTTCCACCAGCGCTGTCATTACTTTCTGCCTGATTTCTTCCTGTACCATATCCGGCATTGCCGCTATATAGCGTGGCGGCAGCTTTGAAGCTTCTGTGATCCCCTCCTTTTCGTATCCATAAATGTTTTCAAAGTCACTTAGGAACTTTTCTTTTGCCAATACTGCTTTTGCCTTGTTTTCCCCGCTGGCTAACTCCACCAGCCCGTCTAAGAACTGAATCAGCTCCCTTTTTGTAAAGCCCATCTGTAAATCCTCCTTCTCAAAACAAAAAGGCAGGACCAGATTAGCGTTACACAAACGGAATATCCGTTTTGAGAGCTAATTTAGTCCTGCCTAAATAGTTTCTATATTTTTTTGCATCAGAAAAACAATCTTCACCCCTTTAAAGCCACATGGCATATATCCCCGCCGGAACCCTGATGCACCACTGGCATTTGTGAGATATTTGATTGGTAAAACAGCGCTGCCTCCCATCAATACCTTGCTTCGTTGCAATTTTGAGAAAGGACTAAATCAGATCAAACCCTTGTATTTACTGGGTTTGTCTAACTTTAGTCTTATTTTACCGTAAGCATCTCCAACACGCATACCTGTTGAAGCCAGCATATCGATCATAGCCAAGTCCCGCAGTTCTTCACAGCTATCGCGCATCTTTTCCAAATCTTCATCAGAATAGGTTTCCTTGATGCTGCTTGCCGTTTTCACCTTATGGATTCGGCGCACCGGACTTTTGATGATATAGTCCTCGTCTTCCAGCCAAGAAAAGAAGCTGGACAAGATTCTACGGATATTGTCAATGGTTACACGGCTTGATTGATTTTTTCTCTGATATTCGGTAAGGTATAACCGTAAATCCTCCGTAAGAATGTGGCGAACATTTTTCCCAAGGGAAGACACCATTGCGTCTATCGTGGTTTGGTAATACTTCAGCGTCTTTTCCGAGCAGCCTTCAATCCGTTTGGCAGCTATAAACATCGCAATCAGGTTATTGCTATCATCCTCCTTCGGCTTGACTTGTACGCTTGTCACATCGTAATGGCAGAGCGTTTGTTCCATCACTTGCCGAAGCTGTTTTAACTGGGCATTGTCGAGACAAGACAGCATTTGCTGCATGATCTCTGTCATCAGTTCTTCTTTCATGTCTTTTCTCCATTTCTAATATTTCCAGAGAACGACATCAACGGCAGTTCCGTTGGTTTGACTCTCGCCGTTGGTGAGAGTATATCTTCTTTTATATTTCTTCTGTATCAAGCAGTTCTTTCAGTTGGTTTATCAAAATCGGCAGTTCCTCAAAAACTACATCCGCTATGATATTCCAGTTTGTCCCATCGTAGTCATGAACCAGTCTGTGTCTGACGCCGGCAATCATTGTCCACTGAATATCTTGATGGGCTTCTTTATAATCTTTTGACAAATGATAGACATGCTCTCCAATATTATATAATGGTGTTGTAACAAGCCATTGCAAAGCAGTTTCCCTTAACAAATCCTCTTTTTTGACTTGATTATCCTTAATATATTCATACAGTTTTACGGCATTGTTATATATTCTTTGGACACGTTGCTGATCTGAATATTTCATGCTACAAGCAGCCTCTCTTTCATAATTGTATTGTAAAATTCACTCTCCTGATTAATTTCGTGAATTTCAAATACATCCACCTTCTTATCCAGTACTTCCCGCAATTCTTCGGCAAGCGCAAAAATCATGGTAAGTTTGAAGTTATCTCCACCATATACCAAAAAATCTAAATCACTATCTATTCCCGCCTCTCCTCTGGCATAGGAACCAAATAAATAAATCTGATCTACATGATATTTTTCGGCAATCGGTTTAACCATATTAATTATGTTTTCTATTGTTAATACTGCATTTTGCATATTACTGTTTCCTTTCTACTATTTTGCGGTAAATAAACGATAATTTAGAAGAGCAAGCGCAGGCGCTATACAAGGCGTGGTTTGTTAAGTTCGAGCCTTTTGGTGGAACGAAACCATCAAAATGGCAGAAATCCAACATTTATTCTGTCGCCAATATCATATATGGTGCGCCTTTTTCTTCAAAACTCTTTAATACGGAAGGACTTGGAAAGCCTATTATTCGCATCCGCGACCTTAAAGAGCAAGCATTTGTTACATATACAACCGAGGTTCACCCAAAAGGTCATTTGATACAACCTGGCGATATAGTAGTAGGTATGGACGGCGAGTTTCGCCCTTACCTTTGGGGCAACACAGAGGCTTGGCTAAATCAGCGAGTATGTATCTTTGAGAACAAAAACTCAAACGATAAAGCTTTCGTTTTGTTTAGCATCAAGCCGCTTCTAAGCGTTATTGAGCAAACTCAAGTCGCAACAACGGTCATTCACATCGGCAAAAAGGATTATGACGCATTTGAAATCCTTTTGCCAGACAGAAAGACACTTGATGATTTTGGCGCTATAACGACACCAATGATAAATCAAATCGTCAATAACTGTTTGGAAAACAAGCACCTTGCAACCTTGAGGGACACTTTACTCCCTCGTCTGATGTCCGGCGAGATTGATGTGTCCAACATTAATCTTTAAGCCACTAAATTATCGTTTATTTTATTATTGATTTCTATCTTCCTATCGATTCCCTCCAGTATATTCACTATCTTTTTTTGCCCATCTAAGGGCGGAAGTTCAATATCCATTCGTTTTAGAATCCACCCTGACAAACCGCCTCTTGTACTTGTCCCATCCGAAAGAAGCCTAAACTCCTCATATCGATTGTCCAAATTATAATAAAGATATAACGGCAGAATATATCTTGGATCAGCTTCACATGCAATAACAGACTGATTCATATAAGTATCAATCATCAGGAAACTGGCTTGACCTCTTGTATATCCTTGCCCCGCAGTTGCTACGACCGTACAGCCCTTCTTGGCAAGTTTCGTGGATGAATTATCTACGCCTTTTTGAGTAATTGTCCGTTCGGTATCATATATGAAACGTTGGGAGGTCTCTCCAGATGATAACCACTTAAGATTACCGTTCCAGTATTCAGGGTGCCGAGTTGACGGTGTTCCACCGCTATAAATCCGTGAGCATACTTCGTCAAGGGTGTATTTCTTCCATTCAAATTTCATACCCAATCGCCCCCAACTTTTTCCTAATCTCCTTCTCCAGTTCATGAGACTTTTTAAACATGTCAGACAGCTCTGAGGTTAGTCTCGCCATTTTCTCTTCAAACGGCTCACCGTCATCCTCCTGTTCCTCAATGCCGACATAACGTCCCGGTGTCAGAATATAATCTTGCTTTGCAATATCCTGCAGCGTGGCAACAGAGCAAAATCCCTTTACATCCTCAAGCGTTCCGTTATGGAATGCCTCGAAGGTATCCGCCAGTTTCTGAATATCCTCATCCGAGAAATCCCTGTGCTTGCGGTCTACCATGTGACCCATTTTGCGGGCATCAATAAAAAGGGTTTTGCCTTTCTGCTCCTTTCCCTTCGTAATGAACCACAGGGTAACCGGAATGGTTACGCTATAAAAGAGCTGCGTCGGCATTGCGATGATGCCTTCGATCAAATCGTCTTCTATAATTCTTTTACGAATTTCACCCTCGCCGCTGGACTGTGTGGAAAGCGCTCCGTTTGCAAGTACAAGACCGATTTTCCCGGTCGGTGCGAGGTGATGGATCATATGCTGAATCCATGCATAGTTTGCGTTACCCGCGGGAGGAGTACCGTATTTCCAGCGGACATCTTCCAGCAACTTTTCTTGATTCCAAGGATGATAGTTGAACGGCGGATTTGCCAGAATGAAGTCTGCCTTCAATGTTGGATGCAGGTCATTCGTAAAGGTATCTGCCTGATAAGGACCAAAGTCGGCATCAATGCCACGGATTGCCATGTTCATCTTGGCCATCTTCCACGTATCCGCATTGGCTTCCTGCCCGTAAACGGAAATGGCTCCACGCTTACCGGAATGTGCCTGAATGAACTTAGCGCTTTGAACGAACATACCGCCGGAACCGCAACAGCAATCATACACACGGCAATTATCAAATGGACGCAGGATTGAAACGAGCGTTTTAACCACGCTGGACGGTGTATAGAATTCACCACCGCCTACGCCTTCCTTTTCTGCGAACTGCGCAATACAGTATTCATAAGTACGACCCAGCAGATCTTCGCTCTCTTCCGTGCCACTCATATCGATATTGTTCGTGAAGATGTCGACTACATCACCGAGCACTCGCTTATCGAGGTCCGGGCTGGCGTAATTCTTCGGAAGAACATTCTTCAATGTCTTATTCTCGGCTTCAATAGCTCTCATAGCCGTATCGATAACCGTTCCGATTTCCGGAGTATGCGCTGCGGAAGCAATGGTGCTCCATCTTGCTTCTTCCGGCACGAAGAACACATTTTCCATCGTATAAGCATCGCGGTCGTCTTCGAAACCGTCCCCCTCAGCGATAAGCTCTTGATATCTCTTATCAAAGGCAGCAGAAATGTAGCGCAGAAAAATGAGTCCAATGATTACCTTTCTGTATTCTGCCGCAGGAATATGTCCCCACAGGACACAGGCAGCATCCCACAATTGTTTTTCAAAGCCAATGTTGGCGTTAGTTTTATCAAGCATTACCAAAAACCTCCTAAATATAATGAGTAACCAATTAAGGCTAAAAGTTAATCCCCCGACTTTTGCCAGAACAAGCAAACAACCGTTTCCACATGTTCATCATTATCCAAACTTACTTCCATATCTTCCTCAATAATGGGAAGCCTGAATTTTATTGATTTCAGCCATTGACCGTTAGGCTGCCTGTCCTCAAAAATCTGTATCTCTGCTGCATCATAGTAATGCCGCAGAGAAATTATTGACCGTCTTTCCAGTACGCTCCATCAATCTGTTCTGAATCTGCAACTCCAGAATCGCTTTACTCCAGCCATTTTCTATAGTTTTACCAGCATACCATATGCGTTCTTCCTCCGTTTTTAGTTTGTCCATTAATGATATATTTGTGCGCCACGGTATTTGTGCAACGACCCGTTGCACAATTTCATAGTCCGACCAACACTGAGCAAATTTGCGCATATACTTAATATTTCTTGGGGAAAATCCAGACATATCAGGGAACGCTTCCTTCAAATCCTTTGCCATGCGATCAATAACTTTGGCTCCCCATCCTTCTTCTTCCTGTTTTGCTAAAATATCCCTGCCGATATTCCAATAAAGGCAGATCATGCCGACATTGGCATTCATTACAACAGAAACCCTCTGCTTTTGAATTTCCGTCTTAATTTTTTCTATAAACTCCAAATAACTGCCACCCATTTCGGAAAGATTTGGAGCAATGGGAAATATTACTCCATCCTTATTCTTTCCCATATGCTCTCTGTTATCCATTCTGCTGCATCCTCCTCGTATTATACCAAGCATAAATAATCCCACATTTCCTCTTAACCTGTGCGATATACCGATTGCTGGCCTTCAACCCAAGTTTCTTCAACACATACGCCTTGATTTTCTCATAACTAGCTTTTTTCTCCGCTGCCGTCAGATCCATTTCATCTGTTTTAGTTCCACTTCAATATACTACCTGACATTAATTTTGGACAGCAAGCACACCGTTTCCACATTCCCCGTAAACGGAAACATATCCACCCCCCAAGCCTCTTTCGCCTTATACCCTGCCTTCTTAAAGTATTCAAGGTCACGCCCCAGCGTCTCAGGATTGCATGACACATACACCACCCTTGACGGCTTTACCAGCGCCACGGCTCTGACGAACTCCTCCGTAGTGCCGCTCCTTGGGGGATCAAGGACAACAACATCTGCGCGCTGGCTGTTTTCTGACATCTGTGTCATATATTCCGCAGCGTCGGCATTGACAAAATGTATATTATTTATATTGTTGCGTTTCGCGTTCGCCTTGGCATCCTTTACAGCCTGAGCGTTAAGCTCCACGCCGATAACCCTGCCCGCCTTTGAAGCCATAGCCATGCCAATCGTGCCGATGCCGCAATACGCGTCAATGACCGTTTCCTTTCCTGTCAGCTCCGCCGCCTGTATCGCTTTTTTGTAAAGCGCCTGTGTCTGCGCCGAGTTTATCTGGTAAAATGAGTTCGGCGATATCCTAAAGCGCAGCCCGCACAGCACGTCCTCTATATAGCCGTCGCCATAGAGCGGCTTATTTTTCCCGCCAAGCACCATTGTCGTGTCCTGCCCGTTTATGTTCTGGACTATCGTGGTTATCTCTGGGTGGCGTTTCCTAAGCTCGTCAACAAAATTGTTTTTGTGCGGAAATTCAGGGCCTGCCGTCACAATCACCACCATTATCTGCTTTGTGGACATTCCCTTACGTATCAGTATATGACGCATCACGCCGCGCCCTGTGTCCTCATTGTAAGCCCATATTTTAAAGGAATTTATAAGCTGCGTCGCCGTTTCAATAATAGCCGCCGCCTGCTTGTCCTCTATAAGACAGTTCTTTACAGGAACTATATCGTGCGTGCCCTCCTCATACATTCCTGCAACTATCTCGTCTTTGGCATGTCCAAAAACAGCGTGAACCTTATTCCTATAATAATAAGGATAGTACATGCCCAATATGCCGTTCACCTTGCAATATTTTCCGATGTTTTCCTCAATCCACTTCTGCTTGCCCGCAAGCTCCTCCTCATAGCTTTCCCTGCCGATGTGGCAGCCGCCGCATCTGTTTACATACGGGCATTTTTGCATATCCGCCATTGCTTACCTCATTTCCGCGCAGCTGTCCGTGCGCTTTTCTTTACTTTAATTTGTCAATCAGCTTCTTAAACGGCATATTGATGTCGTAGTTAATTCCGTACAAAACTGCGCCAAGCACAAAGGGCTCGTCCTCCAGAGCCGAATAGTCTCCGCTGGAGCAGATGATGACGGGAATATCCAACCTCTCCTTCCCAAGATGCCTGATAAGCTTAATGCCCGCCTCCACGTCTACATCTGCGCCGTCAGAAAGCGGGTACTGCATATCCGTCACAATCGGCGTCACCTCTCCCATATCACTTGAAAAATATAAAACTTCAAATAATACGACTCGTCCGCGCTCCACAGTATCGGATGGTCGGCGGACTGTGTCCTGTACTCCACCTGACGCAGGCGGCAGTGGACGTTCTTCGCCGCCTGAGCTATTGTCTGCGTAAAAAGCTCGTAATCCATAAAATGCGAGCATGAGCAGGTCGCAAGAAATCCGCCGTCCTTTACAAGCTTCATGCCGCGCAGGTTTATCTCGCGGTAGCCCTTTACCGCGTTTTTTATGGAATTGCGCGACTTTGCAAACGCGGGCGGATCGAGAATTACCACGTCAAAGCGCTCCCCCGCAGCCTCAAGCTTTGGCAGAAAGCCAAATACATCTTCACAGACAAATTCAACTGTCTTTTCAAGCCCGTTCAGCCTTGCATTTTCGCGCGCCTGATTTACCGCAAGCTCAGACGCATCAACGCCCAGCACGCTCTTTGCCCCCGCTATTCCCGCATTAAGCGCAAACGAGCCCGTGTGCGTAAAACAATCCAGCACTTTCGCGTCTTTGCATAATCTTTGCACGGCAAGCCTGTTATATTTCTGGTCGAGAAAAAAGCCTGTTTTCTGACCGTCTTTTACATCTACTATATATCTGACGCCGTTTTCCATAATTTCAACGTTTGTGTCAAACTCATCACCGATAAAGCCCTTAAAACGCTCCATTCCCTCTTGAAGGCGCACTTTCGCGTCGCTTCTCTCATATACGCCGCGGATATTTATTCCGTCATCTGCGAGCACGCGTTTTAGTATTGAGATTATCTCGTTTTTCATCCTGTCAATGCCAAGCGCAAGCGACTCCACAACCAATACGTCACTAAACTTGTCCACCACAAGCCCAGGCAGGAAATCCGCCTCCCCAAAAATGACACGGCAGCTTGATGTGTCAACCGTCTTTTTACGGTACTCCCAAGCTGCCCGTATGCGTTTCTCCAGAAAATCCGCGTCTATGCACTGTTCCTTGTCCCGCGTCATCATCCGTATGCGGATTTTTGAATTTTCATTTATAAATCCCCTGCCGAGCATATATCCGTCAAAGTCATGCACGGCGACAATATCGCCGTTTTCAAATTCGCCCTCCACGCGCTCAATCTCGTTGTCATAAATCCAGAGCCCGCCTGCCTTTAAGCTTCTGCCCTCTCCCTTTTTTATCGTAACTGCCGCCTCTGCCATTGCTGCTCTCCTTCTGCAAAAATTTACATAAGCTGCTTTTTCCAAGCCGCCTTTTATTCAAACAGTTCATCTATATAGCTGAGATACGTTTTCATGACATTTGTGCCAGAAAACTCCTCCAATGCCTCAGCACATTTTCTGAAGTACCACTCCTGCATCTGCTTGTCTGTCTGGTTGAACTTTTCCCAGAGCTTATCGCCCACAAGCCTGTACTCCCTCACAAGCGACTCGGCATTTGCCGTCTTGTCCGCAAGGGCGATAATCTTTACGTCGCGCGGCATATCCTTTAAATGCTCTATGGTTTCCTGCTTTCGTATCTCCCATGTCTCGCTCGCGGGTTTGTCGCGGCGCTTGTCCTCTGTCTCCGCCTCCACCAAAAAAGCCACGCGCTTTCCAAACTCATGGCGTATGTCCTCGATTGTCACAGGCGTGTCCTCCACTGTGTCATGAAGTATTGCCGCCATCAGCACATTCAGGCTGTCGGTCAATTCCATGGCATAATTCATAGTAGTGATTATGTGGCTGAAATACGGGATTTTTGTCCCCTTCCTAAGCTGTCCCTTGTGCGCATGTGCGGCATACGCATACGCCTTGTAAAGACTCTCGTCAAGTCTTGAAACATGCGGAAAAAGCGGGGGATTTTCCTCCTCCTCATACTGGCATACAACCATTGCCTCTGCCGCCTCCACAAAGCATGGGCAGCCTTTGCCGCAAACCTGCTGGTTTTCCCTGTAACTAAGCCTGCTTTCCACTGCCCTGCAGTAGAAATACCCTTCGCTGTCAACAGTAACGGTGTGCTCTATATTCGCCATTAAGCCTCCAATTATCACTGATTAATCACTAAGCCGCGCTTTGCGCCACGCCATTGATTAATCTTTCTTTGTAAAACTGATTATCCAACCTTTAGATTCGCTACCGTCCGATTCCTTGTATGTGCCGTATTCCATTTTGCACGTAAACGACACTCCCTGCTCCGCCTTCATGTCGTCAATGACGTCCTCCATAAAGTCCTTCATCTTGTCTTCATTGCTGCCGATTGAGGCATTTCTATATACGCTGCCGAAGTTCTTTATATCATACCGTATCGCGCGGTTGAGGGCGAGCTTTAGATCCTTTTCACTCCTAAACGGTCCTGTCATGCTGTCACTGAAATATTTGTTTCTGTAATTTATCAGATATGCCTGCATTGTAAGCGCCGCTATGGAGGCATCTTTTTTTGACTCCCTTGTGTACACGGTTTTCAGCGTTTCGCCCGTGTCCCGAAGTATGCAGTTGTCTATTATGGCATATCCCATCAGGAATGAGTCCATATATTTTATGTATGTGTTTTCGTCCATGTCTTCAATATCATCAGCGTCAAAATCACTCAGCTGCGGATTTTTGTAAAATGAAAACGTGCCCTTCGTGAGCTGCTTTAAGTCGCTTGACGTTATATTTGACGCTCCCGTCACGGCGTTTTCCACAAGACCGTTCCCTTGGATGTAATACGTTCCCTCAAGATTTACCCTGAACCACCCGTTTGATGTAATCCCCGTGACATCTATAGGCAGCCCTCCCGCAATTGTCGTCACAACTGTTGAATTTATGTCAGGCTTTTCATATACCTTTGTGTTTCCGTTTGTATAGAGCACTGCCTTTTTTTCCTCAACCGTAAATTCCGCCGCGTTTGCGACATCTGCCCCCGCATATGAGCTGGCGGCTATGCCCGATGCCATAACGCCTGCCGCCAGAACCGCCGCCGCAAGCATTTTTATGTTTATTTTTTTCATATTCTATATCCCTCTTTTATCTCCAAATGCCAACCCTGTCCTCTGGCGCGACGTACATTCCGTCGCTCTCGCTTATATCATAAATCTCATAAAACGCGTCGCATGAGCTCAGCACCGCGTTTACCCTTATTTTGTTTGGCGCATGCGTGTCCGTATTTATCAGGTACATCATGTAGCTCGCCGTATCCTCGCTCGCCCAGTTGTACGCCATCTGCCCAAAGGCTTCGTCAAGAGCCTCCTCGTCATCGCCTATAATCGCAGCTATGCACGTAACAGCCCCAAGATCCGCTATATTTTCCATAAGCGTAAGCTCACCGTCTACGGCTATGCCCATAATCTCATATCCGTTGTAGTAGTCGATTATGGACTGTGTAAGCCTTGCGTATTCCTCCCTCTCCTCATCTGTCCACCATACATTGTAATTGCCGTACTCATCATAGAGGGAGCCGCTCGAATCAAATGCATGGCTTACCTCGTGGGCAATTATGTAGCCTATGCCGCCGAGGTTTGCGGCATCGCTTCTTTTGCCCGAATAGAACGGGCTCTGCAAAATCGCCGCTGGGAATACTATCTCATTGTTCTGCGGCGAATAGTACGCGTTTATAGTCTGAGGGGTTACGTCCCATTCGCTTCTGTCAACCTCCTCGCCAAGACGGCTTAAGCTGTCGTCAATTGCGACCTGCATGCTTGTGAGCATATTTGACATAAGGCTGCCGCCCTCCGATACGGGCACAACCTGCATCATGTCCTTGGCTGCAGGCCACTCGTCAGGATAGCCTATTTTCACCTGCATTGTCTCAAGCTTTCTGACAGCCTTGCGCTTTGTAGCGTCGCTGAGCCACGTCTGGCGCATAATGATGTCCTCGTATTCGTCAAGGATAAGCTCTATCATATCCTCCACATTTTTCTTGTCCTTTTCGGAAAAATGCCTGTCAACATATATTTCGCCGAAATCCCAAGGGAGCAAATCCTGCGTCATGTTCATATACACGCGCTCATCGTCCCAGCGCTGCGTTATGCCGTAAAGCGCATTGTCCATGTCCTCCTTGAGCCTTGCGTAATTCTGCGACGAATACTCAGCCGTGTCATTCAGCAGCACAAAGGTTGAATAGTCCTTTAATGCCTGCAGGTTCTCCTCGACGAGCAGGGAGTTTATCTTTTCCGCCTGCCCCACGTCCATCACTATATATTTATCCTGCCCGTCAATCCTCAGCGCCCTGAGCATATCGTCTACGTCTACATTTGTGTAAAGCTTCTGCAGCTGCTCTTTTGTATATGTATTATAGGTTATGGCGGGATCGTAGAGCTGCTCCGCGGAAAGAGTTGATGCGCATATGTCGCGCAGGAGCGTCTCTATCTCGTCAGCGCTCTTTGCCGCCTCGCTGCCGCTCATTCCAAACTCCGTGAGCATATCGCATATGTAATCAAGGTACAAATCAACATACTCTCCCGCGCTTTGGTTTTCGATGTATTCCTTTCCTATCAGGGTGTCGGCATACATCATATATACGGCGTATTTGCTCGAATCCGCCCTGTCCTGCATTACCGTGTAGCCTCCGATAATGCTGCTGAAACCGTAATCGCCGCTTAGCTTTGCAAGCGCCATCACATACTCGTCTATCGTCTTGGCGCTGCGGATTGCGTCCATATACTCCTGCAGCTCGCCAAGCCCCGTCTCGTTCCTGTTTTCAATATTTGAAACGCACTCGTATAAATCCTTTATTTTCTGCTCGCTGCTGCCTTTGGGGTAAACATTTTCGTCATTTACCAAATCTCTTGTGATGTCCGACATTTCCTCGCTCACATACGCGCTAAGCTCGCTGAACCAGTCCCAGTGCGCGTCAGTAGCGTCAAGCTCTATTTCGTTCAGTATGTTTTCATTTACATACTCATAGTAATCGTCCTGGTATCTAACCTCGCTTGAGCTTTCCCCGTCAGCTGCGCTCTCCTGTTTTATGCCCTCCACCGTGCCGCCTTCGGTGTCCTGCCCTCTGTCTTCCTCCATTCCCTCGCCGACTGCGCTTTCAGAGTCAGGCTGTTTTTCCATTATCTGCCTTGTAATAAGCTGCGTGCAGCCTGTGAGCTGAAAAGCCGTAAGCGCCGCAAGAAACACCGCTATTATTTTCTTTCTCATAAATTTCCTCATTCCTATCATTAATAAAACCATTCAAAACCGATACTGCCACTACATATTATATTATACTAAAATTGTCCAAAGTACAACAGCGCAATTTTAACTTAATAATTAGTGAAAATAACCAATTTTTATTTTTTTATCATTTTTTTATGTTTACGCATAGTATTTAGTGGTAAAATAGACACAGATGCGCATATGCGCGCCAAAATAATAATTTTCACCGTTTGGGGCAAAGCGGTAGAATGGAGGAATATGAAAAAACGCAATATTATGGCGGGACTTGGCATTGTGGTATCGGCAGCTGCCGCATGCGACGTCGCATTGAGCCATTATCTGTTAAAATACACCACCTCGCGCAACAGCGCAAGCAATAACCGCAAGGTAAAGAAGAAAGCCGAAAAGACAGATGGCGAGGAGGAATATTACATAAAAGATGCCTCCGCAAGGGCTACGCACGACCTTGAGCGCGCTATGGGAAAGGCTTGGTTTGACACAGTTCCCAATTCATATATTATGATTACCTCGCACGACGGTCTTATGCTCAACGCTGTGCTTTTCTCCAAAGAACCTTCAAGCAGCCTGTATGTAATCCTTGTCCACGGCTACAAGGCTGACACCTCTGCCATGTACCACTACGCATACCATTACTGGCAGAAGGGCTACAATGTGCTGCTGCCCGATCTGCGCGGGTGCGGCAGCAGCGAGGGCGACTATATAGGAATGGGCTGGCTTGACCGCAAGGATATACTAAGCTGGATTGATTATATTTTATCGCTCAATTCAGATGCCAAAATAGTGCTGCACGGCGAGTCTATGGGCGCTGCGGCTGTCATGATGGTTTCAGGCGAAGAAACGCTCCCCCCAAACGTAAAGGTTATCATTGAGGACAGCGGCTATACCTCCGTAAACGATATACTCGGCTCGGAGCTTGACGTGCGTTTCGGTCTCCCAAAGTTTCCTATTTTAAATACCGCCTCGATGCTTTCACAGCGCAAGGCTGACTACAGCTTCCGCGAGGCGTCGGCGCTTAAACAGGTTGCCAAGTCGCATACCCCCACGCTTTTTATCCATGGTACAGGCGATGACTTCGTGCCGTGCTCAATGCAGGAGCCGCTTTTTGAGGCGTGCAGCGCCCCCAAGGATAAATACACGGTGGCAGGCGCCGAGCACTGCTGCAGCGCTTTTTATGACACTGACGAATATTACAGACGCGTTTTTGATTTTATAGGCAAATACATTTAAGCTTTGAAAGGTCCTGATTTTAGTGTTTTTTGTATCAACTTTTTTGATTTTCTGCTGTGTGACTGTTATGCTTTATTTGATTTCCATTATGCCGCGCGTGTATGGCAGACCTGATTACAAGCCGTTTTACGGACATATGTACGCGCACAGGGGGCTGCACAATATGACGCCTTATCCCGAAAATTCTTTTGCGGCGATAAAACGGGCGGCTGATTTGGGCTACGGCATTGAATTTGACGTGCATTTGACTAAGGATAATATCCCTGTCGTATTCCACGACGATTCTCTCTGGCGCATATGTGGAGTTAAGGGGTATTTGAGGGATTACACCTTTGACGAGCTGCAGCAATTCAGACTTCTCGGCACTGACGAAAAAATCCCAAGGCTGAAGGATATACTTGATATGGTTGACGGCAGAGTGCCGCTGATTATCGAATATAAGGTGGAGAAAAACGCCTCCCGCCTGTGCGGCATATGCGACAGGATTCTGGCTGATTATAACGGAATTTACTGTATTGAATCGTTTCATCCGCTTGCCGTGCGCTGGTACCGCAAGCATAGACCGAACATAGTGCGCGGACAGCTTTCCGAGGATTTTACAAGGGAAAAGCGCATCAGTATCCCGTATTTCCTGCTGTCGCATTTAATCGGCAACTGCTATGCCGCGCCCGATTTTGTGGCGTACAACTGCAAGCACAAGAATGAGCTTTCAAGAAACATATGCCGCCGCCTCTATAAGAGCTTAAGCGTTGCGTGGACAGTCCGCTCGCAGGAGGAGCTGCAGAAGGTGTCAAAAAGCTTTGACTTGTTTATATTTGAGGATTTTGTCCCCGCGCAGCCGCCGATGGCTGGATAAAATATAATAAAAAAAGAGCATTTAAGCTCTTTTTTTATTGTACTTATATTTCCACACTGTCAGCTGTTAATGAACGCTCTGGCGGTCGATGACCTCTCTTTTCTCCCTGACTGTCTCTCTCCTGTAGCAGACAGAGTACATAATTGATGCAAGCAGCAGCGCAAGGAGCACGTCAAGCATTGAATGTTGTTTTATAAGAACTGTAGAGCATATGATGCTCGCGCCCAATAAGAGCAGCTCCCATTTTACTGCCTTGTGGTCTGCAAACAGCCTGCTCCTCCACACCGCAATCATAATGGCGACTGAATTGTACACATGTATGCTCGGGAGCACGTTTGTCGGCGTGTCTGTGGCATACAGTACTTTTATCACGTCTGTAAATATGTTGTCGCGCTCAAAAACCCTCGGTCTTAAATGGTGTCCGTTTGGGAAAACCGCCGATACGACTATAAATATCGTCATTCCCGCAATCAGAAAGCGCACCAGCTTATCCGCCTCCGCTTTGTCCTTTATGCAGAACAGTATGACCGTAAACGCCACGTATCCGAACCACATAATGTACGGCACTATAAATATCTCGCAGAATGGTATATACTCGTCAATCTTAAAATTGATTACGTGGTATGACACGTTTCTGTGCTCCAGATAATAGAACGCCGTCAGATACAGCACAGCGTAAACCGCCATCACGGCAAGCGAGCGGTACTCACTTATAAGCCCGCGCATTTTAACAATAAAGCTTTTCATAATAAAATCCCCCCGAAATATGGCTCTAAATACTTTAATGAGCGTAGCATTTTTGCCCTTTTCAAGTATATTATTATAGAATATGTGTTTTTAAGTGTCAACTTATATAATGTATAAAACTTTATTAAAATTTGTTTAAGATACAGGCAAAAATCTGCTGTGCGCGGCAAAAACAATCCGCTGTTAGATATAGCGTACACAAAATATGAAAAAATCTTCTGTAAATTGTTGGTTTTTAATAACGCGTGTCTGCCCAATGACATTAATTGCTAATAACATCGCGTTTTTTTTGTGAATTTTTTTAAATTTTTTCCATAAAATGATGTTTGCTTATTGAATTGTTTTGCTGTAGAATATAAGCATTGAGGGCAGATTGCTGATTTTGGAGGTATCAAGTCGATTATGAAGTTTGATATGCATTGTCATACCCAGGAGGGCTCATTAGACGGGAAAATCCCCATAGATGAGTATATAGAGCTTTTAAAGGACAACGGCTACGGCGGCATGCTTGTCACCGACCACGACTCCTACAACGGTTTCCGCGCGTACCGTGATTTTTATAAGGAAAAGGCTGACGGCTTCGTCGTCTTAAAGGGAATTGAATATGACACGATAGACGCGGGACATATTCTTGTGATTATGCCCTCAAATGTCAAACTTCTGATTTTGGAGTGCCGCGGACTTCCCGTAAAGCTGCTGCAGGACATAGTGCATAGAAACGGCGGCATTCTCGGTCCTGCACACCCTTGCGGAGAGCGTCATCTGAGCATTACGCGCACCCGCTCGTATAAAAGGAATCACAATATAATGAAGGGTTTTGACTTTGTCGAGGCGTTTAACGCCTGCGAGGCGCCCGAGGCAAACGCAAACGCGAGAGCTCTTGCGCTTGAATATGACCTGCCTATGTTTGGCGGCAGCGATTCACACCACCCCGAATGTGTGGGCACTGCCTATACTGAGCTGCCCGACACTGTCAGGACAGAGAGCGACCTTATAAGCCTTGTGCGTGAAAAGAAAAACATCGGATATGGCGGTACTTATTATCATGGTACTGTCAAGAGCAGGATTGGAATATTTAACCATGTGCTCGTTGAGTCCTTCTGGTTTTACAATAGATTCGCAAGCCTTTACCGTCGTCATAAGAGAAAGCTGGCGCTGGCTTTGTTGAAGAATTAAAAGCTTAATGCCGTCTGAAAACAGCAATGTCTGGCTGTTTCAGGCGGCATTTTTTATGCCTGCTACAGTTATTTGGAATGTAAAAATATCTGCAGCTGCGCCATGACAAATGCAAATATTTTCGCGCTCCTTAATGTCTGTGTTTTGAGTTCATCATTTCCTCACGGTAGCTGTCGTCCATTATCACTTTTTCGAGGGTGTCCATATCACCCTCCTCTATAAGCGCCTTGAGTATTTCGTTGTAGCGGCTGATGATGTTTTTTTCTAAAAGCTCCATTTCGTTTAATTCTGACATAGCTCCCCCTTTATAGTGTCCTGTCGGTTTTTCCCGCGGTTAAGATTCGGAATATCCCGCTGCCTGGCTCAAATATGACTGTGCGCGGGTGGTATCCTCCGAGCTCTGCGGCGAGCACGGGAATATTCATTTTCATAAGCTTCTGCTTGACTGCGCTGACGTTTCTTGATGATATGTCACTGCTCTCGCTCACGCCCTCGCTCCTCACCATATGCGCGCCGCCCGCAAGCTTTACCACAAGCCTTTCGCGCTT
Organism: uncultured Lachnospiraceae bacterium; assembly: GCA_947625775.1. Taxonomy (GTDB): domain Bacteria; phylum Bacillota; class Clostridia; order Lachnospirales; family Lachnospiraceae; genus COE1. Next base: position 134,957 of record CANQPM010000009.1, on the reverse strand, counting down.
TGCGCCCTTTAGCACGAGATTTTTGACGAGTTCCTCTATGCCTGTGTCCGCGTATTTTGCCAGATTTCGCTCCGTGCCTAAATCTATGTCTGTATAGCGAGGAAGCATGATATGGAGAAGCCCGCCTACTCCTGTCTGCGGATCGCGCATGGCGACTGCCACGCATGAGCCTAAATCCCTTGTTATAAGCCTTTGCGAGCCCCTTGCAAGCTTGTAATCGCCCATATCGACGGTTATCATGCTCTGCAGCTCGTCCAGTGTAAACGCCACTTTCCTGTCCTCCAAAATATGTGTATTTTTGTTACTTCCCTTCGGCTTGGAGGATTAACCCTGCGAACGAAGGGCATCCGCCTTAGTTTTCCAGTCTCCTATTTGTAAATATACCATATATTTTTTGCGCTTTCAATAAAAAACGATGGCGCTTTAGAGTTTTTCGGAAGCCTTTTGAGTTGCTTACAGACGCAGAAGAACCGGCGCGAAACCGCGCCGGTCCTTTTTGTTAGGGGTTGTGTTATTTATTTCATTCTGAGAATGATTAGCCAAGTAATGAGAGTACGCCCTGGTTAGACTGGTTAGCCTGCGCGAGCATTGACTGGCCTGCCTGCGCGAGGATGTTGGCGTTAGAGTATTGTACCATCTCTGTAGCCATATCCGTGTCGCGGATGCGTGACTCTGCCGCTGTGGTGTTCTCTACTACGTTGTCGAGGTTCTTGATTGTGTGGTCGAGTCTGTTCTGTACCGCACCGAGAGCTGAGCGCTGCGCTGATACCTTGGCAACCGCGTCTGCGATTGCGTCGATTGCGTATGTCGCCGCTGCGCCTGTCGCATCCTTTACATTAAGATTCTTAATGCCAAGTCCTGCCGTGCTCATTGACTCGATATTAACCATAATCTTGTTGGTCATATCAGCGTCAGCGCCTACATGGAGGCTGAAATTCAAAGCATCCGTGTAGGTTACTGAGCCTTGCTTAATATTGAAGCTGCCTTCGCCCAAATGCTCTACCTCCGCCGCCTTGTCCGTACCGATTGAGCTTGCCTTTTCAAGCTCCTCCGTCATCATATCATAGGCTTCCGCCGTGGTAATATTCTTCTTATTGCCGTCTAATGCCGTATATACTTTTTCAGCCTTTTTAAGCATATCAGCGGTGAGCATAGCATCAAGTCTGCCGTCAGGGATTGTTGAGCCAGTAATAACACTGTTCACACCGTCATTTGTGCCTTCGTCCTTCAGACCTGCCGTATTAGTCTTGCTGTATGTCCTTACTGTATCGCCATCCTTAATTCTGGCGAGAATCTGGTCTACAGTAAGCTTCTGATAGCCGTCCACTGTCTTTTCAAGCGGCTCATCACCCTTGCCTGTTCCTATCTGATATACATTAGGCTTTCCTGTAAGAGAGTCCTCGCCTACTACAACCCATGCGCCCTCGCCGAGCTTTTCAAGAGCGGATTTCAAATCGTCAAATGTAGAAGGAGTACCCGCTGTAATCTGCTGCTCTTTGCCACCAAGTACAATCTTGTCTCCTACCTCCGCCTCTGAGTAGTATTTAGCTATTGCGTTCTCCTTTAAGGCTTTTTGATTGTCGGTGCTTGTTGCGAATATATTTACCTCGCCTTCCTCAAGCTTCTCTATTTTCATTCCTATTATGTCGTTAGCCTTATTATCGTCAAGGAGATCCTTATACTGCTTATTATTTATGTCGGTGATTACTGTGCCCTCTTTCAGCAAACTTGTTAATGCTTCACCTACTTCACTGGCTTTAATTATTCCCCTTTCCAAATCAGTAGCTGTGGCGCTTGAACTAACTGTATATGTCGTTATTGTGCCGTCAATGCCCTTTATGGTAATGGAATCACCGTTTTTCCACGATTCCGTCGCGTCGCCAGTGCCAGTGCCATCAGTCAAATGCTTTATTACATCCTCTGCCGTAAGCTTTTCAACAAATGTTGTCTTTTCGCCGTTGCTGTTTGTTATGCTGTCGCCGTCTTTAAGCTTTAACGCGGCTGCCTGACCTGCCTTTGAAGCTACAGTAGTGGTGGCGATAGTGCTGTCATAAATCGTGCCTGCAGCCTTTGCCTCTCCCCAGCTGGTTACTGTTGATATGGAAACATAGTCCAGCTTATCCTTTGACTCTCCAATCTCATACTCCTGTCCGCCAATCTTAACACTGTCGCCAGCCTTAAGGGCTTCTTCAAGCTTGAAGGAATATGTTCCGTCGCCGTTGTCAACAAGCTTTCCGTCAAGACCTGCGTCATGAGCCGCTACAAGATTCTCAGACTTTGTTCCGTCTGCATTTCCCTTTAACAAGTAAATCTCGTTGAACTTCGTCGTCTCCGCTACACGGTCAATCTCTGTCGTAAGCTGGCTTATCTCGTCCTGAATTGCCTGACGGTCAGATTCTGAGTTTGTGCCGTTTGATGCCTGTACCGCGAGCTCATTCATTCTCTGCAGCATGTCATGCACCTCTGTCAGCGCACCTTCTGCTGTCTGTACTGCTGAAACGCCGTCCTCCGCGTTTGTAGACGCCTGTGTGAGTCCTCTAATCTGCTTTCTCATCTTCTCTGAAATTGTCAAGCCTGCCGCGTTGTCTGCCGCACGGTTGATTTTGTAGCCTGAGGAAAGCTTCTCTGTAGAGCCTGAAAGCGTTCCCTGCGTAATGCCTAAAAGCCTGTTAGAATTGATTGCCTGTAAATTGTGCTGTACTACCATAAATACCTCCTTGTCTGCCTTGGCGCTTCATAATTTCCAACCTCTGCGCCTTAGCCCTGCCGCGGAAATTTCCGTTTCCCGCCGTTTGTTTTTGAGTTACATTGTTTTCAATATTCAGTTGTATATAATAATCCGAATACGGCTCATTTTTTGGCGCGCCTGCTTGTATGGGCTGTATTCGGCTATTATCACTGCCTGCGGCTGCTATGCCTCCTGCGCTTTTCCAGTGGAAATATCAGCGCCGCTTTCCTCCTGTGCTTTTTTCAGCGCCGCGTTTCTGCGCTTTTCAGCGCGTTTTTTGATTGCCCTGCCTCTTGCGACGTTTACCTCCCGCGGCGCATCTATCATCAGCCTCAGCTGGTTGTTGTTGCCTCCGAGAAAAGTAATTTTGATGTCCTTGCCTATCAGCAGGTATTCTTCCTTTGGTAATGTAAGCATTAGCATATAAAAACCTCCTTGTTTTCCTATAAATGCCCATTCCGCCGGCTTTGACCGCCTGCGCGACAATCTGGGCAGAATGTTGCATTTGATATCTGCCGCAAAACGAATTAATATTAAGGAAAGGAAATCTAACGAAAGGAAACGTTTAGAGAGGGGTAAAGCTATGAGTACAATGTCGCCTATCAAGGACAAAAGAGAGCTGGAGGCTATGAAAAAATATTTTCTGGGGAAAAATGAGATAAGAAATTATGCGCTGTTTTGTGTAGGCATCAATACCGCCCTGCGCATAAGCGATCTTTTGAAGCTGCGCTGGAAAGATGTGTATGATTTTAAAAGCCATTCATTTAAAAGGCATTTGCAGATAAGGGAACAAAAAACGAAAAAGAGAAACGAAATACTTTTAAATAAGGAAGCCGTGAAAGCCTTAAAGAAGCTGTTTGCGCACTTTAACCGAGGCAATACGCCGATAAGGGAAAACAGCTTTATATTTGTCGGAAGGGAAAATACGGGCAAGCCGCTGAGCCGCTCTCAGGCGTACCGCATCATAAACGGCGCCGCCAGAGTATTGAAAATAGCTGGGAATATCGGCTGTCATTCACTTAGGAAAACCTTTGGCTATTTCGCGGCGCGCAGGGGGATTTCCGCCGTGATGATTATGAATATTTTCAACCACTCATCATTTCCAATCACAAGGCGCTATCTGGGCATAGAGCAGGACGAGCGCGATGAAGTGTTTATGCGGATAGCGCTTTAGCAAAAGCGGCTGGAAAAGGTTGAGTGATTATTTAATATTGTTTTAAAATCGTTTTTAAGTTTTGCGCGTCTATGGCATAACTATGCCTTTTTTCGGTTAATCTGAGGTCATTTATTATGTACTTATAAATCATTTTTATAAAATCAGCGAAAATTTTTTCAGGCAAGGGGTAAAGTATTTTGAACAATAACCGATATATAAAGTGTAAGAACAAAAACAGCGTTAAAAAATGCAACATTCTGCCCAGATTGTTGCATTTTTATATTGTACCATATTAGGAAAAAAATATTCAGCCCCTGTATGCAAAAATCAGAGCGCATAGAAATTGATTCTACACGCCCTAATGCTGTCACTGCATTATATTTTTGATTCGTTATGCCATCTGCATAATCTCAGCTTCCAACTCCTTCAATTCGTCCATTGATAAAGACGGTATATAATGCGCAATTTTATCGAGAGAAAGTTCGCCGTCCCTTATCATTCTTTCAGCAGTTTCCCTTGCTTCATCATGCCTCTCACTTCTGATAAATGATTTAATGATCTGTTCTTCATCAAACAAACTCATCATAATTGTCACAACCTCCCTTTCGCGCTCTGCCAGATAATCACACAGCACATTCTGGTCCCTGCATACCCGAATTGTTTCCATAACAGCTTTCCGCGTCATTCCATGCTGCCTTGTCTGCTCGTTAAACACTTTGCAGAAAATGATGTACTGGTTGATTATGTCATCCGTATCACTCTCATAAATGACCTTTGCTTTCACTTCAATGTCAATATCCGCGCCATCAAAAAATTCTTCCGATAATAATATTTTATCAGGTTTTTGTCCTTTGTTTCCCGTGAATATCACATAAAGCTCTGGCTTTGGCATCTTTACTTTCCGACTTTTATAATAGTCTTGTCTGGTACGCTGAAAATATTCATGATAGCTTTGCGCCAAATATAGCAGAATCCGAACTAAAATATTCATCGTCCATGTGGACTGCGCCTCTACAAGTATCATAAGTTTGTTGTGGACAATAAAGCCTAAATCATTATAGAGATTGTCCGTTAATACATTTTCGATAGTTACATCAGTAAGCGACTCCTCTGTTGCTTCTTTATCTTCTGGATGAAGCGTCTGGTACAGCTTCAACAAATAACTTTTATTTTGAAAAAGGTCAAGAAACACGCTGTTCTTTGCAGTTCGTTTCGCCTTGACTTCCTGTGTGTCTTCCGACACTATATCACCTCAATTTCTATAAACCTGCGGCAGTGAATTATTTACCGTTTTCCTGCTATATTTTCATTATATCGAAAAACGCCTGAATTTACAACAAAATTCACGTTAAATTTCTGTCTCATTCCGCTCTCTAAAATACTTTTCTATGTAAAAGGACCGACGCGGTTTCGCGTCGGTCCTTTTTGTTAGGGGTTGTGTTATTTATTTCATTCTGAGAATGATTAGCCAAGTAATGAGAGTACGCCCTGGTTAGACTGGTTAGCCTGTGCGAGCATTGACTGACCTGCCTGTGCGAGAATGTTGTTGTTAGAGTATTTAACCATCTCGTCAGCCATATCTGTGTCACGGATTGCAGACTCTGCGCTCTGTGTATTCTCTACTACGTTATCGAGGTTCTTGATTGTGTGCTCCAGTCTGTTCTGAACAGCGCCAAGTGCCGAACGCTGTCTTGAAACTGTCTCGATTGCGTCTGAGATTGCGTCGATTGCATATGTCGCAGCGATACCGTCGTCATTTATTGCTTTTCCATTTTCGTCAACGGCAGTTACCTTCAAGTCCTTTACACCAAGACCTGCTGTGCTCATTGCCTTGATGCTAACGCCAATTTTGTTTGTCATGTCAGCGTCTGCACCTACGTGAAGGTTAAAATTAAGGTCATCCTTTACAGTGATTGAACCCTTTGTGATTGTGAAGTTTCCTTTGCCGTCGCTCTTTACAGAAGCTTCTTTGCCCTCATCTGTACCGATGCTGCTTGCTTTCTGCAATTCCTCTGTAATTTTGGCGTATGCTTCCTCTGCGCTGATGGTCTTTTCATCCGCTGCATCCTCCGCAGGTGCGCCTATATCGCCGATAACAGTTACCGCATTCGCAGCGCCAGTATAATTTACCACATCACCATCATGAATCATTGACAGTATAGTGTCTAAATGAAGCTTATAAGAATCGGCATCCTCCTCATCACCGTCGCCAATGATAGTATATTCTTTAGCATCCTCACCAGTTCCAATTGTAATCGTCTTGCTTCCATCTTTATCAAGTGCTATAAGCTCATCATAAACAGCACGCGCAGCAGTCGGCTTATTTACAGCAGTTATTGTTTTGCCGTCTTTTGTGTAGCTGTCGCCTGGCTCGAATGTAACCGCCTCGCCTGCATTTGCTTTCTTGGCATAAGTTGATAACTTTTTGTCTGTAGTGCCAACCATGCTGACTTCATTTTTAGCGTACTCAGAAACAATCTGTGTCGGAGTCGTAATTGAAGCACTTGCCGTCCCGTCTTCCTTTGTAGTCGTAAATTTCGTTGCGTACACTTGCTGCCCTGCTTCTAAAGCATCTGATATAACCTTTTTTGCATCGTCGGCTGTAATCTTATGAGCATCTTTATCAACATCAGCATCTGCTACAATCGTATAAGTAACATCACCTATTTTAAAAGTATCATCTGTTGCCCAAGTAATATCATCTTGTGCAATCTTATCCGTCAATGTATATGTTTCCCCATCAACCGTGAAGCTGTCCCCAGCCCCCAGTGTATCCAAATCTGTAAAATCACCTGCTGTTTCCAAATCCGCGTAACCGTCTGTACTGGTATTCATATCCTTACGCTTCAGGACTTCACCTGGAAGTGCTCCTCCAGCGTTTGTCTCACCTATTGTATATTCTTCTCCCGCAATGTTGATTTTGTCACCATCCTCCAGTGCCTTCTCAAGTGAGAAAACAGCCGTGTTTCCGTTATCCACAAGTTTGCCATTGATACCAGCGTCATGTGCATTTGCCTTTGTTTCCTTATAAACGCCTTCCTCATTACCTTTTAACAGATAAATCTCATTGAACTTGGTCGTTTCAGATACACGGTCAATCTCTGTCGTAAGCTGTGAAATCTCGTCTTGAATGTACTGGCGGTCTGTCGCTGACTGTGTACCATTCGCTGCCTGATTTGCAAGCTCATTCATTCTCTGAAGCATATCATGCACCTCTGTCAATGCGCCTTCTGCTGTCTGTACTGCGCTGATACCATCCTCAGCGTTTGCAGAAGCCTGTGTAAGTCCTCTTATCTGTTTTCTCATCTTCTCAGATATAGCCAAGCCTGCCGCGTTGTCTGCCGCGCGGTTAATCTTGTAGCCTGATGAAAGCTTTTCTGTTGATTTTGAAAGTGTTCCCTGTGTAATGCCGAGCATACGGTTAGAGTTCATTGCCTGTAAATTGTGCTGTACTACCATAAAATTACCTCCTTGTCCGCCTTGGCGCTTTATAATTTTCCAATCCTGCGCCTTAGCCGTGCCGCGGAAATTTCCGTTTCCCGCCGTTTGTTTTTGAGTTACATTGTTTTCAATATTCAGTTGTATATAATAATCCGAATACAGTCCGCCTTTTGGCGCGCCTGCTTTGACGGACTGTATTCAGCTATTATCACTGCCTGCGGCTGCTACGCCTCCTGCGCTTTTTCAGCGGAAATTTCCTCCGCTTTTTCAATTGAAGCCTCCGCGCCGCTTTCTTCCTGCGCATGCGCCTGTTGCAACGCCGCGTTCCTGCGCTTTACCGCGCGCTTTTGGATTGCCCTGCCCCTTGCGATGTTTACCTCCTTGGGTGCGTCTATCATCAGCCGCAGCTGGTTGTTGTTTCCCCCAAGAAAAGTGATTTTGACATTTTTTCCTATCATCAGATATTCTTCCTTTGGCACTGTGAGCATCAGCATATAAAAACCTCCTTGTTTTTCGTGAAAAATGCGCTTTTGCGGATAAATTTCCGAATGCGACAATTTAAACAGAATGTTGCATTTGATATCTGCCGCAGAACGAATTATATTAAAGGAAAGGAAATCTGACGAAAGGAAACGTTTAGAGAGGGGTAAAGCTATGAGTACAATGTCACCTATCAAGGACAAAAGAGAGCTGGATGCTATGAAAAAATACTTTTTGAGAAAAAACGAAATAAGAAATTATGCGCTGTTTTGCGTAGGCATCAATACCGCCTTGCGCATAAGCGATCTTTTGAAGCTGCGCTGGGGAGACGTATATGATTTTAAAAGCCATTCATTCAAAAAGCATTTACAGATAAGGGAGCAAAAAACGAGGAAAAGAAATGAGGTATTTCTAAATAAAGAGGCTGTAAAGGCCCTAAAAAAGCTATTTTCGCACCTTAGCCGAGGCAAAATGCATATAAAAGAAAACAGCTTTATATTTGTCGGAAGGGAAAATACAGGAAAGCCAATGAGTCGCTCCCAAGCGTACCGCATTATAAACGGCGCAGCCAGAGTATTGAAAATAGCTGGAAATATCGGCTGTCATTCGCTCAGAAAAACCTTTGGCTATTTCGCGGCGCGCAGGGGTATTTCTTCCGTGCTGATTATGAATATTTTCAACCATTCATCATTTCCAATCACAAGGCGCTATCTGGGCATAGAGCAGGACGAGCGCGATGAAGTGTTTATGCAGATAGCGCTTTAGCAAAAGCGGCTGGCAAAACTGATTGATTATTTAATACTTTTTTAAATTTTGAGCGTCTATGGCATAACTATGCCTTTTTTCAGTTAATCTGAGGTCATTTATTATGTACTTACAAATCATTTTTACAAAATCATCAAAATTTTTTCAGTCAAGGGGTAAAGTATTTTAAACAATAACCGATATATAGAGTGTAAGAACAAAAATAGCGTCAAAAAATGCAACATTCTGTTTAGATTGTTGCATTTTTATATTGTACCATTTTTTAGGGATATATACTAATAATTTTATGGATATGCTTTTTTCGCTTTTTTGTATTCTTATGTTATGCGTTAAAAAAATTTGAAAATTCCATTGAGATTTTTATGGGGATTTCATGAAAATTTTTTCATGAAAATTTTACGAAAATCAGTTTTCAATAAAAGGCGTTCGATGTATAATTTAAGAGGGAAAGCGGGTGGTATTCTTGAATACGGCAGAGCAGATACATCAACAGGACTTGGAGCGTCTGCAATCACTACGATATATGGACGATGACTTTTTTACAGTCTGTCTTGAAGATAATTTTGAAGCGGTGGAGCTGATACTTCGGATTGTGTTGGGAAAAGAGGTAAGAATTAAATCAATCCGCACGCAGGAAGTATTGAAAAATCTTCAGGGGCGTTCAGCAATATTGGATGTACATGTAATTGACGCTGATGATAAAGAGGCGGACATAGAAATTCAGCGTTCAGATGCGGGCGCGGGCGCAAAAAGGGCAAGGCATAACAGCAGCTTACTTGACGCGCATATCCTAAAGCCTGGGGAAAATACAGAGGATATTCCTGACAGTTATGTCATTTTTATTACAGAAAATGATGTGATGAAGGGCGACAAGCCAATTTATTCGGTAGAGAGATATGTTTCAGTCGGTGATGAAAAAGTATTGTTTGGCGATGGTTCGCATATAATATATGTTAATGGAAAATATCGCGGCGATGATGAAATCGGCAGGCTGATGCATGATTTTTCCTGTACCAATCCCGATGATATGAATTATGACGTGCTTGCAAAAAAGGCGAGGTATTTCAAACAGAACGAGGAAGGAGTGAAGTCAATGTGCAAGATGCTGGAGGATATGAGGAATGAGGCGGCGCGGGAAGCAGCACAAAAAGCAGAGTTGGACAAGGCGAAAAAAATAGCTGTTTGTATGATTAAAGACGGAGAGCTGCCAATCGAAAAAATTGCGTTGTATTCTGGCTTGTCACTTGATGAAGTCAGGGAGTTGGCGGAGCCGATTATGGCATAGTATAGAATTATTAGGTAATTTTTGTTTTTCAGTAATAATAACGTAAGATTAAAAGGACCGACGCAATTTTGCGTCGGTTCTTTTTTAGGGGTTGTGTTATTTATTTCATTCTGAGAATGATTAGCCAAGTAATGAGAGTACGCCCTGGTTAGACTGGTTAGCCTGCGCGAGCATTGACTGGCCTGCCTGTGCAAGGATATTGTTGTTAGAATATCTAACCATCTCCGTTGCCATATCCGTATCACGAATACGTGATTCTGCTGCCGTGGTGTTCTCTACTACGTTGTCAAGATTCTTAATTGTATGCTCTAAGCGGTTCTGTACCGCGCCAAGAGCTGAACGCTGTGCAGATACTTTCGCGATTGCGTCTGCAATTGCATCAACTGCGTACGTTGCGTTCATACCACCGTCATTAATTGTCTTACCGCTGTCATCTACTGCAACAACCTTCAAGTTCTGTATACCAAGACCTTTTGCGCTCATTGCATTAATGTCAACACCTATCTTATTCGTCATGTCAGCGTCTGCTCCAACATGGAGGTTAAAAGAGAGCGGCTCTGTTACATTGGTTGAGCCCTTTGTGATTGTAAAGTTTCCTTCTCCGTCGCTTTCTACAGTTGCCTCTTTGCCCTCGTCTGCGCCGATGCTACTCGCCTTTGTCAGTTCTTCCGCAATTTTCTCATACGCTTCCTCTGCACTGATAGTTGCTTCTTCAGTGCCGTTTTCCTCTGATTCAGGTACGCCAATGTCTCCAATAACAGTTTTTAGAGTGATCGAATTTACGCCTACCACATCTCCGTCATGAATCATTGAAAGAATAGTGTCCTTATGAAGCTTATATGACGCAAGATCTTCTTCTTCATCATCAGCAATAATAGTATACTTCTTTGCATCTTCCGCTGTTCCCAAGATAACATAATCGTCGTCAGCAAGGGCTTTGATAGCTGTATATGTAGCTTTTGCAGATTGTGGATTTTCTACTCCAATAATTGTTTCCGCCTCACCGTCATCATTAATTTTTGTGTAGCTGTCGCCTATCTGCATTGTATAAGCAGCATCATCCAATACTTTTTTTGCCAAATCCTGCAATTTGTCGCCTGCCTGTACGAAAATTTCATTTTCAGCATGTTCTAAAACAACCTGCGTTGGATTAGCAATGTCAACTCCACCTATCGTAGCATTGTCAGTTATAGTGACTTGCTGTTCTTCATCTATTGCTTTCTTTATAAGTTTCTTAGCTGTTTCTTCATCTACTGTCCAAGCATTAGCGCTAGTAAGTCCATCTTTACTTGCACCTTCACCATAATCATTAGTCGCACCCAGTTGATAGTATCTTTCTCCTATCTGGAATGTAGTTACATCACCTGTAGTTGTAAATTCAATTTCATCCAGTGCAATCTTATCTGTCATCGTATATGTCTCACCATTTACAGTGAAACTGTCACCTGCTTTAAATCCAACAACATCACCAAAATTAGCCGTCGTATCATAATCCACATACCCATCAGTGTCATTTCTCATCTTTCTTGGATCAAGAATCTCACCTGGAGCCTGCTTTTTTTCTCCACCGATAGTATACTCCTCACCAGCCACATTAATTTTATCGCCATCTTCCAGTGCCTTCCCCAAAGAAAATACTGCCGTATTGCCTTTGTCCAACAATGTGCCTTTAATACCTGCATCATGAGCATTAACTTTCATTTCTTCCGTTGTGCCTTCTGAATTTCCCTTTAACAGGTAAATCTCATTAAACTTTGTTGTCTCTGATACGCGGTCTACTTCTGTTACAAGCTGGTCTATCTCATCCTGTATGGCCTGACGGTCTGACTCTGAGTTTGTGCCATTTGCCGCTTGCACTGCAAGCTCGTTCATTCTCTGCAGCATATCATGAACCTCTGTCAGCGCGCCTTCTGCTGTCTGTACCGCTGATACGCCATCCTCTGCGTTTGTAGATGCCTGTGTAAGTCCTCTAATCTGCTTTCTCATCTTCTCTGAAATTGTCAAGCCCGCTGCGTTGTCTGCCGCACGGTTAATCTTATACCCTGACGAAAGCTTTTCTGTAGAGTTTGAAAGCGTTCCCTGTGTGATGCCTAACATTCTGTTAGAATTGATTGCCTGTAAATTGTGCTGTACTACCATAAAATTACCTCCTTGTCTGCCTTGGCGCTTTATAATTTTCCAATCCTGCGCCTTAGCCGTGCCGCGGGAATTTCCGTTTCCCGCCGTTTGTTTTTGAGTTACATTGTTTTCAATATTCAGTTGTATATAATAATCCGAATACAGTCCGCCTTTTGGCGCGCCTGCTTTGACGGACTGTATTCAGCTATTATCACTGCCTGCGGCTGCTACGCCTCCTGCGCTTTTTCAGCGGAAATTTCCTCCGCTTTTTCAATTGAAGCCTCCGCGCCGCTTTCTTCCTGCGCATGCGCCTGTTGCAACGCCGCGTTCCTGCGCTTTACCGCGCGCTTTTGGATTGCCCTGCCCCTTGCGATGTTTACCTCCTTGGGTGCGTCTATCATCAGCCGCAGCTGGTTGTTGTTTCCCCCAAGAAAAGTGATTTTGACATTTTTTCCTATCATCAGATATTCTTCCTTTGGCACTGTGAGCATCAGCATATAAAAACCTCCTTGTTTTTCGTGAAAAATGCGCTTTTGCGGATAAATTTCCGAATGCGACAAATTAGCCAGAATGTTGCATTTGATATTTGCCGTGAAACGAATTATATTAAAATGAAAGGAAATCTGACGAAAGGAAACGTTTAGAGAAGGGTAAAATTATGAGTACGATGTCGCCTATCAAGGACAAAAGAGAGCTGGAAGCTATGAAAAAATACTTTTTGGGAAAAAATGAGATAAGAAACTACACGCTGTTCTGCGTAGGAATTAATACCGCTCTGCGCATAAGCGACATTTTAAGCCTGCGCTGGAAAGACGTATATGACTTTAAATGCCGCTCATTTAAAAAACACCTGCAGCTAAGAGAGCAAAAGACAAAAAAGGCATCCTCAATATTTTTAAATAAGGAAGCGTTAAATGCCTTAAAAAAGCTGCTGACATATTGTAGCAAAAGCCGCCTGCCAATAAAAGAAAACGATTTTATATTTACTGGGAAAAAGCACACAGGCAAGCCGCTGAGCCGCTCGCAGGCATACCGCATTATAAGCGGCGCCGCAAAAGTGTTGAAAATAGCGGGAAATATCGGCTGCCATTCGCTAAGAAAGACCTTTGGCTACTTTGCCGCGCGCATGGGTATTCCATCTACAATGCTTATGAATATCTTTAACCACTCATCATTCCCGATAACACGCCGCTATCTGGGCATAGAGCAGGACGAACGCGACGAGGTATTTATGAAGATTGCGCTTTAGCAGCTTAGGAATAATCGCCATGGGTGTCAAATATACAATTCTATAATGCCGTCTTAAACATTTTTACGTCTTATGGTATAACTATGCCTTTTTACGGCTAATTCAGGGACATTCATTATGTACTCGAAAAGCATTTTTCTGTAAAATTCAAAAATTTTTCGTATAAAGGGTAAAGTATTTCAGACAATAACCGATATATAAGGTGTAAGAACAAAAAATAGCGTTAAAAAATGCAACATTCTGGCTAGAATGTTGCATTTCTTATTATAACCATATAATAAAATAAAAACCACCCTATTACCATTCAAATTTTGGGGTGGCTTTAATAAAAAATCTAATATCGTTTATAAATATCTCCTCTATTGTCTATATTTTCTATTGAAATAATTTTAACTATTTCATCAATAGTATATAATATTCTGTAATCTCCTACTCTCAAGCGGAATAGATTACTAATCTTGTAAGTCTGCATATGTCAAACCATCTCTCTTTAATAATTCATCCAGTGATATTGTTTCACCGTTATTTTCCACTTCCGCTTCCTTCATCATTCTTATGTCCCATTCGTCGGGCTCAACTTCATCAATAAGTAAATTTCTGATGCTGTTTAACATATCCACAACAAACAGCATTTTGCTTTCTGGTATCTGCTCCAATAATTGTACTGCCCTTTCCCTGTCACTCATCACTTGCCCTCCCCTTCTATCTTTCTCATACGCCGCTTTCATATGTGCCGCTGCGTATGGCATTATATGCTCTGTTGCAAAAAGTATAACATTTTTTAATGTCGTCTGCTACATTTATTCTGCACAAAATATCAGGCAGATATTTGTGCTACGGTACTATACTTTTTTCTCCATTTCTTCAAGAAAGTCACTTAGGTTGAGAAGTCCTTTTATCATCGCTTTAAGCTCGTCCTCCTCCATGTCGCGGAGTATTGCCTTTATCATATTCTGGTGGAAGTTCCTGTGGTGGTAAAAGGCTTTTCTGCCCTTATCAGTCAGGCGCGTTAAAACGACACGCTTGTCATTTTTGCTGCGTTCCCTTATTATATAGCCTTTATCCTCTAAGCTGTTCATATTCGTGGTGAGCGTGCCTACTGTCACGGAGAGTTTTTTTGCTATGACGGACATGCTCTGAGGCTCGTCGATTCCGATTGCGTCCATAATGTGCATATCGTTGTTTGTGATATCCTTAAATTCGCTTGTGATTATAGCCTTTTCCTCGATATCCATTATGTTGTTGAACAGCTTTACAATCATATTGTTTAAAGCCCTGTTCTCGCTCCTCTGCATATCCGTCACCTCCCTTCGCTTCTTATCAATATTCAATATAAATAAATAGTCAAAACTCGTGAAAAACGCCGCCCTTGTGTTTTTACCAAACAATCACGCTCGCGCCATAAGTCAGCCCTGCGCCAAAGCCTGACAGCACAAGCCTGTCGCCGCGCTTTAGCTGACCGCTTCTGTTCAGCTCGTCAAGCAGCACTGGAATAGTTGCTGACGACATATTCCCTACCCTGTCCAAATTCATCGGAAACTTGGAAATGTCCGCTTTCAGGCGCTTTGCCACTGACTCTATTATCCTTACATTTGCCTGATGCAGCACAAATTTATCCACGTCGCTGGCGCCAATCCCCGCCTTGTCAAGCGCCTCGCTTATACACGCAGGCACTTGTCTTGTGGCAAACTTATATACCTCCTGTCCGTCCATATGTATATATTTTGACGGCTGCTCACTGTCCACAGCAAACGGATTGGAAACGCCGCGCTCGCCGCACGAAAGCGCCGCCCCCCTTGCTCCGTCTGAGCCCTGTACTATGCTCTCTATTCCTGAGCGCCTGCCGTTTTCACACTGCGCATCTTTATCGTCTACCATCTGAATATACGCCGCTCCCGCCCCGTCGCCAAAAAGCACGCAGGTAGAACGGTCACTCCAGTCCACAAGCTTTGAAAGCACCTCGCTACCGACAATCAGCGCATTTTTGTATAGTCCTGTATTCATATAGGCATAGGCTGTATTAAGCGCAAATAAAAATCCCGAGCATGCGGCATTTATGTCAAATGCGGCTGCATGCGGCGCGTCTATTATGCTCTGCACCTGACACGCGCAGCATGGAAGCAGAAGCTCGGGTGAGCAGGTCGCCACGATTATCAGCTCTACCTCCTCCGCCGAAGCCCCCGCGTTTTCGAGCGCAGCCTGACAAGCTTTTGCCGCAAGCGTCGATACTGTGTCCTTTGTTGAAATTCTGCGCTCCGCTATTCCTGTCCTTTCACGAATCCATTCATCAGAGGTATCGACAAGCTTCGCCATATCAAAATTAGTAACTGTTTTTTCGGGCAGCGCGCTTCCTGTGCCGCTGATTTTAACTGTCATTATGAAAACTCCTCCATTATTTCCGCCACTGTTTCTATTCTGTCCGCTCTGCAGGCATTACAAGCGTTTCCGCCTAAAACGCCCTGAACCTGTCATATCGCTCCGCTGCTATTTCCTCGCCGCTCCTGCCGTCATATTTTGCAAGAAACTCCTTTATGTGCTCCTTCATATAGCCTGCGATTGCCTCCGTGGTCTTTTTGTCCGCGCCGCCAAATTCAGGCACTATGCGCTCTATCACGCCCAGGCGCTTTAAATCCTGTGCCGTGATGTTCATGACCTCGCTTGCCTCCTTTGCCCTGTTGGAGTCCTTCCAGAGAATTGATGCAAAGCCTTCGGGCGAGAGAATCGAATATGTGGCATTTTCCATCATCCACACCTCGTTGCCTACCGCTGTCGCGAGCGCGCCGCCGCTGCCGCCCTCGCCTATCAGTATGCAGAGCACGGGAACTTTCAGACCTGACATTTCAAGCAGATTCCGTGCGATTGCCTCGCCCTGCCCGCGCTCCTCCGCCTCTATGCCGCAGAACGCGCCCGACGTGTTTACAAAGCTTATGATGGGGCGGTTAAATTTTTCCGCCTGCTTCATAAGGCGCAGCGCTTTTCTGTAGCCCTCTGGAAGCGGCATGCCAAAGTTGCGCTCCTGACATTCCTTGATGTCCTTGCCCTTTATGTCGGCAATGACTGTCACAGGCTGCCCGTCGAGAAACGCTATGCCGCCGACTACCGCCCTGTCATCGCTAAAGCCTCTGTCGCCGTGCGCCTCCACGAACACGTCAAATATATGCTTCATATAATCAGTAGCAGCGGGACGCTCCACGCGGCGCACTGCCATAACCTTCTCCCACGCGCTGCGCGGGCTTGAATACCAGCTGTGCTCCTTGACCTCCTCGCTGAGTTCAAAGTGAGAGTCCTTATTTTCGCTAAAATCCGCATATATCTTTTTTCCGCCGCATTTGTGCGACTTTATCAGGAAATATATAGTCTTTTTGAGGTTTTCCCTGCACACTATGCCGTCAATAAAGCCGTGCTCCAACAGAAACTCCGCCGTCTGAAAGCCCTCTGGAAGCTCCTGCCCTATTGTCTGTTTTATGACGCGCGGTCCTGCAAAGCCTATAAGCGCTCCTGGTTCAGCCATTATGACATCGCCGAGCATTGCAAAGCTTGCCGTGACACCACCTGTCGTAGGATCCGTGAGTATCGTGCTGTACAAAAGTCCCGCGTCGCCGTGCTTTTTTATTGCCGCGGAAGTCTTTGCCATCTGCATAAGAGAAATTATTCCCTCCTGCATTCTCGCGCCGCCTGAACAGCAGAACATAAATACAGGAAGCCGCAGCTTCGTAGCCTGCTCAATCGCCCTTGTGATTTTCTCGCCGACTACATGCCCCATGCTTGCCATGAGAAAGCGCGAATCGCACACGCCAAGGACAATATCCTCGCCAAATACCTTACAGCGCCCGACTGTGACCGCCTCGTTTAAGCCTGTTTTTTCCCTAGCCGCCGCGAGCTTTCCCTCATAGCCTTCATAATCAAGAGGATTGCTTACCTCCATATCCTCAAACCATGGCTCAAATGTATTGTAATCGGCTACCATGCGGATTCGGTTTTTGGTTTTCACCCTGAAATACGCGCCACATTCGTAGCACTCATATCTTTTTCTTACTACCCTGCCGCGCTCTAACATTTTGCCGCATTTAGGGCATTTTACAAGGCTTTTGTCCTCCGCCGCCTGCTCGTCGGAATGATTCTCCTTTACAGGCTCGGCTGCCTTATTTCTCAGCTTTTCCTCCAATCTGTTGTACAAGTTCGGAAACTGTCTTACTGCCCTGCCTGACTGTTTCTTATCCATTACAATTTCCCTCCATTACGCTCAATGCAAATATGCCCAAAAAAGCTGTCAGCGGTCAGTCACCGACTGCAAATGTCAGCTCCGCCTTGCAGACAAGCTTGCCGTTTACAGTTGCCGTCGCCTCGCCTACGCCGATAGGTCCCTTTACCTTGATTATCTTTGTCTCAAGCATAAGCACATCACCTGGGATTACCTTCTGCTTAAAGCGCGCCTTGTCTATGCCTACAAAATATGCTGTCTTTCCCTTCCATTCGGGCTGTCCTAATACCGCCACAGCGCCGACCTGCGCCAACGCTTCTATTATGAGTACGCCTGGCATAACGGGATTCTGTGGAAAATGTCCCGCAAAGTACGGCTCATTAAAGCTTACACACTTCTTTCCAAGCGCCCTTTTGCCTTCTTCAAGCTCCTCTATGGAATCTATCAGCATGAAAGGATGCCTGTGCGGTATGATTTCCATTATTTCCTTTGCCGTATAAACTGACATCTGTGTCACCTTCCTTATTTTCTTACGCCTCTGTGTATTTCTTTATCAGAATACTTGCATTGTGCCCGCCAAAGCCAAGCGAGTTGCTGAGTGCGTATGTGATGTCCTCATTGTAGCTCTCCTTACAGTAATTGAGGTCAAGCTCCTCCTCGCTCTCCTGCAACCCTACTGTCCTGTGGATATAGCCTTCTTCAATCTCCTTGACGCAGGTGACAAACTCCACCGCGCCTGCCGCGCCGAGAAGATGTCCTACCATTGACTTGGTGGAATTAATCTTTATGTCCTTTGCATGCCCGCCAAATGCGAGCTTGATTGCCCTTGTCTCAAACAAATCATTGTGGTGCGTGCTGGTGCCGTGTGCGTTTATGTAAGTAATGTCGTCTGTGGAAATGCCCGCGTCGTTTATGGCGTTCAGCATTGCGCGCGCCGCGCCAGCGCCGTCCTCTGCGGGCGACGTGATATGGAATGCGTCTGACGAGCAGCCGTAGCCTGCCACCTCCGCGTATATTTTCGCGCCCCTTGCCTTTGCATGCTCAAGCTCCTCCAGCACTACCACTGCCGAGCCCTCGCCCATTACAAAACCGCTTCTGTCCTTGTCAAACGGGATTGAACAGCGCGTAGGATCATCGCATGGTGAAAGCGCCGTGAGCGATGCGAAGCCTGCTATGCCAAGCGGCGTGATTGACGCCTCCGTGCCGCCCGCCAGCATTATGTCGGCATCTCCGTACTGGATTGTCCTGTACGCCTCGCCTATTGAATTTGTGCCTGTGGCGCACGCTGACACTACATTTATGCTCTTGCCCTTGAGATTATAGGCAATGCTCACGTTTCCCGCCGCTATGTTTGAGATAACCATCGGGACAAAAAGCGGCGCAACCCTTGAAGGACCTTTTTCCACAAGTCTTGTGTACTCTCTCTCCATTGCCTGGAGGCTGCCTATGCCGTTACCTATAGCGCAGCCTGCCCTGTATGCGTCCTCTTTTTCCATGTCGAGTCCTGAGTCCTCGATTGCCTCCTTTGCCGCCGCTACCGCGTACTGTGAAAACTGCTCCATTCTGCGCGCGGCTTTTTTGTCCATAAAATTAGCAGCGTCGAAGTTTTTTACCTCCGCTGCCAGCTTACATTTATAATCAGTAGTGTCAAAGTAGCTGATTTTGTCAAATCCGATTTTACCCGCCTTGACTCCTGCCCAAAATTCCTCGACGCTGTTGCCTATAGGGGTAATCGCGCCCATGCCTGTTACTACTACTCTCCTTTTCATACCTTCCTCTTTTCTGCGCCAAGCTCTGCGCATTTTATATCGCTAAACCGCCGTCTACACTGATGACCTGCCCTGTAATATAGTCCGAGCCTTCTCCTGCCAGAAACAGCACAAGCTTTGCCACGTCTGAGGGGCTGCCGATTTTTCCCATCGGTATGGATGCCGCAAGCTGCTTTTTCGCGTCGTCTGAAAGCGCCCTTGTCATGTCAGTGTCTATAAGACCTGGAGCCACCGCGTTTACGTTTATCCCGCGGCTTGCAAGCTCCTTTGCCACGCTCTTTGTAAGCCCTATCAGCCCCGCCTTTGACGCCGAATAATTTGACTGTCCCGCATTGCCGCGTATGCCGCTTACCGATGATATGTTTATTATCTTGCCGCTTCTCTGCTTTATAAAGCTGCGCGACAGGTGTTTTATCATATTGAAAGCGCCTTTTAGGTTTGTGTCAAGAACCGCGTCGTAATCCTCCTCGGACATTCTCATAATGAGATTGTCTCTTGTCACGCCTGCATTGTTGACGAGTATGTCAACTTTTTTATACTTTTCAAGCACCTTTTTTACAAACGCCTCGCTCGCCGCAAAATCGGAAACATTGCACTGTACCGCCTCGGCTGTGCCGCCGTCTGCCGTTATCTGTGACACTGTTTCGTCTGCCGCCTCCTTTGAGCCGTTGTAATTTACAATAACTGTCGCGCCGTCTGCCGCAAGCGCAAGCGCTATCTCGCGCCCTATGCCTCTGCCCGCCCCAGTGACGATAGCAACCTTACCTGTAAGCATTTTTTATTCCTCCATTCGTCATATAAAATGACATATGTGTCACTTTTGGGCTATGCCAAAATCTGCAGCACATTGTCCAAATCGGCAAGCTTATCCATATTGACGCATTTCACGTCTTTATTTATCTTTCTCATAAAGCCGCTGAGTGTCCTGCCTGGTCCTATTTCCACAAAGGTGTCTACGCCGTCGGCTATCATTTTTTCAACGCTCTGCTGCCAGCGTACTGAGCTTGAAACCTGCTTTTCAAGCAAGTCCCTGATTTCTGACGCATCTGTCACATAGCTTGCGCTGACGTTGCAGACATACGGAATTTTTGGAGTTTTGACCTCGACCTTATCAAGCTCCTCGCGAAGCTTCCTGCCCGCGTCCTGCAAAAGCGCTGAGTGGAATGGACCGCTCACCTTTAACGGCACGCATCTTTTTGCGCCTGCAGCACTTAAAGCCTCTGACGCTTTCGCCACGGCTTTTTCCTCGCCCGTTATTACTATCTGCCCAGGGCAGTTGTAGTTTGCTATGGTGACTATGCCTTCCGTCTGATTACAGATTTCAAGGATTTTGCCGCTATCCATGCCAAGAACCGCCGTCATGGCTCCGCCTGTCGGATAAGCCTCCTGCATATAAATACCGCGCTTTCTTATCAAGTGGAATAAGTCCTTTAGCTCCATTACGTCTGCGGCTGCCAGCGCACCGTATTCGCCAAGGCTCAAGCCCGCAGCGACATCAGCCTTTTTTCCCTTCGACTCAAGTACCTTTAGCAGCGCCACTTCAGTGGCAAGCATTGCTATCTGCGTGTACTCCGTGATGTCCAGCCTGTCATTTTCCGTAAAGCACAGCTCCTCCATGTCAAGCCCCGTGGCTTCGCCCGCAAGCTTGTAGACTGCCCTTGCCTCTTCGTATGTATCATAAAAATCCTTTCCCATTCCAGCGTACTGAGAACCCTGTCCAGGGAAAATAAATGCTGTTTTGCCCATATTTCATCTCTCATTCCGTCAATTTATATGCAATTGCAAGGCTTGTTTCCAGCGTCTGAATAGAGCCATGCAAATGCCCTTCAATCGTTATAAAGTAACTACAAGGCGTCAGTTGATTTTAAGCAACTTTTGCGCCTGTGCCATGATTTCATTTATTATCTCTGCGCACGTCTGCTCTTTTTTTATAAGCCCCGCAATCTGGCCTGCCATTACTGTGCCGTTTACGACGTCGCCCTCGACTACCGCCTTTCTGAGTGAGCCGAGCGTGAGCTTTTCAAGCTCCATTAAATCCGCGCCCTCTTTTTCAAGGCGCAGGTATTCTTTCGTCATCTTGTTGCGTATGCTTCTTACGGGATGCCCTGTGGACATGCCTGTGACTGCTGAATCTATGTCTTTTGCCTTGATGAGCATATCCTTGTAGTTTTGGTGTACGACTGACTCCTTTGCCGCGACAAAGCGCGTACCCATCTGGACTGCCTCCGCGCCGAGCATAAACGCCGCCGCAAAACCTCTGCCGTCGGCTATGCCGCCCGCCGCGATTACAGGGATTGTCACCGCGTCGGCTACCTGCGGCACAAGCGCCATTGTCGTCGTGGATCCTATGTGACCGCCGCTTTCCATTCCCTCAGCGATTACGGCATCCGCGCCGCCTCTTTCCATAAGCTTAGCCATTGCCACGCTTGCTACTACGGGTATAACCTTTACGCCAGCTTCTTTCCACATATTCATATATTTTCCTGGATTGCCCGCGCCTGTGGTGACTACCTGTACGCCCTCGTCCGCTACTGCCTGCGCTATGGCGTCAGCTTCGGGATTCATAAGCATTATGTTGACGCCAAAGGGTTTGTCTGTCGCCTGCTTTACCTGCCTTATCTGATCCCTGACAAATTCAGCTGACGCGCCGCCCGCGCCGATAATGCCTAAGCCGCCCGCATTTGATACGGCGGCGGCGAGATTGTGCTCTGCAACCCACGCCATGCCGCCTTGTATAATTGGGTACTCAATTCCTAAAATGTCTGTGACTCTTGTTTTCATATTTTCATGTTCCTCTATAATGCCTTAATGCCTCTCATGCCTTATAATCAGTTTCATGCGGCATACTGTTAAAAATCAGACTGCAGGAGTATGAAGCCCGCTCCGCGCTTATGTCCTGCACCTTTTGGCTTCATATAAGCAATCGCGGCATACCGCCCAAATGCAAAAGGCTGCGATTATGCCTCTACGCCTTTTGACTTCATATATTCAATGATTGAGCCTACTGTAGTGATGCCTTCCAAATCCTCAGAAGGTATTTCTACACCGTACTCCTCCTCGAATGCCATTACAAGCTCGAAAAGGTCAAGCGAATCCGCCTCCAAATCCTCCTTAAAGCGCGTCTCCTCAGTGATTTCAACTCCGTCAAGATTTAACTGCTCCTCGATAATCTCTTTTACTCTTTCTAACATTGTGGTTTCCTTCCTTTCGATTGATAATAAATGATAATAAAATTTTGGCTTTCAAATATTTTTGCCTTCAAATATTTTGAGTTTCAAAATAATTGTCTGATACAGAATATACCTATTGGGTATATTTGTCAATAGTTTTTTGTTGTTAATTTTACAATTATTTTTGTATTATAATCCCGATAATAAATCGAACATATTTTCGCTAATGGTATTGCATATTTTGCGGACTAATGGTATATTAAATATATCCTACTTTTCAGCAATTAATACAGCGAAATTACCTTTATGTTAATTCAAATATCGGTTATTTATTACATCGATGCATTTATAGCATAATTATCTGGTTATAATTATGTTATGACATAGTCCTTGGATATTTAGGAGTTGATACAGAGGAGGTAATTATGGATTCAGGCATTTTTGATATGCTGGTTGACCGCGTCATAAATGAGCGGCTGGACAGCATAGTTTTAAGCAATGAGGAATATAAGCAGGCGCAAAGGGATATCGGCGCCGTCACAAAAGAGGTCGAAGCGCACGGTTTCAGCGCGGATGAGTTAAAACTGATAGACCGCCTTGTATGCGCATATACGGCGGAAGGCGCGCTGTCGGTCAAGCTTTCCTATGCGCAGGGCTTTAAGGACTGCGTGCTTTTCCTAAAGGAAATCGGCGTGATAAAGACTGAGTAGCGCGCATTTTGCCCGCGCTTTTTTGGCGCGCTCTTATGTAAATGCGCTTTGGCAAATAATACGTCAAAAATAACAGCTATTTGATATGCTTTTGCCGTATTCACTGCTATACTGTATATGATTGCATTTCAAAATACTATTGTCAGGCGCCTGCGGAGACATTCTGCCGATATGCTTTTTATAAAGAAACACCTGTGTCCGTCAAGGGAAGCATACGGCAGATTGGCGCCTGCAGCGAAGGAGGATAACTTATGTATAAACGCATCTTTATAAACCAGTGCGGCTATCTGCCCTATATGGAAAAGCTTGTTACATTTAACAGTACAGGCATTGACAAGCCCGTGAGCTTTAACGTGTTAAAAAGCGACGGCGCATCTGTCTATTCCGGCACGGCAGCAAAGCGCTCCGATAATCCCTCAGCTAAGGAAATAAATTATATCGGCGATTTTTCCGAGGTTACGGCGCCTGGCAGATATTATATCACTGCCGACGGATATGGCGAATCCGATACATTTGAAATTGGCGCTGATGTATATAATGACGTTTTTCAGAAAGCGTCTGCCTTTTTCTACTTACAGCGCTGCGGCTGCGCCATTCCTAAACGCGCGGGCGGCATATATTCACATGGCGCATGCCACACCGAGCCTGCCGTCGTATATGGCAGCAACCGCAAAATAGATGTAAGCGGCGGCTGGCACGACGCGGGCGATTACGGGCGCTATATTGCTCCCGCGGCTATGGCTGTCGCGCAGCTTATGTATGCATACGAAGAAAACAAAAAGCTTTCGTCGCTCTATCTTTCTCCCGACAGTGAAATCAATGACACAAAGCCCTCGCCTTTCCTTGACGAGATAAAATATGAGCTTGACTGGATGCTTAAAATGCAGGACAGCGACGGAAAGCTTTTTCATAAGGTTTCATGCAGGAGCTTCTGCGGCTTTATCATGCCCGATATGGAAAAGGAGGAGCTTGTAATCAGCCCCGCGTCTGTCACGGCGACAGCGGATTTTGCGGCTGCGGCGGCTATGGCGTCCCGCCTGTACAGAGAGGCTGACGCAGAATTTTCAGATACGCTTGCAAACGCGTCAAAGCAGGCTTACCAAGCTATGCGCAGCATGACGCTTGAGGGCGGATTTAAAAATCCTCCCGAAATCAGCACAGGCGAATACGGAGATGCCTGCGACACTGACGAACGTTACTGGGCTGCTGCCGAGCTTTACAAGACCTTTGGCGACGAACAGTACAGAAAAGACTTTGAACAGCTTGCCAGTGAAAAAATATATCACGGCTACGGCTGGGAGGATATGGGAAGCTACGGCAACCGCGCCTATATTACCTGCGGATATCCTGTCGATGCGGGGCTTGCCGAGCGCATCAAGGCATCTATGCTTGAGCTTGCCGACAGGCTCATTTCAAATACGCTTTCCGACGGGTACGGCGCATCACTGACCGCCGACGGCTACATTTGGGGCAGCAACCTCTATGTCGCCTGCAACGGCATACATCTCTACGATGCATATAAGCTTACAAACGATACGAAATACCTTAATGCCGCCGCACAGCAGCTCCATTATCTGCTTGGACGCAATCCTATGGGGCTTTGCTATCTTACCGACTGCGGCACAGACGCGGTAAAGCACCCTCATCACAGACCGTCAGGCTTTAACGGACGCGCTATGGCGGGCATGCTCTCTGGAGGACCTTGCAGCGCGCGCCTTGACGAGCTTGCAAAGCAGATGCTTTCTGAAAATACGGCTCCCGCCAAGGCGATTGTCGATATGACAGGGAGCTATTCCACAAATGAAGTGACTGTGTATTGGAATTCGGCTCTCGTGCAGCTTTTGGCTGAGGTTGTCCAGATGCTTTAATTTATTATGATGCCGCTGGCAGGCTCCTCCTCATCACTTTTGCATTTATCTCATTATAATCATAAAGCCATAAAATAAAAACCGCTATCAGGAAATTAAAGCATATTCTGATAACGGTTTTTGACTATTCCATAATTAATTATCTCAGCACCGGTCGGCTTTTAAGATTCATTCCCATGACCTTGTAGCAGGGTTTTCTTGCAAATGCCGCCTTTGCCTCGGGAGCTACTCCTCCAGAAAATTCGTTGTCCGCGGTTCTTTTAAATTCTGACACTTCCCTTTCTATGTAATCATTGATAACACGAGCCGCGCCTTTTCCTTCTATGTACTCCATAACACGCTCCCCCTCCAATTTCAAGATTTTTGCGCAAAATGTACTATTTTTTGACATTTATCCGCAAATTTTCAGTGTTTTTGTACTATAGTTATAGCATAGAACTATAGTATATTCAAGGGGATTTGTATATATTTTTTAATTTTTATATATTTTTTGAACAATTTGTACTTGCTTATCTATGGCTGCATACAATTTTGCATACCTGCCTTCTCATTTACCAGTCATAATTTTCTCAATAGCACTGTCGCCCTGAACAAGCGCCATTGCCGAAATGCCGTCAACAGATACGCTGCCTGCCGCCGTGCCGATTGGAGCTGTGCCTGCTGCCGCGCCGTTTACGCATATGTCCCATTCGCCTGATGGGAGCCATATATTTACGGCGTTCCTGTTCGCGTTGAAAATAACTATGAGCCTTTCGGCGGTTTCATTATTCGGCTTATTTGAAATAATGTATGCTACCACGTTTGCATCAAGCCCGCCCATAAACACAAGATTATTCTGAATATCCTTCGCCGTAGTCATGCGAAGCGCGCCATGCGCCTTGCGGAAGGCTATAAGCCCTTTGTAGTATTCATAGACATCATATGCCTTTGCCTTGCCGTCCCACTTAATGCTGTTTGTAGAATCAGGCGATATATAGCTGTTCTCGTCAAATCCTGTGTCAGATTTATCAGAAGGCTTAGAGCGGAGCATTTCCTCGCCCGCCTGAAAAAACGGCACTCCCTGAGAGGTAAGCACTATGGCAATGCCGAGCTTATTCATCTTTATTCTTATCTCCTCGCTGTCGTCAGCGTTTGAGATGGCAAGCTTATCCCAGAAGGTAAGATTATCGTGGCACGACACGTAATTTATGCTCTGTGACGGGGCTGCCGCCCAGCTTTTGCCTGCATTTTCTTTTGGTGATGCCATAATCTGAGGATGCGGGACAGCGCCTGCTATGCTGAATTTAATGCGCTCCTCCATGCCGCTCCTGCCATTTACAAAGCCCCTGTCAAGCGCGTCAAATACATTGCCCTTTACGGCATCCCTTATGTCATCGCTGAAGGCGCCTACGCCCTCCATTTTTGCCATATTGCGCTTTAATGCCTGCTCTGATGATGGTATGCCCGCGTTGTCTGCCGTCCAGCCCTCGCCATATACCATAATTGTAGGATCAACCTCATCCAGCGCCGCCCTTACCGCATTCATGGTATCAATGTCATGCACTGCCATAAGGTCAAACCTAAAGCCGTCAATATGGTATTCCCTAGCCCAGTACACTACGGAATCAACTATGTATTTTCGCATCATGGCGCGTTCTGAGGCTGTCTCATTGCCGCAGCCTGACGCGTTGGAATAGCTGTCGCCAGCCTTTCTATAGTAGTAGTCGGGGACTGTCTTCTGAAACCACGAATCCTTTATATTGTAGGTATGGTTAAATACCACGTCCATATTCACTCGTATGCCGTTTGCGTGGAGCGCCTGAACCATCTGCTTCATCTCTTTTATGCGTACCTCTCCGTGGTAGGGATCTGTGCTGTATGAACCCTCGGGCACATTGTAATTTTTAGGATCATAGCCCCAGTTAAACTGCGCCGTGTCAGGTTTCGTTTCGTCAACCGTCGCATAGTCAAAACTTGGCAGAATCTGAATATGCGTAACTCCCAAATCCTTTATGTGGTCAAGGCCTGTGGCAAGCCCGTCACTGTTTTTAGCGCCTGTTTCCGTAAAACCTAAAAATTTGCCGATATTGCGAATGCCTGATGAAGCGTCTGATGACAAGTCCCTGACATGAATTTCATAGATTACCGCATCTGTCGCATTTTCAAATGCAGGCCTGATGTCATTTTCAAAGCCCTCGGGATTTGTCGCGTCAAGGTCAATCACCATACCTCTATTGCCGTTTACGCCTGCTGCCCGCGCATAAAGGTCTACTGTCTCATTTGTATGACCTCCTACAGTGACAGAGTATGTGTAATAAACTCCGTTCAAATCCCCGCTCTTTTCACAAAACCATGTACCCTTTTCTCCCGCTGTCATATCAACAATTTCCACAGGCAAACCGCCGTCGCCCTTTTCGTATAGATTGAGCCTTACCCCTGACGCCGTAGGCGCCCACAGCTTAAACACGGTCTTGTCCTTGCCGTATATAGCGCCAAGGTCATTTCCGTCATATTTCAAAGCATCGTCAAGATACTCAGCGTCCTGCATTTTTTCCATTGACGCACACTTTTCTTTATATTTGCCCCCTGAAATTGCATATAACTTAGACAAATTCCATTCCTCCTCAAAATCTAATATAAAAAATAGGACTATCGCTCGGGCTAAAAGCTCAGCCCTTGCCACAGTCCCAAAAATCTTAATTTTATTTACTGGATAACTAAATCATCCCAGCTGTCCGAAGGAACAATCGCTATATATGTCTTGCCTGTGTTCATCTCAACCTGCTCGCCTGTCTGCTTGTCAAGGAAAATGGTAGGCTCGCTCTCTGACGGCTTAATCCAGACAACCTCTATAGCCTTGCCATTTGTGATATAGTAAGCATTCTCGCCTTGTCCAACCACATTGTAAATCATATATCCGTTCTCATCAAGCTGCGCAAATGTGCAATCCTGAATTAAAAGGTTTTTAAAGGTAAGCTGCGCGTTGTCGTGGAGAGGATCTGTATGCGCCTTTCCATACTCTGAATAATCGTAAGTGCCAGTTTCCTCATTATATTCAAGCGTAGACTCGTTGTGAGGGAACGGAAGCTCTATGCGCGTACAGTCAATTGCCCCTCTATCCGCTGTAAGCTCTACCTCTGAATCCGAGAATACAAAATGCTGGCCGGCATAATTCTCATTATACTCTGTACTGTACTTTGAATTTGCAAATCTGGAGTCCAAATCTCCCGTGCACACATACTCTGTGTACTCCCTTGCCTTGCCGTTATTTACACGGGTAAAGCCGCCGCTGAAGTTTGCCGAATAATCCTTTGCAATATACTGGTCAATATAGAAAGGACCGCCATCATGGACAAGCACAGCGTTCCACTCCGCCGCAAGCATAACATTAGTCGGCCTTGTGCTCCTTATGCTGCCAAACTGCTCAATCTTGCCCCAGTCCTTGACAATAGCCATCAGACGCGTAATTCTGCCGTTTGCCGTGCTGTTCATAAGCTCATAAACCACGTCAGCCTCTGTAAGCCCATAATGCGGAAGCGCCTTGGTTTCATTGTCAACCATTATGGCGACAGGGCGCTGATCCTTAAGGCTCTCGTCAATCCACTCATTTGTAATCTCGCTGCGGTACATACCCTCAGGAACTTCCTCCTCAGTGGCCGCCTCTGTTGATGCCATCTCTGTCTGCGGCTCTGTTTCCGCAGTATTATCTGACGCATTATTGGTAATATTTGAAAAATCAATCTCTGTAGCGGGCTCCTCTGTGTCCTTGTTTGAGCCGCAGCCACAAAGCGCCGCTGCAAGCGTAACCGCCAAAATCAGCGCCATTCCCTTGCCTTGAATATTTTTCCTTTTCACTGTTCTCCTCTTTTCTGCGCGGTGTTTCGCGCTCTTAGTCCTTAAGTATGCTAATCGCAATATTTTCTCTCTATACCGCGCGGGATGCTTTGAATTTTATATCCATACACGTTACCTTTACAGTTTGCTCCGCCCAGGCGCCCTTGCGGCACATACGAAATCCACCTTAGTGCTGCTACATTCCTGTCCTGACACGGTTCAATGGCACATATTGCGCAAGACCCAAACTTCAACGCCACTTATAAAGGGCAGCTATACAAACGCAAACCCTCGGCCTCCCATCACCCCTGCTATAGCGGATTGCAGGTACAGGGCACCGCTGACTCCCCGGCTGCACGGTTATATTATTATAACCTTTTTCACAAGGATAAGTCAATGAAAATAATAATATTTTATTATTTGTTAAAAATCTTAACTTTATGAATGAGTGTCCGTTCTGCTTTTTGCCCTCTTTGCAAGGCAGATAAATAATATGCATATACATAATACAGAGGAAAAAATTACAACAGGCGCAATAATCCGCGGCGTGTTCTGCGCTGTCTGCATCTGGTTTTCATTTTCCGCAGGATTTGGAATTTCTGCGGCGGCGCCATTAGTTATTGAAGGGCTCCTTGGCACCTCTGTGTTATCCGCAAGCGTGGCGGCCTCATTTCCCGCGCAATCCTTTACATAAAATATGAGCGACCGTTTTTTACCGTCTGCGGGCAGGTCAAGAGTTATGCCCTCGCCAGTATTCTGGGCTTTTTGGACTAAATCCATATAGTTCCATGTTTTAACGCGTTTATTATCCTCGTTTATAAGGTACAATTCCGCCTCCTCAAATTTAAAATTGTCTTTTATATAGACATTTGCCGAAGTCCCGACAACTACATAGGGCTTGTCCGTCTTTACGCCGTCTATGTACACCGCAGGAGGAGTGTCGTCTACTATAAAGGAAATCTGCGCCTCCTTATTTTCAAGCGTATTGTTGACGTGGTTGCCCGCCTTATCGACTGAGCTGAACGTAAGCTTATAGCTACCCTCCTTTTGAAAGTTTTCCTTATATATAATGTATTCATATGTATATCCAAGCTCAGGGCTGCCATAACGCTCTGTAGTGTAATAAAGCTTGTTTTGGCTAAAATGCCATGGTTTTTGTGAAGTGTTCACGCTTTTTACAAGCTCTCCATTGCGGTTCATATAAATATTAAACTGCTGTACCTCATCTACATTTGTTTCTATCAGTCTTATGTCATGGAGATTTTCATATTTGTTGTACATCTGGCTGACGATCGGATAAGCGTCTGTTATATCGTATGACGAGCCGTTTCGGTTTAGCGAAAAACGGATATCCATTATATTCTGGTTGCCTGCCATGTCGCTTGCGGCCGCCTTTAGATGATATATGGAGTCGGGCTGTCCTGATACGTTTAAAAGCTGGTATGTAAAGCCCTGCTCAGTCTGTGAAATGCTGCTTTGAAGCCCTATTTCATTGTTTAATCCGTCTGTCATCGTTATCATTATTGATGTGCCGTCTATATTCTGGTCGGTTATGCTCACGAACGGCGCAATATCGCCAGAGTTTGCCGAGTTGTCCTGTACGCCGCTTATAATTATCTGCGGCTGCTGCGTGTCTATTATAAAATGCTCATTTACAGAGACTGCCGCCTGATTGCCCGCCAAATCCGTATAGTTTATTCCGTATGCGTATTCGCCATCAGCATCAAATATTATTGATGATATGTGAATGTCCCCGTCATTCTTCCATGGAGTATTCATTTTGGCAGGCTGTGATATAAGGCTAAAATCTTCTTCCCGAAAGTTATGCTCAACTATTTTTATTTCGGCTGTCACATTTGCATTGTACCAGATTTCATTTAATGCTGTTTTATCATATGATACTGATACCTGCGGCGGCGTTGTGTCTATGACAAAATAGTCGGATTCATCATATACGCTTTCATTATCGGCTAAATCAATGCATTTTACCTTTATGGTATATGCGCCGTCATCGCTGAATGATATTCTGGCTGTATGCGTGTCGCCATCTGATGCCCAGTTTTCAGCAGCTGGCGTTAATTCCGTTATATTGCTGCCGTTTTTTGTTATTTCAAAGCTTACGCCGTTTACATCAAAATTTTTTTCGCGTATTGTTATTTCAGCTGTCCTTGCCTTATTATAGTATATGCCGTTTTGAGGCGCGTTGCTGTCAAATTTGAGCTCGATTTCCGGCGCTGTGACATCAATTTTAAGCTCTTTCCTTGTAGTGGCGGCATTGCCTGCATTGTCGGCTGCGGTAATCTCTATATACGCTTCATTGCCTTCATAGTCTGATGCTTTTATTTTCAGCTTGTCCTCATATACCGAATTTTCGCTAAGCTGGCTGCCAGAGGCATTTACCGCGTCAAAATAAAAAAGCTGTTCTGTCTCTGGTTCGTCATTGCCGTTGCTGATTGCGCAATTCACTTCTTTTAAAGCGGAATTGTTGTTCTTGTCTGGCTGGTCTTTTATGTACAGTTCAACTTCAAAGTCATCATTAAAGAAACCGTTTGAGTTTGCGCCTTTTGGAATTATTGTAAAATCTGCCGAATTTTTCCCGCTTGGTGCCTGATTATCCGTCACGAAACCGTCAGAGCATATCCTGGACATATTGCCTGCTTTGTCATACAGTGATGCTTCTATGTAACATCTGCTGCCCATTGGAACAGTTATATTATCATCTCCCTCTGCAGATTCAGACGAAGCGGCGAAATTTTTTATCATCAGGACTGTGCGGCTGTCATCTATCTGGCTTATATTATCAGAGCCTGTAACTTCCGCGATGACCTCCTTGTCAAAAAAATGTGTATATATGACATTTGTGTCATTTTTATTGTTTGTCATGTCTATGCCGCCAACAGTTATCGACAAATTTTCTGGGGCGGTATAATCCGCGTTTATTATGTATTTCTGCGTCTCACTGTAATTCCCTGCTTCGTCATTTCCCCACACATATATTGTATAAGTACCGTCCGCCGACATTTCAAACGCTTCTATTGCTTTTTGAAGCTCCTTGGGATTTTCAGTGTCTTTTTCGTTTTTTATAAAAAGCGTACTCTTGGCGGTGTGTATTACCTTCTCAGTGCCTTCAGGCGTGTCCTTATATACAAGCATATGCATGGTCAGATTATATCCTGTGTCATCATCCGAAAGCTTTGCGCTTTGATTAATATTTGCCCATACAGACGGAGCGCCTGTGCTGATATTATACCAGCCGCTTTTGTCGGCTTCTTTATCCGTGACCGCATTCCTTATCTTGATGTTTCTCTGCTGAAGATTTATTTTTGCGTTTTCTTCATTTTCAAAGCCTGCGTAAGATTTAGCACGAAAATAATATGTGCCGTTTTTTATGCTAAGGCTTGCTTCATGAACTGTCCCATCATCTTTTTCTTCTGCATCTGAATCTGTCAAAACGCTTTCCATGCCTGTGTCAGTCTGCTCGTCCGTTTCAAGTTCTCCTGTCTTGGCGTCCTTATCAAAACCGTCAACACGTTCAAGCGGTGCGCCTATTACTATCGAATACATATTGTCCTCAAGGACTGCCTGCTCCCATTCCAAGTCAGCCGTCTCTATATCATTTGGGGCAAATGCCATTTCAAAACTTTCTATACCCGACAGCGCCTCGGCATTTACGCGAATTTCCAGCTGCTGGTTTGTAATTTTGCCGTCATAGGGTCTTTTATCATTTCCTTCCAAAACTTCCACCTTTATGACAGGCTTGCATGTGTCAACAATGTTTTTGGACGCTGTAAAAAATTGGTAGCTTGTTACATTTTCAGCATTGTCTGATACCAACAGACATAAGCTGTCACTATATACATTGTCTGGCAATTTTACAGTGCATTGAATATTTTCCCCGTCATCGGAAATACTCATAATCTCATCAGCGTTAATACTGTCCGTAAGTCCTTCTATGCTGATATTTAAGCTTTCCGTGCCACTGTCATCGGAAATTTCAAAGCAAAATTCGCCGTCATTATATATGTCAGTATCATCTTTTTTCTTTGATACGCCTTCTTTTTTATTTACCAGCGAAACAGACGGCGGCGTTGTGTCCTTTTCTTCGTCCGCTGGCGGGATTATGTTATCTATAATGCCGTCATTTACATTTTCAGCCGCGCCGTCGTTTTCTGTTTCTTTGTGTTGCCGTGACCCTTCAATTTCTTGGTTATTATTTTGTTTCTCCTCAATGTGGCTGTTGCCGCTATCAGGCAACGTCTCATCATCTTCACTTGTACTGCTTGGCTGCTCATCTGCGCCTTCACTGGTGTCGCTGATTTGCTGCTCATCTTCGCCTTCACTTGCTTCGCTGTTCGGCTGCCCATCTGCGCTTTCGCGGGCACTGCCGCCCTGTTTCTGCTCATCTTCGCCTTCGCGGGAATTGCCCTGCCGCTCCTCTGCCATATCATTTTCGTTCTGCTGTGTCTCATCATTCTCATTATTTTCATCCTGCGTCTGCCGTGTCTGCGGCGCATTATCCATTTCCGCAGCTGCAACGCTGTAATTCTGCACTGATGCCTCTATCATCAGCATTGCCAAAATCATTAAGTAACAAACCTTCTTTTTCATAGATACTCCTCCATTTTAAGACATCAGCGCTCAGGCAGCACTGCTGTCATTTCCTCCGCTATTTCAAGCAGAGCGTACACTTTTTCAATCTCCTCCAAAACAACCCCTGCCGCTTTTTTCTCTATTCGCCCCATATCGTCCCTAATTTCCCCAAAAAGCTCATTGATTTCCTTCTGTGTAACTCCTTCGTCAAGCAAAAGCCCTGCATATTCCGCAGCGCTGCAGGCTATCTCCCCATATAGCCTTAAAGACACCATATCCCTGTCATGCTCGGCGTCGTTAAGCTTTTTGAGCTCTAAAAGGTTTTTCCAATATTTTATATATTCCTCCTTTCCATATTCAGCCGTTTGCAAAAGTGCGGCATTTCCGTGAAATCTCCCCATTTCCACGTAAAGCCTGCAGCGTTTCCACTCCACAGCCTTATTCTCATTGTCTTTGTAATGCTCAAGCGCCTTTGAATACCATTTCAGCGCGTTTGCTCTTCTGCTTTCCTCGTGTTCATAATAAAACCAGTAGGCGCTGCCCACAGCATAGCAGAAATCCGCATATTTTTCAGGATTATCCTTCTCAAAGCTCTTTAAATAATCATCTGTATTTATGATAAGGTTAATCAGAACCTCCTCCTCAGCGTCAGTGAATATCCCATCGCTTACAAAATTGTCGGCAAGCTTGAAATATGCGTCATTTTTCTGAGCGTCAGTATCTATCGCTTTCAGGTAATACTCCGCCTTTGTGCCAAAATCTGATGATTTGTCCGCAACGCCTATGAGATATTCGTACTCGTCACGCTGTTCGCTACGCGCAGTGATTCCTATGGCAAGAGAGGACACAAACGCTGATGCCGACAGTAAAAAGCAGGCGCAGAACAGCCGCATTTTTTTCTTATAATTATTAACTGTTTTTTTCTCAAGCTCTTTGTAGTGCTTTAACGCATAAAGCAGCTCGTCTACAGATTGATACCTTTTTTGGGGATTGGGCTGCGTGCATTTGCATATGATATGCTCAAGCCCGTCAGACAGATTGGGATTGCATTTTGTGATAGGGGATAATTCAAACGGCGGTTCGGAAGGATTGCGCCCTGTCAGCAAATGGTGCATTGTCGCGCCAAGACTGTATATATCTGTTCGGGCATCTGTCTGTCCAAGCCCGCCAAACTGCTCTGGCGCCGCATAGCCCTGCGTGCCAAGGCAAGTAGTGTCTGACAGGCTTTTTTCCTTGTATTCCCGCGCAATCCCAAAATCAATCAGCATAAGATGACCGTCGGGGCACAGCATGATATTTGAAGGCTTCATATCGCGGTAAATAATCGGCGGGTTTAAGCTGTGCAGATACCCTAGTGTACCGCAAAGCTGTATCGCCCAGTCAACGACTGACGCCTGCGGCTGCGCGCCCTGTTCATCAAGGAGCTTTTTTAATGTTATGCCCTCGATGTAGTCCATAACTATCAGGAAGCTTTCTTCATAATCAACCACGTCTATTATGCTTGGAAGTCCTTTGTGTGAAAGCCGCGTAAGTATTCTTTTTTCCGTGAGAAGGCTCTGGCGGATTATGTCAAACTCTGTCTTGCTGTCACGGCGGACCTCCTTTATCGCCCAAGGCTTGTTTGCCTTTTCATTTATGGCAAGATACACTGTGCTCATGCCGCCATGTCCTATGATGCTGAGTATCTTGTATTTCCCGTCAATGACGGTTCCTGCCTTTAGCATTATTCAGCTGCCTTTCTAAAGTTATTTTGCGAAAAAAATTCAAGCTGTTTTTATTGTGGAAAAATTTTCCGAACGGATTACTTGATTCGTAGACGCATTTGGAATATTATCATAAATAGTTTATGCTGTCAAGCAAATATGAATTTTGTCGCTTAATTGTCCCTCAATTGTCGAAATTTGGCTTAAACTGTCAAGTAAGCTGATATGAATGTTTATTTTAAGTCAAGTCTCTCACTCTTTTTAAGATATCCGCTTTCTCAATGGAATAACTTTCAGATATCAAATCGGCTATTCTTTCATCAGGCAGATCTAAATTTCTCAGCATTTCTATGCTGTTTTTTATACCCTGTTCGCGCGCTTCGTTTATTCCGCGTTTAAAGCCTTCACTGATTCCACTCTCAAAACCTTCACTGATTCCGCTCTCATGCCCGCGCTCAAAGCCCTCGTTCACGCCGTCTTCGTAGCCTTCGTTATATACAGTCTTTTTATACAGTTTTTCATCAAACTCTGTAAGCAGCATATTTGTCACCTCGCTCTTGCATTTAATTAAAATATCTGCCAAAATATCCTTTTCTATACAATAGTCTATCGCTTCACTTATCGCGCCCTCTATTGTATGTCGGCTGTCAATGCATTCATTTACTTTGGCTATAAAATACGAATAATCGTGCAGGCGGCGGCAGCTGTTCAGCAGAGCGTTGTTGTGCCCGTAGTTAATGTTTAGCATTGTCGCACGACATTCAAGGACAGGCGCGTCCGACATCTTCGGAACAAATGCGTCTGACAGCTTTAAAATCATCTCATCAGGGTACTCGCTCCTGCCGTTGTAAAAAATTATAAACTGAGGTCTTGGCAGACTGACAAGTCGGCTTCCGTATATATCAAAGCCATGCTTTTTGATATATCCCTCATACAGCCGCGCAAAATACATCAGCTCACGCACGGGCATATTCGGATTAAAGGTAGACTGGTGCTCGTAAAGATTAAGCGATGATGATATTATGAAGGATATATCATTTTTCATCGACATATAAATGACATCTTCAAGCGTCGTGATTTCAAGCTCGTCAGGATTTGCGTAGTCCGTGTGGTTTACTGCATTGTACAAGTCAAGCAGATCCCTTTTGTCCGCAAATACCCTCTGAAACAGCCTGTCCTTATGTGATCTGTTTACCGCAAAGCGTTTGAATATTTTAGCAATATTAAGTTTTTCTTTTTTCATGCTTCCTCTCTTTTAGTATATTACAGTTTAGGTATTTTGTAAAACGAAAATCAACCGAAAAATAAAGAATTTATAAATAAAGACTCTAAAGATAAATTGATTTGTTTCATTAAAACGTACTATATCATTAATGCTAAAATTTGACAAGCATTTAGGCAAAAATAGTGTTTGAAATGTAAAAAATAATATAAATTGCAGACAAAACGGCTGCCGTGGTGTACGGCAGCCGTTATTATGGTTGTTTGTTTTGAACTCTTTACAGGTTTTATTAGCCGAGTAATGAGAGTACGCCCTGGTTAGACTGGTTAGCCTGTGCGAGCATTGACTGTCCTGCCTGTGAAAGAATGTTGTTGTTAGAGTACCTAACCATCTCATCAGCCATATCTGTATCACGGATTGCTGACTCTGCAGATGTCGTGTTCTCTACAATGTTATCTAGGTTGTTGATCGTATGCTCTAAGCGGTTCTGTACTGCACCGAGCGCTGAACGCTGGGTTGATACAATCTTAACAGCCTGTGCAATTACAGAAATTGCCTTTGTAGCACTAGCGCCATCTTCTCCATCAACCTTTAAGCCATTTATACCAAGTCCCTTAGCCGTAAGAGCTTCAATGTTAATAGAAATCTTGTTATTGTTCGTCCCATCAGCACCTACATGGAACTTGAGGTTGAGAGCCGCCATTTTATCCTTTGTCGCCGTAATATTGTCTTCTTTAAGCTCAATTTCTTTTCCAAGTGCATCATAAACCTTTCCTGCGTCTGCTCTTGCTTTTGCACTTACACCAGTTGAGGGATCAGCATCTGTACCGCCGCTTGCTGTGAAATAGTCGCCCAAAGCGTTTGCTGAAATTCTGTTTCCGTCTTTGTCATAGAATGAATAAACTTCATTCTTACTTGTGGCTGCAGCTACTGTAGATGCTGTAATTACAACACTATCCCCTGCTTGAAGCTGACCCTTAGTTACTTCAATATCCGCAACCTTTTTACCTTCCAAATTTACTATCTCAAATTGACCGTTATCAAGATCTGTTACTTTAATCTGATAATTGCTCTTTGCATCACTGCCGTTAAGTTCGATAGATATCTGAGGTTTACCATTTACCGTAGAAGATGTAATAGTAAGTCCCTGATCCCGGAGAGCTTTTGCCAAGTTGTTCTGATCATCTGTCGATGTTACATTAGTTGCAAAAGTCACCTTAGCTGTAGCCTCTGTAGCTGCATCTTTTACCATTGTTGCTGAGGCACCCGCATCAGCCCCTGCCTTCTTGTATGCAAAGCTGTATCCTTTCTCATTGTCCTTATCGCCTTTTAACAGGTATGTCTCATTGAACTTGGTTGTCTCTGCCACACGGTCAATCTCTTGTGTAAGCTGATCAATCTCATCCTGAATATATGAGCGGTCGTCCTGTGAGTTCGTGCCGTTTGCTGCCTGTACTGCAAGCTCGTTCATTCTCTGAAGCATATCATGTACTTCTGTCAAAGCGCCTTCTGCTGTCTGTACAGATGAAATACCGTCCTCAGCGTTTGCAGATGCCTGTGTAAGTCCTCTGATCTGTTTTCTCATCTTCTCTGATATAGCAAGACCTGCTGCGTTATCTGCCGCGCGGTTAATCTTATAACCAGAAGAAAGCTTCTCTGTTGACTTTGATAATGTTCCCTGTGTGATACCTAACATTCTGTTAGAGTTCATTGCCTGTAAATTGTGCTGTACTACCATAATCTTACCTCCTTGTTTTGCCTGCCGCGCCTGGGTTTAATTTACATAAGTAAATCCGCGCTTTGGCTGTGCCGTGGAAAATTCCGTTTCCCACCGTTTGTTTTTTGTTCCTTATTCAGTTTTAATTTATAATATCCGAAGCCGCCCGTATATCGGCGCGCCTGCTTTTACAGGCGGCTGCGGTTATTAACCCTTTAATTATTTGGATTATTCTTCTATTGCGGATTCTGCCTTCGCCGCTGCTGCCGCTGCCTTTTTTGCTGCCCGCTTGGCAGCACGTTTCTGTATAGCCCTGCCTCTTGCTATATTCACGTCCTTTGGGGCATCTATCATCACGCGCAATTGATTATTGTTTCCACCGAGAAAGGTAATCCTTACATCCTTTCCTATCATCAGATACTCTTCCTTGGGTACTGTAAGCATTAACATATAAAAACCTCCTTGTTTTCTTTGCAGCTTTTATTCATCTTGCCGAAAGCCTATCCACTTTGATTTATCTTATGGGTTTTATCAAATGCAACATTTTAAATAAAATGTTGCATTTGATATTTATGGCGGGCAAATCTGTGCTAAAATTAAAAGGCACTGACGCAAGGAAGCGTTTAGGGAGGAAATTATTATGGGAACAATGTCACCTATTAAAAACAGGAAGAAATTAGAAGCAATGAAAAAATACTTTTTAGGGAAAAATGAGATACGCAATTACGCCTTATTCTGCGTAGGAATAAATACCGCGCTGCGCATAAGCGATATTCTCAATTTAAAATGGGGAGATGTTTACGATTTTGACAGACGTCGGTTTAAGAAGCACCTTGAGCTTACGGAAAAGAAAACACACAAGAAAAATATGATATTTTTAAATAAAGGCGCACTGTACGCGCTGGAAAAGCTGATGAAACATTACAAGCTCGAAAATGTCAAAATCAGCGCGGAACACTACATTTTTCTGGGAAGAAAGAGCGCAAACAAGCCGCTTAGCCGCTCACAGGCATACAGGATTATAAAAGAAGCCTCCAAAATACTAAAAATAGAGGGAAACATCGGATGCCATTCACTGCGTAAAACCTTTGGATATTTTGCCGCGCTCTGCAAAATTTCCTCGATTTTGATTATGAATATATACAATCATTCGTCATTTGCAATCACAAAGCGCTATCTTGGAATAGACCAGGACGAGCGCGATAGGGTATTTATGAAGGTTGCACTCTGACGGTGTAATTTTCTGAATAGCGTAGCTTATGTTATTTTATATTTTATGCGCGTGAAATGCCCTTTTCTAAAGAAAGATCTGCTTCACCAGGGGGCTGCTATGCCCTTTTTTAAGATGTCCACGGTATTTTAAGGCAATCTCAATCACATCAGGCAATAATTTTTTCAAATAAAATTAAAAATTTTTCAAATAAGGGGTAAAGTATTCCGATTATGAACCGATATATAGAATGTAAAGATAAATTACCGTTAAAAATGCAACATTTTATTTAAAGTGTTGCATTTTTATTTATGTTTTATTCAATATTATTATACCACATTATAAAATAAAAAGCCGCCGCAAGACGAATTATTCCTAATCCGCTCCGCAGCGGCTCTTTTCTCTGCCCCAGACTATTATGTAAAAAAGTAACTCCTCTTTTTCCGTCTCCTGCCGAGTATCTCATAAAACATGACAAGCGTGACAAGCTCCTTTATCCACGGCTCTTTTTCAGCCCATGGCTGGCGTTCGCTCTGTGTCCTGCTTTCATAAGCGCCGTCCGCGCTTTCCATGTCACCTTCTTTTTCCTTCTCCCTTTCCATGTCCTTTTCCTCATTTGTCTTGATAACCGCCATTATGCCTGATACCATACGCTGCATTGTGAGCTTGTCGGGGTACTGGTCGTATATAAAACTGCCGTCGTAATCCATCTTATCAACTGCGCTTGATATTACGCTCTGGTACTTTTTGGCATATGACGGGTACATCTGCCGCAGATAATCCAAGTCCTCCGCTATCCTGTCCTCGTTCACCTCAGGCGCGCTGCTCCAGCGGCTGTAGCCCTGATATCCCGAATAAAAAGGAAACGCCCTATAATAATCCATAATCCAAGTCCTTCTCTTTTTATGATTATCATATGCGTTTCCCTTTATGTCTGTGAACAGTTATACGGCTGTAATCAGCCATACTGACACAATTAATCCGAACCCAATATCAATAATAATAAATCAACACGCATCGCAAACCAGCATATACATCATATGTCCGCCTGCACATATCATTGCCGAACATCTTATCTACTGCAGCTTTGCGGCATTGATTCGCGCGATTGAGCGCATAAGCGCCGCCTCCGCACGCGCCACGTCTATGTGGCTTCTGTCCTTCAGCCTGTTTTCTGCTCTCTCTCTTGCGGCCTCGGCACGCTGCGTGTCAATCTCACTCGGCCACTCTATTATTTCCGCAAGGATTGTCACTTCCTCGGGCAATATCTGGACAAAGCCTGCGTGCAGCGCCGCGTTTTTAACTGTTTCGCCCTGCGTTATAGTCAAAATGCCGGGTTTTACGATAACCGTCAACGGTGCATGACCTTGATAGATACCGATTTCACCCTCGGTCGTATTGAACTCAACCATATCCGCATCATCACTGTAAAATTCACGGTCGGGCGTCACAATCGTAAGTTTAAATCTCTCTGCCATCTTGATAACCATGCCCTTTCTAATTATGACGATTATTTCATTCTGTTTACTACATCGTCAATAGTACCTGCGTTTAAGAAATGGCCTTCGGGAATGTTGTCATGCTTTCCTTCGAGTATCTCCTTAAAGCCTCTGATTGTTTCAGAAATAGGCACATATTTACCCTCTGTACCCGTAAACTGCTCAGCTACATGGAAAGGCTGTGACAAAAATCTCTGAATTTTTCTCGCGCGGTTTACGACAAGCTTATCGTCTTCCGAAAGCTCATCCATACCAAGGATTGCGATAATATCCTGCAGTTCCTTATATTTCTGCAAAATCTGCTGTACTCCGCGCGCAACCTCATAATGCTCCTCACCTACGATACGCGGATCAAGTATTCTCGAGGTTGACTCCAGCGGATCTACCGCAGGATAAATACCAAGCTCAACTATAGAACGAGAAAGTACGGTGGTCGCGTCCAAATGGGCGAATGTAGTAGCTGGCGCAGGGTCTGTCAAGTCATCGGCAGGCACATATACTGCCTGAACCGAAGTGATTGAACCGTTCTTTGTGGAAGTGATGCGCTCCTGCAGAGCGCCCATCTCCGTCTGCAGCGTCGGCTGATAACCAACGGCTGAAGGCATACGTCCAAGAAGCGCTGAAACCTCTGAACCTGCCTGCGTAAATCTGAAAATATTGTCAATGAAAAGAAGCACGTCTTTTCCGCCCTTGTCACGGAAATACTCCGCCATCGTAAGTCCCGTAAGACCTACCCTCATTCTCGCTCCGGGCGGCTCATTCATCTGTCCGAATACCATCGTCGTCTTGTTGATAACGCCTGACTCCGTCATTTCATGGTAAAGGTCATTACCCTCTCTAGTACGCTCTCCTACGCCTGTGAATACCGAATATCCGCCGTGCTCAGTAGCGATATTTCTGATAAGCTCCTGAATAAGCACGGTCTTGCCTACGCCCGCGCCTCCGAAAAGACCGATTTTACCGCCCTTCTGATACGGGCAGAGCAAATCTACGACTTTGATGCCAGTCTCGAGAAGCTCTGTAGCTGTAGACTGCTCCTTGAACTCGGGAGCGGGTCTGTGAATAGGCTCATAGCCCTGCGCCTGCGGAGCGGGTTTGTTGTCTATTGGCTCGCCAAGTACGTTGAAGATACGTCCCAGCGTACTCTCGCCTACAGGCACTGTAATCGGAGCGCCTGTAGCTTCCGCGTCCATGCCCCTGACCAGACCGTCCGTAGGTCCCATGGCGATACATCTTACTGTATCATCACCCAAATGCTGTGCGACCTCTACCGTAAGCTCTGTATTATCGGCTCTCTTAATCTTGATAGCCTCATTAATCTCGGGAAGCTCGCCCTCCCTGAACTTAACATCGAGTACCGCGCCGACAATCTGAGTAACTTTACCAATTACTGTCTTATCTGCCATCTCTTTGTTTTCCTCTCTTTAAAATTCTATAACAGGCTGCTGCAAACGCCTGAAATCCTTAATACCGTAAGCGGCAGGGCTATGAAATAGCCTCCGCGCCTGCGATAATTTCCGTTAATTCCTGTGTAATAGAGCTCTGACGCGCCCTGTTGTAGAGTAATGACAGCTTATCAATCATTTCCTCTGCGTTGCTCGTAGCTGAATCCATCGCCTGCATACGCGCGCCGTTCTCGCTGGCAACCGACTCTATCATCGCGCCATAAATCAGGCTTGTGATATACTTCGGTATAATCAGCTCGACCGCTTCCTCCGTCTCAGGTTCAAAATCCAATACAGCTTTGTCCTCCGCCGTGCGCTCGTCCTCTAATTTAATAGGAAGCAGCTTTAATAATGTAGGTATATGCGTGACAGTGTTCTTGAAGCCTGTGTACGCGATATAAATCTCGCCTACCCTGCCCTGTGAAAAGTCGTCAAGCACCTGCTGGCTGATTTTCATAGCATCTACGTAGATAGGCTCCTCAATGGCATCAGAATAGTCCGTGCCCAGCTCGTAGCCTGCCCTCGCAAACGCATCTCTGCCCTTGCTGCCTATAGGATAGATTATCAAATCCTCTTTTTTCCAATCCTCATTGTTTTTGACAAGCTTAACAATGTTGGAGTTATAGCCGCCCGCAAGTCCTCTGTTGGCTGTAATCACTATTACCGCCTTCTTTGCCGACTCGCCCGCTTTAAGATAAGGGTGATTAATCTCTCCCGCTTTAGAAAGCATAGAAACCACCGTGTCATACATACATTTGAAGTACGTCTTGGATCTCTCCGCGCGCCCCTTGGCTCTCTGCAGTTTGACTGTGGAAACAAGCTTCATGGCCTTGGTAATCTGCTGCGTACTCTGTACGGAGCCTCTACGCCTTTTAATATCTCTCATTGAGGCCATATGAAAACTCCCTTCTTATACGGAACACCTCTTATTTAAAGCGTCCTTTAAATTCCTCTATAGCTGAAATAAGCTCTTTTTCCGTCTCGTCGGAGATTACCTGTGTTTCCCTGATTGCGCGGGGTATCTGAGCATATTTTGTATCTAAGAACTCAAACAGCTCCGTCTCAAATCTGGTAATATCTTCTACAGGTATGTCGAGCAGATATTTCCTTGTAGCTACAAATAAGATGATAACCTGATACTCTACAGGCATCGGCTTATACTGCGGCTGTTTCAATACCTCTTTGATTCTGACGCCCTGCTCCAGCTTTTCCTTCGTATCGGCGTCAAGCTCTGAGCCGAACTGTGCAAAGCTTGCAAGCTCTCTGTACTGGGCAAGCTCTACTCGGATAGGCGCCGCGATTTTCTTCATCGCCTTGATCTGCGCCGAACCGCCAACTCGCGAAACTGACAAGCCCGCATTTACGGCAGGTCTGAAGCCTGAGTTAAACATTTCTGTCTCGAGGTAAATCTGTCCGTCTGTAATCGAAATAACGTTTGTCGGAATGTACGCGGAAACGTCGCCCGCCTGTGTCTCAATGATAGGAAGCGCCGTAATAGAACCTCCGCCGTATTCCTCGCTCATGCGCGCTGCTCTCTCGAGAAGCCTTGAA
Source organism: uncultured Lachnospiraceae bacterium (assembly GCA_947625775.1). GTDB lineage: Bacteria > Bacillota > Clostridia > Lachnospirales > Lachnospiraceae > COE1. The sequence continues at coordinate 91,267 of CANQPM010000009.1, read as the reverse complement.
TGAAGATAGAATACATCTCCGGGGTAAGCCTCTCTGCCGGGCGGACGCCTCAGAAGCAATGAGAGTGTACGGTATGCCGTAGCATGCTTACTCAAATCATCATATATAATGAGTACGTCTTCGCCGTTCTCCATCCACTCCTCGCCGATAGCGCATCCCGCATATGGCGCGATATACTGTAACGGCGCAAGCTCGCTCGCCGTGGAAGCTACTACCGTGGTGTACGCCATAGCGCCCGCCTCCTCGAGTGTCTTAACTATGCTCGCAACCGTAGAAGCCTTCTGTCCGATTGCGACATATATGCACTTAACCTTCTGTCCTTTTTGATTGATGATGGTGTCTATGGCTATCGCCGTCTTACCGGTCTGTCTGTCGCCGATAATCAGCTCACGCTGTCCCCTGCCGATGGGAACCATCGCATCAATAGCCTTAATACCAGTCTGCAGCGGCGTATCTACTGATTTTCTTGTGATAACGCCTGACGCCACTCTCTCTATCTGACGGTATTTGTCCGTATTTATGGGGCCTTTGCCGTCTATCGGCTGTCCGAGAGAATTTACTACACGTCCGAGCATTGCGTCGCCTACGGGAACCTCAACAACTCGCCCTGTAGTCTTTACGGTATCGCCCTCGTTTATGTTTTTTGAATTGCCCAGCAAAACGGCGCCTACATTGTCCTCCTCAAGGTTCATGACCATGCCGTAAACCTCGCCTGGGAACTCGAGAAGCTCGCCCTGCATCGCTTTTTCAAGCCCATGTACACGTGCAATACCATCTGCCACCTGAATGACAGTACCAACCTCTGATACCTCTAAATCAGCGGCATATCTTTTAATCTGCTCTTTAATCACAGAACTTATTTCTTCCGGTCTTAAATTCATATTGATATGCACCTTTCTTGTTACTATTTTTATGACAGCTCAGACAGACCGCCGAACTGTCCGTGCCGACAACGGAAAACACATCCTGCAGGTTTTCCATCGCCATGAACTACATCTGAATTGCCAAAAGCTCGCGCTCTAGCTTGTTTAGCTTAGTGCGTATGCTGCTGTCCACAACCTTGTCACCCATCTGGATAACCATGCCTCCGATCAAGCTTTTATCTACCTTGTAGCTGCACTCGATCGTATCATATTTGGTGGTAGCAAGCAGACGCTGTTCGATATCATTTTTTTCCTTTTCCTCAAGCGCTATGGCTGTTGTGACATAGGCTGTGCCGATTTTGTTGTACTCCTTGATGCTTGCGATGACTTCAAGAAGTATTGCCTCAATCTCGCTGTACCTGTCTTTTTCAATGATGGTGACGAGAAAGCCAATCAGCTCTTTGCTCAATCTGCCCTCAAAAACATTTTTGACTACCTGGAGCTTATCGTCTTTGGGGATTTTTGGGTGATTCATAAACCTGCCAAACTCCTCATTCTGACGGATTGTATCGAGCAGCGCCGTGACCTCCTCCAACACTTTTGCAGCAGCATTTTCCTCGACAGCCAGCTCAAAAAGCGCTTGGGCATATGTTTTGGAAACTAGCTTAGCCATGTGCTATCACCTATTTCTTTCAAAGTATCCTCAATGAGTTGATGCTGAGCGTTTGTGTCAATGTTTGCCTGAACGATTTTAGCCGCCATCACGGATGCTACAGCTATCATCTCGCGCTTAACCTCATCGGTAAGCTTCTGCTTTTCAAGCTCTGCCTCCACTCTGGCTCTGTCTATAATCTTTGCGGCCTCCTCCTTTGCCTGCGCTACAATCTCAGCCTGATTTTCCATGCCGCGTTTGCGCGCGTTGGCAAGAATTGCCTCCGCCTCCTTGTCTACCTGCTTTAGCTTCTCTTCATAGAGGGCGCGTGTCTCGGCTGCCGATTTCTGGTCGCTCGCCGCCTGGTCAAGCTCTGTCTTAATCTTTTCCTGCCTGTCGCTCAACAGCTTTCTTACCGGATTAAATAAGAAGTGCGACGCAAACATGAAAAGGAAGAACATCGCTATAATCATAAGCCCCGCATCTGCCAAGAGCTGAAGGTCAAGGTCAAACAAACGGCTCAGGCCCTCTGTTTCTGTAGCAAGTATCATACCTTTAGCCTCCTTTCCTGTATCTTTATCTTTTTAATTAGGGAACTAAAGGCTTTACGAATAACAGCAGCATGGCAACAAGCAAGCCGTAAAGACCTGTTGTCTCGGCAACCGCCTGGCCAAGAAGCATGGTTGAGGTAACGTCAGACTTAGCGCCCGGATTTCTTCCTACTGCCGCTGCCGCATGTCCTGCCGCGATACCCTGGCCTACACCAGGTCCGATACCTGCGATAACCGCAAGACCAGCGCCGATTGCTGAGCAACCTAAGATAAAGTTTGAATTAAATTCCATAGTTTTTTCCTCCTAGTTTTAAATAAAAATTAATTTAGTCTGTCAATCTGACGGATAAGCGTTTGTAATATACGTCATCGTCAGCATACAGAATACATAGGTTTGGATTGCGCCTGAAAACAGGTCAAAATACACATGCAGAGCCGCGGGCCACGCTGTAGCTATAATGCCAAGCAGACCGTAAATAAGCGCCATCATAATCGTGCCTGATAAGACGTTTGCGAACAAACGAAGCGACAGCGATATAGGTACGGCTATCTCGCTTATCAGGTTTATCGGAAACCATATCGGAAGCCACGGCGGCAGCGGTGAGCACATATCAACCCAGATGCTTTTGAGCGAATTGTTACGAAACTGCGTCACATGGATCAGAGTAAATGTGATAAGTCCAAGCGCCAAAGTCGTGCCGTAATCAGCCGTAGGCGGACGCAAGCCGAACAGTCCCGATATATTGCTCAGCAGAATAAAGATGAACAGTATGCCGATATAGTTGGCAAACGGCTTTGCCCTCTTGCCCATTACGCCGGCAATCATCTTGTCGAGCATTTCAACGACAAGCTCCACCACGTTCTGGAAGGCTCCGGGAACCTCTGTCGCGTGCTTAATGGCTCTGTTTGCGCACAGGCAGAAGATGCATATTATCAGCATGACTATGAACAGGCACACATGCGTCGTCGTTATCCACACCTTCTGGCCGAACAGCGAATACTGGAAAACGCCATGGACCATAAAGTCGATGCCCGCGTCGGACAGCAAAAATCCGGATTGTAAAAATCCTGCTTCCATAAACTTCACCTCCTTATTTTTTATTCATTAATATATTCAGTTTTCTTTTTTGTCACTGTCACAGCGATGAAACAGCTTCACCAGAAACGGCTGCATATACGCCGATACTTTCAGCCCCATGATGCCCGCAAACGCCGCGAGCGGATTGCCTATATGCGTCAATGCCAGTATAGCAAGCACGACAATGGCTATCAGATACCTGATGATGTTGTTTACCGTTGCTGCCGCCTGCGCCCCCTTTACATCTCTTTCGACAACGCTGTTTAATGACACTGCCATATGGAATGCCATACAAACCGCTGTGAGAACTCCTATCCAGAGCCCTATGCTGTAGTCCGCCTTGTCCGATACAAGGAATATGCCCGCTACCTGGCAGAGCGCCCCGAAAAGCACTATGCCGACAAGCAGAAGCGGCAGGGCTGTGTTTATCTTTGATATTCTTGAAAAAAGCCGCGTCACGCTAATCTTCCCCATCCTTGTGCTCGTATATTTTCTTTGCCAAAATGAATATGTTCCTAAAGCCCGCAAGCGCGCCGACAAAGAAAAGCAGGACAAACCAAAACGCTGTGTGGAATCTCTTGTCAAGATACCAACCAGCAAATGCGCATAAAAAGATTGGAACCAGCATATTGATGCCAAACTGGGTGATGACTGTCATTGCCTGATAAACTGACCTGCCGTATTTTTTCTTTTTGCCCATTCTGCGCCTCCGTGCTGTGTGTACGGCGGGATGATATGGCCTGATGCCGCGTGATATGGCTTGCATCGGGCGCATATTGCCGCTTTTATGTTCAATCTTTATAATACCCGACTATTATTATACAAAAAATTGGCAATTCTGTCTAGTTATTGTCTGATATTTCTGTAATTTTTATTTAAGATTTTTTTATTTATTGTTTAGGGATTGGGAAATGCCTGACGCTTTCTTCTCATATTAGCCATACAGGCACGATATAATTATCCCTGTCAATCATCGACAGCGCCTGTTTCATGCAGATTACCGCTCCCTTTGAGCGTGGCACGGAGGCTCTGTCAAGCAGACTGAACACTTTTATAAGCTCCTGTTTAGGATTTGCTGATTTCTTTATTTCGATTGGATTTAGCACGCCATCATGTTCAAGTATAAGGTCGATTTCCTTCGCATCCTTGTCACGGTAGTAGTACATGAACGGCTCTTTCCCATTGCCCAGGTATGTTTTCATGATTTCCGATATGACATAATTTTCGAGGACTGCGCCATTCATTGCCCCGCTTTCCAAGGTTTCCGCGCTGCTCCATTTTGTCAGATAGCAGACTAAGCCCGTGTCGTAAAAATACAGCTTGGGCGTCTTTACAAGGCGTTTGAGCAGATTATTTGAATACGGATGAAGATAAAATATGATGCCCAACGTTTCCAGTATTCCAAGCCAGTCCTTTGTCTGCTTTTGGTTAATGTCGGCGTCCCTGGCAATGTCTGCAATGTTCAGCATCTGCCCGCACCTTGCCGCTACTGCAGTGATAAAATGCATAAATTTTAATGAGTCAATCGCATCTGAAAGCTCTCTTACGTCTCTCTCAATGTATGTGGTTAAATAGCTGCTGTAAAAAATCTGGCTGCTGCTGTTCTGCCCGCTTACGACTGCGGGCATTGAGCCTTGGAAAATCCGCCCGAATATTTCCTTGGCATCAGCTGGTTTCCGCGCCTTGCTCCTTTCTGTGAGCGTTTCCATATCAAGGGCAAAAGGCGGCATTTCGCTTTTCTCTATCTCAGCCTGCGACAGCGGAGTCAGCGAAAGTACAGCTGCCCTTCCCGCCAAAGACTCCTGCACTCCGCGCATCAGCTTAAATGCCTGTGAGCCCGTGAGCCAAAATGCCCCAGGAGAATGAGTTTTGTCCGCGTAAATCTTTATATAGGTAAACAGTTCGGGCGCATACTGCACTTCATCAATAAGCACTGGCGGCTTATGCAGCTGTAGAAACAGCTCGGGATCTGTCTTGGCAAGGCTTCTCTCGTTTAAATCGTCCAGTGATACATAGTTTCTGTCGCTGCCTTTCATCAGCTTTTGCAGCATGGTAGTCTTTCCTACCTGCCTCGGTCCTGTCACCAGCACGACTGGGTATTCCTTTGTGACTTGCAATATTACTTTTTCAAGGTTTCTTGGGATATAGTTCATGTGCGCCTCCTTCGGCTGATTTGGATTGTGATTATATTTTAGCCGAAAATATGGTGAAAGACAAGCGGAATTTGTGTAAATAGCCTCTCTGTAGCTGATGTAAAGATGGTTAGACAATAAACCGATATTTTCCCTTTCCCGCGCCCGTGATGCGTTCAGTAAGTCCAAGCTCATACAGCCTGCTGATTAGTGCTGTCGCAGGGCGTTCAGTAATTGCCAGCACTTTTAAAACATCACTGCGCCCGAATACCTTTTCGCTGCCGAATATATCATATAGTCTGCATATGTTTGCTTTTGTTCGTGATGATATTGCTTTAGTTTCAAGAATTTCTGACAGGCTGGGTTTTTCAATGGGCTGTTTAATGGGCTGTTTATTAGGGAAAAATACAAACGAATTTTCTGACAGGATTTCCGCTATTCGGACGGAAACCTTGTCTGCCTCCTCCGTGCGCTCGGGCTGATGGGTTTTATTCTCCTCATAGTAGCTTTCTATGCGTTGTCTGGCTTCTTCAATGCTGATGCTGCCTTCAATGTTGTCCTTGGCTGTATTAATGAGGTATTCGGAGGGCTACAGTTTGTCTACATCCTGCAGACCGATTGCTGTCTGCCATGCGTATGTTTTAATGGCTTTGCTTGGCTCTGGGGAAGTTAGGTACTCTGCAAATGGATCTGTGCATCTTTCTTCATCTGTTAGGGAAAATTTTTTATTGTCTACCATTATGGGGAAGCCTCCTTAACTTAATCCTCATTACCGCATAATTCATCTACGCTCTTTTTTCCAGACCTAAAGTACTTATAAGCGCCTCCTGCAATATTCTTGAGACATTGACTCCTGCGCGTTCCGCTTCGTAATTGAGCCAGCTTGGGAGTGCGACATTTCTTCGGACTGTTTTTGTGTCGGTTTTTCTTCTGTATTCTGAAAAGTCAACGTCTACGTAGGTCATGATTCCTGTGGAAAAATCAACAACTTCTGCGTTTTGCTTGGCTTTGAGAATAGCGGTGTCTTGTGATGACGGCGAAGGAATAGCATCGCCATTGCCTTCCATGGAAATGCCCGCAATGCCTATGGCATCTCTTGCCATTTCTATTGCGTCGGCGAGGCTGTCTCCTTCTGTGAATATTTCCATGTCGGGTACGCATACGAGGAATGGATGTTCGGAATTGTCTTTTGTGTCTAATATAAAGGTTGGGTAGGCTTGTTTCATTTTGGATTCACCTCTTATAATATATTCCATTTTCTGAGTATCATCTTGGCTAAATTTTCATTAATTTCCTTATGCCTTGGAACTTTTTCTATATCATTTCCGCGCCTGTATATGTCGTGTTTGCCGCCGTGACGCTCGAACTCAAAGCCGATAGCTTGCAGTTTATTTATTAAATCTCTTTGTTTCACTAATTGCCATTCCTCCGTTTAATATTATTATACACAATTTTTGTGTATAATCAACCTTTGTGATGATTCTATTATTTTTTTAATATGCTATATACAAATCAAACGAAACTACATAATAGTCAATGTATATTTATCTCTGTACTTGATGATAATACTTTTGATTTTAAGACTTTTGGCAGACTACACCTTCAATGTGCTGTTTAATGGGTTGTTTTATGTGCTGTTTGAATAATCATTTTTCTGATTCTCTATCTTCAAAATTGTACTATATAGTTTTTATTTCATCTTAAACCCATCTGCTATCTTTTTTAAGGCAGCCTTTGGATTTTCGCGCAGCTCTATTAGCATATCAAATGCACCATCTCCAACAAGACATTTAGATACTTCTGCCAATTTCTCTGCCGTATATCCTTCTATTAATATCGGCTTGTCAGAAACAAACTCCCCGTTTTCAATCCAATATTCAAATTCCTTTTCAATATCTTTATGTTTTTCAAATTTGCTTAATTTCTGCTGCAAAAGCATAGGCATCACATTATTATCTTTATAATATTTTTCTATTATTTCACTCATCTCATAGCCTCCGTAAACAAATTTGCAAATGCCCTCGCCTCAACTTCTACATATTGATTATAGTAATCCATAAAGCATAAATACCCACCCTTTGGTAATTGAATGGGCGTTATATAATTGTCAAAATTAAATTTATATATGGCATCCTGCCATGTTTCAAGTATTTCTGCCCTCTCATTTTGGTATGCATGACGCAATTCATGTGTCAGTGTATCTACAAGCTCAATAGGATTATCACAATAAAGCCTGTTAATGCTGATTATATTAGTCAGTGGATTATAGCCTCCCTGTGAATTTTCTACATCTTCACAAATATTTATCTTAGGTATATTTTTTAATCCCAGCCCATTTCCAACAGAATCAACTAAATTTTTCATTATCTGAATTTTATCTTTTTCACTGATTTTTGACCATTCAAGAGTTTTAAATTCATTCAATGAAGTGAGAATTTTATCATCAAATTCAAATTCAAAATCCATTTCATCTTCTGAACGGTTAAACGTTTCTGAAATCAAATCGTCAAAAATATTTTCTTCTTGGATTTCTCGATTCTGCTTAAATTCACTTTTCCAAAAGTTAATAGCATCTTCCCTGGACAGATTTTCCACTGACTTTATATTTTTATACGCATCTATGGAAAATGTTTCCCTTACATCTTCGGCTGAATGGATTTCGTGAAAACTTAGCATTTGTTTATCTCCGTCACTTTAAATATTTTAATTTCCACTCTTTATTATAGCGATAGCCTTCTTGTGACAAGTCTGTATAATCAAAATCCGTGTGCATAGAACCATCATTCCCAACAATCATTGTCATATTGGACCAAGGCTCTTTTACCGAATCCCGTTCTTTAGAAACTGCCTTATCAATTTTTCTAAAAGATTGCATAAGAACTTCTTCATCAATATTCGGCAAATCAAAGCATTTGATATACCTTTCACCTTCTTTTACAAAAAATGAAAATGAATAAGATGCCTTTCCGTACTCCAAATAAACAATCAGCTTTTCCCATGCATTACTTAAATATTTTTCCAATTCATCATATATTTCCTGAAATATATTTTCGTTCATACTTTTGCCTCCATACTCTCATTTTTAAATACAACAACCGTTTTTTCGCCATCAATGCTATATGATGCTCTAAGTTCTGTCGGGCGGTGAGAGTCGCTATCATAGACTGGTTCAACCTTTAAACGTACATCACTGCCAGCCTCTACAGCTTTGGCAAGCTTATTTTCCATACTTTCATAATCACCGCGGTTTAATTTTAAATTCATTGGAACAAGATTCTCTATGCCTCCACTGCCTTCAAATTGATAGCCTATCAAATGTCCTCTATCGTCACTTTCCTTCTGATCGCCTTTTCCAACAGCATCCATACTATCCATATTTCTTTTATATTCAGAGTCCCTAATTTTCAACTTTCCCTCTACCGATATTGTACGACCTTTATCATCAGTTTCATACTTATATCCATTTACTTCAAATATCTTGTTAGGCTCTAAATTATCTCCTTCTCGATATTTTTCGCCATTATCATCATAATAAATTTTTTCAACTGGCTTTTCCGAATTTTCTGTTATATCTCCTCCTTTAGCATACTCATTTTTCCAAAAAGCTTTAGCATCTTTTAATGTTGTTCCTTCTTCTGGCTTAATCTTTTTAAAGTTTTCAGTATTGGAATCTTTTATTTCTTGCGATTCCTTGGTTTCATTTAAGAATTTTCCTGATACCTCATTAATCAAAATACGCCGCCTCCTTTTCTGTACACTTCTGTATAACGGCAAAATAAATCGTTATATAATGTATCTCTGTCCGCCTTTTCATATAATATCAAAGCCATTGCCAAATCTACCTGTTTCTTTGAATACTTTTTTATAGAAGGCTTTAACCTTTCAATAACTGCATCTACCCATTCATGAATATTGTCATATTTTTCAGACGCTTTTATTGCCTCATCCGCTTCCAGCAAATCATACATCAGGCAGCTTAATGATTCAAGGTTACTGTCCTCATCAGACTCCAAATAATCAATGAAATCAATTTTAACCATAACATTAAGCTTTGAACGTATAATAAGGCTTTTAAGCTCTCTTAAATCTTCTTTATCGCCTTTATGAAACAGTTCTTTATCCATAATACTTTTTAAAAGACATTCCGACACTTCTTCTTTGCTGCCATAAATCTTTTTGCTGTTTTCAGGCATATAGCGGTAAACGCTGTAGTCAGCATCAAATCTATCTACCTTGCAAAGCACGGGCTGAATCCACTCATTCTGATATACAGCAGCCACGCCGCACGGCAGCTTGGCAAGCTCTGTAATTTGATCCTCATTCAGATTTGCTGCCTTGCCAACAAGTTCACGGTCGCTTTGATCTGGCAGACGCATGATTATCTTTGTATTTGTATTGCGAATAACTGACATATCCATAAGCCCTGGCGCCTGATCTGCTATAATAAATCCTTCCCCATATGTACGCATCTCCGCAATGGCATTGGCAAGCATTTCTACACTCTTGCCAAGTATATTTGCGCTTTCGCTTTGCTGTTCAACAGATGTCCTTCTTAAAATATTATGAGCCTCCTCAAGCACCGTAATATGTTTTAGTTTTGTATTCATTTCATTCGCATTTGCAAGCCTGTGCTCCTGCAATTTAAGCACAAGCATACCCATAATAAGTGACTTTGTTTCAGATGAGCCAACCCTGCTCAAATCAACAATCACATTTCGGTCAAATAATTCTGCATCTGCTATTTCATCCGATGTAAAAATCATTCCATTAATCCCATTTGCCAAAGACTGCAGCCTTGTTAAAAGTGAACCTTTATAAGCCCCCTTATTTTCATTATCGTATTCGCTGCTGTCTATAATAGTTTTAATATTTCTTGCCACGTCAGCAAATGAAGGATATAAATTCCTGTCATACCTGTTTATAGACTCAATTAAATCCCACCCGCAATCCATATATGCTTTCTCTACCGCACTTTTTAAGACTGCTGGCATTGCTGCATACATAGGCCAGCATACGTTGAAAATTTCAATAAGTCTGTCAAGATGCTCTAAAATATGTATTCCATCTGGAAAACTAAATGGATTTATTCTCAGCAGCGCAGTTATATTAGGATTTGTTCCATAAACATAAGTGTCCTCATCTTTGCCAAATACATTTTTATACTCGCCCTTGGCTGGCTCAATAATGAGAAATTTTACATTTTTTTCCTGCGCCCTGTTCAGTATATGATATATTGTATTGCTCTTGCCCGCTCCTGTGCTGCCAGTCACAAAGGTATGTGAGGCAAGCGAATCTATTGATAATTCAACAGAATTTGTTTCCACATGATTCATATGAAAAATATTTCCAAGATTTATTCTGCGTTCATTATCTTTTGGTTCATCATATGTGATTACATTTCTTGCAAACTCTGCACATTCCAATATTGGAAGCCCTGCTACAGACTTTTGCGGAAAATTAAGCGAATAAGCCAGTTCTTTACCAGACAAGCTTGTTGTCGCCGTTACAAGCGACGGATACTCATTAAACTCTTTATCTGCAGCTATAATTGCAGGATTTAACCCAAATACAGGATGGCGCAATTCACGTATATAAGAGCTTATAGTCTTTGCTGTGTCTTTTTCTTCCTCAACATTTCCGCGCCAAAGATTAATGGCAGACTTAGACATATATGATTCCTCTCCCAATGTTAAGGCTAGATATGAATGTGCCACATTATTTGCGACATTTTGATCCTCACTAAGTACGTAGGCGGCAAAATCCCACATTCCAAGCGCCGTACTCTGCTCCAGCCGTTTCATTTGGGATTCCAGCAATTCAAGAGCATGCTTTATATTATAATTGGTAAAGCTTTGTGAAATGCCCTCATTTTTCCCAATCATAGCTGTAACTGTTGATGAACGTGAAAAATTTGCTCCAAAATTTGCCCCAAGATTTGTCCCTTTAGCAATTCCTGATGTCGTAGCCATAGCTTTGGTAACGGCTTTTCCAAGAGTGTTTGCAACCGCTGTACCTGTGGCTTTTGATACAGAATTTGATATGGTTTTTGTAAGCCCTTTCGTAAGAGTATCTGTAGCCGTCTTTCCAAGCGCCTGCGCTGTACTGCTTGTCCAGCTCCTATTTGCTGATGTTGCTTCTGCAATGCTTGTACCATTAGCAACGCTTGTATTGTCCGCATGGGAATACTCCGCACTTAATACAACACTTGCTCCTCCATTTACTGTATCTGAGCTTCCGACCGTATCTGTCCTAGAATTTGTATTGGTAGTACTGCTGCCTGTACCCTCGCTTTCCCCGCTCGTAGTAGTGTCTGTACTGCTTGTACCGTCTGCGTGCGCATTGCTTTCCGATTCCGCATCAGATGTCCCGTCTGTTGTAGTATTGCTCTCGTTTTCTGTATTTGTTATAGAAGAATTGTCCGTTGCACTGTCAGTATCTGTTTTAGAATAATTTTGATTATTCTGCATGCCTGCGCTTGCCCCGACATTAATTCCCATCACTGCAGATGAACCAACCATCTGATTATCCATAATATGATAGTCTGTCTGCCACGATGCATATGGCGACAATCCAGAATAAAACTCTCCCAGCTTGATTTTGCGCTCCTCTACATCTCGAATGGGGGTAGCAAGCAGCACTATAGTATATTCTTTTTTCTTTGAATCAGGAACTACTCCGTCAAGCAGCTTTTCAATAGTCTGGCTGATAAATTTTTCAGACTTCTCTGTCGGTATATTAGATGCAGCCGCAACAGAATACGTCTTATCATTATCCATGCAAGGTATTATTCCTGCTCCTTCTCCCTGCCACTCAGCTCCAGGAAAATTTCCGCGAATGGCATCTATGAGACGCGCTTTGTATATCTCAGCATTAACGCTGCTGTCATCATTTTGCGTGTTCACAACAGCCAGATATACATTTGTTGCATTTTTTGTACGGTTAAATACCAGAGCGATATTACAGTCCTCATTTGAAAGGACAGCATAAACATTAACAAGCTTTTCCAGATTATTCTCTTTCTTATCTGTCACCCATTTTGTAATATTAAAATACCGAATATTATGAAGTGCATCAAACGGCGCATCATACTCTGCGTTCTTTTCAAGCGGCAAATAAAGCTCTTTAATCTGTGGCAGATACGCATTAAAAATCTCTATGCTGCTTGCCGCCATAAACCGCTCGGTTGTCTGAACTGCCGCCTCGTCGTCAGGCTTTGGTTCTTCAAGAAGATACCGCTCTCTTTGAAGCTGTATTTTTTCAACCTGATCTGTGCTTAACTCGGCAAGTTTTGCTACACGATTCCCAGCCTTGTTTCCAATCCGCCTGACAACATTTTTTACACCCATAAAAGCTTCCCCCTATTCCTGTTCCTGCCAAGCCATCAGCTCCTCAATAGTTTTGAATGATTCGGAAATTGTCTGCTGATTATTCTGGAGTTCCTGAATCCTTTCAGATTCATCTTTGATAAATTCTGTAATCTCACGAAGCTCTGGATTATATTTGGTTATATTTTCCTCAATAACAGCCTGCAGATTTGTCTGCCATGTCTTAAAGCTTGACTCGCAGCTGTTATTTAAACGCGCTGAAAGCTCCTTTACACTTTGCTTAATTTTTATGTTATAGATATATGTTAGTCTTTTAATATCAAGTTTTTCTGAACTTCCAAGCCTGATACCCAAAACATTTCCTCTAAGGAATTTGGTTTTGATGAACACTTTTTCGGCATCATCGTCAAACTGTAAAGGCTTAAAGTTTAATAGGATATCTGAAAGCTCTTGTCTTTGCTGCAGAGATAATTCCTCACTACCTGTAATCAAGCATACCATATCATTTTTGTACTTCTGTGCATTATCCTGCCAGCGTTCCTTACACGCTACTCCAAGCTTGTCCTGTGCCTCTAAAATATTTCTCTTGTACCTATCTACAACAATATTCATAAGTTTATCAGATGTTGCCCTATCAATATCCTGTTTTGTTGAATCCATATCCCCCTTACGCTGCTGCAGCTCCTGTGTGTCGCTTAACCAGTCTGCGGCAAGGCTTTTAAACGATTCAACAAAATTCCCTTTAAGCAATTTTTGGCTATTTCCCATAAAATTGCTCCATCTGCTACTCCTCGCTCCCTCAAATTCATTTTTATAGAGCGAAAAATTTACATCTTGGGATTCCTGCTCCGTAATTTCCCTATCCGCTGATTCAAGCTCTTTCTCAGTGGAGCTGTAATTTAATTCTTCCTTCGTAAAGTTTTGGACATATGCTTTAGATTCCTTGCTGTAATTTTTTACCGATTCTGTTGTCTTTTTCCGTATGCTATTTATAAGGTTAAGCTTTTTGCTGTCAAGCTCAGTCTCCCATTCTTTCATCTTCTTTTCAAGAACAACAGTCTTTTCCGAAATACGGCGCTGTGTTTCGTCAATAACTTCATTAAGAAACTTATAAACCATTTGACACTTGTTATATGCTGAATGTCGGCTCGCAAATTGCTCCATCTCCATTTCAACGCAAAAAATTCCGCTGTTCGCATATATAAGGTTGCTGCAGTTTTGTGAGTAGTCAACCGCCTTTTTCTTAATCTGTGCGGGCATAATATTATACTCATATAGTTTCTTATATGATCTTGCTGTCGGATCAGAAAATTTTCTTTTCTTTTCGTCAAATACATCTGCCAAATATTCGCTTATAAAACCATCTTCATTTTTAGCGCCTAATCCCATAACTGATGAAACAAAATAGATACCGCTGGAGTACATCTTTTCAACAGATTCATATTCCATAATTCCACTAATATCTTCACTTGAAAGACCTGATTTGGGAAGTTCAACAGAATCCGCTTTATTAATCACAATCATTGTGAATCGCTTATCCAAGGCGTCTATTTGATATAGCTTCTCACATAAAGTCGCGTTATCCACGCTATCTATCGAATCATACTGAGATACCCATACAGGAATACCATTTGAAAATCCTTCCAGCGCTTCTGTCAGCACGTGCGCATGATCCACATTTGATGCTGAATTAGAACCAGGCGTGTCAAAAATTACAAACTCATTGCGGGATTGTCCTAAAATTCCATTTTTGCTAAAAGGAATCTCAATTTTGATAACACTGTCTATGAGTGTCGTTGATTTATCCCTTTTCTCAAATCCATTTATAATGTTTATTGTCGCATTAACCATTCTGAATAAGTCACATACCTCATCACTTTTTATTGTCTCCAATATTTCTTTAACAATGTCTTTTTCTTTATTCCCCAAATTCACGCGACACTCTTTATTGTCAAAAAACAGTTCAAAATCTTCATCCAAATAACTAAATTTTATCTTTGCCCTGTCTTCCTGCTGCGAACGTTTAATTTCATATATTTTTGCCGTAACAGGATCTCCTCCGCTCGGCAAAATTTCATGACCTATCAATGCATTTATAAATGTTGATTTTCCTGCGCTATAATTTCCAAAAATACAGATAGGTATAATGTCATTAAGCGCGTCTGAAACTTTTTCTAATCCCTTGGTAATTCTCTGATCTGTATCTTTTATTATGTTTTTAATCAAAGGATAAACCATGCCAAATATTTCTTTTGTACTATCTAAAATATCCCTTGCATTTTCAAGAACACGATGGTTTTTTGAAAGCGCTACTTTATCCTTTACGTCATCTTCTCCACAGATTTTTTCTATTTCTTCGTATTCGTCGTTAGCTCCTTCAAATATTATTTCAATCTTGTATGTTCCCACATAATATTCAGATATAATAGTGTCAATTATCTCTTTTATTTTAAACGGAAGGAAAATTTTTTCATTATCATTTTCACGTAGTCTGCTGTTTATACTATCCTGTTTGATATCCTCCCACGTTTGAGTGCTGTCCTTAAAAATAAAATAGGATATTTCTCTTTGGTATGGATTGCTTATAATCTTAATCTTAGTCATTTTTACTGTCGCCTTTCTGTATCTTTGCTTAGGGAAATTGAATGTGTGGCAAAAACTTTTGTTAAATTACGTTTCATAATCTACTTTACTTCCAGAAAATGTGAAACAAACAATACATCAGACAAATGCTTTGTCTCTTTATAAACATACAGCATCACAACAATTCCATCTTCGCCGTCTGCCCGAAATACAAATTCTGTATGATAACCTGTACCTGTATCAAACGCTGTTTTATAAGCCCCTGTATAATAAGCATATTCACCTATGGTTTTTGTAGGAAAGCTGCCGACGCTTCCTAATATATTCTCAACAATAGCTTTTTCAATCAGTTTAGTTTCATCTGAATCATTCAAATAATCAGAAAGCTGCTCTTTATTGTCAAAATATGCGACGAAAAAAGACTCAGGCACAGAATCACCTGAACCCAATTTATTAAGTACAAACTGATAACCTTCCAACGTACCAAGTTTATCGGCGAGAATATCGTGCTTAATATCTTCATTTTTCCAATAAGAAGGGATAAAAAACTCTACGCTGCCATTATTCAAAGTGACTTTTTCAGAATCCGCTTTGTCAAACGAAGCTCCATCCAACAAGTAATATATATCATCTGATGTTATTGCGGCAGGTACTTCTACAATTTTCTCAGTCTTAAGATGAATATCCTTATCAATCGCATCAATATCAATTTTTCCGTACAATGCAACGCTTTCTCCAACTTTGTAAGCCAGTGCGTTTTCCCTAAGCTCCTTATCATATGAACAGTCAATTTCTAATTCTGTATGCGTCACCCCCGTAAGTATTATATCTTTGCCATTTTTGCCAATACTCTTTATTTTTCCTGACAAAAGAAGCAGCGCGTCTTTGTAATTCTCCTTTGCAGCTTTATTATCTTTTACAAAGGCAGAAATAAGAGTGTCGGCTGTACAATATTTATACACAGGGTTATTCTCCATATCAATTACAACCTTCGCATTGTTAAACAAGCCTGCTCCGCATAAAGCGAGGCAGGCGCATAAGGCTAATATAACAGCCATTAGTTTCCTTCTCTTCATAAAATTGTCCCCCTAATCATTTGAATATTTAAGCCCAATTTCCTGTTCAAGCTCAGACAGCATAGATTTAACCTCTTTATATACATGTGCTTCTGCAAAATCATCAACCAGCTTAAATGTCACATTTTTCCCATTATCCTGTTTAATCTTATTTTTGAGTTCGTCTATATCTGTATCTGTGTATTCTACAGTTTCATATACTATCTCCCTAGCGCGTATTTTAATTACCCGCACTTGTTTTTCTTCATCAATTCTCTCTTTATCGTCAAGCGCTATTTCTGCTGCCATATTCTCCTCGTTGTGTTCTTCATTTTCTGCATCACTTTGATTTACAACATTATCAGATGCTTGTGCCGCATCCGCTCCTGGAATACATATTCCAATAGCTGCGTTCAAATCAATAAGCTTTTTATCATTTAATAATTCCACGTTCTTCTTTCCCCAGCCTGCCAAGAGCATAAGAGAAAAAATCACGAATAATATTATATATTTTTTCTTCATCTTGTTTCCTCATATTTTATTCCGAGCTCGTTCAAACAGTTTCTTACCGACTTATATGTTGATGAAACCGCAAAGCTGTCAATTATAATTACTGTGTTTTCCCTAGGAATTTTTGATAGTTTCTCTTTTAAATCGGAATAGTCCTGACATTCTTCTCCAGATAAGCTTATTTTATTTCCTGACACAAGTATGTAATGTGTATATGCCTTGCCATCTTCCGCAACAAACTGCCCCTGTTCATTAAGCTCATCCCACACCTGATTGGCTGCTGCCTCTGGATAAAATTTTTTATAAAACCAAAATCCTTCACCTTCCGCAGCATAGCCAAAATAAATTCCTGCCAAAAACATCATTATTCCTACAAAACAAAAAATTATAAATGCACTTTTTAATTGTCTTGCATTGTCATCGACAACATTTTGTATTCTCGAATCTAATCTTGCAAAAATAAAATCCCTATCCCGCTTAAATACAATTCTATCTTTTTCACTAATAGGAAGTATTACGTAAAGGCGGAACAAACCAATTACGCCAATAATTGTAAAAATTGCCCCGACAATAATCAAAATCCATGGTATCATTTTATTTCCTCACTTACGCTGCCTTTTATTACATAAACATTTCTATATGATTTTATGAGTTCATCAAATATGTTATTAACCATAACCTCATCCCTATATAAAATGTATTTATCATCATCATTTAGGGACAGCATAATTGGCTTATCCTCATTCTTTTTGATATAATCAACTAAATAATTTTTAAATTCATCTCTCGCATTAATATCATTACCAACAAGAGCGATGGACTTTATTTCCTCTCCCTTTTCCAAAATGCATATATGCCTTTTGGTTATCTCATTTTCATCATATGGTACAATTACCGATACAGCCCATATGCTGCTAAACGCTTCCTGCTGCTCCTCATACAGCCTTTTTTCTTCTTCAGCTTGGCTTATTGCTTCTTTCGCTTCTGATTGTGTTTCTGACAAATTAGCAGCGCGGGTGTTTGAGCCATACAGCACAACAAGCAGAATTATAAACACTACATCTAGCAATGATGTCAGATCAATTATCACATCACTCTTGGAACTCCTTCTGATTCTTCGCATATTCTACACTCCCACCACCTATTTATCTTTAAAATTTTCAAACATTTCAGCAATATTTATTTTCTTATCAAAATCATCCATCATTACTTCAACATCATAAATAATTCGAGATGGGAAAAGCGCATCAAAAAATTTAAGCGCAATAGCAAAGATAAGTCCTACTAAAGTTGTATACAACGCAACATCCAATGAACCTAACATGCCTGTGCCTTCAGGGTCACCTCCACTATTCATTGCCTGAATCTGCAAAATAAGACCTGCAACAGTTCCAAGAATACCAAGCAATGGGAAAATAGGAATAATTTGAACCAATACACCATGAATAGAACATTTTTTATTAAATTCTGTTTCATATTTTCTAATCGTATCAGGGGTAATAGAAACGCTTTCATCATCCGTTTCTTCTATTTCTTTTGAATTACTATTAACATTATATTTTTTGTTTTTTCGTTCCAATACATCTTTAATTCTACCTTTTTGGGTTGACAATGCCTGTCCATTTAAAAATAGCCCCCCAAATGTAATCACTCCAATAACAATAATAGTTGTAACTCCATAATTAGAAATAAGTTGTAATAGAAACTTCATAATCAATGCTCCTTTGTCCTTTTTATTTTTCTGATTAACAGCTTTTTACTGCAATCACTATTGCAATACCTATATTACCACTTATGCCACATTACTATAATACCACAAACATCACCCTTTTTCCACTATGTCTTTACTAAATGATATGTTTCTATCTTCGCTCAATAATAATGAATGTATACATTTAATATTTCTCCACAGACCTCCTCTCTCTAAATATAAAATCCATTATCATCAGGCTCGCCAAAGCAACTATGGCACATATAACATTCACTAACATCAACAATACTTTCCGACGTTAATCTTAACTCTTTATTGATAAACGGAAAAATCCTACAATGGCTAACCATTACCAATGCCATTTGCGGATTCTCTCTAACCGCTTTATTAATCAAATTGCTAATATTTCTTGCATTAACAAAATCAAGGTTATTTAATGGTTCATCAATAATCATAAGCTCGGCTTTTGAGCGTGTTGCAACTACAGACAACACTGATAAAAGCCTCTGCTCGCCTCCGCTAAAGTTTGCAGGTTTTGATTTAGCATCAAATATACGGCTATTATCTTTTCTTCTTGGTATCCACTCATCAATAAGCTCATTTACCTCTGAATAATTCAGTGAATTTCTATAGTTTGCCTCACCGCATTCGCTAATTATATCTCTTACCTGAACATTTCCCATTTCAGAATAATCGTCCTTTTGCTGGATATAAGCTACGCTTGCTCTATATTGCTGAATTTCTTTGCTATTTAATGCAAGAATGTTTCCAAAGCTTCGACTTATAATCTCTCCTTCTGCTTTTTTTCCTTCCATTTCCAATTTCAAAATAGTTTTCAATAATGTACTTTTCCCCACGCCATTTGCTCCAGAAAGCAGCAATACTTCTCCCTCACTTACAGAAAAAGAAATATTTTTCATCAATGTGTGCTGTTTTAGTTTTATTGTCAAATTGTTAATTGTCAAAATATTATCCATTGCTACTTCCTCCACAATCGCTTTTTTAAGATAATTGCCGATAAAAATAATGCAAAAATCTCAGCAAACATTATGCAGAATAAACTAGCTATCAGCGTCACACTAAGTTCAAAAAATTGCGAAAGCATAGCTGAGAAAAAGGAAGCAATTAAAATCGGCAAAATGCCTATGGAATAAACAAGTTTATTATAAGAATTATTTAATTCCCTTTCATTAAATCCAAGCATTATTAACCTTCTAAAATTATATTTTATTTCTTTTACAATAATAAACACCAAAATGCAAATGCCTAAGACGAACAACAATAAATATAACAAAAAATATGGCAACAGGTTTTTGCCAATACTGATTATTTCACCAAATCTGTACACTATGTTTTCAGGCATATCTGAAATTTTTAGTGAAAACTCCTCTAACGAATCATTTGTAAATGCAATGCTGACATGCGTAATATTATCAATATATTCATTGTCAAATCCCATAATAATAACGCCATTACTATGGTTGCTTTTTTTAACTGTCCTTACATTTTTAATCTCTGGCAGGATCTGCTCAATAGTATATTCTGTGATTGCTCCATTTACAATATGCTTTGAATACAGCTTGTCCCCTACTTTTAATCCATTATTCCTTGCAATTCCTTTTGAAATCGCAATACCATACATACTGAGTTTATCCGCATTCCAATAAATTGAATCTGTATATTCTGATTCAACTGACTGCATTACAACATCAGCATTTAAACTTGTTTCAGCATTTGAAGACAAAGCAAAACAAATCTCAGCATTAAAGCAATAATAATCATTCTTATACGCAGATTTATGCGCAACTACTGAATACATATAATCCGAATGCAGCAGAGAATCTAGCTGCGCAATATTTGCATTTACAGATAATACTGCAAATAAATTTAATAAAGATAAAACCACTGCAAAAAAGAACATTATAAATAATGCTCTCTTTTTATTCATATGAAGATTTATATATACATTTCTCAATGGAAAATCACCCGATATCAGTTATTTACCCTAACAAAAATCCATTCAGCATTATGTCATAATCATTTTTTATAATTTTTCTATGCTTTTACCTTATCAGAAATTCTCGTAACTATTGAACAATTTACATATAAGCTAACAATTTCAGCTATAATAACTGCTGCTGGTATTGCAACAATCTTAATATCATATACACTAACAGAAATAAATTTGTTTGATAAATTGCACCTTATAATCAATATTGCTGCATACAAAGCAATAGTAAATATTGATTCAAAGAAAAATGATATATTATAATATTGTTTTACATTTTGACCTTGAGGTATGCAATGCTTAGTAAAGTACACTTTTTCGCATCCGCGTCTTGCCAATACCATATTAAATCCAATTATAACCGCAAACGCCAATAAAACCCCTATCCATATCAGCAATGAGCTACTGCTTTTGCCAAGACTGCTTTCCATAATGCGAAAGTCTGTAATTTCGTTTGCGTATCCTGATGATGTTATCGCATCATAATGAATTTGATATTGCTCATCATTATCAAATTGTTCACGTGATTTCAGTCTGCCAAGCGGTCTATATTCCGTTGCTAAATACGACTTACATTCGTTATAATCATTTGCAGATATGTACATATTGGAATATCCATTATTGTTGGACTGCTTACTAATGATTTCTTTTTGTTCTTCACTAATCTGTGCCAGCACAGTACCTCCATCATAAATATAGTTTGTTTCATATATGGCATAGATTTTATATTCTTTACTAACTCCGCCAATATTAAGCAATAATACATCCCCAACCTTGGCAGATGCCTTATGGCAAAACTCCCAATCGGCAAAAATCGGGTTATCAAACTCTATATCCGACTTTTCTATGAGGCGTTTCTGGTTATACATTGTAATATCAATATTTTTAAATTGATCACTCAGCAACACTGTAGCAGAACAAGTTTCTCCTTTAACATCAATATCCATCTTAGTCAGGAAAAACGGAAACACTTTATAAATCCCATGAGTTCCCGAAAGTTCGCTAACCTGTTCAAAAGATGGCTCTGGCGCAATAAAATCAATATCTGTATTTTGATATATGCTTTGCGCATTATAATCATCTGCTCTTTGTTCAATATAAGGATAAGCAAATAAAGAACCCATTGCCAATGCTAAAATAGCGCTTAACAATAATGTCAATAACAGCCTATGCCTAATCCAATAACCCGTCATGCTTATTCCTCCACAGTATTTGCCTCTGCCTCAACAAACTCCAATGTACTCTGAATATCATATGATGAATCTACATTATCATCATATACAAGTGTCATCGTAACTGAGCCTGCCGCATTTGGAACAAACTGTATTACACATTCTGATTCATTTGCTTCCTTTGATGCATTTGCCGTAAATTCATATGTTGTTACATTATTAACTGCATCAAAATTCGGTGTAATAACCTGCCCATCCATATATTTGGCATCAACATTTTGAGCATTTGGGATAGAAAGGACAACTTTAACCTGGGAAATTTTTTTATTATCTGATGTTACCTTAAACTTTACTTTCATATATACAGTTTCGCCAACTATATATTCTTTCGTACCGTCACCATAGCTGTGTCCCTTATCACTGCTATAAAAAAATCCCGACGCTGCCGTATAGGTTGTTTCGCCGCACCCTGTCGCTGAAACTACGGCAAACACAATAATAATAAACAGCAACAGCTTTCTTTTTATCTTGTTCATAATAATCTTCCTTCCACAATTTTATTTTTAAATTTGTTGAGCCATTTGCTTTTAATTCTTTATTATCGACAAACACTACAATTTACATAATTATATCTTGAGGTCCTACATTTATAGTGCCATCTGCCGAAAAAACCACTGCTAATCCATGTTCTACATCATAGCGGTATTTACACATCAATGCAACTCTTGGATTGTCATTTTCATGTTTTACAAAAATGCACTCGGGCTTAACATAGCTGAATACATTATCCTTTTTCTCGTTTTGGGCATCTTCCATTACTTGGTTTCTGCAAAATTCTTCAACATAACTTTTTGAATTTGCAATCCAATCATTATGAGCAGCAAATTTCTTCAATGCCAAAATCTGCCCTGCTGTAATGGATTCATCTTTATAACAGTCATATTCAACAGAAAGGGAAAACTCCCTTTCCCAAATATTAATATTTAATGTCTTAATCAAATTCGCTCACCACTTCCTGCCCTATCATAGCTTTATATTCTGCAACTCCGCCATAATGAATAAATCTCTGATTTACATCCAACGGAATTAACTGCATTGTTTCCATATTATTCATTTCATGCCAAGTCAAATTGTTGTTGGTACGATATATTTCAACGTCACGAGCTGTCCATGTTTTTCCGTTATACTTTATTCTGCTCCAATACTCTGAAAGCACCTCGTCTGCCTGTTTAAAGTTTTCATATCTGTAATCTGTCATCTTTGATATTTTAACTTGCGCTTTTTGATAAGGCGAAAAATCTGGAACGGCATTTTTGTATGTCACTTTTGTTATTTTTGTTCCATCTGGAAGTTCAATAGGCTTGTCAAGAATAAAGTCAGAATCTCCTCGTTCTCCGCTCCATTTTCCTCCACTGCCATCTAACGGTGTATGTTTCAAACGGACATCATATTTAGTATATGGCGTATTATATTTTTGGTAAAATTCATATCCCTCAGTTCCTCCATAAACTGCTCCAATAACAGACCCCCACATGTATCCGTCTGTCCCATATCTTACTGCCCTCTCTGCCGAAGAAACGCCCGCTTTTTCCCAGTCTATATTCCCCCAATCTATATCTTCATAATCTGTCGATGTAAATGCCTTAACTAAATTGGCACCCATATGTGTTGTTCCCGTAGCCGCCGCCACTAGTGATACTCCCGCAATAACCAATTTTATTCCTGCCGCAGCTGTAATAGTTGTACTTCCTGCTGAAGGAACTAATGATATTAAAGATATGCTTGTAACAATCAATCCTGCAACCGCCGTTGCAAAACCTATAACTGCCGATGTTCTTCCTGAAGCATCTATTGCATCTGCTGCACCTGTTAATCCGCCAAGAAGCGAACCCATCACCGCGCCAGAGCCTGCGAATTTTAATGATTTATCAGCCGCTGCACACACAATACTTGCAATCGGCTGCGAAAGTCCTGCCGTTTTTAATACAACAAGTGCAACGATTACCCCAGTACCTAAAGCAACTTTTTTAAGCAATGGAGCTATGTCAATTCCTTCCCCAAATAATTGAGCTGTCTGACTATTTTCTGAAAATTCTTCTATATTATTTTGAGGCACATAAATAGTCTTGCATAGCATCACCTCATTTATTGTTTCTTCCTCAAGAAGAAGCTCTGATATTTTATCCTCAGCAAAAACAAGCTCTTCAAGATATATTTCACTTGTAATAAATTCTGTGATTATATCTTCTGTTTCTATGTTTTCTACTTCTATATTCTCTGTATCTATATTTTCCGTAATAATTTGTACACTTGAGTCAGGTGCATAAGCATTTGTCGACTCACTTTCGCAAGCAACCGACAAAAATATGATAGAAAAAATCAGTATTAGGGATATCCCTCTTTTAATTTGATTTACCAATTTTTTCTTACCTCCGATTCTAAATTATAATTTTAGGCATATTTGGGCGATTATTTTCCAATTTGTACCTTGTGGCACTGTTTAACCTTGATACACTATATACACTTATAATGCTATATTGTTGATTCATTCTTATTTTATACTACTTTATGCGATTAGTCAATTTGAAATAAAACCGCCCCTATATTTACTACAAAAGCAATACTATTTTTTTCTTTTTACATATAAAACTGAATACTGCGTAACAACAGCCTAAACGTCCACATACATATTCATGCAATCGTTTAGGCTGTAATGCCATACAGTATTTATAATGTCCCGCCTTCATTGGCAGGTCAGTATGCCCACATTTATAACTTCTAAAAGCTTAACCTATCTTACATTAATGATTTTCTCCTCCCCCGCAATTGTAAGCTTTACCGTTATGGGTTTATCATTCGTCTGCGCCTCTCTCGGCATACTAATTGCAACATGCAAAGTTACTGAATTAAGCGCATCTAATCCATCCCAAGAATATACCTTGTCTATATTAGAACCTCTGCTGGTATATAAACTATAGCCTTTAGTATAAGTTGTATCACCATATTCGATTTCACAGCTCCCTACTAAATCATCAATACCAAGGATATCCGTGTCAATGTTTGTTATATCAAATATTACATCCACAAGTGTTTTATCATCTGGAGCATAATAGTATGAGTAATATCCGCTTGTATTATTAGGAAATACCTTGGCTGAAATATTCGTCTTTTTATATGTCACTTGCCATTTAGACGTACTGAATGAATCTCCAGGATTAAGTATTTTTTCCCTATTTTCTTCTTCTTTTTTGAGTTCTTCATATACAATAGCCGCATTTATCAAAACATCATAATTTGTAACTTTTTCTTTTGATTCTTTTGAAAGTGAATCATATGCCTGTTTTGCGCTGTCTATGTCACTCTTGCTGTCTAACGTAATTTGCCCAATGCCATTTATCAACGTTATGCAATTAGCTATTGACAGTTCAACGTACTTATCTTCTGCCGCAAGCAGCTCATCATAATTGTTTACTTTACTTTTATCGCTGTTAGGAACACTGTCATATGCGTTCCTTGCCTCTTTTATTTTTTCTTCTGAATTTAATGTAACTGTCCCTATCGCAGAAATTTTTGCGGCTGCATTTTCCAGCATTAAATTCACTAGCTGCTCTGTTGCATATGATATATTTTCCTTATTATCCACTAACGCTTTCTGCTCATCAGACAACGCATTATAGGCTTTTTTTGCATCCTCAATAGCATTTTGGCTGTCCAGCGTAACAGTTCCGATTTGTTCAATCAGCTCCATCGTTTCTTTGGCTTTAAGATTATCATATTCCTCTCTCGCAGATATTAATTTATCATAGTTTTTAACATGGCGCTGGCATTTTGCCGAAAGAGAATTGTATAATCTTTCTGCTTTGACAATATCTGCATCGTCACTGTCTTTTTCTGTTTCTATACTTGCAATAGCGCTCATTACTTGCGCTACGCTTTCTTTTTCTTTTTCATCGAGTCCATTTATGTGAATAACAAATCCGATACCAAATATTATTAAAATCATCAAAATTATTATCGTTGTAATACCCGTTCCCTTGGGCAAAAAATTCTTTTTAGGTTTTTTTATTAAATAACCGCAATGAATACATGTTTTTGCGGTATCGGATATTTCATTTCCACATTGAGGGCATTTATTAAGTGCATTTTCTGTTTTCTCGTCCATAGCTTTTTCATCTTCTTTCTGTTTCTGAGTTATTGCAGCCATTGTATTCCAAATTTCCACAAGTGCTGCAAATACAATTCACTAATCCACTTTCGTTAAAATCTTAATGACATTTGCTTTCATTTTTTATTCCTATTTTATACTACTTTATGCGATTGGCTAACTTAAAATGGGACATAATGCTATATTATAAAAAGCAAGACCACTTTTAATAATCAGATTTACGGCGCAAAAAGCATGCCTTTTACTTTGGGCAGGCTGCATCTTAGAAAAGGAGACGGACATCATATGAAGCCATTAAAAGCCAAAGTCAGCATTACGCTAGACGCAGAAATTATTGATGCAATCAAAAATCTATCAGAAAAAGATGACAGGTCATTTTCGCAATATATCAATCTGGTTTTAAAGGAGCATCTCAAGGATAATGCCGCCAAGCTTTCTCCTACGCCAAACGCCTCACAGCAAAATGGCTGTCTGTCAAAGCCATAATGCCGCAAGGTTCAGCTGTGTTTTCTTGCTTATAATATTACAGTGAGTTCACTTTAAATCCCATATGAATACGCCTGATTTAAGTACACTTCAATCCTGTCATAATCAGTGCCATATATGTAATTGTCAAATGTCAGTTCGCTGTATGCATATATCTTCTGTGTTGCGCTTTGCCCTGATGCCAGGCTGCTGATATACCCAGGATGACAAAGCGATACCAGCTTGTCACCTTTATATAAGGCAACAATATATTCCATACAGTCAATGGTTTCAGCAGAATTATTTTTAGCCTGTACAATTACGCAATTATTTCCCGCATTGCAGGCAATTTCAACCTCATCTAAATGGTTTACTTCCAAGCTGTACATTCCATCCAAGTGAGCCATATACTGTATTCTCGCATCAGCAAACTTTACCTTGGGAATTTCCAGACTTGATACGACCATATGCTCTGGCAGGACTAACTCCTGAATGTCCTGGCTAAGGTCAATCACCTGTCCGTTTTCATCCAGATATTCCATCTGCACTTCAAGCCAGTCTATGACTGTCCTGCTTTTATTTGTGATAAAAACTGCTGCCTTATTATCATCTGTAATTGCCACCTTTACGTCAAGTTCCGCCGTCACCTCTGCTTCTGTTTCCGCTTTAGCCGCCAATTCCTGCGCATTGCTTGTAAATCCGCCTCCCATCACAGCCACGGTCAATGCCATTACCAGCGCCAATAACTTTTTCTTCATAACCACATACCCCCAAACCTTATTTTTATTGGTGCTTTCATTGTACACCGCATTTTTTTGTTTTGGATTTGTGAGTGCAGATTTATATTCTTACGCATTCATATGTACAAAGCACTAAAAGTTAAATGTAATAAAATGTTCCAGTTTGGCGCAAGGAAATCTTTCTGATTGACATGCTCCCCCTATATGGGCTATAATCGAATTACTTCGCTGCATAAAAGCTTTAAAGTTTTAAAGCGGCTGGTTAATAAGGAGGATTTTTTATGCTTGTAAAAATTATTTTGCTGCTTTTATTTTTCGGCTGTATGATAGTAGTCGGGCTGTATGCCAGAAAAAGCGCGTCAAGCACCACAGATTTCGTGCTTGGCGGCAGGAGCGTAGGTCCCTGGCTTTCGGCGTTTGCCTACGGCACGTCTTATTTCTCGGCTGTAGTATTTGTCGGCTACGCAGGACAGTTTGGTTGGAAATACGGTCTTGCCTCAACTTGGATAGGCATAGGCAATGCCGTGCTCGGCTCGCTTATCGCATGGGTTGTGATGGGGCGCAGAACCCGTGTAATGACACACCATCTCGAAGTGGCGACTATGCCTGATTTCTTTGGCAAAAGATATGACAGTAATGTCATAAGAGTTGTGGCATCGGCTATCGCATTTGTATTTTTAATCCCTTATACAGCGTCTGTATATAACGGTCTTTCACGGCTGTTCGGCATGGCGTTTGACATTCCGTACACTGTCTGCGTGGTGACTATGGCTGTGCTTACGGGCGTATATGTTATACTTGGAGGATATCTTGCGACTGCGATAAATGACTTTATCCAAGGCATCATAATGCTTATCGGTATTGTGGCTGTAATCGCGGCTGTGCTTTCTGGGCAGGGCGGATTTATGGAGGCTGTGAGAAAGCTTTCGGAAATTCCTTCGGACGTGCCTGTGACTCTCGGACAGCAGGGTGCGTTTGCCTCATTCTTTGGCACTGATCCTGTTAATCTGCTTGGCGTTATTATACTTACGTCGCTTGGCACTTGGGGGCTGCCTCAGATGGTACATAAATTTTACGCGATTAAGAGTGAAAAGGCAATCAAGACGGGAACTATCGTATCAACATTTTTTGCCATAGTGGTTTCCGGCGGCTGCTATTTTCTCGGCGGCTTCGGCAGGCTGTTTGACACGGAGGCGATTTACAATGCGGACGGCTCTGTAATGTATGACGCGATTATTCCGCAGATGCTTTCCACGCTGCCTGATATTTTGATTGGCGTTGTTATCGTGCTTGTGCTTTCGGCGTCTATGTCTACGCTCTCGTCGCTTGTCCTGACTTCTGCGTCGACGCTGACGCTTGATTTTATCAAGGGAAATATTGTGAAAGAAATGGACGATAAAAAGCAGCTTATTTATATACGCGCGCTGATTGTATTTTTCATTGTTATTTCTGTGGTGCTTGCACTCAATCCGCCTACGTTTATAGCCCAGCTTATGGGTATTTCGTGGGGCGCTCTGGCGGGCGCGTTCCTTGCGCCGTTCCTGTATGGATTGTACTGGAAAGGCATCACAAAATCGGGTGTATGGGCGAGCTTTATATGCGGCGTCGGTATTACTGTGTCAAATATGTTCTTTAAATTTATAGCGTCACCGATTAACGCTGGTGCTGTGGCTATGATTGCGGGACTTATCGTAACGCCTGTGGTGAGCCTTATCTCGCCAAAGCTCGATGGCAGTTTCCTTTCAAAGATATTTGCCTGCTATGAAAATACTGTGAGCGTTTCTAAGAAGGAGTATTTGAAAGAGGAGGATTAGCTAATCGAATTATCAGAAATGCCGCTTCGGACTTTTTCTATAATTAAACTACAATATCAAAATGCCGCCTTGGGCTTTTCTGCAAAATCAGGAAAAGCACAGGCGGCATTTTTAATTATATGCCTTGCTTTTGCCATCAGACACATTTGCCTTGACTGTCAAATACTCTAGTCAGCCATAATTTCTGACAAAAAAATTAGGCAGGATATATATTTCAAACACATATACCCTGCCCGTCAAATTCTTCAAATATAAAATTATAAAACCTTACAGCTTAAACTGCTTAATCGACGCATCCAGCCTATGCACAATCTCATCAAGCATCTTAGCGTGCTCGGCAACCTGAGCCATTGTGTCGTTTACCTGCTCCGCTGACGCGTTTACCTCCTCTGTCGCCGCCGCTGATGTCTCTGATACGCCCGCTATGCTCTCCATGCGTTTCACCACGTTGTCCCTTGCTACATCCATATCACGGTTAAGATTTTCAATATCTTCAACCGCAGCCAGAAGCTCCTTAACAGATGCCTCGATATCTACAAACAAATCCTGTGTTTCCTTGATTGACTTCTGCTGCTCCTCCTGGATTACTCCGCTCTCCTCCAGGCTGCTTTCTACGTGTGTCGAGTTGTTTGTGATTTCCAGAAGTATGCTCTTTATCTCCTCCGTGGACTCCCTTGACTGATCCGCAAGCTTTCTGATTTCATCCGCTACGACTGCAAAGCCCTTGCCGCTCTCGCCCGCTCTTGCCGCCTCAATGCTCGCGTTGAGCGAAAGCAGGTTCGTCTGCGATGTGATGTCAGCAATCGCGTCTGAAATATAGTTAATCTTTTCTATTGATTTAAGCATTTCTGACATTGTGGTGATTGACTCTGTTGCGTTTGCCTTTGCTTTTTCGGACTTATTAATAAGCTCTTTCAAAATGCCCGCGCCTTTTATGCCTATCTTTTCGGTATCTCTTGACTTTTCGCCTATGCGCTCTACTTTATTCTTTGAAAGCTCAAGGCTGTCAGCAAGCTTTTCAACTTCCATGTTTGCCTCTGACGTGCTCTGCGCCTGCTCTGTCGCGCCCTGCGCCACGCTGCCGATTGCCTCTGTTACCTGTTCCGCAACCTCCTTGGTGTTGTTCGATACCTCCATTACCGCCTGGGCAATCTCAAAAATCTCCTCCGAATTGCCCTCAACATTTTTAATAAGCCCTGAGATACTGTCCATCATTATGTTGAAGTTATGCTCCAGCTGCCCAAATTCGTCACTGCGCTTAATCTCAAGCTTGGTGGAAAGGTCGCCCTCTGCCATGCGGTCTGTCGCGCTGTGAAGCTTTTTAAGCTCCCTTGCAATAGAGTGTGCTATGAAAAGCGCAACCAGCACTGACAGTATAAGCGCAATTACCACGCCTATGATTGACACGATATTTACCTTCCTAAAGCTGTCCGCGAGCTCATCAGCCTCGCTGATAAGACCTACCAGATACCAGCCTGTTATTGAGTCGTGTATGAGCGTGACACAGTATTTTTCTCCGCCAATGCTGCACATTTTGCTTGAAAGCGGATTGGCATCGGCTGCCTCCTCCTCGGAAAGCCCCGCCATATATTCGTCAAGCCCTGACACCAGCTCATTCCAGACAGGTATGTCAGACGCCGAATTTTGTATGATTGTGTTCTTGTCGTTGTTTATTATGATATTTCCGCTCGCGTCGGCGAGGAATGTAAAGCCTGTGTTCATAAGCTGGATATCGTTTATGTAATCCTTCAAAACCTGAACATTTACGTCCATGGCTATGACGCCGACATGTATATCGCTCGCCTTTATATCCTGCGAAACGGTAAATACCTCCACTCCGTCTTCATTTGTGTAGGGAGTTGTAAAGTTTGAAAATACTGTATTGCGCGAGCCAAGCCCCAGCGAATCCTTGTACCATGCCTGCTGAGAATTGTCCACGCCGCCCTGCTCAAGATAATCTCCCGTCTTTTTATTGTCCTCGGAAACTACCATCTTCGCCCTGATAAATTTGCCGCTCGCCGTTGAATAGTAAGTCCGCTCTGAGCTCGGTATTACCTTCAGCGCGCTCAAAAGGGAATCCTCAACGCCTTTGAGGCGGCTGTCGTATTCCTCGTCTATCTTCTTGAAATCATTGCTCCTGCACATAAGGTCAATCGGCAGGCTGAGCGTCTTTGCATACCGCTGGAAGCTCACTACCGCCTCGTCCATTGTCTGCTGGCTGGTAAGACTCATATTCATTTCAAGTATGTCGGTCATTCTGGCTCGCATCATCATAGTGCTGATTATCAGCGCGAGCAATGACACAACCACAATGTAGCATACCAGCTTGGTGCTGAATCTTGTTTTTTTCATCACAAAGTCCTCCTGTCTTGTTAATTTGATAACAATTTTCCCATACAAAGCTTTAATTCAGTGTATTATTTATATTGTATATTTTTTTGCTGACATTTTCAATAGTTTTGTGACATTTGATTTATACTGTTTTAAAAATTACATGCTGCCCTATGATGTCCTTTTCGTTTTCCTGATATAAAATTTTCATCTCCGCATCAATGTACACCCTCGCGCTTTCTCCGCAACGCAAAAAGAGGCTATGGCGCATGCTTAGCGCGCAGCCTCTTTTATTTGCATTTGTTTTCTGTAAGCCCATATACCGTCAGTTTTATTAAATTGCTGTTAATACCTTATTATATTTATTTTTTATATCGGTTCTATTCTGCAGTCGCATGAAAAACGTTCATCGCCCTTGTCCGCGTCATAGCTGGCGCACATCCGCGTCACGCGGTAGCTTTTCCCTTTAAAGTTTACTATGTCGCCGACTCTCACATAATCATCGGCGCCTATTATGTCATAGCCTTCCATTGCCGCATTGTTTTCATTGTTCAGGACATGGCAGTTGCTTAAATCGGCGCTTATTTCTGCTTTGGATTTGTCCGAGCTTATATTTTTGAAAGCAATGTCAACTCCTGTGACGGCGTTTATTATCAGCCTGCTGCCCTGTCCGTCCCTGACTGTCATATCCTGCTCAATTGTCCCTTCAAACAGCTTTTCGCCGTTGTCCGCATAAATCCCTATGGATTTATCATCTGCCCTTTTCTTAGTTTCCTCCGCCTTTTCATCTGCATATGCGATAATACTTGCTCTTGAATATGCCTCGCACTCATAAATAATAATGCGGCTTAATTTGAGCTTTTCGTACATGCACTTTACTTCCATCGTGCTTCTACCTCCACATTAAAATTTCCGTAAAACAGCAATTCAATAAACTTATTGGAAACTCGGATTTGTTTCCTATAAGCTTATTATGAAGTAGCTGGAAAGGATTTTCAATATTCCCAAATGGCAAAAATTGGCTCTGTTATTTGAAACATATCATAAGTTATTTGTCATATGATTTAGGTTTTTAAATTTTTCACTAAAATATATTGGTAAGGGGAGAATTTTGTCGATATGAGAGGATAAGATAATGAAAAACGCAGAAATTCCGTTCGATAACTCTAAAAAATACATAGAGCTCGGATATAATATCGCTTATTACAGAAAGCATGCAAAGCTTACCCAGGAGGAGCTTGCCGAGAAGGTGAACATAAGCAGGCAGCATCTAGGCGCAATTGAAGCACCTAATATCGTGCGTCCTGTTTCGCTTGATTTGCTGTTCAACATAGCTGACGTGCTGGAAATTGAGGCATATAAGCTTTTACAGTTTCGGGATTAGGGTGAAGAGGTTAGTTTTCCACATCATATGGCAAAATCAGCCATTCACCGCCTTGCGTCACTCTGTAATATTTATCCGTCTCCGTGTCCACCATCAAAACGGGAATTCTGCCGCTTTCTAACACAGTGCCATCTATGTAATAGTGGCTTGCCCCATCATAATAAATGTCATGATAGCAGAGATTTCCCGAGATCTCGGCGGTGCCGATATGCCCTGCCACGACTTTCATGTCAAGACCTTCTATCTGCCCTGTCTGGGCGGGATATTTGCCTGTAAATATCTCCTCTCCCGTTCCCCACTCCCACAAGTCGCCAGTATCCTCGTCAATGCCCGCATGTACAAAGATAGTATTGCCTTCCGTGTAGTAACGGGGCAGCTTTTCCATCCAGCGAATGTACTTGTCATCCTTTTCATCGCATCACCTCAATACATTTTTGGTGTCTTAGAAACCAGCATTTACACATAAAACCGCTCCTTTCATTTTCTTCGGGAACCCTTTTCCCAGTCCCTCTCCAGAAAAAACCACATTTCCTCTTTTCCGACCTCGGATTTTGCTCCTGCGCGTCAAATGGGAGTTTGATAAACAACGTTTCAAATCGCCCCTCAGCATTGTCCGCATATACTCGGACAGAACCAGTTCAAACATAGACAACTTCTCCTTTGCCATTCGCCGCCATAAAATAAATTCACAACTTTATATTCATTGCGTGGGTGATTCCTTCAGCAAGCTCTCCGGCTCGCCCTTGATCCGCCTCCATGTAACAAGCTCCTCCGGCGTCAGCTCGCTCTCCAATACCACCGGAAGCCTGCCCGGTGCAAGGATCTTCATGTATAGCGTACCCACCATACAGCAGTTTCCGCATGTTCTCGGCGACAACACACCGAAAGATCCCCTACGGGGCGGATAATCCCAGCCGCTGTCATCAGCCTCCTGTGCTGTCACAAATTCTTTTTTGCCGCACACCTCGCAATAGTGCCAGAACGGTCTTGTTTCCATACTCTCCAAAAGTTCTTTTTTCCTGCGTCTTTTATCGTCCTCGGCTTTTAAGCGCTCCGCCTCTTTTGCCAGCTCCTCCTTCGCCCGTTCCATGATTTCCGGCTTCGGCTCATCCATTCTCAATGTGATGATTCCATCGACAACCTCGTAGATCTGATCGATCCCCTCTGCGGGATTGGGAAATTCGAAATCCTCCATATTACGCTTGAATGCCTCAAATCTTCCGTCTAACTTTCTGTTCTCGATGTTTTTCTCCCATTGGCTATCACTCGGACACATCACATAGAACTCGATGGAAGCCTCCACAGCTTCTCTGATTCTCTCAATGTAGGCAATACGCCTTTTCGCCTTGTAAAATGTCTGCTCTACGACTACATCACGCCCCGCCTGCAGTCTGGCGACGATATCCTCTAATAGCATATTCTGCGCTTTCAAAAGACAACGAAACTCTTCCCCAAAAGGAATTGACTCGCGAAAGCCCGCCTCCGTATACGCCCGCTGCTGATAGTCGTACACATTTAAAATATCGAAATCCCTGCCAGCATAGTTTTGATCGATAAAATAAGTCTTGCCTGATGCTGTCGCACCGATGACAAAGATTACTTTCCGCATATATGCCCTCCTTCTATTCTTTTATCTTCTTTTCGTATGCTGAGATGAAAAAATCCAAAGGACATTTCCCCTGTACCATATCACTCACCATACTGGCATATTCCCGTATCTTCTCTGGAAGCTTTTCCCTGCTTACTTTTTTCAAAAACAGCAGGGATGGATGGCTGTGGATGATTCTCCCGTCTTTTTCAATGTACTGCACAATTGTGGAAGTAGAATCCCAATAATCACAATACTTTTTATTGCCGTTTCTTACCCTCTCATAATCCGATTCCATATCTTCCTTTGAAATGTCAATTACCCCGATTTTGTCTTCCTCCATTACAATATCTCCCCTGCTGTTTTTTCCAAATATTACTCCTTTGCTATCTGATACTCCATTACCTCTATAAACCCAGAATCACCTTCATCATCTTTGGCGGTAAATGCTACAAATTGCGCTGCAACATTCCTATTTTCAGTGAATCCGCACGACCTCATCATCTGGCGGGCATATATGTTCTCTACCCGAACGGTTGATACAATCTTTGATGGAACTATCGTTTTCTTTTTACAAATATATTTTGGCAGTTTATCCTCTTTATTTTTTTCCCACCATCTTTTTGTCAACCCATCCTCAAAAACTATATCCATAAACTTTTTCAGCACACGGATACCATAACCTCTATGCCTGTACCCCTCAAAAATATAGATTTCCGGTTCTAATACATTTTCATCGCCATGAAAGCCTATATATCCAATAAACTTCCCCTTCCTTTTAATGCAGTAAAATAAAGGCCTCCGCAGATCTATATTGCTATATGCATCATCGGTTTCGGGAATACCGTAATAACTTTCAAAATCTCCGGCAGCCTTTATTTCTTTCTTAAATGCCTCCGTCACACCATAGGACGCCCCAGAATCGGCCGGATATACTTCGAGTTCCTCAAGTTTTATCAACTCAGGCATATACAATATTTCCCATCCATCCGATGCTTGCTGTGAACTGTCTCCTTGCGTAAACACGATTGTGTTGCTCTCTCTATGATAATAGAGCCCGTCCATCTCTGTCGGACCGCATTCCCACCCACTGTCGCTCATAAAATGCACGTCTTTCAGTATGTTATTTTCTTCTATGATCCGGCATAAAATTTCCATCGTCATTGAATTCGCCCCTTTTTCATCTCTCAAAACATTTCAATAATACTTTTCTCCGGTATATTCGCTACCAGCCAGCCCAGTTCCTCCTGTGGCACGCGGATACAGCCGAAGGTGTGGGCATCCTACTCTAAAACAGGCTCTTTCGCTTGGAATGTGTCGCTTGTGGCATCTGGCAGATACATGTTGCTGTGGATAAAATAATCCTCAAATACCACCAGATAACCGAAAAACTTCTTCTTTACAGTAAGATTCTGGTGTCTTCAAGACATGATCCGCCCGCTGCCGCAGTTTTCCTAATTCATCAATTGCTTGCGCTTATTAGTTTTCCTCCTCATATGGCAGGATCAGCCAGTCGCCAGACTCCGTCACCCTGTAATAGCGATCCGTCTCCGTGTCCACTTTCAGGACAGGGATCATGCCGCTTTTAAGAACCGTCCCATCTATGTAATAGTGGCTTTCCCCGTCATAATAGATGTCATGGTATCTAGGATCGCCCGAAATCTCATCAGTACCCACATGCCCCGCTACCACTTTCATTTCGAGGCCTTCGATCTGCCCTGTCTCCGCGGGATATTTGCTGGTAAATATCTCCTCTCCTGTTCCCCACTCCCACATGTCACCGGACTCCTCATCAATACCCGCATGGACAAAAATCGTATTGCCTTCCGTGTAATAGCAGGGCAGATTTTCCATCCAGCGGATATACTTGTCGTCCTCTCCATCGTCGTCCCCTCCGTTGTCATCCTTCCAGATTGTCTTAATCATGTGATCGATACTGGAATCCCCCTGCAGGACAAATTCCTCATGGTTTCCCATGAGCGCCACGACCTTATCGGCACCGTACCGATGTTGGAGCGCCATGATCCTATCCAGCACGCCCCTGTTGTCCGCGCCGCCATGGATATAATCGCCAAGGAGGATCAGTCTGACATCGTCTTCCTCCAGATGCTCCTCTACCAGTGACAGCGCCTCCTCAAACTCCCCAAGAAAGCCGTGAATATCTGACATACAATATAATTTCATGCGAAACCTCCTTTTTATCAAAAAACTCCGCCGTCAGAGCACCCACGTTTAATAAATTATTTACATCTGCACTGTTTGGGCACGTCAATCATTAAAGCTTTCATACCGGCTCAACATCATTTCAGGATCAATGTCCCCACCTTTCAGGTAGTTTTCTATTTCTTCTGCCATTTGTTTCCATTCGCTCTTTCTATGTCCCGCATTAGGGGCATTTGCCAGTATGTTCAGCATTTTGATAGCTTCCTGACCCCTGCAAAACGCTCTTTCCGGTTTTGTTGGCATGAAACGAATCATTCTGGAAACTTCTGCACCAATATTCTGCATCTGAAGTTTTAACGGCATGTTTAATAATGTTTCATACATTGAAATCCACCTGCCTTTAAGCCTTTTACTTCTTATTTTCTTAGGTAAACCTTTTTCCAGTCCTGGCCTTCCAGAAAAAACCACGACTCCGATCTTCTCGGTTTTCCAAAAAATCTAAAATTATTCCCTTCATATTTGCCCTCGTCCGCATCTGAAAAATGAAGCTTCTCCAGCAGCACCCTGTACTGATCGTAGCATCCATGTATGTTGGAAACAATATATCTCATACTCCTCCTTGTGCAGCACGGCTCATCTTTAAGTAGTATTGATTGTAGCGGGCAGAAAAATAGAAAAATTTTAAATATCTTTACCCTCTCGATAAAATTTTACGCAAAATAATGTCTACGTACTGGATAATCATTCAGCTGCTTGCTTTTTTACTTCCTCTATAAATTCTGCAAATTTCTCAACCACTTCATCATAGCAGCTTTCCTTTTTAATCTGCCAAATATCTCCCACATCTTTTGGGTCGTAAATACATGCTTGACATTCTCCGTCCAATCGAATCACCTTCTCAGACTGGTGTTTATATGATTCCGGATAACGGATTATATCCTTTTGCTTTTTGTCCTTTTCAGAAAGGCGTGCCGTATTTACCCTTTTCTTCTCATTCATTGTTGTGTCAAATTGTATTTCTCCAAACCTGCAATTCACTTTGTTCTCTTTGTCAATATACCATCTCATAAAATTGATAGTATAAAAACGCTGACCATCATAGACCGAAATATATTTGTAAAATCCATTGGGGATCTCACGTTCTCTATACTCTAACGGATATACCTTCTCGCTCAAGGTGCCAGTTCCTTTACCTTTACCGTTTTGCAAATTGTATTTGCTCTGAATCCTTTTATTGCTCTGAATCCTTTTATAAATCTCATCTTGTACGCTATTTAACGTCTTTATATAATCCTCTACTGCTTCTTTTGCATCTTCTAGATTCAAGTCCGGCAGCAAATGAAAATTAGCTGAATCGCAGTCATACAAACAGATATTATTTTTAAAAGTCTTACCTCTAATCTCCACCACTCCAATGCCCAAACCTGTCCTTTCTTCTATTTCTTTTTCTTCGGTTTTCCAGTCGCTCATAGCTTTGTACCTCCTTCATTTCTTTGCTTTTTTGTGTGAAATCCAATAGCTCTTCTTTTTCTTAAAAAATTTCACACCAAATTCAAAATCATTATATCATCTTTTTTGACTATAATTTGATGTCTTTAGCGATCAGTTGTATAACTTCCATCAGCCCAATACTCTTTGAAATCTTCTTCAAAGACCATGGTGAGAGTTCTGAGCAGCTCATCCATGAATATCCTTTCCTCAGAATATTTCAGATTTCCTTTCTCTATCTTCTCTCCAAGCTCCGCAAAATACTTTTTTCTCTTTTCCGCTAATGCTTCATACGGATATAATGCAAGCTCGTATCCGCTCATTCCAGCCATTGCTTTTCGATATTCCTCCGGACATTGTTCCCTGATGTCAAAAGCATAATCGAAAAAAATGATCTGCGGATTGATCTTCCTCCATCGCTCTACTACTCCGGGCTGCTCATAGCTCCGAACAAAAACCTCTGTCTCGTCTACGATCCGTAAAAGCTTTTCCCGCAGCAGCTTTTCACCTAGAAATGATTGATTGACCTCCTTTCTTATCTCCAGCAGTTTGTTTCCCATGTAATCCCAGATATCATCTTCATCCGCTCCCTTTGGCACACGATTGAAACATTCTGTCTCTTCATACAGTGACAGCAGTTCCCATAACCTTCCATAGATTGTTCTAAGCATAACTCTGATTTCGTTTTCCATGGTATCTACCTCCGTAATATAAATGAATTATAGATTCACCTATATTATGGAGAAATCCGTGTTCAAAATTTTGAAAATCAGATTCTTTATTCATATTTTTTCTTGAGCTTTGCGATTTCGTCCCAGATCCTCTTCCGAATCTCCTCATCCAGAATCTCCACGGCTCCGGCGTACTGCATGGCCCAGTGGACAATCATAGAAGGCGAAGTCCTGACCTTTACGGTGTCATACTGCACTCTGTAGCCGTTCTCATCGGTTTCTATGGACTCGTCTGTCTTCTCATAATGATTGCCAAACCAATCATGCAGGATTGTATAGTCATCGGAACGGAGTTTGAGCTGTATTTCCCGAGGCTCATCATACGCCATATACAGATGCTCCGCCATGTATTTTTCCGGATCCCAGCATGCGTTGGAAATCGGTAATCCTTCAAAGCCACAGACATTGATGGGTACAGGCTTTCCCTCATCATTCGTAACAAACTCCACCTCCGACATCAAATCCACCCTGTAATGCCAGATGCGCCTGTCATCTTTTTTCATTCCGATGCAATAATAATTATCGTGATAGACTACCAGATGATATGGACTTAACACATGCTGATATTCCGTTTTCGGCACCATCGTGTGTTCCGATGTATAACAGTTAAATCGAAACCGTATCTGACACAGGTTCTTTATCGCCTGCTGAATCCGATTAATCTTTTCCGCAAACGGTTTTCTGTCCTCCATCACTCTTGTGCTGAATCTGCCATGTATGGTCTGGGGGCTGAATTTCACCCTGTCACCGTCGTAAAATGGTGTTCGGTAATAAAGACT
Organism: uncultured Lachnospiraceae bacterium; assembly: GCA_947625775.1. GTDB lineage: Bacteria > Bacillota > Clostridia > Lachnospirales > Lachnospiraceae > COE1. The sequence continues at coordinate 51,979 of CANQPM010000009.1, read as the reverse complement.
GGATGTGGACACGAGCTTGTCCACCAGACATTGTTTTTCCTCATTGGAAAGCAGATTAGAAAAGCAGACCATCTGAATCAGATTGTCCAGTTCTGCAAAGCTGAACGTGTGTACATAAGAAAAATCCGTAATATCCGCCGATTTCTTTCCTTTTTCTTTGTTTCGTTTTTCTTTCAGGCGGTTCTCTTGATACCCCTCGTACCGAATACGATAATCTCTTTCATTGTCTCCCGTGTGTTCCAACGGATTCATTTCCGCCAGTATTTCCTCCAGCGTGCTTGTGAATGTATTCGGCGCTTCCAGCGGTGTACCGTTTTTATATTTTGCCATGCGGTAAAGGCGAAGACACCTGCCCAGTTCGTCTTTTGACAGGCTGTGCGTTTCATCCGTGAGAAGACGAAGGATTTCCAAGATCTGCAGGGTGCGCCTCTCCGCGCTGTATTTTCCCCGATCTGGCGACTCCTCCACGGAGATTGTTTTCCCGTCTGCAAATATTCCTTTCACTGTTTGCGTTTCCAGGCGCTCTAAAAAATCAGGCATTTCCGTGAAACCATGCGGATTTGTGACAAATTTCATTTCCTTTGCCATTTCCCCGTCAATAAAATACGTGGCATAGGTCAGAAATTCTCCCTGCTTCGGATCATAACTCCGAACGGCAGACAAAAATCCCTGCCAGCCTGCCTGATATAATTCTTCTTCCAAATCCTTTTTGCGGTCGGGCGACATATCCAGTTTTTTCAAACGATTCCATGCACGGGAATGGACATATTTTTCAAAATGATAATATAGGCTTTCCCATGCCGCATTATCACCAAATTTTGCTTTTAAAATTAGTGTTTTCACATCTTCATTTGTCATATCATTGTCTAAAGGCATTTTGATTCTCCCTGATTTCTCTCCTCATTTTCTGCTGTAAACCTTTTTCCAGTCCTCACCCTCCAGAAAAAAACACGACTCCGCTCTTCTCGGTTTTCCAAAAAATCTAAAATCACAAATATTCCATGTTTCATACTGCCTGCGATAATCGTTGGACTTTCCTGCAAGAGCCTCTTCCATGTCCATTTGCAGAAGTTGTCTGACTTTCCTATTTGCCCTGCGTTTTCCGCCCTTGGTCTTTCCGAACTTACAGACCGGCGTATGTTTATAACTACGACTCATTTTAATATTCCTCCCGCAAATTTTCTCATGATAGAATACATGGCAAAATCATGATTCCCCAGAACAAAAACAACGTTCAAGCGTTTCCTCAAAATATTATTTAGGAGTTTTGTTTACTTTCCCCTATAATCCTTTTAATTTCCCCCTTAACTTCTGCTGCCCATGACCGCAGCCATGTATTCGCATTTCCGCCCTTCGTCTCATAATCAATTAGGGCATTATATAACTCCTTCGTCTTCTTGGAACCTGCCGCTTCACACATCCAAAGAAGTAATTCTCTACATATAATCGTATCGTTGAGAATACCATTAGGTTTACTACTGGCACTCTCATTAAGTTGTTCATTATCTAATTTCTTATCCGGCAGTTTCTCAGACTCACAATATGCATACCAGCTAACATACAAATGCCACTTTTGAAGCGCGACATCATAATAGTCCTCCGTATGCTCCAAAAAAACATCTGGTTGAAAAAAAGAAAATGATCTTATGGAACTTATTTCATTTTCTTTCAACCAATCATAAAACTCTTTATCTTTGCCTTCCTTTTCGGCAAATCCCATTTTAAATCTTTTTGCCATTCCTGCGTATGGTCCATGTAAAGATTCGCCGTTCGATTTCAGTTTAGAAAGGTATTTCGCCGTCATTGGACAATGCTCCTCATCCGCAAATTTGTCTGCATAAAACCGTAGTACATCCTCATTCGTTACCATTATACTCTCTGCCATTATAAATTCCTCCTATTCTTAAATTTTTTTCACCAACAAGCTTCTTTCGGCTTCTCCTATCTTTTTTCACTTTACACATCCCCCTTCATCCTCCAATGCAGCCCCACAAGCGCAGCCCCGAAAGCCATGTAGGCAAAAATCCCTTCCAGCCTGCCTGATACAGTTCCTCCTCCAAATCCTTTTTGCGGTCGGGTATCATATTCAGTTTTTCAAACAATTCCAACGCCTCCCTAATCGCCGCCCCTTCTCCTTCGGACACTTAGACTGCCGAAAATCCTCAGACTTTGACAGATTATAATTCTCTCTCTCAATGATCTCACACTTTCTTTTTACCTGCGCAATATACAGATTGCTGACCTTCAACCCAAACTTTAGCAGCATATACGTCTTTGATTTCCTCATAGCTGGTCTTGCTCTCAGCGGCAGTCAAATCCAGCTCATCCATTGTTAATTTCACTTCGATAATGATGCTCAACATTGAATTTAGATAATAAGCACACCGTCTCAACATGCCCCGTCTGCGGAAACATATCACACCCACGCGCCCGCATTAACTCATACCCTCTCCCGCACAAATACCTCAAATCCCTCGCCAGCGTCGCGCTGTCGCAGGACACATACACCACCCGCTCAGGCGCCATCTTCACAATCGTCTCCAAGCACGCCTCATCGCACCCCTTCCGCGGCGGATCCACGCACACGACATCGGCGCGCAGCTTTTCCGCTTCATACAGTCTCGGCAGCACCTCCTCCGCGCCGCCGACAAAAAACTCTGCATTCGTTATCCCATTGCGTCGCGCATTCTCCCTCGCATCTGCTATTGCTTGTCCCACAATCTCTATGCCATAGACCTTCGCCGCCCGCTTTGCCATACAAAGGCTTATTGTCCCTATGCCACAATACAAATCCCACACCGTTTCCATACCCGTGAGTCCCGCATATTCAAGCGCAAGCCCATACAGCTTCTGCGTCTGCACAGGATTTACCTGAAAAAAAGAAAGCGGGGAAATTGAAAAGCTTATGCCGCATATGACATCGCTTATCGTATCGCGCCCCCAAATCGTGCGGCACTCCTTTCCCATGATTACATTTGTATTTTCCTTATTTATGCTGACGCAAATGCTTGTCATGCCCTCAACCTTTGCCAGCCTGTCCGCCAGTATATCAGCCTTTGGCAGCTTATCGCCATTGATGACAAGGCACACCATAAGCTCTCCCGTCGCAAAGCCTTTGCGTATCAGCACATGGCGCAAAAGCCCGCTGCCTGACGCCTCATCATATGCCGATACCTTAAATTCCTCCATATAGCCAAGAATAATTTCAAGTATCTCCTTATTTTCCGCGACGCCCAGCGCGCAGTCAGTATTCGGCACAATCACATGTGTCCGTCCTGCATAAAAACCCGCGACAGGCTTGCCGCTTTTGTCCGTTCCAATCGGAAACTGCGCCTTATTGCGGTAATTGTAAGGATTTTCCATTCCTATGACAGGCTCCATTATCCTGTCTATAAGCTCGCTTGAAAATCCGCCGATGCGCGTCAGGTTATTTTTTATCTTATTTTCCTTAAATTTAAGCTGAGCCCCATAATCAAGCGCCTGTATCTGGCAGCCGCCGCATTGCCTGTGATACGCGCACCTTGGCGTTGCTCGCATAGGCGATGGAGTGACAAGCTTCATAAGCCTTGCATATGCGTAATTCTTTTTGACCTTCATCACCTTTGCCTCGACTCTGTCGCCTATTACAGTATCCTTTATGAAAAAGGTAAAATTCTCCACCTTGCCGATTCCCTCTCCGCTGCTGCCCATATCAATAATATCAGTTGTTATGTAATCATCTTTTTTATATTCCAAAGCGCTACCCCGCATCCCTAAATTATCCTAAACAGCAAAGACAGCCCCGCAGCTGTCTTTTCCAAATGCATCAGTCGCATAAATCGCTCTTTATCAAATTCGAGTCAAAAAACTTGTTAAAGCCAAGCCACCCGCTTTCCTGTGTACCGTTCAGTATCTCCGTAAAGGTTTCAAGCTTCGCGTCCGTATTATCCGCAAAATTAAGCGCCACCGCCTCAATAATGGCGGGCTTTTTGGGCGAGCCGAACTCATACTCGCCATGGTGTGACAGTATGCAGTGCTTTAACTCCATCGCAAGCGTAGGCGGAAAGCCCTTTATATCCTTAATCTTCTCTCCTATCATCTCAGCTCCGATAATGATGTGTCCCAAAAACTGTCCCTCGTCCGTATAATTATTCACTGGAAATGCGCTGATTTCCCTTGTTTTGCCTATGTCATGGCAGATTGCGGCAGTGATAAGCAAGTCGCGCTTAAGCATCGGATATGCCGTACAGTAATATTCGCAAAGCTTTGTCACTCCAAGCGTGTGCTCCAAAAGTCCGCCTATAAAGCCGTGGTGTACTGTCTTTGCAGCGGAGGATTTTTTAAATATTTTGATAAACTCCTTATCCTCCACAAAAAAGCTCTCCAGCAGCTTTTTTAGATATGTATTTTGAACGCTTGCGATAATCTGTCCAAGCTCGTCAAACATCTCGTTAATATTTTTGGAGCTTACAGGCATGTATTCCTTCTCATCATATTCGCCCTCCGCGCATTTGCGCACGCGCTTGATGTTCACCTGCAGCGCCCCGTTAAAGCTTGTGACGTCGCCGTACACTTCAATATAGTCAAACGCCTCAAATTCAGCAATTCCCACATTATTCGGATCCCATATTTTGGCGTCGATTGTGCCTGTTTTATCCTGCAAAATCACGTTGTCGTAGTTTTTCCCGTTTTTTGTCACCGCGGAGCTTTTGTATTTACAGAAATAAATGTCAAATACCCTGTCGCCGTCTTTGTAATCCTTAATATACTTCATTTTCTTCTCTCCAATTCCACACTAAATTTACTGCTGCTTCATTACATCAGGCTGCAGGGCAGGTTCAGCCGTAAACTGCATTTTCTGATAGTCGTCAAGACTCTCGCGGAACACAGATATCACCAGATCTCGGTCAATCTGAGCCTTGAGCAGCGCCTCCATATAATCAGAAGCGTTTCTTATCTCCCGTGTCCCCACCTGCACTATTATGTCGCCCCTTTGTATTCCGCTCAGCATCGCGGGAGAATCCATGTCTATGTCAACTATATACGCGCCCTGCGGAAGCCCCAGCTCGTTGCGCACCTCGCTTGAAATATCCTGCGCGTAAATGCCCAAGTACGGAATATCCTCGCCATTTGAAAGCTTGCTTATCGTGTCCATAAGCTCTGATATCCTCACAGCCGACAAAAGATTCTTTGTATCCGCATTGTTGTAGCTGTTGTCTATAATGCCGATTACGTCTCCCGACACATTTACCAGCACGCCGCTTGGCTTTTCGCTTGCATAAATGTCTGTGGTTATGAGCCTGTATTCACTGTCCGCCAGCGAAATCGGCGTGCCGTTTGACGTGACAATCCCATAGCACACATTGTCCTTATATCCGAAAAGATTTCCTATCGCAATGACAGGCATTCCAGTGCCTCCAGAACTGTTTGCGCTGTCAAGCGTGGCCGCCGATACTGCGCCGAGCGTGGCGCTGTCAATATACTTCAAGTCAACCGCCAATATTGATAAATCCGTGTTGGCGTCAAATTTCTTTATCGAGGCGTCTGCATCAGAACCGTTGCAGAATCTTATCTTAATCCTTTCCGCGTCTTCAAGCTGATCCTTTTTGGTGAGTATCAAAAGCTCCCTGTTGTTATTCGCTATAATCACGCCCGCCGCGCTGCCCTCGCTTTGATAGGGATTATTAAACCAGTCTACGTCTGTGCGGACCGCTGTCACTGTCACCATGCTTGCCGAAACCTTGCGGTAAACATCATACAGCTCGTCATACTGAGTCTGGTATGCCTGCAGCGGCACTATCACATCTTCCTGCTCCAATTCATCTCCGCTTTCATCATCTGCGGGCAGCATTGTCTCCGAGCCATCATCTGTCTGCTTAGTATCTGCCCCGTCTACCTGCAATTCTTCAGGCGCATCTGTCTGCGTTTGTGATGCGCCTGACTGCTGTTCCTCCACTGAACGCTGCTCCTCGTCTGACTGTGTCGTGCTTTCCGTCAGCATATCCTCGGGAAGCATTTCGTCCTGCTCCTGCGGAAATGCAACTGTATTTGATTCCTCCTCGGGGTACAGCCAGTTGCTGAGCATTGGCTCCAGCAGCAAAAAGGCAAGGCAGGCAACCGCGCCGAACAGCAGCGCCGATGCCGCCGTTATAATTGTCCTTTGTAAAAGCTTTTTCTTATTTATGGGGCGCTCCTTTATCCTCTCCTGCAGAAATTCATAATCACTGGCAGCAATCTGCTCTGCGCCCTGCTGTTTATTTTCCTGTTTTTTCGTTTCGTTATCGTTCATACTCTTAAATTTATTCCTCACCTGCGATGTTTAGACAGTATTTTTCATATTTTCAGTATATCCGATGCTTTTATCTGTGTAAAGCCTATCGTATGCTTTTTCATACAGCAACAGCACCTTTAGATAAGCCACAGCCCCATCTAAAGGTGCTTTCAATTAAAATCTAAAATCGCTCGAATTTTAAGCTATCGTAACAAGCTCATACTCCCTCGAGCCAAATCCAAGCCCGCTCGCCGCCTCGATTGTGAGCGCGCCATTGCGGCTTTCTATTCTTTCTATCAGGTGGTCACGCCCTTTGTCATCTTTTGCGGCATAAACTAAATCTAAGCACGCCTGGTCAATTGCTATCGGATCAAGCGATATCAAAATTCCTATATCCTTCATGCAGGGATCTTCCGCCACTGCGCAGCAATCACAGTCTACAGACATGTTTTTCATGACATTGACATACACCGCATTGCCCTTAAAATACTCAACAACAGACGATGCCGCGTCTGCCATTGACCGCAGGAATGAGTCGTGGTCCGCGCTCCACATTTCATCAGGTTTGCCCGCTCCGTGAATATAGGCTTTCCCATATGATGACGCTATGCCTATCGAAAGCTGTTTAAGCGCTCCGCCGTAACCGCCCATCGGATGCCCCTTAAAATGTGAAAGGACAAGGAGTGAATCATAATTTTTTAAATTTTTTCCCACGTAATTTTTCTTAATCTGCCTGCCGTTCGGTACGCTAAGCTCAAGGTCAGGTCCCTCCGCGTCTAGCAAATCTACCTTAAAATAGTCGTTCCAGCCGTGAACCTTCAAGGTTTTTAAATGCTTTTTTGTGGTATTGCGCTCGCCGTCGTATGCTGTGTTGCACTCCACCACAGTGCCGCCCACATAGTCAACAACAGGCTTCCAAAAGTCGGGGCGCAGGAAATTCTGGTTGCCCACCTCTCCTGAATGAACCTTAACCGCGACATTGCCAGTCAGCTCCTTGCCAAGCGTCTTGTAAAGCTCCAATACTTTTTCGGGAGTGATTGTCTTTGAAAAATATACCTTTGATTTCATAGTGCTGTCCTCCTGTTCTTCTACTTTTCAATCTCCCTAATCAGGTTTACCATCTCAATAGCTCCTGTCGCGCAGTCAAAGCCCTTGTTGCCCGCCTTTGTGCCTGCGCGCTCTATTGCCTGCTCTATCGTGTCCGTGGTGAGCACGCCAAACATGACAGGCATGTCATTTTGCAGGGAAACTGCCGCGATACCCTTTGACACTTCATTGCACACATAATCGTAATGTGATGTGCTGCCGCGTATTACCGCGCCAAGACATATTATCGCGTCGTATTTTCTGCTTTTTGCCATTTTTGAAGCAATCACAGGTATTTCAAACGCGCCCGGCACCCATGCGACTTCAATGTTCTCGTCTGGAACTTCGTGGCGGCGCAGCCCGTCAATCGCCCCGCTGAGCAGCTTTGAGGTTATAAATTCGTTGAACCTCGCGGCAACTATTCCGATTTTAATGTCCTTCCCCTGAGCGGCATAATTTCCTTCATAAATTTTCATGCTTTTCCCTCCTGAAAATAAAATTAAATAGATAATTGTTAAATGTATTCTAAGTCGTCCAAATAGAACTTCACAAACGCCTATAAAATTAAACATTTTTTAACTATCTTTAACAACGTAAAATTGGGGCGCTTAGAACACCTTTTGCAGCCACATAAATATATAAAATTTTGTAAAATATTATATTATTCCAGCTTTAAATAATGCCCCATCTTCGCCTGCTTTGTCTGCAGATAAAATCTGTCAAAGCGGTTTGCCTTTATCTCGATTGGCACGCGCTCGACAATCTCCATGCCATAATCCGAAAGCTGATATACCTTGTCGGGATTATTCGTCATAAGGCGCAGCGTCTTTACGCCTAAATCCTGCAGAATCTGCGCGCCGATATAATATTCACGCAAATCCTCCCCAAAGCCAAGCGCAAGGTTTGCCTCCACCGTATCCATGCCTTTGCTCTGCAGCTCATAAGCGCGCAGCTTGTTTAAAAGCCCGATGCCCCTGCCCTCCTGCCGCATATAAAGCAAAATTCCCCTGCCCTCTGCCTCAATCATCTGCATTGCCTTTTCAAGCTGTTCGCCGCAGTCGCAGCGTGCCGAGTGAAACACGTCGCCCGTCAGACATTCCGAGTGAACGCGGCAAAGCACGTTTTCCCCGTCGCCGATTTCGCCCTTCACAAGCGCAACATGGTGCTCTCCGTTTAACAGATTTCTGTAGCCGTATGCCCTGAACTCGCCGTATGCCGTGGGCAGCTGCGGGCTTGCGACGCACTCTATAAGGCGGTCATGCTTTTTCCTGTAATCCTGCAGTGACTTGATGGTTATAAATTTAAGTCCAAACTTCTGCGCAAGCTCTTTTAAAGCCTCCATTCTCAGCATCTGCCCGTCGTCGCCCATAATCTCACAGCACAGACCGCAGCGCTCCAGACCTGCAAGGCGCATCAAATCAACTGTCGCCTCCGTATGCCCGTTACGCTCCAGCACGCCGTTTTTCTTTGCAAGCAGCGGAAACATATGTCCTGGCCTGCGGAAATCCTCGGGCTTTGAATCCGCGTCAACGACCTTTCTCGCCGTAATGCCGCGCTCATATGCAGATATACCCGTAGTGGTATCTTTATAGTCTATTGATACTGTAAAAGCTGTTTCGTGATTGTCCGTGTTATCGCTCACCATCTGGGGAAGGTGAAGCCTTGCACAGATTTCTTCACTCATAGGCATGCATATGAGCCCTTTGCCATTTGCCGCCATAAAGTTGACGTTTTCCGTAGTGGCAAACTGCGCGGCGCAGATAAAATCGCCCTCGTTTTCCCTGTCCTCGTCATCGGACACGACAATTATTTTCCCGTATTTCAAATCCTCCAGAGCCTCGGGAATTGTGCTAAATTCAAACATTTTCTCCTCATTTCCGCCGCCTGCGCGGCTATTGTTTTTGCTGCCGCGAAGTCAAGCCAAATAGCCGTGCCGAGCCAGAAAGCCCTTATCAATCCTGCTTTGTGGCATTGGCACTTCACTCGTCCTGTCAAGCAGCAGCTTTTCCACATACTTTCCTATTATGTCATTTTCAAGGTTTACTATATCGCCCGCGGCGCGCATTGCAAGCGTTGTCTGACCGATAGTGTGCGGTATTATTGACACGGCAAAATCTGTCCTGCCCGCGCGGGCAACTGTAAGGCTTATCCCGTCGATTGCGATTGAGCCTTTTTCAACAATGTAATGCATGAGCTTTTCGTCCGCGCCTATGGTGTACCACACGGCGTTGTCATCTTTTTCAATTTTCAAAATCCTGCCCGTGCCGTCAATGTGCCCCGATACTATATGCCCGCCAAAACGCCCGTCCGCCGCCATAGCGCGTTCGAGGTTCACTGGTGAGCCTGCCTTTAGCGTGGCAAGTGATGAGCGGTTCAAAGATTCGTGCATTACATCAGCCGTAAAGCTGTCCTTGGAAATGCTTGTCGCGGTAAGGCATAAGCCGTTTACTGCCACACTGTCACCGAGCTTTAAGTCAGACATTATGGCTTTTGCGCCGATTGTAAGCCGCTTTGATTTTACTCCGTTTTTTATGGCGTTTATATGTCCTATTTCCTCGATTATCCCTGTAAACAACCGTATGCCACCTCGCTTTCAAGCAGTATGTCCTCTCCTATTTTTGTGACACTTGTGTCAGTTAATCTTATGCACTCATTTACCTCGTCTATTCCCTTGCCCTCGACAGGCGTTTTGGCGTCTGCCCCACCGAAAAGCTTAGGCGCGATATATGCCTGCACGCGGTTTACTATGCCGCTTTTCAGGGCGGAAAAGCTGAGTGTGCCGCCGCCTTCCAGTATTACGCTGTCGATTCCCATTTCACCGAGCTTTTGCGCCATAACAGCCAAGTCTATATGATTGTCCCTTTGCGGAAGGACTATAAGCTCGATGCCCTTTTCAATGTATGGTCTTTGTTTTTCGCCGTCAGTGCAAGCTGTAGCTATAATTGTCCTTATGTCCTTTGCCGTCATTGCTATGCGGCTTTCGAGCGGAGTCCTAAGATTTGTGTCGCAGATTATCCTTATGGGGTTCCTGCCCGTCCTGCCGTCTAACAGCCTGCAGGTAAGCTCAGGGTTGTCAGCTATAATCGTACCTACGCCCGCCATAACTGCCATATATCTGTTCCTGTCCTCATGCACCTTCTGGCGCGCCGCCTCGCCTGTTATCCATTTTGATTTGCCTGTGGAGGTAGCGATTTTCCCGTCGGTTGTCATGGCGTATTTAAGCGTGATGTACGGCTTTTTTGTGCTTATATAATGGAAAAATATAAAGTTCAGCGCATCACATTCTTCCTTTAAAAATTCAGTCACAACCTCTATTCCCGCAGCTTTAAGCAGCTTAATGCCTTTTCCTGCGACAAGCGGATTGGGATCATTTGAACCGACTACCACACGCGCAAAACCGTTTTCTATGATTGCGTCTGTGCAGGGCGGAGTCTTGCCGTGGTGGCAGCAGGGCTCAAGCGTGACGTATATGGTGCTGCCTTTTAGCTCGTCAGCGCTGTATTTTTCAAGGAAATGCTTTATCGCGTTTCTCTCCGCATGAAGCCCGCCAAACCGCTCATGCCAGCCTTCGGCTAATATCTGACCGTTTTTTACGATTACCGCGCCTACAAGCGGATTGGGATTTACTGCGCCGATGCCGCGCTTGGCAAGCTCTATGGCGCGCCGCATAAATGTGACATCACTGTCGTTTTGGGGATTGTCTGTCATTGGAGCCTCCTTTCTAATCATTCAGAGAATAGATGCGGGCAAAGCTTTGTTTTTGACATACGCTTTATCGGGGTTTTACAATAGGAAAATATTATATGTGTCTGCCATTGTTATGAATAAAAATCCCTGAATTATTTCTATAATTCAGGGATTTATCTTTTCGCCCATATGCGCTGACACTGATATAATAAATCTGACAATACAGCTTTTATGCTGCTGAATGTCTGCGCAAATATCTTCTCTCGTCCAGACTATACTGTCGGCTTTGGAATTACACCAAATCATGCCTTACGGCTCGTGGGCTGTACCACCGATAGGGACTTTCACCCTTCCCTGAAGATTTATTTTGTTTTCTGTGGATAATTATAACTCATTGTAATGCGTTATACAAGGGGTTTTTTTATGATATTTTTGTGTGCAAAAAATAAGCGCCTTTAAAGTTTTAATTCTTTGACGGCGCTAAACTATCATCATTATTTTTCTGATTAATTAACTTGTTTTCAATTTCTAATACATTTGGAAATATAAGTTTTGAGCCCTTTCTCTGAAGCGCTAATACTTTACTTGCTTTTTCCTTCAGTTCCTTTTCCAAAACACCATTTACACGAACAGGCACATTTGTCTTTGAATCAATATACTCATTTTTCATATATTTTGATGTTATCGGACACATATTTTGAATAAGAAAAGCTTTCTCGTGACCAAGAACCTCACCAAAAACTATAGTGTCGCAACGATTATATTTTTGCATTTTGCTGTTATATATTTTTTTAAACTTTAACACCTGCGACGAAAATGGTATCATCCAATATATTCCCGTAGAAGTATCTTGAAACGTATAAAAGCAAGGTCTATCATGTACCTGTCCATTTATGGCTTCTTTATTCTTCATAAGATATGGATCTGGAAAATCTACAAAATAGCTGTCCTCTATGTAATAAAAATGCCCTACTTCCATTTCTTTCTCCTAACATAAAAGAGGCTCCACTCTCATGAATGGAGCCTCAAAACATTTGAACTCGACCTTTTATAAGTCGCACCTCGAGTAGCGACAAACATTTGATCTCGACCTTATTTTAGTTGCATATCGAGTAGCAACAAACATTTGCAGTAAGTCTCTTACTGTAATTAAAGTATATCCTCAAATGCCCTCGCTGTCAAGACGCAAGTGAGTTCAAAAACAACATTTCTGCTGCAATATTAGTATATGTGTTTTTTCTTTTCCATATTCGCTCATTATTTAATTTTCACCAGAAGCCCTAGTAAACTTGGCAATCTGAATTGCTTTATGCCAATTTCAAAGTATGCAGTCGCCTATCTGACACAGAATAATGTAAAAAATGCGGTTTGCGTGACAGTTCTGATTATCAGGAACACGTACAATATTTTGTGAATTGCACTTAGGACAGCGTTTCGTATTTTTCATGGCATTATATCCTCCTTGCGATAAACGATAAGCTAAAGCATTCAACTAAAACAATACAAAGCAAAATCCATATACTCACAGGCCACATACCGATAAATACAGCAATCAACAGCATTATGAGCGGCACAATATATTTGCGTGGGTGATGCCATAGATCGCTTTCTATTTTCCAATTGCAGATAGGGTGAAACCACTCCAACAGAACAGACAAAACAGCGCTTTGCATGGCAATTAACAGCGCAGCCGTGATTTCCATACCGCCTACACCGCCATATTGGACTTTCCAGCTAACCAAATACACGCTGCTTACTGCCATATTTACTAAAAAGATGAAAACACAGTAGCGGCTGCAAAAGCGGCTTGCCTGTCTGGGAAGTACCCTCACAGCTCGCTCCAAGCCAAGATCACAGGATAGCAATATGCAGATTGGAGTATTCAGACACAGAATGGCAAACCCAAGCGGCATAACATACAATCCCTCAAATTGTCCCAACAATAACGGCAGAAACACGGCAATCAAACATAAGCCCATCGTATTTAAAAGATAGTTCTTATTCGTCATCAAATAGCGCAGAAGGTACAGGAATATGCTCCCCGTTCCTTTGGTGCTCTTGATTAGTTGTTTTGCAGACGCTGGACGATAAAATCCGTAAGCGTCCTCCGCAAACAGGCGAAGAACGGAAAGGCACAGGCTTGCAAATATGGTTAAACCAAAGAAAACCATATCCTTCACAAAAAATACAGATAACAGTAAAGCCGCACACCATAGAAAAACAACAGGCAGCCGTTTCCTTTTCTTTGTGTTGGCATACAGGGCGCTCTTTGTGCGCCATGTGTACCACGCAGCAGCTATGAAGCAGCCATTACACGCGCAAAGCAGCGACACAGCTATCTGTACTGCGCTCCATTCATAAACGGCAATGAACAAAGTCAATACAAGGAATGTCTTTGTAATCAACGTATAGACAGTAAATGCCAACACAATCGAAAGGCTCATTCTCCTGTTCCCAAACGGCAGCATAAACAGTCCAATCATACGCTCCGCATTTCCCGAAGAATTAAGAGCCTGCCACATGATGCCTGCCGAAAAAACTGTTGCTGTCAGAAAAAGAATATATGGTGCAATCTCTATTTTGATTTCTGCTGTACGAATGGCAAGAAATACAATAAGGCAAGCAATCAGGCCCTTTGCGATACGCTCATACTTTGCGCCCAAAAGCTGCTTTAAGAGGGCTTTAAAGATGTTCATTCCTTCAGCGCCTCCCGAATTTTTGAAGCTTCAATTTGACTTCCTGCAAAGCTTTTTTTAATCTGCCCTTGTTCCAGAACCAATACACGATCAGACGTAAGGCAAATACTTTCAAGAATATGGGACGAAAAAAGTATTGTGCCATGCTGCCGATAGTTATTGATTTGCTGGTACAGATATTCGGTACTCTGAAAATCAAGTCCGTTTACTGGCTCGTCTAAAATGAGCAGCTTCGGTTTCAAGGCAAACGCTGTAATCAGATATGCTTTTTTCAGATTGCCCGTTGACAGCTCTTTCAGTAAAATGTCGGTGTATTCTCCAAAGTGAAAGCCATGCACTAGCTCATCAATGTCACGCAATTTCTTCCCATAGGACTCCGCCACATAAGAAGCGTACTCACGGAATGTAAAGAATTGAAACGAATGATCTTCGTCAAAAACCGTATAACGTGCTTTCTTAAAGGCTGCATCTCGGAATTGAAAAGGCTTATTCTGCCATAACGCAGTTTCAATCCTAAAACTGTCAAGCAAACCAGAAAGAGTTTTAATAAATGTAGTCTTGCCCGCTCCGTTCAAACCAATCAGACCGACAATCTCATTTGCTCCCAGCCCCATAGAAAAATTGTTAAGAACTGGCTTGCCCCGCGTGTACCATACATTTAGATTTTTGATAACAATAAATTCCCCGCTATTCACTTCGTTACCCCCGATTGTCTTTGCCCCTTTTTTCTTTTTTCCAAATCGAACAGGCAGACCACAGGAATCTGATACCCAGTACAACATACAGGGCGGCAAATGGTATGTTTGCGCATACGGCGCTAACAACCGCAGCAGCCAGCCAAACAATGCCAAGAATGAGACGAAAATAAAAATGACGCATAAGATTACCTCCATTGATTTTTGTGTAAGTTACGGCTACATTCATAGCATACAGTTAAAACTATGCTCATACCGATTTGTCCATAATCGGTTGTTTTTTGTCCACGAATCCTCGGAAACAAACCGCCGTTTCCAAGGATTGTAAGCGGTCGCCAAACGGCTTCATGCAGGCATGAGCCATCTTCCTCGTCACCGTAACAAAAAGCAGACCGTCCAAAACGGGCGGCCTGCTTCATCGGAAAATAATGATTATGCCTTTACTGGCGCAAAAGATAACGTGACAACAGCGCGGAATATATGATTGTTATACTCGGTTCCCATTGTCCCATCGTAGTGTTCCGCAGCGGTGCGGACACTTTTTAATCCCCAGCCATGCAGGGCTTTATCTGTTTTGGAAGTCTGCAAATCTCCGTCAGCCATGACAGGCGTAGCATCACACCCATTTTCCACCTTGATAACCATCATATTATTTATACGGCGGATTGTCAGGTTGATAAAACGCAAACTGTCCTCTGCATCGCCTGCCGCTTCAATGGAATTGTCCAGAAGATTCCCTAAAATCGCAACCAAGTCAACACTCATTATATTTGTATGACGGGGAAATTCAATATTTGTGTTTACCCGAATGTTTTGTGAAATGGCAAGGGCAATTTTGCTGTTGATAAGATAGTCGATTGCCTCGTCGCCTATCCATGCTGTCTGTGAAATACTCTGTATAGGGGTTCGCAGGTTTTTAAGGTATTCCATTGCTTCTTCGATGTTGCTCTTTGACAGATAGCGATATAGCGCTTCCATATGGTTATGAAAATCATGAAACATTTTCGCGTTAGTGGAATAAGTATTTTTTAAATTCTGATAGTCGCGCGCAAGCAGCGCATTTTTATCTTTTTCAAGCTGCGCGATTGTCTTCTCCATTTCATATTGACGATTAAGGCTGAAAAACAAAACTGCTACAAGAATTAACAGAGCGAAGATAACCCAGACAGTCAATTGATCGTCACTGATGGCTATGGCATTTTGCCCAGACAAAAGGACTACTCCTAAAAAACCAGCTAATGCAGCTCCCGCTATTGCCCGTGATGACTGCTTATTATTTCTTTTAGATGTCTTTTTAATCTGAAACGCCATACCAAGCATAAGCAACCGAACAATCCAAACGGATGCCATATATCCAAAAGATTTTACATTTAGAAAGCTATTTGAATGAAATGCAGCGCCAAGTCCAGCAGATATAATAAATTCCCAAAGGGCGACAGTCATCTCATAAAAGAACGTAACAAACAGACTCATCCGCGTTTTTGCAGCAAACAGACAATATAAAATCACTGTTAAAATAATAGTTTCTGCCCCTGCAATATAGGTTTGCTGGATAGTAAAACATGAAAACGCCGTCATACAAACCGCTGCACATACTACGCAGACATAAAAGGCGGCAGCCTTTTTCCTATTCCAGGAAAGCTCCAGCATATTTACTGCAAAATACAAGCCAAGGAATATTCGCAGCCCATTTGCCAAAAGGGAAGAAAGTATCTGAATCCATTTCATCATATATGCGCTCCCCAAAACTGATTGATCTGCCGCTTTACCTCCTGTAAATGGGAACGGCTGACAGGCAGCGCCTCGCCATTTTTGAGATATGCCATACCGTCGCTGATTTTCATAATCTGAATGATATTCACGATACAGCCTCGGTCAATGAATATAAACTCTGACGTGTCCAATTCATCAAAAATCTGCTGCAGACTTTTTCTAACCTTCGATATTCCCATACTGGAAACAATCATTGAATTTTTACCACCGCCGCGCCTGATATAGAAAATGTCTTTATATGGTATTTTTTCCATGCGTCCAGCCGCTTGAATGATATACTCTTTCCCTGCTTCCAGCTCAATCAGTTTTGCCGCATCTGATACGGCAGATGCCAAACGATCAGTAAGATTACTTTTGGGTACATAGCGGAAGATAGACAATTCAAAAGCGTCAATCGCATACTCAATATGCGACGTGATAAAGATAATCTTCACGTTTGGCAAATGCGGCTTAATTTTTTCGGAAATCTCCATGCCCGTCATTTCAGGCATTTCTATATCAAGCAGAATGAGGTCAAAGAAAAAGTGGTCATCAGTAATATCATAAAGAAGATTGCTGCTCTGCGTGTAGGTTACGATTTTATAACCAATACCACAGGATTGCAGACTGCTTTTTACAATATTCTCATGCTGAATGACAGCTTCGCTTTCATCATCGCAGATTGCTATTTGTATCAATCTATTTCCCTCCGCATTTTCCAAAAAGCCACGGTTATTACAAATATCTCTCGTTTCTAAATCATAATGATATTGGGGAACAAAAAATCACCACAAATTCACTACCCTCTCAGGCAATTCTCCGCGCTCCATCCGCTTTACATTCTCCCAAAACATTTCATGGCAGCGTCTGAACGCCCCACCTGTGATGCCGCCTATGTGGCAGCTGAATATTATTTTATTTTTTACCTCATCAGGCGCCACCAAAAGCGGATTGTCAAGACCTACAGGCTCGCCCGATACAGTGTCAAGCCCTGCCCCTGCGATATGCCCGCTTTCTATCGCCCCAATAAGCGCCTCGGAATCCACCAAATCTCCGCGCGACGTATTTATCAGATACGCGCCTTTTTTCATGGACATCAGAAACTTTTCGTTCACAGTATGGTATGTTTCCTCGTTAGAGTTGAGATGAATGCTTATGATATCGCTTTGCGACAGCAGCTCATTTTGTGACACATATGTCACCTTTAATTCGTTCTCCAGCTCCTGCCTGCGTGTCCTGTTGTGGTAAATCACCCTTGCGCCAAACGCCTGCAGCATACGTGCCGTCGCCTGCGCTATATCCCCAAAGCCCAAAAGCCCTACAGTGCACTCTCTAAGCTCACGCAGGCTGCCGTTTATCATATAGTTTTCCTTTGTGCTTATCTGCCCGCCTTTTCTAAATTGCGCGTCACCGTTTACCACATCCCGCAGAAGCCCCAGCATCAAAAGAAGCGTCTGCTCTGCCACAGCGCCTGCGTTCGCCGCTTTACAGTTGCATACGTAAATGTGCCTTTTCCGCGCTGCCTCTATGTCAAAGAAGTTAAAGCCTACGCCCTCGGAATGAATCATTTTGAGGTTCGGCATATTGGCTATCAAATTTTCAGATACCTTTGCCATAGCGTCGGCAAGCATAAAATCCGCGTCTCTCCCTGCATCTATCGCGACGTCATCAGGGTTTCCCATTGGCACGTAGCTTATATCATAGTCCTCCATTTGCGCCCATTTGGGCGCGTATTGCGCAAGCCTTCCCTCTTTGCCGATTACAAGTATTTTTACATTTTTTCCCATATTAGCGTTGCTCCTTTTTAAGCATTAAAAAATCAAAATAATGAAGCCTCACACAATGCTGTACTCCATCATCTCATACAAAAGCCGCATGCCCTCCGCTGTCTCAGGCGGCAAAAGCGCGCGTGCGACGCATTTAAGCTCAGCGCTCTCATCATCTTCTTTTTGAAGATACGCATAATCACCGTCAAGGCGGCTCACCGTATAATAAATCTTGTCAAGCAGCATAATTTCCCCTGCCTTTCCATATAAATCATATACCTCGCTTTATCTCAACAAGCAGCAATTCTTATTCATACAAAACCGCCCGCGGACTGTCTGAATCTGCGGGCGGTTGCTACTGTCAATCTTTACTTTAATATTTCCCTTACAACCTCGGCAATCTTATCGCACTTACAGTTTGCAAAGAAATACTCCTGAAATTTCTCTCCGCTCAGCGCGCCCTTGCAAAGCTCCCTGTCAAGCTTAGGCAGAATGTCGCAGATATCCGCGTGTGTCACGGTCTTTACCTCATCAAGGATTTTCTTGTTTCTCTGCTCAGGCACTACGCGCTCCTTGGGGTATCCGCCGCCGCCTGGCGCACAGAAAAGCTTCTCAAAAATGTATTGGAGGTTGAGCTCGCCGCCCCAGCCGAAATTCTCCGCAAATGGCAGCGCTACGCAGTTGCCGTCGTTTACCTGTGAGAAAAGATATGCGTCAAGCGGCGATTCGATATGCCCGCAGAGCACCTTTGGAAAAGAGTTGCACGCAAGCATCGCGCCCTCGCCCGTACCGCAGCCTGTGATTACAAAATCCGCCGCGCCTGAATTCAAAAGCACCGCCGCCAGTATGCCGTTCTGCACGTATGTAAGCTGATGCTCGTCCTCCGCTGAGTACATGCCATAGTTGAACACCTCATGCCCCATAGGCTCTACGACCTTCTTGAGCGTCTCGCAGACCATAGCGTTCTTAGCCGCCTGGCTGTTTTCATTGATTAAAGCAATTTTCATTTTTGTACCAGTCCTTTCTTATTGATATTTTTATTATATAAAAATGCTCTCTTTTATTATAGCACTAAATAACACACTTTTCCACCATAGCACGCTCAAATGCCTCTTCCTCCAGTTTCCTTTTCTCTGTGTCAGCATAATCTGCTAATATTCCGACAGGAAGTTCATCAAATGTATTTTCTTCATTGTCAGCAAACATAACAATTACATTCTGCTTTGTCTTAGGCGCAGGCTCTAACAGTCTTACCGTATTGCCATCATAATATCCTGCTATTTCTTTCATAATCCCTCTCATTCTGCCGCCCCTGCGGCTGTTTAGACAATATCAACCCCTGCTCTCATATTTATATTTTAAAAGACAATTTCCCATGCGTCAACCATTAGTTTATTCACTTTTAAATCCTAAAATTCCCCTTCATGCTCCTTAAAGAAATCATAATACACCCTTACATTTTCAAGCTGTGTCCAGCGCTTTACGTCTACGGGATTTTCGTCCATATCGTAGATTTTTGCGCCTTTTATGGAAAGGATAAAAGGGGAATGTGTCGCTATGATTAACTGGCAGCCAAAAAACCTTGCGGAGTTTTCGAGAAATTCGACAAGCTCCTGCTGGCGTTTTGGCGACAGGCTGTTTTCTGGCTCGTCAAGAAGATAGAGCGCATTTTCCTGTATTTTTTCCACAAAGTACATAAAAGCGCTTTCGCCGTTTGACTGTTCACGGACATTGCCCATCAGGTTTCCCCTGATATATTTTGACTTTGTCCTGCTTCTTGCCATATTCACCCTTTTGAGCTTCTCGTAGTCGTCAAGCGACTTCATCTGGAAATGCGCATATTTATTTTCAAGATATTCGTCAGACAGTTCCTCCCGCTTTCGGTCTATCCCGTCATTTATGCTGCGCAGATTGAGCATAAAATCAAATACGTCATCGCTCGTGATAATGCGGCTCCCCGACGGCAGTTTTCCTTGAAGCTGATAGTTGCAGTGTTTTGTGTAATCTTCAAAGAAATTTGAACGGTTATAAAGCGTATCGCGTTTCAGCGAAAGTTTTTCCGCGATTATATTCAGCGCCGTAGTTTTCCCCGAACCGTTTCCGCCATAGAGTATCGTAACAGGCTCAAAATCAAGCATTTGCAAGTTGTTTTTTGTGAACACCTGAAACGGATAATATGTGTCGTAGCAGGTCATTTTCTGCCTAAAAATAAAATCTTCTTCCATTGCAATGGAGGTAAATTCAAAGTGGGTAAGGTAAAGCATTGCGGCAAGCTCCTTTGTGTATTTTATTTCGTGTTTATAGTGGTAAATATATTATAGTTTATTTGTCGCGATTTGTAAATTTAATATGATTAAACCATTGAGCGGTCTGAAGAAAACGAAATGCGATAAAGAGCATTAACACGAACCAGTGATGTATGAATTGAACGTATGCAGCGGGGCGAGGGCAGACAGCAGACTATCAGCAGGACTAAGCGGAGGAGAAGAAATTTAATGAAAATGTGATGGAAAAATAAGCGTGATTGTGGTATTATGCTAATGAAAAAGTTAGCGTTGTTGAAGGAGATATTATGGCTAATCCGCGGGAAGAAATACCATTGTCTGATTACGAAAATCACATGAAACTTGATTCTGTCATGCAACTATACACTCCCCAATAGGAAAAACTCGTGCAGATAAACTTTAAATAGCCAGCTCCGAATGTGCAAACACACAAATGTAAAACAGAAACTAAACTTACTACCATACAGCGTTCCAATACGCTAGCCCGAGCAGGGGCATATATCCCATGAAGACCTTTGGGAAGCGTCGGCACTTAGCGAAGCAAACTGTAAAAGCGTAGCTCCTTTTACAGCGCTACTGAGCTTAATACCGCTACGCATTCCAATACACTAGCCCGAGCAGGGGCATATATCCCATGAAGACCTTTGGAAGGCGTCGGCACTTAGCGAAATAAGCTGTAAAAGCGCAGCTCCTTTTACAGCGCCATTGAGCTTAGTGTCCGCTACGCCTTCCACTAAGCGCAATCAAAACGGAAAGATTTTCTAAGGCGTTAAAAGTACAACGCCTAAGAAAATCTAAGTTCCGTTTGTCTGAATGGGATATATGCCCCTGCTCGGGCGACCTATTACCAATCACATACCTATTTCACAATCACATACCTATTTCACAATCAACAATTTATCTCCAACTTTTATCTCATCACTACTCAAATTATTTATCTCCTTAATCTGCTCAACACTCACATAATACTTCTTCCCAATCTGCCAAAGCGAATCCCCCTGCTTTACATAATAAATGGCAAACCCTGGCAGCTTTTCAAGCACCGCCGCATCTATCGGGGCAATCTTCAAATCCGTGAGAATATCCTCCTGCCTAGTATCATAAACAATCATATGAAGATTTAAAGTTATCCTCGCCTCTACCTGCGCGCTGTCCTTAATCGTGATTGACGGACTTCCCGTCTGCGCATAGAGCGAATACTGCTCCACCTCCGCATTTTCAATTCCCTCCACCTGCCTTACAACCTCAAACGGTATCGTCTCCTTTATCGGATAAAAACCCTGCGCGTCATCGCTTGACGTGTAAAGCGCCTGCAGCGTAATATTTCCGCTGATAGTAAGTCCGTCTTCCTTAAAGACTGTGTCCTCAATCTCAACCTTCGCGTCGCTGTGGCATATCTGCAAAAGCTTTGGCTCTGTTTCCTCAAGCTTTATATTCCTGACAAGCTTTTCCTCTATATTAAGCTCCGCAAGCATATTTCTGAAGTCCTTCGCGGCAGTCTGCGCATTTACCTCACAGCTTACGCCGTAGACATCAGCTACAATCGGCGAGCTCTCCCTTGAAAAAATTTTTATTTCAAGCTCCAGCGCCGCCTCTACTCCGATAATTCTCGGCTCACCGTCTGCGTCATCTCTCACCGTGATCTCCTCATGCCCTATTTCATAGCTGATATCCGCAAGCATACCCTCGCGGCTGTTGGAGCACTCTATATTTCCGCTGAATGGTATTGTTGTTTCGTACCAGTTTGCTTTTCCGCTATTGTCCTCATTGTACACTATAAATACATTAAGCTCGCCTGTGACAACAAGCTTTTCATCTCCTGCGTGAAAGCTTATGCTGCCAATGTCAAGGCTTTTCCAGACCATTTCGCCTATATCGGGCATTCCCGCCGCAAGCTTCGCCTCCTCATGAATACGGAGCAAATCCCTTTTCTTAACCTCTGTTTCGAGATAATCAACAAATTTTTTTCTGTATTCCAGCTTATCACTGCCTGCCCCCGCGCCGTCAGCGCCCTCAAGCTCCGTACATAGCTCCTCCGTGACAGTTTCCTCCACGCACGGCTCCAGACTTACCACCGCCTGAATACTGAGCTTTCTTGAATTAATAATATGTACGCGCATATCCTCAAGCTGCGGGCAGCACACTACCCTGTCCTGCCCTTCAAGCCTCTCAAGGTAGATTTCCTCCATAAAGGGAAGTCCTCCTTCCATTCCCGCGGCACTTCCGATTTCCGCGCCTTCCGCCTGATACAAAATCTGATAGCACAGCTGCCCCTTTACCCAGATTTTGTTCATTCCCATCTTGATTTCTTCGATTTTTACGTCTCCGCTGCTGTAAATTATCCTCGCCACATCAGGCTTTGCGTCTGATACGTTTATGTCCTCCTCCATCGGCAGCTGCAGCATTGCCTTTGACTTTATTTTCTCGGTATGAATATTCTTTTTTAAAAGCTCCATATAAAAACCCTCCTGAAAATACAAAACAGTTACAAGCTGATGTACTTAATTGTATTCCCAAAAGGGTTTGTTTATTCCTTGTTTAATCGGTCACTGCACCGATTATTTCAGAAATATTCCTGATATCATAGCGGCGCATATAGTCCTCAATACCGCTTACTATCTCCCCCGTCGCGTAGGGATTGACAAAATTCATCATTCCCACGGCAACAGCCGTCGCGCCCGCGAGCATAAACTCTATCGCGTCATCGGCTGTGGCTATGCCGCCCATGCCGATAATCGGCAGCTTTATGGCATTTGCCGCCTGATATACCATTCTTACCGCTACGGGCTTTATCGCAGGTCCTGACAGCCCTCCTGTCCTGTTTGCCAGCGCAAATTTGCGTCTGTGTATATCAATCTTCATTCCCGTAATAGTGTTTATCAGCGAAATGGCGTCCGCTCCCGCCGCCTCCGCCGCCTTTGCCATCTCAGCTATGTCGGTCACATTCGGTGAAAGCTTCATGATAATCGGCTGCTTTGCCTTTGCCTTTATTTCCTTTGTTATCTCAAACAGGCAGTCGGGATTTTGTCCAAAAGCTATGCCTCCATGGCTCACATTCGGGCAGGAAACATTGATTTCCAGCATATCAACAGGCTGGTCCGAAAGCCCCTCCACAACCTCCACATAGTCAGCTATGGAGCGCCCGCACACGTTCACTATTATTTTGGTATCAAATTTTTTAAGAAACGGGATATCCCGCTCTATAAACACGTCAAGCCCAGGATTTTGAAGCCCTATGGCATTGAGCATGCCGCCGTATGTCTCGCACACGCGTGGGGTAGGGTTTCCCTCCCACGGCACATTTGCCACACCTTTTGTCACTACCGCGCCGAGGCGGTTTAAATCCGTAAATTCCGAATATTCCATGCCCGAGCCAAATGTGCCTGATGCCGTCATTACAGGATTTTTGAACTCAACGCCCGCTATTTTTATTTTTGTATTAAGCTTCATCTGCGGTTCCTCCTATATTTCGACATCTTCTGCCAGATAAACAGGTCCGTCCGTGCATATTCTGGAATTTTTTACATGCGAATGATGGTCTACCATGCTTGTCTTTGCGACGCACCCAAGACACGCGCCTACCCCGCACGCCATTTTTTCTTCGAGCGATATGTATGCGGGAATCCCTGCCGTCTTGGCGTATTTCTTAATCGCCCGCAGCATAGGCAGCGGTCCGCACGCATAAATTATATCCGCCGAAAGTCCGTTTTTTTCGATTACGTCAAGCACATTTCCCCTCACGCCCACGCTGCCGTCTTCCGTGGAGATATATGCCGTGCCGTATTGGGAAAGATCCTCCGATAAAAACAGCTGGCTGTTTCTGTAGCCCAAGATTATGCATACCTCGGAATTTTCCGTTATATCCTTTGCAAGCTGGAGCATTGGCGGTATTCCTATGCCGCCGCCCATCAAAAACACGCGCTTTCCTGCCGCTTTTTCCGTCGGAAAGCCGTTGCCGAGCGTACCGAGTATGTCTATTTTATTGCCCGCACGGTAATCTGAAAACTCTGTCGTTCCCTTGCCTGCCACGCGGTAGACTATGCGCAGCCGCTCATTCTCCCTGTCCGTCTCGCAAATGCTTATCGGGCGCGGCAAAAGCGTAGACCTGTCGCGCGTAAACACGCTTATAAACTGCCCTGCCTTCGCTTCCCTCGCAAGCGATGTTTCTATCCACATATCATACACATCATCTGCTATCGGCTGCTGCCTGTAAACCACCGCTGTCTCTTTTCTTTTATTCAAAATAATGCCTCCCCTCACAACATATTCCATTAAATCATCTATGAAAAACTATTTTGTAACTATGCACAGTGCCTTATACAACGCCAAATTTTCTCCATATTCACTTTTATTATAACTTACTAATATAAGTATGTCTATTTAAACATGACTAATTTACATAAAAAGAAGTGTACTTCATATACGAAATACACTCCATCATTCAATATAAATTCCGCCTATTCAACTGCGCTTTCCAACTCATCGATCAGAAGCTCCCTGTATCTGCCGCCAAGCGCTCCAAGCCCTTTGGCTATAAGCCCCGCATACATTACCGCGCCCTCATATCGCAAATGCGTATTGTCC
Organism: uncultured Lachnospiraceae bacterium; assembly: GCA_947625775.1. Taxonomy (GTDB): domain Bacteria; phylum Bacillota; class Clostridia; order Lachnospirales; family Lachnospiraceae; genus COE1. The sequence continues at coordinate 27,178 of CANQPM010000009.1, read as the reverse complement.
TGCTTGCCCTCTGGATAATTTTTATAAAGGTTTTCGTCAAAATACATATACCACTTGCGGCTTGCAGGCTCTCCTGCCTTTTCAAGCTCGACACGGCTCATGCTATATAAATCGACAAGCGGCACGTTATTTTTTTCAGCAGCCTGTTTCATTGCCGCAACATATTCAGAATGCGCGCCCGCGCCAAGATGCTTGTCATCTACAAAGCATCTGCGCTCCAGCGGCGTAATCAGGACAGGATATGCGCCGTGATTTCTTGCCACTCCGATGTATGTTTCAAGGTTTTCAATATATGTCGAAAACGGCTCTGTGTAGCGTGTCGGATCCTCCTTCTTTTCGTCATTATGCCCGAATTGGATAAACAGATAATCACCTTCGCCAATCGCCTCATCTATAGCCTTTAACCGCCCCTCATCAATAAAGCTCTTGGTGCTCCTGCCATTCTTGGCGTGGTTTATCACACGCACGCCGACCTTAGTGTACATTGAAAAAACCTGTCCGATTCCTGTCTGCGGATATGTAGTTATGTCGTTTGTCTGCACCGTGGAATCTGCCGCCCAGTATATTTTGATTTCATTGTCCGCCATAATCAATTAATCCCCTCTCTTTGCGCTTTTTATTGGCGAAGCGTAAATCTCCGCCGCCTGCTTGGATTTATTAAAATAATCCTCCTGCCTATATACTTTGATGCACCGATTTATATTGCAATCTTATTTTATTATATGATGTTTCCATTTTTTTTACAAGGGATTGTGTTCGTTTTATCTGTGAAAATATAGCCTTTAACATACACCGCCGACAAATCCGCATTAGCATTTTATTTACTGTTATTTCAAGAATTTTGTATTATTTTTTACATTTCGCGCGAATTTTTACATTTCGATTTGACAAATGCCACCAATTTTGTTATGGTGCTTTTTGCTGCGCTGCATTTTATTTTATGAAAAGATAAATTTCTGACAAAATCCCGCTTTTTACTTACCACAACAAGCAAAAAATAACCATGAAAGGACACAATTAAATTGACAGAAACAAAAAATACAATTTTTAACGACAATGCCTGTACTGATTATGAATCAGCGACGGGCAAGATACCTTTTAATATGACAAACGACTATATGTTCCGCGCCGTACTGCAGAAGAACAATCGCGTTTTGCGCGGACTTATCAAAGCGCTACTGCATCTGTCGGAAAGCGACATCAAAGAGGTGCGCATTACTAATCCAATTATACTTGGCGAGTCGATAGATGCCAAGCAGATGTGGCTTGATATCAATGTCATACTTAATAACCACACAATTATAAACCTTGAAATGCAGGTTGCCAACATGCTTAACTGGCGCAATCGCTCCATATCGTATATCTGCCGCTCATATGACAATCTGAACCGTGGCAGCAAATATAATGACGCAAGACCTGTCATACATATTGGCTTTCTCGATTTTTCACTGGAAGGGGCAATGCCCGAGTTTTTTGCTACATACAAGCTTGCAAATATAAAAACACATCAAATATACAGTGACAACCTTACCCTTTGTGTGGTAGACTTAAATAAAACAGAGCTTGCCACTGACGAGGATAAGGAATACGGCATTGACAGGTGGGCTAAGCTTTTCAAGGCTAACACATGGGAGGCGGTCAAAATGCTGGCAAAGGATAATGATTACATGAAAGAAGCTTCTAAAACAATATTTGAGCTTTGCGCTGATTTTGAGGTCAAAAAGCGCTGCTGGGAACGCGAGGAATTTGAAGATTATGCCGAAAGACTTGCGGCTGCGGAGGCTAAGCTTGCCGAGAAGGAGATTGCTCTTGCTCAAAAAGATGAAGAACTTTATAAGGTACTCGAATGGGCTAGGGCGCATGGTTACTCCGATGGTAATATTCATTCTGATATTGTGACAAATACAAAACCAAATAAAAATTAGGCATACCTAAATTTAAACAATATTTTTAATATTAAATATTATCAACAATAAACGCAAATAAAAATTACACTTTACAAAACCCTCTCTATCCTAAACAACAAAAACGTGTCCGAAACAGCCCATTCTGCCGTTTCAGACACGTTTTTTATTTACTTTGTTCCCTTAACAAGTCTCAACACTACATTAAATTACTCTTTAACCGCACCGATATTAACACCTGTTACAAAGTATTTCTGTAAGAAAGGATACAATACCATGAACGGAAGTATCGCTGCTATGATACCTGCGTTAAACAGCGTAGTCTGTGAAACATTGTATGATGTCGTCGGCGTATCGCCGTCCATAACCATTGTTCTCAGCTTATACTGGAAGTTTACCTGGTTCGGATCTGTTATGTAAATCTGAACTGTTGAGTAATCGTTCCATACTGTTACGGCAAACATCAAACCGATTGACGCGAGAGCCGCCTTTGAAAGCGGGAGCACAATCTTGAAGAATATACCCATCGGGCTGCAGCCGTCAAGCTTTGCCGCCTCATACAGTGAATCGGGAATACCTTCAAAGAAGTTTCTCATAAGTACGAGGTTGTAAACATTCATACCGTGCTTAACAACCAGTATCCACATGCTGTTTACAAGACCTAACTGCTTCATAACCAAGTACTCAGGAATCATACCGCCTGAGAAAATCATTGTAAAGAGCAGCAGGTATGCGAGGAAGTTACGGCCAGGCATCTCAAACTGCACAAGCACATAACCGCCGAGTGTTGAAAGCACCAGACCAAGCAGCGTACCTAAAATTGTTGTAATAAATGAGTTAATGAACGGTCTGTACAATGCTGTTGTCTCGATAATAGTCCTATATCCGTCTAAAGTAAACTGGCTGGGCCAGAGCTGGAACTGATATACACCAACACGGTTTAATGAGTCGATAAGTACCTTCCAGATAGGTACCAATATGCAAAGTCCAAGTATAATAAATACTATATAATTAATAATATCAAAAACATGAAGTTTCTGTTTTGGTTTGCTTGAAACCTCTTTTGCCATATTAACACCTCCTAGATAATACCGCGGCCGCGCGTCTTCTTACTTGCCCAGTTACATACAAGCACGAGAACGCATCCGACTAAGCTCTTGAACAAGCCAACTGCTGTTGAATAACCGTAGTTCGGTCTTGCAACTGCAAAGCTTTGACGATAGATGTATGTTGAAACAACATCTGATACATCATATACGTTGCTGTTGTAAAGTACGAATACTGACTCGAACATATTCATAACTTTAGCAAGATTGAGGATTAATACAGTGATAATTGTGTTCATCAATGCAGGAACCGTTACAAAGCGTATCTTCTGGAGACGGGTAGCTCCGTCGATGTCAGCCGCTTCATAAAGCTCGGGGTTAATGCCTGACAACGTAGCTAAGAAAATAATTGTTCCCCAACCTGTTTCCTTCCAGATATTGATGATATAGAATATCGGCCGCCACCAATCCTTGCTTGCAAGGAAGTAAATGCCCTGCCCTGCTGGATCGATAACGCCCCAAGACTTCAGCATACCGTTTACCAAGCCTGTGCTTGACGGAGAGAGAAACAAGCTGAAGATTGATGCCACAACCGCCCAAGACATAAAGTGAGGCAGATATATTATAGTCTGCAAAGTTTTCTTTGCGAGAAGATTTCCCATTTCATTTAAGAAGATTGATACGACTACTGATGAAACAGTCGTGATAATCAGCTTAATAACACTCAACTCAAGAGTATTTTTAAATGCTGTCCAGAATGCCGCTGTCGCGAACATGTTCTGGAAATGCTTAATTCCTACAAAGGTAGGTGCCTGACGTCCGGGGTAATAATCATAGAACGAATAACGAATACCCAACAGAGGCCAGTAATGAATGATAATCAAAAATACAAGAACAGGGATAAACATTATGTAATATCCTCTGTTGTTCCAAATGCGGAGCTTCAACGGTTTCTCACGAACCACGATACCGCCCGAGGTTACGACTTCTTTTTTCTTACTCATACCGTTCTCTTCCTTTCCTGTTTGCTATTCCCACTAACTCCCATTTGTCTGCTTTAACAGACATTTAAATTAATGTGGTGAAATTTTGCCGCTTTAAACGGCTAAACACAAGCGCCTCACCATCCCTTCATAAAAGCGCCCCAATCACGCAAATTATGAAAAGCACAGCACCTATGTTTTGTATGAAAAATTTATTTTTCACACCATCCCCAATGAATATTTATCATTATGGTAAAAGCTTTTTAAGAAACAACTGTCCTGCTCCATCCGGAACAGGACAGCCATTTTCTTTAAAAAACCATATTCAGATTGTTATCGTACAGATTACTCTGCTGCGTTAAGCTCTGATAAGCACTGGTCAACGATAGAACCAACCTCTGATACATATGTTGCGATTGCTTCATCTACATCAGCGCCATCAACAACTACTGAGCTAACTGCCTTAGCCTTAGCTGTAGCGATTGTACCAGACTCGTTTGTAAACGTCTCTGATGAAGGAGAAGAAGGTGCGTCTACACAGTTAGATGTGAAGAACTCGTTACCTGCTACTGCAAGCTCTGACTCATCAACATAACCGTTTGTAAGAGGACTTACAACAAGCGCGGGATCAAGATGATTCTTCTTCCATACTGAGTTTGCATCGTTAGGAGACTGCTTTAAGTGGAACTGACCTTCCTCATAGCTGTAATCCTTTGCGCTGTCTGTGCCAGGGTTTGTTGTGAATGACTCAGCGTGTGTAGACCAGTGAACATCCTCTGCGCCATATGTCCAAAGTGTCTGAACTACATCACCGTCAAGCATTGTATCAAAGAGTGCGTCAAATACTGCCTGCTCACGAGAGTTGTCGCCGTCGTCAATGATAACCCAAACGGGAGCCTCTCTGTTGAGGTAGCCGCCCCATGTATCCTTAATCTCCTGGATAGGAGGAAGCTGTACTAACTCGGGATCAACTTCGTTCTTGATTAAGTTGTCTGTAAGTGTCTGATACCATGAACCTGCCCAGTATGTGAATACGCCTGATGAACCTGTCTGGTCATTTGAGAACCATTTCTCACGAGCTGTCTTTGTAGAAGCTGTAAGTGTTTCAGGATCGATTGCGCCATCAACATAGCCCTGATGCATTCTTACAAGAGCGTCCTTTGTCTCCTGTGTCTGGAAACCATCATACCATACACCGTCGTCACCCTGAATGAGTGAAGGATATGCACCCTGCCAGAACTCAGGCAGATAGTTGATAAAAGGAGCCTCTGCGTTGTCAGGCAGATAGCCTGCTGCTATAACGCCGTATGTGTCGCCGTTTGTGCCGTTTCCATCAGGATCCTCGTCATGGAACTTCTTTAACATATTGTAGTAATCATCAAATGTCTTGATGTCATCTACAGAAAGTCCTACAGCGTCAAGCCATGCTTTCTTGATATATGTAACGCAGCCATTGCCGTATGTAGGAGCGAAGCCGTAAAGGTGTCCGTCTTTATCCTTAAGGTTCTCATTGATATCCTTCAATGTAAGACGGCTCTGGAACTCAGCGTTGTCATATGCGTCTGCCATATCCCAAAGAAGACCTGTAGGAGCGTACTGCTTGAACATATCAGCCGACATAATCATAGCGTCAGGATAGTCGCCGCTGGCGAAAAGACGTCCAACTGCGTCTGTGTAGCCTGAGTGGTCAATCTGGTTGATGTTAAGCTTGATGTCATGACCTAACTTCTCGCTTACAGCCTTATTCCACTGCTCAACGAAAGCGTCCTGCCCGTTGTCAAGTGTAGCTGTCAAAGTACCGTTTACTACGATATTAACCTCTGTAAGCTCATAGTCAGATGTTGTTGCCGCATCGCCTGATGCGTCTGCTGATGCATTAGCGTCTGTTGATGTGTTTGCATCTGTGCTTGTTGATGCATTTGAGTCTGTAGCTGTATTAGAAGACTCATTGCTGTTGCCGCCGCCGCATGCTGTAAGTGAAACAACCATTGCGGAAGCTAAAAGTAAAGATAATGCTTTCTTTTTCATTTCTTTCCTCCCTTTCAAAAAAAATTGTTAGTTATTACAGCGAAAATTTCCCTGCTTTTTTATTTTAGCACTGAAAGCGTTTACATTCAAGTCTTTTTTTTATGATTATATAATTTTTTTAGTGTTTTTTTGTGCAAACTGTCGCCGAGAGCGGGCGGCGCGGCGCACTGCCCTTTGTGAATTTGCGAGCTTTTTTAGCGTTTGTCGGCATTAAAGGTATGCAGAACAGCCAAAAGAATTATATTTGATTATCCCATTTATTATTGTATATCTGACCGCGCCCTTTAGCTTTTTGCCTGTAAACGGCGAATTTGAGGATTTTGAAGCGTATCCCCCTGCAGTCTGCAAAGCGCCTGTGTCAAATACCACTACATCAGCGGGAGCGCCTATGGAAAGCGTGCCCGCGTTTAAATGATAAAGCCTTGCGGGATTCAGGCTCATTTTTTCGATTATCTCGCTTATTGTGAGCGCACCCGTTTCAAGCAGGTTTGTTATTGCCAGTGGGAGCGCCGTTTCAAGCCCGATTATGCCGCTTGGCGCTTCGGTAATGGGCTTTGCCTTCTCCTCGGCGCTGTGCGGCGCGTGGTCTGTGGCGATAATGTCAATGGTGTTGTCCTTTAAGCCTTCTATTATGGCGAGCCTGTCCGCCTCCTCGCGCAGCGGCGGATTCATTTTGGCAAGCGCGCCGTATTTTATTGCCGCCTCCTCTGTAAGACTGAAATGGTGCGGAGTTGCCTCGGCGTGGATATTGTCGCCGCGCCTTTTCGCCCTGCGGACAAGCTCTACGCCTTCTTTTGTGCTTATATGCTGTATGTTCAGCGGAGCGCCCGTTTCAAGGGCTATCTCAAGGTCCCGCTCTATAAGCGATATTTCCGCTTCGCGCGGCGAGCCGCCTATTCCAAAATACTCCGACGCCTTTCCGCGGTTTATGCCGTTGTTTGTTATCAGGGCGGGATTTTCTTCGTGAAGGCTTATGGGGACATTAAGCGCTGCCGCCTTCTGCATTGCCCTTGTCAGGAGCTCTTTATCCATCAGGGGCGCTCCGTCGTCCGTAAAGCCCGCCGCCCCCTTTGAGCGCAGGGTTTCCATATCTGTAAGGGCTTGTCCCTTCATTCCTTTTGACACTGTGGCGCAGGTATAGATTTTTAAATCTGTGGTTTTTCCTTTTTCTATTACATAGTTCAGCGTTTCCTCATTGTCTACGGGCGGCTTTGTATTTGCCATAAGGACTACGCTGCCGAAGCCTCCCTTTAACGCCGCTTTAGCTCCTGTGCTGATATCCTCCTTGTATGTAAAGCCAGGATCGCGGAAATGAACATGGACATCTACCAGCGCGGGGGCTACTATGCAGTCTTTTGCGTCTATCACCTCGCACTGAGTATTATTTGAAAAGCTCTCCGCCGCCGCGTCATCTGAAATGGCTTTGATTTTGCCGTCTTCTATGATAAGGCTGGCTTTTTTTTCAATTTTGTTTGACGGATCGACTATTGTGCCGTTTTTGATTATAAGCATGCTTTTTCCTCTTTTCAGTGTTTTTCAGACAAATAGCCCAGCCCTGCGCAATAGGACAAAAGGAGGTAATGAACAGCGCCGCGGCTGAGCTTTCGATATTGGCATATTGAATGTCGGAGTTGATAAAGCTAATGGAACTCTATCAATTTATCCTCTATGTTTTCTGTCTTTATTACAATATATGGGTAAGTTACCGTATTGGTGACACTTTCCGCGCTTTTTGGCCCGATTAATGTGGTGTCTATATAAAGCGACGTCTCGCCCTCGTAAAATTCATCTACGGTTATGCTGTAGCCGCCGCTTTTCTGCTCGCCGTAGCCTATCGCTATATAAATGTCGCTGCCAAGCGTGTAGCTTATCTGAAACGGCTCCTTCTGCTTTTCTGCGATTATCTCCTTCAGCTCGTCAGGCTGCTCATCTGCGCCCAAAACCGTAAAATCAAGGTCGCGGATTTTATCAACACTTTCTTCTTTTTTGCCGCACGCTATGAGCATGGCGCTTACGACTGCCAATAGGATAAAAATGCGGGCTTTATGGCTTAATATTCTTTTTAACATAGGATATGCTCCTTTTGTGTTTGTCTAAAGAATATCTATGCGCGCTTAGCGTGAAATATGCTTGGTTTTTGGCGGGGGTGAAAATATTTGACATAAAACAAAAATAAAACAGATGACAAAAAAGCGAACATATGTTACAATTAATTCGGGTGTTGTCGGGAGCGGCAGCGGAAATTTATAAGCAAAAGCATCAAAAAAGCAACCGCGACCGCCAAAGTTGAGTTGCTTTTTGATTTGCAATAAACTAAGGTGAACCGCTATTCCCGACAACACCTTTTATAACTATATATTAGCAGATATTTATCATATTGTCAAATACCAATGGAGGTTCTATGCTTAGATTATTTTTTGTGGGCGGGTTTGTGGTTTTATTTTTGATTTTGAGTATTCCCATTATGATTGTTGAATGGATTATAGGGAAATTTAATCCTGATGTCAAAAGCCGTTCGAGCCTTGCGATTGTGAACTGGGCGTTCAGGTGCGTGCGTTTTTTGGCTGGCGCTAAGGTCGAATATATCGGCGAGGAGAATGTCCCCTCCGACAGCGCTGTTTTATATGTGGCAAATCACAGGAGCTTTTTTGATATAGTGCTCACGTATCCGCGGGTGCCACGCCCCACAGGATATGTGGCAAAAAAGGAAATCGAAAAGGTTCCCCTGCTCAATGTGTGGATGCGCGACCTCCACTGCCTTTTCCTTGACAGAAATGACGTGAAGGCGGGGGCGAAGATGATTTTGACGGCTGTTGATATGATTAAGAACGGCATATCCGTGTGCATTTTCCCCGAGGGCACGCGCAGCAAGACGGAGGGAGAGTTTCTGCCGTTCCACGAGGGCAGCTTTAAGATTGCGTCAAAATCAGGGTGTCCTATCGTGCCTATGACGATTGTAGGGAGCGCGGGCATATTTGAGGACCATTTTCCAAAGATAAAAAGGGCAAAGGTTGTCGTCGAGTACGGCAAGCCCATATATGTAAAAGAGCTGCCCAAGGAAATTCAGAAGCAGCTCGGTCCGTATGTGAGAAATATCATTATGGAGACTTATAAAAAATATAATTGACAATTATGTCTGTCCCAAACCGTCAAAAATCGGGCTTAATACGCAAAATAAGCGATTGCCGCAGCACAGCCTGCTGCGTTGTGAATTTAACCGCATTTTGCGTATTAGCCCGATTTTTATGCCTTAAGATAAATTTTTACCTTACTCCGACAGCTTTTTAACCACTTCGTCAAACCCCATCCCGTGCGATGCCTTTACAAGAACTGTGTCGCCATTTTTTAGAAGCCCGTCAAGCGCGGACAGCATCTGCGCCTTATCCTCAAAATAGTGCAGCTCTATGGCTGAGTTTTCCATATTTTGCGCGGCGTCATACATATTTTTACACAGTTTTCCTACACATATAAGCACGTCTGTCCTGCCGTCTGCGGCGTACTCGCCTGTCTGGGCGTGGAGGGCGTTTTCATTTTCGCCAAGCTCAAACATGTCGCCAAGTATCGCGACTTTGCGCGCGTCTGACGACTGCGACAATAAATCAAGCGCCGCCCTCATTGAGACAGGATTAGCGTTGTAACAGTCGTCTATTATCGTATAGCTGTCCGTGCGTATCACATGACTTCTGCCGCCTACGGGCTTTACACTGCTAATGCCTTCACTGATTTGCTCGGGGCTAAGTCCTAATAATACGCCTACAGCCGCCGCGGCAAGCGCATTGTAAACCATATGCTCGCCCAAAAGCGGTATCTGCGCGTCAAATGCGGTTTCTGCGCCGCCAGACTTTATATGTATGCGCGCGCTGCTGCCGTCAAGCCCTTTATTTTCATAATTGTCGGCGTATATGTCATTCTGCCTGCCCATACCGAAAAACAGCGGTCTTTTGCCGTTTACCTCTTTTATCGTGGCGAGCTTGTCGTCATCGCCATTCAGACATACGCTGCCGTCTTTATCCATAAATTCAAAAATTTCTGTCTTTGCCTTAAGTATGCCGTCGCGGGTGCCCAGATTTTCAAGGTGGCACTGGCCTATATTAGTTATGACACATATGTCAGGTTTTGCGATTTTACTCAGGCGCGTCATTTCGCCAAAATCGCTTATGCCCATTTCAAGCACCGCCGCCTCGCAATCCTCCTTAATACGCAGCACCGTAAGCGGCAGACCTATCTCATTGTTAAAATTTCCTTCTGTTTTAAGCGTGTTAAAGCCTTTTGCCAGCACTCCCGCTATAAATTCCTTTGTGCTTGTTTTCCCGACGCTGCCTGTAATGCCTACAACCTTTATGTCAAGCTGCCTGCGGTAAAACTCGGCTATATCCTTCAGCGCCTGAAAGCTGTCCTTCACAAGAATATACGCCCCTTTGGGATTGGCGGGCGCTTTTTCACACACAACGCCAATCGCGCCCTTTTCAAAAGCACTGTCTATAAAGCTGTGCCCGTCTACACGCTCGCCGCGCGTGGCTATGAACACAAAACCTTTTTCTATTTTTCGCGAATCGATGACTACGCCAGACGCCTCCGTTTTTTCCACGTCTGTTTCCGCAGATGCGCTGTCCGCGTAAAGCACACCACCTGCTGCCGTGGCAATATTTTTTAATGTCATATTCTTCATGACACGCCTAAACTCCTTTTTTAGATTATTTATATTTATTCATTGAAATCTCTATTATTTTCTGGCACAAGTCCTCAAAGCTCATGCCTATTACAGCTGCCTCCTGCGGCAGAAGCGAGGTGGGCGTCATGCCAGGCAAGGTGTTTGCCTCAAGACAGTAAAAGCCACCGTCATTGTCCATTCTGAAATCCATTCGCGCATAGGTTTGTAACCTGAGCACCTTAAACACGTCCTCCGCGCATGCCTGCATTTTCCGTGCGGTATCGTCATCAAGCTCCGCAGGGCACGTTTCTACTGTAGAGCCTGCCTGATACTTATTCTTATAGTCGTAAAAGCCGACCTTGGGCGCAATCTCTATGATTGGCAGCGCCTTACCGTCTATCACGCCTATCGAAAATTCCCTGCCGTCTATGTACCGCTCGATTATGACACGCTTTTCAAGGGCAAACGCTTTTTTTAGCGCGTCCTCAAGCTCATTTCTGCTGTCCGCCTTGTACACGCCCACGCTTGAGCCGCCTGCGTTTACCTTGGCTATGCAGGGATAATTTTCCCACTGGCTGACTGCTTTTTTCGCCTCCTCTGCGCCGTTTACCGTGATGCCGTTCGGCGTGGGGATATTGTACTTGTTAAACAGCTCCTTTGAAACCGCCTTATCCATCGCAAGCGCGCTTGACAGATAATCCGTGCCTGTGTATTTTATGTCGAGCAGGTCAAACATTGCCTGTATTTTTCCGTCTTCTCCGTTCTGACCGTGTAGCGCCAGAAATACTATGTCCGCCTGCTTGCATATTTCAATAACGTTTGGACCGACTACGCAATTAGGATTATCCTTCCTCTGCGCCTTTACCGCGCTTATGTCGGGATTTATCTCGGATATTCCGCCAAAGCCCTCGCTCCAGTCCTTTTCATTGTCGAAAAGATTGTCAAGCCTGCCCTCATATCCCAAATATACGTCGAGCAGCATAAGCTGATACTGTCCTGTCCTTTTCAGCGCCTTATAAATCATCGCTCCCGTGACAAGCGAAACATCCCTTTCCGTGCTGATGCCGCCTGCTAAAACTACTATTTTCATTTTTACCTCATTTCCGCGCCGTCGGCGCTGCCTTTCATATCATTTAAGTTTTTCAGCATATCGCTGCAGCCAAACAAAAGTATCGCGTTCCACTCAAAGCCCCTGTCCGCCGTTTCATCAGATGCCTGCCAGACGCCCTCATTGGAAATATAGCATTCGCCCTTTTCATTGAGCCCGCCCATATATTGTATGGTATTCTCAATTATTGCCGTGTATTCCTTATTTGGCGTTATATAATTTGTGAAACCGAGCAGCAGAATATTGTCAAGGTTTTCGCTGACCGAGCGCTTTCCCGTGCCTAAGAGCGCGTCATTTTTTGCGGCATTGCTTATCTGCTCCGTATCGTCAACAAGCTTTATCATTATCTGCGTGCAGAGGTCGCGGTCTATATTCTGTGAGCCCATATATGTAATCACTCCGTAAAACACAAAGCGGCTGTCGCTGTAGCTTTCAAGCCCGCTGTCAAGAAATTCAAGCGCTATATTTTTGTACTGCTCTTTTCCCTCTGATTTAAAAAGCTGCGCGGCGGCATAAAACCGCGCCATTTTTCTGACATCTGTGTCACATTTCTGCCCGTTAAGCCAGTCCCACGCCCTTTTGGCGGCATCACTGTACTCCTGCGCTACGCTTGACTGGTAAATTCCAAATGTGTCCAGACTCATCGTGATTGCGCCGCAAAACGCCGCAGTAGCTTCATAATCATCATAAAGGCTCCCGTTCTCCTCCTGTTTTGACAGGAGCCACTGGGCCATCTGCAGAAGCACCGTCACCATATCGCCTTCATATCCGCTGTCAGCCAGATGCGTGTATGCCTCCTCATAAAGCGTTCCGTTGCATTGGAGGGAATACATCAGGATATTCATGCCAAAGCTTACGTCGCACACGCCCTGCGCATTCTCCGCCAAATTCACGTCAGCAGCGTTGCGCAGCAAGCCGAGGAACAGCTTCTCATATGAGTCCTGAGCTATCGTAAACGGATAAGAACGCCCTATGGTGTCACATTCTATGTAATATACTCCCGTCTGATTCACCTGTGAGAAATCGCCTATGCCAAGCAGAACTCCGCCCGTATTGTTTTGCGGCAGGGCGGAGATTTCTCCTGTATAGACTGTCTCTTTGTCCGAAGCCCTTACCACCCTAAAGGTGTCAACTCCCTCCTCAAGCGCAAAGACCGCCTTTTTACCGCGCTCCAGGCTGTAGCCCGCCTGATTTACGTATATCCTCGCATGGCTTTCGGGAAGGGCTATGCCCTGTTCCAAAAGCATCGCCGAATAGTTCTCCCCATAGCCCTCCGCCGACGGCGGCTGCGCCCCGCCGCCTGCCTGCCCCTGCTCATTCGACGCGGCAGGCATACAGCCGTTTAAAGAGAGGATAACGCATAAAATCAGGCTTACAGGCTTTATTTTAGAATTTATTTTTAAGCTGAACATATACCACCTATTTTACCTTCCGCTCTTTATTGTACACGCATTTGGCTTATTAGTAAAGAGTGTGCGCCGCTTTATCGTTTTTATAAACGATTTTTCCATCTATAATCGTCATAAGGGTATTTGTGAAAATCTCCATCGGATTGCCGTCATATACCGCCAAATCGGCGTCTTTGCCCTGCTCTATGCTGCCTATGCGGTCATCTGCGCCGCATATTTTTGCCGCGTTTATCGTCATCGCACGATACCCCTCCTCCATTGGCAGCCCCTGCTTTACGCACATTCCCACGCAGAGCGGCAGGGACTGTATCAAAGATACGGGGTGGTCTGTCGTGACTGCCACCGTAAGGCCCGCCTTCGCCAATACGCCCGCGGTCTTGAATGCGACATTCTGGACTTCGATTTTGTTCCTGCTTGCAAAATCAGGCCCGACAATGGCAGGATACCCCTCCGCGGCAAGCTCGTCCGCTATCAGATGCCCCTCGCTGCAGTGGTCAAGCGTCATTTTCAGCCCAAACTCATTCGCTATGCGTATCGCCGTAAAAATATCGTCTACACGGTGTACATGGGCTTTTATCGGGATTTTCCTTTCAAAGACTGGCCGCCATGCCTCATAATGAAGGCTGTATTCCGTGTTGTTTTTCTCATAATCGTCTAAATACTGGCGCGCTTTTGTCAGCTCGTCGCGAAGCAGCCCCGCAATCGCCATTCTTGTGACTGGCGAGGTGTTGAGCCCCGCGTAATTGACCTTTGGATTTTCGCCGAAGGCAACCTTCATCGCGGAGGGAAATTTCAAAATCATGTCGTCAATCCGCCTTGCGCCGCCTGTCTTTACCACGGCAAACTGTCCGCCTACGACATTTGAGCTGCCTGGACCAATGTTTGCGGCGGTTATTCCCGTCTTTACGGCATCATGAAAAGCCGCGTCCATCGCGTTTATCGCGTCTATTGACCTTAAAATCGGCGTTATCGGGTGGACTGTCTCATTACAGTCGTCGCCCTCCTGCCCCTTCTTTTCCTCGGTTATGCCCATATGGCAATGCGCCTCTATAAGTCCTGGCATTACTAAATTGTGATTTAAATCTATTACTTCGCAATCCGCGGAGGCGGGAAGCTCTATATTTGGCGCGGCTTCGGCTATTTTGCCTTCCTTTATCAGCACGCTGCCCTCAAAAGTACCCGCCTTGCCCATTGTGCGGACTGTTGCATTTTTCAATAGAAGCATCTGCTTTTACTTTTCCTTTTCAGATATATTTACTGCCCTGAGCCGCCTGCCATGTCCAGAGGGTTTACAGGCGCGCCGTCTTTTGTGAGCTTAAGGTAAATATTCGTGCCCTCGTCAGTGTAATATATCGTAGGCTTTGCCACCTTGCCAACCATATCTCCCGCCGCTACTGTGTCGCCCACCTGCAGGTTAATGTCCTCAAGCTGTCCGTAGGTAAGCTCATAGCCGTCGCCCAGATTAAAGCTTATGGTATTGCCTGTCTGCGCGTCGTAATATACATTTGACACTATGCCGTCTGCCGCCGCCGTGATTATCTCGCCCTCAGACGCTTCTATGACAAGCGCGGGATTATAGCGGTACTGCTGCATTGTGCCGTGGTAAACAGCCTTGTCCATGCTGTATTCCAAAAGCACGTTTCCTACTGCGGGAAGCTGCAGCGTCTCTCCGTCTGTGAAGGAAAGCTCCGCAGGCGCAGCCGCCTCGTTGTCGGCGACAATTTCGTTTTCCGAGGTTACCTCATTTTCAGAAACCGCGCTCTCCGACGAATTGCTTTCTCCCATAAAGACAGCCGCCTTATCAGTCCCTTCTATAGGCGTGTTTGTTACATTGGCTGAATTTACCTCCGTATATGCGGGATCTACGTCCATATCGTTGTTATCGCTTAAATCATCAATTTCCCTTGTAAACCGCGTATCTATTCCTGTCTTTGCAAGCGATGTGTCTGCGGTCTGTCTGCCTGCGCCCGCGTTCCCCGACGCTGCATCGCTGTCCTGCGCGGATTTTGCCGCGGCGTTGTCCTGAGCCTGTTCGCTCTGCTGTTCAAGCTTTGCAAAATCTATGCGGTTCTCCTGTGAATTTGTCTTGTTGCGCTCCGCCATATATACGCCCGCAAGCGTAAGCGCTGACAGCACAAATACTGATGCGGCTATTATGCCTGCCTTCTCTTTCTGTACGGCAGGGCGTTTCTTGTTGTGTTTATCCATCTTCAACCTCCATCTGTCTGCTACAATTTATTTATGGCTTTACCACATTAGTAGCATTTCCGAAATTTACTGATTTATTCAGTTCATGGTCAATTTACGTCAAAGATGGTTATTTGCATATTTTTGTAAAAATAGTTTAATATGCTGTAAAAATCCTTTCCTTCCTTAGCAAGTAGAGCTGCGTAATTTAGCGACAGCCCGTCGCCTTTGCCAGCAATTCCAAGCGTTATGTCCCAATCCTTCGTAGTATAAAAAGGAGCTGCAATTACCGCCCCCTTTTCAGAGTCCGCATTCGTAATTACAGCTCCAAGCGTCGCTTCTGCCGCACTTTCAGCCTCGTCAAATTTTTGCGCGTCGTCATAGTTTTTTATATGCAGCCCGCTTTCGCATATATCAATCCGTTCAGGGCGCCCCTGCTGCTCCCATATGTAGATGAGATTGCTGCGGCACACTATTGAAAGCGCTTTGAGGTATTCCTGCCGCTTTGCCGCGGGATTTACGGTGTCCTCAAATTCCGAAAGCAGCTCCCACGAGGTCAGCGCGTTTACCATATATGGGATTATAGCCTCGGGAGTATATTCGTAAGCGCCCTTGTCATCTTCTATTATTACTGAAAAGGGGAGAGATATGACATCTGTGTCATTTTCCTCATCCGACTTATCAGTAAGCTCGGGCTTTATTATAATGCTTGCTATGATTGGCACAACAATTATAAATATAAGAATTTTTAGGAGCTTTTTCAATTATCCTCCGCCTTGCCGCATTTATACGCCGCAGCCTCCCAGCATTGTCCGATAAAGGCTTTACAAGCGCAAAAATGCATTACGGTTACGCTCTTTGCTATTTTATGCTTTATTCGCCAATTTATGCTTTGTCTTTGTTATGCTTTGTCTTTGTTATGCGTGGTTAATATTTTAACAAGCTTGTCAAATGCCATGCCCTTGAGAATTTTCTATTGTCATAAACAAAAAAACCGCCGCGCCAAGTCATTCAGCGCGGCAGCATTATTTTTAATTTAAAAAACTATACGTTTTTACGCTTTTCGACAAATACAGGGAATGACTCTGTGCCTTTAAGCTCCTTGTAAGCCGAAATATTCACGTTTTTGTCTGTAATTGCATATTCTACATGAGCGCCTGTCTCAATAACCGTGTCCTGCATGAGCACGCAGTTCTTTACCTTTGCGCCTTTGCCTACCTTTACGCCCCTAAAGAGAATGCTGTTCTCAACCTCGCCCTCGATAACGCAGCCGTCAGCCGCCATCACGTTTTTAACATGTACGCCGCCCATATAGCGCGTCGGGTTGTCGTCGCGAATCTTTGTATAAATAGGGCTCGGTGCAAACAGTCCCTCAACGTTGTCCGCGTCAAGCATCTTCATATTCTCATTGAAGTAGCTGTTTATGCTGACAATGCGCGCATAGTAGCCTGTGTGCTGATATCCCCTGACATTAAGCACGTCAAGCTTGGGAGCTATTATGTCGCGCTCAAAATATGTCCTGCCGCTCACATAAGCCTCCTCAACCTGATCTATAAGGAGCTTGCGCGAAATAACGTAAATGTTCATTGAAACATTCTTTTCGCCACTGTCCTTATTGTTTACCACGATATTTGTCACTCTGCCGCTGTCGTCTATGTCAAGCGTATAGTACAAATCCTTTTTGGTGATGTCGATATTTACCAAATCCGCGGGAATTTCTTCCTTGGTGTAGGCAATCGTCACATCAGCCCCGCTGTCGATATGCTGCTGTAAAAGCGCGCCAAAGTCAAAGTTTACGGCAATATTCGTGTCCGCCATGATGACGTATTTCTCGCTCTGGCGTTTGAGATAGTCGATAATGCTTGCTATCGCCTCAACCCTGCCGTTGTACACATTGACAGTCTTCTGCGCAAACGGAGGAATGATGTTCAAGCCACCTTTTTTACGCGTCAAATCCCACTCCCTGCCTGAGCCAAGGTGATCCATAAGGGAATGATAATTTTTCTTTACAATAAGAGATACGTTGTCAATGCCGCTGTTTACCATGCTTGAAAGCAGGAAGTCAACCATTCTGTAACGGCTCGCAAACGGTATTGATGCCATCAGACGCTCGGCAACAAGCTCAGGCACCAGTGAATCATAGCTGTTTGGGAACAATATACCCATTGCTGAATCTGCATTTGAATTTACCATATCTTGCCGCCTCCCTCTACATCACTTGATACCATAGCCTTTGGTCCGATTACCGCGCCTTCGCCTATGGTTACGCCCGAGCCTATAGTAGCCACGCCCTTCTCGTCGCCCTCGGGCATAGCGCCTACTACGGCGTCCTTCTCAATTACTACGTTTTCAGCCACTATACAGTGCTTAACCTGCGCGCCCGCCTTGATAACGCTGCCGCCCATTACGACTGCGTCCTCAATAACCGCGCCTTCCTCAACCTTTACACCTGCAAAAAGGATAGAGTGCTTAATCTCACCCTCGATGCTGCAGCCGTCTGTAATCATTGAATTTTCAAGCACTGCGTTAGCGCCTATCCTGTGGCCGGTCATACCGCTGTTTCTGCTGTATATGCGCCAGTCCTCGTCAAAGAGGTTGATGCCGCTGTTTTCGGGATCGAGCACTTCCATGTTTGCCTCCCAGAGTGAGGAAATGGTGCCGACGTCCTTCCAGTAGCCGTTGAAACGGTATGCGTACATTTCCCTGTTATCCTGAAGCAGATTGGGAATAATATTCTTACCGAAGTCGTTCTCGGAGTTGGGATCATTTTCGTCTTCGATAAGGTACTGTTTGAGGATATTCCAGTTGAATATATAAATACCCATTGAAGCAAGATTTGACTTGGGCTCCTTCGGTTTTTCCTGGAACTCCGTGATCTTGTCGTTTTCGTCAGTAACCATGAGACCGAAACGTCCTGCCTCCTCCCAAGGCACCTCCATAACGGCTACGCTGAACTCGGCTCCTTTTGACTTATGGAACTCGAGGAAATCGCTGTAGTCCTGCTTGCATATCTGGTCGCCTGAGAGAATGATGACATATTTTGGATCATACCTCTCGATAAAGTTGATGTTCTGGTAAATGGCGTTTGCCGTACCCTTATACCAGTCTGAACCGCTTGCCTGCTGATAAGGCGGGAGCACATGTACGCCTCCGTAGAGTCTGTCCAGATCCCACGGCTGTCCGTTTCCGATATACTCGTTGAGCACCAGGGGCTGGTACTGTGTAAGTATACCTACTGTATCAATTCCCGAATTGACACAGTTTGACAGCGGGAAGTCGATTATTCGATACTTTCCGCCAAAGGGGACAGCGGGTTTTGCCAGCTTTTGCGTCAGGGTGTAAAGGCGCGAGCCTTGTCCTCCGGCCAGCAGCATTGCAATCATTTCTTTTGCCATAGTCTACCTCCTCATATTTTTTATTTTATTGAAATTATACTATAAATTTCCAAAAAATGATAGTGGTTTGTGTAATTTTAATATATTTTTTCTGGATGATTTTTGGGTTTCTTGAAATATTTACAAAAATAATGTTAAAATTGGGGTGTGTTTCCAATGAGTGTACAAATGGGGTGATAAGCTATATCTATTTTATGATTGCGGGAATGAATTTATGAGGACAAACTTTTAGAAAAAAATTGTAAAAAATGAATATGGGTATCGCATAAGTCCGCCCGAACAAAGTAATATACCCCATTCAGACCCGCTTGCGCTCCGTGGGAAGCGTAGCGGACACTAAACTCAGCCGCGCTGTAAAAGGAGCTACGCTTTTACAGCTTGCTTCGCTAAGTGCCGACGCTCCCCAAGGGTCTTCATGGGGTATATTACTCTGCTCGGGCTAAGTTGTTGGTATGCTGTAGTTGAATTACTCTAGTTTATTATCTTAAATATGCCGTTAGCTATTTTGCTGGTATGGCTGTAGTCGAATTTACTGTAGCTTGTTTTCTTGAATATGTCATTAATTCGCTGTGTTCATCTATACACCAAATATTTATTTACTCTCTGAAACATATTCCTGTTTTCTGCGCCTTTATATGCACGATTACTAATCACTATTTGTGTACAACTTTAATTTATTCTACATTACCATTCAATAAATACCGACTAACATTTAAAATACACCATCACGCATTAACTTCCCCTACGGCACACACACCATCTTACGTAAACGCCACCAATACAGTAGCCTGAGCAGGGACATACACCCTATGAAGGTCCAAAATACACTGTTGCTCACTGCCTACCTACTACGGCACACGCACCATCTTACGTAAATGCCACCAATACAGCAGCCTGAGCAGGGACATACACCCTATGAAGACCCTTGGGGAGCGTCGGCACTTAGCTCAACGGCGCGTTAAAAGCGCAGCTCCTTTTAACGCGCCGTTGAGCTTAGTGTCCGCTACGCTTCCCACGGAGCGAGAGCAAAACGGAAAGATTTTCTAAGGTGCTAAAAAACAGCACCTAAGAAAATCTAAGTTCCGTTTGGTCTGAATAGGGTGTATGTCCCTGCTCAGGCGGACGGTTTAATATAACCCCAAACCAAAAAAGCTCTTAAATCTGCATATTATGCAAACCTAAGAGCTTTTCCATAAATATTATTTATTCTTAAATTCTATTATAGTTAATCAAACAGCCCTTCAAAATAATCTGCCTTTCCTCGTCAGTAAGCTCGCCAAGCGTCAGCTCAAACTCCGTATTCTTTCCGCCGCCTACTACATACGCCTTTACAGTGTCCGCCTTTTCCTCGACTGCTTTTCTTATATCAGGTATAAAAATATAGTCAAGGTTCTTAAACGGCAGCTCGCCCTCTTTTATAATGAAAGGCAGCATACCCCAGTTTATAAGGTTAGAGCGGTATCGCTTTGTAGCGTACTCGTTTGCAATGTTCGCCCAGCCTCCGAGCACCTTCTGGCAGCTTGCCGCCTGCTCGCGCGCCGAACCGTCGCCCGGCTTGACCGCAAAGATTGTGCTGCCGATGCCTGTGTTTTTGCTGTCTGCATCGGGTTTAATCTTCTTCATCTCATTCCAAGGCGTTTCAAGCTCAGGGAATTGCTTTAACGGACATTCGCCGTCCTCTCTTGCCTTTTCCGCAGCCTGAACTTCCTTTGCAAGCCCTACATAATTCGGATCTTTTCTCGAAAGCGTAAACTCTGCAAGCCCAAGCGGATTTGAGCGGTACGATGATGTCTCGCCTGACGGGATAAGCTCGTCTGTGGTCGTTACAGGGTCGTGTATCTCGGAAACTACCTTCAAAAGCAGATTGTCCGTCAATGCCACCATAGCGGGCCAGTCTTTGATGTTCGGTCCGAATTTTATCTCTACAGACTCATCTGCAACGCCTTTTGAGTCAAATACGCGGTTCTCGTAAATCTTCTTGTCGAAGAAATACTTGTATTTATTAAACTCGCCATCAAATTCCGTAGCAGGAGTAAGATACCCCTTATTAGCTGCCGTTGCCGCGATTGATCGCGCGTCCATAAGCGCAACTGACGCAATCTGACCGCTCTGGAGCTTAGAGCCTTCGCGGTTAGGGAAGTTTCTCGTAGAGTGACGGATTGAAAACGCATTGTTTGCGGGCGTGTCGCCTGCACCGAAGCACGGGCCACAGAATGCCGTCTTTAATACCGCGCCTGTCTGCATAATCTTTGCCGCGCAGCCGTTTTTGACAAGCTCCATATAAATAGGCATAGATGCGGGATAAACGCTCAGCGTAAACTCATCAGGTCCAATGCTTGCGTTTTCGAGAATGTCGGCCGCCGCGCAGATGTTTTCAAAGCCGCCGCCCGCGCAGCCTGCGATAATTCCCTGCTCTACGTAGAGCTTTCCGTTTCTCACCTTGTCCTTCAGCTTAAAGTCAACCGCGCCGTCAAGGCTTACCAGCGCCTTTTTCTCGCAGTCGTCGAGTATGTCCATGAGGTTAGCATTCAGCTCCTCGATAGTATATGTGTTGCTCGGGTGGAAGGGCATTGCTATCATAGGCTTTATTTTGCTCAAATCTATCTTTATGCAGCCGTCATAGTATGCAACCGTATCAGGGTTAAGCTCCGCGTACTCCTCGCTTCTGCCGTGGATATCGTAAAACTCTTTAATTATGTCGTCCGTCTTCCAAATTGAGGACAGGCAGGTAGTTTCCGTAGTCATTACGTCAATGCCGATACGGAAATCAGCCGAAAGCGACGCGACGCCCGGCCCTACAAACTCCATTACCTTATTCTTTACATAGCCGTTTTTAAATACTGCTCCGATAATCGCAAGCGCCACGTCCTGCGGGCCTACGCCCTTTACAGGAGCGCCCTCAAGGTAAACAGCCACTACTCCAGGCATATTTATATCATAAGTCTGATTCAAAAGCTGCTTGACAAGCTCAGGCCCGCCCTCGCCCATAGCCATAGTGCCAAGTGCGCCATAGCGCGTATGAGAGTCTGAGCCCAGAATCATCTTGCCGCCGCCTGCAAGCATCTCGCGCGCGAACTGGTGAATAACCGCCTGGTGAGGAGGCACATATACACCGCCGTATCTCTTTGCGCAAGTCAGTCCAAACATATGATCGTCTTCATTGATAGTGCCGCCCACAGCGCAGAGCGAGTTGTGGCAGTTTGTAAGCACATAAGGCACAGGGAACTTGGTAAGTCCCGACGCGCGCGCTGTCTGGATAATGCCTACGAATGTGATATCGTGCGAGGTAAGCTTGTCAAACTTTATTTTGAGCTTATCCATGTTGTCTGAGGTATTGTGGCTTTTGAGTATGCCGTAGGCGATAGTGCCTTTAGCTGCCTCCGCTTTGCTTATCTCTCTGCCAGTCTTTGCCTTTACCGCCGCCTGCGCGTCTGCAGAATCCGCGATAAGCTCCGTGCCGTTTACGAGGTAAACTCCGCCTTCAAATAATTGTATCATTGATAAACACCGAACCTTTCCTTATTTATTACAATTATTATAATTTATTACAATTATTATATATGAATAATGCCGCAACCCCTCTCATAAGAGATTAGATTACGGCATTTATCACTATTCTATTACTACCTTGTCAAGATGCCAGATATCGTCAACATACTCCTGAATGGTTCTGTCAGACGTAAACTTGCCGACATTCGCTACATTGAGCATTGCGCTCTTTGCCCAGCCGCTCGTGTTTCTGTATGCCTTTTCAACACGCTTCTGAGCCTCCGCATATGAACGGAAATCCTTCAAGATAAAGTAGCGGTCTGCCTTGTCCGTACTCTGCGTATTGAGCAGGGAATTGTACAGGCTTCTGAAAAGCTCCTTGTCGCTTGAATATGTGCCGTCAACAAGCTGGTCAACCACCTTTTTGATATCAGCGTCGTGGTTGTAGATATCCATAGGATTGTAGCCGCCGTTGTTCTCAAAATTGATAACCTCGTCTGAGCTCAAGCCGAATATAAACGCGTTATCCAAGCCGACTTCCTCTACAATCTCAACGTTAGCGCCGTCCATTGTGCCAAGCGTGAGCGCGCCGTTAAGCATAAATTTCATGTTGCCTGTGCCGCTCGCCTCCTTGCTTGCCGTAGATATCTGCTCTGAAATGTCAGCCGCTGCAAAGATAATCTCGGCATTTGACACTCTGTAATTTTCAATAAATACAACCTTAATCTTCTTATTAACCGCAGGATCGTTGTTAATCTTTTCAGCCACTGAATTGATAAGCTTGATGGTAAGCTTAGCATTCATATAGCCTGCCGCCGCTTTCGCGCCAAATATGAATGTTCTGGGATAGAATTCCATATTGGGATTTGCCTTAAGCTGGTTGTAAAGGTACATTACATGCAGAATATTCAAAAGCTGGCGCTTGTACTCGTGAAGCCTCTTGACCTGCACGTCAAATATTGAGTCGGGATCGACGTCAATGCCGTTGTGCTCCTTGATGTATTTTGCAAGACGCACTTTGTTCTTGCGCTTGATTGCCATAAACTCTTTCTGAGCCGCGGGATCTGTCGCATACTTCTCAATGCCCTTGATTACAGGAAGGTTTACAATCCACTCGTCGCCTACCTTATCAGTTACCCAGTCTGCAAGCAGCGGGTTGCCATGGAGCAGGAAACGCCTCTGTGTGATGCCGTTTGTCTTGTTGTTGAACTTCTCAGGGAACATCTCATAGAAGTCCTTGAGCTCCTGCTTCTTAAGTATCTCTGTGTGGAGCCTAGCCACGCCGTTTACGCTGTAGCCTGCCACAATCGCCATATGAGCCATCTTTACCTGACCGTCTGAAATGATTGCCATCTTCTTAATCTTGTCTGCTGGCTCGGGATATCTGTTTACGATATCGAGCAGAAAACGACGGTTAATCTCCTCAACAATCTGGTAAATTCTCGGAAGAAGTCTCTGGAATATGTCGATAGGCCACTTCTCAAGCGCCTCCGCCATAATCGTGTGGTTTGTATATGCGCAGGTCTTTGTCGTAATCTCCCACGCCTCGTCCCATTCAAGCCTGAAATCGTCAAGCAATATTCTCATAAGCTCTGCGATTGCCACCGTGGGGTGCGTGTCGTTTAGCTGGAAGGTCACTTTCTCATGGAATTTGTGAATGTCATGGTGCTTTGACATATATTTCTCAATCGCCGTCTGTACTGACGCTGATATGAAGAAATACTGCTGCTTCAGGCGAAGCTCCTTGCCTGATATGTGGTTGTCGTTGGGATAAAGCACCTCTACTATGTTCTTTGCAAGGTTGTTCTGCTCTACTGCCATCTGATAGTTGCCCTTGTCAAATGAGTCAAGGTTGAAACAATCCATAGGCTCAGCGTCCCAAATCCTAAGGGTGTTTACAATGCCGTTGCCATAGCCTACTATGGGCAGATCGTAAGGGATAGCCTTAACCGACTGGTAATTCTCCTGATAGAAGATAAGCTTGCCGTCTTCCTCCCTGCATGCAACGTTGCCGCCGAACTTGATAACCTTTGTGTACTCGGGGCGTCGCAACTCAAACGGGTTGCCGTCCCTGAGCCAGTCATCGGGAACTTCCTTCTGATATCCGTCCCTAATCTCCTGCTTGAACATACCGTATCTGTAACGTATGCCGCAGCCGTATGCCGCATAGCCAAGCGTAGCAAGCGAGTCCAAAAAGCACGCCGCAAGACGTCCAAGACCGCCATTGCCGAGCGCAGCGTCAGGCTCCTGATCCTCGATTACATTGATGTCAAGTCCGAGCTCCTCCAAAGCCTCTGAAAACTCCTTGTAAGCCATCAGGTTGATCATGTTATTGCCAAGGGCGCGCCCCATAAGGAACTCCATTGACATATAGTATACAATCTTAGGGTCCTTTTCGTCGTATGCTTCCTGAGTCTTAAGCCAGTTGTCAACGATAGCGTCCTTTACCGCATATGATACAGCCTGGAAAATCTGCTGCTCCGTAGCCTCCTCGAGATTTTTTCTATACAGTGTCTTTACATTGTACAGTACGCTCCGCTTAAAAAATTCTTTGTCGATAATTGGTTTTTTAGGCATATCGTCATTACCTCCCCCTTTTAATTTTTGTTCGTCCGAGGGCGCATTTTTATCCTGTCCCTCGAATAAACCGCTTAATTTAGTTATTAATTTGTTATTTTTAAAAAATTCCGTCTTCATTCTTTACATTATACTATAAAAAGTAAAATTTTTAAACATTTTTATTTTTCATTGCGCCAATCTTGGCAAATTGTATATAAATGTGTGAAAATTTTATACAATTTGTCGTCAATATCACGAAATTTCCATGAAATTCATGCGCTTTTAATGGATTTTTTGTGCAGTGCGCATATTTCTTACGCGTTCTTTGAGGATTTCTCGTGCAGCAGGCTCATCTTCATGTCATAATAGTCGGGAGTCATATCCATATAATGCACATGGGGATTTATAAACCTCTGCTCCTCCTCCCAAATCTCGTCCGCAAGCTGCTTCTTTACATACGCCCTTATCTCCTCAAGCGTGGGCAGGTCATACACGCGTTTTCCGTTCTCGAATATTTTTACCTGCAGCGGTTTTGCCGTGCAGTTCACGAATTTGAGATTTCTCCATGGCATCTGCGGATCTACAAACCTGAACTCTCCGCTTAGGTCAACTTCCTCGTCAGCCTTTGCGAGCAGATCAGCCTTTGCCTTGCCGTTCTGGTCGTAAATGCGGTATACCTTTTTAAGCCCGGGATTTGTGATTTTTTCAACCGTGCCTGAAATTTTTATGCGTGGGACAAACGCGCCGTTTTCCTCAACCGCCGCTATTTTATACACAGCGCCGAGAAGTGAGAGGCTATCCTCCGAGTAGTCGCTTGATGCCCCAGTGATAAGGCGTTCGCCTACGCCGTAGCTGTCTATGCGCGCCTTCTGGCTGTTAAGCGACGTGATGGTGTGCTCGTCAAGGCTGTTTGAAACTATAATTTTGCAATCGGTAAGCCCCTCGTCGTCAAGCATTTTTCTCACCCTTATTGACTGGTATGCAAGGTCGCCACTGTCTATCCTTATTCCCTTGAGGCGCTTGCCCATGGGCTCCAAGACCTCATGCGCCACGCGGATTGCGTTTGGTATGCCCGATTTGATTGTGTCGTAGGTATCGACTAAGAGCACCGTGTTGTCGGGATAATTTACGGCGTAATTTTTGAACGCCTCAAACTCGTCCTGATAGTACATTACCCAGCTGTGCGCCATAGTGCCGCTCACGGGTATGCCGAACATCTGTCCCGCAAGCACTGTCGCCGTACCCGACGCGCCTCCTATGTAAGATGCCCTTGCCCCGTAAACCGCTGCGTCCATATTGTGCGCGCGCCTTGCGCCAAAATCCGAGACAGCCTTGCCTGCCGCCGCCCTCACTATGCGGCTTGTCTTTGTGGCTACAAGCGACTGATGATTTACCTGCGCCAGTATGGCGGTCTCTACAAGCTGTGCGTCAATGAGCGGCGCAATTACCGTCAGAATCGGCTCATTCGGGTACATAATAGTCCCCTCGGGAAAAGCGTAAATGTCGCCGCGAAACTCAAAATTCTTGAGATAATCGAGAAACGCGTCCGTGAACGTATTCAGTGAGCGCAGATACTCAATGTCCTCGTCTGAAAAATGCAGGTTTTCAATATATTCCACAATCTGCTCTAACCCCGCGAAAATCGCAAAGCCGCCCCTGTCGGGATTTTTCCTGTAAAATACGTCGAAAGCAACCTTTGACTGCATGTCGCCGTCATTAAAATAACCGTTTGCCATGGTAAGCTCATACAAGTCCATTACCATGGTCAGATTTCTACTGTCAGCCTGTTTCATTTTTTCCTCATTTCTGCGCTGCCTTCTGTGCAAAACCACAATCATTTTATAAAGCCGCCCCGCAGCGCCCACGCAGCCTTATACCCGTTTTCATGCCATTTCCCATATCAAAAGCTCTTTACAGTGTTAAAAATACTTATATCTTATAATAGTCCTACTACAATGCAGTTGGCAAGCTATTTTTATTGACTCTTGAAAATTTCTTAATATTAAAAAAATATATAACAGAATCAGCATTTATAGATGTTTTTACAAATATTATCAACTGAAGGTTTTGTCATATATAGATATTATATATATTTTTACTCTCCTACTACAATGTGTTTATGGCTAATACCCCTTACTGCCAATAAAAAATCTATAATCCATGGTCGATAATTAGCCATCTTTACAGCAAGAAATTTACCACCTACTGGGACATCATATCGGAGGAAATATTCAGCAGCTTTGACACAGGCGGAAAAGCCTCGGGACGCACACAGCCCGAGCGCTTTTACCATGGTCTTGTCCTGGGGCTTACAGTGGAGCTTAAGGACAGGTACGTGATATCATCAAACCGCGAGAGCGGCTTCGGCAGGTATGACGTGATGCTCAAGCCAAGGGATGAAAGCGGCGACGCTATAATA
>CANQPM010000008.1 GCA_947625775.1 uncultured Lachnospiraceae bacterium | reverse complement strand
ATGAGCCATAGGCAGGCTTTGCCTGTGGCTCGCAAAAAAATGAAATTTTTTTTATTCCTTACTTGACACAAGCAGACTATTATCTTCTGCACAATATGGGCAAGGAGCGCTACGGCAATACTCTTAAATTTGGGGGCTTTGAATTTATATGCGGCTTGAAGGAGCGCGGGCTGGTGAAGAATATCGGATTTTCTTATCATGATGATCCGCAGCTGCTTGATGAGATTTTGACAAAATATCCTGAGATGGATATGGTGCAGCTTCAAATCAATTACCTTGACTGGAACAGCCCTGCCATTCAGTCGGGGGCTTGCTATGATGTGGCTTGCCGCCATGGCAAGAAGATTATAGTGATGGAGCCTGTGAAGGGCGGAAGCCTTGCCGCGCTTCCCGATAAGGCTATGGACGTGATGAAGGAGTGCGGCGCTGAGGGTTCGCCTGCGTCTTACGCTATACGCTATGCCGCATCGCTTGACAATGTGATGATGGTGCTCAGTGGTATGAGCAGCTTGGAGCAGGTGAAGGATAATGTTTCGTATATGAAGGATTTTAAGCCGCTGAACGGCGACGAGCAGAAAATGCTTGAACGGATTACGGATATTGTAAATGACAGCATTACGCCCTGCACAAACTGTAAATACTGTATGGAGGAGTGTCCTCAGAATATAAATATTCCTGCGTATTTTGGCTTATACAATATGTATGCGGCTACGGGGAAGAAGACGAATATGTATTATGAGAGGTATTCGATGAACCATGGCAATGCATCGGAGTGCATCAAATGCGGGAAATGCGAGCGCATCTGTCCGCAGCATATAAAGATACGTGATGAGCTGGTGAAATTTGCGGATTTGTATGAGCGTTAGAAACATATAAAAGGGATTGCCGCATGTATTGACTTGCAGCAATCCCTTTATAAGAGCTTGTTTGTATGTTTACTTAGGTCTGACTGTGAGCTTTTTGATATATCCGTCTTTATCAATTTCGCGGACTGTGGCGATTGCCATTATATTGTAGCCGCCGAAGTTTGCGATAAATTCCGCCTGTTCGTCGTTTACGACTTCCGCGCCGAATATCGAATACTGGCGGAAGCCGAATTTATTTCTGAAAAACATATTTATCGCTTCCCTGCCGTATATGTGGTATTCCTTCTGGCTTGACGAGGTGGAGCAGTAGTCGCACAGAATCCCATCCTTTGTAAAAAGCTCTGCAAGTGCCGCGAAGTCTTTATTTTCCATAGCTTCTACATATTTTTCTATTGGTGTCATAAATGCCGTCTCCTTTCCTAATAAACCTTCTCGGAATTGAGAAGCGCGTCTGTGCCGCCGTCTACGAATAATACGTTGCCGTTTATGCCGTTTGCCTTTGGCGATACGAGAAAGACCATTACCTCCGCAATCTCTATCGGATCCATAAGGGTTTCAAGCCCGTATTTTGTGGGGATTGGCAGGGCGTTGAGCGCCATTTTTGATGAGGTGGACATTGTCGCGGTCATTGCCGTGTTTACGTTGCCTGGGGCTATGGCGTTTATCCTCACACCGTTTGCCGCCCATGATGCGGAGATGCGTCTTACCCAGCGGGCGAGCGCGTACTTTGTGGAAACGTATATGCTGTTTCCTACGCTAAGCTTTGACGCGTCGAGTCTTTTGACGAGCTCGAGTATGCGGGCTTCGTCTTCGATGTTATTCAGCAGATCTGCTATGTCTGTCCTGCCTGCGCCTTGGGAGATGGTGTTTGAGGAGGTGACTACGCAGCTTCCGTGTTTTTTTTCGAGCAGATCATATACGCCTTTGGCGAGCGCGACTGTGCCGAAGTAGTTTAGTGATACTATGAGGCCGAGGTTGCCGCATGCGCCAGGTACGCCTGCGCAGCAGATCATGCCGTCTAAGCCGTCGGGGCAGATTTTGTGGAGTTCGTCTATTGCGGTTTGTCTGCCTTCGGGTTTTGCGAGGTTTACGCAGATGTCGCCGTCGTTTAGGTCTATGTTTATTACCTTGTGTCCGTCGGTTTCCAAGAGTTTTTTTGTTGCGGCGCCTATGTCGCCTGATGCGCCTGTTATTGCGTATATGCCCATTTTTCCTCCGTTCTGCACTGGTGTGGGTGCTAAATGTTAGTATTTTGTTGTTTTTCTTTCTATTTATTATTATAATTAAAAGTGGTGGGTTGTAAATAAGTATTTTGAAAAAAATAATTTGGGGTGCAATGATAAATGCGGTTTGTTTATGTTGTGCAAGACTGATTGTGTGATAGTGCAGAAATGGAGGGCTGGGTGGCGTGAAAAAAGTGATTACATATTATCTGAGACCGTATTATGCGCGGATGGCGTTTGGGTTTGTGATAAAGTTTGTGGGGACTATTATGGATTTGTGTCTGCCTTGGATTTTGGCGTATATGATTGATACGGTTATTCCGCAGGGAAAGCAGGGGGATATATTTTTCTGGGGTGTTGTGATGTTTATATGCTCTGTGCTTGCGCTTGTTTTTAATGTTATTGCAAACAGGATGGCGTCGAGGGTGGCGCGGGACACTACGCGGGCGGTGAGGCATGATTTGTTTGAGCGGATTATGTGGCTTTCACATTCGCAGACGGACAGGTTTACGAAACCTTCGCTGATATCGCGGCTTACGACGGACACTTACAATGTGCATCAGATGCTTGGGCGTGTGCAGCGTCTTGGGGTGAGGGCGCCGATTTTGATTGTGGGCGGTATTTTGGTTACGCTTACGCTTGATCCTGTGCTTACGCTGGTGCTGGTGTCGGTTATGCCTGTGATTGCGTTTATTACGATTTATGTTTCAAAGAAAAGTATTCCTATGTACACGGCGCTGCAGGCGGCGGTGGACCAGTTTGTGCGGATTATACGCGAGGACGTGGCGGGGATACGCGTTATAAAGGCGTTGTCAAAGACTGATTATGAGAAGGAAAAGTATGATGCCGTGAATAAAGAGGTGGTGGGGCGCGAGAGGAAGGCTGACACTACGATGGCGGTGGTAAATCCTAGTATGAATATGTTCCTCAACCTCGGTCTTGTGTTTGTCGTGCTGGCGGGGGCTTACCGTGTGAATGCGGGGCTTTGCGAGGTTGGGAAGATACTGGCGTTTCTGACGTATTTTACCATTATACTTAATGCGATGATAAATATTTCAAAGATGTTTGTGATTATATCAAAGGCTGTGGCGTCGGCGGACCGTATTGTCGAGGTGATTGAGGCGCCGCCTGAAATGCTCTGCGGGGTGTTTGAGCGGCTTGAAAATGAGGATGCGTTTATCAGGTTTGACCATGTGAGCTTTTCGTATAAGGGCGGAGAGCCTGATGTCGAGGATATAAGCTTTGCGCTGAAAAGAGGCGAGACGCTTGGCATACTCGGCGCTACAGGCTCGGGCAAGAGTACGATTGCGCAGCTTCTTATGAGGTTTTATGACGCTGACAGCGGCGCGGTATATATAGGCGGGGAGGACATACGCTCGATAGAAACGAAAGCGCTGCGCGACAAGTTTGGCGTGGTTTTTCAAAATGATACTCTTTTTGAACAGTCGATTACTGAAAATATCAGGCTTGGCAGACAGCTTAGCGATGAGCAGGTAAAGGAGGCTGTGCTTTATGCGCGGGCGAAGGAGTTTGTCGAGGAGAAGGGGCGCGGTTATGACAAGCTTGTGAATATCAGGGGAGCGAATTTGAGCGGCGGGCAGAAGCAGCGGGTGCTGATTGCGAGGGCGCTTGCGGCGCATCCTGAGATACTGGTGCTTGATGATTCCTCGAGCGCGCTTGACTACAAGACTGACGCGGCGCTTAGGCATGAGCTTGCGGAGCATTTCAGGGACACGACGAAGGTGATTATAGCGCAGCGCATAAGCTCTGTGATGTATGCCGACCATATTCTGGTGCTTGATGACGGTAAAATGATTGGTTATGGCACGCATGATGAACTTATGGAGAATTGTGAGATTTACCGTGAGATAAGCGTTTCGCAGATTGGCGAAGGGGAGGGTGCGTGATTTTTTGATGCTGCTTGGCGAGGAAAAGATTATCGGGCTATTGCAAAGCGCCTAAATTTGGGCTAATCAGGCGGACTATTGTAAATGCTGCTTAGAAAGAATTATGAAGGAAGGGAAAAACATGGAAAATATATCGGAAATAAGGATAGAACTGCAGGACACGGAGTGGGATTTTACATACACTGATCATGACAGGGAAATTGTGAGGGCAATCGTTTTTGATGATGAGGGGTATTATTATTTTGTGAGGGCTATGCGAGACGATCATTTTGGCAAAGCTACTCTGATTGAAACCTCGGGCGGCGGCGTTGAAGACAACGAGAGTTTGACCTGCGCGCTGAAAAGGGAGCTAAAGGAGGAGCTTGGCGCGGATGTTCAGATACTTTGCAAAATTGGGGTTGTAGATGATTATTATAATCTGATTCATAGGCATAATATAAACAATTATTATCTCTGCAGGCTTTTGTCTTTTGGGGAGAAGCATATGACGCAGGAGGAGATAGAGAGTTACCATTTGTCCACTCTTAAAATGACGTATGATGAGGCTCTTGCGGAATACGAAAGATGCGCTGACACGAAGCTTGGGAGGCTGGTTGCAAACAGGGAAGTGCCAGTTTTGAGGAGGGCAAAGGAACTGCTATGATAATAAGGGAAATGCGCTGCGCAGACGCTGAAAGGGTAATTGAAATGATGCGGGTATTTTACGCTTCGCCCGCGGTATTGAGCAATGGCTCGGAGGAGATTTTCAGGAGTGATGTAGAAAACTGCGTGTCGGAATGTCCGTATTTGGAGGGGTACATTTTTGACGAGGGCGGGGAGATTTTAGGCTATGCGATGGCGGCAAAAAGCTTTTCAACAGAGTTTGGAAAGCCCTGCATATGGATAGAGGACTTGTATGTCAAACCAGAGTACCGTGGCAGAGGGATAGGCGCGGCGTTTTTTGACTATATTGAAGGGAAATATCGTGACTGCATATTCCGTCTTGAGGCGGAAAGGGAAAATGTGAATGCCATTCATTTGTATGAAAAGCGCGGGTATGAGGTACTGGGCTATTTGGAGATGAAGAAGGGGCAGGAATGCGTTTCAAGAACTGACGGATCGGAGGAGACATAATGGCTGATAAGCAGAACCAGAAATATGAGAAACCCAAAAACAGAAAAGGCACAATGCTGCGGCTCGGCGCATATATGATGAAGTATAAGTTTATGCTGCTGCTTGCGCTTGCGCTCACTGTAGGCAGCAACGTAATGGCGCTTATAGGCCCTATGCTTTCGGGTTACGCCATAGACGCGATAGAGCTTGGCGAAGGGAAAGTGGATTTTCCGCGCGTGTTTTATTACGCGGGGCTTATGGTGGTGTTTTACCTGTTTTCGTCGCTGCTTTCGTATGCGCTTGCCGTGCTGATGATAAACATAAGCCGCAAAGTCGTGTACCGAATGAGGCATGATGTGTTCCATAGGCTTTTGGAACTGCCTGTCGGGTATTTTGACACGCATCAGACGGGCGATATCATAAGCCGCATCTCGTATGACATAGATACTGTAAATACTTCGCTTTCAAATGATATAGTGCAGATTTTGACTACGGTTATCACGGTTATCGGCGCGCTTTTTATGATGGTCGTAATTTCGCCGAAGCTTGTGCTTATCTTTGCGTTTACCGTGCCGCTTTCGATAGTGATTACAAAGTACCTTACAAGCAAGACGCGGCCGATGTTTCGCCTGCGTTCGAGGAAGCTTGGCGAGCTAAACGGCTTTGTCGAGGAGATGATTTCAGGGCAGAAAACGCTGAAGGCATACAATCAGGAGGAAAACACAATCGCGCGCTTCGATGGCAAAAACGAGGAGGCAGTTGAGGCATACTACAAGGCGGAATATTATGGCAGTGTCGTCGGACCGTCTGTAAATTTTGTGAATAACCTTTCGCTTACGCTGGTGAGCACTTTCGGCGCTTTTTTGTTCCTGCACGGGCAGCTCAGCGTGGGGAAAATTTCTTCCTTTGTCCTGTACGCGAGAAAATTTTCAGGTCCGATAAACGAGGCTGCGAACATTATAAGCGAGCTGCAGTCTGCGCTTGCGGCGGCTGAACGCGTCTTCAATATGATTGATGAGCTGCCCGAGCCTGCCGACAGCGAAAACGCGATTGCGCTTGAACATACCGACGGCGATGTGCGGCTTGAAAATGTAAGCTTTGGCTACAATAATGACATTACTGTCATAAAAAACCTGAACCTGCATGCCGCGCGCGGAAAGCTTGTCGCTGTAGTAGGACCTACGGGGGCTGGCAAGACTACGCTTATAAATCTGCTTATGCGCTTTTATGACATTGATGACGGAAATATATATGTTGACAACAATGATATAAGGGACATAACGCGCTCAAGCTTGCGTCGCTCATATGCCATGGTGCTGCAGGACACATGGCTTTTTCAGGGAACGATTTTTGAAAATATCGCTTACGGGCGCGCTGACGCTACATATGACGAGGTGGTTGCTGCGGCAAAGGCGGCAAAAATTCATTCTTATATAAAGCGCCTGCCCGACGGATATGATACCATTCTCACCGACGATGGCACGAATATTTCCAAGGGGCAGAAGCAGCTCCTCACGATTGCGCGGGCAATGCTTATGGACGCACGTATGCTGATACTGGACGAGGCGACCTCGAACGTGGACACGCGCACGGAAATCCAGATACAGCAGGCGATGAGAAGGCTGATGGAGGACAAGACGTGCTTTGTAATCGCGCACAGGCTTTCGACGATAAAAAACGCTGATGTGATACTTGTCGTAAATCATGGCGAGATAGTCGAGCAGGGAAGCCATAAAGAGCTTATGGCGAAGAAGGGATTTTACAGCCAGCTTTATAATGCGCAGTTTGAGTGAACGATTTTTTGCTTTTTATGGCAAAGCCGGATTGTAAAAAATAGATTATGGAGGAATGGAAGGTTATGGAAGACAAATCAGAAATAAGGTTGGAATTGCAGGATACGGAGTGGGCTTTTGAGTATACGGATCATGACAGGGAAATTGTCAGGGCGGTTGTTTTTGATGAGCAGGGATATTATTATTTTGTGAGGGTTATGCGCGACGACCATTTTGGCAAAGCTACTTTGATTGAGACATCGGGAGGTGGAGTTGAAAGAAACGAGAGTTTGACTGATGCGCTAAAACGGGAATTAAGTGAAGAACTTGGCGCAGAGGTTCAGATACTTTGCAAAATCGGAGTTGTGGACGATTACTATAATTTAATTCACAGGCACAATATTAACAATTATTATCTCTGCAAGGTTTTGGCTTTCGGAGAGACGCATATGATGCGTGATGAGATAGAGGACTTTCACTTGTCTACTCTGAAAATGACATATGATGAGGCTTTGAAGAAATATGAAAAGTGCGCTGATACAAAATTGGGGAGGTTAATTGCCAATAGAGAAGTGCCGATTTTGCGGAGGGCGAAGGAACTGTTATGATGATAAGGGATATGTGTCAGGCGGACGCGGAAAAAGTAATGGAGATGATGCGGGTATTTTATGCTTCACCCGCGGTATTGAGCAACGGCTCGGAAGAGATTTTCAGGAGCGATGTAGAAAATTGCGTGTCGGATTGTCCATATTTAGAAGGGTATGTTTTTGACGAGGGCGAAGAGATTTTAGGTTATGCGATGGCGGCGAAAAGCTTTTCTACGGAGTTTGGAAAGCCCTGCGTATGGATAGAGGATTTGTATATCAAACCGGAGTATCGCGGCAGGGGCATGGGAGCGGCGTTTTTTGATTATATTGAGGGTAAATATTCCGACTGCATATTCAGGCTTGAGGCGGAAAGGGAGAATGTTAATGCCGTCCGTTTGTATGAAAAGTGCGGGTATGAGGTTTTGGATTATCTGGAGATGAAGAAAGGCTAGGTAAAAGCAAAAAAATTAACAAAAACAACGGAGGAAGCAAAATGATTATTGATTCATTTGACCCAAAGAGTGAGGCAATCATTTCACCGAAAGCTTTTTTTGGCGAACAAGGGAAAATCTGCGATATTGCGATAGGTACATTTTCAAGAGAAATATATCCTGCCGTACTGGAACGGTTTCCAAATGAGCAGATAGGGGAAATGCGGGCGGCAAATCGGATTAAACCTATACATCTTTTGAATATCAATGATAAGAAAATAGCTTTTTATCTTTCAGAAATCGGAGCCGCGCTTGCAGGAACGGACATAATTGAAATCAACTGGCATACGGGAGCGGGGAAATTTATCCTGTTCGGTTCGGCGGGAGCTTTAGATAATGCAAAGACAAAAGGAAAATATGTGATTCCGTCAGAGGCGTATCGTGATGAAGGTATGTCTTATCATTATGCTTTTCCGTCAGATTACATAACAATAAAAAACGCGGATGTTGTGGAGAAAATATTTACAAAGCATGGATTTCCCTTTGTAAAAGGAAGAGTGTGGACGACCGATGCGATTTATCGGGAAACACGCGACCTTGCAGAGAAAAGGAAAAGAGAAGGCTGCCTTGCGGTGGAGATGGAGCTTGCGGGAGTTCAGGCTGTCTGCGATTTCCACAAAATAGAACTCTATGACTTTCTTGTGACGGGAGACGTTGTTGACACAGAGGACTATAATGCGGATGGACTGCACGAGGCGAACCACGACATGCAGAAATTTTTTGCGGCGTTGAGTATAGCCGAAGAGCTTTAATAAGGTTGAAAGAATAATAGCTTTTTACGAAGAAATCAGATAGGAATGAAAATTTGATGATAGATTATACTACGATAACACCATGCGGCGAGTGTTGCATTGGATGTGCTAAAAAAGAAAATGGAATATGCCCGGGCTGTATAGAAGCGGAAGGAAAAGTCCCGGAG
This sequence comes from uncultured Lachnospiraceae bacterium, assembly GCA_947625775.1. Classification (GTDB taxonomy): domain Bacteria; phylum Bacillota; class Clostridia; order Lachnospirales; family Lachnospiraceae; genus COE1. The sequence continues at coordinate 144,748 of CANQPM010000008.1, read as the reverse complement.
TGGGCAGAGTTAGGAGTATGCAGGGTCTATGCCTGTTGCAAGGAACATCACGCACAATTTTGCGGTTTATGCGATGAGTTCCCCTGTCAAAAGCTTCCGCAGATGATACCATGGAACCCTGATATCGTAAATCATCTTTCGCGGCTGCGGGATGAATATCAAAACCAAATGATGCGCGCAGATGTAAGAAACAGCAATCAGATAGAAACAGTTCTTAATTATTGGAATTTAGATAATCCGCAAATATGTGAGCGGTTTAATGAAGAATCCGAAAGGCTGATTTTTAAAATTAAGACATCTTCACAGAATTATCTTTTGAAAGGTATCCCTTGCAAAGTGCCTGAATCTACAATAAAAAGTAATGTCAGTGCTCATCTGTTTCTGGGAAATGAAAATGGCATGGCGCCCAAGCTTTACCCGACGAAAAACGGAGAATACTATATCTGTAATCAAGGTTATTGGTTTTACCTTATGGAATTTATTGCTGGAAGAAAAATGGAGGAAAATCCGGATGATGAGTACAGGCTTGGCAAGGCGGCAAGAAAACTGCACAATCTACGGGGATATGATGTGAAATCTCCTTTTAATCAGAGTAAAGACCGTTTTTACGATTGGTTTAGGAATCACAGTTTCGTAAAGGAATTTGACGCTATTCTTGATGCGCTCCCTGATTTTGCAACATTTGACCAGTGTTTTGTCCACACAGATATTGGCCCGCATAATACTATTCTAAGGGATAATGGCGAGGTTGCGTTCGTTGATTTGGATGACGCAGGCATTGGAAGCCGGTACTTGGACCTTGGCTATCCTTTTATCATGCAGTTTGTCAATTTCAATCATGATACGGAAGAAATGAACTATCGATTTGATTTGGCGCAAAGCTTTCTGCGCGGGTATTATGGCGAAGAAAAAATCTCCAGGGAAGAGTATGACTTATTGTTTCAAGGGGCTGTACAGATGCACATTTCATATATGCAAGTCTACGGGCCTTATGCGGTGGATTCACTTTGGAAAATTTTGCTATTTGGCATTGAGCAGAAAGAACCATTGTGGGAAATGATTAGGTGATTGTAACATGCGGATAAAAATGCTATATTGGAATAGCAAATAAAACATCAGGAATGGCACATGGAGGACAAAAATGAGATGGGGATACCTATTCAGCAAAACAATATGTGAAAGAGGAAGAAGATATTACGCAAACGGCGAAGTAACAAACCTTACAGTATCGGGAACGCAATATAGCGCAAAGGTCAAAGGCAGCAGTAATTATAAGGTAGTTATAGATTTGAAAGATTCAGACAGCCCTAAAATGCGCTGTAATTGCCCTTATGCGGTAGATGGCAACAGATGCAAGCACATGGCGGCAGTTTTGTATGAAATAGAAGCGAAAATGAAAGAATCAGCGCCAAAATCAGAAAAAAGAGTCTATCCGTTTAAAAGAAAAAACGATGCAGACGAATACAGATATTTTGATTTGGAACAAATAACAAGCAAGCTGATAATCAGCGAAAATCTGTATGAGGAAGCAAAGAAGATTCTGGACGACGGCGGAGTGGAAATTACCAGCGTGGATTATGGCTATAGTGACGGGATTGGCAATGGGCAGCTTATATGCTTTGCACGTGGTATCTATAAGCAGGGCAGGACGCAGGGAATAATCTCAATTACGTTTGACAGGGAAAATATCGTAAGTTCATATTGTCAGGTGCCAAGGTGCTATATGAATTATAACAGTATATATACAAGGACGAAAGAAACAAAGCCATGTGTGCATATGACGGCGTTTCTTCTTTTGCTTGATAAATACCTGCTGGAAAATGACACATATGATTCCACTGATTATAATGCGCTGAGACTGATGCGTACATATCGCTCGAATAATGCTCTTGAGGCATCGGGAAAGCTTGACGCTGTGAGCACGGTGACATTGGAGCCGCGCGTTGAAAATTTTTCGGATTCGCTTAGGCTTTCTTTTATGATTGGCACTGATAAGCTGTATGTAGTTAAAAATCTGTCAGAGCTTGTTGACATTGTTGACAATAAAAAGACGCTGGCATTGGGGAAAAAGGCGGAGGTTGATTTTGGCGTATGCAGCTTTACGGAAAGTTCGCGGAAATATTATGACTTTATACGCAGGAATGTTCTGGAGGAGCTTCAGCGCAAGGAAAATATAAGATATTCGTATCGAAACTATATGTATTCCTCTGAGGAAATCAAGGGCAGCATAAATTTATACGGCGGAAGGCTGGACGACTTTTTTGAGCTTGCCGAGGGCAGCAGCGTATATTGCGTTGATAAGAGCGGAAGGGATACGGAAAAACGGAACATTACGCTCCGCAAAAACAAGCCGAATCTTTCACTTGTTATTAAAAAAGACGTGGATGAAAGGAAGGTTTTCCATGGCGTTATTGTGTCTGGTGAAGTGCCGATGATGATTCAGGGCGTAAAAGCCAGATATTATATTGAAGAAAATTATTTCAATAAGGTTGATAAAGAGAGCTTAAAGGAGCTTGAACCTGTTTTTGGGCTTGCCAATGGAAAGCTGATACTTTTTCATGTAGGACGCCGCCATTTGTCCGAGTTTTATTACAGAGTGCTTCCCGCTTTGCAGGAGTGCGCCCAAATAGAGGAGAAGGACGCACAGGAGATTGAAAAGTATATACCGCCTGAGGTTTCCTTTTTGTTCTATATGGACGCGGATGAAAACTGCATAAGCTGTCGTCCCTGCGCCGTGTATGGCGAAAAAAGCTGTATGCTTACCGACTGGCTTGAAGAAGGCGCCAGAAGGGAGGGCTTCCGCGATGAGCTCAGGGAAAAGGAAGCATTGGGGTGTGTTCGGGAATATTTTGATAACCCGGATGCAAAAACTGGCGTATTCTTTAGCGGTAATGACGCTGATTCAGTATATCGGATATTGGAGCAGGCTGTTCCAAAGCTCATGCAGTTTGGCGAAATACGTGGGACGGACAGCTTCCGCAGACTGAAAATACGCAGGCGCTTTAAAGTTTCCGTTGGCGTGGCGATAAAAAGCGATATGCTTGATCTGCAAATCGCGTCAGAGGATTTATCGTCAGGTGAGCTTCTTGAAATATTAAACAGCTACAGGAAAAAGAAAAAATTTTACCGTATGAGAAACGGCGATTTCCTGTCGCTTGAGGATGAGAGCCTTGGTGAGCTGAACGCGATGCTGGAAACAATGCGAATACCCGTCAAGGAATTTGTCAAGGGAAAAATGCAGATGCCGCTCTACCGCGCGCTGTATCTTGATAAGATGCTTGAAAACAGTCAGGAAATATACGCAAAGCGTGACAGCGCCTTTAAAAATCTCGTGAAAAGCTTTAAGACGGTAAGCGATTCCGATTTTGAACTGCCCGACGCATTGACGGACACGATGCGCGGGTATCAGGTATATGGCTACAAATGGCTGAAAACCTTGGAAAATTATGGCTTTGGCGGTATTTTGGCGGACGATATGGGACTTGGAAAGACGCTGCAGGTTATTTCGGTGCTGCTTGCGGCAAAGCTTGGGGATGAAAAAGAAAATGCGCCTTCGCTTGTCGTCGCGCCCGCGTCGCTTGTCTATAACTGGTATGAGGAGTGCAGACGCTTTGCGCCGCAGCTTTTGGTATGCACGATTGCAGGAAGCAGTGCCGAGCGCAGGGACAGGCTTGCCGATTACAAAAAGTATGATGTGCTGGTGACGTCATATGATTTGCTAAAGCGTGATATTGCGGAATATGAGGACAAGGAGTTTTCGTATCAGATTATTGACGAGGCGCAGTATATCAAAAACCACACGACAGCAGCGGCAAAGGCAGTAAAGCTTATCAAAAGCAGACACCGTTTTGCGCTCACAGGTACGCCTATCGAAAACCGCCTGAGCGAGCTTTGGAGTATTTTTGACTATCTGATGCCAGGCTTTTTGTATGGTTATGAAGCGTTTAAGAAGGAGTTGGAAACGCCGATTGTAAAAAACAAGGATGCGGACGCGACAAAGCGGCTAAAGCGTATGGTTTCGCCTTTTATACTAAGGCGTATAAAAGTGGACGTGCTAAAGGATCTTCCTGACAAAATGGAAGAGGTGCGCTATGCAAAGCTGTCTGAGGAGCAGCAGCGGCTGTATGACGGACAGGTTGTGCATATGCGTGAGCTGCTTGATAAGCAGAACGAGGAGAATTTCCAGAAAAGCAAGCTGCAGGTGCTTGCCGAGCTCACAAAGCTGCGCCAGATATGCTGCGATCCGTCGCTTTTGTTTGAGGACTATAATGGCGAGTCGGCTAAGCGTGAGTCGTGTATTGAACTGATACACAGCGCGATAGAGGGCGAACATAAAATTTTGCTGTTTTCACAATTTACCTCGATGCTTGAGCTGTTGGAGAAGGATTTGCAGGCGGAGAAAATAGCTTATTACAAGATTACGGGAGCTACGCCAAAGGAAAAAAGGACGCAGATGGTGAAGAATTTCAATGAGGATGATACGCCGCTGTTTTTGATTTCGTTGAAGGCTGGCGGAACGGGCTTAAACCTGACGGGAGCGGATATCGTAATCCACTATGATCCGTGGTGGAATCTCGCGGTGCAGAATCAGGCGACTGACCGCGCCCACAGGATTGGGCAGACCAAGATGGTGTCAGTGTACAGGCTGATTGTAAAGGGCTCTATAGAGGAGAAGATTTTACATATGCAGGAGACGAAGAAAAATCTTGCCGACGAGATATTGAGCGGCGATATGGGCGGCATTATGAATATGAGCAGGGATGAGATTATGGAGTTGATTGAATGAAAGCATCAGGATTTATTCGGCTAAGCTGTGACAACGGATGAATAATGTGTTTGTAAAAAACGGATTTGAGCATAATATTGTTCTGGTATATAATAAACTCAAATAAGTGGTAAAATTAATGAAATAAAAGGAAAAATAATTGCAAGGGGGTTTTGACAATGTGTGTTGTATCAATAAATGTACCGGAGGAAATATTATTGGATCTTCACGAGGATAAAAATGATTTTGCGGATTACATGAAAAAAATGCTGGCGGTAGATTTGTACAAGAATAAAAAAGTATCATTGGGATATTGTGCCAGTGTTGCGGATATGACAAAAGAAGAGTTTATAAAATATTTGGGAGATAAAGGCATTTCTATATTCTCATTTGAGTCTGAAGAAGAATTTTTGGAGGAATTGAGAAATGCGTAAGGTGGTGGTAAACACAACGCCTTTCATAGCATTATGTCATGTAAACAGACTGGAGATTTTAAAAGAATTATATGGTCAGGTTATTATTCCGGATGCTGTTTATAGAGAAATATCTGTAAAATCAGATTCTGTATGCAAGAAAATGGTTGATGAAGCTCTTGATTGGATACATATAGAATCTATTCAGGATCAATTGGCTAAGGCTATGTATAAGACACAATTACATGACGGAGAGGTAGAAGTCATGATTTTGTCTAAAGAATTGGCGGCAGATGTTGTGATTATAGATGATGCTAATGCTAAAAAGCATGCAAAATATTTGGGACTGCCTGTGACTGGGACATTAGGGGTTTTAATTAAGGCAAAGCAGAATGGATTTATAAAAGAGTTAAAACCGATATTACTTCAATTAAAGGAAAAGGGTATTTATATTTCACAAAATCTTGTTGAGTTATGTTTAAAACAGGCAGGAGAAAGTTGATTCTTGGCTAATTGAAGAACAAGCGGATGAAAATACGTCCGTCCGCGGCACTTCTTGGCGTTGATAAAATTGAAGGTCACGAAGACCTTGCCCAAAAGGTATCCTGTGCAAGTAAATGATGCACATGGCGGAGCAGTTTATTATAGTGATACGGTATTGGAGATTATTAAGGGCTTTTGCTGTGACTGCTGCTATGCATGAATATCAAACATAAAAAGCAAACGCTGAAAAGCCCCAAAATCCATCTAACAAAATCAGACAGTAAACGCAATTTCCCATTCTCCGCTGATAACAAGCGGTTGATCGCCTTTAGACGCTGCTGTGAAAGACTTAATTATCAGCGTATAATCACCATTATCAAGATTTTGATAAGGAACGGTCATTTCTGCTTTCCCATCAGCATAATCAGACATTTCCGTTGGCAGGCTGTCAATGACAGTTTTCCCGTTTGAATCAACAATTTTATAGTCATTCAGTTTTAGGCTGTCAAATGCCGCATATGGAAATGCTGAGGGATCGACTGCTTCTACAACGACAGTTATTTTTTCGGCATCAGCCATAACAGATACCTTTATCTCATTTGTTGCCTGTTCATATTTTGTCCCGACAACAGTGCCGTCATATCGGATAATATCCTTAAAAAAGCCATGGTAAGCTGCGCCTGCTGCCGTACAGCCTAAACAAACAGATACAGCAGCAGTAACAATAATACGTTTTACAATGTTTTTTTGCTTATTCATATTTTTGACCGCCATCATCTTTTCGCAATTTTTTATGAGTTCTTCCTTTGTTTCGTCTGACATCACGATTTTCCGAGCGGAAATTTTCAGATTTTCGTAATCCATCAAAAACCCCCCTTTAAGTAAATTTCTTTCAGCATCTTTCGACCTGTCTGCAGCCGCATTTTTACAGTTGAGGGAGTTTTCCTTATAATTTCTGCTATTTCATTTACCTTGTAACCCTCAATGTAATAAAGTGTTATAACAAGACGATACTTTTCAGGTATTGACATAAGAACTTCTATTATGTCAGTATCCGTTTTATCGGGCAGTAACTCCTGCAGATCATCAATATTTATTTCTCTGTGTCGGAATTTGAACCTGAAAATATCCCTGCACTTGTTTTTGGCGGTTGTTATCAGCCACGCCTTTTCGTGAGCGGAGTTTTTAAATCCGTCCTTTTTCCTGAGATAACTTACAACAGTATCCTGTACGGCATCTTTAGCATCTGCCTCATTGCCAAGCATAATGAAACATAAGCGAAACAGCAGATCGCCATATGTGTTAAAGACTTCCTCACAGTTGCCAATCGGTTTTTTATTTGATATGCTCACTTTTCATCCTCCCTTCAATACATATACGTTTTAAATTACGTTTTGGTCAATTTTTTCCAAAAAATATTAAAAGGCAGGACAGGAATATGACAAGAGAAAAATATGCTCTCATAGCGGTTGCAATAATAAAAGGTCTTCTATGATTTTATTCTATCATAGAAGACCTCATATATTTTTATGGAAAATTTTTAATGGGATTTCTTATCCCGTCATTGCAGCTCTAATTTGGTGCGCTCAGTGCCAAACAGCAGCGAGGCGACTTCGTCAATGTCGAGGAAATTATTAAACCTAAAGGTATCAATTATTTCTCCGTCTGTCTGCGTTTCGCCCATATAGCTGATATTCAGGTCAATGATTTCGCCGTTTTTCATCGCGACACCCTTCAAATCAATCTCATTCCTCAGTCCGGCGTTTATTGTGTACAGCTTGTCGATAGCGGGCTGGAAGCTCTGCAAATCGTAATATATGACTACTGACAAAGGCGTGATTTCAACCTTATTTACAGTCAACGGCACATCAGCGATGGAAAGCCCGTCATCAGGCTCATAGGCGAGCGTCTGTCCTTGTATGTCAGTGACTGGAATACTGAAGGTCCACGGTCCTTTGACTGTTTTTGAACCCGCCCCATTTTCATTGCAGCAGACAAGATTGCTTAATGTTATAGTCAGGCTGTTGTCCGTGAAATCATAGCTGTGATTGATACTGTCAAAGCTGAAATCAATATAGAACTGGCTGCTTTTCCTGCGGTCTTCGCCTGATGAGAAAAATGCGTGGCTGACACCGTTTATGGGACTGTCCTCGGACAGCCGTACATCAGCCGATGACGGGGTTTGTGTTGAAAACAGCGTTGTATCGGCGTTTGAAATCTCTATACCGCTAAAAGAGCTGAAACCGTCGAAAACAGTTTTGTCCGAGGAGGCTTCAAACAGCAGGTATATATAATCTGCATCATGCACGGCATGTATAGGCGTAATCGTGATGCCGCCAGCCGTGGCGGGGGCTGACAGGGCGCTGACTATGCCTGAATCCTCCATTTTTTCCTGAAGCTCAGCCGAGGGCGAGCCGAATATCCTAAGCAGCCGCTCATTCCACTGAAAATGTTCGGCGGCAAACGCTGTCGCGCCTATGACAAGCGTAAATGCAGCCGCAAGCGCCGCGACTTTCGAAAGCTTTGGCAGCTTGTGCCTTTCTTTTGAAATAGTATTTTGCACAGCGCTGTTTTCCCTTTCTTTTATCTGTTCCAATGCTTCAATAACCTTTGCATGCACTTCCTCTGGAACGTCAATTTGTTTTTGTTTTCTGTATGCCTTCATAATAATAAATACCTCCTCAGATTAATTTTTCCTTCAAAAGCTTTCTGCCACGGTGGAGCCGCACCCGTATGCTGCCGTCGGACACTCCTGCGATTTGCGCGATTTCCTTTGTCGAGTAGCCGCCGATATAGTGAAGCATAAGCGGCAGCCTGTATTCGTCGTCAAGCCGTTCAAGCTCGTAATAAAGTTCTGAAAAATTTGCCTGCTCCGTGTGTGTGCTGACGGGTGTCAGGTTTTCGGCGTAATCGTCATAGGAAACGGCAGCGTGCCTGTCAAGGCTGCGCAGCAGGTCATAACACTCGTTTATTAAAATCCTTGTAATCCATGTCTTGAAATATCGTTCCTCCTTGAGCGTGTCCAGCCTTTCATATGCGGACAGGATTGCATCCTGCATGGCGTCTGCGCAGTCAGCGTCGTTTTTGAGTATGGAGCGCGCGACGCGGTAAAGGCTTGGCTCGGCTTTAAGGACTTTTTTGGCAAATTCCTCGCCTGACATAGCTGTGTTTTTTGCCGATTTTTTCATATTTGGAGATACACCTCCTTTTTGGCGCTGCAGTGAGCTGATATGCGGTTTGGCAGTTTAAGCTTACCGCAATCAAGACTGTTGCGCAAGCAATGGAATTGGGTATGGCTTAAATGAGCATATCTTGTAAAGCTTTACACTATTTAGACGGATTTGGACAGGGAAATGTTACAGGGGGGTAAAATAATGTTTTAATAGTGCAGAGATTTTAAAACGATAAAAATAATAGCACTTTACAATAAAAATGCTATTTGCTATAATAAAAACCGTGCACTAATAATGACCAATATGGTGAAAAAGGATAAGAAAGAAGGAGTACATATGCTGTTTAATTCTATTGAATTTTTGATTTTCTTTCCAATAGTAATCTGCGTATATTTTATTTTGCCTAAAAAGTTCAAACAGCTTTGGCTTTTGATTGCGAGCTATTATTTTTATATGTGCTGGAATGCAAAATATGCGCTGCTGCTGCTTTTCTCGACTGTAGTGACATTTTGCAGCGGTTTGATGCTTGAAAAGGCAAAGCATATTGAAGCAGGTGAAAAGGATAAAAAGAAAATTTTAAACGCAATAGTGGCGGGAAGCTTTATTTTAAATTTAGCGGTGTTATTTTTCTTTAAGTACACCAATTTTGCACTGCAGGCTCTGTCTGGTTTCTTGTCAAGGGCTTTATACATATACATAGATGTCCCTGTATTTGATATTGTACTGCCAGTCGGAATTTCCTTTTACACGTTTCAGGCGCTGAGTTATACTATGGACGTGTACAGAAACGAGATTTATGCGGAAAAAAATTTTATCCGATATGCCCTTTTTGTATCGTTTTTTCCACAGCTGGTAGCAGGTCCAATTGAGCGTTCCAAAAATCTGTTAAAGCAGCTGAATGTCCCTAAAAAATTTTGTTTTGAAAATTTTAGGGAAGGCTTGCTTTTGATGCTGTGGGGATATTTTTTAAAGGTGGTAATTGCAGACAGGATAGCTGTTTTTGTTGATACGGTATATAATGACTATGCTACGTATGCAGGTTGGTATTTGATTATTGCGACAATGCTGTTTGCGGTGCAGATTTACTGTGATTTTTACGGATATTCGAGCATAGCGGTAGGCGCGGCTAAAGTGCTTGGCATAAAGCTTATGGAAAATTTCAATGCACCTTATTTCTCGGCTACGGTATCACAGTTTTGGCGTAACTGGCATATTTCATTGACCTCATGGTTTAGGGATTATTTATACATTCCACTGGGAGGAAATTGCTCAAATATAGCAAAATATGGCAAAGTGGGTGACACAGACGAAATAAAAGCCAATTATGATACTAAAGTGGGGATAATAGAGCAATATAGGGACATATTTATAACCATAGTGGGGGGGGGCAAATTACAGGCGTATTCGCAAGTATTTGAATAAAATAATAGTTTTTCTGGTGAGCGGTTTATGGCATGGCGCAGATTTTTCTTATATAGCATGGGGCGGAATAAATGGATTATACCAAGTTGTAGGCGAGATGCTGCAGCCTGTCAGAGACAAGGCAGTTTCCGTTTTAAGGCTCAATAGGGATTCAATAGGGCATAGGCTGGCAAAGATTTTTGTGACGTTTGCGTTGATTGATTTTTCATGGATATTTTTCAGGGCATCGGGAATATCAGATGCGATTATGATTATAAAATCAATCTTTACGGTAAGAAATCCATGGATTCTTTTTGACGGCTCTCTGTATAAATGCGGACTGGATATCAAAAATTTTCACCTGATGATTATAAGCATTGCGGTTCTTGCGTTTGCGGATTTGTGCAAATGCAGGAATATAAGGCTGAGAGATATAATTATACGGCAGGATTATTGGTTCAGGTGGATATTTGTCGCAGCAGCGGTGACGTTTATTTTGACGTTTGGGATTTGGGGCGCGAATTATAATGCGGCAAACTTTATATACTTCCAATTTTAGAGAGGCGGACAAAAATATGTGGGAAAAATTAAAGAAAATAATCAGCTGTGTGATTGCAGCAGCCATAACTGTTTCAATGCTTGGGTACATGACAGACTTATTGGAAAGGAAGGACAGCGATTTAAAATATCAGGATTTTTTTGATCAGGATGAGGAGTTTGACGTATTATTTATGGGCACAAGCCATGTCATAAATGCGGTATATCCTATGGAGCTGTGGAAAGACTATGGCATAGTGTCCTACAATTTTGGCGGGCATAGCAACCAATTTGCCACTACCTATTGGGTTATGGAAAATGCGCTTGATTATACGAAACCGAAGCTTATGGTGATTGACTGTCTGACACTTTCGGGCGCTTGGAAATGCTCGGATATTTTCTCATATATGCACTTGTCCCTTGACGCTTTTCCGCTCAGTGTGACTAAGGTGCGCGCAGTATGGGACTTGCTTGACGATCCTGTTTTACAGGAGGCGATTGATAATGGTAAGGCAAGAGAGAGTGATGAGCCTAGGACTAAAATAGGTCTGCTGTGGGATTATTCAGCATACCATTCAAGGTGGAACGAGGTCAAGGAGTCGGATTTTAATCCAGTGCCCAAAAAAGAAAAAGGCGCTGAGTCAAGGATAAATCTCGTACAGGCAGGTTTTAATAAAATCCCGCGCGAAAAGAAGATCGAGGGCGGTACTGTAGGAGAGGAATACCTCTGCAGAATGATAGAGGACTGTCAAAGAAGAAATATTGAGGTTTTGCTTACATATTTGCCGTTTCCCGCAGGAGAAGGGCAGCAGATGGAGGCAAACAGGGTATATGATATAGCGGAAAAATACGGCGTGGATTATATTAATTTTTTGGATTTGGATATCGTAAATTATGGAGTTGACTGCTTTGATGCCAATTCACATCTCAATCCTTCGGGTGCGCGGAAGGTTACTAAATATTTGGGACAGTACATTACAGAGCATTATGGCATAGAGGATAAACGAAGCAATGCGGACTATGAATTTTGGAATACGGATTACAGTGAATATGAGGCAATGAAGGACAGCAATATCAAAGCGCAAAGTTCGATAGTTAATTATCCGATGCTGCTGTCAGGCGATAAAATTAATGTAATTATGGAAGTACGCAATAAGGACATCTTCAAAAATCAGCTTATGCTGAACCTGTTCAGGAATATGGGCGTAAACACGGACGAGCTTGGAGATAATACTGACATCATTCTGATAAAAAATGGCGGGGAAAAAGCGTGGGTGTTTAATGACTTTAAGGCTTCAGGAGGAAGTGCGGATACGGAGCTTGGGCGCATTTATATTTCTGGAGAAAGGAACGGATATTATGATATTATGCTGAACGAGCGCAAGATTTTTGAAGGAAACAGCAGTGAAAATAACTGCATGAAAATAGCCGTTTACAGGAGCGGGGAACTTATAGATAATGTCAAATTTGTATATAGCGTGAATCCTGAAACTACGATTGTAAATGTGGCATCCGTTGAAAGATAGAGACTGGAAGCATAAAGTTTTGATTGAAGTAAAAATAAGATTATATCAAGAAATGGATTGAGCATATTGCTTTTTTGGTATATAATAAATCCAAAGAAGCATTAAAAATAGTGAAGGGAGACAATGGAAAATAATGACAGCATTAAAACTCGAAGCAATTCAATTAGTGGAGCAGCTTCCAGAGGAACAAATGCCATCTATTATTCAGTATATCCGCACTTTGAGAGCAAAAACATCAGGCGCTGAGCAAGGCGTTGGAGACGAAATGGCACTAACGCCTAAGATGAAAGCGTTTTTAGAGTTGGAAAAAATGCTTATACCTGTGTCGTATGAATTAGATTATGACAAAGAATTAGCCAAAGCAAGGGATGAAAAGTATAGTCTGTGAAGCAATAGAAGATAATGAGTTTTCTGATTTTGAAGACTGTTTACAGGATAAGTGTGCCGATGAGATTTTTGCGGATTATATTGTTACGAGAAATGTAGAGGATTTTCAATATTCTAAAGTTAAGGCGATAACACCGAAGAAGTTATTGGAGATTATTTGGGCATAATCGTAATGGGTAAACATTGCAAAAAAATACTTGAAATTCAAAATCCCTTGTGCTATTATAATAAAAGTTAAATTTCCATATACTTAAATCAAGACTCGGAATAAAAATGAAACAGACTTCCAAATGCTATGAAAAAGACTCTTGTTAAGGAAAGCGACAGGAAGACGGCGTCACCGGCTGAGAGCGCTGTCAGCGGGAGATAACAAAGGGAACACTTTGGAGCAGATTATCCGAAAGGCGGGACAAAAGCTTACTAGGGTAATACGTCGGCGCGCGTTAAGCGTAAGAGAGGATAAAATCAACGTAAATGTTGATTTATCAATGCGGGTGGTACCGCGGGTAATTGAGATTGTCAAAATATCCGTCCCGAAATACATTTTGTATTTCGGGACTTTTTTATGTGCGGACATGCGTAAGGAAAACGGCTGTTGACGCAGCACGTGAGCCGTGCGGCGAATAGGGAAAAAAGTGTCCCTGTTTGATATATGTGGATTTTACTGAATAAGAACGGAGGTATCAATATGTACAGAGACATTACAATGAAGGAAATCGGCGAACAGCATATCGGGCAGACGCTGCAGGTGGCGGGCTGGGTGGAAAATATCCGCGACCACGGCGGAGTGTCGTTCATTGACCTGCGCGATATGTACGGAGTTTTACAGGTGGTTATGCGCGACACGTCGCTTTTGAAGGGCATCACCAAGGAGATGTGCGTTTCTATCGAGGGACCTGTAGAAAAGCGTGACGAGGAGACATACAATCCCAAGATACCCACAGGCACAATTGAGCTTGAGGCAAAAAGGGTAACAGTGCTCGGCAAAGTGTACCATCAGCTTCCATTTGAGGTAATGACCTCAAAGGAGACAAGGGAGGATATCCGATTAAAATACCGCTACTTGGATTTGAGAAATGCAAAGGTGCGCGACAACATAATCTTCCGCTCGCAGGTGATAAGCTTCCTGCGCCAGAAGATGACGGAAATGGGCTTTTTGGAAATCCAGACGCCGATTTTGTGTGCGTCGTCGCCGGAGGGCGCGCGCGACTATATCGTGCCGTCACGAAAATATAAGGGCAAATTTTATGCGCTCCCGCAGGCGCCGCAGCAGTATAAGCAGCTTTTGATGGTATCGGGTTTTGACAAGTACTTCCAAATCGCGCCCTGCTTTAGGGACGAGGACGCGCGTGCTGACCGCTCACCCGGTGAATTTTACCAGCTTGACTTTGAGATGAGCTTTGCGACGCAGGAGGACGTGTTTAAGGCGGGCGAGGAAGTGCTTTCCGCGACATTTGAAAAGTTTGCGCCCGAGGGCTTTGAAGTGACGAAAGCGTCATACCCGATTTACAGCTATAAGCAGGCGATGCTAGAGTTTGGCACTGATAAGCCCGATTTGAGAAATCCGCTCAGAATAATCGACGTGACGGAATTTTTCCAGAAATGTACGTTTAAGCCGTTTATCAAGCGAACAGTACGCGCTATCAAAGTACATGCCGAGATGTCAAAGGGCTTTCATGAAAAGCTGCTCAGCTTTGCCACGTCGCTTGGAATGGGCGGGCTTGGATATCTTGAAGTAGCGGAGGATATGTCGTACAAAGGACCTATTGACAAGTTTATACCTGACGAGTTAAAGCCCGAGCTTGCCGCGATTGCAGGACTTGAGGCGGGCGACACGATTTTCTTTATCGCTGACAAGGAGGAGCGTGCAAACTACTATGCGGGACAGATAAGGATAGAGCTTGGCAATAAGCTTGACCTTTGCGAAAAGAACGCGTACCGCTTCTGCTATGTGAATGACTTCCCGATGTTTGAGCTTGATCCCGATACAAAGCAGATTGGCTTCACGCACAATCCGTTTTCAATGCCGCAGGGCGGGCTTGACGCGCTGATGAACAAAGATCCGCTTGACATACTCGCGTACCAGTATGACATTGTGTGCAACGGCGTGGAGCTTTCAAGCGGCGCTGTGAGAAACCACGACATAGACATAATGGTAAAGGCATTCGAGATAGCAGGATATGATGAGGAGACGCTGAAGGCAAAATTCGGCGCACTCTATCAGGCATTCCAGTTTGGAGCGCCGCCTCACGCAGGAATGGCGCCAGGCGTAGACAGAATGCTGATGCTTCTTAAAAACGAGGAAAATATCCGCGAGGTTATCGCTTTCCCGATGAGCGGATCAGCGCAGGATCTGATGTGCGGCGCGCCAAACGACGTGACGGAGCAGCAGCTTAGGGAAGTGCATATAAAAGTCCGCGATTAGCGGGAGAAGATATAGGAGTGGCTTATTTATGAACAATATAATTTCAGACGAAACGATTGATTACGTAGGCATTCTTGCAAAGCTGGAGCTTTCTGATGAGGAGAAGGAGCAGGCAAAAAAGGACATGGGCAGCATGCTTGATTATATCGACAAGCTGAATGAGCTTGACACGACGGGAATCGAGCCGATGTCGCACGTATTTTCAGTGCAGAATGTTTTCCGTGAGGACATTGTGACAAACGGCGACGACAGGGAAAACATTTTGAAAAATGCGCCTGCGCAGAAGGACGATATGTTTATGGTGCCTAAGACGTTTGATTAAATTTTAAAATTATGGATTTTAAATGTCCGCTGAAACGGACAAGGGGTGTAAAAGAATGGAAAATATTTTATCATACAGCGCCGTGGAGCTTGGGGCAGCGATAAAGGCAGGAAAGACCACGGCTGTCGAGGCGATGGAGGCTGTACTGGAAAGCATAGGCAAAAAGGAAAAAGAGATAAACGCCTATGTCACTGTGGACAGAGAGCGTGCGCTTGAAAAGGCAGCTCAAACCCAGAAGAAAATCGAGCAGGGAGAGCTTACAGGCGCACTTGCGGGAGTGCCTGCCGCCATAAAGGACAATATGTGTACGGCTGGGCTGCTCACCACCTGCTCATCAAAAATACTTGGAAATTTTGTGCCGACATACACGGCGGAGGCGGTCTTAAACCTCGAAAAAGCGGGTGCTGTCGTTATCGGCAAGACAAATATGGACGAATTTGCGATGGGTTCTACCACTGAGACTTCCGCATTCGGTGTGACAAGAAACCCGCGAAATACGCAGTATGTCCCTGGCGGTTCGTCAGGCGGCTCTGCGGCGGCAGTGGCGGCGGAGGAATGTTTCTTTGCGCTTGGCTCAGATACGGGCGGCTCGATAAGACAGCCCGCAGGCTTTTGCGGCGTAGTGGGCATGAAACCGACATACGGCACTGTCTCGCGATATGGGCTGATTGCCTACGGCTCGTCGCTTGACCAGATAGGACCTCTGGCTAAAAACGTAGCCGACTGCGCGGCAGTTTTGGAGGCAATCACATCACACGACGAAAAGGACTCGACTTCCGTAAAGCGCGACGACACGGATTTTACGTCTGCCCTTATAGATGATGTAAAAGGAATGCGTATCGGCATACCGCGGGATTATTTTGGCGAGGGCTTGGATGACGAAGTAAGGACGGCTGTGCTTGCGGCGGCAGACGCTTTGAAGGAAAATGGGGCTGTAATCGAGGAGTTTGATTTAAGCCTTGTCGAGTACGCAATTCCGACATACTATACAATCGCGGCTGCGGAGGCAAGCTCAAACCTGGAGCGCTTTGACGGCATAAAATACGGCTACCGAACGCCCGACGCGGAGGGGCTTGGACTTCACAATATGTACAAAAAGACGCGTTCCGAGGGCTTTGGCGCGGAGGTAAAGCGCAGGATAATGCTCGGCTCATTCGTGCTAAGCTCAGGCTACTATGACGCATATTATTTGAAGGCTTTGAAGGTAAAGGCTATGATAAAGAAAGCGTTTGACGATGCCTTCAAAAAATACGACCTGATACTCGGACCTATCGCACCCACGACAGCGCCAAAGCTTGGAGAGAGCCTTTCCGATCCTTTAAAAATGTACCTCGGCGACATTTACACTATTTCAGTAAATCTGGCAGGGCTTCCCGCGATTTCAGTTCCGTGCGGCGAGGACGCAAAGGGGCTTCCCATAGGAATGCAGCTTATAGCCGACAGTTTTCAGGAGAAAAAGCTGATAAGGGCGGCATACGCCTATGAGCAGGGCAGAAAGGAGAGGGCATAATGGCAAAGCAATATGAAACGGTTATCGGTCTTGAAGTGCATGTAGAGCTTGCGACCAAGACAAAAATTTTCTGCGGCTGCTCTACGGAGTTTGGGGGAGCGCCGAACACGCATACTTGTCCTGTGTGTACAGGTATGCCTGGTTCTTTGCCTGTGCTGAATAAGCAGGTGGTAAATTATGCGCTTGCCGTAGGGCTTGCGACAAACTGTGATATTACTCAATATTGTAAATTTGACAGAAAGAACTATTTTTACCCCGACAATCCGCAGAACTACCAGATAAGCCAGCTCTATCTGCCAATCTGCAGAAACGGGCATATTGATATAGAAACGCCCGAGGGCAAAAAAACAATAGGCATTCACGAAATCCATATGGAGGAGGACGCGGGCAAGCTTATCCATGACGAGTGGGAGGACTGTTCGCTTGTTGATTATAACCGTTCGGGAGTGCCGCTTATCGAGATAGTTTCCGAGCCTGATATGAGGAGTGCCGACGAGGTTATCGCGTACCTTGAAAAGCTACGCATGATCGCGCAGTATATCGGGGCGTCTGACTGCAAGCTGAACGAAGGCTCAATGCGGGCGGATGTAAACCTTTCTGTGCGCGAAATGGGCGCAAAGGAATTTGGCACGCGTACCGAGATGAAGAACCTCAATTCATTTAAGGCTATCATGCACGCGATAGAGGGCGAGCGCGAGCGCCAGATAGAGCTTCTGGAGGCGGGCGAAAAGGTTATTCAGGAGACGAGACGCTGGGACGACACAAAGGAATATTCATATGCGATGCGCTCGAAGGAGGACGCGCAGGACTACCGCTATTTTCCAGATCCCGACCTTGTGCCTGTGTATATCAGCGACGAGTGGATCGATGAGGTAAAGAAAAGCCTGCCTGAGTTCCGCGAGGAGAAAATGGCGCGGTACAAGGCGGAGTTTGACATTCCTGACTACGATATAGGCATTATCACGGACTCGAAGCATATGGCGGATATTTTCGAGGAGACCGTGGCTATCTGCAATCAGCCAAAGAAGGTGTCAAACTGGCTTATGGGCGAGACGCTGAGGCTCTTAAAGGAACAGGACATGGACGCGGAGGACATACGCTTTTCACCCGAAAATCTTGCAAAGCTCATAGGGCTTGTGGACAGTAAGGCGATCAATTCTTCAGTCGCGAAGGAAGTATTTGAGGCGATGTTTGAAAATGACATTGATCCTGAAAAGTATGTTGACGAGAAAGGGCTTAGGACAGTAAACGACGAGGGCGCGCTAAAGAAAACTGTCGAGGAGGTTATCGCCAACAATCCGCAGTCGGTTGAAGATTACCGTAACGGCAAGGAGAAGGCTATCGGCTTTTTGGTCGGGCAGACTATGAAGGCTATGAAGGGAAAGGCTGATCCTGCGATGGTTAATAAGATGTTGAAGGAATTGCTGTGAATTTTTAATACCATATCAAGAAAAAATACAAGCTGTAGCTTGTAAAAATTCGGCGGAAACAATGATTTTGACGGAAATCACTGTTTCCGCTTATTATTTATGGCAACAGAAAACTCGCAGAGCATTCTTTCCATTTTTTATGTGAAACATTGTTACAGAGTGGCAAGGAGGCTAATAGCGAGTAGGATATTGCAAAGAAAATTGACGTGAAATTCTTGAACTTGAAGCCCTGAAATGATATGATAAAACTACAAACACGAAAGGACTGACATATGGCGACAATATACGACGGGGCATTTCGGACAATACTGAATGACTGCAGGCAGCTTATCATACCTGTAATAAATGAAATTTTCGGGGAAAACTATACAGGGAAAGAAGAAATCCGTTTTTTCCCAAACGAACATTTTTTGAACCAGATGGACGAGGCAGATAAGGAACGGATTACGGACACAAATTTTACGGTTTTTGGGAAAGTGCCGAAAAAGTACCATATTGAGTGTGAAAGCAGCCTTCCAGACGGAAAAATCACTATAAGACTTTTTGAGTATGACGCGCAGATAGCGCTTGATGAAGGAGAGGTCACGGAGGAAACGCTTACAGTGACATTCCCCAATACAGCGGTGCTTTACCTTAGGACATACAAAAAAACGCCCGATAAAATGAAATACGTGATTATCACGCCAGGCGGGACAGTCCAGTATGATGTGCCGATAATGAAAGTGCAGGCATATTCGCTTGACGATATTTTTGGAAAAGGCTTGCTGATGCTTATTCCGTTTTATATTTTTTCACATGAGAAAAATTTTGCGGAATATAATGGCAATGAGCAGAAACTGGCAGAATTAAAGGCAGAGTATAGGAAAATTTTGGAAAGGCTTGACGGTCTGGAGGAACAGGGAGTAATCGGGGCGTTTGACAAACGTACCATTATAGAGCTTTCTGGTGACGTTATTAAGGAAATCGCACAGAAATATGAGAACGTGCAGAAAGGCGTGGGTGATATTATGAGCGGACCATTGATTGAAACGACTGCAAGAACTATTTTAAATCAGGGAATAAGCCAAGGAATAAGCCAGGGAATAAGTCAGGGGCTAAGCCAAGGCATAAACCAAAACCAAAAAGAAACAGCGCTTAGAATGTTAAAAAGAGGAAAGATGACAGTTGAGGAAATAGCTGAAGATACGGGGCTGAGTATTGAGGAAGTAGAGCAGCTTGCTGTACTTCCGACAGTGTAGAATTTTTGTAGACAATGAGATAGTCAAACAGTATATTCCGTATATGGAATATGCTGTTTGGAAGCGGCAGAATGGAGGATTAAAATGCAAAGAGTATTAAATTTTTTAAAAGAAGCGGGAACTTATTATTTGGCTACTGTAGACGGCGATCAGGCGAGAGTGCGTCCGTTTGGCACTATCAATGAATTTGAGGGAAAGCTGTATATCCAGACAGGAAAAGTAAAGGACGTGTCAAAGCAGCTCCACAAAAATCCAAAAGCCGAGATATGCGCGTTTAAAGACGGCGAATGGCTGCGCGTGGCAGGAACATTCGTTGAGGACGACAGGAGAGAGGCGCGCGTGGCAATGCTTGAAGCATATCCGTCTTTGCAGGGCATGTACAGCGCGGACGACGGGAACACGGAAGTGTTTTACATAAAGGACGCGACAGCGACTTTCAGCTCTTTTACGAAGGAGCCTGAAATTGTTAGGTTTTGATACACTAGATATCTTAAAACAAAGAAATAAATTTCTATCTTTTGAAAAATATTAGAAATCTACTAAAACACCTTTAAAATTACATGCTATTATTGAATAATCAGTTAAAGCAGGGATTTGTAATAGTCCCTGCTTTTTGCATGACATAAAAATCGGTGTGTGAGCAAAAAAAAAGTTATATAATAAAGTGAACCTTTCGGCAAAAATTCAGGTTATATATTATAAAGCAAAAAATACAAATATGCGCAGGCATCAGCGCAGAAATGAGGAAACCTATGAGCGACAATGAATTGCTCAGTCGGCTGCGGGACGGCGATAAAGAGGCGCTTTCGATAATCATAGAAAGATATTACGAAGCCGTTTTCCGTTTTTGCATTTATATGCTGCAGAAGGAAAGCGACGCATACGACATCACACAGGAAACCTTTTTGAAATTTATCAAATACAACAGGTCTTTTAATTACATAAGCCTGAAAGGCTATTTGCTGACAATAGCAAGAAACCTGTGCTTTGATTATTTTCATAAAGGCAAAGAAGCAGTTTTACTGAATGAAAATCTAAAAGAAACGCAGTTGTCTGACAAGGGCGCGGGCATATTGCAGGCTGAAAATTCGCTTTACCTTATGGGGCTTTTGGGGGAGCTTTCGCTTGAGGTGAGGGAAACCGTTGTCCTGCGTATCTATGAGGAAATGAAGTTTAAGGATATCGCTTCTATGATGGGCTGCACGACATCTACGGCAAAGTCGCGCTACAGACTTGGCATACAGCAGCTAAGAAAGCGGATATCAAACGAAAAAATATAGAGGAGGGGTAAGCTTATGGCAGACAGAAAATTAAAAGACCTTTTTTTACGGGCGGATAAGGAAATGATAACTGACGCGCAAAAAAAGAAACAGGCATATGAAGCGGCATCGTCAGAGCTGTTTAGGCGGAAGGCGTTTTCATCATCGGATTATAATATGACGCGCCGAGGAAGAAACATACTGTTAAATCTTTTTAGGTATATGGACAAATCCTTTTTCGCGGTATATGCCATACTTTTTTCTGTCGGAGCTGCGGGAATGTATTTCTGCGAATGGGCAAATTTGAATGAAAATGCGATAATCGCCACATATATGTCAGGTGCGTGCATTTTAAGCGCGGCTTCGATTATCTTCATAGACAAGCTGTTTTTTGGAAAAATGGCGGAGCTTGGCAAAAGCTGTTATTTTGGCACAAAACAGTGCATTGCAGCATATTTGGCGGCTGCGGGGGTTATATGTCTGGCGGTGCTGCTGTTTTTTACATTTTATATAAATATCAGTCTTGGCGTCAGCTTTGTCAGGGCGGGGCTGTATATATTTACGCCGTATTTAACATCGGACACCGTGGCAGTGGGAATATTATCGACTGGCGCAGTCAGGAGAAATCCGTATCTGTTTGCAGCGGGGGCGTTGTTTATATCAGCGGCATACGCGGTGTTACTGCTTTTTCCAGACCTGTTTTTGGCATCGGCGGCAGGAATATGGCTGATAGCGTTTGGAATATCGGCTGTGCTGAATGTTTTGCAGATTTGGAGATTATTTAATCGGATTGACGAGGGGGAATTGTTATGTACGAATTAGAGCTGCGTGAGGTCGGAAAGAAATACAAGGAGAAAACGGCGGTCGGAGACTTTAGCTATATTTTCCGAAAAGGCGTATACGGTCTGCTTGGCGAAAACGGCGCGGGGAAAACCACGCTGATGAGGCTTATATGCGGGATATTGCAGCCGACACAGGGGATGGTCAGATGTGACGGCATTGACATACTGCGCATGGGCGCGGACTACCGCGGACTGCTTGGCTATTTGCCGCAGGATTTCGGATATTATGGCGATTTTACGGCGGAGCGCTTCCTTAATTATATGGCGGCGTTAAAGGCATTGCCAAGTAGTGGCGCAAAACTGAAAATACAGGAGCTTTTGGAACTGACAGGCTTGTCAGAAATGAGGAAAAGGAAGCTTAAGACCTTTTCGGGAGGTATGCTCAGACGGCTAGGCATAGCTCAGGCGCTTTTGAATGAGCCTGAAATACTTGTCCTTGACGAGCCGACGGCGGGCTTAGATCCAAAGGAGCGCGTGAATTTCCGAAATATCATAAGCACGCTTGGAAAGGACAGAATGGTGCTGTTATCAACTCATATAGTGTCTGATATTGAATATATTGCGGATACTATACTGATTATGAAAGACGGAAGCCTGATTTTGTCAGGGACATCGGACGAGCTTGTAAGGGCTGCAAAGGGGCACGTGTGGAGCTGCGATGTGTGCGCGGAGGACATAGAGCGGATGAGGGAAATGTATATTGTAAGCAACATAAGAAACTGCGAAGGCGGGGCGAAGCTTAGAATTGTTGCGGATGATATGCCTGCAAAGGGGGCGGCGGCTGCGGAGCCTACGCTGGAGGAAGCGTATCTTTATCATGGTTTTTTGAAATAGGCGGCTGCGGAAGGAGAAGGGTAAAAATGATGAAATTATACAGAATGGAAATGTATAAGCTTTGCCATAAAAAATTGTTTTTGGCGGGGGCTGCAATAACAGCAGCGCTTATGGTATTTTATTTTTTTATAAGCGTGAGCTCGGAAAGATGCGTAGTGGGAGACAAGATATATTTGGGTTATGAAGCCGTGAAAATGGATCGTGAAATCACGAGAGAGTTTGAAGGGGAGATAACAGATGAAAAAATCAACGGCATTGTGGAAAAATATGGATTGCCGTCTGTATATGCAGACAATATGCCGGGCTGGCAGGATGCGAATTATCTGAATAATTTTGTCGCGTTATATTTCACCGATGGAAACTGGAAAAATAATACGCCCATAAGTATGCAATATACGCTTGCTGAAACAGAATTTGGACAGGCACACGAAAAGCTTGGAATTACACCTGTGCTTTCATATGTCAAGGGCTGGACGGTATTCTGCGATATGCTGCAGTTTGGGCTTGTGCTGGGGAGCATACTTGTGATATGCGGCGTTTCAGTTGTGTTCGCGGACGAAAAGCAGACAGGAATGTATCCTCTCATTTTTACCACATGGGAAGGTCCGAGAAAGGATATAGCTGCCAAGACTGCGGCTGCATTTTCACTGGCGTTTCTTGTATTTGCTGGGATTGCGGCATTTGATTTGGCGCTATGCGCAGCGGGTTATGGCTTGGACGGCTTTGAAAGCATATCGGGAATGGTTTTTCAGGGAAAAATGGAGACACCGACGCTGATAGATAAGATTTTATTTGCGGATTATCTGCGTATTTTGCTGACGGCAGGATTGTTTTCGCAGCTTTGCCTGTGCGCCATTACCCTGTGCGTGTCGGCTCATAATGCCACGTCGTTTGGCGCTGTCGTTATTTCAGCCGTTTTATGGTGTGCGCCTGTGCTTTTAAGAATGTTTTTCGGTGGAATAATGCATCTTGTGGTAGATGCCATGCCGATATTTATGATAATGGCAAACACGCTTTGGGATATTTACGACGTTTACCGCATCGAGTTTGTTATAAGTCTGGCGGTAACTGTCTGCTGTCTGGCAAAGACAGTGGTATATTATAGAAAAGTGAGATGAACCGCTGTTTTTATGACGGCCTCAATAAAATAAATTATTGCGACGGGAAATTTACATTGAGAATGGCATAGCTTTGATCTATGTGGAACACTGTTACAGAGTGGCAAGGAGGCTCATAGCGGGTAAGATATTGTAAGGAAAATTGGCGTGAAATTCTTGAACTTGAAGCCCTGAAATGATATGATAAAACTACAAATACGAAAGGACTGGCATATGGCGACAATATACGACGGGGTATTTCGGACAATACTGAATGACTGCAGGCAGCTTATCATATTCGCTTGATGATATTTTTGGAAAAGGCTTGCTGATGCTTATTCCGTTTTATATTTTTTCACATGAGAAAAATTTCGCGGAATATAATGGCAATGAGCAGAAACTGGCGGAATTAAAGGCAGAGTACAGGAAAATTCTGGAAAGGCTTGACGGACTGGAAAAACAGGGAGTGATTGGGGCGTTTGACAAACGGACAATTATAGAGCTTTCTGGCGACGTTATTAAGGAAATCGCACGGAAATATGAGAACGTGCAGAAAGGCGTGGGTGATATTATGAGCGGACCATTAATTGAAACGACTGCAAGAAATATTTTAAGCCAAGGCATAAACCAAAACCAAAAAGAAACTGCGCTTAGAATGTTAAAGAGAGGAAAGATGACAGTGGAGGAAATAGCTGAAGATACGGGGCTGAGTATTGAGGAAGTAGAGCAGCTTGCGGTACTTCCGACAGTATAGGATTTCTGTAAATATAGGATAATCAAAGGGGCTGTCGTAATAAGGATTGCACATACAAGATATGGTATTGTGTCTGAATTAAATAATACTATATCTTGCACTTATGTTCCTTAGTGCGACAGCACCTTTGAAAGCGTCAGAATGGGGGATTAAGATGCAAAGAGTACTAAATTTTTTAAAAGAAGCAGGGACATATTATCTGGCTACGATAGACGGCGATTAGGCGAGAGTGTGTCCGTTTGGCACTATCAATGAATTTGAGGGAAGGCTGTATATACAGACAGGAAAGGTAAAGGACGTGTCAAACGTTTAGGTTTTGATACATTATTCACACAAATCCTAATTATCAAATTTTATCGAAAAAAAGTTTGGCACATCTATTCGATTCCAAGCATCCCCGTACTCTTGTACAATTGTAACAATTCCTAAAAGACGCAGAGGATCTATGGCTGTAAATGTTTTTCCGTCCTTTTCAGCTTTCCATTTAAAATGATTTTTAAAATACAAATCCCCATTGCTGTCATCCCTATTTTCATTTATTACAGAGATATGATATCCCCAATCAACCAACTTAGAAATCGCATATTTGTCCATTTTCGGCTCATCATTTATCTTATTCGGCAATAATTCCGGATATGTGCCCAAAAATTTAAAATACCCAAATTTATTATTTTGAATTTCCCGTATCGCCCCTTCATATTTTAGCCGTCCTATAATAATAACGACATTATAAAGCCGATCAAAATGATTGGGATAATCTTGTTTTAGCAAATCCAAATCGAACACCGCTGTATCAGAAAAAATCTCATCTATATCATTAGACATTTTAGTATTTAAAGATGAAACAACATATTCGTCATCATAATATTTAATGTGAAAATCCACACTAAATTGAGAACTCATTAATCCATACTTTTGTTGCTCAAAGCGTTGCTCTAAATATTCATTAAGCAACTCCTTTGATTTACACACTCCCGCAAAAACAGAAAGATATAAATTGTTTCTGAAATCATAATCATTTGGCTCAATTTTTCTCATTTTTACATCCATTCCTCCCAATTTAAATAAAATACTGAATAACATAATTTCTGTATGTTTTTCACTTCATTCATCAAAGCAAAATTATTCTGCTGCAGGCTGTATCGTAAAAGATCTAACCACATCGCTATAAGCCCAATCTTCGCCATACTCCTGTATCATTGAAACCAGCCCCAATAAACGCAATGGATCTGTTGCTGAATATATCTTTTTGTTTTTTTCTGCTATATACAAATTACAATTTTCCGAAAAGTCAACAGAATCATCCACAATGGAAACCATATATCCCCATTGAACCAGCTTATCAACTGCATATTTGTAAGTATTACCATAATCCACTATCTCCTCAGCTTTTTTTGTGGGATATGCCCCTAAAAATTTAAAATAACCGAATTTATCATTTACAGAAACATAATCTCCGTCCGCTTCTTCAGTTTTACAACGTTTCCTTTTATTAATCCAATCCTTGTGTATCATGTATAATGCAATCAGTCTGACGGGGTCTGTTGCATATAAATGTAAATCTGTCCTCTCTGCAATCCAGTACCATTCATTCACGCTTTCTCCGTTAGTGCGTTCAATAAAAAGATTAAAGCTATTTTTAACCAAATAATTAATACATATATCTGAAATTGTGCAATCTGTTCGTTTTACCATTATGATCACCTCCGATTGAAACGCAATTTATATGATTTTACCCTGTGTAGACAGTACACTGGTACGATTGTTAAATTATTTTTGTAATCTATCTCGTCGATTTTCCCAGCTGATAATGTCACCGAATTGCAACAAAAGACATATACAACACATCCCAAATCTTTCTGCTATAATACATGATACCATAAATCGACCGATATGTCTCTTGTTTCAGCAATACATTCAGGCGCAAAGAACAAATATTTTGTCGGCAGGGGATGATGTTTTTGAAACATTATTCATTGAATAAATTCTAAAATTTTATCTTCCTGCATTTCATCTAATGATATAATCCTTCAAAAATCATTATCTATATAACTTCCTTTGACAAACTTGCTTTTTTGAATAAATTCCTTCATTACATCTTTATCTGAATATGCAATGGAATAAAAAGCTGGTTCAGGAATGTCAATTTGATTTAATTCAGATTCCTCATACTCATTCCGCCCATTCTCCAAGTAATCAATATAAATCCTTTCTCCAGCAAGCATCATATTCAGCTTATCGTTATCCTTATATATATTTTATGCTTTATCACTCCACTGCTGATACAAACTCAATATTTCATTTTTATTTGGTGAAATAAGAATAATTGACCTCATTATTTTCATCCTAAATGTTCACTAATACTGTTTCAGTTTCTTTACTTATTTTTCTGGTTCATTTTCAAATCATAAATTATTGTATAAATTCAAAACTAAATTTTCCTCAATACTTTTTTATAATTTAACCTCATTTATGTATGTTATCACACTCATATCCTTATTGCCATTAAATTTTGCTTAATCTTCCTTTGTCCTGCAAGTGTACTCCCAGCCACCCAAACGTAAAAAACAGCGAAACGCAGCGCATAATGCCATGTTTCGCCGCAGATCTTTTTCATTGTGGTCATTCCGTTATCACTATGGAAAAGTACAATGAAATTCTTGAATTTGAAGCCCTGAAATGATATGATAAAACTACAAACACGAAAGGACTGACATATGGCGACAATATACGACGGGGCATTTCGGACAATACTGAATGACTGCAGGCAGCTTATCATACCTGTAATAAATGAAATTTTCGGGGAAAACTATACAGGGAAAGAAGAAATCCGTTTTTTCCCAAACGAACATTTTTTGAACCAGATGGACGAGGCAGATAAGGAACGGATTACGGACACAAATTTTACGGTTTTTGGGAAAGTGCCGAAAAAGTACCATATTGAGTGTGAAAGCAGCCTTCCAGACGGAAAAATCACTATAAGACTTTTTGAGTATGACGCGCAGATAGCGCTTGATGAAGGAGAGGTCACGGAGGAAACGCTTACAGTGACATTCCCCAATACAGCGGTGCTTTACCTTAGGACATACAAAAAAACGCCCGATAAAATGAAATACGTGATTATCACGCCAGGCGGGACAGTCCAGTATGATGTGCCGATAATGAAAGTGCAGGCATATTCGCTTGACGATATTTTTGGAAAAGGCTTGCTGATGCTTATTCCGTTTTATATTTTTTCACATGAGAAAAATTTTGCGGAATATAATGGCAATGAGCAGAAACTGGCAGAATTAAAGGCAGAGTACAGGAAAATTCTGGAAAGGCTTGACGGACTGGAAGAACAGGGAGTGATTGGGGCGTTTGACAAACGTACCATTATAGAGCTTTCTGGTGACGTGATTAAGGAAATCGCACAGAAATATGAGAACGTGCAGAAAGGTGTGGGTGATATTATGAGCGGACCATTAATTGAAACGACTGCAAGAACTATTTTAAATCAGGGTATAAGTCAGGGAATAAGTCAGGGGCTAAGCCAAGGCATAAACCAAAACCAAAAAGAAACTGCGCTTAGAATGTTAAAAAGAGGAAAGATGACAGTGGAGGAAATAGCTGAAGATACGGGGCTGAGTGTTGAGGAAGTAGAGCAGCTTGCGGTACTTCCGACAGTATAGGGTTTCTGTAAACATAGGATAATCAAATGGGCTGCGCGCATTGTGACAGCCCTTTTTTAGTGGCAATTTTCATCTCATTTACAAAGAGGCCTGAAACTGCTAAATTTTAATGTGGCAATATTCCGCAAAGTTGTTTTTCACCTGTGCGATAAATCTTTCCGCAATCGGTGTGAAGGTCAGATATTTATTCCACATCAAAAAACGTTTGGTTTCAAGCTTTGGCTAAAGCGGTCTGAACACAAGCCCACATTTGGTTGACGCGTTTATCAGATGGTCGAAACAGAGCTGATAGCCAAGTCCGTCTTCAACAAAAATAGATGCATTGTAAGCAACTAAGATAAGTCTGCACCAAAATGACCGCCTGCCCGTATATCCATAAAGTCGAAAATACAATTGAAAAACTCCCTATTTCCACGCTATTGGTATTGTAGTACAATAAAGAAAAGTAGCTAAACATCAGATGAAAATTTGAAGGGAGAACCAAAATGAAAGCGTTTGATAAAAATTACAAATTACTGGACGAGATGTATCAGGACGAATATTATCCAGACTTTCTGGTAGACAAGGTAAAAGGCGAACTCCAAAAGGTAATTGACCTGCTGGAAACTGGCGAAACAAATACCGAGGTCATTCAAGAAAAGCTGGACGAGGCGGTCTGCGCCATTAACGACTTGCAGGAAGAATTTGACGAGAATGGCAGCGAAATTGAAACGGTGGCTCGTGACTGCATAGGAGAAACTGTGGGTTATGTACTGGAATGGTTTGGTATTCCCATTGATGCGGAGGAAGCCATTCGAGAACGGGATTGGTAACTATCAGTTTTTTCATTTATCAAGCAGACAAGGCGGGGCGCATTGAACTCTCCATACAAGAGCGATTGAAAAACCTGCGTGTAGTTCTTTGTAAACTGACCTAAAAATTAGTTTTCAAAAGCTATTGACAGCGCAGAGAGTGTATGCTATACTACAATTAACATTTAGGTTAAATGTTAAAAGAAAGGAGGCTTTATCTTGGGATTACAGCAGACGCTGAAAGCCCTTGCCGATCCGATACGCAGGGAAATACTGAATATGCTGAAAAACGGAAAAATGTCCGCTGGCGAGATTGCAGCTCATTTTCCAGTGACAGACGCCTCTATTTCAAGGCATCTGTCGGTGCTTAAGGACGCGGATTTAATCAGGGATAACCGTGAGGGCAAATTTATTTTTTATGAACTGAATGCCTCTGTATTGGAGGAGGTAATGCTGTGGATTACTGATTTGAAGGAAGGAAGGGATTAATATGATGATTAAAAACAATAAATGGAGATGTATGATTTCTTCTGTGATAATACTGATGCCTGTTATAATAGGCATAGTATATTGGGATTTGCTGCCGCAGCGCATTGTGACGCACTGGGGCTTTGACGGCGCTGCAAACGGCTGGAGCAGCAGGGCATTTGCAGTGTTTGGCTTTCCCGCTATTATGCTTGCGGGACACTGGGCTTGTATTTTTTTCACAGCGTCGGACTGCAGCAACAAAAAACAGACAAGGAAAATTATGAATATGATATTTTGGCTTATTCCCGCCGTGTCGCTCTTTGCAAGCGCAGTAATTTACGCGCAAGCCCTCGGCACAGGCTTAAATGTCGGCAGGATTGCAATAATCTTTTTTGGAATTTTGTTCGCCCTGCTTGGCAATTATTTTCCCAAAATCAGGCAGAATAAGACAATAGGAATCAGAATAAAATGGACGCTTGAAAATGAGGAAAACTGGAACGCGACGCACCGCTTTGGCGGAAAGGTGTGGCTGCTTGGCGGGACTGTGTTCATGTTTTGCGCGTTCCTGCCCGAAGAAACATTTGGCATTACGTTTTCTGTCATAATAGTTATGCTTATCGCGATACCCGTAATATATTCATACGCCTTTCACAAACGGCAGCAGAGCGACAAGACGGGATAAAAATTTTAATGTGTCAGTATTCCGCAAAGCTGTTTTTCACCTGCGCGAGAAACCTTTCCGCAATCGGAGTGAAGGTCTGGTATTTATTCCATATCAAAAAGAGTCTGGCTTCAAGCCTTGGATGGAGCGGTCTGAACACAAGCCCACTTTCGGGCGACGTATTTATCAGATGGTCAAGGCAAAGCTGATAGCCAAGCCCTTCCTTTACAAAAACCGACGCGTTGTATGCAAGCCTGAAAGAACCCTCCAGATGAAGCTCGTCTCGGCGTTCGCCGCACCATCTGCTGATGTCGTTTTCCCAGCCCTGCCGTGATGAAAACAAGGGCAGCCCTATAAGGTCGTCTATACAGATTTTTTCCTTAACCGCGAGCGGGGCGTCATGCGGCATAACCACGCCCCATATGTCGGGCTCGGGGAAGGCGATATGGTCATATTTGCGCGTGTCAGGAGTGTCGCACAGAACTGCAAAATCCAGAAGCCCCTTGTCCAGCTTTTCAGTGACCTGTTCTGTGTCGCCACTGGTGATGTGGTATCTGAGCTTGGGATAAACGCTTTTGAATTTGCGTATTTCTTTTGCAAGATGCCTAATCTGGTATGATTCGGCAAGTCCAAGAAACAGTTCTCCGCCTGTGATATCATCAAGCGACAAAAATTCCTTTTCAATCTTATCAGCCATTGCAACCAAATCCGCCGCCCTGTCGCGCAGCAGGATTCCTTCCTCTGTTAGTGAAATGCTGAAGCTGTGGCGTGTAAACAGTTTTTTGCCAAGCTCGTCCTCCAATGAGCGGAGCGCCTTAGAGAGCGTGGGCTGTGTGACGTGCAGAAGCTCTGCCGCTCTTGTCATATTTTCTTCCCTTGCGGCAGCAAGAAAGTATCGTAATGAGCGTATTTCCATATTTTTCTCCGTTTCCGTGATGTGGTGCGATAGCATTATGCCAGCGCATTTGATTTGCGTCGCCATATGATATTCATAAAAAGAATATCACGATATTCATTATAACCATTAGCGCAATAAAAAACAAGACGTTATAATAAAAACATATAGAACAGTAAAAATAACCAAGTCTCACACGCAGAAAGGACGGTAAACGCATTATGAAAAAAGAAGAATTAAAGCTTACAATGGAATGGGATAAGACCTTCCCAAAGAGTGAAAAGACAGAGCACAGCAAGGTGACATTTGTAAACCGCTACGGAATTACGCTGGCGGCGGATATGTATGCGCCGAAAAACGCGCAGGGCAGGCTTCCCGCGATTGCCGTGTGCGGTCCTTTTGGAGCGGTAAAGGAGCAGTGTTCGGGGCTTTATGCCCAGACTATGGCGGAGAAGGGCTTTTTAACAATTGCCTTTGATCCTTCGTTTACAGGAGAGAGCGGCGGCAATGTGAGATATATGGCATCGCCTGACATAAATACTGAGGATTTTATGGCGGCGGTGGATTTCCTGTCCTTGAATGACAAGGCGGATTCTGATAAAATCGGCATTATCGGCATATGCGGCTGGGGCGGCATGGCGCTTAATGCGGCGGCGTTGGACACCAGAATCAAGGCGACGGTAGCCTCAACCATGTATGACATGACAAGGGTAAACGCAAAAGGTTATTTTGACAGCGAGGACAGTGAAGAACAGCGCTATCAGAAAAAGGCAGCAATGTGCGCCCAGAGGCTTGAGGATTTAAAGGCGGGTGAATATAAGCTTGGCGGCGGGGTAGTCGATCCGCTTCCCGAGGACGCGGCATTTTTCGTAAAGGACTATTATGATTACTACAAGACAAGCCGCGGTTATCATGCAAGGTCGCTCAACTCAAACGGTGGCTGGAACGTAATCGGCTGCGAGTCATTCATAAATCAGCCGATACTCAAGTACAGCAATGAAATCCGCAGCGCGGTCATGGTTATGCATGGCGAGAAAGCGCACTCATGCTATTTTGGCAAGGACGCATACGCGGAAATGGTGAAGGACAGCAAATACACGGACAACAAGGAGCTTTTGCTCATTCCTGACGCTGTGCATACAGACCTCTATGACGGCGGCGGCAAAAACGCGATACCGTTTGATAAGCTGGAGGAGTTTTTCAGAAAGAACATGAAATAGTGACTGGCATTGAAATAAATTAAAAAACATTAAGGAACGCTGAGACGGCAAAAATGCTGTCTTGGCGTTTTTTGTTTAATAAACCGAACGTATTCATACGCCTTTCACAAACGGCAGCAGAGTGACAAGAAGGGGACAGGAAGGGGACAAATTAACAGTGGCGTCTGGCTTATTTGAGTGTTATAATAAGGCATAAAGCATTTTTATCAAAGATAAATGCAACGGTAATTAAAGGAGGAATTACTATGGGAAAATCGAGGAAGCCGAAACAGGAGGAAAGATTTTTTGAGCAGGATTTGAGCCAGACGGAGGACAAGCCGGGAAAGGTATTCATTATCCATCTGCTCATGGAGAAAAAATGCAAAATGCCCGAGCAGGAGGCTATGACGGCAATTATGAATAAGCACCTTGGAGAAACTGAGTGCTTTAGCTACAGCGAGAAGTCAGCAGGCTTTTGTCCTAAAAAATATAAGGTTCATTCTGAAAAGAAGAATATGGATTTGTCGCCTCAGCTTATGATTATGGGGTGCAGCAAAATAAAGCAGCCTGTGATGGATGTGTTTGCGTCAAGCCAGCTTTGGGATTGCGAGGATGGAGAGGAAATTCTTGACGAGTGCGGATATCAGGTAGTAGCAACGGATATGCTGGCATCAGCGCTGAATTACAAGGACAGGGCTGAAATGCTGGTGGAATATGTCGAGGCGCTGGTTGAGATGTTTCCATCGTGCAGGGCGGTAGTGTTTGAGACGTCTAAAAAGATGATTACGAGAGAGGCGATTATGGAATGTACTATGCCAAAGGAATCGCGGTTTATACATTATGCGGTTAATGTGAGATTTTTTAGTATTCAGGGGAGCGATGACAAAATAGTTGACACTTTGGGAATGAGTGCGTTGTTTCTGCCAGATTTGCAGTATCATTTTAATGGAATGCATCATGATTTTGTGGTTGAGCATGCGTACAATTTGCTTTCGTATATTTATGATAATGAAAATCCGATAGAGTCGGAGGATCATGTTGATGGTATTGAGGATGGGGAGATGAGTCCGAATGTGCAGTGGAAGGTGAGGTATGAAAATTCGCTGGTGCAGCCTGCTAGGATGGTGATTGATGTTGATATGGGGGAGTATGCGGCGGGGATTAGGGATTAGAGGGAGGACGCCGGCTATGTCTGTTCGGTGGGGCGTGGTGCTGATGGGAATTTCCTAATGTAATGCGAAAAGGTGTTCTAAGGCGGTCGGCGCCGGCGCGAGTGCGGCGTCCGTGCCGCAGTCGCGCCTGAAATTTGCATCCGTGCAAATTTCCGCCTAGGTGTTCTGGCATTACATAAGGAAATGTCACCATCAGCCCCAAGCCCCACCGAACAGACATAGCCGGCTAATTTCATTATGGTGCATTTCAGAGACTTCTCCATTTCATAAAGATGTTACTTGTTATTTCATTAGTTCTTCCATTTCATCAATTAATCCATCAAACAGTTTCAGTGCCTCCTCTATTGGCGCTTTGGTGGACATGTCGACGCCGGCGTCTTTTAATATTGATACAGGATCTTTAGAGCAGCCTGCGCTTAGAAATTTTTCCTTGTATGCTTTAACGGCGGGCTCGCCTTCTTTGAGTATTTTCTGCGACAGCGCGATTGCGGCTGAAAAGCCTGTGGCGTACTGGTACACGTAAAAATTATAATAGAAATGTGGTATGCGCGCCCATTCAAGCTTTAGCTGGGAATCGATTACTATGTTATCTCCAAAATAGAGCTTTAGCAAATTATAATAAACTTCGCATGCGGTTTTGGAATTAACGCTTTCGCCTTTTTGAACCAGCTCGCTCATTTTTAGCTCAAATTCAGCAAACATGGTCTGTCTATAGAGTGTGGTCCTGAACTGTTCCAGAAAATAATTTATCAGGTAGGCGCGTTCTTTTTTGTCTGCCGTGTTCTTTAAAAGATGCTGCATTAAAAGCGCTTCGTTGCAGGTGGAGGCTACTTCCGCCACAAAAATCACATAGTCGGAATCAATCACGGGCTGGTTTTTGTTTGAAAGGTATGAATGAATGGCGTGTCCCATTTCGTGCGCCAGGGTAAATTCGCTGTCAAGGGTGTTGTTGTAATTAAGCAGCACGTATGGGTGAACCCTTGCGCCGCTGGAATATGCGCCGCTGCGTTTGCCGTCATTTTCATAAATGTCAATCCAGCGGTTGTTAAAGCCTTCGTCGAGCAGGGCGACATAATCCCCGCCGAGCACGGAAAGCGCATTTTTTATATTCAGTTTTGCCTCGTCATAGGTGACGGTCTTTTCAAAGTTTGGCACCATTGGCGCGTAGAGGTCATACATATGGAGCTCGTCAACGCGCAGGAGTTTTTTCCTTAAACGCACGTAGCGGTACATTGACTCCATATTTTCGTGGACAGTCTCAATAAGATTGTAATATACGGCGGTATCGACGTTTGCTGCGTCAAGCGCGGCGCTTAGGGCGCTGTCATATTTGCGCATTGAGGCAAAAAATTTAAGCTGTTTCATCTGCGCGGATAAAAGCGCTGCTGAGGTGTTTTTGTGGTTTTTATAGGTTTTGTAAAGCGATTCCATAGCGGCTTTTCTGACACTTCTGTCAGAATTTTGCTGCAGCTTGATAAAGTTTGCATGCGTCACGGCATGGCGGTTGCCTTCTATATCAGTTACCGAATCAAAGGTCATGTCTGCGTCGTTCAATAGACCGAAAATATCGTCAGGCGCCTGCGCGAGGTCTCCTGCCGCCGCAAGTATTTTTTCCTCCGCGTTTGTGAGAATATGCGCGCGTTTGCGGCGTATGTCGTTTATATAACGCCTGTAGACGTTAAGCTCGGGCTTATCCGCAAAAAAGCCTTCAAGCGTGCTGTCCTCTATGGCAAGTATCTCGGGCTCTGCAAAGGCAAGGGCGGAGGAAATTGCGACATATATGCCGTTTGTCTGGTCTTTGAAGCCTTGGTAAACGGTGTTTTTTGTGTCCTCGTCTGCCTTGCGCATTGAATAGTTGGCAAATCGGTCAAGGGTTACTGAAATTTCGTCTTGAAACTGTAAAAATTTGAGAAGCTGTTCTGCGCTTTTTGAAAGTGTGCCCTGAAAAGCTTCCAGCCTGGCGGGGAGCTCCTTTAGCCTGTCAAGCTCGGATTTCCATTCGTCATCAGAGGCGTACAAATCCTCTGTAGCCCATGTGTATTCCTTTGGAACGTCTTTTCTGCGTTCAAATACTGAAACATTGCAAGATGCGTCACTCATATCTTATGACCTCCTAAAAAATAATCCTCGCTTTTACTCTACCATTTTTTGTATAATTATGCTAGACTAAAACAAAATAAAAAAGAAATCGTTTAAAATTTCAATGAGGGGCATATTATGGGATTGAGGTTTTATATAGGGGCTTCGGGGGCTGGAAAGAGCTGGCAGGTATATAACAGGATAATCGAGGAGGCGCAGGCGGACATACACAGGAATTATCTTATTGTAGTGCCAGACCAGTTTACTATGCAGACGCAGCTTGAAATGGTAAAAAGGCACCCCCATAAGGGCATTATGAACATCGACGTGTTAAGCTTCGGGCGGCTTTCGCACAGGATTTTTGAGGAGGTCGGCGGCGGGGAAAAGCCCGTGCTTGACGATACGGGCAAGAGTCTTGTGCTCAGGCGCGTGGCGGCGGAGCTTGAGGGGGAGCTTACTGTGATGCGCCAGAATGTCAGACGGCTCGGCTACATACACGAGGTCAAGTCGGCACTGTCGGAGTTTATGCAGTACGGGCTTAATCCGACTGATGTGGAAAAGCTCTGCGAGTATGCGTCAAGCCGCGGGGCGCTTGCATATAAGTTAAGGGATTTGCATACCTTGTATAAGGGTTTTTTGAAGTATATTGATGAGAAATACATTACGACGGAGGAAACGCTGGATTTGCTTAGGAGCGCCCTGCCAAAGTCGAGGGTGATAAAGGACAGCGTGATTGTCTTTGACGGCTTTACGGGATTTACGCCTGTGCAGAACAGGGTTATACAGCAGCTTATGACGCTTGCGTCGGAGGTGATTGTCACTGTCACGATGGATACGCGTGAAAATCCGTATGCGCTTGACGGTGAGCAGAAGCTTTTTCACCTTAGTAAGAAGACAATGCGCGATTTGGACAGGCTGTGCGGGGAGGCGGGGGCTGTACGCGAAAATGACGTGATAATCTCATCGGAAACGGTTTACCGCTATAAAAGCAATGCAGGGCTTGCGCATCTGGAGCGTGAGCTTTTCAGGTATCCTTACAAGGTCTTTGACGAACCGCAGGAGAGCATCAGAATTTTTGAAGCGTCTAACCCAAAGGAGGAGCTTAGGCAGGTGTGCCTTAAAATAAAGGAGCTTGTGCGCGAAAAGGGCTACTGCTACCGTGACATTGCCGTAGTCACGGGCGACATGGAGCGGTACGGCTTTTTGGCGCAGGAGTGCTTTGGGCATTTTGACATACCGATTTTCCTTGACAGGACAAATAAGCTGGTACTCAATCCGTTTGTCGAATTTATAAGGAGTGCGCTGCTGATTGTCATTCAGGAATACTCTTATGAATCGGTATTTCATTTTTTAAGGTGCGGTCTTTCGGAAATTACCTCCGAGGAGACTGACCGCTTGGAAAATTACTGTCTTACCATGGGCATACGCGGCAAAAAGGCATGGACAAACCGCTTTACAAGGCGCATGAACAGGCAGGACGATGAGGCTGATGAGCTTGACGCGCTGGACAGGCTCAGGGAAAGGCTTGTCGAGTGCATTTCGCCGCTTATGATAAAAAAAGCGAAGGGCAGTGAGCTTGTCGGCGCGCTTTACGAGTTTATAGTGAAGGCGCAGATTGAGGAAAAGCTTGACAAATATGCTGGACAGTTTGAAAAAGACGGCGACTTAGTTCGTGCAAAGGAGTATGAGCAGATTTACAGGCTTGTCATGGAGCTTTTGGAGCAGATAGACGCGCTGCTTGGCGATGAGGAGCTTGAAATAAAGGAGTTTGCCGATATCCTTGACGCGGGCTTTAGCGAGATAAAGGTGGGAACGATACCGCAGAACGTGGACAAGGTTGTGATTGGCGACATTGAGCGCACACGGCTCTGCGATATCAAGGCGCTGTTTTTTATCGGCGTAAATGACGGCGTGATACCCAAAAGCGGCGGCAGCGGCGGAATAATTTCCGACATTGACAGGGAATTTCTGCAGGCGTCAGAGTATGAACTAGCGCCCACGCCACGGCAGAAGATGTATATACAGCGGCTTTACCTGTACATAAATATGACAAAGCCCTCTGAACTTTTGTTTCTGTCGTATTCCAAGGTTGACAGCGAGGGGAAAAGCATAAGTCCCGCATATCTTATAAGCATGGTGTCGAAGCTTTTTTCACGGCTTGAAATCGAAAAGCCAGAGCTACGCCCAATCGAGGAGCAGATAAATTCGCCCATTGACGGTTTGGCTTATCTGGTGGGGCTTATGCGCGGTTATGCGTCGCGTGAGGGCATCGGTCAAAGCAGGCTGTTTTTCACGCTTTATGACACATATGTCAGAAATGAAAAGTATGCCCCGATTGTGGAGCAGATGAGGCGCGCGGCATTTTCATACATAAAGGGCGCTGACGGCTTGAGGCTGCCGAGGGAGCTTGCAAGGTTGCTCTATGGACAAGTTATTAAAAACAGCGTGAGCCGTTTGGAGAAATTCGCCGCCTGCGCTTATGCGCATTTTCTGCAGTACGGCTTGACTCTGGAGGAGCGCGACAAGTACAGCTTTGAGAGCGTTGACATAGGAAATGTTTTTCATGCGGTGCTGGAGGGCTTTTCCGACAGGCTTGCCGCCGGGGGCTGCACATGGCTTGACTTTCCAAGCGAGCTTGGCGAGCGGCTTGTAGGGGAATGTCTTGAAAGCTATGCCGCCTCATATGGCGGGACAGTCCTCTACAGCAGCAAGCGCAGCGAATACATGATAACGCGTATGCAGAGAATCCTGAACAGGACAGTGCAGACCTTGCAGTATCAGCTGAAAAAGGGCGCGTTTACGCCTGAAAGCTTTGAAATGTCATTTCAGACAATCTCGGATTTGGACTCTGTAAATATATCGCTTTCAGATGAGGAAAAGCTGCATCTTATTGGCAGGATAGACCGCGTGGACACTTGCAGAAAAGATGACAAGATATATGTAAAGGTGATAGACTACAAATCAGGCACAAGAAAATTTGATTTGGCGGCGCTCTACTACGGTCTGCAGCTGCAGCTTGTCGTGTATATGAATGCGGCTATGGAGGTGCAGAAAAAGAAAAATCCTGACACGCGTGTCATTCCCGCCGCCATGCTCTATTACCACGTAAGCGATCCGCTGGCTGAAACAGAAAAAGGAAGTCCCGATGCAAAAGAGATAGAGGCTGAAATAATGGAAAAGCTTAAGATGACGGGAATGGTGAGCGATGACGAGGAGATAATACGTCTTCTCGACAGTGAATTTGAGGGTAAGTCGTCAATTATTCCTGTCGCCAAAAAGAAGGACGGGAGCTTTACGCAGAGCTCGTCGATACTTTCAAATGATGATTTTGGGAAAGTGTCGGATTTTGTAAACCGCAAGATAAGGGAGCTTGGCACGGATATGCTCGACGGCAGCATTGGGCTCAATCCGTATGAGCAGAACGGCGCGGGCGCATGTACATATTGCGCGTACAGCAGCGTGTGCGGTTTTGATAAAAGGCTTGGCAGCAGGCTGGTGCGCCGCTTGGAGGATATGTCACAGGAAATGGCGCTGGAGCGCATAAAGGAGGAAGTCAATGGCGGTTAAATTTACTAAGGAGCAGCGAAGTGTCATAGACACGCGCGGGAAAAATATCCTTGTGTCGGCGGCGGCAGGCAGCGGCAAGACGGCGGTGCTTGTTGAGCGCATTATACAGATGATTACGGACAGGGAAAAGCCCGTGGACATTGACAGGCTTCTCATTGTGACATTTACCTCCGCGGCGGCGGCGCAGATGAGGGAGCGCATATCCGCCGCAGTCACAAAGCGGCTTGAGGCAGAGCCTGAAAATGAGCACCTGCAGCGGCAGGCGGCGCTCATACATAACGCGCAGATTACGACAATTGACTCCTTCTGCCTTTTTATAATAAGGAACAATTTCAATGAGATAGGTCTTGATCCCTCCTTTAGGGTGGCTGACGAGGGGGAGATAAAGCTGCTGGAAAGCGACGTGCTGGCTAAGCTTTTGGAGGATATGCACGCCGAGCCGACTGAGAGCTTTTTGAACTTTGTCGAGTGCTACAGCACAGGCACAGACGAAAAGCGGATAGAGGAGGCGGTGCTGAGACTCTACCATTTTTCGATAAGCTATCCCTTCCCCGAGGAGTGGCTGAATGACAGGCTTGATGACTACAAAATTGACAGCGCAGACGGCTTGTCTGAAAAAAAATGGTTCAAATACATGGTGTCGTACATGAATACCGCGCTTTGCGAATGTGAGGAGCAGATTGGCAAGGCGCAGAAAATAGCGGGCAGCGCGGGCGGTCCTGCGCAGTATGCGGAAAATCTGCAGTCCGATTTGGAAATGATAAAAAAGCTGGAAACTGGCAAAAGCTATTCCGAGCTTTACGCTCTTTTTGAGGAGGCGGCGTTTACAAGGCTTTCCTCCAAAAAGGGGGAAGGGGTTGACGAGGAATTAAAGGAGGCGGTAAAATCAATCCGTGATGACGTAAAAAAGAGCGTCGGCGACCTGAAAAAAAATATGTTTAGTGTTCCGCCAGAGAGCATTGCGGAGAGCATGGCAGAGTGTGACAGGGCAGTTTCCGAGCTTGTCATGCTTACCATGGAATATAAGCGCAGGCTGGACAAGGAAAAGCGCGACAAAAATATCGTGGATTTTTCGGATATGGAGCATCTTGCGCTGCAGATACTTGTGGAGAAGGGCAAAAACGGAAAAATCACGCCCAGAGGCACGGCGCTGGAGCTGCAGGATTATTTTGCCGAGATAATGATTGACGAGTACCAGGATTCAAACGAGGTTCAGGAGCTTCTGCTCAAATGCATATCGGGCGAGGAGAAGGGGCATTACAACCGATTTATGGTAGGCGACATAAAGCAGAGCATATACAAGTTCCGTCTGGCGCGCCCTGAGATTTTTATGGAAAAATATGACACATATGTCACAAATGCTGACGGCTGCACGAGAATAGATTTGAGCACGAATTTCAGAAGCCGCATGGAGGTCACCGACTCTGTGAATTTCATATGCGGACAGCTTATGAAAAAACAGATTGGCAATGTGGAATATGACGACAAGGCGGCGCTTAGCGCGGGAGCGGAATACCCATATCCCAAATCAGACAACGGCAATGAGGATAACATTTATCAGACGGAGCTGCTAATCGCATCGCCTGATGCGGAGGACAATGCGGACAGCGCGCAGGAATACACGGAAAAAGAGAAGGAGGCTATGCTTGTCGCTTCACGGATAAAAGAGCTTGTGGGAAGCTTTCCCGTGACTGACGCGGAGACAGGTAAGCTGCGCCCCGCAAGGTATTCGGACATAGTGCTTTTGTTCAGGGCGACTGCAGGCTGGGACGAGGATTTCAGGCGAATATTGTCAGAGCGCGGAATACCTGTGCATGTCACAAGCAGAACGGGCTATTTTGAGACGCTCGAGATACAGGGGATTGTAAATTTCCTGCGCGTGCTAGACAATCCGCTGCAGGACATACCATTTTTCGGCGTTATGAAGCTGCCGTATTTTAATTTTTCCGAGGAAGAAATAGCAAGGATAAGCTGCTATGCAAAAAGCCACGCTGAAAATAAAAAGCTGTATTTATATGAGCAGGTTAAGCTCTATTTACAGGCGATCGGCGGTGACAAAGGGCAGGCGTCTGAAGAAGAAAAAAAGTGTATTGAAAAGCTTTCGAGGCTGCTCGAAACAATAGATAAATTCCGCGCCATGGCGTCATATATGCCGATAAAGGAGCTGATACAGCAGCTGATACGCATTATGGGCTACGATATGTTTGTCGGCGCGCTGCCTGGGGGCGACCAGAGGAGAGCGAATCTTGAGCTTTTGCTTGAAAAGGCGGGGGCATTCCAGAAGACAAGCTTTTACGGGCTGTTTCATTTTATAAGGTATCTGGAAACCATGCAGGAGCAAGAGGTTGATTTTGGCGAGGCAAACATACTTGACGAGAATGCTGATGTCGTGCGCATAATGACGATTCACAAGAGCAAGGGCTTGGAGTTTCCTATCTGTTTTGTGTGCGGACTTTCCAAACAGTTTAATCAGATGGATATGCGGCAGGGTATAATTATGGACGCGGAGCTTGGCATAGGCGTAGACTACATAAATCCCGTGATGCGCGTGAAGTCAAAGACGCTCAGAAAAAACACGGTTGCGCATAAAATGAAGGAGGACACGCGGGGGGAGGATATGCGCGTGTTTTATGTCGCACTCACGAGGGCGAAGGAAAAACTGATTTTGACAGGCTACGTCGAAGACCTTGAAAAAAAGCTTTCCTCATACAGCCATATAATGCTGGAAAGCGGACAAAAGCTGCCGTATTCCGCGATAATGGCGGCAAACTCATATATGGATATGACACTGATGTCACTTATACGGCACAAATGCATAGACGAATTTGCCGAAGGGCGGCGCGGGGGATATTCGCTGCCGTATGAGAATGTGCGGATAAAGATGGTGGTATATGAGAAGGTGGACACGGCGGCTGAGCAGTTAAAGGAGCTTGGTAAGGATATGCTCTTGGAGGCGCAGCTTGACGAGGCGCATAAATACGCAGATGCAGGGCTTTCACAGCTTTTGGAGGAGAGGCTGCAGTACCAGTATCTGCATGCGCGGCTAGAGGGCTTAAAAGTAAAGACTACAGTTTCCGAGCTCAAACGCGCCGCCTATGACGAGGCTGACACGGAGGCAGATGAGCTTGTCAAAATGCCAAAGGAAAGCTATGTGCCAAGGTTCAGGCTTGAAACAGAGGATAAAGAAAAAGCAGAGCAGGAGACAGGCGGCGCACGGTACGGAAATGCTGTGCATAAGAGCATGGAGCTTTTGTCCTTTGGCGAGGGGCTTGCATATGACAGCGGCGCGGCGGATATTGAAAGTGTAGAAAAGCGTTTATATGACGTAGTTAAGCGCGAGCGCAATTTATGGATTTCGGAGGGCAGAGTATCTCAGGCGGAGCTTGAGTGTGTAAAAATCGGCAGGATAATTGACTTTTTGAAAACCCCGCTTGCGCAGCGCATGATAGCCGCAAACCGTGCGGGAGCCCTTTTCAAGGAGCAGCCGTTTGTGCTTGGAATACCCGCTGACAGGCTGAATGAGCGTTATCCCGCTGACGAGACTGTGCTGGTGCAGGGCGTCATTGACGTGTTCTTTTATGAGAATGACGGAATAGTGCTTGCCGACTACAAGACGGACATGGTTGACAGCGATGAGGAGCTGATTGCGCGCTATAAGGCGCAGCTTGACTATTACCAGCTTGCGCTGGAGCAGATAACAGGGCAGCGGGTTAAGGAGCGGTATCTGTATTCGTTTGCGCTGAAAAAAGAGATTTTGGTGTGAATATGAAGGGATTGGGGCATAAATGCAGAGAAAGAGAAAAGAAGTAAAGATAACGCAAAAGCGCACGACATTTTTTCAGAAGGCGTACTATATTTTAAAGCCGCTTGTCATATACATGCTTGTAAAAACGCTTGCGCAGCTGCTTTTGGTTATGACAGTAGTGTCAGTTCCGCTTGGCGGCGCAGCGGAGTTTGTGAGCCAGAATTATAATCAGATAAACGCTGTTATAAACGGAATAGCGTCGTTGGTCGGCGTGATATTTCTTGTGGGTGATTTTTTGAAGGAGGCTGCGGTCTCGGGAGAAGTAGACATTGACGCGGGAATGGCAAGGCAGTTTGCAGCGTATATGAAAAACGGATTTTTGGGATATGAAAAAGTGAACGCCTTGGGGCTTGCGGTATGCGCGATTTTTGGAGCAGTTTCAAGCATTGCGCTCAATGCTGCAGTTTCGTATGGTCTGGAGCTTTTTCAAAGTGTCTCAGAAAGATACGCCAATGTTGAGCAGATACAGTATTCAGTGCCGCTGTGGCTGGGGATTGTTTTGTACGGGATAATAGCGCCGTTTGCGGAGGAGCTTGTTTTCAGGGGTGTGACGTACAACAGAATGAAGCGCTTTTACAGCATTCCGCGCAGTATCGTAGCCACGGCATTGATTTTCGGCGCGTTTCACGCCAATCTGCCGCAGTTTTTGTACGGTACGTGCATGGGAATGCTGATTGCGCTTTGCTATGAGAAGGAAAAGTGCTTTGCCGCGCCTGTGATTTTCCACATGGCGGCTAATATTACCGTATTTGCGCTATCTATGGTTATCTAGCCATAATCTCTAATATCTCGCCGACATACATGGTATGCATATCGCCGTCTGCATACCATTTTTTTATTTCAGGCGAGATAAATGAGTCGTCTGTAATCTTCATCGCGGCAAGCTTCTGGCACAGAAGTATGAAATTGCCCTCGTCTATGTAAGGGATTGAGTGCTTGTAAGCCCATGTAAGCCCCGCGTTTGAGACCTTATCCTCGTCTCTGCCCGAATGTGAGCCGCAGTAGTTTAGTGCGTCG
Source organism: uncultured Lachnospiraceae bacterium (assembly GCA_947625775.1). GTDB lineage: Bacteria > Bacillota > Clostridia > Lachnospirales > Lachnospiraceae > COE1. Next base: position 101,027 of record CANQPM010000008.1, on the reverse strand, counting down.
CGGTAATTTTTGTCCATGAACGAAACGGAGAAAAAGTCTCCCGCGTCGATAAATTCCTTTGTATATCGTGAGTCGCGGATAAAGATGAACACCACGTTTTTGCCCCAGAGCACGCCCAAGCCGCCCCAGCTTACGGTCATAGCGTTAGCCTTCTGCTTTGAGCCAGCCGATACAAGCCCCCAGTCCTTGCCGATTTTCTCAAACGGATTAAATTCCAATTCCTCGATTGGATACGGTTGAAATGTGTGCATGATAAATTCTCCTTTTACTTGCTTGATTTTTGTGGTAATATTATAACTCTATATTTTGGAAATGTCACGTGTTTTGGGAAATTTAAGGTATGCTTTTATATGAAATAATGCTATAATTGCGGTATGGTTTATTTATGGAAATGCTGATTGCTTCAGAGGTTTTTATGAAAAATATTAACGAACGGGGGATAAATCACATATGGCAGCCAACATTATGATAGTAGACGACGAAAAGGAAATAGCCGACCTGATAGAGCTGTACCTGATAAATGACGGCTACACAGTGCATAAGTTTTACAACGGCGCTGACGCGCTGGCGTATATCAGCGCGCAAAGCCCCGACCTTGCGATACTTGACATAATGCTTCCCGACGTAGACGGCTTTACGCTTCTGCAGAAAATCAGGGAAAAGCATTTTTACCCCGTGATAATGCTCACGGCAAAGTCAGAGGACACGGATAAGATAATGGGGCTGACAATCGGCGCGGACGACTACATAACAAAGCCGTTTAACCCGCTTGAAGTAACGGCGCGCGTCAAAACACAGCTGCGCCGCTATACTCGGTATAACAGCGCGGCAGGCGTGGGCGGCATATCGGATATAAATAACGGCAAGGCGCAGGCAGACGGCACAATGCGGGAAACGGAATACGACATAAACAGGCTTATAATAAACAAAAGCACCCACCAATGCACGCTGTACGGAAAAGAAATAGCGCTCACGCCGATAGAATTTTCAATCCTATGGTATCTGTGCGAGAACAGGGGGCGCGTTATTTCATCGGAGGAGCTGTTTGAAAACGTCTGGGGCGAAAAATTCATTGACAGCAACAATACGGTAATGGCGCATATAGGCAGGCTTCGCGAAAAGCTCGGCGAGCCTCCGCGCAAGCCCAAATTCATAAAAACAGTGTGGGGAGTGGGGTACAAAATTGAATAAGCTTATTGAAAAGATAAAGAGCCGCAGGAAAACGGACAAATACAAAAACAGCGGCTACGGGCAGTTAAAGACAAAACTTTTTATACTTACGATTGCTATGATGTTTGGCGCAGGTATATTCATAATAAGCCTGTATAATCTGGTGTTCAGCGGACATCTGGCAAACTGGGTAGTCACATTTCTTGACCGCTTTGTGGTGCATGACTATGACACGGCGCTTGTCATATACAGGCATGTGATAAGAGATAACGCGGAGCCTATAATATGGACATCAATGCTTTGCGCATTTGCCGTGATGATGTGGATATATCTAAACAGATTTACAAAATATTTCGGCGAGATAAACCGCGGCATAGATGCACTGATAGAGGAAAATTCAGGCGACATCATACTTTCGCAGGAGCTTTCAGCCACTGAAAAGAAAATCAACCAGATAAAGCATACGCTGGAGCAGAGAAAGCTCACGGCGCAGATAGCGGAGCAGCGCAAAAATGATTTGGTGGTATATCTTGCGCACGACCTCAAAACCCCGCTCACGTCGGTAATCGGTTATCTGACACTGTTAAAAGACGAAAAGCAGATTTCAGGGGAGCTTAGGGAAAAATATCTTGGTATTTCGCTTGAAAAGGCGCTTCGGCTTGAAGACCTGATAAACGAATTTTTTGAGATAACGCGATACAATCTGTCAAGCCTGACGCTTGAATACAGTCACGTGAATTTGACGCGAATGCTTGAGCAGCTGGTGTCCGAGTTTGAGCCGATGCTTGCGGAGAAAAACTTAAAATGCCGTCTTGTGGCGGGACGCGGCATAATGATAAGCTGTGACGTGGACAAGCTGCAGCGCGTGTTTGACAATCTTCTGCGCAATGCGGTAAATTACAGCGAACGCGACAGCGCTATATACATTTCAGTTTCCCAAAAGGAAAGTAATGTAAGCATAAAATTCACAAATTACGGAAGGACTATACCGCAGGAAAAGCTTTCACGGATATTTGAGCAGTTTTACAGGCTTGACGCGTCAAGAGGCACGCAAAGCGGCGGTGCAGGACTAGGGCTTGCCATTGCAAAGCAGATAGTAGAGTTGCATAACGGCACGATTACGGCAAAAAGCTATGATGATATGGTGGAGTTTGAGGTGGCGCTGCTGATGTAGCTTATATGGATTTTATAATGTAGTTTAAAATTAGTATAATTTAAGATATCTCTGAAAATAGGATAAAAGGTGAGGAAACCGTTTGGGTTACTTCACCTTTTTAAATACAAAAATATATTCATGCTTAAATATGTAGAAATCGTTTGTGATAGCCCTATAGCGCCATATGCCTTGCTGGTTGGATTTTCCCTTTGTCTCGCCGAAATTTTTAACGAGAATGGCTTTTAACAAAAACCCTTTTTCGATAAATTTGTTCATACAGTAAAAGCCAAGGGGAATGACTTGGCTGTTTGAATATTTGTCGCCGATAACGCAGGCGCAGTACCTGTTCTTTTCAAGGCGCTTTGTTGAGTTATCAATCACCTCGCCAAACGCCCCCAGAAATTCATCTAAGCTTTCCATGTTTGACAAATCATTCTTGCTTTCGGAAAACTTAATTATGTCCCAATAAGGCGGATGCATAATTACAAATTGTAATTTTTTTATTCCTATATCGTTCATTATTTTGTCCATATCAATGGTTCGGCTGTCCCCTGATACCACTTTCACGGCGCAGTCGTCGCGGCGCTCAGTTTCAATCCGCTCGCGGGCTTCACAGGCAACGGTCTGCTGCAATTCAATTCCTATGGAATTTCTGCCCATTCGCTGCGCCTCGATTAATGATGTCCCGCTCCCCATAAAAGGATCTAAAATCCAGTCGCCTTTTTTGGTATATCTTGAAAAAAGCTGATGCGGGATTTGCGGAACGAAGTTGCCATGATAGTCCCCCGTATGTGCGCCTGAATTGTCGCGTTTGTCTATAATCCATAATGAATCGGTATTAATGTCAGTATATTCCTTCCATTTTTTAGGATCTAAATCATTGTATTTTGCCATTTGACATCTCCTATTTTTTAATAAGGCAGTGAAGATATTCCGTGGTGGAGTCCGCCGCGATAGTGCGGTTTTCGTCTTTATCCGCCTTGAAGCGTTTATATTCTTTTGTAAAAAAGCTGTATTCGCCATAGCGTGACATAATTTTTTTGATTGTATCGAGAGACATAAGCCCCTCGTTGTTATAGCTTAAAAAGATGTATTTAAAATCGGCGTTGCTTATTAAGTCCTCAAATGCAGTGTCTACCGTGCGCTTTGAACAGAATCGGCTTTTTTGCTCGGGCGAATTGCGCAGACCTGTAACTCCTGTCAATTCGGGGTTATCATACCTTGCGATTGTTTCAAGAACGTGATAATTGGAGCAATACTGTCTTGCATTGTAAGGCGGATCAAGATATAATACATCGCCGTTTACCTTTTTGACTAACTCATTGATATCCTCATTGTAGGCTTTGCCGACATTTCCTGAAATAACTGGAAGGAGCTCCAGTTTAAATTCCTTTTGCGCTGATTTTTTTATATGCTTAAGGAAAGCCCCATAAACGGAGGCTGTATTTGCGTATTTATCTATGGAGTTTACAAGGCTCGCCAAATAGTAGTAGTAAATGTGGCTGTCAATTTCTCCAGAGGTATGAAGGCGTTCGAGCTCAATCCGTATGGCGTCGCATTTCATTCCGTTTTCATTGGTAAAATAATTCCTGCCCGAGCCTGAGCCCTCGCAGTAATTGTTGTAGATAAACCCTTCGACAGGGGAAAGGGCGTTAAGCTTTTCCAGTAAACCTGTGTCCAAATCGGGTATGTTCTCTATAAAATGCTTATTTAATATGTAGCTGTAATACTGAATATCATTTGCAATTACCGTGCAGCCCTTTGCCTTGTATGTCTGCCCGACAATTCCTGTCCCAGCGAACAAATCGCCAAACACATAATTGTCGCCAGACCTGTATCCTGTCACTTCTTCAATGGTAGCTTCCAAAAAATCCAGCAATGAATATTTTGAGCCAATGTAATTCATTTTGCCGCCTCCTTACACTGGAAAAGCATATCATATTTCCGTGAAAAAAACAATAGAAATATGGCGCTGGCGGCGCGCAGGAGAGCGGCATTTTCCCTGTAAGAAAATCGTAAGAAATTAATCATAAAAAAATATGAAAGCCGTGCGATAAAACGAAAAAACGGTGTTTTTTGCTTTGATACAATCATTGTGTCAAGGCAGAGGGCGCTGTTTTTTTCGTTAATTAGCGTTTTTTGTCAGAATTATTCATATAGGGAAAAGGAGCGACAATGAAAAAGAAACAGATAGCAGTAATTTTTGGCGGCAACTCGACGGAGTATGAGGTTTCGCTGCAGTCGGCGTATGCAGTATTAAAGGCTTTAAACAGCGACAGGTACGACGTTCTTCCAATCGGAATAACACGACAGGGCGAATGGCATCGCTACAGCGGAAACCTTGAAAAAATAGAAAACAATTCATGGATTGCCGATGAACAGAATATTCACCCAGTTGCAGTATCGCAGAGCAGAAGGCTGGGAGGGATAATTGAATTTGACAAAAATGACAGATATGTCACAAATGTGTACCATGTAGATTTAGCGTTTCCAGTGCTTCATGGCAGAAACGGTGAGGACGGCACAGTGCAGGGGCTGTTTGAGCTTGCGGGAATAGAGGTGGTGGGCTGCGGTACGCTTTCGTCGGCGCTCTGTATGGACAAAGACAGGGCGCACAGGCTTGTCAGGGCGGCGGGTATTCCCACGCCCAATTCAGTGGCAGTGACAAAGAGCGACCTGCCAAATATCACAGTGCTTACCAATGAGCTGAAATACCCACTTTTTGTAAAACCGATACGTTCAGGTTCATCATTTGGCATTACTAAAGTTCAGATGGAAACAGGGCTTATTCCAGCCATACAGTTTGCCCTTGAATATGACACGAGTATCATAATAGAGGAGAACATTGATGGCTTTGAGGTAGGCTGCGCCGTGTTGGGGAAAGACAGTCTGACGGTAGGCAGAGTTGACGAGATAGAGCTTTCCAGCGGATTTTTTGACTACACGGAAAAATATACGCTAAAAACCTCGAAAATCCATATGCCCGCAAGGATAGACGCTGCGACGGAAAGGCGAATACAGGAAACGGCGAAGATAATTTACAGGACACTTGGCTGTTCGGGCTTTGCAAGGGTTGATATGTTTCTGACGCCAGCGGGCGAAATTGTATTTAACGAGGTCAACACTATCCCTGGCTTTACCTCGCACAGCAGATACCCGAATATGATGAAAGGAATAGGCTTGTGCTTTGAGCAGGTGCTGGACAAGCTGATAGGCTTGTATGTATGATGGGAATTTTAGTTGAAAATAAAGAAATTTATGAGGGGAAACTTATTTTGGTAAATGGCGATTTCCCTCTGCGTGGTGAAAGCATAAGCACAAGCCTTACACCTGTAAATGAAAAATATCCGCAGGTTTTATTGCAGGCGGAGGCGGCGCAAATGCTGGGGCAGGCGCTTAGAAGCATTAAAGCCGCTGAATGTAAAGATGTCAGTGTGTCTGCGAGCGGCTGTAGTAGTAAAGGAGAACGAACAAAAATACAAAAAGAAGGCGGATATTTTCTGGCGTATTATTCGCCAGTCTTTAGTGAAAGTGAACAAACAGAAATGCAGAAAAAAAACACTGTGCTTGTAAGCGGCTGTTGCGATGGAAGGGAGCAGACTAATATATACAAAGAAAGCATTGCGCTTGTAAGCGGCTACCGCAGTGAAAAGGAACAGACCGACATATACGAAAGCTCATTGAAGGAAAACGGCGCGGAGTTTACGGCTGAATTCGTAGCGCTGCCAAATCACAGTGAGCATCAGACAGGTCTTGCGATTGACCTTGGGCTTGAAAAGGAGAATATTGATTTTATATGTCCTGATTTTCCATATGAAGGAATATGTGAGAAATTTCGCGCCGCCGCGCCGCAGTACGGCTTTATCGAACGCTATCGGAAAGGAAAAGAAAACATTACGAAAATCGCGCCTGAACCGTGGCATTTCAGATATGTGGGCTTTCCGCATTCCGCGATAATAAGCGAAAATAATTTTGCGCTTGAGGAGTATATCAAATACCTGAAACAGTTTTCGGCTAATGGTGAGCATTTGAAATACGACAACGGCAAGACACATTTTGAAATATTTTATGTCCAAGCGGAAAAGGCAGACATCACAAAAATAATGCTTCCTTACAATACAGACGACGCAGTGTCCGCCTACGAAATATCAGGAAACAACGTTGACGGATTTGTCGTAACTTGCTCCTTATTGCGACAGCCTCATTGATGCAATTTTTATATGTTTTGACTAAATTTGGACGGTTTAGAACACGTTTTGCAATTATTTAATAACTTGCGAATACAAAAGGAGGACTGACAAAGGTGGACAATAATAAAGCATGCACTGACACAGCATACACAGGCAAGGCATACACAGGCATAGATTATTTCAGATGCGTTGCCGCATTCTTTGTTGTCGCGATACATACTTCAATATTCACAACCTACAGCGAACAATTTGATATGATAGCGACACGGATAATCGCGCGTATCGCCGTGCCGTTTTTCTTTACAACTACAGGCTTTTTCCTCTCACCCTCGTACTCAAAGGACAACGGCAGACTGGCAAAGCTCGTCAAAAAAATGTCTGCAATTTACGCCTTTTCCATAATAATATACATACCGATAAACATATATAACGGCTATTTTTCAACGGAATATCTTTTGCCAAACATAATAAAGGATATAGTCTTTGACGGCACAATGTATCATCTCTGGTATTTCCCTGCAGTTATCATAGGAGCCACAATAGTGTGGTTTCTCACAAAAAAATTTGGCATAAAAAGGACATTCGCCGCCACGCTGTTTTTGTACACAGTCGGCATTTTCGGTGACAGCTTCTATGGCATATCACAAAAAATCCCTTTTGCGGAAAGCTTTTACCGCCATATTTTTGAAGTGTTCGACTATACGCGAAATGGGATATTTTTTGCCCCTGTTTTTATTGCAGTAGGGGCAATAATTTCTGACAGAAGTGTCAGTATTTCTGCCCTCAAATGTGTGGCGGGTTTTGCAGTTTCATTTATTTTTATGCTCGCGGAAGGGATAATCGCGCATCGGGCAGGACTTGTGCGCCACGACAGCATGTATATTTTCCTTATCCCATGCACATATTATCTTTTCAGCCTGCTCACCTTTTGGCGAGGGGAGAGAAAAGCTTCACTCAGGACATTTTCGCTTGTCGTATATATAATCCACCCTCTGATGATAGTAGCAGTACGGCTTTTGGCAAAGCTTACAGGCACTCAAGAAATATTCATTGAAAACAGCGTCGGACATTATTTTGCAGTGAGCGTTTTTTCAGCTGTATTTTCACTGATATTTACACTATTATACCAGAAAGTAAAGCGCAGAAAAATAAAAAGCGCCGCAGCGCCTGCAGATAATATGCTCACAGCACGCGGACAGCGCGCATGGCTTGAAATTAATCATGACAACCTAAAGCACAATGTCCAAATACTGAAAAACGCAATGCCCGAAAAATGCGAGCTTATGGCAGTAGTCAAAGCTCAGGCATACGGTCACGGAATGTACGAAACCGCCGTGTGCCTCAACAAAATCGGCGTAAAAGCTTTCGCCGTCGCTGCCATAGACGAGGGAATAGAACTCCGCCGCTATGGCATTCGCGGGGAAATTCTAATACTTGGCTATACAGACGTAAGAAGGGCAAAGGAGCTTCGCAGATATCAGCTCACCCAGACGCTGATAAGCTACAAATACGCAAGTCTGTTGGACAGCCAAGGCATTAGCATAAATGCCCACATAAAAATCGACACAGGCATGCACAGGCTGGGCATAGACTACAGGGAAGCGGATGAAATAGAAAGAACCTTCAAATTGAAGCACATAAATATAAACGGAATTTACTCGCACTTGTGCGTTTCCGACAGCCTTAATGCGGAGGACATCGCTTTCACTCAAAAGCAGATAAGCAATTTCAGACAGGCAATCGACCGCATAGAGCAGTCAGGGCTTGCGATTCCCAAAATCCACATTCAAAGCAGTTACGGATTATTAAATTATCCTGAGCTTAAATGCAATTACGTAAGAGTAGGGATAGCGCTCTACGGCGTGCTAAGTTCCCCAGACGACAAGGTGAGAAAACCGCTCGACCTGCGCCCTGTACTTTCCCTCAAAACAAAGGTAATACTCATCAGAACAATAGAAAAAGGCGAAACCATAGGCTACGGCAGGGCTTTCACGGCAAGCCGAAAAACAAAAATCGCAATACTTCCCATAGGCTACGCCGACGGCATACCGCGCAGCCTTTCATGCGGAAAAGGCTATGTGATGATAAACGGAAAAAGAGCGTACATAGCGGGCAGGATATGCATGGACCAGACAGCAGTGGACATAACCGACATACCAGACGTCGCCGAAGGAACTACCGCGACAATCATAGGCGATGGCATCCTTGCGCAAACCGCCGCAGACAATGCAGGCAGCATATCAAACGAATTGCTCAGCAGGATTGGCAGCAGGGTGGAAATACTGAAAAAATAATTATTGCATATTGACAAAAAATGAAAAAAGACATATTATAAAAGTATCATTTGATACCAAAAAGGAGAAAGCTGGCTTGACAGACAAAATAAAGCACGAATTGAAAGCGAATTAGAAGTCAAAGCATATATACAAAATTTGAAATACGCTCTTAATAATGGGGCAAAAATAGAATTTCAGGCAAAAAGACTTGTTGACAACGGCAGAGACGAAAAATATACCAATCAATATACAATAAACACTCTATTTCCAGACGAAAATCCATTATATGCGCTAAAAAGGGAATTGCTTACGCTGTCGGCAGAAGACTACATGAGAACGGTTAAGGATATTCGTTTTCCAAATAGAAGCGAGATGCGTGAATTTGGCAGAACATATAATGCAAAAGACGATGTATATATAAAAATAAGGGTAGAGCTTTTAGGAACGTATGGCAATGCCACAACGTTTGTGATGTCCTTCCATTTTGCAGAGAAACCGTTTATGCCGTCAATGTTCCCATACAGAAAAACTTAGGGAGGTGCTTTCATGAATATGAAGATTATTAAGGAAGAAAAGCAGTTATGCACATGCTGCATGGAAGAACATGATGTGAAGACAGTCCTCATTGATGAGAAGGCAACCTTTAAAAATATGGAGGTTAAATATGAAGCCTCATATTTATATTGCGACAAGGCAGAAGAACTATACATGGACGAACGCCAGCTTCAGGAAAACGATATACGGCTTAAAGATGCATATAAAAAGAAAGCAGGACTTTTGACATCTTCCGAGATTGGCAGTATCAGAAAAAAGTATGGAATCAGCCAGAGTGATTTATGCATTTTGCTTGGATGGGGCGAAAAAACAATAACAAGATATGAAGGACATCAGGTACAGGACAAAGCGCACGATACAATATTAAAAAAGCTCTCGCAAGATCCCGAGTGGTTTTTGACGCTGCTGGCTGGGGCGCAGGGGAATTTGCCGCAGGCAGCATATCAGAAGTATTTAAATGCGGCAGCTGCATTATATGAGGAAGACAAAGATTGCTATCTGCGAAAGGCGATAGAGGCAGGCTATGCGAGATTTCAGAAAAACAAAATGTTTAATGGAAATACAGAGCTTTCATTAGATAAAGTGGTTGATGTTATTAGATATTTTGCGGCATCTGCAAAGGTTACGAATCTTTATAAAGTAAAGCTTATGAAGCTTTTGTGGTATGCAGACGCGTTGTCTTATAAAACAAGAGGTTATGCGATAACTGGCTTAGTATATCAGGCTTTGCCAATGGGTGCAGTGCCAGTGGAACACGATTCTATAATTGCTTTGAGAGGTGTTCCCTGTGAAGAAATAGATATGGGAGAAACAAACGTATATCATTTTTCGTTGAATAATGCAGACACGTTTCCAGCACTTTCGGAAGATGATATAAGTATTCTTGATGCTGTCATTAAAAAGCTGGGTAAAATGAGCAAAAATGAAATAATTAATTTCATGCATAACGAGCAGGCTTATATAAATACAGCGCAAAAGGATATCATTCAATTCAAGTATGCGGAAAGCCTGCAAATATAATAAATTAGTGAAAAATGCGGAATTGAAAGCCATTGCTTGCTATTTACACTCAAACAGAATAAAATATAAACAGAAACATACAATTCGAGTATAATTTCATTGCACAAGGAGCGGTTTTATGAAAATAATTAGTATTAGATTAGAAGATTCTATTTATGATGAACTGAGCGAAATGCTTGCAGCTATGGGGCAGACAAAACAGACCTTTTACGAAACATTTACAAGAACAGCACTTAGGGAAAGAAGCATTCCGTTCATTATCTCAGCGCCCGCACATAAAAAAACGGAAACTGATACAGAAAAATTAGAGGCATTTAAGCGACTTGAAGAATCAAGAAAAAGGTTTTCTGAGTCTATTGATTATGAAAAAGAGAGGGGAATAGCGTTAGATGAAAAATATGGCAGTTTTAATTGATACCAATGTCCTTTTGAATTACATTACGAATAGAAATGATGAGTATTTGGAGTCTTCAATTAAGACTGTAGAAAGGTGTGCCAACGGCGAGTGTTCAGGTTACATTGCATTTCATACGCTATCAACGCTCTGGTATGTCCTTAGAAGGAAAAGTGATAAAGAACGCAGAGAAGATTTGAGAAATATATGTAAAATTTTTTCTGTAGTTTCCGCATCTCAGCAAGAAATATTAGATGCTATTGAAAAGGATTGTTTTAAAGATTTTGAGGATTGCCTTCAGGACAAATGCGCCAAGGAGGCAAGGGCAGATTACATTATTACAATAAACACCAAGGACTATGAACATTCAGAAATTCCAGCTATCAAACCAAATGATTTCCTGTCTTTGGTTGAGTAGAAAAATTTATGCATATATGATTCAGCAGAAAAATCATTATAAATAAAGCTGATTGACAATGCAAAGGCAACGGCTCTAAAGGAGACTTAAAGTATAATGAAACAGCCAACAGAACAAAGGACAGTTCATTGTGAGAATGGCGATATTACATACCTGCTCACAAGAAAGCCAGTAAAAAACGTAAATCTGAGGATAAAGCCAGATGGACAAGTCCTTGTGTCAGCCAATAACAGAGTGCCCATAGAATTTATAGAAACATATATCAGTCAAAAGCAGCAATATATATTTGCGGCGTTGTCAAGATACGCAGAAAGAAGAAAGTTAATTCAAGACACTCCAAAAAGATATGAAAGCGGCGAACATTACAATCTTCTGGGCAAAAGCCTATGCCTGAAAGTAGAAGAAAGCAGCGAAGAAAGCGTACATACGGACGGAGCATATATTTTCCTGAAGGTAAAAAATAAAGACGATTTCCGCCATAAAGAAATTCTAATGTCGAAATGGCTTAAACAATACCGGACGATGATATTTCAAGAACAGCTGCAGGAAACATATAAGCTCTTTCAAAAATACAAAGTGCCATACCCCGCATTAAAAATCCGATGCATGAAAACCCGCTGGGGCTCCTGCCAGCCGAATAATGCAATCATCACATTAAACAGCAGGCTGATTGAAACCCCAAAGAGCTGCATAGAATATGTAGTGCTGCACGAATTTGCACATTTCATCCATCCCAATCATTCAAAACAGTTTTGGGATTTCGTCACAATGCTGATGCCCGATTGGAAGGAGCGCAAAAAGGAGCTGGAAAAATGGGGCTGACCCGTTGACTTTTCCATATAATATTTGCAAATCCAGCCTCTCCATGATAGGATAAAACATATAAAATATCTGTTCGGAGGTAAAAATATGTTTTTTGCGAAACATCTATTTGAAAAGAAAAATGCACCCCCAAAGGGAAATATAAAAGAGGCGCCGCTGGAATACTGGGAAGAAAAATCATATATGATGGTTGTCCCTGAAAATGAAGACGATTTGGCAAAGCTAAATGATATCGTTGGCAGGATTTCAGATATCCCCGGCATAACGGTTATGAAAAAGTGGGCTGATAATAAATCACAAGTGTTTTGCATGAACATAAAATATGATAATGAAGAATACCAGATTGGGCTTTTTCCAGGTCAATTTTCATTGCCAAGGGTACTTATTAATTCATCATCATATTCTTTTACAGAAGAAGAAATAGAAAAATTGGAAAATGCAAAGTCGGCCCTGACAATCTATATGGAATTTAAAAGCGACGCAAAGAAATCCTTTCATTTGCAGCTAAAGCTTGCCGTTGCCGCTTTTCCAAATTTTATTGGCTTAGTTGACGAGAGCGCGGAGCAGCTGCTGCCTGCAAAATGGGCAGTATTAGCTGCCAATTCAAGCGTAACTCCAGGACCGAGAGCTATGTATATCATTCATGCGGTATATAATGAGAGCGGCGAGATTTGGCTGCACACTCATGGGCTTTGCAGATGCGGACTTACAGAATTGGAAATTTTACAGTCAGATAAAGAAAATTATGGCAATCATTGCAATCTGATTAACGCCTTTGCCAGTTTTCTGATTGACAAGGACGGCGAATTTAATCCGCGGACAGAAATCGCTTATTTAGGAGCGCTGTCTAATGGAGAACCAGTAGTAGCCATCTGCAAATCCTGGACGGAGGCAATTCATTATTACGACCGCTTGGAGACTGGCGGGATTGCTGACAGAAAGGAAGCGCATAATACAAGGACAAGTCCGATATTCCTGTATAAAACAGAGGAGGATATGAAAAACAATAATCTGAGCAAGGTTGCGGATTACAATGATTTGTGGGGAGAAAATCCGATATTTTTCTTTAGCGATAAGGAAACCGCCAGAATGAGAGCCCTTGCAATAGAAAGATTTGACTATTTGAAAAAGGCGCTGCAGGACAAAGGGAATAAAGCGCTTATAAAAATAGGATTGACTACTGACGGCGGGGAAGACTGCGAGCATATATGGTTTGAGCTTTTGGAATTTAACCATGATAAATTTAAGGCAAAATTGACGCAGGAGCCGTACCACGTAAGCAATGCCCACAAGGGGGACGAAAGATGGTTTACCGTGGAGGATGTAACAGACTGGATAATTTACACTCCTAAATTTACGGTAACTCCCGACAAAGTATATTTATTATAAATTTGATACAAAATCAAATTACCCCCTTTACAAATCCGCAAAAATCCCCTATAATGTGAAAAGAAAAGTACAATATAGCATACAAAGCGACCAAAGGCGGTTCAAATAGCGTTTTTTGGTTGCTTTTTTACATGCTTTTGTCAGACAATTCAATATAAGCAAAATAAATTGTCTGATTATCTGACAATTTCCAGACTTTCAAACTAACGCGCACCATACGCGCAGAAACGAGGTAAAAAGATGTTTGATGCAAAATTAAACCTTCCACAGGCGCCGCTCTACAGCCCCGAGTTCGAGCACGACAACTGCGGCATAGGCGCCATTGTCAACATCAAGGGCGAAAAGACGCGTGAAACCGTCGAGAATGCCCTCAGGATAGTTGAAAACCTTGAGCACAGGGCGGGCAAAGACGCAGAAGGGAAAACAGGCGACGGCGTAGGCATACTTATCCAGATATGCCATGAGTTCTTTGTGAGGGTGACAAAGCCCTTCGGCATAGAGCTTGGCGGCGAGAGGGAATACGGCATAGGCATGTTCTTCTTCCCGCAGGATGAGCTGAAACGCAATCAGGCAAAAAAGATGTTTGAGATTATCGTCGAGAAGGAGGGCTTGGAGTTTTTAGGCTGGCGTGAGGTTCCGTGCGTGCCGTCAGTGCTCGGGCACAAGGCGGTGGAGTGCATGCCGTACATAATGCAGGCATTTGTGAAAAAACCCGCAAATGTCGAGAAAGGTCTTGCCTTTGACAGAAAGCTCTACATCGCAAGGCGTGTGTTTGAGCAGAGCTCCGACAATACATATGTGGTATCGCTCAGCAGCAGGACGATAGTTTACAAAGGAATGTTCCTTGTAAAGCAGCTCCGGACCTTCTTTACGGATTTGCAGAGCGAGGATTACAAATCGGCAATCGCCATCGTACATTCGCGCTTTTCGACGAACACAAACCCAAGCTGGGAGAGGGCGCACCCCAACCGCTTTATCGTACACAACGGCGAGATTAACACAATCCGCGGCAACGTAGACAAGATGCTTGCCCGCGAAGAAAATATGGAGTCTGAATTTTTGAGCCATGAGTTTCACAAGGTGCTGCCCGTGGTAAACGCGCAGGGCTCAGACTCCGCTATGCTTGACAATACGCTGGAGTTCCTCGTGATGAGCGGCATGGAGCTCCCGCTTGCGGTAATGATAACAATTCCCGAGCCGTGGGCAAACAACAAGACAATGTCGCAGAGTAAAAAGGACTTTTACCAGTATTACGCAACAATGATGGAGCCGTGGGACGGTCCCGCGTCGATACTTTTCTCTGACGGCGACATAATGGGCGCGGTGCTTGACAGAAACGGACTCCGCCCCTCACGCTATTACATAACGTCAGACGGACAGCTTATCCTTTCATCAGAGGTAGGCGTGCTTCCAATCGACGCGGCAAAGATAGTGAAAAAAGACAGACTCCGCCCTGGCAAGATGCTTCTTGTGGACACGGTAAAGGGTGAGGTAGTAGACGACGACACTTTAAAGGAAAGATACGCAAAGCGCCGCCCATACGGCGAGTGGCTTGACTCAAACCTTGTCACGCTAAAGGAGCTCAAAATCCCCAACGTGAGAGTGCCCGAGTACAGCTACGAGGAAAGACAGCGCATGCAAAAGGCGTTTGGCTACACATACGAGGAGCTTAAAACAAGCATACTTCCGATGGCGAAAAACGGCGCGGAGGCAATCGCGGCAATGGGCGTAGACACGCCGCTGCCCGTGCTTTCATCAAGCCATCACCAGCTTTCGCATTACTTTAAGCAGCTTTTTGCGCAGGTTACAAACCCGCCTATCGACGCTATCCGCGAGGAGGTTGTCACCTCCACGAGCGTGTATATCGGAAAGGACGGCAATCTATTGGAGGACAGCGAGAGCAACTGTCATATGCTAAAGGTCAACAACCCGATTTTGACGACTACAGACCTTCTGAAAATAAAGAGCATGGACAAAGAAGGCTTTAAGGTTGCCGAAGTGCCTATCACATACTACAAGAACACAAGCCTTGAAAAAGCTATCGACAGGCTTTATGTCGAGGTTGACAGGGAATTTCGCGACGGCGCTAATATCATTATACTTTCCGACAGGGGCGTAGACGAAAACCATGTCGCTATCCCGTCGTTGCTTGCCGTATCAGCTATGCAGAAGCATCTGGTGCAGACAAAGAGAAGAACAAGCGTCGCGCTGATACTGGAGTCGGCGGAGCCAAGGGAAGTACACGACTTCGCGACACTCCTCGGGTACGGCGCGAGCGCGGTAAACCCTTATCTTGCGCAGGAGTCAATCAAGGAGCTTATCGACAACGGCATGCTTGACAAGGACTACCACGCGGCGGTTGACGATTACAACGACGCTATCCTTCACGGCATAGTAAAAATCGCCTCAAAGATGGGCATTTCAACAATCCAGTCATATCAGGGTTCGCAGATTTTTGAGGCAATAGGCATAGGCTATGATGTAATAAACAAATATTTCACAAATACAGTGTGCAGAGTCGGCGGCGTGACGATAAAGGACATTGAAAAAGAAGTTGACGCGCTCCACTCAATGGCGTTTGATCCGCTGGGGCTTACGACAGACCTCACGCTCGACAGCCCAGGACATCACAAGTCAAGGAGCGGAGCGGAGGAGCACCTTTACAATCCCGCGACAATACATATGCTGCAGCAGTCAACGCGCCTTGGCAATTACGATATGTTTAAGCAGTACACAGCAATGATAAACAGCGAGGAGAGCGTGAGAAACCTGCGCGGTCTTATGGACTTTAACTATCCGAAAAAGGGAATTTCCATCGACGAGGTTGAGAGTGTGGACAGCATCGTGACGCGCTTTAAGACAGGCGCTATGTCATACGGCTCAATCTCAAAGGAGGCGCACGAGACGCTTGCAATCGCCATGAACACGCTGCACGGCAAGTCAAACAGCGGCGAGGGCGGCGAGGATTTAGAGAGAATGGTTATAGGACCTGACGGCTTGAACCGCTGCTCGGCAATCAAGCAGGTGGCGAGCGGGCGCTTTGGCGTGACGAGCAGATACCTTGTAAGCGCACAGGAGATACAGATAAAAATGGCGCAGGGCGCAAAGCCAGGCGAGGGCGGACATCTGCCCGCGGGCAAGGTATATCCTTGGATTGCAAAGACAAGGCACTCAACGCCAGGTGTAGGCTTAATTTCACCCCCGCCTCATCATGATATTTATTCAATCGAGGACTTGGCGCAGCTTATATATGACCTCAAAAACTCAAACAAGGACGCGAGAATAAGCGTAAAGCTCGTGTCTGAGAGCGGTGTCGGCACTGTAGCTGCGGGCGTTGCCAAGGCGGGCGCGCAGGTAGTGCTCATATCAGGCTACGACGGCGGCACAGGCGCGGCGCCAAAAAGCTCAATCCACAACGCGGGGCTTCCATGGGAGCTTGGCGTGGCGGAAACGCACCAGACGCTTATACAGAACGGTCTTAGAAATAAAGTGCGCATCGAGACAGACGGCAAGCTTATGACAGGACGCGACGTGGCAATCGCCGCAATTCTCGGTGCGGAGGAATTTGGCTTTGCGACGGCTCCGCTTGTAACTATGGGCTGCGTGATGATGCGTGTCTGCAACCTTGACACCTGTCCTGTAGGCGTTGCCACACAGAATCCCGAGCTTAGAAAGCGCTTTAAGGGTAAGCCCGAGTATGTAATAAACTTCATGCGCTTTATTGCTGAGGAGCTTAGAGAATATATGGCTAAGCTTGGCGTAAGGACAGTTGACGAGCTTGTAGGGCGCACGGATCTTCTGAAGATGAAGGAAAATCTGCCCGAGGGCACGATAAAGCTTGACTTGGGACACATTCTCGATAATCCTTATGTAAAGGAAAAGGCAGTATTTGATCCCAAGCACGTATATGACTTTGAATTAGAAAAGACGCTTGACGAGAGAGTGCTCTTAAAGCAGTTTGGCAGCGCGCTTGAAACAAAGCAGAAAAAGAGCATAGAGGTTGACGTAATGAATACTGACCGCGCTTTCGGCACGATATTCGGCGCGGAAATCACAAAACGCTATTACAATACGCTTGACGAGGATACCTTCCATGTACTGTGCAAGGGCGCGGGCGGACAGAGCTTCGGCGCGTTTATTCCAAAGGGGCTTACACTGGAGCTTGTCGGCGACTCAAACGACTACTTCGGCAAGGGGCTTTCGGGCGGCAAGCTGATAGTATATCCGCCAAAGGGCAGCACCTTTAAGCAGGACGAAAACATCATTATCGGAAATGTGGCGCTCTACGGCGCTACAAGCGGCAAGGCGTTTATAAATGGTGTTGCGGGCGAGCGCTTCTGTGTCAGAAACTCAGGCGCAATCGCCGTAGTAGAAGGCGTAGGCGACCATGGCTGTGAGTATATGACAGGCGGGCGCGTGGTAGTGCTTGGCGGCACGGGCAAGAACTTTGCGGCGGGCATGAGCGGCGGTATCGCATATGTGCTTGACATGGACAACGACCTCTACATGAGAGTGAACAAGGAAATGGTATCAATGAGCGAGATTACCAACAAATATGATGTTATCGAGCTCAAAGATATGATTAAGGAGCATGTGGCATATACCAACTCCGAAAAAGGCAAGGAGATTCTTGACAACTTCGGCGAATATCTGCCCAAATTCAAGAAGATCATTCCTTTTGACTACGACAGGATGCTAAAGACTATCGTGCAGATGGAGGAAAAAGGACTGAGCGCGGAGCAGGCGCAGATAGAAGCATTCTATGCCAACACAAAGAAAAAATAAAGCGTTCGTTCATCTCAATAAAGATAATATGGAGGAAACTATGGGAAAGCCAACAGGATTTTTAGATTATGAGAGAAAGACCTCCGCGGCGCAGACTCCCGCGGAGAGGGTGAAGCATTTTAACGAGTTCCACACGCACCTCCCTATGGAGGAGCAGCAAAATCAGGGCGCAAGATGCATGGAATGTGGAGTGCCGTTTTGTCAGGCGGGAATGAACATAGCGGGAATGACGTCAGGGTGTCCGCTCCACAACCTAGTGCCCGAATGGAACGACTTGGTGTACACGGGCAACTGGGAGGCGGCATACGAAAGGCTCAAAAAGACGAACAATTTCCCTGAATTTACGTCTCGCGTATGCCCCGCGCTCTGCGAAAACGCCTGCACCTGCGGATTAAACGGCGATGCGGTGGCGACAAAGGAAAATGAATACGCTATTATCGAAAACGCATACGCCACAGGGCTTGCGGCGGCAAGACCGCCAAAGGTGCGCACAAACAAGACGGTTGCCGTTATAGGCAGCGGTCCGTCAGGGCTTGCCGTGGCGGACCAGCTCAATAAGCGCGGCCACAGCGTGACGGTATTTGAGCGAAATGACCGTATCGGCGGGCTTTTGATGTACGGCATACCGAATATGAAGCTTGAAAAGCACATTATTGAGCGCAAAATCAAGATAATGGAGGAGGAGGGCGTCAAATTCGTCACAAACGCCGACATTGGAAAAGACGCGAAATCAAAGAAGCTTGTAGAAGGCTTTGACAGGATAGTGCTTGCGTGCGGCGCGTCAAATCCGAGGGACATAAACGCCGCGGGGCGCGACGCCAAGGGAATATATTTTGCGGTTGACTTTTTAAGGGGCGTGACAAAAAGCCTGCTTGACTCAAATTTATCTGACAAAAGCTATGTTTCCACAAAGGGCAAGGATGTGATAATAATCGGCGGCGGCGACACGGGCAACGACTGTGTAGGCACTTCAATTCGGCTTGGCGCAAAGTCCGTGACGCAGATAGAGATGATGCCCAAAGCCCCCGACACAAGGGCGGACAACAACCCTTGGCCCGAATGGCCCAAAATCTGCAAGACAGATTATGGTCAGGAGGAGGCAATCGCGCTGTTTGGACACGATCCGAGGATTTACGAATCCACAGTCAAGGAGTTTATCAAGGACAAGAGCGGCAATCTTACGGCAGTAAAGATAGTAAAGCTCACATGGGAAAAGGACGCCGAGACAGGCAGAATGAACATGAAGGAGATAGAGGGCAGCGAGCAGACACTGCCCGCGCAGGTAGTTCTTATCGCGGCAGGTTTTCTTGGCAGCCAGAAATATGTCACTGATGCCTTCAAGGTAGAGCTCGACCAGCGCACCAACGTAAAGACCGAGACTGGCAAATTCAAGACCAGCGTTGACAATGTATTTGTCGCGGGCGATATGCATACAGGTCAGTCGCTTGTGGTAAAGGCAATCCGACAGGGCAGGGAGTGCGCAAGAGAGGTTGACGAGAGCCTTATGGGTTATTCAAATATGTATATCCAGTAGGGCAAATACACCAAAAAATATCAGTAGCGCAAAACAAAAACCGCCGCTGTCCGCATTAAAAGCGGGCAGCAGCGGCTTTATTTTCTTAACAAAAGACTTGTTATCTGTGATACATCAAGGTATTAATCTTATTCATCAAAATATTCTCGTGGCGTATTTTTGAGATATTAAATGTTTCGGACAAGTCATGTGCTCCTTCCGTGGAATTTATATATTAAGCGGCTGCGAAACTCTGTTTATTAACGTGGAATTTAGACAGATTTCCGCAAATGTTTTGTGTTAGGCGAGATTGTTTCTATATACAGTATAATTTAAAAAGACAAAAAATCAAGGTTTTCAGACAAATATGTCAAAAATTAAACGGAAAACACATTTTTCTTGTTATAAAATAGTAACAGTGCAAGATTGAAAATGACGCGGGAATTTCAAAAATAATGAGGTGACAGCGTTAAGCCGTCTTGAAATATGCAATATTCAATATTTATTTATAGAAAAAAGGAAGTGCATTTCAGTGATGAATCAGAAGAAAATAGACATGACTACAGGACCGATTATGAAGAATGTGTTTCTCTTTGCCATTCCTATTATTTTGGGAAATATATTACAGTATTTGTACACTACTGTAGATACGCTTGTTATCGGAAATTACTGCGGCGAGACTTCACTGGCGGCGGTGGGCACAAGCTCCCAGCCCGTGGAGGTGCTTTTGTGCGTATTTTTGGGAATCGGTTCTGGCGTTTCAATACTGATTTCACAGTATGTGGGCGCAAAGGACGCAAAAAGGATGCGGCGGGCGGTAGATACCGCTACGTTTTTTGTATTTATATGCGGAATACCTGTCTGCGTGCTTGGGTATTTTGCGGCGCCGCTGATACTGGGGTGGATGGGCGCGCCTGCTGACACATGGGACGCCGCCGTAGCATATACGCGGATTGTGTTCCTCGGAGCGCTTGGGAACATAGGCTACAATATGAACGCGGGCATACTGCGCGGCATGGGGGACAGTAAAGCATCGCTGTGGTTTCTCGTAGTGTCGTGTATCGCAAATATCGTGCTCGACCTTTTATTTGTCGCGGTATTGGGAATGGACGCGGGCGGGGCGGCGCTTTCGACAAGCCTTGCCATGTATTTGTCGTGGATTATAAGCATTGTATATATAAGGAAAAAGTTCCCCGATTTGGGGCTTACTTATTTTCCAAGGGGCTTTGACGCGAAGGAATTAAAGCAGATTATTATGATTGGGCTTCCTATAGGGCTTAATAATTCGCTGTACTCTCTCGGGCATGTGGCGATACAGACCCTGGTAAACGCGCAGGGCTCTGTGTTTATGGCGGGCAATTCAGTAGCGGGAAGGGTGACGGGGCTTACAAATATAGCGATTACCGCGCTTTCCTCTGCGGCGACCACCTTTTCGGGGCAGAATTACGGGGCTCGGAATTTTGACAGGCTGCGGCAGGGGTATATCCGCATTCCAGTGATTTCGGGCATTGTCACATTGGCGTTCGGGCTTGGCATGATTTCCTTCCGAATGCCGATATTGCGGATTTTTACGCGTGATGAGGCTGTGCTTATGTATGCGGGAAGGTACGTGGTGGTGATGCTTTTATCACAGTGGTTTTATGCGATATTTAACGGGATTATATGCATAGTAAACGGCGTGGGGCTGATTAAATACTCGACAGTCGTTAATATCCTGATGCTCTGGGCTGTGCGTATTCCGAGCGCGTATCTGATCGACCGCTATTTTGACGGGACATATATTATGCTGTGCTTTCCAATCAGCTTTAGCTTTGGCATGGTTATGATGCTTGGCTACTATATGTTTTCAAAGAGGTGGAGGGAGATTATAAGGACAGGGCTGTGACGCGGAAAATTCAGCAGGATTTTTTTGAATTTTTTCCACGAATTTTTCAAATTTATAGTAACAGGCTCAAATATGTCGTATAATGGACTTGTGCTGAATATGGAAATGTCAGTGAAGGAGGAAGGCTTATGGCGGCATTTGAGAGGGTGTTATCGGGAATACCTGAGATGGATCAGGCGCTTGACAATATAAGGCTTGGCGACAATGTGGTGTGGCAGGTCACGAGGCTTGAGGAATTTAAACTGTTCCTCAACCCGTATGTCGATCAGGCAGTGCGTGACGGGAGAAATCTGATTTACATCAGGTTTGCGTCGCATGAACCGCTTGTGGAGGAGCGGCAGGGCGTTAAGATCGTGACTGTGGAGCTGTCGCACAGGTTTGAAAATTTTACTGTGGAGATACACAATCTGATAGAGCATGAGGGGGAAGACGCTTTTTATGTTTTTGACTGTCTTTCGGAGCTTCAGACAGCATGGGCAACGGATTTGATGATGGGAAATTTTTTCCGCGTCACGTGTCCTTTTTTGTTTAAGCTCAATACTGTGGCTTTTTTCCCACTGATTAGGGGCAAACATTCATTCAAGGCGATTGCCAAGATACGCGACACTACGCAGCTGCTTATGGACGTATATTCCGACGAGGCGCAGGTGTATGTGCGCCCCCTGAAGGTCTGGAACAGGTATTCGGAAACGATGTTCCTGCCCCACGTATATGATCGTAAGGACGGCAGTTTCCGCGTGCTGCAGGACGGCGTGCGCGTCAGCAGGTTTTATCAGTTGATGAATGAACAGGCGGCAGGCGCGGACCAGAATACGGACAGTTGGGATCGTTTCTTTGGCTTTGCCGAGCAGATGTACCGACAGGGCATGGACGTCACGGATGTCTGCGGCAGAATGTGCGATATTATGATGACGAGAGATGAGAAGCTGAGGCGGCTGATTAAGGCAAATTTCACGCCAGAGGATTATTTCCAGATTCGCGCGCGCATGGTCGGCACGGGCATGATTGGCGGAAAGGCGTGCGGCATGCTGCTTGCGAGAAAGCTTGCTGCAAACAAAAATCCAAAGCTCTATGCGAGGCTTGAGCCGCATGATTCGTTTTATATCGGCTCTGATGTGTTTTATTCATATATAGTGCATAATGATTTCTGGGACATACGCGTGCGCCAGCGGCAGCAGGAGGAATATTTTGAGCTTGCGGGTACATTTGCCGAATGTCTTAGGACAGGGAAATTTTCGGACACGGAGCGGGAGCAGTTTGAGCGGCTTTTGGACTATTATGGGCAGAATCCTATTATCGTGCGCTCCAGCAGTATTCTTGAAGACGGCTTTGGAAATGCGTTTGCGGGGAAATACGAGTCTGTATTCTGCGCAAACAGCGGCTCATTGGAGCAGCGCCTGCAGGAGTTTGAGGAGGCGGTAAGGACTGTGTATGCCAGCACCATGAGCAGATCCGCGCTTGATTACCGTCTGCGCAGGGGCTTAGCAGGGCGAGATGAGCAGATGGCGCTTTTGGTGCAGCGTGTTTCGGGATCGCGGTACAGGGATTTCTTTATGCCATGCGCGGCGGGGGTAGGATATTCGTACAGCCCGTACCGCTGCTTTGACGAGATTGATCCCAGCGCGGGCATGCTGCGTCTTGTTATGGGCTTGGGAACGGGGGCGGTTGACCGCGTCGAGGGCTCTTATCCGCGTCTTGTCAATCTGGATCAGCCCCGCAGGACTACGGCTGTCACGAGCAGGGACAAGCACCAGTTTTCACAGAGAAAAATAGATGTTATAGATACCGTGAAAGGCGTGGCTGAGGGCAAGGATTTGTCGTGGCTGGAAGACAGGCTGCCCGCTTATTTGAAGCGTATATTGCTTGAGCATGACTGGGATGCGGAGACGGAGTTTAGAAACAGGGGGCAAAACCGAGAGATACTCTTTGTGTCCTGCGAGGGCATTGTCAAAAATGATGAGCTCATGAACGATATGCGAAATCTTATGGCGCTTA
Organism: uncultured Lachnospiraceae bacterium; assembly: GCA_947625775.1. Lineage (GTDB taxonomy): Bacteria > Bacillota > Clostridia > Lachnospirales > Lachnospiraceae > COE1. The sequence goes on along the minus strand of CANQPM010000008.1, from coordinate 77,459 downwards.
TTCAGGAGGAGTACCAGTATCCTGTGGATATAGAGTACACGATAAATATTTCCGAGACAGGGGAGTATATGATAAATCTCCTCCAGTGCAGACCTTTGCAGGTAGCCCATGACAGGGAGGACATCGCCGTGCCTGAAAATCTGGACAGAAGCAGGATTTTTTTGGAGTGCAGCCATGCGTCTATGGGGCTGTCAAAAAATATAAAGCTTGATTATGTCGTTATGGTGGATTCTGTAGCGTATTATCAGATGCCGTACAAGGATAAAAACAAGATTGCGCGCGCTCTGGGAGCGATTAACTGGCATTTCAGGGACAGCAAAAAGCATCTGATGCTACTTGTGCCAGGCAGGATAGGGACATCTTCGCCTGAATTGGGAGTGCCCACGGCTTTTTCGGATATCAGCGGCTTTGACATTATCTGCGAAGTGTCGGAATCCAGGGCGGGATATATACCCGAGCTGTCTTACGGAAGCCATATTTTCCAAGATTTGGTGGAGAGCGATATTTTATATGCGGCGGTATTTGAAAATGAGAAAACGCGTGTTTTTGCGCCCGAGCGCCTGAAGGAGCTGGAAAATCTTTTGACTGATTTTTACCCTGAGGGGGAGGAGCTGAAGGAAATTTTGGAGATATATTCGATGGAGGGCAGGGAAAGCTATGTCTATCACGATATGAAGACGGAGCATCTGCTGTGTGTTATGTAGGGCATGGCAGAAACACCCATCGTCAACAAAAATTGTGTATTATGTAAGTGACGAAAACAACATAAAAGAGGAGTTCTTTCCTATGAAAGTAATATCATAGATTTCCCTGTTTGATGATGCCAAAAATGAAAATTTAGGAGATTAATTCGTTTAAAAAGCTTTGTTGACATTATAAAAAAAGTATGAAATAATAAATACGTAAGGGAGGTAATGTTATTATGGCAAAGACACTAGTAGCGTACTTTTCAGCGAGCGGAGTTACGGCAAGACTGGCAAAGGAGCTTGTCATGACTATCAAGGCTGATTTGTATGAGATTACGCCGGCGCAGAAATACACCAGCGAGGATTTGGACTGGAACAATAAGAGCAGCCGCAGTTCGGTGGAGATGATGAATCCTGATTCGAGGCCTGAGCTTGGCGGGGAGGCAATTGATATATCGAAGTACGACGCTGTCTATTTGGGATTTCCCATATGGTGGGGCGTTGCGCCGCATATCGTGAATACTTTCCTTGAAAAATATGATTTTAGCGGCAAGACAATCATTCCCTTTGCGACTTCTGGCGGAAGCGGCATCGGGAATGCGGCGGAGCATTTAAGACCGTCGGCTCCGGGCGCTAAGATAAGGGAAGGCAGGCGCCTTGGCGGGACTGAGGATACGAAGGCGCTCAAGGTCTGGACAGACGGAATAGAGATTTAAGGGATAATTCCCGCAGCTTTATTTTATATGAAGCTGCGGGAGTTTTTTTGTTAAAAGCCGCATATTTTATAAAAGACAGTATAAAAACAGTGCGGCGGCGCAAAATATATGCAGACAGAATTATTTTAGGGTATATGCATTTCATTTTAAATACGCTGGAATAAAAAGCATTTCGTGTAATATGAGACTTGTGAGATAAGGCGTTAAAAAAATTTTTAAAAAATTAGCACTCACCCCTTGACAGTGCTAACAATAAGTGTTATATTACATCTAGAACAAATAAAACAGGACAGACAAAAAAGAAAGCCTGTCCGCCTTATATCAATGGAAGGAGTAATGACTTATGTTAAGACCTAGTATTTTTGGAGAGGATTTATTTGATGAGATGATGAATTTCCCGTTTGACAATGACTTTTTCGGCAGACGCGGCGGGATGTTTGGCAAGAATGTTGATAATATAATGAAAACCGACATACGGGAAACGGACAACAGCTATGAGCTGGATATAGACCTGCCCGGCTATAACAAGGAGGATATAAACGCCCAGCTAAAGAACGGCTACCTCACAATCTCAGCCTCAAGAAATGTGAACAACGACGAGAAGGACGACAAGACAGGAAAATATATCCGCCGCGAGAGATATGTCGGCAGCATGAGCAGGAGCTTTTATGTAGGCGAAGGTGTTACGCAGGAGGATATACGCGCTAAGTTTGAGAGCGGCATATTGAAGCTCACTGTTCCAAAGAAGGATGCCAAAGCAGTAGAGCAGAGCAATTATATAGCAATAGAAGGATAATGGCTAAATAAAACCAAAACCCGACGGCAGCAGAACCGTCGGGTTTTTAAGCTTGAAAAAGCTTTATGCATATGTTATAATAAATCCAATTTCAGATAAAAACGCACGCAATAAAATTTTGCACAATATAAATATGCCTGCGCGGAAATTCCTAAAACTTATACTGAAAAATGCAATGGCGGCGTTTTTCATATAATTAAAAAACACTAAAAGCAATATGGGAGAATTGAAATGGATAATGAGGAGCTTGTGTTTCACAAAATTTCACTGGCTGACAAGGACTGGATTGATGAAAAATTAAAGTATGACGACTATGCCGCCTGCGAATACACCTTCGCCAATAATTTCATATGGCGCAAGGTTTATCAGGCGGAGGTCGGGCAGGCATACGGGTGCGGGGTTTTCAGATACCAGAACAACGGCAGGCGCCAGTATTCATATCCGTTTGGCAGCGGCGACAAAAAGGCGGTCATAAAGCTGCTTATGCAAAAATGCGCGAACGAGGGCGTTCCGCTCAGCATATATCCGATTATGGAAAAAGGGCGCAGTGAGCTGCTGAAAGACTTTCCAGGCGAATTTCTGGTGGACACAAACAGGGACAACTGGGACTATGTTTATACGGTGGAAAAGCTGACGAGCCTAAAGGGGCATAAGCTGCACGGCAAGCGCAACCATATAGCGCGGTTTATGGACGACAACGACTGGAGCTATGAGAAGCTGGCCGCAGACGACATAGATGAGTGCCGCAAAATGGCGCAGGAGTGGATAGGACACCGTGAGGAAAAATGGAATTCCGCGATGGATCGTGAAATCGCCGTGCTGGGCGAGGCGCTCAAAAATTTTGATGCGCTGGGGCTTATAGGCGGAGTGCTGCGCAAAAAGGGTGAGATAGTGGCATTTACGGTGGGCGAGCGTTTAAACAGCGACACGCTGGTGGTGCATTTTGAGAAGGCTTTTCCAGAGCTGCAGGGCGCATATCCTATGATAAACCAGCAGTTTGTAATAAACGAGGGCGGACAGTACACGTATGTAAACCGCGAGGACGATACTGGTGATTTGGGGCTTAGAAAGGCAAAGCTTTCATATGTCCCTGACATTCTGCTGAAAAAATATGACGCTGTGCAGAGCCGAGTTGTCTATGCAAACAAAGAGGATTTTGACAGCATACGCGCAATATGGCAGACCTGCTTTGGCGACAGCAGGGAGTATATCGACAATTATCTGCAGAAACGCTTTACCGATGAAAATATGCTTGTGATTTATGCTGACGAAAAGCCTGTGGCTATGGCAAGCTTTCTGCCTGTGCTGCTTACGGTAAAGGGTGAAAAGAGAAAGGCAAGGTATCTGTATGCCGTGGCGACGCTTCCTGAATATAGAAGAAAGGGATATGCGACAAGCATCATAAGGTTTGGCGCGGAGAAATACGGCGTACCGCTTGTACTGTGTCCTGCGGGTGAAGAATTGAAGAAATATTATAGTGAAATTGGTTTTAGGGAGGCGTTTTTTAGATCAGATTGTCACAAAAATATGACATATGTGTCAGAAAATGCAGATAGCATAAACATACAGGCGAATAAAGAAAATGCGGTAAATGAGGAAAGCGTAAAGGGTGAAGATGATGAGAGAAGACAGGGAGAAAATGGGGTAAAAGAAGAACTTAAGGAAAATGGAGGCGAGCTGCTTGGAGAGTGGCAGGTAAGTGAGCCTTCGGCGGAAACCTACAAAAAACTCCGTGACAGTTATTTTGAGCAGGAGTGCTATGCCGAGTGGGACGAGGAGGCAGTCAGCTACGCCATTGATGAGAACCGCATGTGCGGCGGCAGGACACTTATGCTTTCCAGAATGACAGATGAGGCTGTGCCAGAGCATAGGCTTTTGATGTACAGGCGCGGCGCGGGGCAGGGAGAGATATGCATTGTTGAGACAACGCTTGAAAAGGAGCAGCTTGACGAGATTATCCCTGCGCTGTTGAAAAAAACAAATTGTGACAGATGTGTCATAAATCATACGGGCAGCATGATACTCTTTCCGCAAGGGGAAGAATGGGACTGTGAAAGCGGGTATCTTGGGCTGACGCTGGGATAGCGCGGCGTAAATTTTCCATTGCCAATAATCGGCATATATGCTATACTATAAATGTTGGAAAGTATTTACCGATTGTTTCAATTAGAAATGGCGAGGAGGATATATAAGTGAGATTAGTTACACGTTCGGATTTTGACGGTTTGGCGTGCGGGGCGCTTCTGCTTGAGGCGGGCATCATTGACAGCTGGAAGTTTGCGCATCCCAAGGATCTTCAGGACGGTTTGATTGAGATAAACGAGAATGACTGTCTGGCAAACGTGCCGTTTGTTGAAGGCTGCGGATTGTGGTTTGACCATCATTCAAGCGAATTTGAGAGAAACCAGCTTGAGGGCAAGTACAAGGGCGAGAGCCGTATTACTCCGTCATGCGCGCGCATTATTTATGAGTATTATGGCGGGCGTGAGCGTTTTCCGCAGTTTGACGATATGATGGAGGCTGTAGACAAGGTAGACTCAGGCAATCTTACCATAGATGAGGTTATGAATCCGCAGGGGTGGATTCTTGTAGGTTTTTTGATGGATCCGAGGACAGGGCTTGGGCGCTGGAGACAGTTTTCCATTTCCAATTACCAGCTTATGGAGAAGCTTATGCATTGCTGCCGCACTATGAGCACGGCGGAGATTTTGGAGCTGCCTGACGTCAAGGAGCGCATAGAGGTATATAACGAGCAGACGGAGAAGTTTAAAAAGATGGTGACGGAGCACACAAGGGTGGAGGGCAATGTCATTATCAGCGATTTGAGGGGCGTCGATCCTATTTATACGGGCAACCGCTTTATGATTTACAGTATGTACCCAGAGCAGAATATTTCCGCGTGGATAGTGAGCGGGCGCGGTGGCATGGGGTGTTCGGCGGCGGTCGGCTACAGCATTTTAAATAAGACGTCTGACGTAAATGTCGGCAGCCTGATGCTCAAATACCACGGAGGCGGACATAAAAAGGTCGGCACATGCCAGTTTAATGATGAGCAGATGCCCACGGAGCTGCCCAAGATGCTTGCAGAACTCTGCGAGCAGGCGAATAAATAAAGTGAGCAAAAATTTTACATATAAAGAGCACGGTGGTCTTTGCCGTGCTTTTTTGTGTAGCGGGAATTGGCACCATACATTCCCGTCCAGCAGGGGCAGGCTGTGGCAATTAAGCCGCTGCGCAGGCGCTGCTGGCAAGAAAGCACTTTTTGCATTGAAAATATAAATATATTATGATAGAATTAAAAAGGTAATTTGAAGGACTTGCGCGGGTGCTGCGGGCGCGGTATGGCATGGCTGGCTGCGGCTTTGCGTTTGCGCAGCTAAAAGCGCAGAAATGAGGTAGTTATGAAATATAAGCTTTTATTAACGGGGAAAAATAATACGATTATAGACGATTTCTTTTCACATCTTGATGACGGGTTTGATTCCGTGTCTACATCGCTTAGATGGGAAGACATTATGAACCATGTAAGGCTGATGAAGCCAGACGCGTTCTGCTATTGCGTCGGAAACGAGGTGAAGGAGAACGCGGAGCGCACGTCAAATCTAAAGGCGAAGCTTGAGCCATATAATATTCCGTTTGTTGTCATAGGCACGGAAACTAACTGCAGCGCGTTTTTCAAGATGGCGGCATGCTCGGTGGATTTTACATTGCGTTATCCTATGAAGGTGTCTGAAGTAAGGGAAAAGCTCACCAAGTTCCTTGACGACTGGTACAAGGAGGAGCGTGAGCGGCGCGAGGCTGAGGCGGCGCAGAGAGCGGCGGCTGCGGAAAAGACGATGGAAAGCGCAAAGGCGATTGACCTCGAGATAGCGCAGGCGCTTTTAGATGCCGAGAAGATAAAAAGCGGCGGTGAGCCGACAGCGGCATCGGCAGCACCTCGGCGTAAGCATGTTATGATTGTGGATGATGATTCGGCAATGCTTAAGGCAATCAAGGAGCAGCTGCATGATAAGTATGACGTGGCTACGGCGCTTAGCGGCAAGATTGCGCTTAAATTTTTGGAGAAAAAAACTACGGATCTTATCCTGCTTGACTATGAGATGCCTGCGGAAAAAGGACCTGAGGTTTTGGATAAGCTCAGGGCAAATCCCGCGACAAAGGACATACCTGTTATTTTCCTTACGGGCGTTACGGAGAGGGAGAAGATAACCCAAGTGTTAAGCATGCGCCCGCAGGGATATCTGGTTAAGCCTGTCGAGCATGAAAAGCTTATGGCGATTATTGAAAAAACTTTGGCATAAAAAAAACATTAAGGAACTCTAAGGCAGCAAAAGACGCTGCCTAAGACTTCCTAAATGTTTAGAAAAATGCCAAGGGCAGGCATTTTTCGCGAATAATTTAGGTGTCTGCCGAAATAAAAAATGGGAGTTAGCCAAGTGCGGGCATTTTTGCGAATGATTTATGTGCCTGCTGAAATAAAATATGAGGAATAGCCAAGTGCGGGCATTTTTTGCTGGAATAAACATGACATTACGGGGGCATGGGTATGGATTTCGATAGGGGATTTACGCTGGTTGATTTTATAAATCAGGAGAGGCTGGAGATTTTTGAGGAGGCGGTTGCCGAGTTTACGGGCATGGCGACGATTATAACTGATGCCGACGGCAAGCCTGTCACTAAGGGCTCGAATTTCACGGACTTTTGCATGAAATACACGCGCAATACTGAAATCGGGGGAAAACGCTGCGAGTGGTGCGACAAATTCGGGGCGGAGCAGACGCGTGAAAATAATTATGCCACTACATACATATGCCATGCGGGGCTTACTGATTTTGCGGCGCCCATACTTGTAAACGATAATCATGTCGGCTGCATTATAGGCGGGCAGGTGCTTACAAAGGAGCCCGACTATGACAGAATCAGGAACGTGGCTATGGAAATAGGCGTCGATCCTGACAAGTATGTCGAGGCCGTAAAAAAGGTCAAGATTCTGCCAAGGCGCATAATAGAAAAGGCGGCGGAGTTCCTGTTTAAGATGTCGTATATACTTTCGGATATGGCATACGGAAATTACCAGATGATGATTGCAAACGAGGAGATTGAAAAGGCAAGCAAGACAAAGTCGGATTTCCTCGCGAATATGAGCCATGAGATACGCACGCCCATGAACGCGGTGATTGGCATGGCGGAAATGGCGCTGCGGGAGGATCTGCCGCCTGCGGCGCGCGATTACATTCACCAGATTAAGTCATCGGGGAGAGAGCTTCTGACTATTATAAATGACATTCTTGACTTTTCAAAGATAGAGTCTGGAAAGATGGACATTATTCCCGTGGAATATGAGACGATGTCCATTATAAACGATGTGGTGAATATCATCATGACGCGCCTTAGGAAAAAAGATGTTGAGCTTATTCTTGACATTGAGCCTTCTATTCCAAAGACGCTGTATGGCGATAATATTCGTATTAAGCAGGTGCTGATAAATATCGCGAATAATGCCGCTAAATTCACAAACGAGGGCAAGATTACCATACGTTTTGGATATGAGATAAAATCTGATGATGAGATAATTATGAACATATCGGTAATCGATACAGGCATCGGCATTAAGCCGCAGGATTTGGACAAACTTTTCAAGTCCTTCCAGCAGGTGGACAGCAAGAGAAACCGCAATGTCGAGGGCACGGGCTTAGGGCTTGCGATTTCAAAAAATCTACTGTCGCTTATGGGCGGCGATATAAAGGTGGAAAGCGTGTACGGAGAGGGAAGCACGTTTTCATTTTCATTCCCGCAGAAGGTGGTAGACGCAGCGCCCAGTATTGAGGTGGAGAACGCTGGCAAAAAGCATGTCGCGGCAATTTTTGAAAATGAGTTTATGCGCTCCCAGCTTGCCGCTGACTGCGAAAAGCTTGGAGTAACATACACTGAATCGATGACTCCTGACGAATTTCTGGAGAGTGAGGCGGGATGCATTGAGAAGGAGCATTTTATTCTTATTGAAAAGCGCCTGTTTAACGCTGACTGGGAAAATTTCGTGAGGGGCAATAAAAATGTCAAGGCAGTGGTTGTTGAGGACTTTTTTGACACTGACAAGTATGACATACCAAATCTTATGGTTATGAAAAAGCCGATTTATGCGCTCAATCTTGCCATACTTTTGAAGGGGAAGGATTTTCACTATAGCCAAGACGAAGATTCGGAGAAGGATTTTGACTTTATTGCGCCTGACGCTGATGTGCTTATCGTGGACGATAATGCGGTCAACCTGACTATTGCCGAGGGGCTGCTCAAACCGCTGCAGATGAAGGTGCAGACAGCGCTCAGTGGCAAGGAAGCGATAGAAAAGATAGAAACATATCATTTTGATTTGATTTTCATGGATCACATGATGCCAGAGATGGACGGTGTGGAAACCACGCGAGTTATCAGGCGTTTCCATACCAACTATAATGAAGTGCCCATTATCGCGCTTACGGCGAATGCCGTCGGCGGCACAAAGGATATGTTTCTGAGTGAGGGCATGAATGATTTCGTATCAAAGCCTATCGAGCTGCGCACGATTATCGCCAAGGTAAAGCAGTGGCTTCCCGTGGAAAAAATCAAGCGCGTCGAGGGCAGCGTGATAAATACTGAGGAAGCTGACGAGGATATTGTGATAGGCGATTTGGACACAAAGCTTGCCATATCAATGCTTGGCAGCAAGGAGCTGTTCTGGTCTATATTGGAAACTTATTACAAGGCTATTGAAAAGAGGGCGGCGCTTATAAAGGAGCTTCTGGAAAAAGAGGACTGGGCAAGGTACACCATCGAGGTACATTCGCTCAAAAGCTTTTCAAAGCAGGTGGGCGCCATGGAGCTTGCGGAGGCGGCGGCAAAGCTTGAACAGGCGGGAAACGCGCGCGATACCGTGACAATGCGCGGCGACACCGACGCTATGCTGGCGTACTATCGGGGCTATATTCCGATACTGGAGCCGTTCTTTAAGAAGGAGGACGAGGAGGAAGCGGCGGATAAGCCTGAGGTAACGAATGATATTTTGAATGATTTCTTTGTGCGCATGAGCGAGGCTGTGGACAATCTTGATATGGATAGTATGGAGGAGATTGCAAAGGAGATGAGGCAGTACCGCTATGAGGGCATGAACAAGGAAATGTTTGACAAGCTTATCGACGCGATAGACGGAATGGACACTGACGCGTGCGAGGAGCTGATTGTAGAGTGGGGTAGTATGCTGTAAATTACGCTCATTTGCGTTATGGGGGATTAAAATGAAAGATGAAAATATCAATGAAGCGGTTTGACAGTAAAAAACTGATTATTCTGTTCCTGCTGGGAGGAGCGCTTTTGCTCTTGTTCCTGCACACGTTGATTCCAGTAGATACAAAAGACGACGCGGTATTTGCCGCCTGCTGGAATGGACAGCTGTGGTCTTTTTTGAAATCCCGCTATGGCAGGTGGACATCACGGGTTGTAATCGAGGCGGCGTTGATTCCTTTAGCTGCATATCCTGAGGTTTGGCGGATACTTAATGTAGGAATTATTCTGCTGTTTGTGTGGAATACGGCGGATTTGTTTGGCGTGAAGAGCAGTAAAAAGCTTCAGGCGCAGTGCATTCTCTTTGCGCTGATATGGACTGTGTCGTTTGATTCCCTCTGTAACGCGGGATGGATTGCCACGACTGTCAATTATCTGTGGCCCTTGAGCCTCGGAACGGTGGCGCTGCGCCCTGCAAAGCATTTTTTCTGTCAGGAGCGGTGTGAAGCATGGGAGTATGCAGTATGCCCTGTCTGTATGGTTTATGCGGCGAATATGGAGCAGATGTGCGCGATTCTGATAGGGATTTATTTGCTGTGCGGCATTGATATGTTGATAAAAAAGCGCAGACAGCCTAAGTTTTATTATGCGCTTACAGGTCTGCTTGCCTTGTCTGTATGTTTTATATTGGCTTGCCCAGGGAATCAGCTTCGTTATGCAGACGAGCTGGAAAAATGGTTTCCGGAATTTGAAACGCTGAGTTTTGCGCAGAAGCTGTTATGGGGCTTTATTGGAACTGTCCAATACTATATGGACGAGGGAAGGTTTCTTTTTATGCTGCTGCCAGGTGTTTTGCTGGCGCAGCAGCTGCTTCAGCGAAACAAAAAGCTCTGGAAAATGCTGGCGGCATTGTTTTGTTTTGCCCCGTATTTTTATTGGCTGCCCCTGACCTTGTGGGAATATTTTCGCGGGAAAATGCGGCTGCTTAACGGAATAGAAATGCTCAGGGCGTTTATTTTTAATACCCAGCTGCCGGGGATAAGTCCGTACAACTCTTTGCAGATAGGATTTCAGATATTGATGTATTTGATGATAACGGCATGCGTGGCATTAACGGTTTTCTTTGTCCATGGAAGGAGCAGGGAGACTTTGCTGCAGCTCCTTATTTTGGGAGCAGGCTTTGGCTCCAGAGTAATACTGGGTTTTACGCCTGTATTTTTTACCTCTGGAAGCAGAACGGCGATTTATGCTTCTGCCGCCATTATGATAGTGGCGCTTCGCAATGCGCAGCTTTATCTGCGTTCAAATCCGGGAAAGGTCAGCAAAATTATACTGTTTGCTTATTTTGCGGTGAATATTTTCTTGAATATTTCAAACTCTGTGACTGTCGCAGGGGGGATTTAAAATCTTAAAGAGTTTATTAAAAGGTGTTCATTTAGGACACCTTTTATGCTATTATAGAAAAAAGCGCGCAAGGGGGACAGGAATGTGGCAAGGACTGTAGGCATAGGGATTCAGGATTTTGAGACAATCATAACAAATGACTACTTTTATATAGATAAGACGCACTTCATAAAGGAATGGTGGGAGAGCGGCGACAGCGTGACGCTTATCACGCGCCCGCGCCGTTTTGGGAAGACGCTTACGATAAGCATGCTTGAAAAGTTTTTTTCCGTGAAGTATGCGGGCAGGGGGGATTTGTTTGAAAAGCTGTCTGTGTGGCAGGAGGAGAAGTACCGCAGTCTGCAGGGGACGTATCCTGTGATAAGCCTGAGCTTTGCGAACATAAAGGAGACGGAGTACAAAATAGCGAGGGAAAAAATTTTTTATGCTTTGATAGATTTATATACGCAGAATGAATATCTGCGTGACAGTGATGTGCTTACGGGGAATGACAGGAAATATTTTGACAGTATAACAATAGACATGAGTGACAGCATAGCCACGCTTGCGCTCAATAAGCTTTCGGATTTTCTGCATAGGTATTATGGCAAAAAGGTAATCGTGCTGCTTGATGAGTATGATACGCCTATGCAGGAGGCGTATGTCAGGGGATATTGGGACGAGATGGCGGCGTTTACGAGGAGTCTGTTTAATTCAGCATTTAAGACAAATCCGTGGCTGGAGCGCGGCTTGATGACAGGCATAACGCGGGTTAGTAAAGAATCAATTTTTTCGGATTTGAACAATTTGAAGGTAGTCACGACAACTTCAAATGAATATGCGTCTTCATTTGGATTTACGCAGTCCGAGGTGTTTTCAGCTATGGACGAGTTTGGCTATGGCAGTAAGGATAAGGTGAAGGCATGGTATGACGGATTTAATTTCGGCAAAATCAGCGACATTTATAATCCGTGGTCAATAATAAATTTTCTTGATACGGGCAAGGTGTCTGTATATTGGGCAAACACAAGCTCAAACAGCCTTATCAACAAGCTTATCCGCGAGGGCGGTTCTGACGTCAAGAAAAAATTTGAAGGTCTTCTAAATGGAGAGCCTGTCGTGAGCAATATTGATGAGCAGATTGTGTACAATCAGCTTGACGTAAGACCGAACGCGATATGGAGCCTGCTGCTTGCGAGCGGATATTTAAAGGTGCAGAGGCTAAAGACATATGACGACATAGACTGGCTGGGCGGGGCAAAGCCAGAGTATGAGCTTGTGCTGACGAACTTTGAAGTGCGCCTTATGTTTGAAACGATGATTTTGGACTGGTTTGGCGTAGTCGAGTCGGATTACAACGATTTTGTCAAGGCGCTGCTGTCAGGCGATATAAAAGCAATGAACGAGTACATGAACCGCGTATCGAGCGAGGTTTTCAGTTATTTTGACACAGGCAGGAGAAAGTCCGGCAAGGCTGAGCCCGAGCGTTTTTACCACGGCTTTGTTTTGGGCTTGCTGGTAGAGCTGAGGGGAAGATACCGCCTTACTTCAAACAGGGAGAGTGGCTTCGGCAGATATGACGTAATGCTTGAACCTCTTAACAAAGACGACGACGCAATCATTCTGGAGTTTAAAGTGCGTGACGCTGACGACGAGCAGACGCTTGCAGATACGGTAAATGAGGCATTAAAGCAGATAGATGAGAGGCAGTATTCGCAGATGTTGATTGATAATGGCATAAGCATAGGGAAAATCAAAAAGTACGGTTTTGCATTTGAGGGAAAAAAGGTATTAATCGGTGGAAGTGCAAATAAATAACAAAATAACCAAGTAGTAGAAAAAAGCGCGCAAGGGGGACGGGAATGTGGCAAGGACTGTAGGCATAGGGATTCAGGATTTTGAGACAATCATAACAAATGACTACTTTTATATAGATAAGACGCACTTCATAAAGGAATGGTGGGAGAGCGGCGACAGCGTGACGCTTATCACGCGCCCGCGCCGTTTTGGGAAGACGCTTACGATAAGCATGCTTGAAAAGTTTTTTTCCGTGAAGTATGCGGGCAGGGGGGATTTGTTTGAAAAGCTGTCTGTATGGCAGGAGGAGAAGTACCGCAGTCTGCAGGGGACGTATCCTGTGATAAGCCTGAGCTTTGCGAATATAAAGGAGACGGAATACAAGGCGACGAGGGAAAAGATATGCCTGCTTTTGTCAAAGCTCTATTCGCAGTATGAGTTTCTGACGGAAGGGGATATGCTTACAGAGGGAGAAAAGAAATATTTTAAAAGCGTATCGCCTGATATGGACAATACTATAGCGACTATGGCGATTTACCAGCTTTCGGATTTTCTGCATAGGTATTATGGCAAAAAAGTAATCGTGCTGCTTGATGAGTATGACACGCCTATGCAGGAGGCGTATGTCAGGGGATATTGGGACGAGATGGCGGCGTTTACGAGGAGTCTGTTTAATTCGGCATTTAAGACAAATCCATGGCTGGAGCGCGGCTTGATGACAGGCATAACGCGGGTTAGTAAAGAATCAATTTTTTCGGATTTGAACAATTTGAAGGTAGTCACGACAACTTCAAATGAATATGCGTCTTCATTTGGATTTACGCAGTCCGAGGTGTTTTCAGCTATGGACGAGTTTGGCTATGGCAGTAAGGATAAGGTGAAGGCATGGTATGACGGATTTAATTTCGGCAAAATCAGCGACATTTATAATCCGTGGTCAATAATAAATTTTCTTGATACGGGCAAGGTGTCTGTATATTGGGCAAACACAAGCTCAAACAGCCTTATCAACAAGCTTATCCGCGAGGGCGGTTCTGACGTCAAGAAAAAATTTGAAGGTCTTCTAAATGGAGAGCCTGTCGTGAGCAATATTGATGAGCAGATTGTGTACAATCAGCTTGACGTAAGACCGAACGCGATATGGAGCCTGCTGCTTGCGAGCGGATATTTAAAGGTGCAGAGGCTAAAGACATATGACGACATAGACTGGCTGGGCGGGGCAAAGCCAGAGTATGAGCTTGTGCTGACGAACTTTGAAGTGCGCCTTATGTTTGAAACGATGATTTTGGACTGGTTTGGCGTAGTCGAGTCGGATTACAACGATTTTGTCAAGGCGCTGCTGTCAGGCGATATAAAAGCAATGAACGAGTACATGAACCGCGTATCGAGCGAGGTTTTCAGTTATTTTGACACAGGCAGGAGAAAGTCCGGCAAGGCTGAGCCCGAGCGTTTTTACCACGGCTTTGTTTTGGGCTTGCTGGTAGAGCTGAGGGGGAGATACCGCCTTACTTCAAACAAGGAGAGCGGCTTCGGCAGATATGACGTAATGCTTGAACCTCTTAACAAAGACGGCAACGCGATTATTCTGGAGTTTAAGGTGCGTGACGCTGACGACGAGCAGACGCTTGCCGATACGGTAAATGAGGCATTAAAGCAGATAGATGAGAGGCAGTATTCGCAGACGTTGATTGATAATGGCATAAGCATGGGGAAAATCAAAAAGTACGGTTTTGCATTTGAGGGAAAAAAGGTATTAATCGGTGGAAACGCAAATAAGGTGGATTAATATGTTTTTTGTTAAAGGTGAAAAGTCTTAATCGGCGGGTAAAAATTTTATGATAAGTTTTAACAAATAATAGTTGACAATATCCTGCTGTAGGAATATAATCAAAACATATAAATCCTACTTAAATAATAGGAAATGAAACAAGGAAAGTATAAAAATATTTAGCTGCCAAAACGGCAAGGAGGAATTAAAAATGGGAAAAATTAAGGAGAGCGCGCTTGAATTAATCGGCGGCACGCCGATATTAAAGCTTAACGGATACTCAAAGAAGGCTGGAATTACAAATGCTACAATACTTGCAAAGCTTGAATATCTTAATCCCGCGGGTTCTGTAAAGGACAGAATCGCGCTGGCGATGATTGAAGACGCGGAGCAGAAGGGCTTGCTTAAGCCGGGGGCTACGATTATAGAGCCGACTTCGGGAAATACGGGAATCGGGCTTGCGTCAGTGGCTGCCGCAAAGGGCTATAAGGCGATTCTCACGCTTCCCGACACCATGAGCGTAGAGCGCAGAAATCTCCTTAAGGCGTATGGCGCCGAGCTTGTGCTTACCGAGGGCGCAAAAGGCATGAAGGGCGCGATTGCAAAGGCGGAGGAGCTTAATAAGGAGATAGAGGGCTCTGTTATTCTGGGGCAGTTTGTAAACCCTGCCAATCCCAAAATACATAAGGAAACGACAGGACCTGAGATTTGGGAGCAGACGGACGGAAAGGTCGATATTTTTGTCGCGGGCGTAGGCACGGGTGGTACGCTCACAGGTGTTGGCGAGTATTTGAAAGAGAAAAAACCTGACATTAAGGTAGTAGCAGTCGAGCCCGCCTCAAGCCCCGTATTGTCAAAGGGAACGGCAGGAGCCCACAAAATACAGGGAATCGGCGCAGGCTTTGTGCCTGATGTGCTCAACACAAAGATTTATGACGAAATCATTCCAATTGAAAATGATGATGCATTTACGGAGGGCAGGGCGTTTGCGGTAAGCGAAGGAATACTGGTAGGCATTTCATCAGGGGCAGCGCTCAAAGCCGCTTCAATCCTCGCCCAAAGACCTGAAAACGCTGGAAAGACGATAGTGGTATTGCTGCCAGACTCTGGCGACAGATACCTTTCTACGCCGCTTTTTTCAGGAAATTAATAGTTAATAGTAAAATAAGTTTGTGTTAAGAAAACGCCATTTCCAGCATTGCTGGTTTTGGCGTATTTCTTATTGTATTTGAATGATTTTTTGCAGCCAATTATAAAGTCAGTTCACAAAATACATGGTTAGTTTCTTTATTTTTCATATCACTCAGGTATAGGAGTATGATGTTATCAATCAAGGCATATACAGCATTTTACATGCAGAAAAGCAACTGAAACGGGAAACCGAGCGCGGATAAGCAGATAATAAAAAACAAAATTATATGGGATTGACATATTATCTGAGCTTGCGTATAATAATAGTAACAGGCAGGCAACTGTCTTGAAAAAGTAGTCCGTTCCCGGTCATGCGGAAAACAAACAGGCCGTGAAAACGTGGTTCGCTCCCGGTCACGCGAATAACAAATAGACCGTGAAAAAGTTTTTAAGCCTCTTGCCCCATAGCAAGGGGCTTAAATTTTACAAGGAGAAAAGCCGCTTATGGAGATTTTAACGGGAAGCCTGTATTTTGTATCTGATGATTTTTTTGCAAAGGTTCAAGACCCTTATTTGAAAATCAATTATGAAATCCCTGCTGGGAAGTAAGAAACGCCGTGTATGCGTCGTATTCAGCTTTTCTTCCGCGTCAAACAAATTCCAAGGATTGCCGCAATCAAAGCAAACGGTGTTACTCTAACGAATAGCCACTCAAATGCGTGAAATAATACTCCCGCAACTGCCGTTTCGGGTTCATTATAATCCCAGTTCAGGTAAGGACTGTTTAGCATTATTAAAGCTGCAGATACAACCGTTATACTCACACAAAATGAAATAAAAAGCCAACGAATTACTTTTCGCCTCGTTGCTTCCCGATGTGCAATTTGAAGATTTATGACCTCAAGTTTTTCGGAAATTGCCTTTAATTCATCAGCCTTTGGCTCTACAACAGTTTCTCCAAGCAATGTGCTTACAGATGTTTCAAATACCTCTGATATGGAAATCAACATAACGGCATCTGGAACAGATAAGCCTTGCTCCCATTTTGATATTGTTTGCCTTACCACATTCAGCTTGATTGCAAGTTCTTCTTGCGAAAGTCCTTTAGATTTTCTGATTGCTTTGATGTTTTCACTTAGCATAAGTGATACCTCCTTTCAACACCATTATGCAGAAAAAAGCCCATTGCGGCAAGCAACGCAAATTAACATTTATCCGACATTAAGCAGATTATGGATTACCCAAGGTTGAATTGTAACCATGATTATAAATGTGTAAATGGCAAACAAGAACACTTCGACCATATAATTGGCATTATTAGACCGAAACTTTTTTCTCAAATTATCAGGTAAAATTTTGGACAGCATATAATAAACCCAATATCCTACGCATACCCCCGCCGTATTTGTAATGAGATCATTTATATCTGTTGAACCCCATCCAAACATCTGAAATATTTCAACGGATAAAGAAAACAGAAATCCAGTTAATACGACGGTCTTTATATGACAGTATTTCTTATACAGCAATGGCAGGAAAAAACCTAACGGAACAAATAAAACAATATTCAGTATAGTATCTGTAGGTCCGCTTATCATACCGAAAAACGGAATCAGAGAGATTTTGGGGCGGAATGACATTGTACTTGTATAACCAATTCCTGTTACGGTCAAAATCCCAAAAAGATAATAATAAAACAAAAATACGGCACAAATATGAAAAGGGCTTTGTTTTCCTTTCGATTTTTTAAGGTATAAGAAATAAAATATAAGAACTGGCACTATAAACACATACCCGCTTATTGAGCGGATAAGAATATCTGAAATTGGTAACATATTTTCCTCCCAGCTTCTCTCAAAATTTCCTGAGAATATATTGTATATGAGCGACTTGTCAAAAGATGGCTACAATCCTGATTGTTGAATTGTTTAGTGTTATTATCCTACCATAAATACACACACACCTCCATTAAAACTTGTTTAATATTTGTTTAAGATTTGATGTGATGTGGTATGATTGATAGATAAAAATTTTCGCCGTACATAAACTTGAAAAAAATTTTTTCTTAATGTAAAATTATAAATGGCAAAATTATGGAAACTGTATAAAAGAATGTGAGGAAGCTATGCTTAAATATCTGAAAAAATACTGGCTGTTTTTTATACTGGCGCCAATTTTTATGGTAGGCGAGGTGAGCATGGATTTGCTGCAGCCGCGCCTTATGGGACAGATTGTGGACGAGGGCGTGTTGGGCTTGTCGCACGGCGGAGTGGGCGACTTGGGGCTTGTAATCAATACGGGGCTCAAGATGATTGGGCTTGTGCTTTTTGGCTGCTTTTGCGGGATAATGTCGGGAGTGTTCGCAAACCTGTGCAGCCAGAATTATGGCAACGACATCAGAAAGGACGCGTTCCGCAGAGTGATGTCGTTTTCGTTTGAGCAGACCGACAGATTTTCCACAGGCTCACTGATTACGCGCGTGACGAACGACATTACGCAGGTGCAGAACCTTGTGACACAGTGCATCAGGGGCTTTGTGCGGACATTTCTGCTGTTTGCGGGCGGTATCGTGTGCATGCTTACGCTTGATTTAAGCTTTGGCGTGGTGGTTGCGTGCGCGCTGCCGCTGATTGTAGCGTGCGTTATATTTTTCATCGCCAAGGCCAATCCTATGTTTACTGTCCTGCAGGAAAAGCTTGACAAGGTAAATAACGTTATGCAGGAAAATGTCGCGGGCGCGCGCGTCGTCAAGGCATATGTAAAGGAGGAGTATGAAAAAGGGCGTTTTGGCGCGGCAAACGGCGAGCTCGTCGGCACACAGCTTGACGTGCTTTTGCTGTTTTCATATATGACGCCGATTATGAATATAATACTCAATGTTTCCGTGGTAGCGGTGATAAAGGTCGGTGCCATAGAGGTCGGAAACGGGGGAGTCACGCCAGGCGATGTGATGGCGGCGATTACATACATATCGCAGATTTTAAACGCCGTGATGCGAATGACAATGATTTTCCAGACCGTGTCAAGGGGCGTGGCATCGGGAAAGCGCATAAAAGAGGTGCTTGACTGTGAGCCGTCGATTAAGGGTGGGAGCTTTGCGGGTGATACTGCCGTCAAGGGCAAGGTGGAGTTTAGGAATGTGTCCTTTTCATACCCGAATATGGGTGAAAAGAAAGTTATCTCCGATTTCAGCCTGACAATTAATCCAGGCGAGACATTTGGCATTTTAGGCGCGACAGGGTGCGGCAAGTCAAGCCTTGTCAATCTGATACCGAGGTTTTATGATGCGACGCAGGGCGAGGTGCTTGTTGATGACGTGAATGTAAAGGATTATACATTGGGCGCGCTGCGCGGCAAAATAGCCGTGGCTTTGCAGAAAAGCGAGATTTTCAGCACGTCGATACGTGAGAATATCGCGTGGGGAAAGCCTGACGCTGCAGAGGCAGAGATAAGGCGCGCGGCTGACGTGGCGCAGGCGTCTGAATTTATAGACAGCAAGGAGGACGGGCTTGACACGCAGGTGACGCAGGGCGGCCACAGCCTTTCGGGCGGACAGAAGCAGAGGGTGGCGATAAGCCGTGCGGTTTTGAAAGACGCGGAAATACTGATTTTTGATGATACGACGAGCGCGCTTGACTTAAAGACGGAGGCAAGGCTTTATGAGGAGCTTAAAAGAGAGTATGGCGGCACGACGAAGATTATCATAGCCCAGAGGATTGCGTCGGTGAAGGACGCGGACAGGATCGCGGTTATCGAGAATGGGCGGCTTGCGGCGTGTGGAAGCCATGATGAGCTGATGGAGAACAGCGCGATTTACAGGGATATTTATGATTCGCAGCTGAAACGGTAAATTTATATTGTTGAATGGTACTAAGGTTTACAGAATAGAATGGAGGCTTGAAATGGCTGAAAACAGGGAACAGTCGATGAGCAATTACAGGGTGCCAGGTTCGCGAACGCCGCGCAACCGACAGGTGGAGAAGCCGAAGGAAGGCAGAAAGACTATGCGGCGTCTTGTGGGGTATTTTGCAAGCGAGATGAGAGTGGTGGTTTTTCTGCTTGCCGTGGTTTTTGTGGTGGTGATTGCGTCTGTGTATGCGCCAAGGCTGCAGAGCGATGCGATAGACTCGATTACGGCGCTTGACTTTGGGCGGCTGCCGAAAATTCTGGTGACTATGCTTATAGTTTATGCAATCCAGAGCCTTGGTACTTTTCTGCAGAGCAGGAACAGCGCGGTTTTGAGCCAGCGTGTAGTGAGCAGAATGCGCGAGGATTTGTTTGACTGCGTGGTTAATCTGCCCGTGAAATACATTGACAGCCATTCGCATGGCGACATTATGAGCCGCATGACGAACGATGTGGAAAATATTTCCAATACGGTGTCACAGTCGCTCAGCTCAATGTTTTCAGGGATTTTGACGATTATCGGCACTGTTGCCATGATGCTGTACCTGTGTCCGCCGCTTGCGCTGCTGTCCTGCACTACAGTGTTGCTGACGCTTGCGGCGACTAAGCTGCTTTCAAAGGCGATGAGGACTTTTTACAGAAAACGGCAGGCGCTTTTGGGCGAGCTCAACGGCACTGTGGAGGAGATGGTGACGGGGTATCGCACTGTCGTGGCGTATGAGCATCAGGGCGAGGTGATAGAGAAGTTTGACAGCGTTTCTGACGAGCTTACGTCGGCGGGAATTTTTGCCGAGATTTTGGGCGGTTCAATGGGACCCGTGATGAATGTTATAAACAATGTAGGATTTGTGATTATTGCCGCGTTTGGAGGGTATTTTGCGGTAAACGGCGTGATTTCGATAGGAATTATTTCGGCGTTTATTGTCTACGCGAAACAGTTCGGGCGACCAATTGACGAGCTTGCGCAGATTTACGGGCAGATTCAGACGGCAATCGCAGGCGCGGAGAGGGTGTTTGCGATTATCGACCAGCCGCGGGAGGACAAGTCGGGCAGCCAGAATATGGACAGCGCAAAGGGCGTAATCAATTTTAAAAACGTCAATTTTTCGTATGTCGAAGGGCAGCAGGTGCTGCATGATTTTAATCTTGAGGTGCGCGCGGGACATAAGATTGCGCTTGTCGGCGCTACGGGCAGCGGCAAGACTACTGTGGTAAATTTGCTGATGCGGTTTTACGACGTGGACAGTGGCGAGATACTGATTGACGGCGTAAACATCAAGGATATAGACTGTCAAAACCTGCGCGACAACACGGCGATAGTGCTGCAGGACACTGTGCTTTTTGCGGACACCGTGAGGAACAATTTGAAATATTCAAATCAGGGCGCGTCAGACGGGGAAATGGAGCAGGCGGCTAAGATGAGCAACTGCCATGATATGATACTGCGCTTGAAGGAAGGGTATGACACTCAGCTTTCAGGCGAGGGTTATAATCTGTCGCAGGGGCAGAGGCAGCTTTTGGCGATTGCGCGGGCGTTTCTGGCGCAGCCAAAGATCTTGATACTTGACGAGGCTACGTCGAGCGTGGACACGCGCACAGAGAAGCGCATACAGGACGCGATGGTAAAGCTTATGGAAAACAGGACGAGCCTTATTATCGCGCACAGGCTTTCCACGATACAGGACGCGGATTTTATCGTCGTGATGGAGCAGGGCAGGATTATCGAGAGCGGCAATCATGAGGAGCTGCTTGAAAAGCAGGGGAAATATTATGAGCTTTACATGACGCAGTTTGCGGGAAATGCGATTTGATTATAGCACTAAAAATGCGATTTTAATGTTTTTCTGCCAAACATCTTTTTATGCAGTGAAGGCTTGGTGCCTTAACCTTGAAATCTCAGTTCATAGATGATATATTGGAGTTATAGAAAAATCATATTTGTAAATAATTTATGTTCATTTTTTGGAAAAGTACTAAGGCGACACTCATATTTGTTGGATGAAAAGGTTTTTAAGAAGTGAGGTATGGTTTGTTATGGCAGGAAAAGCAAAGCTCCCTATGGGAATTGAGAATTTTGAAAGGATACGCAGAGAGGGGAGGTATTATGTAGATAAAACGGGACTTATCAAGGACTTTTTGGAAAATTCGGCATATGTAAGCCTATTTACACGTCCGCGACGTTTTGGCAAGACCCTGACTATGAGTATGCTTAAGTATTTTTTTGAAACAGGCAGCGACAGCACGCTTTTTGATGGGCTTGAAATCTCAAAGGAAAAGAAGCTGTGTGAAGAATACATGGGGAAATTCCCAGTAATCTCAATCAGTTTAAAGGACGTGGCAGGGGAAAATCTTGATGCGGCAAAAAGAATCCTGCGTTCCGTCCTTGGAGATGAGGCGGTCAGGTTTTCATTTTTGGAGGAGAGCGACAGGCTCACTGAGTCAGAGCGCCAACAGTATAAAAAGCTTATTGAGCTGGATAACCGGGGCGAATACGCAATGTCAGATGAGGTCTTATCTAAGAGCCTGCTGACGTTGTCGCGTTTTCTGCAGAAGCATTTCGGCAGGAATACAATCGTATTGATTGATGAATATGATGTACCGCTTGATAAGGCGTATCAGTCAGGCTATTATGATGGCATGGTAAGCCTGATTAGGACTTTGTTCGGGAGAGTCCTTAAAACGAACGACAGTCTTCAGTTTGCAGTGCTGACAGGCTGTCTTAGAATATCAAAAGAAAGCATTTTTACAGGACTGAATAATTTCAAAGTATATACCATAAAAGACGTGCGTTATAGGGAATATTTCGGCTTTACGGACACAGAGGTACGTCAGATGCTGGAATATTACGGATTTGCTGACTGGTACAGTGCGGTCAGGGAGTGGTATGACGGCTATATGTTTGGCAATCTGGAAATATATTGTCCGTGGGATGTGATTAATTATTGCGGCGACCTGCGCGATGGAAGCATAACAGAGCCTCAGAATTACTGGGTAAACACGAGCAGCAACGACATTATAAGAAAATTTCTAAGCAAGGCAAAAACATCAGACAGAAACGATATAGAGCAGCTCATAAACGGAGGCAGCATAAAAAAGATAATCCGTCAGGAACTGACCTATAGAGATCTTGATTCAGACCCCGAAAATTTGTGGAGTATTCTTTTTACGACTGGATATCTGACACAGCGCGGCGCACAGGAAGGGGAGTTGACGGAGCTTGTAATCCCCAACAAGGAGATACAGTGGATTTTTGTCCGCCAAATCCGCGAGTGGTTCAAATGGGAGACCCAAAAAAATATGGAAAAGCTGGAGAGCTTCTGCAGGGCATTTCAAGAAAATGACACAACTGCAATTGAAGAAGGTTTTAACGCCTATCTGAAAAAGACCATCAGCATACGTGACACAAGTGTCAGAAAAGAAATGAAAGAGAATTTTTACCATGGTATCCTGCTTGGCCTCTTTGGAAGCATGGATGGCTGGGAAGTTCGGTCAAATGCTGAATCGGGCGACGGTTACAGCGATATAAGCATAGAAATTGAGGAGCAGGAAACAGGCATTATCATAGAGTTAAAATACGCGGAGAAAGCGGCGTTTGATACCGCATGTCAGGAAGCATTAAAGCAGATTAATGACCGCGGCTATGAAGAAAGACTTGTTGATGATGGCATGACAACAATCCGTAAATATGGAATTGCATGTTACAAAAGGCGCTGCAGGGTAATTTCCGGATAACCATTCACTTTTTTTGCTTAGGCTCATATAATATTAATGTTCACGCAATGTCTGCCGCGTCTGTAAAAGGATTCATAATCGGCGGGAGGCAGGCGTGAAACCGCTTGCAGAGCATAGCAAAAAAGGAGAATTTTTTTATGGCAATAGGTTATCTGAAAATTCAGGCGAGGCTTGCTGATGAGGTTGTGCCGCTTTCGGGCGTGCAGGTCAGCATAATGGACGACGACGGGCGTAAGATATATGAGGTAACTACCGATGAAAACGGCGAGGCGCCTGTGGTTTCACTGGAAACATTGGATATGGCGCTTTCGCTTGATCCAAACTATGCGGGCAACCCGTATGTCAGCTACAATGTGCTTGCGCGCAGGGAAGGCTTTCAGACGCGCTATGTGGAGGGCGTCGCGATATATGAGGGGGAGACGGCGGTGCTGCCTGTTACGCTTATGCCGATGCAGGAGTTTGCCCGTGGCGGCGACATAATGAAAATCGAGCTTGAAAAGCCTGCCGCCGCAAGGAGCGAGGTGCGTTTCCAGCAGGCGCCGCCTGATAACGCGCGCATACTGAGGCAGGCTGTTATCCCGCGAGTGATTATAGTGCATCTTGGCACGCCTGCGTCGTGGGCGGCGAATGTGCAGGTGCCGTTTACGGATTACATAAAAAACGTGGCGAGCAGCGAGATTTATCCTACGTGGCCTGATGCGGCTCTGCGGGCGAATATTTACGCGATTATCACGTTTGCGCTGAACCGCATTTTTACGGAGTGGTACAGGAGCCAGGGCTACAGCTTTGACATTACCAACAGCACGGCGTATGATATGGCGTTTGTGTACGGCAGGCAGATTTATGAGTCGATAAGCGTGATAGTGGATGAGATTTTCAACGAATATGTGAGCAGGCAGGGACAGAATATGCCGTATTTTACATCATTCTGCAATGGCACTACGTCTGTGTGCGACGGGCTTTCGCAGTGGGGAACCGTGACGCTGGCTCAGAGGGGGCTTTCACCGCTGCAGATTTTGCGCTCATATTATCCTAAGGATATTGAAATCGTGGAAACAAACGCGATTACTGATATCACGTCGTCTTACCCTGGGACAGCGCTGCGGCTTGGCAGCACAGGGCTTGATGTGCAGACAGTGCAGAATTATTTAAACAGAATACGCAGGAATTATCCCGCTATTCCTGAGATTACCGACGAGGCGGGGGTGTTCGGGAACAGTACCTACAATGCCGTGCGCAAATTTCAGAGTATTTTTAATCTGGGCTCTGACGGCGTGGTCGGAAAATCGACGTGGTATAAGCTTTCCCAGGTGTACGCGGCTGTGGCGCGGCTTGCGGAGCTTGACAGCGAGGGCGCGGCGTCAGGGATAGGGACAGTGCCGCCAAGCTCCGTGCTGCGTCAGGGCTCGCGCGGAAATGACGTGCTCACGCTGCAGTACCTTCTTGATTTTATTTCGGAATATTATCCAAATATACCGAGCGTCTCACAGGACGGCATTTTTGGCGGGGCGACGCGGCAGGCGGTGGAGGCGTTCCAGCAGATGCTGCAGCTTAATCCCGACGGCATAGTAGGCGCGGCTACGTGGAGGGCGCTTTATGATGTCTACTTAAATCTGCGTGGGAATACAAATATTCCGTCAGGCCCAAGCGCAGGGTATTTTGAGTACACTGTAAGGTCTGGCGATACGCTGTGGCTTTTGTCGCAGAGGTACGGTACAACCGTGGAGGCGATAAAGCAGCTGAACGGTCTTAGCGGGAATGAGCTTTCCATAGGGCAGGTGCTTAAAATCCCAAGCTCTGAGCTGCCGCAGTATTTTGAATATACCGTGAAATTCGGCGATACGCTGTGGCTTTTGTCGCAGAGGTACGGGACGACCGTGGATGCGATAAAACGGCTGAATGGTCTTAGCGGGAATGAGCTTTATATCGGACAGGTGCTGTTGATACCAAATTAATAAGCAGGATTGCGGAAAATAAAAGCAGGAGGTCTGGACTATCGGACCTTCTGTTTGTATTTTGTTTTGGAATCATTTTCAGATTTTACGCCTGCGTGTGTTGAATGTTTCCCATTTTACTGATAAAATAAAAATAGTATATTCTAATCTAAGCAAAAAGGGGAAAAAAGCAGCCAAATGAAAAACAAAACGACACGTTTTTTGATAATGAGCGGTATATTCACCGTGGTTTTCTGCGTACTGATATTCGCCGCGCAGGCGGTTCATATGAGCAGGCGGAGCGCGGAGGCAATCAGCGAGCTTGGCGACATTTACATATCGGGAATGAGCGAGCAGGCGGCAAGACATTTCGGCACGACTATCGAGCTGAGAATGTCGCAGGTGTCGGCGATAGTGGATTCAGTGCCAGCAAACGGAAACGTCGAATCATCTATGCGCCTTACCCTTACATATAATGCGAGGGCGCGGGGGTTTGAGTATCTGGCGCTGTATTCGGGTGACGGCACGCTTGAAATGCTGTACGGCAGCCAGCTTGCGATTGACAATCCCGACAGCTTTCTGGCATCGCTTACGCGCGGAGAGCAGAAAATGTCGGTGGGGCGTGACGCGGACGGCAGGGAAGCTATTTTGATGGGAATCCCCGCCGTGTACCCTATGGCTGACGGAGGGGAAAGCATTGCGCTTGTCGCGGGACTTCCGACGGGCTATATCACTGATACGCTTTCGCTTGATATCGGCGATTCGCTTATTTATTATGTAATCATACGAAATGACGGCAGCTTTATTCTGCGCGACGAAAGCATTGAGGAGGCTGACTATTTTGAGCGCGTGCGCAGCCGCTACGACAGCGTGGGCGGCAAGAGTGCGGAGCAGTTTATATCAGAGCTTACGGCGGCTATGCTGGAAAACAGGAACTACAGCAGTGAGTTTAGGATAGACGGCGAAAGGCGTTTTCTGTACTGTACAAGCCTTCCTTATTCTGACTGGTTTATGATTATGTTTCTGCCGTATGGCAGGCTTGACAGGACTGTCGCTACGCTTGGCGCGCAGTGGACACGGACAGCCGTGGGCGGGTGCGTGATTATCCTGTTTGTGCTGCTGCTTGTGTTTATGAGGTATTTTTACCTGACGAGGAGGCAGATGCACGAGCTTGAGGCGGCAAAAAGGCTTGCGGAGCAGACAAGCAAGGCAAAGAGCGAATTTTTGTCAAATATGAGCCACGACATCAGGACACCGATGAACGGCATCGTGGGAATGACGGCGATTGCGAGCGCAAACATTGAAAATATCCCGCAGGTCAAGAACTGCCTTAAAAAGATTGAGCTTTCAAGCAAACATCTTCTTGGTCTTGTAAACGACATACTTGATATGTCAAAGATTGAGAGCGGCAAGCTTACGCTCAATTTTGAACAGGTGTCTTTGCAGGACACGATACAGAATATTGTGGATATGGTGCAGCCGCAGGTAAAGACGAAAAAGCAGTCGTTTGACGTGTATGTGCGCGACAGCATAGTGGAAAACGTGTATTGTGACAGCATACGCTTGAATCAGGTAATACTTAACCTTGTCGGAAACGCGATAAAATTCACGCCAGATGGGGGCGCGATACAGATTGTGCTGTATGAGGAGAACTCGCCGCGTGGCTCATCATACGTGAGGGTGCATCTGCGCGTCAAGGACAACGGTATCGGCATGTCGCCTGAATTTAAGGAGAAAATATTTGAGTCCTTTATGCGCGAGGACAACGCGCGCGTGCAGAAGACCGAGGGCTCTGGGCTTGGCATGGCTATCACGAAGTATATCGTTGACGCTATGAAGGGCACTATCGAGGTGGAAAGCGAGCTTGGCAAGGGCAGCGAGTTTCATGTGACGCTTGACTTGGAGAAAGCGTTTGCAAGCGAGGCTGAGATGCATCTGCCTGAGTGGGAGGCGCTTGTGGCTGATGATGACGAGCTTTTGTGCGAGAGTACGGTTGCAGGGCTGAAGGCGCTCGGCGTAAAGGCAGCATGGGTGCTTAGCGGAGAGAGCGCGGTTGAAATGGTTAAAGAGCGCAAGGCGCAGGGTAAGGATTTTGACATAATAATACTGGACTGGAAATTACCTAATATGAACGGCATCGAGACGGCAAGGGAAATCAGAAAGCAATGTGGCGAGGATACGCCGATAATACTCACGTCTTCCTACGAATGGAGTGAGTATGAGGAGGAGGCTAAGGCGGCTGGCATAAACGGCTTTATAGAAAAGCCGCTGTTCCGCTCAAATCTGTATTATTGTCTGAAACAGTATGATAAAAATGCAGGCGCGGTTGAACCGCAGTGCGGGGAAAAGACAATGGATTTTGGAGGAAAAAGATTTCTCGTCGCCGAGGACAATGATTTGAACTGGGAAATTGCGCATGAGCTTATATCAGAGCTTGGGGCAGAAGTGGAAAGGGCGGAAAACGGAAAGGTGTGCGTTGAAAAGTTTGAACAGTCGGAAAAGGGCTATTATGATGCTATCATAATGGACATCAGAATGCCTGTGATGACGGGGTATGAAGCAACGCGTGCGATAAGGGCTTTGGAGCGCTCCGACGCGGGCGAAATTCCTATAATAGCTATGAGCGCCGACGCCTTTTCAGATGACGTGGAGCGTTCGCTGGAGTGCGGAATGAATGCGCATGTGGCAAAGCCCATAGATATGGATGAACTCACCAAAACATTAATAAAAACGCAAGGGCAGCGTTTTTAAGAGGTAATGAAAAGCTGTAAAGGACAGCGTTTTCGGGGTGATTGAGGAACTTTGAGGGCGGAGAATGGAGGATATATAGTGATGAAAAAAAATGTAATGGCGGCAATGATATTGGGATTATCGCTGGGGCTTACGGCGTGCGGGGGCGATGAGGCTGATGTGGTTGATGAGGTAGTGGAAAAGGAAGACGTGGAGATTTCACTTTGGACTTACCCTGTGGGCAATTGGAGCAATCCGAGCACTGTGGCGGGAATGCTCACTGACTTCAACCAGAAATATCCGAATATTCATGTGTCCGTGGATTATCTGACGTATGAAGACGGGGATGCCAAGATAAACGAGGCAATTGACAGGAAAGCGGCTCCTGATTTAGTCTTTGAAGGTCCTGAGCGCCTTGTGGCTGACTGGGGCAGCAGAGGAGTCATGGTCGATTTGACTGATGTATGGGAAACCGAAGGCACGGCGGGGGAAATATATGACAATGTGCGCGCCGCATGCAGGCACAGCAACGGCGAATACTATGAATTTCCCGTGTGCATGACGGCGCATTGCATGGCTATAAATTATGATATGTTTAAGGCGGCAGACGCTCTGCAGTACATAGATGAAAAGAACCGCACATGGACCACCGAGAATTTCAAAAAGGCTGTGGAGGCGCTTGTCGCATACGGGCAGGAGAATGTCGGTGTTGTATATTGTGGAGGACAGGGCGGCGACCAGGGCACAAGGGCGCTGATAACAAATCTCTATGGCGGCGCGTTTACAAATCCCGAGCATACGGAATACACTGTAAACAATCCTGAAAATGTAAAAGCGCTGGAATTTCTCCGCGATTTAGACGGCATAAGCTTTGCGCCTGACATTGTCGGAGGCGATGAGGTGAAGCGCTTTACAAACGGCGAGCTTGCGATGGCGTTTTGCTGGAATGCGTCTCTGGAGCTTACGCAGACCTTGAACAATCCGAACCTGAATTTTGAGATAATGCCGATGACATTTCCCACTGACAGCGGCGAGCCAAAGCTGCAGGGCGGCATATGGGGCTTTGGCATATTTGACAATGGCGACGAGGCAAAAATAGAGGCGGCGAAAACCTTTATAAAATTTATGACCGAGGATGAGACGGAGTACAGCAAGGCGGTAATCGCGGCGGCGCAGTTCCCCGCAAGAAGCGGCAGCGCGATATACGCGAATGATGAATTTATGAATGAATACAGTATGTTTATGCGCTATATGGGCGATTATTATCAGGTCACGCCAAACTGGGCAAACGCGCGCACGGCGTGGTGGAATATGCTGCAGAGCGTAGGCAGCGGAAGTGATGTCGCGGAGGCGCTTTCGGGCTTTGATGCCGAGGCAAATAAAGGCACAGGAGCGTCGGCGGAAAATTAAAAAATATCATGGTGAAGAAAAACGATGTGCTTTTGTTAGCGGGTATTTTGCTGTCCGCCATAATTATTTTCGTGGTAATGTTCTTGATTGGGGGAGCGCATGGTGAAGGAGAAGACAAGTATGTGCTGGTTACTGTGGACGGCGGGGTGTATGGGGAGTTTCCGTTGTCTGAGGATACAGTTGTCAGTGTAGATGAGCTTTTGGGGCACAATACGATTGTTATTTCCGGAGGACAGGTATGTATATCGGAAGCTGACTGTCCTGACAGGTATTGCGTGAAGCATAGTGCGGTTTCAAAAATAGGCGAGGCTATTATTTGTCTGCCACATAAGCTGGTGGTGGAAATTAAATCGTATGGAAAGAGAGCCGCAGATACAGGAGTAGACGCCGTAGCGCAGTAAATTAGGTGATTGTGAGAGTTTTTATCAGTCGTCCGAATTTATGCAAAATCAGTAAATGATGGCTTATAAGCAATTTTTGGAGGAGAGGCATATTGGAAAGGCTTATTTTTCACGTTGACGTAAACAGCGCATTTCTCTCGTGGGAGGCTGTAGAGCGCCTAAAGCACCCCGAACAATATCCCGATATCACGGTGGATTTGCGCACTATACCGTCAGCCGTGGGCGGCGACAGGTCGAAACGGCGCGGCGTGATACTTGCAAAATCAATTCCCGCAAAAAAGTACAAGGTGCAGACAGGCGAGCCAATCACTGACGCGCTCAAAAAATGCCCAAACCTTTTGATTGTCCCCTCAAGGCATGAGCTCTACAGAAAATATTCCAAGGCGTTTATCTCAATACTGGAAAAGTATTCCGACACGATAGAGCAGTGCAGCATAGACGAGTGTTTTATGGATATGACAGGCACGCAGAAGCTTTTTGGCGAGCCCATAGAGGCGGCGGAGAAAATAAAAAACGAAATATATGACAAGCTTGGATTTACGGTAAATGTCGGCATTTCCACGAATAAGCTGCTTGCTAAGATGGCAAGCGATTTCAAAAAGCCGAATCTTGTACACACGCTTTTTCCTGATGAAATACAGGAAAAAATGTGGGGGCTTCCCGTGCGTGATTTGTTTCTGGTGGGAAAATCGTCGGAGCGCACGCTCCACACACTCGGCATAACCACGATAGGGGAGCTTGCAAAAACAGACGTTTCAGTATTGAGGGCGGCGATGAAAAAGCAGGGCGAGGCGATATGGAAATTTGCAAACGGCGAGGACGTTTCAGTGGTGGAGCCAGAGCCTGCGGACAGCAAGAGCTATGGAAATGCGACTACAATCGCCTTTGACGTGACGGACGAGGGCACGGCAAAAATGACACTGATGTCACTTGCAGAGACAGTCGGCAGGCGTCTGCGCAGGGACAACGTGCGGATTGAGGCAGTGACGGTAAGCATCAGGTACAGCGACCTTACGCGGACATCGCACCAGCGCGAGATTGGGCACAGCACGAATATAACGGATGAGATTTATGCCGTGGCGGCGCGGCTTTTTGACGAACTTTGGGACGGCATGCCGATAAGGCTGCTTGGCATTTCCACAAGCCATGTGGTAAAGACAGATGCGGGCAGACAGCTTTCGCTGCTCGATGGTCGCGACTACGAAAAGCTTGAAAGACTTGACAAGGCTATGGACAGCATACGCGAGCGGTTTGGGGCGGATGCCGTGAAACGCGCATCATTTTTGGAGAGCCCTAAAAAGCGTGGTATGTAATATGTAATAATGTGCGAAAACATTAGTGCAATATGTTGACCGCTGGCAGTTTATAAAGTATAATTATAGTGATATTTACCAAAAAATGTATAAATATCTATAAGAACATCTAATTTGAAAGGATATGTTGTGCGATGGAAGGAGCAAATGAGTCTGTAACGCAGAATACGCTGGGGGAAAACAGCCAGGTGGCGCGCCTTGGCAAAATCACGAAAAGGACAAAGCTTTCGCTTATCATAGGGGCGGTTCTATTGTTTTTAGTGTTTATATCGGGCGCAAGCTATGTGGCAAATACATATGAGCAGCTTGAAATCACTATGTACCTCAACCAGTACAGGATAGGCTCTAAGACGCTTACGGCGGCAGTCCAGTCGTATGCCGTGACGGGCGACATCCAGTATTATGACGCATATATGAAGGAGCTTAACGAGGATAAAAACAGGGATATCGCATGGGAGGGCTTGGAGAAAAACAGCCTTAAAGATGAGGAGTGGGCTAACCTCAACGAGATAGCGGACCTTTCCAATGGGCTTGTGCCGCTTGAGGAGGAGGCGATGGCGGCAGTGGCGTCGGGCGATACGCAGTCGGCTATGGATTTTGTCTTTGGCAGCGAGTACGGCACGGCGATACAGCGCATAAATGAGCTTACTGACACGACCATCAATAAAATACTTGCACGGCTTGAGGCTAAGAAGTCGGGCTTTCTTGCATTTATGATAATATGCGCCGCAGCTTTTGTGGCGGGATTTGTATGGCTTGCGATGTCGAGCTTTAAGGCGATAGCCTTTTCACGCAAGGAGCTTTTGACGCCGATTATCAAGGTTTCGGAGCAGATGAAGGAGCTTGCTGACGGCAACCTGCACGCGCGACTTGATTTGGAGGCGGACGACAGCGAGGTAGGCAGCATGGTCAAGGCGATAGAATTTATGAAGGATAACCTTGCGGGCATTATCGAGGAGATAAGCTTTGTGCTTGAACAGATGGGACAGGGCAATTACAGGGTTGATGTCGGGCATAATTATGTCGGCGAGTATGTGCAGATAAAGGAGTCGCTCAACAAGATTATCGAGGAGATGAAAAATACTGTAGCGACGATTACGAGCGTTTCAAACGATATTGACGCGGGCTCGGGGCAGCTTGCATCAGCGGCTGAGGATTTGGCAAACGCTTGTACAAGTCAAGCGGGCGAGGTTTCGGATTTGATGCTTCTTTTGGGAGAGCTTAGCGAGGCGATAGAGTATGATGAGAAGGAGGCGGAGGAGGCTGTCAAGATTTCAAATCTTTCAAGCTCAACGCTTGTCGCAAGCAGTCAGAAGATGGATGAGCTTAAAGTGGCGATGGACGAGATAAATGACTGTTCAAAGCAGATTATCGGCGTTATTTCGGCTATCGCGGATATCGGAGACGAGATTGACATGCTTTCGCTCAACGCTTCGATAGAGTCGGCGAGGGCGGGCGAAGCGGGCAGGGGCTTTGCGGTAGTGGCGGAGCAGGTTAAAAAGCTTGCAGAGGCGTCGCAGAGCGCGGTCGGCGAGACGTCTGACCTGATACGCAGGACTGTTGACGCCGTGGACGTCGGAGAGCGCATTGCGGCGGAGGCGGCTGTAAATATGGAAGAAATGCTTATGGGCGCTGAGGAGACGACAGGGCGCATAAACGGGATTGTTGACAAGCTAAAGAGCGAGCTGGAGAGCATTTCGCAGATTAACGAGGGCATTGGAAATATGGCGGGAATTGTGGACAACAATTCGGCGACGTCTGAGGAGACGGCGGCGATAAGCGAGGAGCAGAAGCAGCAGGTTGAGGCGTTGGTGGAATTGATGAGTGGGTTCAGAGTATAAAACATTAAGGAAGTCTAAGGCAGCAAAAGACGCTGCCTTAGACTTCCTTAATGTTTATGAAAAATGCCTAAGGGCGGGCATTTTTCGTGTGATTGCGTAATGTATGGGAAGTGCTTAAAAGAGGATTTTGTGTTGGTGTCAAATTTTTGGGCGGGTATTTTTCGGGTAGTGGCGTAATGTATGAGAAATATTAAAAAAGATTTGGTGTTATCATCAAATCTTTTTTTGCATATAATAGGTTGAAAAGATGTGTGCATGGGTTGGAGGAGTATGGATGGAGATTGAGGTTTTTAAGGGGCTTTTGATTCCGTTTCTGGGGACTTCGCTGGGGGCGGCTTGTGTTTTTGTGATGAGGCATAAGATGAATATTGCGCTGCAGAGGGCGCTTACGGGATTTGCCGCGGGGGTGATGGTGGCGGCATCTATTTGGAGCTTGCTCATTCCTGCGATGGAGCAGTCAGAGGGCATGGGAAAGATGGCGTTTGTTCCTGCGGCTGTGGGGTTTTGGATTGGAATTTTTTTTCTGCTTATGCTTGACCACATTATTCCGCATCTGCATATGCACAGCCAGAATGCGGAGGGACCTAGGAGCAGGCTTAAAAAGACTACTATGTTGGTTCTTGCAGTGGCATTGCACAATATTCCCGAGGGGATGGCTGTCGGCGTGGTGTATGCGGGGCTTTTGGCGGGGAATGAGCAGATTACGGTGATGGGGGCGTTTACGCTTGCTATTGGGATTGCGATTCAGAATTTCCCTGAGGGAGCGATTATTTCCATGCCGCTTAGGGCGGAGGGGATGAAGAAGTCGAGGGCGTTTGTGTATGGGGTGCTTTCGGGAGTGGTGGAGCCGATTGCGGCTGTGATTACGATTTTGGCGGCTGGGTTGATTGAGAGGGCGCTGCCGTATCTTTTGGCATTTGCGGCGGGGGCGATGATGTATGTGGTGGTGGAGGAGCTTATTCCTGAGATGTCGGAAGGGGAACATTCTGATGTGGGGACTGTGTTTTTTGCGATTGGGTTTACGGTGATGATGAGTTTGGATGTGGCGCTTGGGTAGTTTGAATGGGAAGGTGCTCTAAAGTGGACGAAGGCAGCTAATATACTGTCTGCGCGAGGTTATGGAAGCTGTATTTTCTAATGCGGGACATTTTGGCTGTTTAGGGCGGATTTGGTTTGTGCAAAAATAAAGACCTTGCGGGATGTAAAAGTCTCGTAAGGTCTTTAGTGGTTTTTACTTATTAGTATTCCATTGCCTTTTCTTCGCCGTTAATCACTCTGAGCGCGCTTTGTGCGAGTGCAAGCAGTTCATCTTCGCCAGGATAAACGGTAAACGGAGCAATCCACTCCGCGTATTCGCGCAGAGCGGCAACGACGTCTTCGCCGTAGGCTATGCCGCCTGTCACGATAATCTGGTCAACTTTGCCGTTAAGCACGCATGCCATAGAGCCGATATCCTTTGCTACTTGAAGAAGAAACGCTTTCTTGACCTCGGCTGCTTTTTCGTCTCCCTCGTTTGCGCGTTTGGTGACTTCGCGCATATCGTTTGTGCCAAGATAGGCGTTAAAACCGCCCTTGCCTACGACCTTGCTGTATATCTCTTTTTCAGTGTATTTGCCCGAAAAGCACATCCTGATAAGCGCCCCGCTCGGTACAGCGCCCGCGCGCTCGGGCGAGAAAGCGCCGTCGCCGTCAAGCGCGTTGAATACATCTATAACCTTGCCGTTTAAATGCGCGCCGACAGAAACGCCTCCGCCCATATGAACTACTATCAGTCTAAGCTCATCATACCGTTTGCCAATCTCTTTGGCGTATCTTTTTGCCACAGCCTTCTGGTTGAGCGCGTGGAAAACGCTGATGCGAGGAAGCTCGGGCACGCCTGAATATCTTGCGATAGGCATAAGCTCATCAACAACGACAGGATCAACGATGTATGAAGGCACGCCGATTGAGTCTGCAATCTCCCTTGCGAGGATTCCGCCTAAATTGGATGCGTGCTGTCCCTGAACACCAACCTTCAAATCCTCAAGCAGCGCGTCAGTAACAGGATATGTGCCGCCCGAAATAGGCTTCAGCATTCCGCCGCGCCCTACGACAACATTGAGCGATTTAATGTCAAAATTTTTCTCCGCAAGCAAATCCGTGATAATTTTTTTGCGGAAATCCTTCTGGTCAACAATATTGGCAAACTGTGAGATTTCCTCGGTAGAATGTCTGAGCGTCTCCTCAAACAAAAGGTTCTCGTCTTCAAATACACCGATTTTGGTAGAAGTAGAACCAGGATTAATAATCAAACTTTTAACAGACATAAATATCCTCCATATATTTTTTAATTTTATTTCAGTAAATTATTGCAAGAAAGAACGCCGCCCCTTTGGCGTTCTTTCAAAAACTTAGCAGGTCTTAAAACACGTCTTTTGTGTTTTTAGAGCTGATTAGTTTTTTGGTCTTAGAGCAGTCCTAGAGCAGGTTAGTTTTTTAATCTTAGAGCAGCTTGGTTCTGTTCTTTAGACTTAAAGCAGCTTAGTTTTTTGATTCCGCCACAACCGCAGCAAGCGCAATCGAGTTCATCTTTGTTTCAAACGTATCTGAGCGCGAAGTCAGAATTACAGGCGCGGCAGTACCAGTCAGTATGCAGCCGTTCTTTACCTCACAAAGGTGCGTGAGCGTCTTGTAAACAAGATTTCCCGCATGAATATCAGGGAAAAGAAGCACATCGGCGTCGCCCGCGATTTTTCTTCCTGTGCCGCCCTTGTGCGCAGCAGCCTCTTTGTCAATAGCCATATCCATAGAAAGCGGACCGTCAACGATGCAGCCAGTAATTTCGCCGTTTTCGTTCATCTTGGTGAGAGCCTCGGCATCAACAGTACACGGCATCTTAGGATTGACGACCTCGACAGCCGCGATAGGTGCGACCTTGGGATTGGGAATGCCGCACGCATGGCAGACAGCGACTGTGTTCTCAATAATCGCTTTCTTGTCCTCAAGTGTTGGGTAAGTCATAAAGGCAACGTCTGTCAAAAACAGCAGATGGTCAACGCCTTTTACCTCAAAAACAGCGACGTGGGAGAGCGGCTTGCCCGTGCGGAGTCCGACCTCCTTGTCAAGTACGCTCTTTAAGAAACTCTTTGTGTCGATAAGTCCCTTCATATACATATCAGCCTGTCCGTTATGTACAAGGCTTACCGCTTTGAGCGATGCCTGAATGTGGTCAGGCTCATTGATAACCTCATAGCCTGATAAATCCATATTCAGTTTGTCGGCAACTTCCTTAATTTTTGCCTCGTCACCGACTAAAATGGCATCTGCGATTCCCTGTTCCTTTGCCGCTTTTACAGCCTCAAGGACAGGCTCGTCCTCGGCAACCGCTACAGCTACCTTTTTGCGGCTGCACTCGGAAACTCTTTTAAGTAAATCATCAAATCCTTTGCTCATAAAAAACCTCCGTATGCGTTTTGCATTAATAATTTATTTGTTAAAATAATAACACTTTAGCCCCTCAATTTCAACCCAAAACACAAATAAATTAATTACGGGCGCGCACAATTTATCGGAATTGTAGGATTATTGATATACGTAAAAAATACGTTGGCTTTATTTAATAAGATATACTTTATCCAAGTGTGTATGATAAACCATTATGCCGATAATGCCGCCGACGCACTCTGTTATCATAAAAATACACGACCATTCTTCTCCCAAGGGCATTCCGACAAAAAATGAGACGGGTATGCCAAGCCCAAATAAAATCCACATTATGCCATGCTTTTTATTATATGCCGCAATATCGCGTATTCTGTCGGATTTGGGCGGTTTCTGCCCCGACCAGAATCCGACAGGCTTTTTGCTTTTGTACTGGGAGATGCCGATTATTACCAAAGGCAGGGAGCAGATAAGAAGTATTACGATTGTTATGATTGTTTCAGCCATAAAAAGTTTATACCTTTCATTTATCGCATATACATTCCCGCCAATCTCATATCCTTATCAAACGACAGGCGGTATGTGACAGTGATATTTTCATAAACGACCGTGATTTCACCCACGGCAAAATGTTTCCCC
Source organism: uncultured Lachnospiraceae bacterium (assembly GCA_947625775.1). Lineage (GTDB taxonomy): Bacteria > Bacillota > Clostridia > Lachnospirales > Lachnospiraceae > COE1. Next base: position 40,599 of record CANQPM010000008.1, on the reverse strand, counting down.
GATTGTGACACTTCTGTCAGGTAAATGCTGCCAAAGGATTTTAGCTCACCCCAGTCGCTTGAAAGCTGATTTTTTGCATTTGGCAGGTAATCCTCGGCAAAGATTGGCTTCATTTGTTCCGTAGCGTTTGCCTGCAGTGCGGCGTAATTGTTTTCCCCGACTTGAATTGCGGTGTTTTTAATACATTCCTCTACGATGTCCTTTTGAAAATAGGCGCTGTCCTCGATAGGGAATGATTTCGGCAGATATGCATAAATGCCCACAATCAGTATTATGATAACGGCAAAAATCGAGACAAATATTCTGATGCGTCTTGCGCGCCTGTATTTTTTCCGCTCGTCGCTGGAAAGATTTTCATTAAAGCCCTCGGCAATTTCAGACGCGACGCCCATCTGTCGCATAATGTCGTCAAGCCTGCGCCCCTGTGACACCTGCGCGCTGATATCCGATAAAAGCTGCTGTCTGATTTCCTCCCTGCGTTTTTTGCCGCACTTGATTTTTTTAACGATTGCGTTTACATACTTTTCAGCTGTCATGCCCTGCCTCCTTCATAATTTTAAAAACGCCCTCAGCCATGCTTTGCCAGACGCTTTCCATTTCCGCAAGTGCCTGCCTGCCCGCCTCAGTGATCTCATAATATTTTCTCGGCACCTGTTTTCCCTCCGCTTCGCTCCAGCGGCATGCGACAAGTTTTTCGTCCTCCAGTCGGTACAAAATAGGGTACAGCGTGCCGTCCTTTAGTAAAAATGTGCCTCCGCTTTTTTCTTTAAGCTCCTGAATGATGAGGTATCCGTATTTTGGTTCGCCTTCAAGCAGCTTTAAGACAAGCATGTCAAGGACTCCCTTTTTAAGCTCGCGTTCATATTTTCCCTTAATAATTATTCCCCCGTTTGCGATAAGCGTTTGTTTTTCATATACTTTGTATAACTAAGTACATTGTAATGCAACAATATGTAAAAGTCAAGTGAAAAATATTGTTTTAAATATGGCGGTTTTCTGTATAATTTAGTATAATAGACATAAATTAAAAACAGTATAGAAAAGTTTTTTGACAAATGCGGCAAAAAACTTTCGGAGAACATTATGGAAGTAAAAAGAAATTATTATCTGAACCAGTTAATCTCACGAAAAGACAATGGACTTATAAAAATTGTCACAGGACTCCGCAGATGCGGGAAGTCTTATCTGTTGTTTGAGTTATATAAAAATTATTTGACTGAAAACGGAATAAAAGAGGAAAATATATTGCTTTTGCCTTTGGACGATGCGGCAAATGCAAGATATAGAAATCCGATAGAGCTTGATGCCTGTGTCCGCGGATTTGTCAAAAATACAAGCCAAAGATATTATGTTTTTATTGACGAAATCCAGTTTGTAAAAGAAATCGAAAATCCCTGGCTGCAGGGGACAGGCGATACGATAGGTTTTGTTGATGTCGTCCTCGGACTTATGAAGATAAAAAATGCGGATATCTATATTACGGGAAGCAATTCTAAAATGTTGTCCTCTGATATTGTGACGCAGTTCCGCGATAAAGGCGATGTGATAAATCTATATCCGTTTTGTTATTCAGAGCTTGTGAGGGCATATGGGGAGGAGTCTGAAAAAGTCTGGCAGGAATATCTGACATACGGAGGGCTGCCGCGTATATTGTCTTTGCCAGACAGAAAAGCTAAAATAGAGTATCTTGAAAATCTTTTCGATAAAACTTATATGTCGGACGTGCTTGAGAGGCATGATATCAAAAATGATAAAAGCGTGCTTGATAATATTATCCGAATTACGGCGTCGTCTATCGGGGCATTGACTAATCCAAAAAAGATTGCGGATACATTTGAATCCAAATTGAATATTAAAATCAGCCAGACAACGGTAGACACTTATCTTGATTATTTTATTGAATCATTTATAATAAGCAAGGCATTCCGATATGATGTAAAAGGACGCAAGTATATCGGAACACCGCTCAAATATTATTTTACGGATGTAGGGCTTAGGAATGCCCTTCTTGAATTCAGGCAGCAGGAGGAAAATCTTATTATGGAGAATATCCTGTATAATGAGCTTGTTTTAAGAGGATATAGTGTTGATGTCGGCGTGGTGGAACACCGCTTCCGAAACAGCGAAGGGAAAGACATCCGTAAATGGCTTGAGGTCGATTTTATCGCAAAGTCGGGTGATGGCAGGATATATGTGCAGTCAGCATTGAACATAGATTCATCTGAAAAAAGGGCGCAGGAAACGGCTTCTCTTATAAAAATCGGCAACTCGTTTAAAAAAATCGTTGTTGTAAAGGATGCGATTGTGCCTTGGACTGATGAAAACGGAATTTGCTATGTGGGAATACGGGAATTTTTGTCAGGGCATTATTCGGATATGATTATGGTGTGACAAAATTAATATAGGTTCGTTGACATCTGAAAATGGGGGATTAAATTATGAGTGCATATAAGGCGGCTGTGATATCGGACACACATGGCATTTTAAGACCTGAAGTCCTTGAAATCATCAAAACAGCGGATTTGGTGCTGCACGGAGGGGACATTGCCGACCAAAAGACGTATGACAGGCTTAATGAAATGACTAAAATAATTGCGGTGAGAGGAAACTGTGACGGCGAATGGGCGCAGGACATTCCAGATGAAGCGTTTTTTGAACTGTGCGGCAGAAAGATTTATATGGTCCACAATAAAAAGAAAGCGTCGGATAAAGCGGAGAATGCGGATATCATAATTTACGGACATTCACACAAATATGAGGAAAAAACAGTGGGCGGAACGCTTTGGCTCAACCCAGGCAGCTGCGGTGCAAGGCGTTTCGGGATGCCGCTGACAATGGCAGTGCTTGAGTTTGATACGGAAAACGGGGAATTTGTGGTAAAGAGGATAGATTTATCACCAAAAGGGCAGTGTGGCAAGCAGTCAGATAATGCCAGCCCAAAGTTCGGTGACGGGGATTTACAGGAGACTGTCGCGGCGGTAGTCGGCGATTTAAAGAGAGGAAAGTCTGTTGAAAATATCGTAAAAACACGCAGGCTTGACCGTGCGCTGGCAGAGCAGATATGCCAGATTTATTTTACCCATCAGGGAATTGACGTGCAGGGAGTGCTTGACAGAATGGAGATTGCGGGGAAGTAGAGGGCAGCGGCTGATGGTTGTGGGCTGATTATATGCAGTTGCCGCGTTTATGGGATAGAGACGTGAAAAGCCTGAAAAATTCAAAAAAATAATGGGAAAATGAGCTGTAATGTGGTAACATGGAATATGTCATAAACACACAGTATCATAGGAGGGATTTTATGTCACTTTACGGTGGATTACAGGATATGGACGAGCTCGAGGAAAAAAGACAGAAAATGCAGGAAAAGGAAATAGACGATATTGTAAAAATGCTTGACAGCAAGACTACAGGCGGCGTAAGCCGCATAAAGGTAGAGGTTTCCGAAAAGCAGAAGGAGGGCACAGTCAGCGCCAAGTACCACCACGGGCGATGCGATGTAGGAAGTCCATGGGCTACGGGTGAGGTGCGTAATTTTGGAGGATGCGACTGACAAATATGTCTTGAATATTGAGATAAGCAAAAATGGAAATAAGGGTTTCAGTGCGCCAGCTCGTGGAGTTCATTCTGCGTGAGGGCAGCATAGACAACAGAAAATCAGGCGGCGCTGACACTGCAATGCAGGAGGGAGGGCGCCTCCACAGAATGATACAAAAAAGGGCATCAAGCGAATACCACGCCGAGGTCGGTCTTAAGTATGTATATAAAACTCCAAAATACAATATTATAATAGAAGGCAGAGCAGACGGCATTATCGACTGTGACTGGGAAGAACATCATAACAATAGTTATATAACACCTGATGCTGAAAAAAACTCCCTGCCCGCCGCGCAATCCGACAAGCAAGCGGTTATAGATGAGATAAAATGCACGTACAAGGAGCTTCGCCGCATTGCTGAGCCTGTCGGCGTGCATCTGGCGCAGGCAAAATGCTATGCGTTTATCTATGCCGACGAGTGCAGGCTTGAAAATATCGGAGTCCGCATGACCTACTGCAATATTGAGACAGAGGAGATAAAGTATTTTCATGAGGACTATACATATGATGAGCTTGAAGGCTGGTTTTTGGAGCTTATGCGGGAATACAGGAAATGGGCTGATTTCCAGTTTGAATGGAATGAAAAACGCACGTTATCAATAAAACAGCTTGCCTTTCCGTTCCCATACCGTGAAGGGCAGAAGGAGCTTGCGTCAAACGTTTACCGCACCATCTATCACAAACGTATGTTATTTTTGGAGGCGCCTACAGGCGTAGGCAAAACAATATCAACTGTTTTTCCTGCTGTGAAGGCTATGGGAGAGGGGCTTGCCGAAAAAATTTTTTATCTGACGGCAAAGACTATCACGCGCACAGTGGCGCAGGAGTGCTTTGGACTTCTTTCACAGAACGGTCTGCGATTAAAAACAGTTGTTATTACAGCACGCGACAAGATATGCTTTCTGAAAGAAAACGATGCCGACGCGCCCGCAGAGTGCAATCCCGATGCCTGTCCGTATGCTGACGGGCACTTTGACAGAATAAATAACGCTATGTATGATATGCTGACAAACGAGGAGCATTTTTCGCGGGAGACAATATCCGCCTATGCCAAAAAGCATAACGTATGTCCTTTTGAAATGAGCCTTGATATGAGTCTTTTTGCCGACGCGGTAATCTGCGATTACAACTATGTGTTTGATCCGCGCGTGTATCTCAAACGCTTTTTTGCCGACGGGGCGCAGCGCGATTATATATTCCTCATCGACGAGGCGCATAACCTTTTGGAGCGCGGGCGGGAAATGTACAGCGCATCGCTTTTCAAGGCGGATTTTTTAAAGACGAGAAAGCTTTTAAAGGATATTGCCCCGCGTGTGGTGAAGCTTATTGACAAGTGCAACAAAGAGCTTCTGGTGATGAAGCGCGGCTGCGAGGATTGGTGCATAGAGGAGGGCATAGACGGCTTTGTAAACGCGCTTGTACGTATGTACTCGGCTCTTGACGACTTCCTTGACGACCACGACAGCTTTTCAGACAGAAATGAGGTTTTGGAGTTTTATTTTGAAACCGCGCATTTTTTAAATATGTATGAGCTGATGGACGACAATTATGCCGCGTACAGCCAGCTAATGGACAACGGCGATTTTATGCTCAGGCTTTTCAATGTAAATCCTGCGGCGAACCTGCGCCAATGTATGCAGCGCGGGCGCAGCGCGATACTTTTTTCCGCAACGCTTCTGCCGATACAGTATTACAAAAAGCTGCTCGGAGGGGAGAAGGACGATTATGAGGTATATGCCAAATCGACGTTTGACGAGGAAAAACGGGCGCTTTTTATAGCGGACAATGTGACCAGCAGGTACACGCGGCGCGGCAGGGACGAGTTTATGCGCATTGCGGGATATATACACAGCATAGTGAGCGCGCGCTGCGGCAATTATATGGTTTTTGCGCCCTCGCACAGCCTGCTTGAAGAAATTTACGAATGTTTTATGGACAAATATTATGCTGCTGAAAGCATGGACTGCATAATCCAAAAAGAGCGCATGAGTGAGGAGAGCCGTGAGGAATTCCTGTTTAAATTTCAGGGAAACGCGGAATGTGACTTAAATGAAAGCATTGATTTTGAGATAGAGGAGGAAGGCGAAAAAACGCTGGTTGGCTTCTGCGTGATGGGCGGCATTTTTTCGGAGGGCATAGATTTAAAGCGAGACAGCCTGATTGGCGCGGTCATAGTTGGCACGGGGATACCGCAGGTATGCTGTGAGCGCGATCTTTTGAAAAAGTATTTTGACGCCCACGGCGAAAACGGTTTTGATTATGCGTACCGCTTTCCAGGAATGAACAAGGTGCTGCAGGCCGCAGGCCGCGTGATACGCACAAATGAAGATGTCGGAATAGTCGCGCTTTTGGACGAGCGTTTTCTTGAGTACCAGTACAGAAGGCTGTTTCCGCGCGAATGGAGCAGCTTTGAGGTGATAAATGCGGACAATGCGGCTCAAAAGGCAAGGGACTTTTGGAATAAACAATAGAAAACGCGCTTTGCGAATTGCGAATTTTCTGTTGTCATAAATGTTTGATTAAGGAAGGGGCAGGGCAGACACAATGAAATTTAAAGGACTTACCAAAAAGGAAGAAGGAAAATTTATTACAAGATACGATATCACTTATGAAACAAGCGACAGCAGGGAAAAGGTGTACGAAATCATAAGCCGCCAGAAGGATATGGAGGACTTTGAGGCGCTTCACGGCAAAAAGGCGGATTCGGTAGTCATTATCGCGACTGACGAGAGCGGGGAGAAAATACTTGTCTGCAGGGAGTTCCGCCTCGCGGTGGGCGACTGGGTTTACAACTTTCCCGCAGGGCTTATCGACGAGGGCGAGGAGCTGATAGAGAGCGCAAAGCGCGAGCTCAGGGAGGAAACAGGGCTTGAGCTTTATGAGGTTGACGACTTTATCGGGCCAAGCTACAGCGCGGTGGGCTTCAGCAATGAAATAAATGTGTGCGTCGTAGGCAAAGCGCGCGGCGAGTTTCATGAAAGCACGTCCACAGTGGAGGAAATAGAGCCGCACTGGCATACAAAGGAGCAGATCCGCGAGCTTTTAAAGACCAGCCGATTCGCGGCAAGAACGCAGGCGTACTGTTATTTGTGGAGTAAAACATAAGGTTTTCATTAAAACTTAATTTGATAAATAAATTTGTATAAATTGTATAATTGATGTCTATAATTAAAAATGCAACATTTTGGGTAAAATGTTGCATTTTTTAACGCTGTTTTGTTCTTACACTTTATATATCGGTTATTGTTTAAAATACTTTACCCCTTATCTGAAAAAAATTTTTAATTTTATGGAAAATAATTTTTAAGAACATAAAGAATGTGCTGCGGCTGCTTCAAAAAGGCATAGTTGTGCCGTAAGGCAGTTAAAATAAGACAGTTAAAAATTTCAAAAAAAGGCAGCCAGATTTACTCATACAACATATGAAAAGCTGCAGCAAACTGTCAAAATGATGTTATATAGGCAAAAACAGTAGCTAAAGCGCTATCCGCATAAACACCTCATCGCGCTCGTCCTGTTCTATTCCCAGATAACGCATTGTTATCGGGAATGAAGAATGATTGTAGATATGCATAAGCAATACGGAAGAAATGCCGCTGCGTGCCGCAAAATATCCGAAGGTTTTACGAAGTGAGTGGCAGCCGATATTTCCAGTTATTTTAAGCGCTTTGGCGGCACTGTTTATAATGCGGTACGCCTGCGAGCGGCTCAGCGGTTTTTCCATGTTTTTCCTGCCTGTGAATATATATGTGTTTTCGTCTATCGTCACATGGTTTTTGTTAAAATATGCAAGCAGCTTTTTTAACGCATTTATTACCCCTTTATTTAAAAGTATCTCAGCCCTTTTCTTTGTCTTCTGCTCTTTTAATTGCAGATGTTTTTTAAATGAACGGCTGCCAAAATCATACACGTCTTTCCAGCGCAGCCTTAAAATATCGCCTATGCGCAGGGCGGTATTAATCCCTACGCAGAACAGCGCATAGTTTCTTATCTCGTTTTTTCCCAAAAAATATTTTTTCATAGCCTCCAGCTCTTTTTTGTCCTTTATAGGCGACATTGTGCTCATAGTTATACCCTTCTCTAAACGTTTCCTTTCGTCAGATTTCCTTTCCTTTAATATAATAATTTGTTTTATGAAAAATAGCAAATGCAACATTTTACCCAAAATGTTGTATAGCGCGGAACACAAGCCAGAAATGGCAGAGCCTTATCAATATGCATTAAAGCTGCAGACAAAAACAAGGAGGTTTTTATATGCTGATGCTTACAGTACCCAAGGAAGAATACTTGATGATAGGCGATAATATCAAAATCACCTTTCTTGGTGGTAATGACAGGCAGCTTAGGGTGATGATAGACGCTCCAAAGGATGTAAATGTCGCAAGAGGCAGAGCCATCAAAAAGCGTGCAATAAAAAGAGCGGCTAAAAAAGCAGCAGAGGCAGCAGCAGAAAAGACGGAAATACAGGAAATATAAAGGTTAATAACCGAGGCTGTCCGCCCAAAGCAGGCGCGCCGATACGTGGACAGTTTCGGATATTATAAATCAAAACTAAATAAGGAACAAAAACAGACGGTGGGAAACGGAATTTCCCACGGCAAAGCCAAAGCGCGGATTTGTGGATGTAAGATTTACAAAAGTGAAATTTATGGACGCAAAGCCAAATAAGCGCGGCAGGCAAAACAAGGAGGTAAGATTATGGTAGTACAGCACAATTTACAGGCAATGAACTCTAACCGTATGTTAGGCATTACACAAGGATCTTTGTCAAAATCAACAGAGAAGCTTTCTTCAGGCTACAAGATTAACCGTGCGGCAGATAACGCAGCAGGTCTTGCTATATCTGAGAAAATGAGAAAGCAGATCAGAGGACTTACACAGGCATCTGCAAACGCAGAGGACGGCATCTCATCTGTACAGACAGCAGAGGGCGCTCTTACGGAAGTACATGATATGTTACAGAGAATGAATGATTTGGCAGTACAGGCTGCAAACAGCCCCAACTCAGAAGATGACCGTTCATATATTCAGGCTGAGATTGACCAGCTTACACAGGAAATCGACCGTGTAGCAGAGACAACCAAGTTCAATGAGACATATCTTTTGAAGGGCGACAATTCAGTTGAGAAGACATACAGCTATGCTTATAAGATGGGTTCAAACCTTAGCGCGACAGCCAGCTTTTCAAAGACAGCAGACGCAAACGGTGTTACTGTATCAGTAAGCTTCTCTGCGATGGGTACAGCGACATCTCCTTCAGTAGCGGATCAGAATGCCTTGGCAAAAGCACTCAAGAACCAAGGTCTTACGATCACGACATCAACCATCAAGGTTATTGAAACTACTGGTACTACTACTGTCACAAAGGATGTAGTAAAGGCATCTGTACAGTTCAACGGCAGCGATGCAAAGTCTAACTTCTCAATAGTTGGCTCTGGTACAGTAAGCGCTAGTGGTGTAGTATCATTCACTGTAATTAACTCATATGGCAAGGTTGTCGGCAATATCAATATAAAGTTAGATGATATTAAGTCCGGACTTACCAGCAACATTACAGCTACTACTGTAACCGCTGCAGGCAGCAGCCTTGAGGCATTTTCATTCTATGATAAGGATGGCAACAAGATAGCGGCTAATGGTCTGAAAGATTATTTTACTTCAATGGATGTAGGTCAAGGCGCTTCAGCAACTATTTCAACATCAGGCAGGGCTGATTCTAAGAAGGTATATGACGCTCTTGGCAACGAGATCGCACTTGACCAGACAAAGGTTAAGGCTGCAAAGGATCAGACTGGCGCATTGGCAATGAGATTCCATGTAGGCGCTGACGGTACGGACAACAACAAGATTTCTATCAACATCCAGGCGCTGACGGCTAAGGGGCTTGGCATCAACGGTTTAAGGGTTGACGGTGATGACGATATCAGGGCTACAAATGCTATCTCCGTAATCAGCGAGGCAATCAAGATTGTATCTACACAGCGTTCAGCGCTCGGTGCAGTACAGAACCGCTTAGAGCATACGATTAAAAACTTGGATAACATTGTTGAGAATACGACATCAGCAGAATCAGCAATCCGTGATACAGATATGGCTGACGAGATGGTTAAATACTCTAACAACAATATCCTTTCACAGGCAGGTCAGTCAATGCTTGCACAGGCTAACCAGTCTAACCAGGGTGTACTTTCATTACTCGGCTAGTTGGCATTTTGACAGAGTGATAAATAGTATAATCAAAACAAAGGGGCAGCGCAGAATTTGCGCCGCCCCTTTTATAATTCATGACAATGGGAAACCTGATGAAATCCTATGCTAAAAATAAGTTTTTTTATAATTTACTATTTCAAATGTCAATATCTTAGTGTAAAATATATAAAAAGACAGTCAGCAGCCTAAAAAAGCGAACCCATAGTGCAGCCTTGGATAATATCCGCTTAACTGTCATTTAAAATAATACCCCAACAGGATTGGATGTGTTAATTATGAATGAAAAAATGATCGACGATATCTTAAAGCATTTAGACAGCGAGACAGAGCTAGGCGCGGCGCGCATGAGCGTCAATTTTGACGAAAGCGCAGACGAGGAAAAATCAGTATCCCACAAATGCTGCATAAGCTACGGCAGACCAGCCACCGAAACCGTCGGACTGCTCGACATGTACACAGACCTCAGCGCAGGAAAACCCGACCGCGGCAATTAAACACAAGGCGGCATTTTTGCCGCTCTGCATATTTTTAAAACAATAAGGCGGCATTTTGCCGCCATATCATTATATTAAGCCATATATACGGAAAAACGCCGCCCTTGCATTTTTCTAAACATTTAGAAACACTTAGGCGGCGTCTTTTGCCGCCTTAGTGTTTCTTAATGTTTTAACCCATTACAACCTCAACATTAACTTCTTTCTTCCCAGCATCAAAAGGAATAACGCACCCGTCAACCTTAACTCCGTCAACAGTCATAGATGCCACGCCCTTCTGCACCTTATCAGGATTCTTAACATCGATATGATATACCACGCCCCTAAAGCGCCTTGTCAGCTTAAAATCGCCAAAATCACTTGGCACGCAGGGATTAACCTGCAGTCCCTTATGCGTAGGATAAACGCCCAGGATATACTGTGAAATATTCGCAAAGGTCCATGCAGCCGTACCAGTAAGCCAGCTGTTTTTAGCCTCGCCGTGGTACTTGGCATCGCGCCCCGCAACCATCTGCGAGTACACATACGGCTCAGTCCTGTGAATTTCGCTAATCTCCTCAACATATGCAGGGCAGGTCTTCTTGTAAATCTCAAATGCCCTGTCGCCGCGCCCTACCACGGTTTCCGCTATCGAAACCCAAGGATTGTTGTGGCAGAAGATTCCTGCATTCTCCTTGTACCCAGGCGGATAAGACGAAATCTCTCCAAGCTCGACATGGTACTTTGTATAAGCAGGCTGCAAAATCATAATGCCATATTTTGTATCAAGCTTTTCCTTTACAGAGTCAAGCGCCTTGACAGCAAGCCCTTCCTTTACGCCGACGCCCGCAAGCACACAGAACCCCTGCGGCTCAATATAAATTTTGCCCTCCTCGCACTCGTTAGAGCCGACCTTGTGGCTGTATGCATCGTATGCCCTCACAAACCATTCGCCGTCCCAGCCGTCCTTCAAAATCGCGTCATACATAACGGCAACCTCGTCTCTTGCGCGCTTAGCCTCCGCGTCATCTCCGAGCAGCTCCGCCAGCTGTGCGTATTCCTCGCCGTACTTTACAAACATTCCTGCGATAAACACCGACTCCGCTACAGGTCCCTCGCTGGGGCCAAAGGTCTGGAAGGATTCGCCAGGATTTTCCGAAAAGCAGTTGAGGTTGAGGCAGTCATTCCAGTCCGCGCGCCCGATAAGCGGCAGCTTGTGAGGTCCCTTGTGGTTCACGATATAATCAAATGAGCGCTTCAAATGCTCCATAAGCGATGTGGCAACGCTCATATCATTGTCATAAGGCACCTTTTCATTCAGTATGGAAATGTCGCCCGTCTCGCGCACATACGCGCTTGTGCCCGCAATAAGCCAAAGCGGATCGTCATTAAAGCCGCTGCCTATGTCGGAATTGCCCTTTTTCGTCAACGGCTGGTACTGGTGGTAAGCGCTGCCGTCCTGGAACTGTGTAGACGCGATATCAATAATGCGCTCCCTCGCCCTGTCGGGAATAAGATGCACAAATCCGAGCAAGTCCTGGCACGAATCCCTAAAGCCCATACCGCGCCCGATGCCTGATTCATAATAAGAAGCAGAGCGGCTCATATTGAACGTAACCATACACTGGTACTGGTTCCATATATTTACCATTCTGTTCACCTTGTCGTTTGAGGATTCAACAGTATAGCGCGTAAGCAGATCCGCCCAGTAATCGTTAAGCTCCTTAAACGCCTTTTCCACGTCAGCGTCAGAGCTGTATTTTGCAATCATAGCGTTTGCGGGCTTTTTGTTTACGACGTTCGGAGCCTCAAATTTCTCATCGACAGGATTTTCAACATACCCAAGCAAAAATACGAAGGATTTTTCCTCGTTGGGCGCGAGAGTCACGTCAATCTGGTGCGCGGCGATAGGAAACCAGCCGCTTGCGATAGAGTTCGTGCATTTGCCCGCAAGCACGGCGTCGGGTCTGTCAGCGCCGTTATACGTGCCTATAAAGCTGTCGCGGCTCGTGTCAAAGCCGTCAACGGCGGTATTAACAGTATAAATTGCGTAGTGGTTTCGCCTCTCACGGTACTCGGTCTTGTGGTAAATCGTAGAGCCGATGACCTCGACTTCGCCCGTGCTTAAATTCCTCTGGAAATTTCTTGAATCGTCGTCAGCATTCCACAGACACCACTCCACATATGAGAAAAGGGAAATCGTCTTAGGGGCGTTTCCGTTATTTTTAATTTTAATCTGGGAAAGCTCGCAGTTGTCATTCATCGGCACAAAGGTAAGCACAGACGCCTGTATGCCGTTCTTTGACGAGGTAAAGCGGCTGTAGCCGATGCCGTGACGGCATTCATATGAGTCAAGCTCAGTCTTTGTGGGCTGCCAGCCAGGATTCCATACAGTATCGCCGTCTTTTATATAGAAGTATTTACCGTTTGTGTCATAAGGCACGTCATTGTAGCGGTAGCGCGTAAGCCTCAAAAGCTTCGCGTCCTTATAAAAGGTGTAACCGCCGCACGTATTTGAAATGAGCGTAAAAAACTCATTGCAGCCGAGATAATTTATCCAAGGGAGCGGGGTTTTTGGGGTGGTAATGACGTACTCGCGGTTTTCATCATCAAAATAGCCGAATTTCATAGATTCTTAATCCTCCATTCTTAAACAGTATGCAGACAGCCCTGAAACAGACTACAGCCCGCCCAGAACCTATGCACAAGCTTTACAAAACAGTTATCATTTAAAAAATAGCATAACAAAAAGCCGTAAACTTTAAGAAAACGATTAAGTTAATAAGATATGTACCTGTACTTATGAATTATACATAATAAAGAGCATAAAAGCAAGGCAAATTTTCAATAATTTTTCAATATGTGGGATAAAAATTTTATTTACCTTATTAAATGCTGAACATAATAAAGGACAGGGAATGGAAAAATATAGAAAACGTTTAAGCAGAAAAATCAGAAAAAGCGCGGAAAAACTATTATTTTTTCATACAATTATGATAGAACGCGGACAAATATATCAAAATAATGTACTAAAAACAAAAAATAACGATAAAAATGTAAAAAAAGTATTGCATATATCCAGAAAGTGTAGTAATATAAACTTACGCAAACGATTAAGTAAACCTGTAAACAAAACAGACAAATGACAAAACGTGCGAGACGGCATCATAGCTTATGAGGGACATTAATAATAGCGGCAGGGGAGTATTACAGCAATGGTTTCCATGAAAGATATAGCGGCAGTATGCGGGGTATCGGTTGCTACTGTCAGCAAAGCCTTAAATAATCATGACGACATCAGCGAAGAAACCAAAAATGAAATCAAGCGCATGGTTAAAGAACTCGGCTACCACCCAAATTCCTCGGCGAGAGCGCTGAAGACAAACAGGAGCTACAATCTCGGAGTGCTTTATAAGGAAGCGTCAGGGAGCGGGCTTACGCACGATTATTTCTCAAAGGTGCTTGAAAGCTTTAGGAACGAGGCGGAGCGCAACGGATACGACATAACATTCCTTAGCAACTCAAAGAATAGAAAGGACAGGATGTCTTATCTGGAACATTCCATTTACAGAGGAATGGACGGCGTTATGATTGCCGTGGCGGATTACAAGGACAGCGAAGTGATTGAGCTTTTGCAGAGCAGCCTGCCCGTAGTGGCTATTGACTATGTGTACAATGGGCGCATTTCCGTACTGTCGAGCAATGTAAAGGGTATGGAGGAGCTTTTGGGCTATATTTACAGCCAGGGGCACAGGCGCATTGCCTACATGTATGGTGAGGAGTCGATGGTTACGACCAACCGCCTTTCCACATATTACCGCTTTATGCGGGAAAAGGGCATCGACGTATCGGATGAATACGTATGCGAGGGCAAATACAGGGATTCGCATATAGCAGGAGTAATCACAAACAGGCTTCTCGACTTAAAGCAGCCGCCCACCTGCATTGTGTACGCGGACGATTTCGCGGCAATCGGCGGCATGAACGCCATAAAGGACAGAGGGCTAAAGATACCAAAGGACATTTCGGTAGCGGGTTTTGACGGCATCACGATGGCGGGACAGCTCGAACCGAAGCTTACGACATACTGGCAGAATACGGAGCAGATGGGCATAGAGGCGGCAAAAAAGCTTATCAGTCTTATCGAAACGCCAAAGGAGACAGCCATAGTGCAGTGCGTTATCAGCGGAAAGCTGGTAGAGGGCAGCTCCGTGGGGAAAATTTAATATTAATCCTGCATTTTTGCAGATTAATATACAGTAACAATTAATTCTATATTATCAAGTATGGGAGGATTAAAAATGAAGAAAAAACTCATTAGTGTATTGTTATCAACAACAATGATAGCAACAATTCTCGGCGGCTGCGGCGGCGGCTCAAATAACAACAGCAGCAGCACACCCGCTGACAACACAAGCACAGAATCAAACGCACCTGCAGCGGACAGCAATGCATCAACAGGCGACAATGCTGCGACAGGCGACAGCGCTGCGGCAGCAACAGATTTATCATCTGACGCAGGTCAGGTAATCAACATCTACAGCTTCAATACAGAGGTACGTGACCGTATCAATGCTGTATATCCTGAGATTACGGAGGCAGGCGAGTCGCAGTCTAAATTAAAGGACGGCAGAGTAATCAACTGGGTAATCAATCCTAACCAGGACGGCGTATATCAGGATAAGCTTGATGAGGCGCTTGCAGGCCAGATGTCAGCGGCTGATGATGAGAAGGTTGACATCTTTGCGGCAGAGCTTGACTACATAACAAAGTACACAGACGCGGACATCGACGCAGCGATGAAGCTTACGGATTTAGGCATTGATCCCAATACAGACCTTGCAGATCAGTTTGATTTCACAAAGACAGTTGCAAGCGATCAGAACGGCGATATGAGAGCTACATCTTGGCAGGCTTGCCCAGGCGTACTCGTATATAGACGCGACATTGCAAAGGAAGTATTCGGCACAGACGATCCCGCTGAGATTGGCAAGAAGACATCAAGCTGGGATGAGCTGAAGAAGACGGCTGAGGAGCTCAAGGCTGCAGGATATTACACGCTTGCATGCTATGATGATACATTCCGTCTTTACAGCAACAGCATGGCTCAGCCTTGGGTTGCGGCAACAGACACAGTTGTAAAGGTAGACCAGCAGATTATGGACTGGGTAAATGACTCTATGGAGTGGTATCAGGCAGGCTACTTCGATCCCGCAGTTTCAGGACAGTGGAACTCTGACTGGTACACGGCAATGAGCCCTGATTCAAAGGTATTCTCTTTCCTGTTCCCTGCATGGGGCATTGATACACAGCTTGTTCCCAACTGGGGCGACGGCGCAGAAGGCTCATGGGCAGTTACAAACGCGCCTGCGGCATACAACTGGGGCGGTACATTCGTGTTAGCAGCTACAGGTACAGATAACCCTGCATACGCAAGAGATATCCTTCTCTGCCTGACAGCTAACGCAGACAGCCTTACAAAGATTTCACAGGAGTATGCAGACTTCACAAATGCTAAGAGCGTAATGCAGAACGCGGCTACAGACGCAGCATTTGCTTCTGACTTCCTCGGCGGACAGAATCCTTACGAGTACTTTACACCGGGCGCAGACAACATCAAGATGGCTCCTTTGTCATCATATGACCAGGGCTGCGTAGAGCTTATCCAGAACTCATTCCATGACTATCTCAAGGGACAGGTTGACTTAGACACAGCAAAGGCAAACTTTGAGACAGCTATCAAGGAGCGTTATCCTGAGATTACAGAGGTTCAGTGGCCGGAATAATAAGTATCCCGAGAGATTGACTTCATAAACCATTGGCTGCGGCGCATTTGTGCGCCGCAGCATTAAAGAGAGGGAGTGGGTAGCCTATGAAACAAAAAAACAAAAAGGTGAACTATTCAAAATGGGGGTATATTTTCATTCTTCCGTTTTTTTTGACTTTTTTCATATTTTCATTTATTCCGTTGGTAGATACAATCAGATACAGCTTTTTCCAGTATTTCCGTTCAGGCCTCAAATGGATAGGACCTAATTTTGTCGGCTTGGAAAATTATAAGAGCCTGCTGCAGTCCGATATGCTAAGGTACGCGGGAAATACGTTTATCCTTTGGATTATCGGTTTCGTGCCGCAGATAGTGATTTCGCTGCTGCTCGCCTCATGGTTTGTTGATGCCAGACTCAAAATCAAGGGCCAGCAGTTTTTCAAGGTAGTTATTTATATGCCAAACCTTATCATGGCATCTGCATTTGCCATGCTGTTCTTCGCACTGTTCTCACTGAAAGGACCGATCAACTCAATCCTTATTTCGTGGGGCGTGATAACAGAGACTACCCCGATTGACTTTATGGGTACGGCATTAGGAACGCGCAGCCTTGTAGGCGTGATGAACTTTCTGATGTGGTTTGGCAATACGACAATTATGCTGATGGCGGCAATTATGGGCATCAGCCCTGATATATTTGAAGCGTCAGAGATCGACGGCTGCAACAGCTTTCAGCGTTTCTTCCGCATAACTCTGCCGTTAATTCGTCCGATTCTTGCATATACGCTGATTACGTCTATTATCGGCGGCCTGCAGATGTTCGATGTGCCGCAGATTTTGACAAACGGCGCTGGAAGTCCTAACCGTACATCATACACGCTTATCATGTTCCTGAACGACCACTTAAAGAGCAAGAACTATGGTATGGCGGGCGCGCTTTCTGTATACCTGTTTGTTGTGAGCGGTATTTTGTGCTACATTACGTATAAGATAACAAATGACGACGATCCTGACGGCTCAAAGGCAGCCGCAAGAAAGAGAAAGAAAATGGAAAGGAGAATGAAATAATGGAATCAAAAGGATATAATCGTTTTCGTGTAATTTTTGCCCATGTGCTGCTTATCATTTTGTCATTCTTGTGTTTGTTCTTCTTCTACATACTGATTGTCAATGCGACACGTCCGCATGCGGAGATACAGAAGGGCTTTTCAATCCTGCCCGGAGGGTATCTTGTGACAAACTTTAAAAATATGATAAGCGACGGCACTTACCCGATAGTAAGCGGCGTTATAAACAGCATAATCGTAGCAGGCTGCAGCGCGGCTCTGTGTACATATTTCTCAGCGCTTACCGCATACGGTCTTTACGCTTATGACTTTAAGCTCAAGAAGGTGGCATTTACCTTCATTATGGCGATACTCGTAATGCCGACTCAGGTTACGGCAATGGGCTTTCTGCGTTTGATTACCAAGATGAACATGGA
Organism: uncultured Lachnospiraceae bacterium; assembly: GCA_947625775.1. Taxonomy (GTDB): domain Bacteria; phylum Bacillota; class Clostridia; order Lachnospirales; family Lachnospiraceae; genus COE1. Next base: position 23,071 of record CANQPM010000008.1, on the reverse strand, counting down.
CGATACGTTGTTCCCGCTTATTATTCCGTCGATTGCGTCGCCTGCTGTATTTTACTTTATGTACAGTTATCTGCAGTCCTCGCTTCCGCTTTCACTTGTCGAGGCGGCAAGAATAGACGGCTCAAGGGAGTTTAGGACCTTCAATCAGATAGTGCTTCCTATAATGAAGCCCGCTATGGCAGTACAGGCGATATTCACCTTTGTAGGCTCTTGGAATAACTACTTCGTTCCAGCCCTTGTCCTGGAAACAAAGAGCAAGATGACAGTGCCCGTTATCATAGCGCTTCTTAGAGGAGCGGATTATATGAACCGCGATATGGGTAAAATGTACATGATGATTGCAACCGCGATTCTGCCGATTATCGTAGTATATCTTTTCCTTTCAAAATACATCATCGCAGGCGTGGCGCTTGGTGGTGTTAAGGGATAATGTTTATTCTTTAACTAAAAAACGGTAAAGAAACAGCGTAGCAAATGAATGTTACGCTGTTTTTATATGCTATAAAACGAAACTTATATCAAAATGTAGCCAGAGTATTGGAATATATCCCGTGAAGACCTTTGGGGAGCGTCGGTACTTAGTGAAACAAGCTGTAAAAGCGCAGTTCCTTTTACAGCGCAGTTGAACTTAGTACCGCTACGCTTCCCACTAAGCGCAAGCGGGTCTGAATGGGATATATTCCAATACTCTGGCGGACTCTTATCGTGTTTCACGCCACTTTCCACAATTTTTAATCCTTTATTTTCGTAAATTTTATATTTGATTAATTTACGTCATAAGCATAGTGTGATACTATAGTCTGGAAAGATATTATCCTTTAAGCATATTTATTATATCCAAAAAGAAGGCGAAAAAATTGGCAGGCATATTATATGACGCCAGACTTGTCAAGGCGTTCGAGGGACTAAGGGCGCTTGGCAGATCCGCGGGTGAGACAGATGAGTGGTGCGAAAAGCTCTGGGAGGAAATAGTATTTTCACAGGATTTGCTCGAGGAGCTTATATTCTACCTCGACCACCATTACCTGACTGACAAAGTCAAGTGCGAGGGCTACAGTCTCACAGACCTGTACGTGTGGCAGATGGACCGCTACAATCTCATCGGCGACTGGGGCAAAAACACATCAGCCTGCAACAAAGACAGAATGGTCCTGGGCGCATTTATGGATATGGCGCAGATGAGGAAAAATCCTGACGAGTACATAAAACGGCTTACATCGGGCAGAGGCATGGACAGATAAAATTTTGTAAAATTAATGGGATAGTTGGAGGAAGATATGAGTCGCGACGAATTTATAGGCGGACTGCAGGAGGCGCTTGCTGACAGAGTGCCAGAGGCGGTAATCAGTGAAAATGTGAACTATTACAGGAGATATATTGACGAGCAGGTAAGAGCTGGCAAGGATGAGGCAGACGTGCTCAATATGCTCGGCGATCCAAGGCTTCTCGCCAAAACAATCGAAGGCAGCAGCCAGTTTGCAGGCGGACAGGGACAAGGCGCATTTTCAAATATGGGCGGCTCAAGCGCATACTCCGCAGGAGGCTATTCATCTGGGAGCTATTCGTCAGGAGGTTATTCGTCAGGCGGCTATGCCGACGGCGCATATTCAAATGATGATTTCGATGAAAAACGCTTCAAAATTCCAGGCTGGCTCATAGCCTGCATAGTCATACTGGTAGTAATGTTCATAGTGATGATAGTGTTTAGGGCATTCGTATTCTTTCTTCCAGTCATAATCGCGGTAGCCCTTATAAGCGCCGCAATCAGGCTTCTGCAGAAATGGTTCAGGTTTTAAATAGAAAAGAAAAGCAGCCGTCAAACGGCTGCTTTTCATTAAGGGGAGTATAAATAATTAATATATAAGGGTTGTAAAGAGGATTGAAGGAGTATCTCTTTACTAACTATAGTATATCAATTCTGTCCTAAAAGGTCAATATTTTTTCGGGTATAAAAATTAACAAAGTAAAAACGCAGGAATTGGGCATAGTTTCCAATTCATTTATTTTTATGCAAATTAAATTTTAGGTATAAAAATGCGTAATTGTGCAAATCCTATTTTCGTAACATAAATAAACGTGTTACAGGAAAAGAAAACAGGGAGAATCATCCCAGTATTATCGGAGGTATTTAAGATGTCTGGAACAAACAACAATTACGAACAGAATCAGAACAAGTCAAACAGCAAAAACAGCTATGACAACAGCACGCAGAATTCTCAGAATTCACAGAATTCAAAGAATTCTCAGCAGAATTCAAACAGCCAGAACTCAAACAACCAGAACTGCAGCAAGTAGTTGAATTCTCCCTAAAAGGCGGCTTAAAGAACAGGCCGCCTTTTTGCATAAAATATCCTGAAGCCGCTGTTCATAATTGCCCCGAAAGTGATATAATACATATATGGAAGCGGTTTAAGCTGCCTAAAACGGAAAAATATAGATGCAAAATCAGGCAGGTGATGTTTCAAATGCGGAGAAAAATCCTTTTTATCCTGCTGTTTACGCTGCTTTCCTTGTGTGGCTGCAATGCGGGCGTGGAAGTTATAGATTACAGGGGCGCGGAAAACCTAAATAATATACCAGAATATTCAGGGCAGGCATACATAGAGCTTGAGGGCGGCGAGCCCGATTTTTCAAGACAGGATAAGGAAATAACGCAGCCTTTTGAATACTACAGCGAACTGGACAGCTTAGGGCGGTGCGGGACAGCATACGCCAATGTATGCCCTGAAATCATGCCTTCAGAGGAAAGGGGAGCCATAGGCCAGATAAAGCCGAGCGGGTGGCGCACGGAAAAGTACAATGGCATTATCGAAGGCAATTACCTTTACAACCGCTGTCATCTGATTGGCTACCAGCTTGCGGGGGAAAATGCCAATGAAAAAAATCTGATCACGGGAACGCGTTACCTGAATGTGGAAGGAATGCTCCCATTTGAAAATATGGTATGCAATTACGTGACGGAAACACAAAACCACGTGCTGTACCGTGTAACCCCGATTTTTGAAGGCGATAACCTCGTCGCTTCGGGCGTGGAAATGGAGGGCTGGTCGGTAGAGGATAAGGGCTCAGGCATCTGCTTTCACGTGTACTGTTACAACGTGCAGCCTGGAATCGAGATAGATTATGCCGACGGAGCAAGCCGCATAGCGCAGATGCCTGACGAAAATAAGCAGCAGGAAACTTTTAAAATTGGTGACAGGGAAGAAAATTCGGGAGAAACCGAGGTCAGGGAATACATACTTAATACAAACTCAAAGAGAATCCACCTGCCAGACTGTTCAAGCGTAGGCAGCATGGCAGAGCATAATAAAGAGGAATATACAGGAACTATTCAGGAGCTGAAAGAGAAAGGCTATCAGCCGTGCGGAAACTGTCTTGCGGAATACAGATAGATATAATTTCAGATAGATATAATTTCCGAAAAAAATAATTGACAGTTATTTGCAGGTAAATTAATATATACCTATGAGAAAATATGAATTGATAGCCCCATGCCATTTTGGTCTGGAGGCAGTATTAAAAAAGGAAATAATAGACTTAGGCTATGACATATCGCAGGTCGAGGACGGCAGAGTGGCCTTTATAGGTGATGACGAGGCAGTATGCCGCGCCAATATAGGGCTCAGGACGGCTGAGCGCATACTTATCAAGGTCGGAAGCTTCAAGGCGGAAACCTTTGACGAGCTTTTTGAGGGGACAAAGGCGCTTGCATGGGAGGATTATATTCCCGCCGACGCCAAATTCTGGGTGGCAAAGGCGGCAGGCATAAAGAGCAAGCTTTTTTCGCCCTCGGATATCCAGTCCATTATGAAAAAAGCGATGGTCGAGCGGCTAAAGCAGGTATATGGGGTAAGCTGGTTCAGCGAGGAGGGGGCATCATACCCTGTCAGAGTATCAATAATGAAAGACATAGTCACAGTAGGGCTTGATACCACAGGCGAATCGCTCCACAAGCGCGGCTACAGGAAACTCACAGCCAAGGCGCCAATAGCTGAAAACCTTGCTGCGGCGCTTATAATGCTTACTCCGTGGAAAGCCGACAGAATACTTGTCGATCCGTTCTGCGGCAGCGGCACGATACCGATAGAGGCGGCGCTGATGGCGGCGAATATAGCGCCAGGCATGAAGCGCGGCTATACGGCGCAGACTTGGAAAAACCTCATACCCAAAAAGGTCTGGGACGACTGTTATGAGGAAGCGCGCGATATGGTTGATATGTCTGCTAAAGTGAGCATAGAAGGCTTTGACATTGACAGCGATTTAATAAATGTTGCGCGCCAGAACGCGCGTCTTGCAGGCGTGGCGGATATGATTAAATTTGAGCAGAGGGACATTTCGCAGCTTTCCCATAAGGGTGAATACGGCTTCATCATTACAAACCCGCCCTACGGCGAGCGCCTTGACGAAAAGAAAAATATGCCGCCGCTGTACAGAAAAATAGGCGAGCGCTTTAAAACGCTCGATACATGGTCAATGTACATCATAACCTCATACGAGGGCGCGGAGAAGGACATAGGCCGCCGCGCGGATAAAAACCGCAAGATTTACAATGGAATGATAAAGACCTACTATTATCAGTTTATGGGACCGAAGCCGAAGGGGCACAGTTATGGAAATAATTGATGTTGAGGAAAGCATAAACACGCTCGAACAGGACAGCCCGGAGGACAGCATTATAGAAGAACCGCCCGCGATTACTATAGCGGAGAAGGAAAGCCTTAAAAAAGAAAAGAGAAACCATTTCTATGATATGGCAAAGCGCGCGGCGATAGTATTCTGCATAGCCGCGGTGGCGCTGATGACAGGCTTTAAGCTCAATGAGGATTTTTTTGACGCCAACAGCCGCATAAGCCTTCTTATGGAGCGTCTGAAAGAGGAGCAGCAAAAGTTATCCTACCCCAAGCTGAACGTAAGGGCGGATTTTATTGACGAGCCATCGTCAAGGCTTGCAATACGCCTTAATGCGCCCATTTCCACGCAGAATATAAGCGTCAGGGAGGAATTTACGCGCAATAAGGTTGTGATTACGCTTTCAGGGGCTTCAGCGGATATAAGCGACGGCGTTGATATTGTCAGCGACTCTGCGATAATGGACGCTGTAGGCGTGTACCGTCAGGACACAGATGTCGTGGTGGAGGTTTATTGCAAGGACACCTATGGCTGGACACTTGAAAATAAGCCAAATGAGCTTTCTCTGAAATTTGGCGACATTAAAAATGCATATGGCAGCATAGCCGTAGTGTATATGCCCTTCGAGGACAAGAACCGTCTGGTGCTGTCCGAGTGGCAGCAGTCATTATCGCGCTTTGCCGCAGACAACAATCTAAAGCTTTTTCTTTCCTATAATATGCAGGAGAATTATACGGCGGAGGACATTGTGGACTTTGCAAACCGCATAGACGCGGATATGCTGCTCGGCGTTAGTGTAAACGCAGATGACGGCATCGATGGCGAAAGCGCGCGGATAGTGTGCAACAGCAAATATTTTATACCGAATTTCGGCAGTACGCAGCTTGCGATAGCCGCGGCGGAAGCAATTCTAAAGGAAACGCGGTTTGAAGTGGCAGGCTTTCGCGAATGTGGGGACAGTGATGTCATTGTAAAGGCGGCGACGATTCCCGCAGCTTTTATTGAAATATCGCAGCCCGCCGAGGATATGGTAAATGTAGAGGCATCATATAAGCTTAATGAAAATATAATCGAAGCGCTAAAAGGCACGTTTGCGGCTTCGCTTGAATACATTGGAGGACAAAAGCCATGAAAATAGTGTTTGCCACAGGCAATGAGGGCAAAATGAGGGAAATACGAATGATAATGTCTGACTTGGGCGCAGAGATTAAATCAATGAAGGAGCTTGGCATAGACATTCCGATAGACGAAAACGGCAAAACCTTTGAGGAGAATGCCAGAATAAAGGCAAGGGCGGTTGCGGACGAGCTTGCGGCGCGCGGCGATAAGGCGGTAGTGCTCGCTGACGATTCGGGGCTTGAGATAGACTATCTGAATAAAGAGCCAGGCGTATATTCAGCACGCTATATGGGTGAGGACACGCCGTATTCAATAAAAAACGCAAGCCTGATTAAGCGCCTTGAGGGCGTGCCCGACGATAAGCGCACGGCAAGGTTTGTGTGCGTTATCGCGGCGGTATTTCCCGACAAGACAGAGTACCAGACAAGAGCCACGATAGAAGGCATAATAGGCTATGAGGAAAAGGGCGAAAACGGCTTTGGCTACGATCCTATTTTTTACCTTCCTGAGTACGGCAAATATTCAGCTGAGCTTTCTCCCGATGAAAAGAACCGCATAAGCCACAGAGGAAAGGCACTTGACGCGATGAAAAAATACCTTAAAACGAAAATACAGGCATTTACGGATAAATAAGGAAAGTGCAACGGATATGAGAATACTTATAATAAGCGATACGCACAGAAAAGATGAAAATTTTTTAAAGCTTATAAAAAAGCTCGGCAGGCTTGATATGGTGATACATCTGGGCGATGTGGAGGGCAGCGAGGAGCTCATAGAGAAAGAATCGGGCTGCCGCGTGGAAATGGTAGCGGGCAACAATGACTTTTTCAGCGATCTTCCTACTGAAAAAAATTTTTATATCGGCAAATATCACGTCTGGATTACTCACGGACATCGTTATTATATCGGAATGGGCAATGAGATGATAAAACGCGAGGCCGTGGCGCAGGGAATGGATATAGTGATGTACGGTCATACCCACAGGCCAGTTATTGATATTTCAAAAGATGTAATAGCCATAAATCCAGGCAGCCTGTCATATCCGAGACAGGAAAACAAAAAGCCCTCGTACATAATCATGGAGCTTGACAAAAACGGGGACGCGCATTTTGCGCTTAATTTTATTGAATAGCAAAAATCTACAGAAATTTTCGGAATTGTAAAAAAATGTGTTGACACAAATAATTTAATTATGTATAATAATATTCGTCGCTGTGAGAATAATGCGTAGGCTTTATGTGCTTATGGCTTTGTTTTTCGGATATCGGGGTGTGGCTCAGCTTGGCTAGAGCGCCTGGTTTGGGACCAGGAGGTCGCAGGTTCGAATCCTGTCACCCCGACTTACAATTATTTAGTTAAAAATATTTGTAAAAAATATTTATTTATATGATATATGCGGGTGTAGTTCAATGGTAGAACACTAGCCTTCCAAGCTAGATACGTGGGTTCGATTCCCATCACCCGCTCTGCGGGGGATTGTAGCCGCTTTAGCGGGGGATTAACTGCTTTAGCGGGGGATTGTACTCGCTTTAGCGGGATAGATACCGCGAATGTGTTCGTAGCTCAGCTGGATAGAGCAACGGCCTTCTAAGCCGTGGGTCGGGGGTTCGAATCCCTTCGAGCACGTTTTGAGATTGAGCTTGCCTTATCTCATACATGGTGGGTATAGCGCAGCTGGTTAGCGCGTCAGATTGTGGCTCTGAAGGCCCAGGGTTCGAATCCCTGTACCCACCTTCTTGGGCTATCGCCAAGCGGTAAGGCACAGGGTTTTGATCCCTGCATTCGCTGGTTCGAATCCAGCTAGCCCAGTTTCTATTTTATAATATTTATAAGAAACAAAGAATGGTTTCTTGCAATCAGATCTGCAGCGCAGACAGCATTATTATTGATAATATGGGACACTAGCTCAGTCGGTAGAGCACTTGACTTTTAATCAAGTTGTCGCGGGTTCGATTCCCGCGTGTCTCACTAAAAAAACGATTGAATCCTGATAAAATCAAGGCTTCAATCGTTTTTTATTGTTCATTGTTATAGAGCTATCCACAAAATTATTTCACAGATGTTTTAAACTTTTTCACAAGCTTTTCGAGCTTTGCCGCCTGCATAGACAGTGATTCCGTAGATGCGGCGGTCTGTTGGGCTGTCGAGGTGTTTTCAAGGACAGCGTCTGAAATATTGGAAATTTCGCTGCGGATATTTTCCATTGTGTCCGCCTGTTTTGCGGTGTCCTGCGTGATTGCCTGGAATGCCTCCGAAATTTCCGCGGAATCATTCACTATGCTGTTGAGGCAGAGGGCGGTTTTATCCGCATACTGCCTGCTCTTGCTGACATAGCTTAGACAGCCGTCAATCAGTTCAGCGGTCTTTTTTGACTCATCGCCGCACTGTATGGCAAGATTTCTTACCGCGTCAGCGACTACGGCAAAGCCTTTTCCGTTTTCACCCGCGCGCGCAGCTTCAACGGAGGCGTTAAGCGCAAGCAGATTCGTCTGCAGCGCGATGGATTCAATTGCGCCGACAACCTTCCTTATGTCAGCGGACATGCACTCAATCTCCTCAATAACATGGAAAAGCTCCACCATTTCGCTGTTGCCGCTTCCAATCAGCTCATTTAGGCTTGAAAGCCTTTCGTTTACAGTTATGCAGCGCTCTGAATTGCTGTTAATTTTTTGGGTGATTCCGTCTACCTCGGATTCAAGCTTTTGTATGGAGTCAGACTGCGACTGGGCTGCCTCGGAGAGCCTGTCCGCCGCCTCCTTAAGCTGGCGTGAGCCGTTTGACACGCTGAAGGTTGACTCCTGCACCGCGAGCAGAAGATAATTTAATGTACTGCGTATTGAGTTGACGGATTTTGAAAGTCTGTTAAATTCCCCGGGATATTCCTTCATATCCTTCATCGTGAGGTCTCCGTTCACAATGCCGCCGAGAATGTTGTTTGCATCGCTTATGATGCCTGACAGCGTATCCACAAGATCCAGGCTTGCGTTCTGCAGCACGCCGATTTCATTCTCCCTTTTCTTTTTGCTATGCCTTATGGGGGCTGAAAAGCTGCCCCTTGAAATATGTACGACTGCCTCCTGAATTTCGGAAACGGGCTTTAGCATGGCGTTCAGTCTGACGAATAGGAGCAGCGTAAAAATAATCATCAGAATGATATTTCCAATGAAAGTGCCCTGTAATGCATCAATTACCTGCCTGCGGATTATGGACTGCTCTTTTGTTATGCCGATTTTCCACTGTGTCGCGTCTATAGTGCTGACTGCCGCATATTTTGCCTTGCCGTCGTAGTCGGTAAACTCTGTCGCTTCATTCGCTGACAGGTTCAGATTAACTACATCGGCAAGCTTTGTATTTCCTTCTTCTTTTGGCAGAAAGGCTTTATTGGCGTGCGTTATGACACTGCCGTCAGAAGAAAGCAAAAATGCCTGTATACTTTCTTCGTCGCTTATTGTATCTACGATTTCAACCAGACGGTCAATTGTAATATCCGCCAGTACCACAGCCTGTTTGCCCGCGATTTTGCAGGGGGTGGCGATGCTTACAATCATTTGGCCTGTTGCAAAATCCATGTATGGGGCGGTGTATGCGATTCCGCCAGCCTCCATTGCCGCCGTCCACCATATTCTTGTTGTGGGATCGAGATCCAGCGTGGAATGGTCTGCGGGAAGTACGCTTTTATCATATTCAAAACATGTGTAATACATCAAGGCGTCTTCGTTTTCGCCTAAGTTAAGCTCCAGATAATCCATGATTTTTTCATGGTCGGTATCATTTTGGTAAACCAGGGCGTCTTTTATCGCCGTGAGCGTGGCGGCCTGTTTTTCCAGCCAGCCGTTGATAATTTTGGCGTTTTCGTCAGCCTCCGACATCAGCTCGGATTTGCTGCGGTCGTTCAAAATTCCATTCACGACAACGCTGACGGAAATCTGTGAGACAATAATAATGATCATGATGCAGACAGCTACAAAGAAAGAAACGCTTCCCTTTACTGTCCTTGTTTTTTTGTGGATCATATGGATATCCTCCTAAAATATGCGTATTTGCCATTTAAAGCATAAAGCGGCAAATATGTATTGACTGCCATTAAAAATTATAACATAATATTTAGGGAAAAACATTAATAAAATAAATAATTCAAAAAATAAACAGTAAAAAGTGCAATAAACGTGTTGCACTTTTTTGTGCGTTATGATAAGATGTATCACAGTGACGCACAAATGTCCTTGAAGGAAAAACAGATGTGGCGAAGCGTTTCCTGCCGACTTAGCGCGGAGAGCGCTCCGGGATGGAGATAGCAATGAAGGAAACAACAGATTATTTTGTCGTAAAAAAAAGGGCGCTGCCCGAGGTACTGTTGAAGGTGGTAGAGGTAAACAGGCTGCTTGAGATGAGAAAGGCGGCTTCGGTGCAGGAGGCGGCTGACAGGGTTGGGATAAGCAGAAGCTCCTATTATAAATATAAGGAGGATATTTTCCCGTTTCATGATTCGGCGCAGGGGACTACGCTTTCGCTAGCCTGCCAGATGGACGATGAGCCGGGGCTTTTGTCTGATGTTTTGAGGGTGGTCGCGGAGTTTAGGGCGAATATTCTCACGATACACCAGACTATTCCAATAAATGGTATAGCGTCGCTTTCGCTCAGCGTGCAGATACTTGACACTACGGGCGATGTGTCGGAAATGGTGTCGGGGATGGAGCATATAAGCGGCGTGCGCAATGTAAAGATTCTGGCTCGTCAATAGTGATGGTATGAATATTAAATAAAAAGGAAAGCCGCATGCGCGGCGGAATGAGAGGTTGAGATGGTTAAGGTAGCGATTTTAGGATACGGCACGGTCGGCAGCGGAGTGTTTGAGGTAATCAGGAAAAATAAAGACGTGATTAAGAATAAGTTCGCTGAAGGGCTTGAGGTTAAATACGTGCTTGATTTAAGGGATTTTGAGGACGATCCTGTGAGCGCTGTGCTGGTGCATGACGTGGACATTATTCTGAATGATCCAGAGGTGGCGATTGTATGTGAGACTATGGGCGGTGTCAAGCCTGCGTATGACTTTACAAGGCGCGCGCTTGAAAACGGCAAAAGCGTATGCACCTCAAATAAGGAGCTTGTCGAGAAATACGGGCCTGAGCTGCTGCAGGTGGCAAAGGAGCACAAATGCAGCTATCTGTTTGAGGCGAGCGTGGGCGGCGGCATACCTATTATAAGGCCGCTTCGGACTTCACTTGCGCAGGAGGAGATACTTTCAATCACGGGCATACTGAACGGCACGACGAATTATATTCTGACAAAAATGGAGACGGAGGGACTTGCGTTTGATGACGTCTTAAAACGGGCGCAGGAGAAGGGCTATGCCGAAAAAAATCCCGACGCCGACGTGCTTGGCTTTGACGCATGCCGCAAGATAGCGATTCTTACGTCGCTTGCATATGGTAAGAATGTGAGCTTTTCGGATATCACGACGGAGGGCATCACAAATATAAAAGACGTTGATTTTGCCTATGCTAAAAAGCTTGGTGCGACGATTAAGCTTTTTGCCAAGAGCATGAAGAAGAACGACAAATATTACGCGATAGTGGCGCCGTTTATCGTAAGCCCTGAAAACCCGCTGTTTGCCGTAAACGGAGTGTTTAACGCTATTCTTGTAAACGGCAATATGGGCGGAGAGACAATGTACTACGGCAAGGGCGCGGGTAAGCTTGCGACGGCAAGCGCGGTAGTGTCTGACGTGCTTGACTGCGCAAGGCATATCGGCAAGCACCTGGAGGTCAAATGGGACAGCGAAAAGCTTGAAATATCTCCGCTTGACGGCGCTGTGAGAAGATTCTTCGTGCGCGTTTCCGATACGGACGAGGCGAGGATCAAGAGCGTATTTGGCGATGAGACAGATGTGCTGTCGGGCGTTGTCGATGGCGAGTGCGGCTTTGTCACGCCTGAGATGACCGAGAAGGAGTACAAGGAAAAGGCGGCTCAGTACGGGAATGTTATAAGCATGATACGCGTGGACTAAATTATCTGTGTTGGATTAATGCGGGAAAAAATAGTGTGAAAAATAAATTTTTCATACTATATTAAGAATAGGGAATTAGTGTGAAAATAAATTTTTTACACTGTGTGTTAAGAATGGGGGATTATTATGAAAAAAGTGGTAAAATTCGGCGGCAGCTCACTTGCGAGCGCCGAGCAGTTTATGAAGGTGGGCAATATAATCCGTTCGGACGAGGAGAGAAGATTTGTTGTCCCGTCTGCGCCGGGAAAACGTTTTGACGGCGATACGAAGGTTACGGATATGCTTTATGCGTGCTATGCGCTTGCGGAAAAGGATCACAATTTTATGACAGAGATGTCAAAAATCGAGGAGAGGTACAATGAGATTATTGCGGGCTTAAAGCTTGACCTTGACCTTACAAATGAATTTGACAGGATAATTGACAACTTCAAGAAAAAGAAGGGAAAGGACTACGCGGCAAGCCGCGGAGAGTATCTGAACGGCATTATCATGGCAAATTATCTTGGCTTTGAATTTGTCGATCCCGCGGACTCAATCCGCTTTAACGAGGCGGGTGTTTTTGACGCCGAGCTTACCAACAAGCTCCTTTCAAAGCAGCTTGCGGATATGGAAAGCGCGGTAATCCCAGGCTTTTACGGCGCTATGGCTGATGGCACTGTAAAGACCTTTTCACGCGGCGGCTCTGACATTACAGGCTCTATCGTGGCAAAAGCGGTTCAGGCGGACGTGTACGAAAACTGGACAGACGTTTCAGGCTTTCTGATTGCCGATCCGCGCATTATCGACAAGCCGCAGGGCATTGACATAATCACATACGCCGAGCTCAGGGAGCTTTCTTATATGGGAGCGACAGTCCTTCATGAGGACGCGATTTTCCCTGTCAGAAAAGAGGGCATTCCCATCAATATTAAAAATACAAACGCTCCCGAGGACGAGGGCACATGGATTGTGGGAAATACGTGCCAGAAGTCAAAGTATGTTATCACGGGCATTGCGGGCAAAAAGGGTTTTGCTTCGATTAATATAGAGAAAGACATGATGAACTCGGAGGTAGGCTTTGGCAGGAAGGTGCTGCAGGTATTTGAGGAGTACAATATTTCGTTTGAGCATATGCCGTCTGGAATTGACACGCTGAGCGTAATGGTTCACCAGTCCGAGTTTGTTGACAAGGAGCAGAATATTCTTTCGGGCATAAACAAGGCGGTAAATCCCGACAGCATTGATATCCAATCGGACTTGGCGCTTATCGCCGTCGTAGGGCGCGGAATGAAGGCGCAGCGCGGCACGGCGGGCAGGATTTTCTCTGCGCTTGCGCATGCGAATGTCAATGTAAGAATGATAGACCAAGGCTCAAGCGAGCTGAACATTATAATAGGCGTATCAAATGATGATTTTGAGGCGGCAATCAAGGCGATATATTCTATCTTTGTAATCACGCGCCTTTAATGCGGGGCTTAATACAAATTTTAATGCGAATTTTATTACAGAATGGAGTTGATTACATATGAGTAAAGAAAAACAGAACACGGCATTCGGCGAAAACAAAATGGGCGTTATGCCCGTAAACAAGCTTATTTTAAATATGTCGTTTCCTATGATGGTGTCTATGCTTGTGCAGGCGATGTACAATATTGTGGACAGTATTTTCGTGGCGCGCGTAAGTGAGGACGCGCTCACGGCGGTATCGCTTGCGTTCCCAGTTCAGACTCTTTTGGTGGCAGTCGGAGCGGGCACCAATGTCGGCGTGAACGCGCTTTTGTCAAAGTCGCTTGGCGAGAAGGACTTCAACAGGGCGAACAAGACGGCTATGAACGGTATTTTTCTGGCGGTTTTAGGCTTTATAGCGTTTGTGCTCGTAGGGCTTTTGGCGGTAAAGCCGTTTTATTTAAGCCAGGTAAAGACTACGGATTCGGATATATACACGATGGGCATTTCATATCTTTCAATAGTCTGCATATGCTCGTTTGGAGTGTTTGCGCAGTTTATTTTTGAAAAGCTTTTACAGTCTACGGGAATGACGTTTTACAGCATGATTTCTCAGCTTTCGGGCGCTGTGACAAATATTGTGCTTGACCCGATTTTGATTTTCGGTCTTTTGGGATTTCCCGCTATGGGAGTTGCGGGCGCGGCGATAGCTACGGTTATGGGACAGTGTGTGGGCGCGACGCTTGCGTTTATATTCAACATAAAGAAAAACCACGAGATACAGCTCTCGGTAAAAGGCTTTAAGCCTGACGGACAGATTATCGGCAAAATTTACAAGGTCGGCGTGCCTTCTATAATAATGCAGGCAATCGGCTCTGTGATGACCTACGGAATGAATTTGATTCTTATACAGTTTACATCGACGGCGACAGCAGTATTCGGCGTGTACTTCAAGCTCCAGAGCTTTTTCTTCATGCCCGTTATCGGACTGAACAACGGCATGGTGCCGATTATCGCCTACAATTTCGGCGCGGGCAAGCGTAGTCGCATGGTGAGCACTATCAAGTATTCGATGGTGTACGCGTTCTGTCTGCTGTTCCTTGGCTTTTTGGCGTTTGAGTTTATCCCGTCAACTCTTTTGGGGCTGTTTGACGCATCTGAGGAGATGCTGCAAATCGGTGTAAAGGCGCTGAGGGTAATCGGAGTACATTTCCTCGTAGCGTGGTTCTGCATTATTGCGGGCTCTGTGTTTCAGGCGGTCGGCAACGGCGTGTACAGCCTTGTCGTATCTGTGGCAAGGCAGCTTGTAATCCTGCTTCCCGCGGCGTATATCCTTGCAAAAATCGGCGGGCTTAACCTTGTGTGGTGGGCATTCCCCATAGCAGAGACAATGTCGCTCACCGTTTCATGCATTTTCCTTGTGCTCACGTGGAAAAAGGTGATAAGCAAGGTGCCTGATAATGTGTGAGTCCGCGCAGTTTGCGCTTGACATTTATTTTGTGATTTGATATATTAATTTCTAGCGTATCGCCGTGCGCTGCGCCGTTCATATTCAGAGAAGACTTGCAGGCAGGCGGCTGTCTGGATATGAACGGTACAGCTCACTGGTACGCGCATGCGGATATGGCGGAAGTGGCAGACGCGCCAGATTTAGGTTCTGGTGGGAGACCGTGCAGGTTCAAGTCCTGTTATCCGCATTGCAAAAAGCAGCTGCCGCACTTTGGTGCGGCGGCTTATTTTGTTTGGCAGGGGAGATTTTTATGGCAAAGCTATATTATTATTACGGGGCGATGAACAGCTCGAAGACGGCAAACGCGCTTATGACACACTTTAATTATGAGGAGGTCGGGCAACGGGCGCTTTTGTGCAAGACTGAGGCGGACACGCGCGACGGCGCAAGGAAAATACGCTCGCGCATAGGGCTTGAAATGGATTGTATTCTGCTGAGCGAGCTGCAGGAGATGAGCGAGGAGGAGATAAAGGGCTATGACTGCGTAATAGTTGACGAGGTGCAGTTTGCGACAAGGGAGCAGATAGATTTCCTCTCTGACATAGTTGATTTTATGGACGTGCCTGTGGTTTGCTATGGGCTTAGGGCTGATTTCCAGAACAATCTTTTTTCGGGCAGCGAGCGGTTGATAGCGATAGCCGACACCATACATGAGATAAAGACAGTATGCTGGTGCGGCAAAAAGGCAACCTGCAACGCCCGCTACAACGCTGACGGCATTGTAAGGGACGGCGAACAGGTAATGCTGGGCGCAAACGACAGCTACGTCGCGCTCTGCCGCAGGCATTTCAAGCTTGGCATGCTGAGCGCTGACGACGCAGAAAAATCTTAATGCGATAAACAGCTGCAGCCTTAATAGGAAATTTCATCAAGGCTCATTCTGCTCATCACAGAGTTGTGGTATTTTGTGTCGAGCGTGACGTCTTTGTCAAACCATTCGGGCGGAATAAAGGCGTCTGCCATTTCAGTATCGGGAAATTCCACCTCCGCCATAATAAGCGGCGCAAACGGCGGCTCAAAAACGTCAAGCTCTATCACAAGGTCGGGCGTTTTAAACGGCGCGTAGGAGCTTTCAAACTGAGGATTTTCAAGCGGTATGACGTAACGCTTTTTGGAGATGACATTTCCGTCAGCCTTTGCGCGCAGATGCTCATAGGAGCTTTTGTCGAGCGGCAGGTTGTATTCCTCACGCGCCATAAGACCGCTGCCCTTGTAGGTGAGATAATATTTATCGTCTGATCTGCGTACTCTTACGACAGGCGAGGTACACAGGTATGCCTGTTCGATTTTTTTGCACTGATATGCGTCAAGCTTGTCGGGCAGGCGCTTTAGGGTATATTTTTTTTCGATTTCCATATTTTTTTCGTTCTGCATAAAAGTAAAACCTCCAATTAAAAATACAATGTACAATCAATATACAACGTGCAATGTATAACATGCAACGCACAATGCAAAATTATCATACAGGAAAGCCGCTGTCAACACAAAACGCATTAACTTATTGCAATCCCGCCATATTAATGTTAAAATACAAATTAAGAGACTTTGAAGCTGCCTGTGGCGGCGTTTTTAGGATTGTTTAAGCGTTTGAAAGCGATATGGAGGGATTGCTGATATGAAGAAAGCAGGTATTTTTTTTGCGGACGGATTTGAGGAGGTAGAGGCGCTTACCGTTGTGGATCTATTGAGGCGCGCGGGAATAGAGGCGTTATGTGTTTCAGTGGCAAATAAGACTGAGGCTGTGGGTAGCCACGGCATTAAGGTTGCCATGGACACGGCAATAGATGAACTCGATTTTGACAGCCTTGACGTGATTGTATGTCCTGGCGGCATGCCTGGCACGAAAAACCTTGAAAAGTGCGATAAGCTCACTGAAAAGATAAAGGAGTTTAACGCCGGCGGAAAGCTGATAGCGGCTATATGCGCCGCGCCTATGATTTTCGGGCATCTGGGACTTTTAAAGGATAAGAAGGCATGCATTTATCCCGATATGGAGAGCGAGCTTATCGGCGCAAATGTGGTTTATGACAAAGTGGCAAAGGCGGACAATATCATCACGAGCCGCGGCATGGGCACGGCGATACCGTTCGGGCTTGAGATAATTGCGACGCTTATCGGAAAGAGCGCGGCGGACGACCTTGCAAAAAAAATCGTCTACGCGGATTAGGCGGCGCGGGGCGTTTACAGAATAATAACCGACGGTGGATATTTAATTATGATTACGGAACAGGAATTTGACCGCATAGTGGGCTATGTGAAGCGCAAGGCGGGGATAAATCTTGCTGAAAAGCACGTGCTTGTGCAGGGGCGGCTGGAAAATTACATACAGCGCAACGGCTACAGCTCATATCACGAATTTATGGATTTGGTGGAGCGTTTTCCGACGGGCAAAGAGGCAAAGGATCTGATGAATATGCTCACCACGAACCACACATATTTCTGGCGTGAGCATGAGCAGTTTACATATCTGAAGCAGGAGGTATTTCCATATCTTAGGAAAAAGACGGAGAGCACAAAGGACTGGCGCATCTGGTGCGCGGCGTCTTCATCGGGCGAGGAGCCATACACGCTTGCGATGCTCTGTATGGATTTTTTAGGCTTGGAGCACCCCAAATGGGACACCAAGGTGCTTGCCACGGACATTGACACAAATGTGCTTGAGCAGGCGATTAGGGGCGTATATACAAAGGATTCCGTAGAGCAGCTCCCTCATCAGTATGTGCGGCGCTTTTTCAGGCAGATAAACGATATAGAGTACAGGGTAACGGACGAATTAAAAAAAGAGGTGCTTTTCAGGCAGTTCAACCTGATGCACCAGCTTCCATTCAGGAAACCGCTTCATGTAGTGTTTTTGAGGAATGTTATGATATATTTTGACGAGCCCACAAAGGAAAAGCTGCTCCACAACATATATGAAAAAATGGAGCCTGGAGGCTACCTTTTTATAGGCTCGACAGAGTCAATAAGCCAGAATAAAACTAAATTTCAATATATTCAGCCGGCGATATACAGGAAATAGATTTAAAATGGGGGAATTTATATGGGAGGCAGGCCATGAGGGGATTAAGGCTATTGATTGTTACGGCGAGCCTTGAGCTTGGGCGAGTCCTCAAACAGATTGTCGGCAGGGATAACCAGCTTGTGATTGCCGCCGAGGCGAACAACGCATATGTCGCAAGGGACAAAATAATCGAGTGTAAGCCTGATGTGATACTTATGACAAACGAGCTTCCGCGAATGTCAGGCATCACCTTCCTTGCAAAGCTTATGCCGCAGTATCCGCTTCCCACGGTGATGATTGCGTCGCCCTCGCTTGAAAGCAAGGCGTATGAGGCGGGCGCGGTTGATTTTATTCCTTTTGACGAGAGCCGTAATAATATAAAAAACGCTGCCGGAGAGCTTAGCGGGCAGTCGATATGCGACAGACTTAAAAAAGCGGTTTATCCCGACTGGGATAAGCTTGCGGTAAACAGCCGTGCGGGCGCGGCGCTTAAATCAAATGGGAAGGTTCGGTCAGTAATAGCGATGGGAGCGTCAACGGGCGGCACGGAGGCGCTTGCCACTGTCCTTAGCGGCTTGCACAAGGACATTCCAGGGATTGTGATGGTGCAGCATATGCCCGAGGGCTTTACGCAGATGTACGCCCAAAGGCTCAACAATGAATGTGAGATTACCGTCAAGGAGGCGCAGACAGGCGACATAGTGCGCAAAGGACAGGCGCTGCTTGCGCCGGGCGATAAGCACCTTCGGCTTATAAAGGTAAACGGCGTATATCAGGTGGAATGTCACGCGGGACCAAAGGTCAGCGGTCACTGTCCTTCGGTTGACACGCTTTTTAGCTCAGTCGCAAAGACAGCGGGCAGAGACGCGATAGGAGTGCTCCTCACTGGAATGGGGCGCGACGGCGCGCAGGGGCTTCTTGAAATGAAAAGGGCGGGAGCGCTCACAATCGGTCAGGACGAAAAGACGTGCGTGGTTTACGGCATGCCAAAGGCGGCGTATGACATGGGTGCGGTAACTTGGCAGGTGCCGCTTGAACAGATAGCGCAAAAGCTTTATTATATATTAGATAAAAAATAAAAAGGGAGAAGAAAAGTTATGAGAATATTGATTGCTGAGGACGATTTTGCAAGCAGAAAGGTGATACTGAAATTCCTTTCAGTGTACGGCGACTGCGACGTGACTGTTGACGGCATGGAGGCGATTGACGCCTTTATGATGGCGCTCGAGGAGGGCGATCCATATGACCTTATATGCCTTGACGTCATGATGCCTATAATGGACGGTTATCAGGCACTTAAAAACATCAGGGATATCGAGAAGGAGCACAATGTCCCCGAGGATAAGATGGCAAAGGTTATTATGACTACTGCGCTCAATGAGGAGAAGAACGTCAAGAAGGCGTTTGAGCTTGGCTGTACTGTATATTGCGCTAAGCCTATTGATATGGAGAAGCTAAAGAGCACTTTGGAAACGATAGGTCTTATATAGTCACAAGCGCTAAATGGAGGTAACTATGGAAGAAAATGTTCAGGAGCTGGAGCTCGAGCTTGAAATGCAGGAGGATGTCAGGCGCGGAAAGTATATGACATTTCCCGTCGGCGCAGACGTATTCGGCGTAGAGCTTAAATATGTAAACGAGATAATTCAGATGCAGCCGATTGCCCCTATTCCCGAGGTTGAGGATTTTATCAAGGGACTTATAAATCTCAGGGGAAAGATTATACCCGTGATTGATGTGGCTGAGCGTTTTGGCAAGGAAACCTTTGAGTACAATGACCGCACCTGCATTATCGTTATAGAGGTTAAAGGCGTAGAGGTAGGGCTTGTCATACCGAGCATAGCGGAGGTCGTTTCGATAGACGAGGAAAATATACTTCCGCCGCCAAATATTTCGCATGCCACGGCGCAGAGCAAGTTTATCCGCGGCATCGGCAAAATCGGAAACAGCGTAAAGCTGCTGCTTGATCCCGTGAAGCTTTTGAGCGACGACTCGCTTGACTTTACTGATGAGCAGGAAAATGAAGAGGAAGAATAAATAAATGTTAAAAAATCGTGAAGAACTTTTGTACTACGCTTTAAACAACAGCCAGGAGTGCATGATAAGGTATGACGAAAGCGGCTGCATAAGCTTCTGCAATGAAAGGCTTCTGGGACTTACAGGCTATACGGCGGGCGAGCTTTTGGGTGTTTATATAGGGGAGCTTTTTCAGGATACGTTTGAGATTGTAGACAATCACATACAGCTTACCAAGGCGTATTCCGATATGGAAATCATAGAGACGGATATATACAGAAAGAATAAAACCTGCTTTCCCGTGGAGATGCGCATACTTTCGGAGGAGTATGACGGCAGTGAGGTTTTTATATGCACCGCGGTGGATATGACGCGCTACAAAGAGAGCCTGCGCAAGGTTGAGGAGACTACCCTGCGGCTGCAGGACTCAATGAAGGCGAGGGACACGTTTGTCGCAAACGTGACGCATGAGCTGCGCACTCCCGTAAACGGCATAAAGGGGCACACAGAGCTTCTTATGGAGCAGGAGACGGATTTCCAGAAAAGCAATTATCTCAAAATGATACTTGACTGCTGCAGCACTATGGAGGGCATAATAAACAATATCCTTGACTTTTCAAAGCTGGAGGCGGGCAAATTCCAGCTCGACGAAAAGCCGTTTTCATTTTACGATTTTATGTCAAAAATGGAAAAAATGTTTACAATGCTTACCATGCGCAAGGGTCTGCGCTTTATGATGAATGTAGAGCAGAGCATTCCCGACAGGCTGATTGGCGATGAGCTGAGGCTTACGCAGATTTTGAATAATCTTGTGTCAAACGCGGTAAAATTCACAGAGCAGGGCTACGTCGGCGTGGAGGTAAACCTGAATACGAGGATAAATGACGAGGTAGAGCTGTTCTTTATGATAGTGGACACAGGCATCGGACTTTCCACGGAGGACAAGGATAAGCTGTTCAAGAGTTTTTCACAGGTCGACGCGTCAGTCACACGAAAATACGGCGGCACGGGACTTGGGCTTTCCATAACAAAAGATCTTGTAAACATGATGCATGGAAAGGTCTGGGCAGACGGCGAGAAGGGCAAAGGCTCAAGCTTTTCATTTACCGTAAGGCTTAAGCAGGAGATTGCCCAGGACGCGGCGGCGGAGCCTACGCCTGTGCGCATCTGGAAGCCGTCAAGCCAGGTGAGCGATATGGCTGCGGAGCAGGATTTGATGTATGAGTTTGGCAGCGAGGTAAACGTCAGGGCGCTCAAAAAATATTTTGAAAAAATGAACATAAGCATGGACATGGACAACTGGCAGAAGGCGGAGAGCTTTACTACTATTATAAAGCAGCTTGTGGCGGGCGGCTCAAAGGAGCTGCAAAGGGCAACCTTCCGCATGGAAATGGCAATAAGGAAATCGGACTGCGACAAGGCAAGAGAGTGCGCTGAAAAGGTGAAGGAGATGCTTGCCCAGGAGATAGAAGGGCAGGTGGATTTGCGTTGAGCAGACATAATTCAAACGAAGACGTCAAGATACTGGTGGTTGACGATGTAGAGGTAAACCTCATAATTCTTGAGGAAATCATAAAAAATATGGGATACCAGCCGCTGCTTGCGCAGAATGTCAAGGAGGCGCTAAAGCTTATACAGGACAGTCCTGTGCTTCCGAGGGTAATTTTGTCGGACATATCGATGCCCGATATAGACGGTTTTACCTTCTGTTCAATGCTCAAAAAAGATCCATATACCCGTGATATTCCAGTGATTTTCATATCGGCGATGGATTCGGCGTTTGATTTGAGCCAGGGTTTTGCGCTGGGCGCGGTTGACTACGTGCCGAAGCCCTTTGACAAGACAGAGGTTGAGATGCGCATTTCCACGCATTTAAAGCTTTACACGATGCAGAAGGACTTGGAGGAGAACAACAAGCATCTCAGCGTCGTCGTGGCGCGGCAGATGGATAAGCTGCGCATGGAGCAGAAAAATATCATGACGGCGCTTGCAAAGCTTATTGAGAGCAAGGAGAATATAGGAAGCGCCCATTATGAAAATGTGCTTTACAACAGCCGCGTGCTGGCGGAGGGCATGCAGCTTTCGCCTATGTTTGAGGATGTAATCACTGATGATTTTATAGATACGATAGAGTCGAGCGCGGGACTTCACGATATAGGCAAGATAATGATGCCTGACGCGATTTTGCTTAAGGACGGACCGCTTACGGCGGAGGAACGCGAGGTTATAAAGACTCATGCGGAGGAAGGGGCAAAGACGCTGATTGACATATATGAAGGCATAGAAAAAAATGATTTTATCAATATGGCGATTGACATTGCCTGGTGCCACCATGAGAGGTGGGACGGCACGGGCTATCCGAGGGGCTTAAAGGGTGAGGAGATACCGCTTTCGGCGCGGATAGTAAAGCTTGTTGACGTGTTTGACGCTATGATAAGCAGGCGCAGGTACAAGGAGCCTATTCCGCTTGACCAGGTGATTGAATACATAGAGAGTAATGCGGGGAAGGCTTTTGATCCCGATATAGTGAGGGTTTTCCTTAAGATCTACCGCAATTTTCAGGGGATTAAAAATTGACAAAAAACTGGTTATTTTATAGCAAAATATACCACTCATAAAAGAAACACTTACGTAAATAATAGGATTAAGATAAGCGGTAAAACGTTTGTCTTTGAAGATAGATATTAAAAAATATTATTTACGGAGGTGAGACACATGGCATCACAGAACAGATCAAACAGAGTAGAGGTTCCTGAGGCAAAGGCGGCAATGGATCGCTTTAAGACTGAGGTTGCGTCAGAGCTTGGCGTGAACTTAAAGGAAGGCTACAATGGCGACTTGACATCTAGGGAAGCTGGTAGTATTGGCGGCGAGATGGTGAGACGTATGGTTAAGAGCTATGAGGAGTCTATTAAATAAGTAAAGGGCTTCTGGGGAATAATTAAGAGTATAAAATAAAAAAGAGGGGCCGCGGCGGTTATTAGTAGCTGCGGCTTCTTTTTTTGGGGGTTTGGCGGCGGGCGCCCGAGCAGGGACATATATCCCCTGCGGACATCGCTTGCGCTCAGTGGGAAGCGTAGCGGACACTAAGCTCAATGGCGCTGCAAAAGGAGCTGCGCTTTTGCAGCTTATTTCGCTAAGTGCCGACGCTTCCCAAGGTCCTTAGGGGATATATGTCCCTGCTCGGGCTTGGGTATCGCTGGATTGGGATAAAGGAGGGTGATATTTAAGAAAAATATTATTATTTTAGGATAAAATAAGTCTTTTATTTTTTGATTGGTTATGTTATAATACCTGACTTTGGGAGTTGAACTATAAAATATAGTGCTAAGCCGCAGATTAAAATCTATGGCTTAGCATTTTT
>CANQPM010000007.1 GCA_947625775.1 uncultured Lachnospiraceae bacterium | reverse complement strand
CGGCTCCATGGTCAAGCGGTTAAGACATCGCCCTTTCACGGCGGTAACACGGGTTCGATTCCCGTTGGAGTCATTTATATGGGTATTGGCGTAGTTAGCTTTTAATTTACGCCGATGTGGCTCAATTGGCAGAGCAGCTGATTTGTAATCAGCAGGT
This sequence comes from uncultured Lachnospiraceae bacterium, assembly GCA_947625775.1. Classification (GTDB taxonomy): domain Bacteria; phylum Bacillota; class Clostridia; order Lachnospirales; family Lachnospiraceae; genus COE1. Next base: position 202,062 of record CANQPM010000007.1, on the reverse strand, counting down.
TATCGGTTCGAGTCCGATCATCGGCTTTTAGCCCAATATGGGTTTTGGACCTTTAGCTCAGTTGGTTAGAGCAACCGGCTCATAACCGGTCGGTCCTGGGTTCGAGTCCCCGAAGGTCCATTTATAATATTTTTTTATAATTTTCTTTTGTGATAACAGTAGATATATGGCCTAGTGGCTCAGTTGGTTAGAGCGCCGCCCTGTCACGGCGGAGGTCGAGGGTTCGAGTCCCTTCTGGGTCGTTAAGATGTTTATTCATCTTAGTATTTAGTGGGGTCTTAGCTCAGCTGGGAGAGCATCTGCCTTACAAGCAGAGGGTCACAGGTTCGAGCCCTGTAGGCCCCAGTAACAGCATTTTAAGTTGTCGGCCGGCGTGGCGGAACTGGCAGACGCACAGGACTTAAAATCCTGCGGGACTAACCTCCCGTACCGGTTCGATTCCGGTCGCCGGCATTAAGACAAAAGAATATTTGCTGATGTGCGTTTAGCTCAGCTGGATAGAGCGTTTGGCTACGGACCAAAAGGTCGGGGGTTCGAATCCTCTAACGCACGCTCAAACAGGCATATACGAATATTTTGGAAATGTTCGTGTATGTCTGTTTTTATTGATTATATTATATATGAAGATACTATTTGGTCAACGCTGGAATATAAATGAATAGCATATTGGAGAATTGAATAAATTTGTATTGAATAAATTTTAATTATAAGTAAAAATGGCGAATATGAGATTTATTTTTGGCAAATATTGTGCAGACGAAATAATACGAAAAAATAGGGAGGCATAATTTACAAAAATATCGTTAATATCTTGTCAATATTTACAGTTGAAAATAAATTGCACAATTGATAATATTAATTATGGCAAATTTTTATAATATATAAAGAATTAGTCGTAAGTGCTTTATAGTTGATGTTGGTTTTTCTTCTTTTCTGGTATCGTTTCCAATCGGCAGAAAAATCAAGTAAAGGATTAAATTGGTTATTATTATTCTATGCAAATAGGATATTAATAATAGAAACACAAAATTTTATTTAATAAGGAGAGGAAAAAATGAAAAAGCGTGTATTAGCATTAGTAATGTCAACAGCTATGATTGCTTCTGTACTTACAGCGTGTGGCGGCGATTCAAGCAACACACCTGCAGCAGATTCAAACACAAGCACAACTGACGCAAACACAACGACAGAAGATTCAGCACAGGCCGCTACGGAGGAGAAGCCGGATCTTGGCGGAGCACCTGCAGCAGATGAGGTTGTTGTATGGGTTGCTGACAACGTAACTGATTTCACAAAGGAGAAGCTGGCAGAGTTCCAGGAGGCTAATCCTGATTATGCGGGTTTTTCTGTAAGAGTTGAGTCTGTAGGTGAGGGCGATGCGGCAAACAATATGGTAACAGACGTAGAGGGCGGCGCGGATATTTATGCATTTGCACAGGATCAGCTTGCTCGTCTTGTTTCAGCAGGAGCTATTTCACCGATTACGGGTGATTATGCTACATTTGTAAATGAGCAGAATGATGCTGGCGCGGCTGCTGCGGCGACAGTAGGCGGTATGGTATATGCATTCCCTATTACATCAGACAACGGATATTTCCTGTATTATGATAAGAGTGTTGTTTCAGATCCTACATCTTTGGACGCTATTATCGCTGACTGCGAAGCAGCAGGAAAGAACTTCTATATGGAGATTAATTCAGGCTGGTATCAGCCCGCATTCTTCTTCGGTGCAGGCTGCACGTTAACATATGATGCTGATGATGCAGGTAACTTTACAGCTTGCAATATTGACTATGCATCAGAGAATGGACTTGCCGCATTAAAGGCTATTATCAACCTTAAGAAGTCTTCTTCATTCCAGAATGGTTCATCAGCAAATACAGCTACTAACTATGCTGCTATTGTTGACGGTACTTGGGATAAGGATACTATTAAGAGCGTATTTGGCGATAATTATGCCTGCGCTAAGCTTCCGACATTTACAGCAGGTGATGCTCAGAAGCAGCTTGGTGGTTTCGGCGGATTTAAGCTTATGGGCGTTAAGCCTCAGACAGACGCTACAAAGCTTCAGGTATGCCTTGCAATGGCTCAGTTCCTTTCAAATGAGGAGACACAGCTTGCACGTTTCGATGCTGTAGGCTGGGGTCCTTCAAATGTAGCAGCCCAGCAGAGCGATGCAGTTAAGGCTGATGAGGCTCTTTCAGCGCTTGCAGAGCAGCTTGCATGCACAATTCCTCAGGGACAGTATCCTAACGATTACTGGTCACTTGCTACATCACTTGGCGATTCAATAATTTCAGGCGATTATGACAATGCTACAGATGATGAGCTTATGGCAGTTCTTGAAGATTTCCAGGCTACTTGCAAATCATATGCAGGTCAATAAAAAGACAATAGACATAAAATTATTGCATAATTGAATACAGGGGGGATAATTTCCCCCTGTATTTAAAATATTATTAAAGGGCGGCGATTGGTTTTAAGCCGATCAAAGCTATTGGGCATAGGGTAGTGCTCTGACTATTGAGAAGATTATAAAAATGGTGACGTTTTTGTAATCGGATATTATTATCGTAAGAATATGAGAGGTCTGGAGGGATATTGCAAATATGGGAAAAGAAAAACAGCCTTCTGGCAAACTGGCTTCCGCGGGAAATGCGGTGGCAAATTTTTTTAAATGGCTGGGCGCGGATTTAGCTGATATTGGTTCTACATTTGTGAACGGCGATTGGAAAACCAAGGTTTCCTTCATTATTATGGGTTTTGGTCCGCTGATGCGTAAGCAGTTCGTTCGCGGAGCTGCATTTTTGCTGGTGGAGATTGCATTTTTCTACTATCTGATATCTTTTGGCTGGGGTTACTTAAAGGATATCAATACGCTTGGCACTCAGGGAAGGGGCTTTAATCCTGACGGAACGGTTTCCTATGGCGATAACAGCTTTTTGATATTGTTGTATGGCTTATTGACTATTACATTAATTTTGATGTTTATATTTGTGTGGCGTATGAATGTGCGCCAGAATAGAAATGCGGAGCTTATGCTTAAAGAGGGCAAAAAGCTTCCTACGGTTAAGCAGGATCTTATGTCGCTGTTAGATGAGCATTTTGACAAGACGTTGCTGGCGCTTCCTGTGCTTGGCGTATTTGTATTTGTAATGCTCCCCATTCTCTTTATGATATGTGTGGCATTTACAAATTATGATGCCAACCATCAGGCTCCCGCGCAGCTGTTTACGTGGGTAGGCTTTGAGAACTTCAAGAACCTGTTTTCATTTGGTTCGACAGGCTTTGGCAGTACGTTCCTGACAGTTTTGGTTTGGACATTAATCTGGGCGTTTTTCGCGACATTCCTCAATTATTTCCTAGGAATGGCGGTAGCTATTTTGATAAATAAAAAGGGGATTAAGTTTAAAAAGCTTTGGAGGACAATTTTGGTTATGACCATTGCCATACCTCAGTTTGTATCTCTGCTTTATGTCGGCAAGATGTTTGCGGCGGACGGTCTTGTAAACGGATATCTGCTGAAATGGGGAATTATCAGCCAGGCTATTCCGTTCTGGACTAATCCCACGCTTGCCAAGGTCATGATTATTGTTATAAATGTGTGGATTGGTATTCCTTATGTAATGCTTATCTGTACAGGTCTTTTGATGAATATACCTGCGGACCTTTATGAGAGCGCGCGTATTGACGGCGCTAATCCGTTCCAGATGTTTATGAAGATTACGCTTCCGTATATGCTGTTTGTGACAGGTCCTTATCTGCTTACTTCATTTACGGGCAACCTGAACAACTTCAACGTTATTTACCTGCTTTCACAGGGCGGACCTCAGTCGATGAATCTGACGGGCAACGCGGGATATACGGATTTGCTTGTAACATGGCTGTATAAGATGACTATTAACAGTACGGATTATAAGATGGCAGCCGTTATTGGTATTATGGTATTCGTGGTTACGGCGGTTATTTCACTTGTAGTGTATAATATCCTGCCTTCAGTTAAAGATGAGGAGGGATTCCAATAATGACAGCAAAAAGAAAAGTGAGCAACGGCATCGCTTATGCCGTATTGATTTTGATAAGTATTGTATGGCTTTTCCCGTTTGTGTGCTTAGTGCTGCAGAGTTTCCGCTCATATAAGCTTGAACATGGCGGAATGGTGGATTATCTTCTGCCCAAGACTTTTTCGCTGGATTCATACGCATACCTTTTCAGCTCAGACTGCCAGTTCTTTAGATGGTATGGCAACACACTTACTATCGCTGTGTTTGTAGCTATTTTCCAGACGATATTTGTGCTCTGCGTGTCTTATGCGCTTTCACGAATGAGATTTAAGGGCAGGGAAGCTTTGATGCGCTTATGGCTTATTTTGGGAATGTTCCCTGGCTTCCTTACAATGATTTGCTTGTATTTCCTGTTGAAGCAGTTTGGACTTACTCAGGAGGGCGCTGTCCCAGGTTTGATATTGATTGGATTTGCGAGCTCTGGTATGGGATATTATGTATGTAAAGGGTATTTTGATACTATTCCCAAATCGCTTGACGAGGCGGCGCGCATTGACGGGGCAAACAGATTTCAGGTATTTACGATTATGCTTATACCCCTGTCGAAGCCGATTATCATTTATACCGCGCTTGTAGCATTTATGGCGCCTTGGTGTGATTATATTTTTGCATCATATGTAGCGTTCGGATATTCAGACAGCTACAATGTAGCGGTGGCTATGCAGCGCTGGGTATTTACGAATGACTATCAGGGATTTTTCACAAGGTTCTGCGCTGGCGGTGTGTTGGTAGCGGTTCCTATTACAATCCTCTTTATGTGCTTGCAGAAGTATTATGTAGAAGGTGTAACAGGCGGTGCAGTAAAAGGTTAATAAAAAACAGAAAATCGGCAGTCGTTATGGCTGCCGATTTTTTAAGTATATGAAAAAATATTTTGTGGTGAAATTAAAAAATAAGTAATTGGTTAGATACAGAAACAAGAAAATTAGGTTAAAGAATGGATTGTATGTAAAACGAAAATTTTGAGTTTGATTAGTTTTAACATAACAATATGAGCTGCATATTCGGTTTAGCTGCGGAAATGAGGAAATTATGAGTAAAGAATTTAAAAAGTATATACGAAAAATAACGGTGTTTGCGATAGCTGCGGCATTTGCCATTGGTGCGGCGGGCTGCGGAAACAGAAATGTGACACAAGTGTCAGAAAAAAGTGCGACGGATAGTCAGGAACAGAGCGAGCTGGCGCAAGGCAGTTCGGCAGACAGTAAAGGCGAAGCACAGTCAGAAAGCGGTCAGACAGACGGTAAAGGCGGGGAACAGGCAGAAGACAACCAGTCAGGCAGCGAAGGACAGTCGGAAAACGGTCAGGCGGCGGAAATTGTATATGATTACGAGCAGGAGCTTAATATAATTGATGACAATTACAGAAATTACTATGAGATTTTTGTTTATTCATACTATGACTCTGATGGAGACGGCATCGGTGATTTGAACGGGGTGACGCAGAAGCTTGACTATATTGCCGATTTGGGCTTTAACGGTATATGGCTTATGCCGATAATGCAGTCAACGACCTATCATAAATACGATGTGGTTGATTACAATACGATTGACAAAGAGTATGGCACGATGGAGGATTTTAAGCGTCTTGTTGAGGAGGCGCATAAGCGCGGCATAAGAGTGGTTATCGACTTTGTTATCAATCATACATCATCTCAGCATCAGTGGTTTACGCAGGCTTGCGAATACCTGCGTGGGCTTGGCAATGACGAGGAACCCGACGCGGCAGAGTGCCCGTATGTGGAGTATTATCATTTTTCGAGGGATAAGGTGAATGGTGTTTATTATCCCGTAAGCGGGAGTGGCTGGTATTATGAGGGTTCATTCTGGTCGGAGATGCCAGACTTGAATTTGAGCTGCGAGGCGCTTAGGAAGGAGCTGGAGGCGACGGCGAAAAACTGGCTTGATATGGGCGTAGACGGTTTTAGAATGGACGCGGCTATGCATTTTGAGGAAAATGACGCGGCATTTAATACTGAGGTGCTTAACTGGCTTTATGAATATTGCAGGAGTATAAATGAGGATTTTTATATGGTGTCCGAGGTGTGGGCGGGCAAGGCGACGATTGCTGATTATTATGCGAGCGGCACGCCCAGCATGTTTAATTTTGACGTTGCGGATGCGGAGGGCAAGCTTATAAAGGCGGCACGAGGAAATTATAAGGCGGCAAGCTTTGTGCAGGCTATGGCGGGTTATCAGGCTGATTTTTCGGCTGAAAACGCTGATTTTATAGATGCTCCGTTTATCACAAATCATGATATGGGGCGTGTCGCCAATGCGCTTATGAAAGATGAGAAGGATTTAAAGATGGCATGCGGGCTGCTTATGACTATGAATGGAAGTCCGTTTGTGTATTATGGAGAGGAGATTGGCATGTCAAGCTCAGGCAAGAAGGACGAGAATAAGCGCCTTGCTTTTGTATGGTCGGACACGGACAATACGGGAATGACAAATGGTCCGAAGGACGCTGACAAGGGTATAGAATTTGCGTTTGAAGGAGCCGAGCAGCAGCTTGAAAATCCGTATTCTATTTTAAATTATTATAAAAGGGCGATTAGGCTCAGAAATGAAAATCCTGAGCTCGCGCGCGGAGAGATAAAAATAATTGAGGCGTTGACGGAGGAGAATCAAGCGGCAATAACAAAGACATATGAGGACAGTACGATAGGCATAGTATATAATACCTCTGATGATGAGATAAGCGTTATGCTTGGAGACACGGAGCTTGAAAATATGCAGATACGCGGCTATCTGACGCTTGATGGAGAAATAATTTCGCTGTCGGATAAGACGCTCTCAATGCCCGCCCAGTCGATATGTATATTAAAGTAAATACTTTATACTTTTGTGGTGAATAGTCAGAAACGTAAATGAATAGCTACTTGTTTTTTGAACAAAATTATATTATTATATAGTAGACGGCAGATTTGCCGTCTGCTGTATGATAAGAAAATGGTTTGGAGGAGGGTAAACTTTGCTCCATATGCAGCAAATATTACAGCTAATGTATGGTAAAAGGATAGTTTAGCAGATAGCAGGCAGAATGATTGTCTGCCATGTATTAGGAAAGGTAGTTTTGAGGAGGCTGTTTTGTGAGGCTTTATATAATACGCCATGGCGAAACACAGTGGAATGTCTTAAAGAGGTTTCAAGGACATTCCGACATACCGCTGAATGACGAAGGCAGGCTTCTGGCGAGGATTACGGCGGAGGCGCTTTCTGATGTGCCTTTTTCGAGAATTTACACAAGTCCGCTAAAGAGAGCCTTGGAGACAGCGGAAATTATAAAAGGCGGCAGGGACATTCCGATTATAGAGGACAGGCGTATCATAGAGATAAGCTTTGGCGAGTATGAGGGACTGTGCTGCGATAAAGAAAATTATAATATTCCCGATCCTGAATTTATGAAATTTTTTGATAAACCTCAGGAATACAAACCGCCCAAAGGCGCTGAAACGATAGAGGCGCTGAGAGAGCGGACTGCTGATTTTTTTGAAGAATTGGTGCATAATAAGGATATGGAGAAAGAAACAATACTTATTTCAACACATGGGGCGGCGCTTAGAGGGATTTTGTCGCACATAAATAATCTTGGGATTGAAGATTTTTGGCGCGGCGGCGTGCATAAAAACTGCGCCGTTACTATCGTTGACGCAGAGAACGGCAAAGCTTCCATTGTTGCTGAAGGAAAGACTTATTACAGCTGATATGGTATAGAATATAAATAGTACCAGTAAAAATGCATGTTATAGCAAAAATTTGCATTGAATGTAATGGAGTCAATAGTAATGCGTGTTGTAGCAAAAATTTGCATTGAATGTAACAGAGTCAATAGGAACGCGTGTTGTAGCAAAAAATTGCAATGAATGTGCTGTTGCAAATTAAAAGGCACACGCTAATAAAGACAGTGATAAATGTGCTGCTATAAATAAAAAGGCATATTATAATTAAAATATGACGAAAGAAGGCATCTAATCATGGAGAATGAGTATAGCAAGGTAAAAGTAAATAATGAGATGGATTTTTGCTCTGTAACTGACACAGATGTCAAGGCTGCTTTGGAAAAAGCATTTATGAAGGCGAGAGTTTCATATTTCCTAAGATGGGAAAAGCCAGGCTTTTTCTCCAAAATCTTCGGCAGCGCAAAACCCAATATAGTATTCTGCATAAACTCCGCCCAGCTGGAAACAGCCGAGGAGGTTATAAAAAGCTTAGGCGAAATGGAGTCAGAGCTGAAAATGCTGCGCACCAAATCCAATAACCGTGTCGGATTTTGAATAAGATAGCCAATGCCTTTTCTCACATAAAAACCGAAAAATCCCCTTGACATTTCCACCCATATTGGCTACTATTGTATAAGGAAATAATCAAAAGGCAATGACAAAGAGGAGTATTCGCAAGCCCCTTTACAGAGAAAAAAGCCCATAGGCTGTAAGGCTTTTAAAAGGAAGAAGCGAAGAAGGTAGCTTTGAAGCCTGATATCTGAATACGGCGCGTATCATTAAGACTAAGGCGAATTAAGCCATATATTGGCAGTAGCCGCATCACCGCCGTGGTAAGATTTCACGTTTTGCCCGCGTTACAGGGCAGGGCTTTGAATGAAGCCTGCAGAGGGAGAAATCATTTCTCCGAACAAAGGTGGTACCGCGTATTTACACGCCCTTTGCCGAGCAGTCGGCAGAGGGTGTTTTTGATATACGGGCATCTTAGATTAAGTTAGTAGTTGGAGGAATCTATATGAGTAAGGAATTGGCAAAAACCTATGATCCTCACGGACTTGAGGACAGAATTTATGAAAAGTGGCTTGAAAAAAAGTATTTCCACGCAGAAGTTGACAGGAGCAAAAAACCATTTACAATCGTGATACCGCCCCCAAATATCACAGGACAGCTTCATATGGGGCATGCGCTTGACAATACCATGCAGGACATACTTATCCGCTTTAAAAGAATGCAGGGATATAACGTGCTCTGGCAGCCAGGCACAGACCACGCGAGCATCGCGACAGAGGTGAAAATCATAGAAAAGCTCAAAGAGGAGGGCATTGATAAGCATGACCTCGGGCGCGAAAAATTCCTCGAGCGCGCATGGGAGTGGAAAAAAGAGTACGGCGGAAGAATCATAAGCCAGCTCAAAAAGCTTGGCTCATCGTGCGACTGGGACAGAGAGCGATTTACAATGGACGAGGGCTGCAATAAGGCTGTTACGGAAGTCTTCTGTAAAATGCATGAGAAAGGCTATATTTATAAAGGCGCGAGGATAATCAACTGGTGTCCCGTATGTAACACCTCTATTTCAGATGCTGAGGTTGAGTACGAGGAGCAGGCAGGGCATTTGTGGCACATCAAATATCCTGTGATTAATGATGACGGCACGGAAACGGGAGAATACCTGACCTTTGCAACGACAAGACCTGAGACAATGCTCGGCGATACGGCGGTGGCAATCCACCCCGATGATGAACGCTATGCGCATTTGAGGGGCAAGAAGCTTCGCTTGCCGCTTATGAACCGCGAGATTCCAGTAGTTGAGGACACATATGTCGATATGGAGTTTGGTACTGGCGTCGTAAAGATTACGCCCGCGCATGATCCAAACGACTTCGAGGTAGGCAAGCGCCATAATCTTCCAATGATAAATATAATGAATGACGACGCGACTATAAATGAAAACGGCGGCAAATTTGCGGGAATGGACAGGTATGCGGCGAGAAAAGCGATCGTTGACGAGCTTGACAGCTTGGGGCTTCTTGTAAAGATTGAGGATTACAGCCATAACGTAGGCACGCATGACCGCTGCAAGACCACGATTGAGCCGCTGGTAAAGCAACAGTGGTTTGTAAAGATGGACGAGCTTATAAAGCCTGCGGTAGAGGCGGTAAAAAACGGCGAAATAAAGCTTATTCCCGAGAGAATGGAAAAGATCTACTATAATTGGACAGACAATATCAAGGACTGGTGCATATCAAGGCAGCTGTGGTGGGGGCATAGGATTCCCGCGTATTACTGTCAGGATTGCGGCGAGATAGTGGTTGCAAAGGCTATGCCCGAGACATGTCCTAAGTGCGGCAAAAATCACTTTGAGCAGGATCCCGACACGCTTGATACATGGTTTTCTTCGGCGCTGTGGCCTTTTTCAACGCTGGGCTGGCCTGAAAAGACTGAGGATTTGGAGTATTTTTACCCTACAGACGTGCTTGTGACGGGATATGACATTATTTTCTTCTGGGTAATCAGAATGATTTTCTCAGGTTATGAAAATATGGGCGAGCGGCCGTTTAAGACAGTGCTTTTCCATGGACTGGTACGCGATTCGCAGGGCAGGAAGATGTCAAAGTCGCTTGGCAACGGCATCGATCCGCTTGAAATAATAGAAAAATACGGCGCAGATGCGCTTAGAATGACACTCATTACAGGAAACGCGCCTGGAAATGATATGCGTTTTTACTATGAGAGGGTTGAGGCAAACCGCAACTTCGCAAATAAAATCTGGAATGCGTCGCGCTTTATCATGATGAATATTGAGGGCAAAGAGGTAACTGACGCGTCAGGCACGCTTGAACCCGCGGATCGCTGGATTATATCAAAGCTCAACACGCTTGTAAAAGACGTGACCGACAATATGGAGAGCTTTGAACTTGGCATTGCAGTACAGAAGATTTATGATTTTATCTGGGACGAGTTCTGCGACTGGTATATTGAGATGGTAAAGCCGAGGCTTTATAATTCAGATGATGCCGTATCACAGAATGCCGCGCTTTGGACATTGAAAACAGTGCTTATTGATGCGCTTAAGCTTCTGCACCCGTATATGCCGTTTATCACGGAGGAGATTTTCTGCACTCTCCAGTCCGAGGAGGAGTCGATTATGATTTCCAAGTGGCCTGAGTTTAGGGCGGACAGGAGCTTTCCGAAGGAGGAGAAGGCTGTCGAGATTATCAAGGAGGCTGTGCGCGGTATCAGAAATGTAAGGACTTCGATGAATGTCGCGCCGTCAAAAAAGGCTCATGTTTTTATAGTATCGCAGAATGATGAGATAAGGAGTGTTTTTGAGGAGGGCAGGCTTTTCTTTGCGCCGCTTGCGTATGCGTCTGAGGTGACGATACAGGGCAGCAGGGACAATATCGCGGACGATGCCGTGTCGGTAGTAATCGCGAACGCTGACATATACATTCCATTTGCGGAGCTGGTGGATATCAGGCAGGAGATAGAGCGTCTTGAAAAAGAGGAAAAGCGCCTTGACGGGGAACTTGAAAGAGTAAACAAAATGCTCAACAATGACAAATTTATGTCAAAGGCGCCTGAGGCAAAAATTGCCGAGGAGAGGGAAAAATTAACAAAATATACACAAATGAGGCAACAAGTTACAGAACGACTTGCGCAATTGAGGTAAATGGTGTTAGAATATAACTATATGAGTGCTGCTTTGGTTTCTTGGAGGTGATTTGATGGTTAATGCTAAATCCTATGTAAGAATTACTGAGGATAATTCAGAGGCGTGGCTTTATCTGTGCGCGCCTGAGGACGGCTCAAGCTATGAGAAGTCTGAGGTTATGCGTTATCTTCAAGTAAATAAGGTGGTGGCGGGCATAAATGAGTCGCATATTGCCGCTATGTGCAAGAAGAAAATATATGAGCGCGAGGTCAAGGTGGCTTCGAGCGAAAAAGGGCTTCCAGGTAGGGAAGGGTATTATGAATTTATGTTCAATACCGAAAAACCCAAGCCTGAGATACGAAATGACGGCTCAGTTGATTATAGGAGTATGAGCCTTGTGCAGAATGTTGACGAGGGCGAGCTTTTGGCAGTTTATCATCCTGCGGTGCAGGGAACGTCGGGGCGCGATGTCACGGGCAAATTTGAAAAGCTTAATCTTTTCAAGGAGCTGAGGCCCCTCACGGGCAAGGGCATAAGCAATGAGGGCACGCCTAATGAATATTACGCGACTAAGTCTGGGAAGATAGAGTATGACGGAGATGTCCACCTTTCCATAGAGGAGGTTTATGAGGTGCACGGCGGCTGCGACCTCACAAACAATGCGCTTATTGAATTTAACGGCGATGTTATTATATATGGAAATGTCGAGGCGGGCGTCGTAATAAATGCTGGCAAGAGCCTTACTGTTGAGGGCGTGGTGGAGTCAGCGACAATCACGGCGGGCGGAATGGTCTGCCTAAAGCGCGGTATGCAGGGCGCGGGTAAGGGCTCTATCACGGCGGGCGGAGACGTGTTTACGGAGTTTCTGGAGTACACGAGAGTGAACGCTTCGGGAAGCATACAGGCAAATGTTATCCTTAATTCTAATGTTGAGGCGGGCGACATTATTACGCTCACTGGAAAGAAGGGATTGATTGCAGGCGGCAACGTACATGCCATGAACGGCATCAACTGTATCAATGCAGGCAATCAGTCTGAAATCAAGACGAGAATACATGTCGGAGTGATGCCCGAGATGATGGAACAGCGCATAGCCGTAAATGAGGAGTATGCCAAGGCGCATGAGGAGCTTGACGAAATAGTCGCGGGCATGGCTAAGATACTTAGAGTCAGGCAGCAGACGGGAGAGCTGAGCGACCAGCTTCAGGCACGTTTGAATGATCTTAGGGTGCAGAAGGACGAAGTATATGCAAAATGCATGAACATCAAGAAGCGCGTTGACAAGCTCGAAAATATGGTTTTAGCGGCGCGAGACGCTAAAATAAAGGTAATCGGAAATATTTACAAAGGCGTTACCATATGCGTTGACGACCATGAAATGAATGTGAACAGGGACACAAGCTTTATGGAATATAAGGCGCAGAACGGTATTATAGTGGCAACCGTGGTAGTTGTATAGTGTGGTATAAAAACGGTTCGCAGCAGTTTTTATTTCTGCGGGCCGTTTTTTGGTTTTATTTTTATATTATTAGTGCGGTGCAGTATGAGGGCAGACAGCTATGAGGCGGCGGAGAGATATCTTTCCGAGGTGCCGAAATTTACGAGGAAAAATCCGCTGGAGCAGACGCGGGAATTTTACGATTATATACAGGGGCTGGACGGGGGGTGCTATGCCGAGGAGCGCCTTGGCAGCATTGTACATATTGCGGGAACAAACGGCAAAGGCTCTGTGTGCGCGTTTATTGAGAGTGTGTGCATAGAGGCGGGAAAACATGTAGGGATGTTTACGTCGCCGCATCTGGTGACTACGAGAGAGCGCTTTAGGATAGATGGGACAAGCATTTCCGAGGAGGAGTTTGTCGAGGCGTTTAACTGGCTTGACGGGCGGCTTTTTGAGTATAAAGCGATAAATGCGGAGTATGAGCCGAGCTATTTTGAACGGCTGTTTTTTATGGGAGTGTACGTCTTTTCAAGGGCGGGCGTGGAGTTTACGATACTTGAAACGGGACTTGGCGGACGGCTTGACACAACGAATGTGGTAAGAACGCCTAAACTGTGCGTTATAACGGAGATAGGCTTTGACCATATGGAATATCTGGGTGACACGCTTGTGCAGATTGCAGGCGAGAAGGCGGGCATAATTAAGCAGGGCGCGCCTGTCGTATTCTGCGGCAGGAGAAAAGAGGTTAGCGGCGTATTAAGAAGAAACGCGTCGTTTTGCGGTGCTGTTTGTCATTGCGTGTCGGAAAAAGACTACAAAATAAATGAAATTAAGAAAAAATCCATTGATTTTTCAGTGCATAGTCGTTATTATGATTATGGTAGATTTAACATCGGCAGCACGGCGCTTTACCAGGCGGAGAATGCCGCGCTGGCAGTTAGGGCATGCGAGCTTTTGGGATTTGACGGGAAATCAATTAAGACGGGAATAGAAAATATGAGGTGGCCAGGGCGCATGGAGGAGATACTTCCAGACGTGTATATAGACGGCGCCCACAATGAAGACGGGATAGAGGCGTTTGCCGCTTCCGTAGAGAGCGCGGCAGACAGTTTTGGTGATAAATGCATTCTTATCTTTTCAGCGGTGAAGGATAAGGACTATGATAAGATGATAAGACGGCTCTCGGGGCTTTTGGCGGTTACGGAGTTTGTGGTTACGCATATACCTGATGAGCGCGGGGCTGATCTGGCAGAGCTTACGGATAAATTCAGAATGTATTCAAAGAAAAAAGTCAGGGCGTTTGAAAAGCCCGAAGATGCGCTTGAATACGCGCTTTTAAGCAGGGGAGAGCGCGGGCGCGTGTATATTGTCGGCTCGCTCTATTTGGTAGGATTTATAAAGGAGCGGGTGTCCAGGTTGTGATTTTTGGAGGAAGCTTATGATAAATTTTGAGGAAGAATTAAAGAAATTTCACCCCAGTCTAGAGGTAGAGGACGCGGAGAATGCGATTTACAGCCAGGATATAACGGATATGGCGGACATACTGGTAAAGTTGATTAAGGAAGCAAACGAGGAGAACATCGAGGAATAGCAGCACGGATAGAATGGGGGAACTTAGATGATATGCTATAATTGCGGCTGTCAATTATCGGAGAAGAACTTCTGTACTAACTGTGGCGCAGATGTCGGCATATACAAGAAGATTATGTATATGGCAAACCGTTTTTACAATGACGGTCTTGAAAAAGCTAATGTGAGGGACTTGTCGGGGGCTGTTTCAAGTCTCAGGCAGTGCATAAAGCTTAATAAAAACCATATAGAGGCAAGAAACCTGATAGGGCTGATTTATTATGAGCGCGGAGAGGTGGTTGCCGCGCTGAGCGAGTGGGTTATAAGTAAAAACATCAGAGGCGAGAAAAACATTGCCGACGATTATATAGATATGCTGCAGAACAACCCAGGGCGGCTTGACACATACAACCAGACGATTAAAAAGTACAATATGGCGCTTACGTACTGTAATCAGGACAGCCTTGATTTGGCGGTCATACAGCTTAAAAAGGTTATTTCCATGAACCCGCATTTTGTGCAGGCGAGAAACCTTCTGACGCTGCTTTTCATAAACAATCAGGAATGGGACAGGGCAAAGCGTGAGGCGGAGCGGGTGCTTAAAATAGACGCAAACAACACGATGGCGCTCAGATACCTTAAAGAGATTGAGGCAATGCTGCCGACAGACGAGGAGCGCCCCTCAAAGCGCAAGAAAGAAGCGGTGGTATATAAGAGCGGCAACGACACTGTGATACAGCCTGTCAAGAAAAAAGAGACAGTCGGCTTGTCCATGCTTTTGAATGTGCTGATAGGCATAGCGATAGGCGCGGGCATAACATGGTTTCTGGTGGTGCCTGAAAAGGTTCAGCAGGAACAGATTGCGTCAAACACAAAGCTAAATGCAGTAAATGGGCAGCTTGATGCTAAAACGGCGCAGGTGAATGAGCTTATGTCGCAGATAGACGAGCTTATGTCGGAAAAGGATTCGCTTTCCGAAAGCCTTACGGCTGCGCAGGGAAACGGCTCCGCGCTTGAGGCGAATACGGATTTGATAGAGGCGGCGCTGCTGTTTTCAAGCGAGGACAGTGATGTAATGGAGATTGCAGACAATCTGGAGCTTATAGACGCGCAATATCTGGAAAATGACGCGACGGAGAGCTTTAAGAGCCTGTATGGCATAATCAGGGAAGGCATTGCGAAAAAGGTGTCAAAAAACAGCTATGATACAGGCTTCAGCGCATACAAGGCGGAGGAATACGATACGGCGATAACTGATTTGACAAGGTCATATGAGTACGACAATGAAAACGGCGACGCGCTTTACAATCTTGGAAACGCGTACTACAAGAGCGGCGACACTACTTCCGCGATTGAGATATACGAAGATGTCATTGAGAAATTTCCAAACACCGAAAAGGCGCGGAGGTCTCAAGGCTACATAGAGGAAATCAGGGGAGGCTGATATTCACGAAAGAGGGCTTTGTCCTAAAGGGACAAGTCCTTTTTTGGTGCAAAGAAATAGGCTCAAAAGCTTTTATAGGGAGGACACGGATATGGATCAAAAGACGCAGGAGCTTGCTGTGATTGACAACTATTTATGCATTAAAATGCCGAGGGAGGTTGACCACCACGGGGCGGTGGGCATAAAGGAAAGCGCGGACAGGCTTATACTTGACGATAATGTAAAAAACATTGTTTTTGATTTTGAAAATACTACGTTTATGGACAGCTCGGGGCTCGGGATAATAATAGGGCGCTACAGAAAAATCTCCTGCTTTGGGGGGAAGGTGTATGCGGTAAATACAAATGAGAGGATAAAGCGAATATTGAAGGGGGCGGGCATGGCGTCTATAATAGAGATTTTGTCGTGAAGGTGAGTGTGCGTAGAGGGCGCGAGCGGTATGAAAACGCGCTTAAGCTCTGTGATGTTGAACATACGTAAAAAAAGCAGTTTGATTTGTTAGAGGAGATAAAAAGATGAATAGTGTAAAAAATGAGATTTATTTTGAGTTTGACGCGGTATCTGAGAATGAAAGCCTTGCGCGCGTGGTGATTGCGGCGTTTCTGACAAGGCTTGATCCTACTGTGGAGCAGGTCGAGGACGTCAAAACGGCAGTGTCGGAGGCTGTGACGAATGCGATAATACACGGCTACAAGGAAAAGGGCGGAAAGGTGGTTATGCAGGCGTCTATTTCCAGCGGGGGAGTGCTTGAGGTGCATATTTGTGACACGGGTGTCGGAATTGCGGACATAAAGCAGGCGATGCAGCCGCTTTTTACGACAGACGCAGACAGGGAAAGGTCGGGCATGGGCTTTTCCTTTATGGAGTCGTTTATGGACAAGGTATCAGTGGAGAGTAAGCTTGGCGAAGGCACTAAGGTACATATGTGGAAGGTTTTTGACGACTGCGCGGCGGAAACGCAGCCTATACTGCAGGCGGCGGTATGGAACAGCGACGGCAGGTTGTAGCTATGGAGGATAAGGAGCTTTTTTTGAGGGCGCAAAGGGGAGAAAAGGAGGCAAGGGATATACTTTTTAATAAAAACACGGGGCTTGTCCGCCATGTGATGAAGCGCTTTTTGTCAAGGGGGCTGGAGGCGGAGGATCTTTTCCAGATAGGAGCCGTGGGGCTTTTGAAGGCGATTGACAAGTTTGACACTGATTATGGAGTGTGTTTTTCGACTTATGCTGTGCCGATGATTGTGGGCGAGGTACAGCGCTTTCTGCGTGACGACGGTCTGATAAAGGTGAGCCGCGGCATAAAGGAAAATTTAAATAAGCTTAGGGGAGTGCGCGAGCAGCTTGCGCAAAGGCTTGGCAGAGAGCCGACGATTGCGGAGCTTTCCGCCGAGTCGGGCATCAGCGCGGAGGACATTGTGCTTGCTTTTGAGTCAGGCAGGGAGGTGGAGTCGATATATAAGACGGTGTATGAGACTGACGACAGCGAGCTTTGTCTGGTGGATATGCTTGGGGAAGACGCGGAGAGCGATGATGTGCTGGACAGGCTCTTTGTGGAGGGGCTGCTTGAAGGGCTGGGAGAGAGGGAGCGCAGGCTTATTGTGCTTCGGTTTTTTGAAAACCGCACGCAGGTGCAGACGGCGAAGGCGCTTGGAATGAGCCAGGTGCAGGTGAGCCGTATGGAAAAAAAAGTGCTGCTGCAGATGAGAAAAGATGCTGCGGGCTATAAAGTTTAGCTGGAAATTGTCCGATAAATAAGATATAAAATAGTAGGCATGATGCCAGGTAAATCTTTAATTCACATATTGAGAAAGGTTGGTATTAATAATGAATGGAATCAATTATAATGCATTAATGGGAAATTCAGGACTTTACTCAAATCAGTCAAGCTCAATTTTGGAGGAAGCAGTCAAGAACGCGACAGCAGCAGGCGCTAAGGCTGCTGAAAAGAAGACTGACAACAGGCAGGCAAACGCGGATAAGGATACATACGAGCACAGCGCGGGCGCAAATAAGGCAGGCTACAGCAGACCGAGTTATATAAGGAATAATACAAGGACAGAGACGGAGACAAAGTACAAGGCGCTTGATGCAGACGGCGTTCAGGAGGGCATAGAGCTCAGCGATAAGGCTAAGGCAGTGCTCAAAGAGCTTAAAGAAAAGTACGGCGACCAGATGGAGATTGCCGTTGCTGAGTGGTCAAGCGATGACGAGCAGGACTATTATGCGAGCCTCACAGACAAGGCATACAGCGTGTTGATTAATCCTGAGCTTTTGGAGCAGATGGCAAATGATGATGAGGTTAAGCAGAAATATATGGATGTCCTTGGCGGGGCAGACGATAAGTTTAGCGCTTTGAAGGAAGGCCTTGGCGAGGACGCTGAGCGTATCAAGGGCTTTAGCATTACGATTGACGCTGACGGCGAGGTATCTTATGCTGTAAAGCTTATGAAGGATATCGCAGAGAGCAGCAGGGCAAACGCTGAGAAGACTCAGGAGGAGCGCATAGAGGAAAGACGCGAGGAAAAGAAAAAGGCGGAAAAGGAACGGCTTGAAAAAGTAGAGGCTGAGTCGATTGAGGAGCTTATTGAGGCTGTAAAGGAGAAGCTGCATCCTGAGACTGTTGAAAAAGAAGATGAGAATGTTGAGGAGCAGGAGGCAGAGAAGGTAGTTATTGCTGAGGCTGGAATGAATTAAGAAGGATTTGCATTGGCAGAAATGTGAGAAAAGTAATGGAAGGGCATCGCGCCTGTGATGAAGGGGAGCGGTGTCCTTCTTTTTGATTTATGGCAATGGAAAATTTGCAAAGCGGGATTTCTATTTTCTATTGCTATGATTGGCAGCAGTTTGTTTTATGCTGTGGATATTCCAAATGCGGAGTGGAATATTTTAGCGTTAATATTTCGCTGGCGGCATGTGGAAAATATCGTCTAAGCCGCTAGTTGCGTGAGGAATATTTTCATTGTCAAAAATAAATACAGGCAGATGGTTTGTCGTGCCGTCAGTCCAGGTGAGTGCATCGTGCGGGGCATGGAGCGAAAAGCCGCTGCCGTTTTTTATGCGGTTTACGTAGTCTGTAATAGAAGAAAGCGGGGTGTCAAATTCCATGCCGTAAATATCGCCGCAGTCGGTGACGCCTACTGTGTGTATGTCGGAGCCTGCTGTCATGGTGATGTTGTTTTCGCGGGCATAGCGGTATGCCATGCGGTTTTGCTCATAAGGATTTCCTGCGTTTGCGACTTCAAAGGCATCGCATTGAAAAGGGTGGACATAGACCTCGGACAGATACCCGCGCTCTCTGAATGGGTGCGCCTGTACGACGAGCCCGCCGTCTGCCTTTATTTTCTGGTAATGCGTGATATGATCCCATTCGAGCATATCGGGGTGGTTTTTGAGCCATTCTTTGTCAAGACCGTATACGAGAAACTCGTCGCCCCAAAAGCGCGCTTCCCATGCAAAAAATACCTGTAGCCCCTGTCTGTCGCCCTCTGCCTTGGCGTCCTCGTAGCCGCGGCAGAAAAGGTCTACCCTTTCCTCCCAGGGAAGATTTTTGGGAATGCTGCAGTTGCCGTTGAAAAAATGGTCTGTGACGATTATGCCACTGTAGCCAAGCTCTTTGTAATATGATATATATTCAGCTCCGCCGCTGCGCGCGCATTTGCTGGCGGCTGATGTGTGCAGGTGGGTTTCGTATATGTATGGCATGGGTATTCCTCTTTTCGTATTTTATGGAAAACAGTATATCATATAATGCGTGGGAAGGGTAGAGGATTTGGTAAAAATCGCGATTGCAAGACGAAAAACATGGTGATATAATCAAACGTATGGAGATAACAGGAGATTGGACTAAGGTACAAGAAAGAAAAGGCTGCATTATCGAAAAGTTGTCATATGTAAGCAATGGGACAGCTTATGCTGTAGATGGAATACATGTTATTTTAAAGCCGTCGGAGAAGGAAAGAAATGTCGCTAAGATTTTGAGTGAAAAATATGGCAAGACTGTGGAGCTTGTGCCGAGGGTTGTTTATCCTCAGGGAATGCAGACACCAGATTATCTTATTGATGGTGAACGGTTTGATTTGAAATCACCGATTGGAAGCGGAAAACAGCTTCTCTATAATATGGTGGTTAGAAAAAGAAGGCAATCCTCAAATTTTATTTTTGATATTACTGACTGTCCACTGTCAAATGATGAAATTAGGCAACAGGCAATGGCGTTATATTATTCAAGACATACAAGGTTTATTGATAAGATTGTAATAATGCGCAGCGGAGAAATATTAAATGTATATAGCAGACAATAAGAAAGGCCATTTTCCCGCCCGGTCAACCGATTAAGAATCGGGACAATGGGGGCAGGAAATGACCTTTGCTTAATTATTATATATCATATTTAAAAAAATAATGCAACTCTTTTTATATAATTAAGTATTTTAACTAAGTGTTATAATGCAGTGCATTTGGATTAAAGCCTTATTATTTGACGGGTTTAGGGCGCGAAGGAGGAAAGGCGTATGGAGCAGACACGCGTGCCGCTGCTGGAGGCGGTTGATAGGCTTATTGATACGAAACCTGCGTATTTTAGGATACCTGGTCATCGTCTGGAGCGCGGGATATGTGAGGACTGGACCAGAAAGACGGGGACAGGGATATTTGCATATGATGTGACGGAAACGCCTTTTACTGACGATTTGCATTGTCCCGAAGGGGCGATAATGGAGGCGCAGGAGCTTTTGAGCAGGCTTTATGGCGCTGACAGGAGCTTTTTTTTGGTGAACGGTACTACCTGCGGAAATGAGGCTATGATAATGAGCGCGGCGTTTGCGGGACAGAAGATAATGATTGCGAGGAATGCCCACAAATCAGCTATGATGGGGCTTGTGCTTTCGGGGGCAGAGCCAGTGTACGTTATGCCTGATGTGCTTTCGGACTGGGGGATTCAGGGCGGGATTTCTCCGCTCATGGTGCGCAGGACTTTTGAAAAAAATCCTGACTGCAAGGCGCTTTTTCTCGTTAGCCCGAGCTATTATGGAGTGGCGAGCAATTTAAAGGAGATAGCAAATATATGCCATGAGTTTGGCGCGCTTTTGCTTGTAGATGAGGCGCATGGGGGGCATTTGTATTTCAGCAGCCGCCTGCCTGTGGGAGCGCTTGAGGCGGGGGCGGATATGTGCGTGCAAAGCATGCATAAGGTGACGGGGGCGCTTACGCAGAGTTCTGTGCTGCACATAAAGCGCCATGCGGGGACAGAGCTTGATGTGGAAAGGGTGGTTTCCAGCCTGCAGCTTGTGCAGAGCACGAGTCCGAGCTATCTGCTTATGATTTCGCTTGACTGCGCAAGAAAAGAGCTTGCGGTAAACGGAAAAAAAATGATGTCGTCAGCGCTGGAGCTTGCAGAGTATGCAAGGAATGAGATACGGAAAATAGACGGTTTTCGCTGTATGGGAGAAGAAGTGACAGGCGTGTCACAAATTGACGGGGTTGACCTGACGAGGCTTGTTATCTCTGCAAAGGATATCGGGCTTACGGGCTTTGAGCTTGATGCGCTGCTGTTTGAGAAATATGATGTGAATATGGAGCTTTCGGATTATGAAAATGCGCTTGCAATAGTGACATATGCCAATACCCGTGATGATATGGACAGGCTTATAGAGGCGTGCCGTATGATCAGCATGGAGAAAGTAAGGGGAATTGGAGGACACGGTTACAACAAAAAAAATGACATATATGTCACAAATATGCCGCTGCCGCCAGTTCCAGAGCAAGCGCTTACGCCGAGGGAGGCTTACTTTTCAGAAACTGAGGAGATTGAGTGGGGCAAGGCAGCAGGAAGAATTGCGGCTCAGCCGATTGCGCCGTATCCGCCTGGAATACCGATAGTATGTGCGGGCGAGCGGATAAGCGCCGAGGCGTGGGAATATATAGAAAGCTTCCGCAGAGACGGCAGGCACATTCATGGGGGAGTAAACGGGAAGCTTGACATGGTAAAGGTGATTGCTGATAAGGTCAATGTCTGATAAATATTAATTGGATTTTTGTATAATATTTAAGGTCTCTGCTGAGTCATTGGAAGAATCTGGATTTGTATTAATCAGTATATGAGAGCCAGTAAGTATCTTTGCACAGTATGGAGGAAAAGTATCAGGTGGATTTAGAGAAACAATGGGAAAGGTTCTTGAAATAATTTTGAAAATAATAGGTGGAAAATGAAAATCATAAATATAACGGGAGAGAAATTTGATCTTTTAGATTGCTCAGAAAGTAACATATTTTTTGAAAAATTTTCTGAGGGAGAGATGTTTAAGCTTAAAATATGGGGTGTTACATTAATGCATGAATTGGGGATTTCAGAAAAAGATTCCTATATTGTTGCTACATCTGATATGGTGTTTGAGGATGTTGTGTATATTGTTATGAATTATGGTATATATGCAGATGATCAGGGTACAAGATTTGTCAATAATATGGATGGACATGATACCCATATGAAATTGGAACTAGGGAAAAAACATAATGTTTTTAATTGCAAAGAATATAATATAGGAGGTATATTAGGCAGGAATATAGGTTACGCTGAGTTTAAAGTTTACTGTAGGGGAAATGTTGAATTGATTTTTAATGAAAAAGCATTAATTGATGCAAAGGATTTTTGCTTGAATACTGAAAAGTATAGATTATCTTGAAAGAATTAGTATAAACAGCAACAGGGACAAAATCTCTTTTTTGGATTGTCATATGAAGATAGACTTGCATTTGAACAGTATGATTTGCAAAGAGTCTATGCAGAAACAAGACCGAATGTTGACATAAATGTTGTAGAAAGTAAGCTGCAAGAAGAATATGATATGGCAATGGGAATGAGAGAAGTAAAGGAAACGCTAGAACTAGAAGGGGAAAATGATATGAGCAGACTAGAAGAAATGAAAGATGAGGGATGTTAATGAAAGAATTTATTCAACAAATGTATCAAGCTATTCAAGAAGGAAATGTGGGGTTATTTGATGAGATTGAGGATAGCATAAAGAGAGGAGATATAGAATTATCAACAGAAGACATAGTGCCATTGTGCAAGCTAATTATTTTGGATTCCGAATATATAGAGTATAGTCAAATAATAGAAATAGCCCGAATGACTTTATGGGCAGTTGAAAAAAATATAAAAGAGGGATTAGAGGAGTTGGTAAAGGGGTTAGAAGAAATATACAATGAAGGGAAAAAAGATACATGGAAAAACTGGTATGGTTCTAGTTATGAGGAGTTTATAGATAGATATATTGGTATGACTATATTGAGATATAAAGAAAAAGATATGGTGTTATTTGGAGAGTCGATAAGTAAAAGTTGTTCTACAGATTTCAAATCAGTGATGTTGAGAATTTTGAAACATACTATGGCAAGAGAGGAGGAAAAAGAAGAATACACAATTAAAGGAAAAATTTTAGAAAATAATATAAAACTGTAAAAAATTTCTATTAGTATGTTTGAGTGTATGAAGAAAAGTCTGTAAAATTTGAGAATTTACCTGAAGAAATTCAAGAATATTTAAGTCAGCAGAATGTAAGTCCATTTGCTGTGTTTGCAATAGATAATAGAAGATTATATGCGGCAGGACAAGCTGGCGTAGATGTTAATTCTGTTTGGGTAACTTTAGAAGATTTAGATTTGATTGATTTAGTTAAGCGCTTCTCTACAATTACAGGAGGTAAGAGCATAGATGTCAGATAGGAAATGTAACAAAGAGTTTAAAAGTATAGAAACTCCGTTAGGTTATATTATGTCAGGGAGAGGGGCAGTTTATATTGACAGCTTAGAACAAAAAAACAATATATTAATATTTAAAGGAGAAATCAATAGTAGATTTTGTTTGCCTGAATATCAAAAATATAAATGGTATTCATATCAGTTAATTTTAAAGAATGTTAAAGTATATAAATGTGAAAACATTGAAGTTTATGCATGGAAGGAGTGGAATTGTAATAGTCCATTTTCAGAAGTGATTAATTCTGAATGGCATAAGGAATATAAGATAGACAACAATGTTTATAAACACTTAATTATTGAAACATATGATTTTATATATTTCGTACTTTGTAAAGGATTTGAGATGCAAATTGACAGCCTTGGCAGAGTCACCCGTGCTGTGCGTGACGGGCATTCCTATGAGTATGTATATGACGAGCAGGGCAATCTAAAGGAAAAGCGTTCCAGCGGGAGACGCTTGATTTCTTATACCTATGATAAGATGGGCCAGGTAACGGAGATCAAAGATCCCGCAGGAGTATGCACTCGCTATAAGTACGATGTCATAGGAAGGCGGATCCGTATTTATAACGAGGATGGGCTAGAAGTACGCTATGGCTACGATGCGCTGAACCGCATCAGTCATATCCTGTATGGCAACGATGCGGAAAGTCTGTGCTTAGAACTGCTGGAGAACGGAAAACGTACAGGTTTTGTCTACCATAGTGGGGAACTGCTGCATAAGAAAGTTAGAGTTTACGAACAGTACAGCAGCTCTCAGTACAGTTAGAACAGCTAAGATGGTTTTAAGAGCAAAAGGGAGACAATAACAAATGAGTGAATGTATAATTTGTAAAGGAAGTGCTCAATTAAATGCTTTGGGTTTTTCAATAGTTGATGCGAGTGATTTTCTGATGCGGGGTGCGTTTTGGTTAGGTGGAACAAGTGATATATGGACATTTAAGTATATGGGAAAGGATATAGATACTTTTATTACTGATGCACAAAGTCAAATGCATAATGGAATACGATTTGAGGATACGCAGATATATAAGATAATCAATTTTTTAATAGACAATAAAATTTGTTTTGCGATGTGGTATGATGAATATATAGAGGAACTAAATGTGTGTAATACAAAAGATGAAGTATTAAAAACTTGTTATGAACAGATAATGAATGAAAGTGGAATGTGTGAAGTGTATATTGTATTCAATACTGCCAAAAAATAATTTGGCAATTTTACAGTCGTTGACTGTCTTTATCAATATTAATATAGTTCAGTTCCTGCATGGTGCGATCATTATATTGACATTGTTGAGTTTGCTGATGCCGGATATTTTTATATTATAGGATATGAGTTTGACATTGTGAATATGAAACAGAAGGAGGAAGAAATTTAGAAAGGAATTTAATGTGAATTTTGTTGTAAAGATAGATGTTTTTTTGTATAATTGAAGTATGGCAGACATCATAGATTTTTAAAAATAGAGGTGTTAAAGTGCAGGACGATACAAAACGAGCTCAGGAAGTCAATGTGACACGTTCCAATGCGACACGTCCCAATGCGACACGTCGCATGGCAAAGCGTACCGCAAAAAACAGTGTGTTTTTAGACCTTTTTCAAGATAAGAAGAATTTACTTGCGTTATATAAAACATTGCACCCAGAAGATACGGAAGCCACAGAGGATACATTGGATATTGTCACGATAGACAATGTATTGACAGATAATTTATACAATGATTTGGGCATAATGGTAGGTAACAACAGATTACTATTGCTTTTGGAAGCGCAGGCAAGTTGGACAATGAATATTTTAATCAGAATATTATTGTATTTGGCACAGAGTTACCATGAATATTTTGTGCGAACCAGCCAAAGCCTGTATAAGAGCAGGAAAGTAAAAATTCCAAAGCCTGAGCTGTATATTATATACACAGGCAACAGAGGCAGAAAACCCGATACCATATCTTTATCAAAAGAATTTTTTGACGGTGAGAATATTGATATTGAGGTAAAAGCCAAAGTGATTTATGAGAGCGACAAGGACAACATTATCAATGAGTACATTGTTTTTTGCAAGGTTTTTAATGAGCAGATAAAAGAATATGGAATGACAAAACAGGCAGTTGCAGAAACAATCCGTATTTGCAAGGACAGGAATATCCTAAAACAGTATTTGAGCAGCAAGGAAGTGGAGGTAGTAACGATTATGATGAGTTTATTTGATGAGGAGCAGATTATGATGACTTATGCAAAAGATATTGAAAAGGAAACGGAAAGAAAGACAGCCGAAAGAATGATAAGAAAAGGAAAAATGACATTGGAAGAAATTGCGGATTGTGTTTCTCTATTGTCATTTGACGAATTAAAGGAGATTGAAGCCGAGGTTATGCAGTTAGCATAGCCAACAATTTAATATCAAAATAACGACGTAAAGGCGCATGGAAACAGTAAAATGTAAACCATGCGCTTTTTGTTACTCAAAAGAGAAACATAAGCGACAATATTTAGACCAACACCATAAAGAGATTAATGCCCTGTTTGCATATGTTCTTGATAAGCTGCAACAGGATTTTGCAGATGGTATAAATATATGAGTTTTCAAGCCATGTGAAACAGCTTGGCGGAGGTGTGAAGCCGTCAGGAGCGGCTTTGCGTGGCTTTTTGCCTGCAATAAGAAAGCAATAAGAAAGCCATAAATCGAGATGATTTAAAATTTTAGAATAAATAAGTAAAATACTGTAAAAGATAACAATGATGGTCTGCTGGATTAATATTTGGCAGATTATCATTGTTTATTTTTTTTATGCGCAGGACATTTAGAGGCACTAGGGCGGATAAGGAATAGCGCGGAAAGGCATGGTTTTTGTGGCAAATAAGGTGTTGTACATTATGGCAAAGCAGAATGTCTCTGTTTCGCAGGATGATGTAGAGCTTGCGGACGCGGCGGAGCTTTACTGTGAGGATAAGACGCTGCTTGCAAAGGCAAATGCGCTCAAAATACATCATTTCAAGTCGGGAAAGCCTCCGAGGGTGGTAATCAGCATACTCAAAATCATAGAGGAGCTCGACGGTTTAAGCCCTGGAATAACTGTGGAAAGCATCGGCGAGACGGACATTATAGTAGAAAAAGCCGCTTTCCAGAAGGACAGGGAGGAGGACAAGACAAGTATAGGCGAGATTGTAAAGATTATTTTTGTCGCGCTTGTCTGCTTTTTTGGCTCAGCCTTTACGATTATGGCGTTTCACAATGATATTGCGCTTTTTGACATACTTTCAAGGATTTACAGGCTTGTGACAGGAGCGGAGTCAGACGGGTACACGGCGCTTGAAATATCGTATTCCATAGGGCTTGCCGCGGGGATTATCATTTTTTACAACCATATCGGCGGGAAAAGGCTTACGTCTGATCCTACGCCGCTCGAGGTGGAGATGCGAAATTATGAGCGCGACGTAAATCAGGCGATAGTGGAAATGGCAGACAGGCAGAAGGTGGAAGAAAGCGTTGGCGGGAAAGAGTAATGAGGACAATTTTACTTTGGGTTTTGGGGATAAGCTTTGGGCTTATGGTATCGGCAGGAGTGTTTACCGTGCTTTTCGTGGTGGGGCTTGTGCCGAGGTTTGCGGGCAGGACTAACACTGCAAAGTATGAGATTTTTTATGAGGAGTGTCTTATCGCGGGTGCTGTGCTTGGCGGGCTTTTGAGCGCGTTTCCGCTGGAGGGCTGCAGCCTTTCTGCGGGTGCGGCGGGAATAGCGCTGCTGGCGGTTATAGGAGTTTTTTCGGGAATTTTTGTCGGGTGTCTTTCGATAGCGCTTGCAGAGGTGCTTGACGGACTGCCGATTTTTGCAAGGCGCATAAAGCTGAAAAAAGGAGTGACCGTTGCTGTGGCTTCAATAGCGCTTGGAAAGGCGGCGGGTTCGTTTGTTTATTTTGCGGCGGGATTTTTTAATGGTGTATGACGCTGGTTAAAGGAGGAAATGTAATGGCGACTCAGGAAAAAAAGAAGGAATATCAGAATTACGTGGAGAAAAATTCTCCCAAAACAAATCTGGCGGTTCAGATGGCGAAGGCGTTTGTGATGGGCGGGCTTATATGCTGTCTGGGGCAATTGATTGTAAATGTAGCGCAGGACAGCTTCGGGCTTGACAAGGATACGGCGGCGAGCTGGTGTTCAATGCTGCTGATTTTGCTCAGCGCGGTTTTGACGGGCTTTAATATTTACGGCGGGCTTGTGAAATGGGGCGGAGCGGGCGCGCTTGTGCCGATTACGGGCTTTGCAAATTCCGTGGTATCGTCGGCGATTGAGTACAAGACGGAAGGGCAGGTATTTGGAATCGGGACGAAGATTTTTACGATTGCGGGACCTGTGATACTCTTTGGAATAGTGACGAGCTGGGGGCTTGGGGTGATTTACTGGCTTGGGAAAATCATAGGATTTATCGGATAAGCGGCATTGAGGGGAATAGCATACTGTGATATAATAAGGACGTTGAAAAGCGTTCTTATTTTTTTGCGAATAGAGTTTTGTAAAATATCTATTATTTTGATTATAGGGTATGGAGGAATTTGCAATGATTGTGACTGTGACGTTTAATCCTGCGGTTGACAAGACTGTGGAAATAGAGAGGCTTGAAAGGGGAGGCTTAAACCGCATTAAGCGGATAGAGCTTGACGTCGGCGGAAAAGGGATAAATGTATCAAAGACCATACGCGAGCTTGGCGGGGAGAGTATTGCTGTGGGATTTCTTGCGGGGAATACTGGGAGAATGATTGAGCGCGCGCTGGGGGAAATGGGAATACGGACGGATTTTATTTACGTTGACGGAGAGACGCGGACAAACACGAAGGTGATTGAGGCGGACGGCACTGTGACGGAATTGAATGAGGCAGGAGCGGCGATAGATAAAGGAAGGATTGGTGCGCTTTTGGAAAAGCTTGAGGGGTATGCGGATGAAAATACTCTTTTTGTGCTTGCGGGGAGCGTACCGTCGGGAGTTGATAAGATGGTTTACGCTGATATAATCAGGCTGGCACATAAAAAGGGCGCGTGCGTGCTTTTAGACGCTGACGGTGAGCTTTTGAAAAATGCGCTGGAGGTTTGTCCTGATATGATAAAGCCGAACCGTGAGGAGCTTGAAGAATATGTAGGGCATAAGTGCGAAAATACGGGTGAGCTTGTGCAGGCGGCGGGAGAGTTAAGCCGTAAAGGGATAGGGCTTGTGGCGGTTACTATGGGGAGTGACGGAGCGATTATTGCAAAAGGAGACTGCGTTGTCAAAAGCAGGGCGCTTTCAGTCGAGGCACATTCGACGGTGGGAGCGGGGGACGCGTTTGTCGCAGCGCTGGCGTATGCATGGGAAAACGGGCTTGATGATGATGAGATGATGCGCCTGTGCATGGCGGCATCAGCGGGAGCTGTCACGACAGTGGGGACTAAGCCGCCTGCAAAGGAGCTGGTGGAGAGATTGAAGAAAGAGGTTGTGGTTGAGAGAGTGGGTTGACAGCATAAGGGGGGATTAGTTATAGCTGCGTTTTATATTGTTTATGGGTTTCTTTTGCGTTCAAAAATATTCCCAGCACAAAAACTATAGCAATAGGCACGATTTCAATACCCCTTATCCCCGTCAGTCGGAACAGGTAATTGGTATTGAAAAAGCTATTGTCCAAAGATAATGACACAATAATTCCAGCGAAAACAACAGGGAGCGTTTTCATCAGCATTTCAATATAATTATGGCTTGTCCCAGATAAATAAAATACAATTCCACCAATTCCATTTGTGAGAACAAAGACAAGCCACATCATTATATAAATATATTTGCCGTATTCAATATCCGTAAAAGCGGGTATCTCCGTAATCTGAAATGAAAAAATGCTGCAATTAAAAAAATCATTTGAGCCTGTGCTGCGCCAAAGCAATAAATAGCAAAACAAAATTGCCGCGGTAAATACAGAGAGGGAGAACAGCATACTTAGATACTGCAGACGATATATTTTTCTGCCTGTCTTACTGCTGTATTGTCCCTGCCGAATATTACTTCCGTTATCGTTTACCATAACAGGAGCGGCAATAAAGAGTGTCAATATCATACATAAAATAGAAATATTTACAAAATATCGGTTTGCATAAAATACAAACTCATTGGGCAGAAGGCTTCCCTGTCCCTTTGCCTGCTGTAATGTGGAAAGGATGGACGCAGCGTTTTCTTTTGCCCTGCCGGACAATTTCATTTCATTTGCGTATTCTTTTCTTTCAATGCTGTTTTCATAGTCCTGCATCAGCCGTTCGTACTCCTGATAATACATGGCGGAATATTCTGTATTTGCTGATATAAAATCCCTCATTTTCCTTAAAGCATCATAGGAATAGCCGTCTGCCCCGTTTAAGGCGTTTTGCATATAGGAAAGATAATCGTCATAAGTAAACACATGATTTTCCGCAAAATATGGTTCTGTGGAAATAACAATCTGCCCTGCGGAAAGGCTTTGTGAATAACACTGCTTAATTTTTTCAAATTCCTGTGGGGTAATATCTTCCCCATATCGGGAAAGCCAATCACGGGTAATACCTGTTCTTGTTCCAAAAGCGTCTTCTCCGTCATGCGTTACCGTTACGGAGCGAATCTGCGGAAGTAAAAAAGTGGAGGTATAAGCAAACACAATAAGCGCAATCAATAAAAGACGTTCTTTTTTCCAAATTTTTTTAAGCTCCTGACCGAACATTTACAAAAGCTCCTTTCTCTTAAATCTTTTAACCGTGGCAAAAAAGAAAATAACGCAGACCAATAAATGAATGGCAGCCGACCAAACCTCCTGCCAGGGTATCAGCTCATAGGCGCCTAAGTCTGTAAACCACAAATGTTGATGAAGGGTGAGCATAGAGATGGAAAAGGTATTCAAATAGAACAGCCACCACAACTCCTGATTCACAAAGAAAACGGACAAAAAATACGGGGAAATCAAAATGGCCGCATTAATCAAAAAGCCATTTGCTGAATGGCAGACCAAAATACTGACGCACGAAGAAATGAGCTGCCAGACTGCAAGCAATATTATTTCTAAAAGCAGGGAAGCCACGAAATATTCTTTAACCGTGAAACTCGCCCATGTAAGAAAAGGCTTGTCAAAAGGAAGGTTGTCGTCACGTACCTTATGAAAACAGCTTGCCACATTGGAATCCCATATCCTGCCCAAATCCCATACAGAGAACAGAATCAGTAAAGTTATGACGTATAAAAACAGAATACAGCAGGCGTTTACAATTCCCGTAGCAACCATTTTATCTTTGACAAGCGACCGTCCTCTGCGGCTGCAATATACAATCGCTGTCGTAGAATTTTGTCGTTCCATACCCATAGTATAAATGGTTAAAAAGGAAATCAGTATAAATCCTTCAACCAGGAGCGATTTTAGCACATAGGTGAACAATGCATCATGCACCTTGTTCGTGGCGTCGGCTGCATAGACAGACAGATCAGCGTTGTCTAAATTTAACTGTTGTACAGAATTGTTTAATTTCCCGTATTTTTTCATGAGCAGCCCAGTAAGGAAGGGCGCTCCCGTATAATATTCGTCATAATACCAGTCTTTTCCCATTGTCACAGCGTCAAAGGAATCATATATTTTTGCCGCATCAGCGCAATTTGCTATAAGGCGGTTACGAAAGGGATTCTCTGGCTGCGCATTAAGATATTCTAAAAAGGAAGCGTTAGCCTGATCTCCAGTGATATTGACTGTTTCACTCACATAGCTTACAAAGTCGCGTTCATCACTTGTTAAAGCAATTACTGCAAAATTAAATATGAGGCATGCCCCAATAAATAAATATAACACTTTATTCAGCAGTAATTTTTTTATTTCCAATCCTATCAGCTTCACTGTTATTTCCTTTCATCACGATAAACGATCAGGAACACATCTTCCAAATTGGGGGACACTTTTACGGCTCCTTCTGGGTATGTTTCACTGTAAACACGCAGCACGGTTCCCATATCAGTCTGGCGTTCATATAGAATTTCATAGGATGACTGCACTTGGCTTCCGACAGGTATTTCAAAGACATTTCCGCTTAAAGAGGAACATATTTTTGTCGGAGCTTCGCAGCAAAGCAGCTTATGATTTTTCAGCAGAATAATCTTATCCGCGATTGTCTCAATGTCTGAAACAATATGCGTAGACAGGATCACAATTCGGTCCCCTGCCAGTGAATGAAGCATAGAGCGAAAACGCACCCGTTCTTTCGGATCAAGCCCTGCTGTCGGCTCGTCCAGTATAAGTAATTTTGGATCGTTGAGCAGAGCCTGTGCAATTCCAACCCTTTGAATCATGCCGCCGGAAAACTGTTTCATTTTTTTATCCGCAGAATCCTTCAAATAAACCTTTTCAAGAAGCATATCTATTTTTTTATCCGCGGTGCGTTTACTGATTCCTTTCAACGCCGCCATATAGCGAAGGAACTGCCGCGGAGAATAGTTTTTATAATATCCAAATTGTTGCGGCAGAAATCCGAGGATATTTCGATATCCCTCATCTAACTGACGTATATCCGTACCGTCCCAAAGAATTTCACCTTTAGTTGGGAAAGAAAGAGTTGCAAGCATTTTCATCAAGGTGGTTTTTCCAGCTCCGTTAGGAGCCAGTAATCCATATACGCCATGGTCAAATTCAATATTGATATTTTTTAGCGCCATGAAATTACCATATTTTTTGGTGACATTATTTACTGACAGCATATTCTTTTCCTCCCTTGCCAGCTATCATATAAATGTATAATGCTGCAAGATACAGCAGCAGCAATACTGCGGTTGCGGTGTACACAATAGTAATAGACAATTCCATAATAAATTTCTCTATGTGTTCATTAAAAAATATAAAGGCAATGCTGTTTGCGATAATCCAAAGGAGGGGTGGTAAAATAAATGATTTTCGTCCCTGCCCCTTTAATTGGAAAAGAATGAGTAAAAGCCCATAGAGAAAAATGGCTGAAAATGAAATACCCAGTAATCGCCAAAATAATATATCAGAGTGAAAGAAGCTGCGCTCTGAAAGTAGTATAATGAAATTCAGGACAAGATTAAGGCTGCTGAAGTATAACATTCTGAGAGCCGTTACCTTATACAGGTCAAAAAAACAGACCATTTTCATCTCATACATTTGCTGCTGGTATTCTTTCCATGTTGTTAAAAGATAAACAGCCATATATGCAAACGGAGAAGCAGCTAATAAAGAACAGCATAAAAAGTTATCATTTACCCTCCAGAGAACAACCCAGCTTATAAATGCCGCCAACAGTCCTATGAAAATACAGTCGCCCATATCAAAAAAAAGATACTTGGGGATACAGAAACGAAACGCTGTTGTCAGTTTCCTTAATCTGTCATGTGGCGAAGCAATTCCTTTTTCTATGATTTGCTGAATCGCAAGATTCTTTTTATCCTCTGGTAACATCTCTATATTCATCATAAAACTCCTTTTTGATTTTTTTCTGCAGCCTATAATAATAAGATTTTACGGTTCCTTCCGAAATGTCCAGATTTAGTGAAATCTGTTCAAACGTAAAATCACCATAAACATGAAGCCTGTAGACCTGCTGTACGTTAAGCGGAAAACAGCTTACATAGGCTTCTATTTTATACAGTAGCTCTGATTGTCCGATTTGCTGTGTAAAATCATTTTCATCTGTTGCCTCGGTTTCATCTAATGCAATCATCTGCGGTACTTTTTTTCGGCGGTAATCTATAATTTTGTTTGTGGCAATGTGATACAGCCACGTCCGAAAGGAAGCCTGTTCTTTTTTGTATGTTTTTATGGATCGCAGCATTGAAATGAATATTTCCTGTGTCAGATCATAGGTATCGGCGTTCCCGGATAGTTGACGGAATACGTATCTGTAAATTTCGTCATAATAGGAACGGATTAAAAAGTCAGCGTCTTTTTTAGAACCGAATAATCTGATATTTCGGATCCATTTTATTTCTTCCTGTTCCTTCAATGCTTCTTTCATCCCCCTTTCTCTTTTTATATTCGTATCAAAACGTGAAAAAGTTGCATATAGTATAAAATTTTTAAATATTTAACGCAATATACATTGATTCCCTGCCATACAAAAAAGAGCAGATAAAGCAAAGTGACAAGCAGAAGGAGTAGGCAAGGCAGATAATGATTGCAAAAAATCAAGCAAATGAAGTTTAAGCACTATTTTCCTTAAAATGCTTGCCAGTTGGCTGCTGTCTTGTTATAATAATGAGCGTCGCTGACAGAATATCTGTCAATGCACACATTCTAAATTTCGTAAACGGACTCACGCTTAATCTTCATTTTAGAAATCTTAAGCAAAATTCCCCGCGAATGGAGTAAAACATAACAGGGCATACGCAGACAGCGCTATGCAGAAAGGGAGGAAGATATTTGACATTAAAACTAAGGCAGACTATTGTAAAACAATCAAGAACATCATATAATAAAGACAGGCGGACAGCAGATGTGCGGCTGCGGAAAGGACATCGGTTTGGAGATTGAAAACAGGACACAATGGCACTCAACATTCTGCATGAGCATGGAGCTTGAGCTGATGGAAAACGAAAGTGGTCTTAATTACGAGAAGGAATACAGCTTGAGCAAAGAGCCGCTTAGAATCGACCTGCTTATAATCAAAAAGAACCCATACGAAAAGGTAAAGAACGAACTTGGCGCATTCTTCCGAGGCTATAACATAGTCGAGTTTAAGTCACCTGATGACAAGTACCATTCTAAGGCAAGGGCGGTTGTAAGCCTAGCATCAGATGTAAATACATTTGTGTTTAAGCAGATAATTTTGGGAGGTGGAAAAATGAACGAAGAGTTGAAGGAAATGCTGCTGCCAGAGCTTGGCGAGCTGAAACGGCTTCTTGCTGCAAATCAGATGGAGCTTGCGGGAAAAGATGCTGAGCTTGCAGAAAAGGACGCAGTGATTGCGGAACTGAGGCGGAGGCTTAATGAGGCAGGGGCAATGCCCTAATAATGGTTAATTCATGTGTCCGTTTTACGAATTTGGAATACACGCCAATGCGACATGCGCAAGCACTTTTGAAATAATTGGAAACTGAATAAAGAGCTTCTTTAAGACTCCTGATATAAAGTATGGGATTGGCTTTATATCAGGAGTTTTATTATTTTTAAATGAATGCAAATTTTATTCAGCTTGGAGGTGTTAAGATTGAGGCAAAACAGAATTGCAATTTATGGCGCAGGAAATTTTGGGCGAAAATGTTTGATTTTTTTTTTGGAATTGCTTGACCGAAATCGGCTTTTTGCGGAACAGGCGCCAGAATTGTTCCTTTTCAAAAAATATTACAATGCGAATATGGCATTGACACAGGAGCGTCTAGCGGCAATTAACGGCTCCACAGAGCCTGCGGTAATGGCGGGCATGGACATTGTAATGATTCCAGGAGACGAAAATAATTTCAAAGTTACTACGAAGCGGGATTTGGAGAGGTTACGCAGCCTGCTTCCTTATTACGCAGATAAATAAAGGTTTGAAAAATGGGGCTGTCGCAATAAGAATTAAACATATAAGACATGGTATTGTGTCTAAAGTAATTATACTATATCTTGTACTTGTTTTTCTTGTTGCGACAGCCCCATTTTATCAGCTTTTTGGTTTAGTTAAAGCTTTTCACCCAGTTAATCAGCGAGTCATGATGTGTGTTGTTGTACACGTCGCGCTTCATCTGGTCTGTTACAGGTCCTTTCTTTTCCATAATAGCTATGATAGCCTCTTGAAGTCCTGCAATCTTGCCTTTTTCAAAATCTTCGCTTGCAGCCTGCGTTTGTGAATTGTTTGAAGCCTGCGGATCGTCTGGCTCGTTAGAAGCTGTTGCTACATTTGCGGCATCAGTGTTTGTGGCTGCAGCCGCAGCTTGTGTATCGGATGTAGCACTTTCGTTTGTATTATTCTCTGCTGCATATGCGTTATCTGTTGTTTCACTGTTGGCTTTATTGTCAGCCGCATTATTTTCAGGTTGAACGCTCTGGACATTTTCATTGTTGGAAGGAGCAGTAGCGCTTTCCAGCGGTTTGATTTCCGCCGCTGTTATCTCTACAGGAGAAATGCTCTCCGCCGCATTTTCATTGTACGGAATCCATACCTCGCCTGAGTTAGCCTTTACATTTACGCAGATATGCCCATTTGAAACAGACACGCGCTGCCCTGACAGAGCGCCGATATATTCAGCGCAATTTCCCGCCGCGACTGTCATTGTGTAGTCGCTGTCGTCATTGTTTATCGTGATAACTGCCGTTTCGCCATTAAAGCTCCTTGAAAAAGCGTACTGGCGGTTTGTGAGCATAAGCTCCTTGTAATCGCCATATGAGAGCGCCTTTGACTTCTGCCTTACCTTACCAAGAGCAGCAATCAGCGCAGTGTTTGGATTGGTTTTCACGGCGTCTTTAAAATCGGACAGATTGAGCGCAGGTCTGAGTGAATCGTCGGAGAAACGCTCTTTTTTGCCCTCAATGGCAAACTCTGAGCCGTAGTAAATCGACGGCACGCCGGGGAGCGTATACATAAGGATATGCACGGGAGCAAAATGAGCCTTATTGTTTAGCTTTGTGTAAATGCGCTCTACGTCATGGTTGTCCGCGAAATTGTAAAGCTTCAAGCCGTCAGGTCTGCTGCCACCCATTTCATAAAGACGCTTGACCGTGTGTGCAATCTCAAAATAGTTGTGGTCGTTGTGACCTGAGTAGAGCGCCTTGTGGAGCTGGTAATTCGTCACTGAATGGAGTGTGCCCTCGTTTACCCAGCGCGTGTAGTCGCCATGGATAACCTCGCCCATAAGCCAGAAATCGGGCTTTACGTCGTTTGCCGTGGCGCGGAGCGCTTTCATGAAATCAAAGTCAAGCACGTCCGCGGCATCAAGGCGGATGCCGTCAATGTCAAACTCTTTAACCCAAAAACGTATGACATCGCATATGTAGTCCCTTACGGCAGGATTGCGCTGGTTGAGCTTTACAAGCAGGTTGTAGCCGCCCCAGTTTTCGTATGAGAAGCCGTCGTTGTATTCATTGTTGCCCCAGAAGTTTACATTGCAGTACCAGTCTTTGTACTGGGAGCCTTCCCGCTTTTCCTTTAAGTCCTTGAAGGCAAAAAAGTCGCGCCCTGTGTGGTTGAAAACTCCGTCAAATATTACCTTGACGCCTTGCCTGTGACATTCGGAAACGAAATTTTTTAAATCTTCATTGTCGCCTAAACGGCTGTCAAGATTTTTGTAATCAGTGGTTTCATAACCGTGTCCGACTGATTCAAAGAGCGGTCCTATGTAGAGCGCATTGCAGCCTATTTCCTTTATATGTCCTATCCATGGAATCAATGTGTTGAGACGATGCTCGGGTGCGCCGTATGAATTTTGTTTTGGAGCGCCTGTGAGTCCTAATGGATAAATGTGATAAAATACTGCCTCATCGTACCAAGCCATAAAATATTCCCCCTAAATTTGTATAAATTTGCAAAAACTAAATTGATTATACTATAATTATGCTTTTTTCGCAAGTATTTGAGCTTGCGCCGAAATGGCAGGGGTGGTATAATGTGATAGCTGTTGCTGTCCACGGCACAGGATTTGGTTTTATATATGAAGGAATTTTTAAACGGAAAGGCGGAAATTTATGACTTACGAAACATTTAAACAGGAACTGGGTAATTACTTAGTACAGCAGCAGGAGCTGATGCTTACCTCTGGTATGCTGTATTTTTATGATGACGGCTATACGCCCGAGGACGATTATGGCTTGCAGCTGGTGCGGGAGACTAATATCAAGTACCACAAGACGGAGAGTGATATGCTGATTGGGGATTTTCTTGTGATATCGGAAAAGGATGAGTTTTCACAGACGTGCCGCTTTTACCTGAAATATTTGTATGACGAATGGCAGAAGAATGGGTGGGACGCTGTTGTTGACATTGTGAAACAGAATATTGAAATGGTGAAAAAGATAGATCAGACGGGAATTTTGGATATGCTTTACGATTATGAGGCTATAAAGGACCATTTGATTATCAGGCCGCTTAATTTCACGGACAGGCGTTATGATCTCAAGGACGCGATTTACAAGCGCATTGGAGATATTGTGCTTGTGCTGTATCTGATTGCGTCTGATGAAAACATCAATAATCAGCATAATGTTATCAGTGTAAAGGTTAAAAGGGAGATTTTTGAATATTGGAATGTTGATGAGGAGGAGACTTGGCAGGCGGCGCTGCTCAACACGAATATTATGTCGCCGCCGCGCCTGTATGTAAAGCTTAAGGATTTGATGGATCCTCCTTATGAGAAAGGGGCGTTTATGGCGTTAAATCCTGATGTGACTTCTTTTGGAATGTATGATGTGCCGACGCTGACTACGACCAGTCAGATGAACGGGGCGATTGCGTTTTTTTATCCTGGGGTGATGGAGAAGATTGCGCAGATGGCGGGAGATAAGGACTATTATGTGGCGTTTACGAGCATACATGATGTGAAGATTCATGTGAAGGGGAGTATTGCGCCGATAGAGGTTTTGCGGAATATTAAGGGGGTTAATAAGGCGTTTCCTAAGGATGAGATTTTGAGTAGGAAGGTTTATTTGTATGAGAGGGAGAAGAAGGAGCTTATTATGTTGGAATTGTAACGGGTGAGAGTTTCTTGCTGGAGCGGCGAAGTCAGCCGTCTATGTCCGTGCGCGCGCTGTGGTGTGGGCAGCGGATTTTCTAATGTAATGCAGTATAGGTGTTTTCGGGCGGTCGGCGCCGTCGCGAGTGCGGCGTCCGTGCCGCAGTCGCGACTGAAATTTGCATCCGTGCAAATTTCCGCCTGGGGTGTTGGGCATTACATAAGAAAATACGCCGCCCGCACCAAGGCGCTTGCACGGACATAGACGGCTGACTTCTTTGGTTTTGGCAGGTTGGAATGTTTAGTTTAAATGGAGGGAATAAGAACGGAATGAGATTAGAATTAGGTAATGAAAATGCTTGACAAATGTTCGTGGGGTATGTAAAATTTAGACATAATTGAATTTGTTAAATTATTATTTATGGAGGCTAAGATGCGAAGATAATCTGCTTTTGAAGAATTGCAGCTTGTTTAAATGTGTGTTGTTCGGTTTGGTTATAAATCGGACAATGCTTTTTATGATACGCTGCCAAAAGCTGATTATGTCCGCACAGCCTTCTTTTTTGCGCCCAAAATGCGCTCTTTAGGCTGTCGGCGGCTGGTTTGGCGGCGGGAATGGAGGGGCTTATGGCGCAGATAAGCGTTAGTAATCTGACATTTTATTATGAGGGCAGTGCGGACAATGTTTTTGAAGATGTATCGTTTTCGATAGATACTGATTGGCGTCTTGGATTTATCGGAAGGAATGGGAAAGGTAAGACGACGTTTCTAAAGCTTCTGATGGGTGAATACGAATATGTGGGGAAAATAAGCGCGGGAACGGATTTTGACTATTTTCCATATCGGATAACGGATGATATGATGCGCATGTGCGCTGCCGATTTTGTTGAGGATTTAAAGGCTGGGTGCGAGCTTTGGCGCGTGGTATGCGAATTGGACGGGCTTGACGCTGATGCAGAGCTTTTGTACCGCCCGTTTGGGACATTAAGCTATGGGGAGCGCACGAAGGTGATGCTTGCCGTACTGTTTTCGGGTGAGAATGATTTCCTGCTGATAGATGAGCCGACGAACCATTTGGATATGGCGGCGCGTGATACGGTCAAAAAATATCTGCGCACAAAGAGGGGTTTCATACTGGTGTCGCATGACAGGGATCTGCTTGATGCGTGTGCGGATCATATTTTAGCGCTGAACCGCTGTACTATTGAGGTGCAGAGCGGGAATTTTTCAAGCTGGTGGGAAAATAAGCAGAAAGGCGATGCGTTTGCGCGGGCGGAGAATGACAGGCACAGGCGAGAGATAGGCAAATTAAAGCGCGCTTCGGAGCAGACAAGGCAATGGGCGGACAAAAGCGAGCGTTCAAAGATTGGTTTTGATCCAGTGAAGGAGCACGACAGGGGCAAAGGCGCAAGGGCGTATATTGGAGCAAAAACCAAAAAGCTTCAAAGCCGCGTAAAGCAGATAGAGGAGCGTCTTGACAGGGAAATAAGTGAGAAAGAAGGGCTTTTGCGCGACATAGA
This sequence comes from uncultured Lachnospiraceae bacterium, assembly GCA_947625775.1. Classification (GTDB taxonomy): domain Bacteria; phylum Bacillota; class Clostridia; order Lachnospirales; family Lachnospiraceae; genus COE1. Next base: position 162,275 of record CANQPM010000007.1, on the reverse strand, counting down.
AACGCCAGTGGATTTAAAGCTTTTTCCGCTTAAATATCATAAGGACACGCTGGTTTTGGCGCGGGATTACGGTATGGGGTATGAGCGCGGCAAGCCGCCTGTGTTTGATGGGCTTAGTTTTGGGATTAATCAGGGCGATCGTGTATTTTTGCGCGGGAGTAATGGGTGCGGCAAGTCCAGCCTTATCAAAATGATTGTCGCGGGCAGCAGGGGTGAAAGCGATTTGAGTGGCTTTGGCGGAGGCTTTTTTCAGTCGGGAGAGCTTGGTATAGCGTCGGGGATTATCATATCGTATATAAATCAGGATACATCTTTTTTAAAGGGAAGTGTCGCGGATTTTTGCAGGGAAAAAGGGTTTGATGAGAGCCTTTTCTGTGCGCTGCTCCGCCAGCTTGATTTTGAGAGAGTGCAGTTTTCAAAGGATATGGCTGATTTTTCCGAGGGACAGAAAAAGAAAGTGCTGATAGCCGCGAGTCTTCTTACGCCCGCGCATCTGTATATTTGGGACGAGCCGCTTAATTATATTGACGTGTTTTCAAGAATACAGTTAGAGGAGCTGATACTTGCGTATAAGCCGACAATGCTTGTCGTAGAGCATGATGAGAGGTTTTGCGAGAGGATTGCGACTAAGGTGGTGGATTTTTCGCCTGAAAATCCGTTTGCCATATAAAAAATTGTATTTTTGCTGCTAAGATGATATAATACTAATACATAATTTTTGAAAGGATAAACACATAAAATGAAGCGCATAACGCAGGACATAAAAAGCGGCGAATTCAGCCATGTTTACCTTCTCTACGGTGAGGAGGCTTACCTTAGGAAACAGTACCGCGATAAGCTTAAAGACGCTTTGGCGGCGGAGGGCGACACGATGAACTGCACCGTATATTCGGGAAAAGATATAGACATAAACGAGGTTTTAGATATGGCGGGCGCAATGCCTTTTTTTGCGGAGCGCAGGGTTATCATTATTGAGGACAGCGGCTGGTTTAAGGCGGCAGACGACAGAGTGATTGAGCTTGTAAAAAATATTCCCGATACCACATACATTATATTTGTGGAGGAGGAGGCGGACAAGCGCGGCAGGCTGTACAAGGCTGTGGCCTCAAACGGGTATGCCGCCCTGTGCGGGGCGCAGGACGAGGCGGCGCTCAAAAAATGGGTGCTGGGCATGCTCAAAAAGGAGAACAAACAGATAACGTCAGACGCCCTTGACCTTCTGCTCGACAGGACAGGCACGAATATGGAAAACATAAGGCGCGAGGTCGAAAAGCTTATATGCTATAAATATTACGAGGAGGGCATAACGGCGAAGGACGTGGAGGATTTGTGCATTGTACAGGTTCAGAACAAAATTTTTGACATGGTAGAGGCGGTCGCAAGAAAGGATCAAAAGCAGGCGCTTGACATGTATTATGATTTGATAGCCCTGAAGGAAGCGCCTATGAAAATACTTTCCCTGATTGCCCGCCAGTTCAATATGCTCCTGCAGGTAAAGGAGATGCGCGGCAAAGGATATTCTGAGGCAAATATCGCGGCGCAGACAGGGCTGAACGCATATTACCTCAAAAAAAAATATATTCCTCAGGCGGCAAGCTTCGAGCTGCCGCAGCTTAAAAGCGCGCTGAAAAAGTGCGTTGAGGCGGAGGAAAGCGTAAAGACGGGAAAAATGTCGGACATTATGAGCGTGGAGCTTATAATAGTCGGACTAAGTTCAAAATAAAAAAGGAGGCGGCACTATGCTCCCAAAGGATCCTGCAATGCTTTTAAGCTTCATAAATTTAAAGCTGCGAGACTTTTATCCAAGTCTTGACGCGCTGTGCGAGGATATGGACGAGGACAAAGAAGCCATAATATCAGCGCTTGAAGGCATAGGCTATCACTATGACAGCGCTGGAAACCGTTTTGTCTAGAGGGCGGTTTAATCAAAAAGAATTTCATCTACAGTCACAAACGAATAGCCCTCCTTTGTAAGCTCGTCAATAATCATAAGCGCGGCGCTTACAGAGGAGGCGTAATAATCGTGCATCAGGATAATGTCATTTTCCTCCGCGTCGCGTATGACGGAGCGCGCCACCTTTGACGCGTTTGACGTACACCAGTCAAGAGGATCGACATTCCACAGGACAGGAAACATATTGAGCTGCGCTTCGAGCGACTTATCCCACAAACCGTAGGGCGGTCTTACGTACTGCGTCTCCTCGCCCGTAATGCTTTTTATGATTTCGCTTGTTTTTAACAGCTCACTGCTGAATTTTTCACGGTTTGACGAGGTAAGCTGTATATGGCTGTAGGTGTGGTTGCCGATAAGATGGCCTTCATCGTGCATGCGCTTAATAATGTCAGGGCATTGCTCCGCATGTTCGCCCGTGACAAAAAATGTCGCCTTGACATTGCGCTCCTTTAATCCGTCAAGCAGCCTTTTTGTGTAGACAGGGTGCGGTCCGTCGTCAAATGTGATTGCTATGCGCTTTAGCTCGCCCGCATCAGAAATTTGTCCGTCATTTATGACAGCGCAGTTATGCGCATAAATCCGCGCCTGCCTGCCGAGCGCAGACAGCGAAAGGACAAGGCACAGCGCATATAAAATCCTGAAAACTCTGCTGTTCATAATCAAAACAGATCCCACGGAGGCTTTAATTATTTTATTATATGCGGAAAATTATGGAAATGTTACAGAAAATAAAGTATAATGTTTTAGATAGGCAATTAACTGTAAAAACAGCTTGAAAACGGCGGAATGTGAGGTAAAAATGACTGCGCAGAGGTATGTCAGTGAGGTTGGTAAGCTCTTAAAATGCAGCTCGTCAAAAAAGAAGGAGGTCAAGGCGCAGCTTTTGGCGCAAATAAACGAAAAGACCGACAAAGGAGAGCCGCTCGACAAGGTTTTGGGGGGGCTTGGAATCCCGTGGGATTACGCAAATCTTTACAATGACCGTTTTGACAGGGCGGAGAGAAAAAAGGCAAAGCGTGAAAAAAATATAAGGCGCGCGCTGATAGTTGCCGCCATAATTGCGGTTATAATAGTTATAGCGAGGATAAATCTTCCAAGCTGGAGCGCGATAGAAGACGGCGGCATTTTTGAAGCCGCGCAGGTGGAAGACGAGGCACTGAGGATAATCGACTTTTTTAACAGCGGCGATTATGACAGTATAGTTGAGTGCATGAATGATGAAATGCAGGAAACATTAAACGCCGCAAAGCTCTCCTATGCAAAAGCCCAGTTCAACGGCAACTTTGGCGCATTCAAAGGGATAGAGGAAAAAGCGTTTTCACAGGCGGAGCAAAAGGGCGAAAAATACGCCGTGGCGCAGATAAAGGCGTCATACGAAAACGTGACGGTTTCATATACTATAACGTTTGATGCGGATATGAAGCTTGCGGGGATTTATTTTCGGTAAAACGGCAAAATAAATTTTTCACCTGCAAATTTGTGATTAGGGCGCAAATTTGCGGGTGCATCAAGAATGGGAGATTAATATGTTAGAAAAAAACGTAAGCATCAATGGAAAAACAATATTTGTGACAGGAGTGTCAGGTTTTATAGGATCAAACCTTGCCCTTTCGCTCTTCAAGAGCTTTGACAATGTACATGTCATTGGCATCGACAATATGAACGATTACTATGACGTGTCATTAAAGGAATTTCGCCTAAAGCAGATTTACGGGCTTGAAAAGACCGTGAGTGGCAGCTTTGAGTTTATCAAGGGAAATATCGCGGATAAGCCTGAGATAAACAGAATATTTTCAGAATACAGACCTCAGATAGTCGTAAACCTCGCGGCGCAGGCGGGAGTGCGTTACAGCATAGAAAACCCTGACGCGTATATTGAGGCAAACCTAATCGGCTTTTACAATATACTTGAAGCCTGCCGCCACAGCTATGACGGCGGCGTGGCGGGGGTGGAGCACCTCGTATACGCAAGCTCGTCGTCAGTCTACGGCAGCAACAAAAAAATCCCGTATTCCACAGATGACAAGGTTGACAATCCCGTGTCGCTCTACGCCGCGACAAAAAAATCAAACGAGCTTCTGGCGCACGCGTATTCAAAGCTTTACGGCATACCGTCAACAGGGCTCCGCTTTTTCACGGTCTATGGTCCTGCGGGACGCCCCGATATGGCGTATTTCGGCTTTACAAACAAGCTTGTAAAAAATGAGACGATAAAGATTTTCAATTACGGGAACTGTAAGCGGGATTTCACTTATATTGATGATATAGTGACAGGCATTACGGCGGTTATGCAGCGTTCGCCGCTGCCAAATGACGACGGCGTCAAATACAAGGTCTATAATATAGGCAACAATCAGCCTGAAAATCTCCTTGATTTTGTGGAGATACTGCAGGACGAGCTGAAACGCGCAAAGGTGCTGCCGCAGGACTATGATTTTGAGGCGCATAAGGAGCTTGTAGGCATGCAGCCAGGCGACGTGGAGATTACTTATGCTGACGTGAGCGAGCTCGAACGCGACTTTGGATTTAAGCCCTCGACAAACCTGCGTGACGGTCTGCGCAGATTCGCGGAGTGGTACAGGGAGTTTTACGGATAATACAGGTTATGGGGAGCGCCATGGCTCCTTTATAATATATTGCCATACTTATATAGAAATGGGGGAAATAAAATTATGAAAAAAGAAAGCCTATGGCTTGGAAAAGCAAAGGAGAACAGCGAGGAGCTGAACAAAATCTGCGACCTGTACAAAAAGTGCCTTGACGAAGGAAAGACAGAGCGGGAATGTGTGGCGCTTTCAGTAAAGATGGCGGAGGAAAAAGGCTACAGAGAGCTTTACGGCGCGCTTGAGAAGGGCGAAAAGCTAAAGGCGGGCGACAAGCTCTATGTGGTTCAGATGAACAAGAGCATTGCGCTCTTTGTGCTCGGCAAAAAGCCTGTTTCTGAGGGAATGAATATCCTTGGTGCGCATATTGATTCGCCGCGTCTTGACGTCAAGCAGAATCCGCTCTATGAAAAGGAAGGCTTTGCCTATTTTGACACGCATTATTATGGCGGCATCAAAAAATACCAGTGGACGACCGTGCCGCTTGCGATTCATGGCGTAGTGGCAAAAAAAGACGGGACAAATGTTTCCATAAGCATCGGCGAGAAAGAAGACGAGCCTGTATTTGTCATCACTGATTTGCTCGTTCACCTTGCGGGCAAGCAGCTTGACAAGAAAGCGACAGAGGTTGTGACAGGCGAGAACCTCGACATTCTCATCGGCAACTGTCCGCTTGAGTCAAACGAGGAGCTTGAAAAAGAGGAAAAGGAAAATATCAGGGCGAATATGCTCAAAATCCTTGAGGAGACTTACGGCATTGAGGAGGAGGATTTCCTTTCGGCGGAGCTTGAGATTGTACCCGCGGGCAAGGCGCGCGATTTAGGTCTGGACAGGAGCATGATTTTGGCATATGGGCAGGATGACAGGATATGCGCGTTTACCTCGCTTTTTGCCATGCTTGATGTTGAAAATCCCGAGATGACGGCATGCTGCCTGCTTGTGGACAAGGAGGAGATTGGCAGCGTCGGCGCTACAGGCATGCAGTCGAGATTTTTTGAAAATGTCGTCGCAGAGCTTATAGCGGCTACGGAGGGCGAGTCACAGCTCCTTGTGAGAAGAGCGCTTGCGAGGTCAAGAATGCTTTCATCAGACGTAAGCGCAGGCTATGATCCGCTTTATGCAGACGTGTTTAACAAAAATAACGCGGCATTTTTGTCCAAGGGCATTTCGTTTAATAAATATACAGGCGCGCGCGGCAAGAGCGGCTCCAATGACGCCAATGCGGAGTATATCGCGCAGCTTAGAAAGGTTATGGACGAGGCGGAGGTTTCATACCAGTTTTCAGAGCTTGGCAGCGTTGACGCGGGCGGAGGCGGCACGATTGCGTATATCATGGCTAAGTACGGCATGAATGTAATCGACAGCGGAGTGGCAGTGCTGAATATGCATGCGCCGTATGAGGTCAGCAGCAAGGCTGATGTATATGAGGCAGTAAGGGGCTACAGGGCATTCCTGAGATGGTAAAAAGCTTGGAAAAGCGGGATTGGCTCGATAATAACAGACTGATTTATTAAAAATAAAGCGGATATAATGCCTTATGTGTAATAGCATATATCCGCTTTTTGTGTAAAGCCTTCGTCTATTTTATCTGCCTGTATGGAAATTTGAAATTTTCAACGGTTTTAAAATTAAAATTTTTTAAAATTTTTAATGAGGAAAGTAAAATTTATATTGACAAAACGGTACGGGGGGGGGGGGTATAATTGGATGTGATAGCGATTATACCGCTGTACATCAGATGATTGCGGGAACGCCCCGCAGTTGTCCATGACTAAATAGCAGAAAGGAAAAGGTAAAAAACAATGAAGAAAAAGGCTTTAAAGAAGCTTGCGGCATTTACCGCGGCAGCAACAATGCTGATGTCAGGCATGACTGTATTTGCAGATGAGACGTACACCACGCAGACAGGCGACAGCCTGAGCAAGATTGCAAAGCAGTTTTATGGGGACGCAGACAAGTGGGAGGACATCTACAACAGCAACAAGGATCAGATAAAGAATCCCAACATAATCTGGGCAAACCAGACCTTGATTATCCCTAATGCAGACACGACGCAGGCAACAGACACGACACAGACGACAGATACGACGCAGGCAACGGATACGACACAGACAACAGTAGACGTTACATCTCCTGTAAACGCGGCAGATGCATCTGATTTTATCAAAAAGGTGTATGCCCTGATGTCAGCGCAGGATTATACTTCAATGCTTGAAGTAGACGGTTCAGACGAAGCAGAAGCATATGTGAGCGCGATGGTAAGTGACCGTGCCGTATATACGCCCGACGGCAGCGGGAACGGCGTAGGCGCTGGCGTATATAAGATTCCAAATGATGGCGGCTATTACTTCTACTACGGCGGCTACGCGGGTGGCGGCAGGACAGGTGACGGCATAATCTTTATGGATTGCGGCGATTACTATTATCTGTTCACAGGCACATGGAGCAATGATGCACCAAATGGCAATGGCACAGTAAAGTATATTTATTTAGATGGAAGTCATAACACAACAATAAACGGAAACCTTGTGAACGGCTTATGGAATGGCAAAGTAAGCGACATAGTATATGACGCAAGGTTTGATTATAATTTTGATTTGTCATTTACGGCAAATAATGGTCAAGTTGTTGAGGATGTAACAGAAGAATTTCTTTATAACGTCGTTTATGATTGGGGTGTAAATGATTCATATCTTTCAGAGCATGAAAACGGTGAAAAAAAGGTAGCTGCGTATGACGCATTTTATTATTTTGATGTTGGTGACGGCGGTGATGGTGGTGACAGCGGGTATTTTTACTGGTTTAATTATGATTCAAATGGAACAGAGGGCATTGTTGGCTTTGCAGCGAATTATTAGACCAAAACAAAATTCCCAAAACTGAACACTTCCATGCACAAAAGAGGGGAGTAGGCAATAGATGACGTTTTTCTGAAGCTGTCAGAAATGATACGCGGCTGGAGAAGCCGCAGTCTGAATTTAGGGACTGCCGCAATAAGGATTAAGCATACAAGATATAGTATGATGTTTCAATTATATGATACTATATCATGCACTTATATCCTTAATGTGGCAGTCCCTTTTTTTGCAATATATCCGCATATATTTTAATTCATGACAATAGAAAGCCCCGCATGGCGTGTTTTCCATCATTAAAAAATGAATACGGCGAAAATTGTTTAAAAATTGTTTATAAAATAACAATTATTGTCATTTTGCGCATTTCAGTGTAAAATAAAATGTAAGAGCTTACATACCTGTATTTGCGCCGTGTTTGGGCTGAGCCAGCGGTATGGTATGTGGCTGTGGCGTTTTAAAATATTTTATATTAGGAGGTTAATAATGAGCAGACTTGAAATTCCTGTGCCTGATAAAGCGCAGACAGTGGTAGAGCAGCTTTATAAGGACTTGGAGAGAAGGATCGAGGCAAGCCCGCTGGGATTATGTCCGATAGATATGACAAAGGCTTTCTTGGAGCTCTGCCATGCGCAGACCTGCGGAAAGTGCGTGCCGTGCCGCGTCGGGCTGAAACAACTGAAAAACATGATTGCAGACGTGCTTGACGGCAAGGCGACAATGGAGACTCTTGACGAGATGAAGGAGACAGCGGTTTCCATTATGGAGACGGCAGACTGCGCGATTGGCTATGAGGCGGCAAATATGGTTTATAAAGGGCTTATCGGCTTTTATGACGAGTATGTGTCGCATATCGAGCTTGGCAGATGCAACTGTACATACAAGCAGCCCGTGCCGTGCGTGTCGCTGTGTCCCGCGGGCGTGGACATACCTGGCTATATCGCGCTTGTGCTTGAAGGACGCTATCAGGACGCTATAAGGCTTATCAGGAAGGACAATCCTTTCCCCACGACCTGCGGCTTTATATGCGAGCATCCCTGCGAGGCGAGATGCCGCAGAAATATGGTTGACGACGCCATCAATATCCGCGGCTTAAAGCGCATGGCGGCGGATTTGGCTGGAAAAGTCGCGCCTCCCGCGTGCGAGCCCTCTACAGGCAAGAAGGTTGCCATCGTGGGCGGAGGTCCAGGCGGTTTGAGCGCTGCTTATTATTTACAGCTTATGGGGCATCAGGTGGTAGTGTATGAGATGCTGCCAAAGCTTGGCGGTATGCTGCGCTACGGTATTCCTAACTACCGCCTGCCAAAGGACAGGCTCGACGACGACATAAATGCCATTTTGGAGACGGGCGTACAGGTAAAGCACGGTCTTAGGATAGGCATAGATATAACGATAAATGAGCTAAGGGAGCAATATGACGCTGTGCTCATCACTATCGGCGCAAGCACGGACAAAAAGCTCGGCATAGACGGCGAGGACGCAAACGGAGTAATCTCCGCTGTCAAGTTCCTGCGCGATGTCGGAAAGGACGCGGCTATAGATCTCAAAGGGCAGGAGGTATGCGTAGTCGGCGGCGGCAACGTGTCAATGGACGCTGTCAGGACTGCGGTAAGGCTTGGCGCGAAGAAGGTCAGCATCGTGTACCGCAGGCGCGTCGCTGATATGACGGCGCTGCATGACGAGATAGAGGGCGCGATAGCCGAGGGCGTGGAGGTGCAGACGCTCAAAGCGCCAGTGAGAATAGAGACAGACGGAGACAACAACGTCAAGGGGCTGTGGGTACAGCCGCAGATGATCAGCGAGATAAAAGGAGGGCGCGCGAGCGTCAAGTCTACGGGCGAGCCAGAGGTGCTTCTGCCATGCACTACCGTGATAGTGGCTATCGGTCAGGATATCGAGTCAAAGCACTTTGCGGACGCGGGCGTGCCTGTAAACAGAGGAGTAATTCAGACGGGAAGGAATGCGGGCTTTGATTTACTGCCAGGCGTATTTGCGGGCGGCGACTGCGCGACGGGACCTGCCACTGTTATCAAGGCGATAGGCGCGGCTAAGGTTATCGCGGCAAATATTGACGAGTACCTTGGTTTTCACCATATCATACAGAGCGGCGTGGAGGTGCCGCAGCCAAATCTCGCGGACAGAAATCCGTGCGGGCGCGTGAATATGACAGAGCGTGAGGCGTGCGAGAGAATATGCGACTTTGACGGCGTAGAGCTGCCTATGACGGAGGCGGAGTGCAAGCAGGAGGCATCAAGGTGCTTACGCTGCGATCATTTTGGATATGGAGTATTTAAAGGAGGGCGCAAAACATTATGGTAAAGCTTACAATAGACAATAAAGCTGTGGAGGTGCCAGAGGGAAGCACCATTATGGATGCGGCTAATATCGCGGGTATTCCCATACCAAAGCTCTGCTTTTTAAAGGATATAAATGAAATCGGCGCGTGCCGCGTGTGCGTGGTGGAGATAGAGGGCAAGGAAAAGCTTGTCACGTCCTGCAACAATCAGGTGGAAGAGGGAATGGTGGTCTATACCAACAGCCCCAAGGTGCGCAGAAACCGCAAAAAGACTGTGGAGATGATACTTTCCCAGCACAACAGCAACTGCGTGACCTGCGCGAGAAACAGAAACTGCTCGCTGCAGACAATCACGAGGGATTTGAATATTTTAGACGTTCCGTATGAAAAGGAGCTTTTCCCGCTGCCGTGGAACAAAAATTTCCCGCTTATCAGGGACGCGGACAAGTGCATAAAGTGCATGCGCTGCATACAGGTCTGCGACAAAATCCAGAGCGTAAAGATTTGGGATGTCGGAGGAACGGGCTCGCGCACGGGCGTCTATGTATCGGGCAACAGAAAGATTGAGGAGTCGGACTGCGTGCTTTGCGGACAGTGCATCACTCATTGTCCCGTCGGCGCGCTGCGTGAGCGTGACGACACTGAAAAGGCTTGGTGGGCAATCGAAAACAAGAAAAAGGTGACGGTTGTGCAGGTAGCGCCTGCCGTGCGCGCCGCATGGGGCGAGGTATTCGGCATTCCCAGAGAGGAAGCGACTATGGGCAAGATTGCCGACGCTTTGAAGCGCATAGGCTTTGACTATGTTTTTGATACTGTATTTTCGGCTGACCTTACTATTATGGAGGAAGGCAATGAGTTTGTAGAGCGCTTTAAAAAGGGCGACACAAAGCAGATGCCTATGTTTACCTCATGCTGTCCAGGATGGATAAGGTTTGTGAAATCACAATATCCCCATCTTGTATCGCGCCTTTCTACGGCAAAGTCACCGCAGCAGATGTTCGGCGCGGTAATGAAAAGCTATTTTGCAAAGAAGATCGGCGTAGCGCCTGAGGATATGGTGACTGTTTCGATAATGCCGTGCCTTGCGAAGAAGGGCGAGAGCAATATGGAGCTTTTCTACGAGGAGTATGCGGGCAAGGACGTTGATATCGTGCTTACTACGAGGGAGCTTACGCGCATGATTCGCATGGCGCATATTGACCCTAAGACTTTGAAGGACGTGCCCTGCGACGAGCCTATGACGGACGGCACAGGCGCGGGCGTTATCTTTGGCACTACGGGCGGCGTTATGGAGGCGGCGCTTAGGTCGGCTTACTATCTGATTAAGGGAGCAAATCCTGATGCCGATGCCTTTGAGGAGGTAAGGAGCAGCAGGGAGCAGCCTAAGTGGAAGGAAGCGCTGTTTAAAATTGATGATATCACTGTCAAGACTGCGGTTGTCAACGGACTTGCCAATACGAGGGAGCTTATTGACGCGCTTGAAAAGGGCGAGGTTCACTATGACTTTGTTGAGGTTATGGCATGTCCAGGCGGGTGCGTCGGCGGCGGCGGTCAGCCGATAAAAGACGGGTACGAGCTTGCGACGGACAGAAGCGTTAATTTGAGGCAGCTTGACGAGAACGCGCCAATCAGGTTTTCACATGAAAATCCTTCGGTGCTGAAGCTGTATGAGGAGTTTATGGAAAAGCCGCTTTCGCATAAAGCGCATATGCTGCTGCATACAGACCATAATGCATGGGAGATGCCGCAGGTTAATCGGTAATAGAGGGTATTGGCTGCGGATAAAGTCTGTCAGATATGCCAGATAGACTATCTATGCAGACGCGATACGTTGTAAACAGTCAGGCAGGCTGCCGCATAAAAGCGGCGGTCTGCCTAAATTTCCGTGCAGTTTGGCAGATTTTTGAAATTTACAATTAAAAAATCCAATGAAAAAATTAAGGCTGAGGGGCTGTCTTTGTGTTATCAGACAGGGATTTGCGAATGTATAATGCACAAAACGCCGACAAGGAGATTTATCAGAAATGTCACTACATATATACGCAATGACACACAAACGATTTGACGCGCCAAATGACGCGCTTTATGTCCCGCTTCATCTAGGACATGCAAATGCGAAGGAGGATTTTGGCTATATCGGTGACGATACGGGCGACAACATATCGGATTTAAACTGTTATTACGCCGAGCTTTCGGGTGTATATTGGGTTTGGAAAAACGTGCATGATGTCGACAGCGTGGGCGTATGCCATTACAGGAGATACCTCACGCGGGAGGACGGCTATGTATTCACGCAAAGCCAGTATGAGCAGCTGCTTAAAAGCTATGACATAATCACTACCAAACAGCTTGAACTGCCAAATTCATACCGCTATGGGTTTGGCGCGCATCATGATATATCGACGCTTGACAGGACGGGCGATATAATCATGGAAAAATATCCCGAATATTATGACACATTTGTCAGTTTGTCTAATAAAAATAAAACATATTTTGGAAACATAATGGTGGCAAAAAAGACGCTTTTTGACGAGTACGCAAAGTGGCTTTTTGATATACTGTTTGAACTGCAAAACCGCATAGATTTAAGCTTTGGGGACGACTACCACAAGAGGGTGTTTGGCTTTGTCTCGGAGTTTCTTCTTTATGTGTGGGTGACTGTGCGTAAACTAAAGGCGTATGAGTGCCGCGTGGCTATTATCGGTGAAAAGACTGAAACGCGTGAAATAAAGGAAAAAATGGCGGAGTTTTTCCGCAAAAAAGACGCTGCGGGCGCAAGGGAATATTTCGCTTTGTGCTTAAAGCAGCGTCCCGACGTACTTATGGAGGCGTCTGACATCACGGGTGAATGTAAGCTGTGCCTGCAGGCGGTTTCCACGGCGGGACTTGAGCTTGAAAAGTACGGGCAAAGCTTTTTGGAGCGCATAAATGATTATGACACGGTTGTCAGATTTTTCAGGGGGCTCAACGACATAGCGGTAAAAATCGCGGACAAAAATGCAGGCATTACACCAGATGAAATAAATGAATACGCGGATTGTCTTAGGAAAAACAACGTGAGCGATATAGCGCTTAGGGCGGCGGTGAGGATAAATTCGCCAGACGCTGATATATTGAAGAAAGCATATAAAATATGTGATATAATAAATCTTGATAATTAACCGGATTTACCATACCGAAATGCAGGCGGCTGGCTGGCAGCCTGTCTTGGCAATAAGATTTAAAAATCAAGCGCTTTAATAATATGCAGCTGGTACAGAATGAAAACACAACGATATATGGCAACGGAGGGCTCAGATGGTAATAAAAATAGGAAAAAAGCCAACGATAACAAAGCTTAAAATAGGCGGCAGCGACAGTGACAAAAACGAATATGGGGCAAACAGCAGATATTTGACTAAAAACGGCAAGCCAATACTGCCTGTAATGGGCGAGTTCCACTATTCGCGCTACGCGGCGGACGAGTGGAGGGACGAAATCCTAAAAATGCAGGCGGGCGGTATCAGAATATTGGCGACATACGTATTCTGGATTCACCACGAGGAGAAAAAGGGCGAATTTGACTTTACAGGAAACCGCGACATCAGAAGATTTCTGGAAATATGCAAAGAGGTAAACATGCCCGTATGGCTGCGCATAGGTCCTTGGGCGCACGGCGAATGTAGGAACGGAGGCTTTCCCGACTGGCTTGTGGAGGAGCTTGGCGACAGAGGCTTTGGCAATGTCGCAAGGACAGACAGCGAGCCGTATTTAAGCTACGTGAGAAGCTTTTGGAAAAGGCTTGCAGATGAGACAAAGGGGCAGATGTGCAAAGACGGCGGCGCGGTGATAGGCATTCAGCTTGAAAACGAATATTGCCATGTGGGAGGACCAAGCGACAAGGACGAGGGCAGAAAACACATTATGACATTAAAGGCGCTCGCGCGGGAGCTTGGCTTGGATGTGCCGTATTATACGACCACAGGCTGGGGCGGCGCGGTTTCGGTATATAATGAAACGCTTCCAGTATTTGGCGGTTATGTTGACGCGCCGTGGGAGGACAGTATAAATGAGCTGCCCGCGTCGGAAAATTTCCTCATAATCCCGCCTGACGAGGAGGCTAAAATGGATAATCCATACCTTACGGCGGAGCTTGGCGGCGGTCTGCAGGCGACGGCGCACAGGCGGACATATCCGTTTGCAGAGGATATCGAGGCGCAGAGCTTATGCATGCTTGCCGCGGGCGCGAATCTTTTAGGCTATTATATGTATCACGGGGGCTTCAATCCCGACGGAAACGGTGAAAATAAATACTCTACATATCAGGAGTCAAAGGCGACAAATTATTTCAACGACCTGCCGATAAAGGGCTATGATTTTGAGGCGCCGATACGCGAGAGCGGCAGGTTAAACGAAAGCTTTAGCAGGCTAAAAAAGTTGCATCTGATGATAAACGCTTTTGAGGAGCGGCTTGCCCCCGCAGAAGCGTATTTTCCCGACGAACAGCCCAAAGACGCGGAGGATATGCAGACGCCGAGGATAAGCGCGAGATACAATCACGATACAGGCGAGGGCTTTTTATTTGTAAACAATCACCAGCGCCTTAGAGAAATGAAGGACATAATCAGGCTGGAGGCTGAGCTTGAATTTGCAGACGGCAGAAGGCTTTCCATAAAGGACATAAACTGCACGGGCGGCGAGTGCGCGGTAATACCATTTAACCTGAAAATGGGCGAAAGCAGGCTTATAAGCACAAATGCCTCGCTCTTGACAAAGGCAGGCTCACGGTATTTCTTTTATTATGACAGCGAAAAATTTCCGCAAAAGCCGCATTTTGAGTTTGAAGCTATGCCCAGCAGGGATATTGTGCTTTTGACAAAGGAGCAGGCGGAAAACGCGTATGTTTTCAAAGATACGCTTTATATTTCTGAGTATCTGCTGTATGAAAAAGACGGCAGGTTATATATGCTTTTTGACGGAGATTGCGGTTCTGTGAGCTGCAGCATATATAAGGAGAACGGCTTTTTTGAAAAGAGCATTGATATAGACACAGAAGCAGCAAGAGTATCTGTGGAAACGCAGGAAAGCGGAGACGAGGAAAAGGAAAAGATACTGGCGGCTGCGGATAATTACAATGACGCTCCAGCCGATAAAAGCTGCAGAACATACAAAGTGTCGCTTGATTATCAATATAATGAAGTTTTGCCACAGGGAGCGGCTTTGAATGAGATTTATCTGAATTTATCGTTTGGCGGCGACAAGGCGCAGCTTTTTTGCGGGGACAGGCTTATTGATGACTGGTTTTCAAATGGCGATGAGTGGTATGTCGCATTGAAAAGATACGGATATCCAAAGGAGCTGCAGCTTGTGGTTTATCCATACAAAGATGAAGTATATTATGATTTGCCTCGCAAAAAGGGCTGTGAGCTGCTGTCCGCGGAGGCTTATGCGGAATATAGCATGGAGCTTGGGCAGAATTAAATTATGCCAAGTTAAAAATAAAAATCCCGAATGCAAGGATTTGCCAAAAGCCTTGAAAATTCGGGATTTTTCTGCTATGCTGATAGGGAGCTGTTTCTATCTCATTGAGCCGCTCGTGGCAGTAGATGAAAAGGTCTGGATTGCGTCCTTGATTTTCTTTTCATCAGCGGCGGGCGTGGGGTAGTAGCCCCTTGAGTGCATAATCTCAAATAAGTCTTGCTGAATGTCGTGCTCCTGCGAGAGACAGTTGAGCATAGTGTGCCTTAGATCCTCATGAAGACATTCATTTGAAAAGGAATTATAGTTGGCTGTAGTTGCCTTTTGAGTGTTGAGCGCGTCGGACAGTATTTCCTTGTCCGAAAAATTTGATAAATTCGATGTCATGGCTTACCTCCTCTGGTTTTATTTAAGCTGTGAGTAGAGGGCATTGAAATGTCCCTGGTGCTTGTTTGAAATTTCCTCAAACTTGCTTTTGATTTCCTCGTCAGAGGTCTGATTGGCAAGCATTTTGAATTTTTTGATCAGCAGCTCCTCCTCTGATAAAAGGCTGTGGATTGAGGATAATTCTTTTTCAGTTAATTGTGTCATATTTACCTCGTTTCTGCGCCTGCGCCGCGGCTTGGAGCCGATGGCTTTGAGCGCGGTGATGAATTTGTTACAGAGGTAGTGTGTGTTAAAAAAGTGAAATTATGCATTTGGAAAAGATGTTTTGGAAGGTTTAGTGGCAGCCATATAATTAGGAAAGGTTAGGTTTGATTAGGCTGTATTTTGAAAAGCGGTAAATATATTTTATTTGTAAAAATTATGTATAATATTTACATAAATTTGAAAAGATAAACAAAAAAAGGAGATGAAAATATATGAAAAGAAAAATTATTAAAAACAAATTTACTTTGGCATTTGCGATATTGGCAGTGATGGCGGCTGTGCTTACGGGCTGTTCGGGAAGCGAGAGGAGCTCTGACGAGGTTGAAACACAGCAGGGCATGGACACTTCGGGAATGGTGCATTTGGAGGGACTTGATGAGGTTTCGGCACTTTTTGACGAGGTGTATGGGGGAGCGGCGCAGGACCTGCTCCCCGCCAATCTTGAGACATCGGAGCTTGACCTTGCAGACGCGGATATGGTTTCATATCATACGGGGCTTGAGGACTTGAGCGGTATTGAGGGTATTTATATATCGGAGTCCATGATTAGCTCAGTTGCATACAGTGCAATGTACATCAGAACCAATGACGAAGCAGACGCGCAGCAGATACTTGATGCGCTTATGGAAAAGGTAAATCCCGCTAAATGGATTTGCGTGACGGCTGAAAAGGAGATTGGCGCCGTGTTTGGAAACGATGTGTTCTTTGTGATGGGCGCGGCTGATGCGGCTGACGATGTATTTTCAAATGCGTCTAAGGCGGCTGAAAGCCGTGGCATGGCTGTTTCTGAGAGTGTTGAAAAGGTAAATCCGTTATGATTTTTTCGAGCATAACTTTTTTGTATTTTTTTCTGCCCTTTGTCCTGCTTTTAAATTTTATCGTGCGGGGGAGGGGCAGAAATTTATTTTTATTCGTGGTGTCCGTGCTGTTTTATGCATGGGGCGAGCCCAAGTTTGTTTTCCTTATGCTGGCGGAGATTGTATTCTGTTTTTTTGTGACGGGGCTAAAGGGGAAGGTTTTTTATGCCCTTTCTGTTATTGTACCTTTTGGGCTTTTGTTTTTCTTTAAGTTTTCTGATACATTTCCGATTGGGATTTCGTTTTATACTTTTCAGCTTGTGAGCTACTGCATAGATGTACATAGGGGGCGCGTGGAGAGGCAGAAAAACCTGATTACGCTTGCCGCGTATGTTACTTTGTTTCCGCAGCTTGTGGCGGGGCCTATTGTCAGGTACAGTGATGTTGAAGGGGCGCTTGTCGGTGGCGGCAGGGAGAAAAGTGACAGTGGTGTCAGTTTTGAATACGGGGTTATACGGTTTGCGCTGGGGCTTGGAAAGAAGGTTTTGCTGGCGAATGTGCTTGGTGAGTTTGTGGCGGAGGTGTCGGGGCTTTCGGGCAGGGGGCTTTTGGCGTCGTGGTGCTATGCCGTGGCTGTGGCGCTGCAGATATATTTTGACTTTTCGGGGTATTCGGATATGGCTATCGGGCTTGGGGCGATGCTTGGGTTTAAGTTTCCTGAAAATTTCAGGTATCCGTTTATTTCGGGGAGTATTGGGGAGTTTTGGAGAAGGTGGCATATTACGCTGGGGGCGTGGTTTAGGGACTATGTGTATATTCCGATGGGCGGGAGTCGTGTCGGGTTTGCGAGGTGGATTTTTAATGTTTTGGCGGTGTGGGCGTTTACTGGGTTATGGCATGGGGCGGAGTGGAATTTTGTGTTGTGGGGGCTGATGTTTGCGGGGCTTTTGGTGTTTGAGAAGATGGTGAAGCGGGCTTGGGAAAAGATAGGCGGCGGTTTTAGAAATGGCGCGGCGGCGGCTGGGGTTTTGATTGTGAGGCATGTTTATGTGTTATGGTTTGTGATTGTGAGTTTTCTTGTTTTTCATAATACGGATTTGGGGAGGGCGGTTTTGGATGTTGCAAGTCTGGTGAATTGTGGCGGGTTGGTTACGGATGATGTGAATATGCTGATGGTGTCGGAGTTTATGGTGAGGAATAGGTTTGTGGTGCTGGCTGTAGGGATTGTGGCGGCTACGCCGCTGCCTGCGATGGCGTGGAAGCGGTTTTGTGGGTGGATTGTAGGGTATAAGTATGGGAGAGGGGTTTTGCAGGTGGTTGAGAGTCTTGGCGTGGTGGGGATTTTGGGGCTTTGTACGGCTTATATTATTGATGGATCGTTTAATCCGTTTTTGTATTTTCGATTTTGAATGGGTTGGGATGCTGGCAGGCGGCGAAGTCAGCCGACTATGTCCGTGCGCGTGCGGTGGCGTGAATGGCGTATTTTCTAATGTAATGCTTGTAGGTGTTTTCGGGCGACGAGGCACGGCGCAAGTCGCCATCCGTGGCTCCGTGCGCCTCAATTTGCCGTCCGGGCAAATTGTCCTCTAAGGTGTTGAGCATTACATAAGAAAATACGCCATTCGCGCCAAGGCACTTGCGCGGACATAGTCGGCTGACTTCTTAGGTTGTTGGCTGTAAGGTAAATGGTGGTTTATGGTTGTGAATTTGTGTGATATGGTTGAATGGTTTTTTAGGGTTGGAAGAAGTTTGCGGGAGATATATGGGGGTGGTTGTGTTTTTTGATGTTTTGGAGATTATAAAATTGATGCGAAAACGCATAGTTGACAAAGCGAAATTGTAGATTTGTTGTCTTTTGAGGGCGGTTGATGATAAAATGCGCATCAATCTGCAAAAAACATTCTTGCTATTTTGCGCTTGTCAGTTATAATTATATTTAACGGCAATAATCTGTTAATAATCCACGGAAAAGGAGTATTGTTTATGAGAAAGAAATTGAATATCACAGAGGGAATTTTTCCTATGCCAGTGCTGATGATTGCCACGTACAATGAGGACGGCAGCGTGAATGTTATGAATGCCGCATGGGGCACAATGCAGGAGCGTGACACTGTAGTCCTAAACCTCACCGAGACTCACAAGACAGTCGAAAACATAAAGGCAAGGGGCGCTTTTACAGTTAGCATCGCTGATGCCGCGCATGTAGTAGAGGCAGACTATTTTGGCATTGCATCAGGCAATAAGGTTGCAAATAAGCTGGAAAAAGCAGGGCTTACTGCTTCCAGGGCAGAAAGCGTAGATGCGCCCGTCATAAATGAATTTCCGCTTTGTCTTGAATGTAAATTTATTGAATACCAAAATAACGAATACGGCTGCGGCGTTATCGGCAAGGTCGTGAATGTCACTGCTGACGAGAGCGTTATGCTAGACGGAAAGCTTGATATGTCATTAGTAAACGCCATTGCCTTTGATCCATATACGCATGGCTATTACAAGGTGTCGGAGCGCGTAGGTGAGGCGTTTCACGACGGAACAAAGCTAAACGGATAAATTATTTCAATCTCAAAATCTGATATAAGGCATACACCTGTTATTGATTAGGAGGTCATCTATGGAAAAAAAGAGATGCAGCTTTAGCTTGGGTACAAAAGAGCATCGTGTTTCAGAAAAATCCCTTCTTTACCATGATACCAGATGGTGCAAGCCTGAGCACAATGATAAGGAACTTTATGCGATGCTTGTCCTTGAAGGGATGCAGGCTGGGGTAAGCTGGGATTTGATTCTTAATAAAGAGGATAATTTCAGAAAAGCCTTTGACGGGTTTGATCCAGAGCTTGTGGCGGCATATGATGAGGCAAAAATAGAGAAGCTTATGCAGAATGCGGGCATTATCCGCAACAAAAGCAAAATCAAGGCGGCAGTCACAAACGCGCAGGCATTTTTAAAGGTGCAGAAGGAGTTTGGCAGCTTTGACAGCTACATATGGGGATTTACCGACGGTAAAGTCATAGACCACCATTTGATGGACAGTAAGGATATGCCCGCTAAAAACGACCTTTCCGAGCGGATAAGCAAAGACTTGAAAAAGCGCGGCTTTAAATTCACAGGAGCGACGATAATCTATTCCTATCTTCAAGGCATCGGAGTCATCAATGACCATTGGGAATACTGCGAATACAGGTAGTTAGTGCATGATACCTTATTTTTTGCGTTGTCAATGCTTTATGCTTGTTTATTGGAGGAAAGTCGGAAAATGACAGAAAAAACATATAAAACGCCTTGTGGTACGATTCATTATTGGGTAGAAAAAGAAGCAGACGCTATGGGTGCTTCCCTTGTGTTTCTACCGGGGCTGACTGCCGACCACAGATTATTCAATCGGCAGATTGCATATTTTAAAAAGAAGTGTCCTGTTTTTGTCTGGGACGCGCCGGGACATGCCGCGTCGTGGCCTTTTGATTTGACTTTTTCCCTTGAGGATAAGGCGAGGTGGCTGAATGAAATTCTGATACGGGAAAATATGCAGAATGTTGTCATTGTGGGGCAGTCTATGGGCGGTTATGTGGGGCAGATGTATGCACAGCTTTTTCCTGAAAAGCTGCGGGGATTTATTTCAATTGACTCTGCCCCTCTGCAGAGAGATTATATTACTGCCGCAGAACTTTGGCTGTTAAAGCGCATGGGACTGGTTTACCGCTATTATCCATGGAAATGGCTTTTGGAGCAGGGGACAAACGGCGTTGCCGTTTCCGAATATGGGCGGGCGCTGATGCGGAGCATGATGATGGTTTATGACGGCGACAAGGAGAGGTATGCAAAACTTGCAGGGCATGGATTTAAGATTCTTGCGGAAACGATAGAGAAGAAGTTTCCTTATGAAATTAAATGTCCAGCGCTGCTGATTTGCGGCGAGAAAGACCATGCCGGTTCCTGCATCAGATACAATAAGGCATGGCACAGAAAGACAGGCATACCGATTGCATGGATTAAAAACGCAGGACATAATTCCAATACGGACGCACCGAAACGGGTTAATGCGCTAATTGAGAAATTGATAAATAAGACTGCGCATTAGAAACGGGAATACCGCGTTTTGCAGCGTATAAAAATAAGGACGGAGTGGATATCAAAAGTGCCAATGCCTGATTTAAAGAAAAGCCGACTGGCTATGTATAAGGAAATTTTAATGCTTGCGGGACCGACAATGCTCGAGCAGCTTATGCAGACCGCAGTGCAGTATATTGACACGGCTATGGTCGGCTCGCTTGGCACTCAGGCGATGGCGGCAGTAGGCGCGACAAGCACAGTCAACTGGCTGATTGGCAGCACGCTGTCGGCAATTGGCGTGGGCTTCCTTGCCTATATCGCACAGGCGATCGGCGCGCGTGATATAGACAGGGCAAGGAAAGCGTCAGGACAGGCAGTGCTTGTCGTGGTTATCGCAGGGCTTTTCTTTACTCTTGTGACTACAGGGCTGAGCGGAAAAATACCCGTCTGGATGCGCGTTGACACAAACATACGCGCAATGGCGTCACGGTATTTCCTGATACTGTATCTTCCAATGCTGTTTAGGACAGCAAGCATTATTTTCGGCACGCTCCTTCGGGCGGCAGGCGACACGAAAACGCCTATGAAGGTTGGAATTATCGTAAATCTGATAAACATAGTGCTGAATTTCTTCCTGATATATCCGACGCGCACACTCACAATAGGCGGTATGAGCATAAATATTTTCGGCGCGGGAAAAGGCATAGAAGGCGCCGCAATAGCAAGCGCCGTCGCATACACCTTCGGCGGAATAGCCATTACATATATGCTATGGCGGCATAAAGAAATATCGCCGCACGGTCAGAGCTTTACACCCAATCCGCATGTACTCGCGCCCTGCATGCGTGTAGCGTTCCCAAATATGCTTCAGCGCTTTGCCACGTCTCTGGGCTATGTATTTTTCGCCTCAATGATTAACTCACTCGGTGAGACGGCGACAGCGGCGCATACCATAGCCAACACAGTCGAATCCGCATTTTATATACCAGGCTGGGGCATGCAGACCGCCGCGGCAACACTGGCGGGAAATGCATGGGGCGCCAAAAACGAGGACAGGCTAAACGGTCTTGCCCGCAGCATACTTCCGCTGGAAGTAGGTCTTATGGTAATATCAGGCGGCATGCTCTTCGCCTTTGCACCGCAGCTAATGCACCTGTTTTCAAAGGATACCCAGGTAATCACCCTCGGCACATCCGTACTCAGAATGGTCGCCATATCGGAACCATTTTACGGAGTACCTATAGTAATCGAGGGAATTATGCAAGGAGTAGGCAACACAGTCCCGCCATTCATATACAACGTCCTCGGAATGTGGTGCGCCAGAATTACAGGCACCTTCATCTGCACCCAAATCCTTGGCTACGGCTTAATCTCCGCTTGGGCATGCATGATTGCCCACAATATGCTGCTTTTCGTAATGTTCACCATACACTACCTAAGCGGCCGCTGGAAACCACGAAACCACTAAATTTATATCTCATATACCCAGAACCCGAAAAAGTTATTACTGACATCCAGAGTCACCTAATAGGCATAAAATCCTCACATCCCTCGTGAAACCGCAAAAAAGTCCCCGTTGCCGTCTAAAGCATCCAATAGTATTATAGCACCCATCCTGCCGTCCGCATAATCAACAAAAAAAGGCAAAAACTATAACTAAAAACTCCACCTACGAAAGGAGCTTCCCCAAATGAAAAAAATCTCCTTCCCCACCATAACCTTTTTAACCATAATTTTCCTAACCCCCACCCTTCTAATTTTAACTCCAAAATTAAAAATCTCCGCCTCCGAACGCCGCCGCCTCGCCGCGTTCCCTTCCCTGACAGCCAAAACCCTCCAAACCAAAACCTTCATGGACGACACAGAAACCTACCTCTTAGACCACTTCCCGCGCCGTGAAACCCTCCGGCGCTTAAAGGCTCTTTACGCATACAACATTTTACGCCAAAACGAAAACAACAGCATATACGTCACCCAAAATAGCGCCATAAAACTTGAATACCCCCTAAACGAAAACTCAGTCCTAAACACAGCCCAAAAACTAACCGCCCTAAAAGCCCAATATTTCTCAGACACAAAAGCATACTACAGCATAATCCCCGACAAAAACTATTTCACGGCAGCAAAGGATAACTACCCATCAATAGATTACGCCAAAATGTCAGCTCTTTTGCGCGAAAACCTATCCGAGGCTGATTATCAATATATAGACATTTTCGACACCCTGACACTTGACGGCTATTACCAGACCGACACCCACTGGCGGCAGGAGGCAGTCCTGCCCACAGCGAAAAAAATCGCGGAGGCGCTGGGCGCGGCAGAATACCTTCCCGCAGATAAATCCGCCTACGAAACGCACACAATCCCTGACTTTTACGGCGTTTACTATGGACAGGCAGCCCTCCCGATGAACCCTGACACAATCACATTTTTAACAGACGACGCAATATCCGCAGCCACGGTATGGAATCTGGAAACCGACACTACAACCCAAGTTTACGACCTAAGCAAACTGACAGACGCAAAAAGCGTAGACAAATACGACATCTTCCTTGGCGGCGCGCAGGCGCTTCAAATAATAAAAAGCCCCAAAGCTGCCACAGACAGACGCCTGATAATATTCCGCGACTCATATTCCAGTAGCTTAGCCCCACTGCTTTTAGACGCATACAGCGAAATAACCCTCATAGATCTGCGCTATATAAGCTCAGCCCTGATAGGCGATTACGCAGACTTTGAAAACGCCGACATACTTTTCATGTACAACACAATCCTCATTAACAACAGCGCCATGCTGAAATAATACCGCGGCAATAACAAAATGCCGCTAAAATTAAAATAAAAACAACAAAAACGCCGCAAAAAAGCAGTCATAAAAAGGCTCCGAGGCAAGTGTCCATACACAGCCCCAGAGCCCTTTATAATTTTATTACATTGCATTTAAAAATCAATAACCGCTGTCAAGCCTCAAAATCAAACAAAAACGGAAAACAAAAACAAAAGCTAAAACCTAAACCGTCTTCAAATCAAACCCAAAATACTTCACAGCGTTATTATAAGAAATTCCCTTTACAATCTCCTCAAGCGTTTCCATATCATCAGGGAACTCTCCATTTTCAACCCAGCCGCCGATCAGGTTGCACATAATCCTTCTGAAATACTCATGCCTTGTATAAGACAAAAAGCTTCTTGAATCAGTGAGCATTCCCACAAAGCCCGACAGGTTGCCAAGGTTGGCAAGTGAAATCATCTGATCCTGCATACCCGTCTTGTGGTCGTTGAACCACCACGCGCTGCCCTGCTGTATCTTAGCGCATGCCGTAGAATCCTGGAAGCAGCCGAGTATCGTGCCAATCGCCTGATTATCATTGGGATTAAGGCTGTATATGATAGTCTTTGGCAGCTCGTCAGTCTTAATCAGCGCATTGAGGAAATCAGCAAGCTCTGCGGAAGGCGCGTAGTTGTTAATGCAGTCATAACCCGTATCAGGACCGAGCTGGTCGTAGCGCAGGGTATTGTTGTCCCTCTTGCAGCCATAATGCAGCTGCATTACCCAGTTGAGTCTGTGGTACTGTCTACCCACAAACAGCATAAACGCTGTCTTGAACTGCAGCTCCTCCTGCCTTGTCACGGCAGCTCCGCTCTTTCTCTTGGCGAAAATCTTCTCAATCTCCTCGTCGGAAGCAGGCTGGTACATTACATATTCAAGCGCATGGTCTGAAACAGAGCAGCCCATTGACGCAAAGAAATCAAGCCTCTTTAAGAGCGCCTGCTTTAAGTCGGCAAATGTGTTGATCGCTACGCCGCTCACTTCGCTGAGCTTAGCAAGATAGTCAAAATATTCAGGCTTTTCAATATTCATAGCCTTGTCAGGACGCCATGCGGGCAGCACCTGCACGTCAAAGCTCTTGTCCTCGGCAATCTGCTTGTGGTATTCAAGCGAATCGACAGGATCGTCGGTCGTGCATATCAGCGTCACGTTTGAGCTTTTGATCAGCCCGCGCACGCTCATTGAGCTTTCTTTAAGTTTAGCATTGCAGAGATTCCATACCTCCTCAGCCGTATTTTTATTCAATATGCCGTTGTAGCCGAAATATCGCTGCAGCTCGAGGTGCGTCCAGTGATAGAGCGGGTTGCCGATAGCCTTTCCGACGCACTCAGCCCATTTGAAAAACTTCTCCTTGTCAGACGCGTCGCCCGTGATATACTTTTCGTCAACGCCGCACGAGCGCATGAAACGCCATTTGTAGTGGTCGCCGCCAAGCCATACCTGAGTGATTGTGTCAAACTTGCGGTCATTTGCGATTTCCGCAGGGTTTATGTGGCAGTGGTAGTCAAGCACAGGGGCAGTCTCCGCAAATTTGTGATAAAGGTCGCTTGCCGTCTTTGTCTGGAGCAGGAAGTCCTTATCCATAAATGGTTTCATAATTAAATTCCTCCTAAAAATATTATTTTATTTAAAGAGTTGTACCTCTTTTTATCAATTCGCCTGAA
Source organism: uncultured Lachnospiraceae bacterium (assembly GCA_947625775.1). GTDB lineage: Bacteria > Bacillota > Clostridia > Lachnospirales > Lachnospiraceae > COE1. The sequence goes on along the minus strand of CANQPM010000007.1, from coordinate 137,121 downwards.
AAAATAACCTTCTGCGGCATCTCGCTGTTGTTCAAAATCCCGATAAGCGTTTTCACGATATGGTGGCAGAGCGTCTCTAGACAGTTGTCAATGGTAGTAAGCTCAGGCTCGCAGCACCTCGACAGAATGGAGTTGTTGCAGCCGATAATCGAAAGGTCGCGCGGTATTGAAAGCCCCTTTTTCTGGGCAAACTTCATCGCCCCGATTGCGAGGTTGTCATCACCCGCAATCACGGCGCCGTACCGCAAAGTCCCGTCAAGCTCCGAGAGAAAATCAGCGACAGAAGTAAGGTCGGCGTGATTTCCAGGGAAATACTGCATATATTCCATGCGCAGCGGCAGCCCTCTCTGCACCAGAGCGCTCTGATAGCCCGAAAGCTTGCGCATGGCGGAGTACGATTTTGAATTGTAGAGATAGAGGATATCGCTGATGCCTTTGTCAAGAATAAAATTAGTCGCCTGCAGGGTGGACTTAAAATCATCGCACAGACCGCAGTAAACATTTTCGCAGTCGTAGTCCGCGTTTAGCATCAGGACAGGGATTTCCTTAGCCGCCTCGCGGATATATTCATTTTCCGCCTCGTTGTCATAGATGAAGGTGGAGCCGACAAGGATAACGCTGTCAACCTTCTGGTTTACAAGGAGATTAAGGTATTTTTGCCTGTCGGCGAGCTTATATCCCGTGCAGCACAAAATGCAGGTGTAATTATTCTTATGCAGCTCCTGCTCGATATTGTAGATAGCGTTTGCCGAATACAGATCCGACGCGTCGGCGCACAAAATACCTATGGTATTCATTGAGTTTAAGCCAAGCCCGCACGCAAAGACATTCGGAGTGTAATCGTACGCCTCGATCACGTCAAGCACTTTCTGGCGCGTCTGGGGGCTTACGTTGTCCGAGCCGTTCAAAACCCTCGACACAGTCGCTATGGAAACACCCGCTTTTTCGGAAACATCATAAATAGTCATAGAAAAGCCCGCTCCCTGCTCTGAAAATATAGTAATGTAAAAAGCTATGTAAGCACTACCATAAATCAAGTAAATTGTACTATGAATACGCGCTAAAATCAAGCATAAAAATCATAATATTTGTCACAGTTTATAGAATATTTATGCCGATTTGGAGTAATTTCTATTGACTAAGCCGCCGCAATAGGATAAAATGTAAGTGCTTACAAAATTTAATTTAATAAAGTTTTAATATAAAGCAAAAGGAAGGTTGATATTTATGGAGTTACGCACAGCGGCGTCACCAAAAGATGTTAAAAATTATACTACTCAGAGATTAAGAGAGGAATTTCTGATCGATGATTTGTTTAAAAAAGGGGAAATCAAGCTTGTATATAGCCACATTGACCGCATTATCACAGGCTCTGCAGTGCCTGTCGAGCCGATTAAGCTCACGGCGGGAGATGAGCTAAGAGCAGAATACTTCTGCCAGAGGCGCGAGCTTGGCGTCATAAACATAGGACCTGCAGGCACAATCACAATCGACGGCAAAAAGTATGAGGTAGGTCATAAGGAGGGCATGTACATCGGCATGGGCTCAAAGGACATCACATTCGAGTCTGCCGATCCCCAAAATCCCGCTAAATTTTACTTAAACAGCGCACCCGCGCATAAAGCGTACCCCACAAAGCTTATCAAGCCCGAAGGCGAGCCAAGCGATGATGTGGTAATCATCAAGGACGAGAACAAGGTAGAGCTTGGATGCCTTGAGGACGCAAACCACAGGGTAATCAACAAATACATATTGCCGGGACAGGTAGAAAGCTGCCAGCTTGTCATGGGCATGACAGCGTTAAAGCCGGGCAGCGTATGGAACACAATGCCGTGCCACACCCACGACAGGCGCATGGAGGTATATCTGTATTTTGATATGCCAGAGGACGCGTTTGTAATGCACTATATGGGCGAGCCGCAGGAGACAAGGCATATTGTCATGAGAAATGAGCAGGCGGTAATCTCTCCGAGCTGGTCAATCCACTCAGGCAGCGGCAGCCGCGCATACACCTTCATATGGGGCATGGTAGGCGAAAATCAGGACTTTGACGATATGGACGGCGTGGCAATGCAGGATTTGATGTAATCCGAGCTTGTATTCAGACAGCAAACATACAGGGTGTTCATGGAAGTGGATGCCCTGTTTTTAATTCACGGCAATGTAAAACCCGAAAAGCATATTTTTGTTTTACAAGCGGCATATGCATCAGGGCATATGTGTCAGTTTTTGTAAAAAAAGTAAACAATAGGTTGCATTGTTTGACAAACTAAAGTAATATAGGAATATACCAGCATTTGTATAAGGGGGAAAATTGAATATGTTTGGCAGACCCTACATCAATAAGGACATCTATGCCGCGACAGATGTGATTAACGGATTTAAGGTAAGACCAGGGAAGTACCTTAGAAACGGAGCCATGATTGTTGACGGCGGTGTGAGCTTCACCATACATTCAAACGGAGCGACATCCTGTAATTTGTGCCTGTTTCACAGGTATGAGGACGAACCATACGCCATCATTCCGTTTCCAGAAAAATTCCGCGTAGGGAATACCTATTCAATGGTAGTGCTGGGGCTTGATCCCAGCGAGTTTGAGTACGCGTACCAGTTTGACGGAGAATACAACCCCAAGAAGGGACTTATTTTTGATAAAAACAAATATATTCTTGATCCCTATGCCAGAGCCGTGTCAGATCAGGGCACATGGGGCGAGAAAAAGAGCAGCAAAAAGCATCTTTACAAGGCGCGTGTCGTAAAGGACTGCGACGACTGGGGCAATTTTGACCGCCCCAACCTTGAGCCGAAGGACATGATTATATACGAAATGCACGTAAGGGGCTTTACGATGGATAAATCCTCTGGCGTGGCAAACAGGGGTACGTTTGACGGCATCAGGGAAAAAATCCCGTATCTTCTGGAACTTGGCGTCAACGCGGTAGAGCTTATGCCGATTTTTGAGTTTGACGAGCTCGAGGACACGAGAGTGGTTGACGGCGAAAGACTGATAAACTACTGGGGTTACAGTCCTGTGTGCTTTTTTGCGCCAAACACGAGCTATGCATCAAAGCATGAATACAATGAGGAGGGGACAGAGCTGCGCGAGCTTGTGCGCGAGCTAAACAGCTGCGGCATAGAGGTTATCCTTGACGTGGTATTTAACCACACGGCGGAGGGTAATGAGCTGGGGCCTTGCTTTTCATTCAAGGGGATAGACAACAATATCTACTATATGCTCACGCCTGATGGGAAATATTACAATTTCAGCGGCTGCGGCAATGTCATGAACTGTAATCATCCGATAGTGCAGCAGTTTATTTTGGAGTGCCTGCGCTACTGGGTGCTTAATTACAGGGTTGACGGCTTCCGCTTTGACCTTGCCTCTATCATGGGAAGGAATGAGGACGGCTCGCCTATGAGCAAACCGCCGCTTCTGCAGAGTCTTGCATTTGATCCTATTCTTGGGCGCGTGAAGCTTATCGCCGAGGCATGGGACGCGGGCGGACTTTATCAGGTGGGCAATTTTCCCTCATGGAATAGGTGGTCGGAGTGGAACGGCAGATACCGCGACGATATGCGCTGCTTTTTGAAGGGCGATTACAATATGGCGCAGGCGGCGATAAACCGCATCACAGGCTCGCTTGACCTTTACGGCAAGGAAAACCGCGGTGAGAATGCCACGGTCAATTTTCTCAACTGTCACGACGGTTTTACGCTCTATGATATGTACGCTTACAACACAAAGCACAATGAAAAGAACGGTTGGAACAACACTGACGGCGCAAACGACAACAACAGTTGGAATTGCGGCGCCGAGGGCGAGACTGATGATGAGGAGATTCTAAAGCTCAGAAACCGTATGCGCAAGAATGCGTTTGCCGTGCTGATGTGCAGCCGCGGCTCGGCAATGTTCCTTGCGGGCGACGAGTTCTGCAACACGCAGTTTGGCAACAACAACGCCTACTGTCAGGACAACATTATCTCATGGCTTGACTGGAACAGGAAAGAGCAGCATAAGGAGATGTTTGAATTTTGCAAGTATATGATTGCGCTGCGCAAAAAGCATCCGATATTGCGCGGGCGCTCAGGTCCCAGCGGCTGCGGCTTCCCTGAGGTGTCAATCCATAACGGTACGGCATGGAACAGCGTCTGCACTCCCGATACACATATGATTGGCATTATGTTTGCGGGGCGTACAGAGGGGAACATAGAGGACGACATTATTTACATCGGCATAAACACGTTTTGGGAAAACCAGAACATACAGCTTCCAAAGCTCCCGCTTGGCAGGGAATGGCATATTGTCATGAACACTGAGTTTGAGCACACGGCGGATACGGACTACCACAAGCTTACGAAGTGGACAGGGAAAGATACGCTGCTTATGTGTCCGAGGAGCGTTGTTATCGCGCTTGTCACAAAATATAACGAAAAGCGTGGAATTTAGCTTGAAATTAACTTGAAATTTAAAATTTTCTATTCCATTGGCTGGGAAAATATGTTATTATGTTAATAGGTTTGTACGATTGAGGCGTTATAATAAAGGGCGAAAGGTGGAGTAGATTATGGCTAGGATTTTGGTGGTTGATGATGCGGCGTTTATGCGTATGACTATTAAAAAGATGATTGAGCCGCACGGACATACAGTGATTGCTGAGGCTGAAAATGGTGTCGAGGCGGTCAAGAAGTTCATCGAATTTAAGCCAGACGTAGTGCTGCTTGACATTACTATGCCAGAGATGAATGGCGTCGAGGCGCTTAGGAGGATTAAGGAAATCCAGCCGACGGCAAAGGTCATTATCTGTTCGGCTATGGGGCAGCAGGCTATGGTGGCGCAGACTATCCAATATGGGGCGAAGGACTTTATTGTCAAGCCGTTTGTGGAGGATAGGTTGATTGCGGCGATTGATAAGGTTATGTCGAGATAGCTTTAGAGAAGATGTGGAAGTCCCTCTGGACCGTGGGGAGCGGTTTGGAGGGGCTTTTTGTTATGTGTGTGGAGGGGATTTAAAACAGGACGAAACCGCTTAGATATGTCTGCTTTGCATGCGAGGCTGTGGAGGGGCGGATTTTCTAATACAATGAATATAGGTACTCTAATGAGGACGAGGTCGGCGCTAGTCGCCATCCGTGGCTCCGAGCGCCTCGATTTGCCGTCCGGGCAAATCGCCCTCTGGTTACTTATCATTGTATAAGAAAATCCGCCCCTCCACAGCCTAGGCATGCGCAGCAGACATATCTAAGCGGTTTCTGGGTGTTGGGGTGCCGTCTTTGTGGTGGGGATTTTTGTGTTTTTTAGAAAAAGCAAGTGTAATTTTAGGGCAGCGCTCATAAAACAGCATAAGTTTTTTCGTTTTGTAGGCTTTAGCTTGTTGGAAAGTGTCCCAAAATCTCTGAAATTCCTCTCACTATCTATGCCACTGCGCAGGGCGATTTTGCAAAAGGCAGAGGAAAATTTTTCAGAAACCTCTCTTTACTTCTTGCAACGGAAAAGGTGTGTAAATGTCAAAGCCGGGAAAAAATCCTTACAAGCTTCAAAGACTGCGAGGATAGATAGTCTGTATTTGCATATACATCTGCAAATGTACTTTCCGTTTTTATTTTAATCATTCCTCTTGACTTTTACTATTAATAATAGTAATATTAAAGATAGTAAAAACGGAGGCGTAGATATGTCATCAATAGATTTAGCCATACTTGGCATGGTAATAGAAAAATCCCAGAGCGCATACGACATTCAGAAGGATGTAGATTATCATCATTTTTCGAGATGGACAAAGATTAGTGTTCCCTCAATTTATCGAAAAGTTATAAAACTTGCGGATCAAGGGTATCTGAAAAGCGACGTTGTTAAAGGTGAAAAATTTGCTGATAAGGCAATATACTCGATTACAGATAAGGGGCGCGCTTATTTTGAGCAGCTTATGAATGATTTTGTAAATCAACAAGTGCCATTGTTATTTGATTTTAATGTGGTGATTGCAAATCTTAACAGGTTGGACAAACAAAAGGCAATGGGTTTAGTTGCTCAATTACGCAACAGTATTACTATTTCTAAGCAAACGAACAAAGAATATGCGGAGGAATATTATTCGTATTTGCCACTTGTCGGCAAAACAATTTTCGATCAGCAACAGCTTCTCTATAATGCTCTTTTAGAGTGGATAGATACTTTTGAAAAAGAATATAGAAATGATTAGAGCATGACTGCAAAAAGTAGCTTAACAGTTTTGTTTGTCCCCTTTTTGGATTGGATTGTATGAGAGGTAGCCGAGCCGCGGGTCAATTTAAAGCGCATGCAGCGGGAAATTAACAGTCAATTATGTAAGCAGGAATGTTTGATTAAAGTAAAAAATTCCACATAGTTGATATTAAGAAAATAGATAACACATCAAATGATTTTACAGAATAATCTAATGGAGGAGAATACAATGGAAAATAATTATCAACAGTCTATGGATAAAACTTCTGGAGGATTTCAAATGTTTATGACTGAAACTTCTAACATTGGAAAAGCATACATGAGTATGGCTATGAAACTGTCGCAAGAAAGTGTTTTAGACCCAAAAACGCACGAGCTTGCTTATATCTCTGTTCTTTCTGCAACAAGAATGATTAGTGGGTTAAAGTTTCATGTAATGTCTGCCAAAAAGATGGGAGCAACAAAAGAGGAAATAAAAAGTGCAGTTTTAGTTGGACTCCCCGCAGTAGGGCTTGCGGTAGTTGACGCTTTAGAAATTGCACTCTTAGCTTTTGATGAGGGAGAATAATATGTATTCTAAAAAACATTACGGAAAAAAGTGCTATGACCATTTGGGTGGAAACTTAGGTGCGGCTTTATTAAAGCTTTATATTTCGAATGGTTGGATTGAATTAGAAGAAAGCAAAAAAACAGTATATAGAATTACGGAAAAGGGATATATGGCATTTACAAAAATGGGACTTCATCTTAATTCAGACAATATATAATAAAGGTTTTATACGTCTACCCTCAAAAATGGGCGTTTATTGTGTAACAGGCAAAGAAAAAGACGGGCAAAAAGCAATCGCTTTCCACTCGTCTTTCTCTGCACCCTGTACGGCAGCTACCTTATTTCAGCTTGTTGGTTGATACTGTTTTATGTGTATCTACCATTTGCTCTCTTTTTGTTTTTTCGTTTATGTTTTTGAATTTTGAACAAAATCTGTGTTTTGTACAAAAGTACAATCATATTTGATTATTTAATATATATCAAATATATTCATTATCGATAATAGTTTTTGAAAAACAATATACAAGTAAAAATACAAAAAGTAAAATGTAGAAAATACCTAAAAGGCGGTCAGTAGTGATACATGGCAGAAAATACCCAGAAAGCGCCAACAGCGGTACAGGGCAGAAAATACCCAGAAAACACCAGCAGCGGCACAAGGCAGAAAATACCCAGAAGGTGGTCAGCAGTGGTGTGGGAGGGCATAGGCGGAAACAGCGTATTTCCTTATACAATGGCAAGAACACCAGAGGTCAATTTGCCCGGACGGCAAATTGAGACGCTCGGAGCCACGGATGGCGACTAGCGCCGACCTCGTCCTCATTAGAACACGTATATCCATTGTATTAGGAAATACGCTGTTTTCGCCTCGTCCGACCGCACCACTGCTGACCGCCTTCGTCCTTCAGCCAATTTTTTCACAAAAATTTTTCAAAACCCCCTAGACAAAACCAATTTTATGTTATATCATTAAGAAAACGTTTTCCTGAAAACGTTTTCCAACAACTCAGACACATACGGCAAAAAATATACCCCCGACATAAAATTCAGTCAAAAAAATAAAACCGCAAAGGTGGTAAAAATTTTGGTTTCAATCAGAGATGTAGCAAAGCGGGCAGGAGTTGCCATCTCTACAGTTTCAAAGGTGCTGAACCATTATCCCAATGTCAGCGCAAAGACGCGGGAAAAGGTAAATGCGGCAATAGAGGAGCTTGGCTTCGTGCCAAATTCCATAGCGTCAGCCCTGTCCTCAAAAAAGACAGGACGGCTGGCTCTGGTGCTCGATATGGATAAGCATGCGCAGAGCGTAGACGAAATCCCCATGCAGTACATCATAGGCGCAATCAATAAGGCGAAGGAGCTGGGGCTCGATATAATCACGGTATTTTTCACCATGATACAGGAGATGAGCGTAGACGAGATGATACGCTATTTCCAGTCGCAGAGCATAGAAGGGCTGATAATATGCGGGCTGTCAAAGCACGACAAGGCAATTTACAAGCTTGTCAAAAGCGGCAAATTCAAGTCAGTGCTTATAGATGCTCCAGGCGTAGACGCAAATACCTCCAGTGTCCATATTGACAACGCGAAAGCACAGTATGAGGTGGCAAAAAAATTTGTACTTGAAAGCGGAAGCAGAAAAATATTATATATAGCAGGCAAGAAAAACGGCTATGTGTCAGAGGAAAGGCTAAAGGGCATAAGACAGCTTGCCGATGAGCTCGGGCTTACAGTCTTTATAAGGACAGGAAATTTCAGCGAGCTCGAGGCAAGGAAGCTCACAATGCAGTACGCCAAAAACAAAGACGCGATAATATGCGCCTCAGACCTGATGGCGATAGGCGCTATGAAGGCGCTGATAGATATGGACATATACCGCCCAGTATGCGGATTTGACGGAGTGAGCCTTATGGGTTACGCTGGCAAGCAGATGCATACCGTAAAGCAGGATTTCAGCAGCATAGCCGCAGGCGCAGTCGAGGAGCTTTCACGGCTTATGGAGGGCGAAAGCGGCAGGGAGATAATAATGCCGCACGAGCTTATCAGGATAAAGTATCTTGATGTCATATCATAAGCGGATTGCCGCAGTGTGTTAAAAACGATTGCGAGCGGATATTCACATTGACGGGGTGAGATTATACTAAGACGATTGTGGGCGGATACGCAAACCAGAAGGCGGAGATGATAGACGGATTTTCATGAAATTTTGTTTCATAAGGCTTCAATTTGGTAAAAATAATATAAGCAAAAAGCGCAGAATGCGCGGAAAGAGGTAAAAAATGAGCGTAAAGACGAATCTTGAGGCAGTGGCGCAGAAAATGTATGGCAAAGCCATCAAAGAACTTGATGACAGGCAGCTTTATTTTGCAGTTCTCAACATGACAAAGGACATGATGAGCAGCAAGGGACAGATTAAGGGCACGAAAAAGGTTTACTACATTTCAGCGGAGTTTCTTATCGGCAAGCTGTTGTCAAACAACCTGATAAATCTTGGCATATATGACGAGCTGGAGCAGGCTTTGAAGGAGGAGGGCAAGTCGCTTAGCGTTATCGAGGAGATAGAGCCAGAGCCTTCGCTTGGCAACGGCGGGCTTGGCAGGCTGGCGGCGTGCTTTCTTGACTCGATTGCAAGCCTTGGACTTGCGGGCGACGGCATAGGTCTTAACTACCACTTCGGGCTTTTCAAGCAGGTATTTAAGGACAGGCAGCAGACGGCTGAGAAAAATGACTGGATTGAGGAGCAGTCGTGGCTGACAAAGACAGACATTTCCTTCCCTGTTTACTTTGGCAATAGAAAGGTTATGTCAAGGCTGTACGACATTGACGTAGTAGGATATGAGCAGGGCGTAAACAAGCTGCATTTATTTGACATAGAGACGGTTGATGAGAGCATAGTAGAGGACGGCATAGACTTTAATAAGGAAAACATTGAAAAAAATCTTACGCTTTTCCTCTATCCTGACGATTCAGACGAGGCAGGGCAGCAGCTCCGCATTTACCAGCAGTATTTTATGGTATGCAACGGCGCACAGCTTATTTTAAAGGAGATGAAGGACAATGGCTACGACCTTCACAAGCTCAATGAGCACGCCGTTATCCAGATTAATGATACGCATCCGACAATGGTTATCCCTGAGCTTATCCGAATCCTTACGGAGCAGGAGGGCTTTAGCATGGACGAAGCTATTGACGTCGTAAGCAAGACCTGCGCGTACACAAACCACACAATACTTGCGGAGGCGCTCGAAAAATGGCCTGTCGAGTATCTCGAGAAGGTTGTGCCACAGCTTATGCCTATCATCAAGGAGCTTGACAGGCGCGTGGCAGTTAAGCATTCTGAGGAGGCAGTGCAGATTATAGACAAGAATGAAAGAGTTCATATGGCGCACATAGATATCCACTATGGTTTTTCGGTAAACGGCGTGGCGGCTATCCACACGGAGATTTTGAAGAACAGCGAGCTCAATCATTTTTACAAGCTTTATCCTGAAAAATTCAACAACAAGACGAACGGCATCACCTTCAGAAGATGGCTGCTTTCGTGCAACAGGGAGCTTGCGGCTTGCATTTCAAATGCTATAGGCGACGGCTACAAGAAGGACGCGGCGGAGCTTGAAAAGCTTATGCAGCACATTGACGACGAGGCGCTTTTGTCCAAGATAAAGGCAATCAAGAAGGAAAAGAAATCCGAGCTTGCCAAGTACATCAAGGAAAATGAAGGGCAGGAGATTAACCCTGATTCAATCTTTGATGTCCAGATAAAGAGGCTTCACGAGTACAAGCGCCAGCAGATGAACGCGCTCTACATCATACACAAGTACCTTGAAATCAAGGGCGGCAAAAAGCCTTCTACGCCGATTACATTTATCTTCGGCGCAAAGGCTGCTCCTGCATACACGATAGCGCAGGACATCATACACCTGCTCCTTGTATTGGAGGAGATAGTGAACAACGATCCCGACGTAAAGGACTACATGAAGGTCGTAATGGTTGAAAATTATAACGTAAGCTACGCTGAAAAGCTTATCCCCGCCTGCGACATTTCAGAGCAGATTTCACTCGCTTCAAAGGAGGCAAGCGGCACGGGCAACATGAAATTTATGCTCAACGGCGCTGTGACGCTCGGAACAAGCGACGGCGCGAACGTGGAAATTCATGAGCTTGTAGGCGACGACAATATTTACATCTTTGGCGAAAAGTCAGAGCAGGTTATTGAGCATTACGCAAAGGCTGATTATGTGGCGAAGGACTACTACAAAGGCAGCAAGGTTATAAGAGAGGCGGTTGACTTTATCACAAGCAAGCCCGCGCTGCTTGCAGGAAACAAGGAGCGTCTTGTAAGGCTTCAAAAGGAGCTTATCAACAAGGACTGGTTTATGACGCTGCTTGACCTCGAAGACTATATCGCGACAAAGGATCGCATGTTTGAGGACTACAGGAATGAGGAGAAATGGAAACGCATGATGCTTGTAAATATCGCAAAGGCAGGCTTTTTCTCATCAGACAGGACAATCGCGGAGTACAACAGGGACATCTGGAAGCTTAACTAAAATGTATAGTAATATTTTTATTAAACGGCGACGGTGAGGTTTTCCGCCGCCGTTTAATGCGCATGGCAATAATAATGCAAAGGACTGATTTAATCTTTCGGGGTAAATTCCCCGCAGTTCTGCTGTGCAGCAAACTAATGACTAGCGGAGCGAGTCTCAGGCTGATAGGGGCTGTCGCAATAAGGAATATAAGCACAAGATATGGCATTATTTAATTCAGACACAATATCATATCTTGTATGTGTAATACTTATTGCGGCAGCCCTGAGTTTCATTGATTAATAAATATTGCAGCCAAAGTAAAGAGACTTGTGCAAATATTATAAAAAAATTCGGTATTTTTCCAGTATTATTGTATATTGTAATTATATCGGCGTAATGGTAACATAATAGTAGCAAGTAATGGTAACGTTTTCGGAAACGTTACCAGATTTGTTAAAAACATGCATTAGAATACGCATAAGAAAACCTGATTTTCACGCACGGCTTTGCGCCTGCGCTGTTGGCGCAAGCTGTAGTCTATGTATGATTTTGTATAAAGAGCAGCGCAGAAATGGGGATATTTATGAGGAAATGTGGTGTTTTGATGCCGATATCAAGCCTGCCGTCAAGATTTGGAATCGGCGGCTTTTCAAAGGAGGCATATGATTTTGTTGATTTTCTTGCAGACGCGGGACAGTCGCTGTGGCAGATTCTGCCGCTCGGACCTACGGGCTACGGCGATTCGCCATACCAGTCCTTTTCAACCTTTGCGGGCAGTCCTTACTATATCAGCCTTGACGCGCTAATTGACGAGGGACTTCTTACGCAGGAGGAGTGTGAGGAGGCTGACTACGGCGACGAGCCTGACAAGGTAAACTATGAAAAAATTTACAATACGCGCTTTAAGCTCCTCAGAAAAGCATACGAGAGGGCTAATATAAAGACTAAACCAGACTATCTTGAATTTGTGGAGGAGAACAAGGAGTGGATCAGGGATTACGCTATGTATATGGCAATCAAGGATTCACTCGGCGGCGTTTCATGGATAGAGTGGGACGAGGATATAAGGCTGCGCAGGCCTGACGCTATGGCGGAGTATGGGAAAAGGCTTTCCAGCGAAATATCTTTTTACGGCTTCCAGCAGTATCTTTTCGCCAAGCAGTGGGGCGAGCTGAAGGCATACGCCAATAAAAAGGGCATAAGCATAATAGGGGATATACCTATATATGTGGCGTTTGACAGCGCTGACACTTGGGCAAACCCTGAGCTTTTCCAGCTTGACGAGGAAAATGTGCCGACAGCCGTGGCGGGCTGCCCGCCCGATTCTTTTTCAGCTACGGGACAGCTCTGGGGCAATCCTCTTTATCGGTGGGATTACCACGAGGAGACGGGCTTTGCGTGGTGGCTGAGACGCCTTGCGTACTGCTTCAAGATATATGACGTGGTGCGCATCGACCATTTCAGGGGCTTTGACGAATACTGGTCAGTGCCTTACGGCGACGACACGGCGGAGAACGGCGAGTGGAAAAAAGGACCTGGCTACAAGCTTTTCGAGGCTATGAAAAAGACGCTTGGCAATCAGGCGGTTATTGCTGAGGATTTAGGCTTTCTTACGCCGAGCGTGTTAAAGCTTGTCAAAAAGACAGGATATCCAGGAATGAAGATTTTGCAGTTCGCGTTTGATTCGAGGGAGGAGAACGATTACCTTCCATATAATTACCCGAAAAACTGTGTGGTTTACACGGGCACGCATGACAACGATACCGTAGAGGGCTGGATTTCGGCGGTCAGCAGGAAGGACTTGGCATTTACGAAAAAATTCCTTGGCGTAAAGAGAAATTCCGAGATTTGCAAAGAGCTTATCCGCGTGGCGCTTGCAAGCGTGGCGGATACGGCAATCATACCACTGCAGGATTATCTCGGGCTTGGCAGTGATGCGCGGATCAATACTCCGTCAACGCTTGGCGGCAACTGGGAGTGGCGCGTAGAGAAAGAGGCGTTTACCGATGAGCTTAAATGCGAGATGCTTGAGCTTGCGCAGCTTTACGGCAGGGCGCCGCGTCAAAAGAAAGAAAAAGCAAAAAAGGCTAAATAAAAGGAGTATTGCCGTGTTTGAACCTACAATAAAGGACATAGCAAGGCTTTGCGGAGTGGGCGTGAGCACAGTGTCGAGGGCGATTAACAATCACCCTGACATAAATCCTGAAACAAAGGAAAAAATCCTGCGGACTATAGAGGAATACGGCTATGTGCCAAACAACAGCGCAAGGAACCTCAAGCGTTCTGATGCCAAGGCGATTGCAGTGCTGGTAAAGGGAATGTCCAATCTTTTCTTTGCAAATATGATAGAGATTATCGAGGGCGAATGTAAAAAGAAGCATTATTCAATGGAGCTTTCCTATATAGAAGCTGACGAAGACGAGGTGGATATGGCGCAGCGGCTTGTAAAGGAGAAGCGTTTGAGGGGCATAATATTTCTGGGCGGCATGTTTGCGCACTCTGAGGAAAAGCTTAAAAAGCTGAGCGTGCCGTTTGTGTTCAGCACGGCGGGCGCGATACCTGAAAATATAAGCAAGAGCCTTTATTCAAACATAGGCGTGGACGACCGCAGGGAGAGCAGGAGAATGGTTGACTATCTCATTGGCTTGGGGCACAGGAGGATAGCGATTATTGTGGCTGAGGCGGAGGAAGGACAGAGCATTGGCAGGCTGCGTCTTGAGGGGTACTATGATGCGCTGCGGGAGAGCGGCATTGAAGTGAATCCAGGGCTTGTGTGCCATGTCAGCCAGAAGATGATTCCGTTTTCAATGGAGAGCGGGTATCTGGCTGCAAAGAAGCTGCTTGCGGGCGGAGAGGAGTTTACGGCGCTGTATGCGGTGGCGGATACGCTGGCGATAGGCGCGGAGAGGGCGCTGTATGAGGCGGGGCTGAGCGTTCCAGACGATGTATCCGTGTCGGGGTATGACGGGATAGAGCTGGCGAATTATATTACGCCCAGTCTTACGACGGTGCGGCAGCCGATTGAGAAGATGGCTAGGGAGACGGCTAGGCTGCTGTTTGACATTATTTCGGGGAAGCGGCAGCATCAGCATATTGTGTATGAGGCGGAGCTTCTTGAGAGGGAGTCTGCGAAGGCGGTGGATTTAAGAAAATAGGATAAGATGCCGAAAGTCTGACTTTTTGTTGGATTTTCGGCGTTTATTTTTATATGCCGTGGTGTTTTGGTGGTGGACAAGTAAAGCGGTGTTGTGGTAAACTTAGTATAATGCTGGGATATCAGTGTAATAAATTTTGATTAAAGTACGGAGGTATTTGAGGATATGAAGATTGCGGTGGCTGGGATAGGTTATGTGGGATTGTCGAATGCTGTTCTGCTGGCGCAGCACAATGAGGTGACGGCAGTCGATATTTTTCAGGAAAAGGCGGATATGATTAACAATAGGAAGTCGCCGATTATTGATAAGGAGCTTGAGGAGTATTTGGGCACAAAGCCGCTTAATTTAAAGGCGACGACAAATGGCGGGGAGGCATACAGGGACGCGGATTTTATAATCATAGCGACGCCTACCAACTACGATCCTGATTTGAATTATTTTGACACGAGCTCGATTGAGCAGGTGGTGGAGCTGGTGCTGAAGGTAAATCCTGATGCGGTGATGGTTATAAAATCGACTGTGCCTGTGGGATATACCAAGAGGATAAAGGAAAAATATGATACGCGGAATATTATGTTTTCGCCTGAGTTTCTGCGCGAGGGCAGGGCGCTGTATGACAATCTTTACCCTTCGAGAATCATCGTGGGGGAGCAGTCGGAGCGCGCGGAGGTTTTTGCGGGGCTTTTAAAGCAGGGAGCGTTAAAGGAAAATATTGATGTATTGTTTACGGGCTCGACGGAGGCGGAGGCGATTAAGCTTTTTGCGAATACTTATCTGGCGCTGCGAGTGGCGTATTTCAATGAGCTTGACACGTATGCCGAGGTGAGGGGGCTTGACACTAAGCAGATTATTGAGGGCGTGTGCCTTGATCCGAGAATTGGAAAGCATTACAACAACCCCTCGTTTGGCTATGGCGGGTACTGCCTGCCGAAAGATACAAAGCAGCTGCGGGCAAATTTTGCCGATGTGCCTAACAACCTGATTTCCGCGATTGTTGAGGCGAATACTACGCGCAAGGATCACATAGCGAAGATGATTCTTGACAGGAAGCCTAAGAAGGTCGGGATTTACAGGCTCACGATGAAAACAAATTCCGATAATTTTAGACATTCCGCGATTCAGGGCATTATGAAGCGCATCAAGGCTAAGGGCATTGAGGTTGTCGTGTATGAGCCGACGATGAAGGAGGACAGTTTCTTTAACTCAAGGGTTACGAAGGATTTGGAGAGCTTTAAGGCGGAGTGCGACGTGATTATTGCCAACAGGATTTCAGAGGATTTGAAGGACGTGTCAGATAAGATTTATACAAGGGATTTGTTTGGGAGAGATTAAGGCATTTGAGAATTTCTAAGTTTCATGTTTAAGCATTGGATTGAAAAAATGAGGTTTAATTATGCGGCATAAAAAAATAACATGTGTTGCGACATTCGCAATGGCGGCTTTATTTTCAGTGATGCTTTCGGGCTGCGGGAAAAAGGTGGAAAACACCAATATTTTAAAGGGAATGGAGCTTTTGGAGCAGTATGATTATCAGACGGCGCTTGAAAGCTTTGAGGCGGCGATTGTCTATAAGGAGGATAATCAGCTTTTGTACAGAGGAGAGGGACTCGCATACATGGGGCTTGGCAATTATGAGGAGGCTAAAAACGCGTTTTTAACGTCTCTCTCATATGCGGGCGGAGGACTTACCCAGCTTGAATATGACACAAATTATTATCTTGCGGCGGCGCATATGAAGCTTGGCGAGTACAGTGATGCGGAGCAGATATACACGGCGATAATCGGGCTTAGAAAGAAGGAGGTTGACGCCTACTATTTAAGAGCATGTGTTTTTTTAAAGGAAAATCGGTACGAGGATGCCATAGCTGATTTTGAGAAGGCATTTTCCCTTGAGCCAGATAACCTTGAACTTGTGATTGACGCGTATGCGGAAATGCAGGCGGCGGGCTATACTGAGGAGGGCAAGGTTTACCTGAGCGAGCTGATGGAAAATAAGGAGAAAAGTCTGAAAGACAGCGAGAAGGGTATGATATATTACTATCTTGAGGATTATGATAACGCGCGTATTTATTTGGATTCCTCGTTGAATGGCAGCAGCGCGGAAACCTCGCTGATACTCGGAAAGACGTATGAGCAGCTTGGAGATATGAATTATGCGGCGGTAGTGTACCAGACTTATCTGGGGGCAAATCCTCCCGACGCGGCGATATACAACAGCCTTGGGATATGCCTGATGAAGCAGGAGAAATACAGCGAGGCGCTTGACGCCTTTGAGGCGGGCGCGGAATTAGGGGACACTGGTTATCTTCAGGAGCTTAAATATAACCTGATTGTCGTAAATGAGAGACTGGGGAATTTTGCAAGCGCAAAAACTATGATGAACGAGTATATTTCAACATATCCCGATGATGCTGACGCAAAGCGCGAGGCGGATTTTCTGAGCACAAGATAGCAAACGTTATTTAATGAAAAACGGGATTTGCGGGCGCTTATGGTTAAAATACGCTGAAAACCGCGTAAATACAAGATATTGTATTTATTTAATAAAGAACATATGATATTTAGTAGTGTTCGATTGACTTACTGTTCTTTATCTGATATTATTAAACCGTTAGGAAATTTTAAGGCTGCAGAAAATGCAGCCTAAGATTTTCTGAAATGCTTACAAGGGCTGACTGGATAAGATTTAAGCTGTTCCATTTGGCATCAGCGTGGGCAGTCTTACAGATAGGGAAGGGGTAAGGTTAAGTGTTCAGGGTTATTAAAAGAGACGGCAGCTATGCGGATTTTAAGCTTGACAAGGTGGGAGGCGCCATTATAAAGGCATTTGACGCTACTCAGGTACAGTACAATCAGGACGTGGTTGATTTGCTTTCCTTGAGGGTTACAGCGGATTTTCAGGGCAAGATTAAGGACGAGGCGGTACATGTGGAGGATATTCAGGACAGCGTCGAGAAGGTGCTTGAGGAGGCGGGATATGCCGCCACAGCCAAGGCGTTTATTCTTTACAGGAAGCAGCGCGAGAAAATGCGCAATATGAAGTCCACGATACTTGACTACAAGGAAGTGGTAAACAGCTATGTCAAGGTTGAGGACTGGAGGGTGAAGGAAAACTCTACAGTGACTTATTCCGTAGGCGGTCTGATTTTGTCAAACTCGGGCGCTGTCACGGCAAATTACTGGCTTTCTGAGATATATGACGAGGAGATAGCTAACGCGCACAGGAACGCGGATATACATATCCACGATTTGTCAATGCTCACGGGGTACTGCGCGGGCTGGTCGCTAAAGCAGCTTATAAAGGAAGGGCTTGGCGGCATCACGGGTAAAATAACATCTGCTCCCGCAAAGCATTTGTCCGTGCTCTGCAACCAGATGGTCAATTTCCTCGGCATAATGCAGAATGAGTGGGCGGGCGCGCAGGCGTTTTCGTCTTTTGATACATACCTTGCGCCGTTTGTAAAGGCTGACGGGCTTTCTTATGATGAAGTGAAAAAATGCATTGAGGCGTTTATATATGGCGTGAATACGCCGAGCCGCTGGGGTACGCAGGCGCCGTTCAGCAACATCACGCTTGACTGGACCGTGCCGAATGACTTGGCGGAGCTGCCCGCGATTGTGGGCGGCGAGGAGATGGATTTCTGCTACAAGGACTGCAAGGCTGAGATGGATATGATAAACAAGGCGTTTATCGAGACTATGATTGAGGGCGACTCAAACGGCAGAGGCTTCCAGTATCCTATTCCTACATATTCGATAACACGTGATTTTGACTGGTCGGACACGGAAAACAACCGACTGTTATTTGAAATGACGGCTAAATATGGCACGCCGTATTTTTCAAATTATATAAATTCTGACATGGAGCCATCTGACGTGCGCAGCATGTGCTGCCGTTTAAGGCTTGATTTGAGAGAACTCCGTAAAAAAACAGGTGGTTTCTTTGGCTCGGGCGAGAGCACGGGAAGCGTCGGCGTGGTTACGATAAATATGCCGCGCATCGCATATCTGGCAAAAGACGAGGCGGACTTTTACAGGCGTCTTGACAAGCTCATGGATATAAGCGCGCGTTCGCTTAAGATAAAGAGAAACGTTATATCAAAGCTTTTGGACGAGGGTTTGTACCCATATACCAAGCGTTACCTTGGCAGCTTTGACAACCATTTTTCAACGATAGGACTTATCGGCATGAACGAGGCGGGGCTTAACGCGTCTTGGCTTAGAAAGGATTTGTCGCACAAGGAAACGCAGGAGTTTACCAAGGCAGTCCTGAATCATATGCGCGAGCGGCTGTCTGATTATCAGGAGCTTTACGGCGACCTCTATAATCTCGAAGCTACGCCCGCGGAAAGCACTACATACAGGCTTGCAAAGCATGACAGGCAGAAGTGGTCTGACATTATAACGGCGGGAAATGAAGGCGATACGCCTTACTATACAAATTCATCGCATCTGCCAGTGGATTATACTACGGATATTTTTGACGCGCTTGACGTGCAGGACGAGCTGCAGACGCTCTATACTTCGGGGACTGTTTTTCATGCGTTCCTTGGCGAAAAGCTTCCTGACTGGAAAGCTGCGGCAAAGCTTGTGAGGACTATCGCGGAAAACTACAAGCTTCCGTATTATACGCTGTCGCCGACATATTCCATATGCAAGGAGCATGGGTATCTCAACGGCGAGCAGAAGAAGTGTCCTAAGTGCGGAAAGACAACGGAGGTTTACAGCCGCATTACAGGTTACTACAGACCAGTGCAGAACTGGAATGACGGCAAGCTTCAGGAATACGCCAACAGGACAGAGTACAAGATGGGGAATATGGTTTATGCGGCGCATGATAAGCTTAATGTAAAGGCTGTCGAGAAAAAGGCATCGGAGGAGCGGCGTGTCAGCGCACGCTCTGCGGCGAGGACTATTCTGTTTACCACAAAGACATGTCCAAACTGCAGGCTTGCCAGGGAATATCTGAAAAATATTGACTATACCGTGGTTGACGCTGAGGAAAACGCGGATCTTGCCATAAAGTACGGTGTTATGCAGGCGCCTACGCTTGTTATTGAGGCGGGACAGTCGCGGCAGAAGTATGTGAATGTTTCAAATATTAAGAAGTACGCGGACTTTGTGAAAAGCGTAGTGTGAGAAGAAATGCGGGCTGATTACGGCAATGGCTGTTTCACAAGGCGCTGTGGTGAATGGAGGTATGTGCGGTGATTGACAGACTTATAGATAAGATTAAGAAGACGGGAGCGCCTATTGTGGTGGGGCTTGATCCTACGATGAAGCTTGTGCCAGAGCATATAAAGAAGCTTGCTTTTGAGGAGCGGGGCGAGACGCTCGAGGGCGCGGCGGAGGCGATATGGCTTTACAATAAGGAGATTATCGACAAGACCTATGATTTGATACCTGCAGTAAAGCCGCAGATTGCTATGTATGAGCAGTTTGGAATAGAAGGGCTTATGGTTTTCAAAAAGACGGTTGAATACTGTCAGGAAAAGGGCTTAGTTGTGATAGGCGACGTAAAGCGCGGGGATATAGGCTCTACTTCGGAGGCGTATGCGGCGGCGCATCTTGGAAGTGTCAAGGTGGGCGGCAGCGTTTGTGCGGGCTTTGGCGAGGATTTTGCGACGGTAAACCCGTATCTTGGAAGCGACGGCATACAGCCGTTTATAAATGTCTGCAGGGAGGAGAAAAAGGGAATTTTTATTCTGGTGAAGACTTCTAACCCGAGCAGCGGCGAGTTTCAGGATCGTCTGGTGAAGGATGGCAGCGCGGAGCGTCCGCTCTATGAGATAGTAGGCGAGAAGGTGGCTGAATGGGGCGAACAGCTTGTGGGCGCAAACGGTTACAGCAGCGTCGGCGCTGTGGTGGGCGCGACTTATCCTGAGCAGGGGCGGGTGCTGCGCAGGCTTATGCCAAAGACGTTTATACTTGTGCCTGGATATGGTGCTCAGGGCGGCAAGGGCAAGGATTTGATACATTTCTTTGACGACAGCCGTCTGGGGGCGATTATCAATTCGTCAAGAGGAATAATCGCCGCGTATCAAAATGAAAAGTACGAAAAGTTTGGCGCGCTGAATTTTGCCGACGCGTCAAGGCAGGCTGTGATTGATATGATAGAGGATATTAACCAGGCGTTTGAGAGTGCCGAGAGATAGGGCAGCATTGATGAATGTATGCGGACAGTTGAGGGAGGAGTGGCATATGAGCGATAATGAATTGCTGCTGGCGATATCGGATATGATGGATAAAAAGCTAAAGCCAGTAAATGAAAGACTGAAAAAAATTGAATTGACACAGGAAAATGATATTTTACCACGTTTGCAGAACATTGAATCATGTTATCTTTCTACGTATAAACGCTATCAAACGGGTGTAGAGCAAATAGATGCGATGCAGGCTGATATTGATGTTATAAAGAATGTACTTATTGAGCACAGCAAAAAATTACAAAAAATATCATAAAAATATTAATATAAGGCGCAGGGCTGTTGTGAACATTATGCTTTGCGCCTTTTACTGTGCCTGCAAATGCACAAATATGAGTAAAAATAATGCTTTACGTTGACATTGCCTGCGTTTTAGAGCTAATTTAGATATAAATATGAAAGAATGATTTTATGCAGTTAATCATATTTATGACTATGTTCATACGGAGGAAAATATGACGCAAGGGGCACGCAGCGGAAAAAACGTTAATAGGAGCAGGACTATAAAAAGCCGAGGAAAGAAAAAGCGGATTTACGAAATGCGAAAGCGCAGGCGGAGAAAGCGCATACTTTTTGTTTTAGTGTCAGCCTGCTTTGCGCTGATGGCATTCAAAATCAAAGATACAAATGTGCAGATTGAGGAAGTAAAGGCAGCGCTGGAACGAGCGCAGGCGGTTTATGAGGCTGAAAGGCAGCAGCTTTTGGATAATGCGGCGGACAATGCGGGAGGCAATGGACAGTCTGCGTATGTCTATGCGGAGAGCATTGCAGCAGCAGAGGTTTCAAAGCCTGTAAGGCGCACAAGGGCGGAGGCGGTTGAGCGGCTTAAGGAATTGGGCAATGACAATGATGAGATTGCGCGTATTGCAGAAAATGAAGCCGAATATCCAGAGGAGCTGCTCATGGCATTGGCGAACAATCCCGAAATGTCGGATTTTGCGGCAAATTATCGGGAATATATAAAAGAACCGCCTGCAGACGAGCTTTCAAGGCTTACTGCCAGCGAGAAAGAGCAGGAATATCCGCTCTTTCTGCAGTGGGACAGGCGGTGGGGCTATAAGCCGTATGGCGAAAGCTGCATCGGGCTTGCTGGCTGTGGACCGACGTGCCTTTCGATGGCACTGTTTTATCTGACGGGGGACGCGTCATGCACGCCCGATAAGGTTGCGGAGTACAGCATGAAAAATGGTTTTTATGTGGAAGGAACAGGGACAGCTTGGGCGCTAATGGAAAATGTGCCGTTCCACAAGCTGAAAATAACAAAGCCCAGCCTTTCGCGGGCTTCAATCGTGGGGGCGCTTGACAGGGGCTGCGTTATTATATGCGCGGTCGGGAGCGGGGATTTTACTACGGCGGGGCATTTTGTGGTGATTTACGGGTATGATGAGGATGGATTTATGGTAAATGATCCAAACTGCGTTGCCAGGAGCATGAAAAGATGGACTTATGATGAAATTGCAGGGCAGATTAAGAGCATTTGGGCGTATGAAGTATGAGAAATGTCAGAAATTTTAAATAATCTTTCAAAAACTAATGCAATTCTTCCAAATATTAGTTATACTTAAAATATGCTAATTTAAATATGCAAACAATCAGGCAACCCCAAAAGTCAGCGCTGCCGTTTGCGTTATGTTGGCGGCGCGTTATTCTCATCAGAAATGGAGGAATTATCATGGAAACAATAAAATGTATCGAGACAAGAAGAAGCATCAGAAAATTTAAAGCCCAGCAGATACCGCATGAGCTCATGCAGGAGATAATCAGCGCGGCGGCATATGCGCCGTCATGGAAAAACACACAGGTCACAAGATATGTCGTAGTTGAGGATGCTGCCATAAAGAGCAGAATCGCAGACGAAGCAGTGCTTGGTTTTGAGCACAATAAAGGCATAATAAACGGCGCGGCGGCGCTTGTCGTAGTTATGCTCGTGCATGGCAGGAGCGGCTTTGAGCGCGACGGCTCATACACGACCAGCAAGGAAGACCGCTGGGAGGTTTTTGACACGGGACTTGCCACACAGACCTTCTGCCTTGCGGCGCATGATAAAGGCATCGGCTCTGTAATTCTCGGCATTTTTGACGAGAGCAAGGTTGCAGAGATACTTGGCATTGACGAGGGGCAGAGGGTAGCCGCGCTTGTCGCAGTCGGATATGCGGACGAAGCTCCTGATGCGCCTAAGAGAAAAAGCGTTGACGACCTTGTGAAGTTTGTCTAGTGGAAATAAAAAACAGAGGTAAAAAGAGGTAAAAAAGTTTAAAAATTTCCTTGACATCGCCGAGCAAAGGGAATATTATAACCTGTCTTTGGTATCAGACATTAAAAAATGGCGTTAACTCATTGAAAAAGGAAAGCCGCTGCAGCTCAGATTTGCAGCAGCTTTTTAGATTCTAACGGTTCAGATTTTATGGTTTAAGATGGATCTGACCTGCGTTTCTGTCAGAAAATAGTTTGTCAGCGGAAGCTTTAGTTTTAAGGCCAGTTCATTGATGATGTCGCCGGATGTTGCCGTGTTGATGTACTTTGTCTCCGCTTTCGTAATACGGAAATCTTTCAGAAAACGGAAGATTTCCTCCGTCGCATACTTGTTTTCCAGTATCTTGAATTGAAAAATACGCTCTAATAATACTGTCAGGTAGCATACTAAAAAATGCCCTTTTATCGTATCTTCTTTTTGACAGAATGCCGGTCTTGCATCCAGGTCGGATTTCATAATCTTAAAGGATTCCTCAATGCGCCAGAGGTTATGGTAGGTACTGTAAATGTCCTGATCGCTCATTTCTGTTTCGGAAGTTACCAGAAGGTTATACCCGGCAAACTGTATGTCTTTTTCAATGGTGTCCTGGTTAATGGTTACGACAGCCTTTTCTCCCGTTTTGTCCGTGAAGCTTACATATTTTCCGGATTCCCCGTATTCCGCCTTTTTCGCGCCGGAAACCGTCAGCGCCTTTGCCTTTTCTGCCAGCCGGCAGATCTCATATTTTTTCTTTGCTGCCAGGGAAGGATTATAGGTGAGGAGGCGCTTCTCTGTCAGATGTACAATGGATTCTTTTCCGCAATGCTCTATTTTATAAGGGAATTCATCCACGCAGGATTTATAGCGGTAAAGAAGCTTTCCTTTTTTGTCTTTGACATCTGTCCAGCCGTCTTCCGGCAGTACCCATGTCTTTTCGGTTTCCGGAAGGCCCTTAACGGATTTTGAAAAAAGATACCCGTCCCCGTTTTTCTTTGAGAAAGCGATATTTTGGGCGCAGTTGAGTCCCTTGTCGGCAACATGGATGGTTTTTCCGGTGATGTTGTTCTGTGCCTTGAGCTGGTCGATCACATCCCTGAGGACCGGCCTTTCCGATTCATTTCCGGGGTACATTTTCATCCCGACCGGGATCTGGTTACGGTCCAGCAGGAGTCCCAGTCCGACGATGGGTTCTTTTCTGTTCTCCTTGCTTGGGCCTTTCCGGCGGAAATCGTCCTCCCTGTCGATCTCGAAATAAAAGTTAGTGCAGTCAAAGTAGGATTTGGAGGTGTCTAGGCCGAATACTTTTTTCGTCTGGACAGTAAATATCTCAACGAATTTCTGGTAGTCATTTCCGATAAAGGACAGTCCGTCAAGCAGCTGGTCATAAGAATAATGGACGGGCTCATACAGGTTCGGAAGGACTTCATGGAACGTGCGGTACTTGCTGCAGGGGTTTACGGCCCTGGCAAAAATGAGGGAAGAGAGAAGTTCATACAGGTCGAACTGGAAATCATGCGTGAGCTTGAAATAATCCACATATTTTTTGATATGGAGTTTTTCCAGGATTGATTTAAGCGGGAAATAGCCCAGATAGAGGATCGGGGAAATATCAGAGATTTTCCGGACACCCGTTTCTGCCTTTTCCTGATTCAGGGCATCTACTTCCATCTGGAAATGTGCGATGGGGTTAGCGAGGCCTTTTTCCAGCCAGGTTTCCACGGAGCCGAGGGATTTATAGCATCTGTGTGCCGTGCCCTTCTTTTCGCTGCTGTAAAAGCTTTCATCGATAGAGAGATAAGTCCGCCCTTTGAGTTTTGTTTTTTTGAGGTAAAAAGCCATAAGAACCACCTTTCTGTATATAACGCCACTAACGCCATTATTATAACACATAAAAATAAATTTTGCAAGTATTTTGGAAAATAGAAAAAGCCTGAATAAATGGGCATTTGTAAGAGAGATATATAAGTTTTGGTTCTAAAAAATATGGCGTTAACTACCAAAGACGGGGCAAGGTTGCAGAGATACTTGGCATTGACGAGGGGCAGAGGGTAGCCGCGCTTGTCGCAGTCGGATATGCGGACGAAGCTCCTGATGCGCCTAAGAGAAAAAGCGTTGACGACCTTGTGAAGTTTGTCTAGTGGAAATAAAAAACAGAGGTAAAAAGAGGTAAAAAAGTTTAAAAATTTCCTTGACATCGCCGAGCAAAGGGAATATTATAAGTAAAGAATAAATATTTCAAACTGATGACCAAGAATAGTACGCGCAATATGAGATTTTCAGAGAGCCGCAGGCGGTGTGAGTGTGGCAGTCGATGATGCGGGGAATGGACTTGGGAAGGCGGGAGTAACGAGCGTATGCTCTAGTAATGCCCGACGGGATTTCCACCCGTTATAGAGGAAGACGTATGATGGTACGTGCAGAGAGGATGTATTTCGATACATCAATTTAGGTGGCACCGCAGAGGTTTATTATAAGCTTCTGTCCTAAGTATTTAGGACAGAAGCTTTTTTGATGTATTTGGCGCATATGTTTTGAAATTAATTGATTAAGCGGCGGAGCAGCCCTTTTTCACACGTCAAGTGAAGGCGTTTTAGAGAACATTTTGCCATCATATACGAGATATTACTGAAAACAATATGCGCTAAAATAAAAGCGGAAAAGAGGTAAAAAGATGATTAAGCCGACATATGAACAGGTAAAGCAGTACGAAAAGGATTACACATACGTTCCGGTATGCATGGAAATTCTGGCTGACGACACCACGCCGATACTTATGCTGCGAAAGCTTGCGGCGCTTGACGAGCAGTATTTCCTTCTGGAGAGCGTGGAGGGCGGCAATTTGGGCAGATATTCATTTTTGGGCTATCACCCCAAGCTTAACGTTTCATGCAAAAACGGCATAACTAAGGTAAAGGAAAACGGAATGGTGCGCATACAGGAGGGCAAGCCGAAAGCCGCGCTGCAGAGCATACTTGAAAAATACCGCTCACCGCAGATAGAGGGGCTTCCGACATTTACGGGCGGGCTTGTCGGGTACTTTGCGTATGAAATGATACAGTACGCCGAGCCAAAGCTAAAAATCAAGCAGAGCGACGTAAATGACTTCGAGCTTATGATGTTCGACAAGCTAATCGTTTTTGACCAGCTGCGCCGTACACTCTGCATTATCGTAAACGCGAGGACCGCCGACGGAAAGGCAGGCTACGACAGGGCAGTGGAGGAGCTGCATGCGTTCGTGGAAACGCTCAGAATCACTGAGCCCGCGCCATATGAGGAGCCACTCCCCGCGCCAAAGTTTACGTGCAACCTCAGCAAAGAAGAATATTGCCAAATGGTTGAAAAGACAAAGCATTACATCAGGGAGGGCGACATTTTCCAGGGTGTTATTTCGAGGAGGTTTGAGGCGGATTACGACGGCAGCCTTTTAAACGCGTACAGGGTGCTGCGCACGACAAACCCGTCGCCGTATATGTACTATATGCAGATAAACGATATGCAGATTGCGGGCACTTCGCCTGAAACGATGGTGAAGCTCACCGACAAAAAGCTTATGACCTTCCCTGTCGCGGGCACGAGAAAACGCGGAAAAGACAAGGAGGAGGATATAGCGCTTGAGCATGAGCTTCTTGCCGATAAAAAGGAGTGCGCCGAGCACAATATGCTTGTAGACCTTGCGAGAAACGACCTCGGGCGCATTTCAGAGTACGGCAGCGTCAAGGTTGACGACTATATGGCAATCCACAGGTTTTCAAAGGTAATGCATATCGCAAGCACTGTTACTGGCACGATTGCCGAGGGGAAAACGTGTCCTGACACAATCGAGGCGCTGCTCCCCGCGGGAACGCTTTCGGGCGCGCCGAAATTCAGGGCGTGCGAGATAATTGACGAGCTTGAGCCCGTGCCGAGGGGAGTTTACGGCGGGGCTATCGGCTACCTTGATTTCAGCGGAAACCTTGACGTGTGCATTGCTATAAGGACAGCGGTTAAAAAAGGAAAAAAGGTGTTTGTGCAGGCAGGCGCGGGCATTGTGGCGGACTCAATACCCGAAAATGAGTATCAGGAATGTGCAAATAAGGCAGGAGCCGTAATAGAAGCGATAAGACTGACAGAAGAATTTTGCGGTCAAAAGCGCTGATATTTTGATTATTAAGACCATTATATTATTAGAATAGAGGTGACGTGTTTAAATGATTTTACTTGTTGACAATTACGACAGCTTTTCGTTTAATCTTGTTCAGGCAATCGGCGAGCTGATTGGTGGGAAAGAGGAGCTTAAGGTTATACGCAATGACGAAATGACAGTTGACGAGATACTTTCGCTTTCGCCGTCGCATATAGTGCTTTCGCCGGGACCTGGCAAGCCTTCTGACGCGGGCATATGCGAGGAGCTCATACGCGCCGTGAATGATGACGGGACAATCCCGTTGCTCGGCGTGTGCCTCGGGCATCAGGCAATCTGTGAGGCGCTTGGCGGCAGGATAACATATGCGCCAGAGCTTATGCACGGAAAGCAGAGCAGAGTGACAATAGACACGAAATGCCCGATATTCAAGGGGCTTTCAAAGGAGCTTGACGTGGCAAGATACCACTCGCTCGTGGCTGACAGGAATTTTATCCCAGAGACGCTTGAGGTCACGGCGGCGGACGATGCGGGCGTGGTGATGGCGGTGCAGCATAAAAACGGAAAAATTTTCGGGCTGCAGTTTCACCCTGAGTCGATAATGACGCCTGCGGGCAAGGATATGGTGAAAAATTTTTTATCAATATAAATGTAAATGAAAAATATAATATGACAGGCTGTATATCAGCGAAAGGAAAGGAGCAGTAAAAATGATAGTAGAGGCAACGGCAAAGGTAGTGGAGAGGAAAAACCTGACGGCGGCGGAGGCTGAGCAGGTAATGGACGAGATAATGAGCGGCGAGGCGCAGCAGATGAATATGGCGGCGTTTCTGACGGCGCTGCGCATGAAGGGCGAGACGGTTGAGGAGATTTCGGCGTTTGCCAAGGGCATGAGAAAGCATGGGATAAAGGTGCCTGTGGAGGGCGACGTGCTTGAAATAGTAGGAACTGGCGGCGACGAGGCAAATTCGATAAACATAAGCACGACGGCATCCATAGTCGTAGCGGCGGCAGGCTACAAGGTGGCAAAGCACGGCAATAGGAGCGTTTCGAGCAGGAGCGGAGCGGCTGACTGTCTTGAGGCGCTCGGAGTAAAGCTTGACCTTGAGCCTGATAAGAACGCGGAGGTTCTGAAAAAGGGAAATATCTGCTTTATGTTTGCGCAGAAGTACCACGCGGCTATGCGTTTTGTAGGTCCTGTGAGAAAGGCGCTTGGCATAAGGACAGTGTTCAATATTTTGGGACCGCTTGCAAATCCCGCTGGCGCGAATCTGGAGCTTATGGGCGTGTACAGCGAGGAGCTTGTAGAGCCTATGGCGCATGTGCTTGAGAAGCTTGGCGTAAAGCGTGCGCTTGTGGTTTACGGGCAGGACAGACTTGATGAGATTTCCGTGGGCGCGCCGACTACGTGTGTGGAGCTTAATAATGGCGAGTATAAGAAATATGAGCTTACGCCTGAGCAGTTTGGGTTTAAGAGGAGCAGCAAGTCTGACTTGGTTGGCGGCGACGGCGCGGCAAACGCGAAGATTACTGAGAGCATTTTAAAGGGTGAGTGTACTGACGCAAAGGCGGACGCTGTGCTTATGAATGCGGGCGCGGGGATATATCTGGCTGGCGGCGCTGGCTCTATTGAGGAGGGTATAAATATAGCGCGTGAGACTATAA
This sequence comes from uncultured Lachnospiraceae bacterium, assembly GCA_947625775.1. Lineage (GTDB taxonomy): Bacteria > Bacillota > Clostridia > Lachnospirales > Lachnospiraceae > COE1. The sequence goes on along the minus strand of CANQPM010000007.1, from coordinate 108,458 downwards.
AGAGCGGCAAGGCGTATGAAAAGCTTAAGGAATTTGTGAAGCTTACGAATGAGTAGTAAGGCGTTTATGTGATGGCGGCGGTTTTGCGAAAATGGTGCTTTGCGGCGGTTTGGGCTGATATGAGCGGTATGGGGGAAGGTTATGATATTAGATGATTTGGCGAAGGCTACTAGGGTAAGGGTGGATAAGAAAAAGGCGCAGGTGCCGTTTGAGGCTGTAAAGGCGGAGGCGTTGAAAAAGGCGCAGGAGGAAGGGAAATTTGAGTTTCCGTTTGAAAGGGCGATTGCTAAGGACGGCATAAGCTTTATCTGTGAGGTAAAAAAGGCGTCGCCATCTAAGGGGATTATTGCGGAGGATTTTCCTTATCTGGAGATTGCGCGGGATTATGAGCGTGCGGGGGCGGACTGTATATCTGTGCTGACGGAGCCTGATTATTTTAAGGGTGATGATGAGTACCTTAAAAGCATAAGCAGGGATGTTTCCATTCCGACTATTAGGAAGGACTTTATTATTGACGAGTATCAGATTTATGAGGCTAAGCTTTTGGGGGCGTCGTGTGTGTTGTTGATTGCGGCGTTGCTTGATACGGATACGATTAAGAGATACAAGAGTGTTTGTGATGGGCTGGGGCTTTCGGCTTTGGTGGAGGCGCATGATGAGGCGGAGATTAGAAGCGCTATGGCTGCTGGGGCGAGGATGATTGGCGTGAATAATAGGGACTTGCGGACATTTGAGGTGGATATTAATAACAGTATTAGGCTGCGTGGGCTTGTGCCGAGTGATATTTTGTTTGTGGCTGAGAGCGGGATTAAGACGGCGGAGGATATCAGGAGGCTGAGGAAAGCTGGTGTGGATGGGGTGCTTATAGGTGAGACGCTTATGCGGAGTGAGAACAAGAAAAAGATGCTGGATGAGTTGAGGGGGTAGTGGCAAGAGGGCGAAGTCCGTCGGCTATGTCAGTGCGCCGTACCGTGGTTGCGAATGGGAATTTCCTAATGTAATGCGGGGAGGTGTTCTCTGGCGGTCGGCGTCGGCGCGAGTGCGGCGTCCGTGCCGCAGTCGCGCCTGAAATTTGCATCCGTGCAAATTTCCGCCTGGGTGTTCTCGCATTACATAAGGAAATTCTCCATTCTCCACCAAGGCACGGCGCACTGACATAGCCGACGGACTTCTTAGGTTGTGAATGTTGGCGATGATGTTGGTGCTTGTGTTGGCAATGATGTTGGTGCTGGCTATGAGGTTGGCGTTAATAATTATGTTGGTGTTGGCGGGAAGAGTTAGGGGAATGTTTATATTGTTTTTGGAATGGTGAAGGTGGTATGACTGGGGTTAAAATTTGCGGGTTGAAGACGGTTGATGACGTGGATAAGGTGAACAGGTATCTGCCTGAGTATGTGGGGTTTGTGTTTGCAAATACTAGGCGCTTTGTTACGGATGAGCAGGCTTGTGATATGAAGAAACGGCTTGATAAGCGTATTAGGGCTGTGGGGGTGTTTGTGGATGAGCCGATTGGGCATGTTATAAGTCTGTGCAGGAGGGGGATTATTGACTGTGTGCAGCTTCATGGCGACGAGTCGGAGGAATACATCAGGAAGGTGAAAGAGGAAACTGACACTGTTGTCATAAAGGCGACGAAGGTGCAAAGTGCGCGGCAGGTGACGGAGAGGATGTCGGAGGCGGCGGATTTTATGCTTTTTGACACTTACAAAAAGGGCGAGCTTGGCGGCACGGGAGTGAGGTTTCCTTTGGAGGTGCTGCAGGAGAGTCTTGATGTGATGGCGCAGAATGGCAGGGCGGTGAAGCCGTTTTTTCTTGCGGGAGGTCTTGACGCGTCTAATGTGCGTGAGGTTTTGGGGCGGCTTGGGTGTTACTGTGTGGACGTTAGTACGGGGGTTGAGACTGACGGCGTGAAGGACGAGGAGAAAATAAGAATGTTTATTGAACAGGTTAGGGCTGTTTGATATAAATGAGTGGTTAAGGCAGCGAGGGAGCGGCAGAATTGAAACAGCTTGTGCGGGTGCTGCGGCACGGGCTTGTAAATTGTTTGGGCATTTGATGAATGCGGCACAGAAATGAGGAGAAAAAATGGGCGAAAAAAAAGGAAGATATGGATTGTACGGAGGACAGTATATTCCCGAGACGCTTATTCCAGCGGTTCAGGAGCTTGAAAGGGAATATGAGAAATACAAAAATGACGCGGATTTTAAGAGAGAGCTGAATGACCTTTTGGTAAAGTACGCTGGCAGACCGTCGCTTTTGTACTATGCAGATAAGATGACAAGGGATTTGGGCGGCGCGAAGATTTACTTAAAGCGTGAGGATTTAAACCATACTGGCTCGCATAAGATTAACAATGTGCTGGGACAGGTGCTGCTTGCAAAGAAGATGGGAAAGACCCGCGTTATAGCGGAAACGGGAGCGGGGCAGCATGGCGTTGCCACGGCTACGGCGGCGGCGCTTATGGATATGGAATGTGAAATTTTCATGGGCAAGGAGGACACTGACAGGCAGGTGCTCAACTGTTATCGTATGGAGCTTCTCGGCGCGAAGGTTCATCCTGTGACGACGGGTACTATGACGCTTAAGGATGCTGTAAATGAGACGATGCGTGAATGGGCGTCGAGAATGGACGATACGCTTTATGTGCTTGGTTCTGTGATGGGACCGCATCCTTTTCCGATGATTGTGAGGGATTTCCAGAAAATAATCGGGGAGGAGATAAAGGCGCAGCTTATGGAGGCGGAGGGGAAGCTCCCTGATGCCGTGATTGCGTGCGTAGGCGGCGGCAGCAACGCTATGGGCGCGTTTTACGAGTTTATACCTGACACGAGTGTCAGATTGATAGGCTGCGAGGCGGCGGGGCTTGGTGTTGATAATTCAAAGAATGCGGCGACAATCGCAAACGGCAGCGTGGGAATTTTCCATGGAATGAAGTCGCTGTTTTGTCAGGACGAGTACGGGCAGATTGCACCTGTGTATTCTATTTCGGCGGGACTTGACTATCCGGGAATAGGACCTGAGCATGCAAATCTTTATGAGACAGGGCGCGCGCAGTACGTGCCGATTACGGACGAGGAGGCTGTTGACGCTTTTGAGTATCTTTCGAGGACTGAGGGAATAATCCCTGCCATTGAGAGCGCACATGCCGTTGCCTATGCGAGAAAGCTTGCGCCTACTATGGGAAAGGATCAGATAATAGTTGTAAATATCTCTGGACGCGGTGACAAAGACGTGGCGGCGATTGCAAGGTACAGAGGAGTGCAGATTTTTGAATAAAACATTAAGGAACTCTAAGGCAGCAAAGGGCATGCTGCCTAAGACTTCCTAAATGTTTAGGAAAAACGCAGGGGCGGCGTTTTTCTTGAATGATTTACATATATTAGGCATTTGAAAAACTCTATTTAGTAACATAGAATTTAAATGAAATATACAAAATAGGCGGTTCTTTGCAAAGAACCTATGTACTATATTTGTGTTGCAGTACATTAACGCGATTTTGTATATTTGACTAAATTCGGACGGTTTAGAACATGTTTCGTAGTTATATATTATATATTTCACAGAGCGAGGTTATGGAGGTATAAGATGAGCAGGATAAAAAGTGCATTTGACAATAAAAAGGCGTTTATCGGTTTTGTGACGGGGGGAGATCCTGACTTGGAGACTACGGAGGAGCTTATCCCCAAAATGGCTGACGCGGGCGCTGATTTGATTGAGATTGGCATTCCGTTTTCTGATCCTATCGCGGAAGGCGTGGTTATTCAGGCGGCGGACGAGAGGGCTTTAAAGTCAGGCACGACGACAGATAAGCTTTTTGACATGGTTAAGCGCGTGCGCAGCAGGACTGATATACCGCTTGTATTTATGACGTATATGAACCCCATATATACATACGGCACGGAAAAATTTACAAAAAAGTGCGCAGAGTGCGGGATTGACGGGATTATAGTGCCTGATGTGCCGTTTGAGGAGAAGGACGAGATCAGCGGCGCGTGCGCTAATGCAGGAATAGACCTTATTTCGATGATTGCGCCGACGTCAAAGGAGCGTATCAGCGTGATTGCAAAGGAGGCGCAGGGATTTTTGTACTGTGTTTCCTCGCTTGGCGTGACGGGCGTCAGAAGCAAAATAACTACCAACATCAGCGAGATGGTGGAGCAGGTAAAGGCTGTGTCTGATATTCCATGCGCAATCGGTTTCGGCATTGCGACGCCCGAGCAGGCTAAGGAGATGGCGTCATGCTCAGACGGCGCGATTGTGGGCAGCGCGATTGAGAAGATTATAGCGCAGTATGGAAAAGACTGTATCAAGCCTGTGTGCGATTATGTATCGCAGATGAAGGCTGCGGTAGTTTCCGCGCAGTAAGCGGCAGGCGGCTTTAATTCATGACAATAGAAAGTTCGCAATGCAACGCGGAACAAAATATTTTGAACGGAAAGGGGGCTTTGTATGGAAAAGGAGGAAGTCGTAAAATTACTTGAAAAACACGGTTTTACCGCCGTATTTGAGAGCGGTGTGCCTATGGCTGTCTATGAGGGCGGCGAAAAAGAGATGAATGATACATATGACAGGATAAGCAAAATCTTAAAGGACAGCGGATATGCGGGGAGCTTTGGCGTGCGGGGCGTTGCCAAGAACAAGCCGCTTTCAAAGCCCGCGTATTCACAGCTTAGGGAGAACAACGACGGGCAGCTGAGCTTTATTTGAGAGCTGCTTGCCTTGCAGATAACATTGGGCTGCTGTTTTCAAAAGAATGGATTTTCAGCATGTATGGCAGCAATCCTATTTCCCATAAAAAAGATATTCCAGATACCTGACAGCCATATCCTTGCGCGGTGAGTTGGCGATAATTCCAAAATAGACGGGCTCATCAAATCCAGCCTGTCTGATGAGCTTTGCCTGCGACAAATCCGCGCCCATAGGATATTCCTCCGTGACCGCGCTGTACGGAATAGAGGAGTCGAGCAGCACCTCAGAGGAATTATCCTCCTTTATGAAAATGTTATTTTCAATAAAAGGCGCTATTTCGCTGTAAAAATCAGGGTATTCTTCCAAAAGCAGCTCATCAATGCGGCACAGATACCCGTTTTGCGAAAATGCGTCAAACGCTTCCTTGTCGAGCAAAACAGCGTCAAGCATCTCACCGTCAATGGCAGCCAGAATTTTTACCCGCGACGCATAGGTGTATTCAAAGTAAGGGCTGTCCGCATCATCTGTTAAGTACAGCCCTGAGTAAAGCTGCAGCTTATTTGATGAGGCATCTATGCCAGCGGCATCTAAAAATCCATTCTCGAGCTGCTCTGTCAGACTTTCACCAGCGTTTACATTAACCAGAGCGGCATAAAGCGAAGTGTCTTTATAAGTCAAGTGCCTGTATGCTACATATATGACGGCATACAATAAAACCCCTGTTATAAACAGCGGCAGCTTGTAGTAATCCCATATGTACTGTAATTTCTTAACTCCATGCAGGCTGCGCAGAGTTTCAAGCGATTTTGTCTTGTCGTTATCTTTTTCATTATCCTGTCTCATCTTTTTCTCCGTTTCCGCGCCGTGCTTCAATCCTCAACCTTTCCCTCGCACATCAGCAGCACGTTTGAGAGCAGATAAGAGCATATCAACGCGCAGAGCCCTTCGCCGAAAATAATGGCGGGCGTAAAAATCCTTATTATAATGACAGCCATAAAAAAGTAAACAGCCGCCATCAGGACAGTGCACAGCAGAAAGCGCATTCCAATCATAATGGAATTTTTGAACATCGCCATCGTGGTATTCTGAAACCTTGACAGCAGCGGAAAAATATACATTAAAATAATGGCATACGCGGCGACGGCAATCACAAATACAGCAGTGATAATAGTCCAGAATATATTGGTAAACCTCAGATGATAAAGCGCATATCCGTCAACTCCAAGCACAATTCCCACAGCCAGCAGAATAAGCCATATTTTTGTCCCCTGCTTAAAATTCTCTTTAAATGAGTGGAAAAAAGCCCTTGTGATATTTCCCTCCTCATTCTTTGCCATTTTCAGCGTGACATAAAACAGCGCCGTAGTCGAAGCACCAGCCGTAAAAATGGGAATACAGCATATAAACCACAAAATATTCAGGTACGCGCTGTAAGTTATCTTGGTGATAAACTGTATTACAGGTCCTTCAGGATTAAACAGATTATTCATAAAATTCCCCTTTCGCGCTGCGCGCTAGTCCTCGGTAGACTCCCTATATACCAGATTGGTTTCCGTATAGACTGTCCGATAATTCAGTGACGGCTCCTTGATACGAGAAAGCAGAAGCTGCGTCGCGCACACTCCCATAATCTGGCTGTGTATGTGGATTGACGTGAGCGAAGGCGTAGTGACCTTTGACTCGGGCGAGTCGTCAAACCCGCAGAGCCATACGTCTTTAGGCACCGAAATCCCTAGTCTTTTAAATGCCTGCAGGGCGTCTATCGCCACAAAATCATTTGCGCATATAAAGACGTCGGGCAGCTCGTCAAGCTTTTGGAAGCTTTCATACAGATATTCGCGGTAAATATCATATCCTGGCGTTTTTGCCCCCTCCTTGTTGCCTGTGATACAGTATTCTTCGATAATCGGAAGCTTCATCAGGTACATGGCATCCCTAAAGCTCATATACCGCTCGAAAAATGAGCGGCAGTGCAGGTATTCGCCGATAAAGCCAATACGCTTTTTGCCCCTGCGCAGCATTTCTCCGACAAAGCTGTATATGCCGTCGCGGTTGTTCATAAGGAGCAGGTCCGATTTTAAAGGCTCGTCTGCGGACACGGGAGTATCGACAAACAGCGTGGGAGTTCCCAGCTCGCACAGCATCTTATCATAATTGTAATCAAACATTTCAATACCTAAAACAGCCGCCGTTCTTTCTTTATTAAATGAAATGGGAAGCCTCAGATTTTCAATTTCCTCAGGCGTAACATGATGCATGGTGAGACTGTAGCCTAGCTGCGCTATTTCCTTGTGCAGCTTATCCAGCATAGTGGAGGCAAAATGCGAACCGCCGAGAAAAGTGGTAGTAAAAAGGGCGATTTCACACGCTGCGCTGCCGTCTTGCTGCAGGTGCGCTGACTTGTTCAGGTTCATGCTTGGGACATCAATATATGAAAATTGCTTATATCCCATTTCCACAGCCTTCTGCAGAACCTTTTCCTTGGTTGAATCGGCAAGGATTCCTGTGTTGTTGATTGCCTTGGACACAGTATTTCTGGAGACGCCCAGCGCGTCGGCTATGTCCTGAATGGTAACTCTATCCGCCATAAATAGTTCCTCCGTATAATTAATTACAGCCGCATGCAGCAGAAAGGAAAGCTCCGTATGCGGAATACGGCTTTTAAAATATGTATTCGGCATAAATATCAGCAGATAAAAACGTAAAATATACAAATGTAATACCGACTATTTACATTATATTACATAAGTAAAAAGTAGTCAAATGTAAAAATGTAAATTATTTATGAATAACCTTCGAAAATGTAATAAACATATGTGTAATTTGAACACTAATTGTCGTATAATAAAAATAAATTTGTTCAAATGTAAAAGAATTTTAACAAAAAGTGTAAAAATAGTATTGACAATGTGTATATCTGCTGATATTATATAACTACAACAAAAATATTTTATTTTACAAATGCAAAAGAAATAATATATGCATATGTAAAATAAAGGAGGAAAGGAGAAAAAAGAATGAAAACAAGTACCAAAACAAAAGACACAAGACTTCACAATACTTTTGTGTATGTGGTACAGCATTGGCAGCTGTACGCGCTCTTTCTGCTGCCGGCATTCGCCCTGACGATTATTTTCAAGTACATACCGATGGGCGGCATACTGATTGCCTTTGAGAGGTACAACCCGATCAAGGGAATCATTGGGAGCGACTGGGTAGGCTTAAAGCATTTTAAACGTTTCCTGTCGTCACCCGACTTTTTAAGCTATCTGGCAAACACCCTGAAGCTGAGCGTTTTCGGTATGCTGTGGGGCTTTCCTGTTCCCATACTTCTTGCGTTTCTGTTAAACAGGATTGAGAGAACAGGGGTAAAGAAGAAGATACAGCTTGCGCTTTATATGCCGAACTTCATCTCGGTAATCGTGCTTTGCGGTATCGTAAGAATTTTCCTGTCAGTTACGGGACCTGTGAACCTTCTGTTTGGCAGCCAGATTAATTTTATGACTATGCCGCAGGCATTCAGGACAATCTACATTGCGAGCGGCATCTGGCAGGGCGCAGGCTGGGGCTCCATCATCTACACGGCGGCGCTGTCAAATGCCAGCAAGGAGCTGAAGGAAGCGGCGGTTATCGACGGAGCGAATATCTTCCAGCAGATCAAAGCCGTTGAGTGGCCTGCGATCAAGAGCACTGTAATTATCCAGTTTATCATGCAGGCGGGCAATATTATGAGTATCGGATTTGAAAAGGCGTATGCACTGCAGACTGACTTAAACCTTGCTTCATCAGAAATAATTTCGACCTACGTTTACAAGAAAGGTCTTATCGACGGGGACTACAGCTTTTCAACAGCGGTAGGTCTGTTCAACACGATAATCAATGTTATCCTGCTTGTTTCTGTGAATAAGATTGTTTCGCAGATGAACGAGGGCCAGGGACTATAGCGTGAGAAGAAATTCTAATCACTCGCAGCAATGGCTGCTCACGAAGAATTTCTAAATCTCACGCCGAAAAATGCCAAGGGCGGGCATTTTTCACGATTTCATAAACATTTGAAGTTGGTGTGTAGAGAATTGTGCTGCCGAACAATGGCGGCAGAATGGAGACTAATATGAAAAAGAAAAGCAAATTTGCAAGATATTCATTACAGGATAAGGCGCTGCTTATGGTGGGGTACATACTGCTGGGGCTGTTTGTGGTGGCGATTATAGTTCCTATGATTTATATAATCGTGGCATCGTTCATCGATCCTATCACGCTGCAAAACAAGGGCATTACGTTTGATTTCAGCAAATGGACGCTTACCGCATACCAGCGCGTGCTTTCCAACAAGCAGATATGGGTTGGCTTTAAGAATGCGGTTATATATTCGGTTGTGTTTACAGTCGTTTCAGTTTTGATTACCATGCTTGCCGCTTACCCTATGTCAAGAGCGGATTTCAGGGGAAGAAAATTCTTCAACGTGATTTTCGTGATTACTATGTTTTTCGGCGGCGGACTGATACCGACATACTTGCTGATCAGCAATATGGGACTGTTAAACAGCATGTGGGCGATTATCCTGCCTGGCGCGTTCAGCGTGTGGAATATGATAATCGCAAGGACTTATTATCAGGGCATTCCTGGGGAGCTTCGCGAGGCGGCTGACGTGGATGGCGCGAATGAGCTGACGTTTTTCTTCAAGATTTTGTTGCCCGTATGTACTCCGATTATCGCGACATTGGCTTTATGGCAGTTCGTAGGAATGTGGAACAGCTACTTTGACGCGATGATTTACCTTGACGACGCGGCAAAACAGCCTTTACAGCTTGTGCTCAGGGCTATTTTGATACAGAACCAGCCCGAGTCGGGAATGATTTCGGATATGCAGAGCACGGCGCAGCGCGCACAGCTTGCCGAGCTGCTGAAATACGCGACAATCATTATCTCGAGCCTTCCGCTTTTGGTAATGTATCCTTTCTTCCAGAAATATTTTGACAACGGAATTATGGCGGGCTCCGTAAAGGGCTAGGACTTATGCAATTGTGTAAAGCGTAAAATAATGTGTAAAAGAGAAAATCATAAAACAAAAAAGGAGATGCATTAGTATGAAAAACAGGAGTTTCAGACGAATTATGGCTATGGTTTTGGCAGCGGGCATGATATTGTCGCTCACGGCGTGCGGCGGCTCTAAAAAGCCTGAGCTGAATACGGGCGAGCTTCAGGAGGTTGACCTGGCGGAGCTTCAGTTCCCGCTTGCGGAGAAGGCTACCTTGACAGGTATGATAAGCTATCCCGCAAATACGGAGTCAAATCCGAACAACCGTACAATCTTTAAGCGCCTGCAGGAAAAGACAAACGTAGAGATTGAGTGGACAGCTATTCAGGGCGACCAGTGGGGAGATAAGATTACTCTGGCAATGGCTAATCTTGACACGCTGACGGATTTTGTGTTTACGGCGGGCTTTGGCGACAACGACCTTTTGAGATACGCGGATCAGGGAGTAATCATTCCGCTGGAGGAGTACATAGACGCTTATATGCCGAACCTTAAAACAGTGTTTGACAAATATCCCGAATACAGGTCTATGAGCACGGCTCCCGACGGGCATATATGGGCGCTGCCGTGGATTGAGCAGCTTGGCTCTGAAAAGACGGCAATCCAGACAGTTGGCGATATGAGCTTTATAAATAAGAAATGGCTTGATTTCTTGGGGCTTGATATTCCGCAGACTGTAGACGAGTTTGAGCAGACCTTGATAGCGTTCCGCGACCATGCATCAGAGCTGCAGGCGGAATTTGGAATTGAGGGAAGCATTATCCCGATGTCGTGCATTGTAAACGACGGCAACCAGGATCCCGCAATCCTCATCAACGGATTTGGCGAGGGCTACGGCGATTGCGACCAGGGCAGACATATCGCTGTTACGGACGATTTAAAAGTAATATGCACGGCAACGCAGCAGGGCTTCAAAGACGGCATTGCATGGCTTCATTCATTGTATGAGGAGGGACTGATCGATCCTGAGGCATTCACGCAGGAATGGGCGACATATGTTGCAAAGGGTAAATCAGGGCGCTACGGCGTATGCTTTAGCTGGGATGTCGCAAATATTGACAACATCACTGACTGGGTTCCGCTCCCTGCGCTGACGGCAGACACCAGAAACATTACTCCCGAAAACGGCTCATTCACAAGCGGATATGACCGCGGCAGATGCGTAGTAACCGCTGTAGCAAAGAATCCCGCGCTTGTATGCGCATGGCTTGACCAGATGTATGATCCGTTCCAGTCGCCGCAGAACAACTGGGGTACATACGGCGAGGATGACGAGTTTGACATCTTTGTGCTTGGCAAAAACGACAAGGGCGAGGATATGCTCCAGCATGCGCCTCTGGGCGACGCTTCTCCTGTAGAAGTAAGAGAGGCTGAGAGCGTAAACGGACCTCTGGCTGTTTTGGATGAGTATTACGGCGTGTATGTGACATGTCCTGACGATGCTCAGTACCGTCTTGACTGGATTAAGGATTATTATACACCCGATATGAATACAAAATATGTTTATCCCAACGTATTTATGAGCCAGGAGGACACAGAGGAGCTGTCAAACCTCCAGACGGACATCACAAAGACAATCAACGCGGCAAGGTCTGAATGGATTATGAACGGCTTTACAGACGCCGACTGGGACGACTATTTAAAGAGCCTTGACGCATACGGACTTAATGATATGCTTGAGATTTTCCAGAAGTATCTTGACGCATATTATCAGCAGTAATTAAAATATGAAGAAACATCAAATACCCTGCAGCTCAATGTGGGGTATTTGAGCAAATCGGTGCCCGCCCTGCCTTTGGATATTGGCGCGCGGCGGGCGCGGAGCAAAGACATGGAGGTTGCTATGATAAGTCAAACATTACGCGAAGCGCGAAAATATGAGGAGGTTTCCGAAAAATTAATAGACAGCAAGGATCGCCCTGCCTTTCATCTGTCCACGCGCACAGGCTGGATGAACGATCCAAACGGTTTTTCGTATTATAACGGCAAATATCACCTGTTTTACCAGTATCACCCGTATGATCTGCAGTGGGGACCTATGCACTGGGGGCATGCGGTAAGCGATGACCTTCTGCGCTGGGAGTATCTTCCCGCGGCGCTTGCGCCCGACGAGGTGTATGACAGGGACGGCTGCTTTTCGGGGAGCGCCATTGAACTTCCTGACGGCAGGCAGCTTTTGATGTACACGGGAGTGCTGAGGGAGCGGCAGAGCAACGGCGGGTACCGCGAGATACAGACACAGTGTCTTGCAGTAGGCGACGGCGTGGATTATGAAAAATATGAGTTGAATCCCGTGCTTGACACGAAGGATTTGCCCGAGGGATGCAGCAGAAATGATTTCAGGGATTCGAAAATGTGGCGCAGTGAAGACGGTACATATTACTGCGTGGCTGGAAACCGCCCTGCCGACGGCAGCGGGCAGATATTGCTTTTCACAAGCAAGGACGGCTTTGAGTGGAAGTACAAAAATGTGCTGATAGCCAACAAAAACCGCTTTGGGAAGATGTGGGAGTGCCCTGATTTCTTTAAATTAGACGGGAAATGGGTGCTGATTACAAGCCCGCAGGATATGCTCCCGTATGAGTTTGAATACCACAACGGAAACGGCACGCTCTGCCTTATAGGTGATTTTGACGAGGAAAAGGGAGTTTTTACCGAGCAGCACGACCAGTCGGTTGATTACGGTATTGACTTTTACGCGCCGCAGACGATGCTCACGCCTGACGGACGCAGGGTGATGATCGGCTGGATGCAGAACTGGGATACCTGTAATTTCAGGGAGCAGGATATATTGTGGTTTGGGCAGATGAGCCTGCCGCGCGAGCTTTCGATAAAAAACGGGAGACTGTACCAAAAGCCTGTCAGGGAGCTTGAAAACCTGCGCAGTGAAAAGAAGGAGTACCGCGATGTTGTCTTTTCAGATAAGATAAGGCTTGACAGCGTGAGCGGGCGTATGATTGATATGGAAATAGAGCTTAGGCAGGAGGAAGGGCAGGATGTTTATCAGAAGTTTGCTATTCACTTTGCGGAGAATGAAAAATACTATACGTCTTTGAGCTTTCACCCGAGCGACTCTATACTGAAAATCGACAGGAAATTTTCGGGTTCGAGAAGGGCAATCATACACCAGAGACGCAGCCGCGTAAACAGCAGCGGCGGGAAATTAAAGCTTAGGATAATCCTTGACAGGTTCAGCGTGGAGATATTCGTAAACGACGGCGAGCAGGCGCTTAGCGCCATTCTCTATACCGAGCAGGAGGCGGAGGGCATTTCCTTCTATGCTGACGGCACAGTGCATATGGATTTAGTTAAGTATAAAATACAGAATTAGTGTTGGCGTAAGTGTTAGTGCAAAAAGATGGAGGGATTTATACATGAAGGTTTTTGATGTTGTGGCGCTGGGAGAGCTTTTGATTGACTTTACCGAAAACGGAACAAGCGCGCAGGGCAATCCGCTGTTTGAGGCAAATCCAGGCGGCGCTCCGTGCAATGTGCTGGCAATGCTTTCAAAGCTTGGGCACGGCACGGCGTTTGTCGGGAAAGTCGGGGAGGATTTTTTCGGCACACAGTTAAAGTCCGCGATAGAGGAGGTCGGCATCTGCGCGGATTACCTGCGCATGGACAAAGACGTGCATACCACGCTTGCGCTGGTGCATACCTTTCCTGACGGCGACAGGGATTTTTCGTTTTACCGCAATCCAGGGGCGGACATGATGCTTGCTGAGAGCGAAATTCCCGAGGACTTGATTGCGGGCGCGAAGATTTTCCACTTTGGAACGCTGTCAATGACGCATGAGGGCGTGCGCGCGGCGACAAAAAAGGCGCTTGACATTGCAAAGGCGAACAAAGTGGTTATTTCCTTTGATCCCAATCTGCGCCCGCCTTTGTGGGATTCCCTTGACGAGGCAAAAGAGCAGGTTATGTGCGGTCTGCAGTACTGTGATATTTTGAAGATATCGGACAATGAGATTACGTGGCTTACAGGCGAGGAGGATTACACAAAGGGCGCTGAGTGGATAAAAGCGCGCTATCCGCAGATAAAGCTTATTCTCGTGTCGATGGGAAAAGATGGGAGCCGCGCTTATTACAACGGCGCAATGGTTGAAACGCCCGCAAAGCTCAACGAAAAAACGATTGAAACCACGGGCGCGGGAGATACCTTCTGCGGCTGCGTGCTGCACTATGTATTGGAGCATGGGCTTGAAGGGCTGACAGAGGAGGGCTTAAAGGAAATGCTGCAGTTTGCAAACAGCGCGGCATCGCTTATCACCACAAAAAAAGGCGCGCTGCGCGTAATGCCCGAGCGTGAGGAGATTATTCAAAACCTGTAGGGCGGCAGGGCGGATAAACGGAAAAATGATATTTGTTTCAGAAGCGGCTAAGGGGCGGCGGAAAGGCGGTCTGCAGTTATGGAAAAGGCGGCAGAAAATATGGAGCATGAATATGAAAAACGTTTTGCAAGGCACATAGACGAGCTTAAATGGCTGTATATGGAGCTGTATGACAACGGCGCTATGTTTGCGGAGCTGTGCAGCTCAATGCGGGCGTTTTATGATGAGCGCGGCGGTGCGCTGAAAAGCATGGACAGGGAAAGGGAGCTCAATCCCGACTGGTATAAGCGCAACGATATGCTTGGCATGATGTTCTATGTTGATAATTTTGCGGGAAATCTTAAAGGCGTAAGAAAAAAGCTTGACTATATCAAAAAGTGCAATGTCAACTACATTCATCTGATGCCTTTCCTTGACACGCCCGACGACCGCTCACGCTCTGACGGCGGCTATGCGGTATCTGATTTCAGAAAAGTAAGGCGGGATTTGGGGACAATGGAGGATTTGGAGGAGGTCACTTGCGCCTGCCACAAAAAGAATATAAATGTCTGCATGGATTTTGTTATGAATCACACGTCGGAGGAGCATGAGTGGGCAGTGCGCGCCCGCAGGGGAGAGGGCGAGTATATGAGCCGCTATTTCTTTTTTGACAACGCGGATATTCCCCAGCGCTACGAGCAGACAGTGCCGCAGGTTTTTCCTACGACGGCGCCTGGGAATTTTACGTATATTCCCGAGCTTAGCCATTATGTGATGACGTCGTTTTATCCGTACCAGTGGGATCTCAATTACAAAAATCCACGGGTATTCAATGAGATGATGTACAATTTTCTGTATCTGGTAAACCGTGGGATTGATATTGTGCGCATTGACGCTGTGCCGTACATATGGAAAGAGCTTGGGACATCATGCCGCAATCTGAAACAGGTTCACACGATTGTGCGCATGATGCGAATGATTAGCGAAATTGTCTGCCCTGGCGTGCTGCTTTTGGGCGAGGTTGTCATGGAGCCAAAAAAGGTCGCGCCGTATTTTGGCACTGTAGAAAAGCCCGAATGCCATATGCTGTACAATGTCACGACCATGGCGACTACCTGGCACACGATTGCCACAAGAGACGTTTATCTGCTCAAAAAGCAGCTTGATATCGTCAACAGCCTGCCTAAAAATTATATATTCCTCAATTACCTGCGCTGCCATGATGACATCGGCTGGGGGCTTGATTACCCTGCGCTTTTGCAGAAGGGAATGGAGGAGGTTCCCCACAAAAAATACCTTAATGATTATTTCAGGGGGCTTGCGGGGAACAGCAGCAGCCGCGGAGAGCTTTACAATGACGATCCTGTTACGCAGGACGCAAGATTTTGCGGGACAACCGCTTCGATGTGCGGAATTGAAAAGGCGGCTGATGAACAAAACGAGGATATGATGGATAATGCCATAAAAATGGACATAATGCTCCACGCATGCATGTTTATGCAGTCGGGCATTCCCGTATTGTACAGCGGAGATGAAATCGGACAGACAAACGACTGCTCCTACAAAAACGATCCGCAGAAATCACAGGATTCACGCTATATCCACAGAGGCGCAATGCGCTGGGACAAGGCGGCTCTGGCTGAAAAACAGGGTACTGTAGAAAACAGGATATTCTCAGGTCTTGGCAGAATTGAGCAGATACGCAGGAGTGAAAAAGCTTTCGTCGCTGCCGCAGATACATGCACGCTGGAAACGGGTGAAAAAGAGCTTTTGTGTATCAGGAGATGCTTTGAGGGGGAGCAGGTGCTTGGGATATTTAATTTCAGCGAGTATGAAAAGACGGCGCGCATAAATGAGATAGGCGGGGAGTATGAGGATTTAATCAGCGGGCAGAGTATATCGGCGGAGGGAATAAAGATTTCCCCTTATGGCTTTTATTATTTAAAGAAAAAATAGTGTGAAAAATAAATTTTTTGCACGTAAGTTTATGCAGAGGGCACAAATTCGCAGGCGTATCAAGAATGTGGGGATAGTGTGAAAAATAAATTTTTCACGCTGTATATCAATAATGGGGAATTGCATCAAGAATGGAGAATTAATTATGAATAAAAAGATTATAATGGCGTGTCTGATAGTGGGTGCGCTGCTTGGCGGCTGCGGGCATGGCGAAAAGGATTTTTCAAAGCTTACTACCGCGAAGGAGCAGGAGGAGGCGTACACGTACAGCCGTTTTTTCCTGCCTGCTGTTGATGGTACAAGCCAGCCCTATGTGGGAGACACGATGCCTTATTACGAGGACGGCGTCTACTATATTTATTATCTAAAGGATCAGGGCGATTCATACCACCATTCGGCATACCTTGCGACGACAGAGGATTTTGTGACATACAAGGAATATGACGCCCCCATAATCAAAGCGTCGCCCGACGGGGGACAGGACGACTGGATCGGGACAGGTTCGGTGGTAAAGACTGGGGAAACATATTATTTTTTCTATACGGGACACACTGATTCGGGAGAATACAAGGAAAAAATAATGGCGGCAAAGGGGGACAGCCCGTACAGCTTTGAAAAGATAGACGGTTGGGAAATCGCGCCTCCCGATGAGCTTGGACAGAAAAATGATTTCCGCGATCCGCAGGCGTACTATAATCCTGAAAGCGACGCGATTGAGATGACGGTCACAGCGTCAAAAGACGGCACGGCAAGAATACTGAAATATACGCTCAGCGCAGACCTGCAGACTGTTTCATATGACGGGATTATATTTACAAATACGCAGGGGGATTTCTGGAATCTGGAGTGCAGCGATACCTTCCGCATGGGCGATACATGGTACATAACATATTCGGCGCAGGACGATACTCTGTGGTATGCCTCATCTGATACGCCGTATGGACCTTACGGCGAGGCAAAGCGGCTGGACGGCAAGCTGTTTTACGCGGCAAAGCACGTTGAAGACGGCGAAAACGCTTATATGGCGGGCTGGGCGAGAAGGTCGGAATCAGTCAGCTCCAACACCAGCGTTTCGGCTTGGGCAGGAAATCTTGTCGTACAGAAAATAGTCCAGAAGGACAACAAGGAGCTTGCGCTTGCTCCCGTCGATAATGTTGCCGCGGATTTTTCAAAGCCCCAGAAGCTTGATTTTGAGGAAACTGACATTGCGGCGGATAATGCTTCAGGGTTCAAATATATTGACGCATTTAACTGTTACGAAAGCTTTATGATTACAGGGGAATTTCAGTATGAGGGCGAGGGCGCTTTTGGCTTAAGCTTTGATTACAACGGCGAAACGGAAAAGAACAAGCTGATATCCATATCGCCCGCCGAAAATAAGCTACAGCTATTGTTCAACGAGGGAAGGACGCTGATTGCGGAAACTCAGGTGGATTTAGAGCCTAATGAAAAATACAGCTTTACCTACATACAAGAGGGCTCAGTAGGCGTCTTTTATATCGACGGCATGGCGGCGCTTACGGTCAGGATATACGGCGCGAGCGGAAAGCCAATCAAATTGTTTGCCGAGGACAATTCGGTGAAATTTTCAGCTTTAAAACAGTATAGGTAATCTTGTAAAATAATCCAGCATTTCCAAAAGACTGCTGGATTATTTTTATACATGGACTTTAGGGCTTGAGGTAAAAATTGTTATTTAAGGTATTGCAAACGAAAACGCTTATAGGTATAATACCATAGTAAACATATAGGAATATAGAATACAGCTTCAATTATGTACCGTGGATTGGACTGAGTACAGGACAAGGGGCATGAATAAAGCACTGGAAAATAAATAAAGAATGTTGGAGGAATTAAAATGGAATGTATATCAAGAGATGACGCGCTTGCGTTATTAAAAAAATATAATAAGGATTCTTTTCATCTGCAGCACGCATATACAGTGGAGGCTGTAATGAAATGGTTTGCCAATGAGCTTGGATATGGCGATGATGCGCAGTATTGGGGAATAGTGGGGCTTTTGCACGATATCGACTTTGAACTGTACCCCGATGAGCATTGCCTGAAAGCGCCAGAGCTTCTGCGTGAAGGCGGTGTCGGAGAGGATATCATTCATGCAGTTGTGTCGCACGGATATGGAATCACCGTTGGCTGCGGCACGACGCTTGATGTTGCTCCCGAGCATGAGATGGAAAAAGTTTTGTTTGCGGCAGATGAGCTGACAGGACTTATATGGGCGGCGGCGTTAATGCGTCCGTCAAAGAGCACAAAGGATATGGAGCTTAAATCCTTAAAGAAAAAATATAAGAGCAAGGGCTTTGCGGCAGGATGTTCAAGGGAAGTGATTGAGCGCGGCGCGGAGCAGTTAGGCTGGGAGCTGGATAAGCTTTTAACTATGACGCTTGAAGCTATGAAGGCGACGGAGGATGAAATTATTGCCGCGCAGCGTTGATACTGTCTGGCATTGCGGACTCTCTATTAGAATACTTGACAAATTGCGATAAAAGGAATAGCTTATTATATGGAAAAGATATGTGCAGGCTGATTAAAAAGCTCTTTAGGGGATGGATGCGAAATGACGGTCGATGAGGCGCTTCAGACAATTTTGAAGTCTTACAGGCAATATTACAATATTAATACAGAGAATGCTGCCAGGCCGTTTGCTGCGGAGGCGGTTTTCCACTCTCATAATGAGCAGTTTTTTCTTGTAAAGGCGGCGACGCTTTCGGAAGCGGAATCCCACGAGTATGTATTTTTTGCGACAACGGATGAGCTTGACTTGGATGAAGCTAAATATTTTGACGAGGCTGCATGGGCGGAGGGAATGTCGAGGGTAGTCCCACATTCCAATCACAGAAGTACGGATATTGTGCTAATTATATTGGCGGGACATATTGACGATGAGGCGGCGGAATATATTAAGAAGCTTAAGCGTTATAAGAGCTACCGTTTCACCCTGCAGGGGTGGAGCCATTATTCTGTGGTTGCAATGGAGCCTTCCAGCGGAGATTTTTTCTGTAACAGACGGGGGAAAAGTCTCAGGAAGCTCTTTCGCAATATAAAGTAAAGAAAAAGAGAGAGGTGTTAAACTATGTCTGCGATTTTAATTATCGTAGCTGCAATTGTTTTGCTTTTGCTGGGCTATATTTTTTATGGTGCATGGCTTGCAAAGCAGTGGGGTATTGACCCCAGCAGAAAAACGCCTGCTGTTGAAATGGAGGACGGTGTTGACTATGTAGCCGCAAAACCAGCGGTACTTATGGGTCATCATTTTTCTTCAATCGCGGGCGCAGGTCCGATTAACGGACCGATTCAGGCATCCGTTTTCGGGTGGATTCCTGTATTTTTATGGTGTATCATCGGAGGCATCTTCTTCGGTGGACTACAGGATTTTGGTTCCCTGTTTGCGTCTATCCGCCACGGTGGTAAATCCGTAGGTGAGATTATCAAGGATTCCATGGGAGAGAGGGCGAAAAAGCTTTTCATTGTTTTTGCTCTTTTGGTTTTGATTTTAGTTATTGCGTCCTTTGTAAATGTAGTTGCAGGGACATTTGCTTCCACTAATCCGCTTGGTTTCACGAAAGGACCTACGGGAAACGAAACAACGGCTATTATTTCACTGATGTTTATTGCGCTGGCTATCGTTTATGGTTTGGTAACTAACCGTCTGGGTATCAAAACCCTGCCTGCCAGCATCGGCGGCGTTGTCTGCATCGTATTGATGATTGCGCTTGGCCTGAACTTTGGTTTTGCAATGGGACGCACGGCATGGATTGTTACCATTGGCGCTTACATCACGATTGCGTCGCTTGTTCCAGTATGGATTTTGCTGCAGCCGCGTGATTATCTGTCAAGCTTCCTGCTTTATGCGATGATGGGTGTTGCCTTGATTGGTATTTTCTTCTCCGCGTTTTCAGGAACGGCAACTTTTGAGATTCCGGCATTTACGGGTTGGAAAACAAGCATTGGCACATTGTTCCCGGCGCTGTTTATTACAGTCGCATGCGGCGCATGTTCAGGTTTCCACAGCCTGATTTCTACAGGTACGTCTTCAAAGCAGCTTGCCAACGAGAAGGACGCGAAACCTATCGGTTACGGCTCTATGCTGATTGAGTCCGCGCTTGGCATTATCGCGCTGATTGCGGTAGGTATGGTATATAATACATATACAAGCGGGGGCTTTGGCTCTCCTGCGGCGGCGTTCGCGGCGGGTATCGCGACTATGTTTGGTACAGAGGAGTCTGCCGTTTACAATACAATTTATGCGTTGCTTACCCTTGCGGTTTCAGTGTTTGCACTTACAAGCCTGGACACGGGTACACGTCTGAGCCGCTTTATGTTCTCTGAACTGTTTTTAAAGAAGGGTGAGAAATCATACAAGGACGCCACGGGCATCCGCAGGGTACTTGCTTATCCCCTGACAGGCACGCTGCTTATGGTGGTAATCGGCTGTATCCTTGGCGGATTGAGCCTGAGCCAGATTTGGGGACTGTTCGGCGCTGCTAATCAGCTCCTTGCTGGTATCGCTTTGATGGCGGTTGCCGCATGGCTTGGAAACGCGGGCAAAAACAATAAAATGTTCTATATTCCTATGGTATTTATGCTTGTTGCGACAATCACAAGCCTTGTTATGACTGTAATCACCAAGATAAAGACCGTTGCAGGCGGTGCGGCTGCATGGGGCGACTGGTTCCAGATGCTTTTTGCGGCGGCTATGGTTATCTTGGCTCTTTTCCTTGTTGTTGAGGGTATTCAGACCTTTAGTAAGCAGGCTGGGAAAAAGGCATAATTATCAAACAAATCTTTGGCGGATGCGAAGGCATCCGCTATTTTTTTGCGTTTTTTTATGTCCTAACCGACAGCTGGCATTGGCAATTTTCAGGGAAGGAATACGATGGAGATGGATATGAAATTACTGAAATAATAAAAGATATGCTAAAAAAAACATGAAATAAATGGTCAAAAACGCATAATTTTTTGAAAGTTTTAAATTGACATATGTGTTAAAATGTATAATAATATTAATATACAAATTGAAAAAGTGTACAAAATCACTTAATCAAGCAGTTAGGAGGGGATATTTTATGGGCAATTCTACATCTGCCGCCAAGACAAAGAAGGAGATGCGCCAGTATCAGCGCCAGCACAACTCCTGGAAAAAGGCATTCCACCAGCACGGCTGGCTGTACGCGATGCTTATTCCAGGCGTGGTATGGATGCTGATTTTCTGTTATCTGCCGATGGGCGGCCTTGTTATGGCTTTCGAGAATTTCAGCCCTTACGCGGGCAACGGCATCGTTGAATGTCTGGTTAAGAGCCCGAAGGTCGGATTTGACAACTTTAAGCTTCTGTTTACGGGAGCGGATTTCTTTAATCTGCTGCGGAATACGCTTGCTATTTCGTTTGCGAATCTTTTAATCGCGTTTCCGATGCCGATTATTCTGGCGCTGATTTTAAACGAGCTGCGCTGTATGTGGTTTAAGCGTTTTTCACAGACGCTTGTGTACATACCGCACTTTATCTCGCTGGTAATCGTGGCTACCTTGACATTCCAGCTGTTCAACTCTACAGACGGCGTGGTTTACAATATGATCGCGCAGATGGTGGGCAAGGCAAACGCGCCTGACATACTTTCAAGCCCGAAGCTGTTTGTGCCGCTGATTCTGGGACAGAATATCTGGAAGGAAACAGGCTACGGCACTATCATATATCTTGCGGCACTCACAAGCGTGGATCCGGAGCTGCTTGAAGCGGCTAAGATTGACGGCGCTAACCGCTGGAATCTGCTGTGGCACATTACTCTGCCGACAATCCGCAGCACTATCGTAATAATGCTGATTATGAAGGTCGGAAGCCTGCTGAACACAGGATATGAGCAGATTTTCCTGATGCAGAACGCCATGAACCGCAGCGTTTCCGAAGTGTTCGATACTTATGTGTATAACCGCGGCGTATCGCAGGGGCAGTATTCGCTTGCCACTACCGCAGGCCTCTTTAAGTCTATCGTGAGCCTGATTATGGTGCTGGGAGCAAATAAGATTTCAAAGATGCTCGGCGAGACCGGATTATATTAAGCGGGGGGTGCAGAAAATGACTAAAATCAAAGATAATAAAGCTCATGGCAGCAAAATAAAGCGCAGCCCCGGCGATCAGGCTGTCCAGATTATACTTTACATAATAGTAGCCGCCTGTGCGCTTGTCTGTGTGCTGCCATTCCTGTATGTGTTCGGGGCGTCGTTTGCTACCGAGCGCGAGATTATAGAGCGGCCGTTCTTTATTATACCGCATGACTTTTCGCTCAATGCCTATGTATATATTATACGTGACGGCGCTGTATTCAGGGGCTTGAAGAACTCCCTGATAGTGACTGTAGTAGGTACGCTCATCAATATGTTTGTGTCATGTACTATGGCGTATCCGCTGTCCCGCCCTTATTTAAAGGGACGCAACTTCTTTATGAATATGGTTATCATAATCATGCTTTTCAGCGGCGGTATGGTGCCCAGCTACCTTTTGATATCGCAGGTGCTTCATTTGAGAAATACATTCTGGGCTTTGTGGCTGCCGGGAGCGATGAGCGCTTTCAATATGATTATCATTAAGAATTATTTCCAAGGTCTGCCTATGGAGCTGGAGGAGGCTGCGGTCATCGATGGTTCAAATGACTTAAAGACGTTTGTGCGCATTATCCTGCCGCTTTCGGGACCTGTGCTTGCGTCAGTGTCTTTGTTCTACGCAGTCGGACATTGGAACTCATACTTCAGCGCGATGATGTACATAAGCGATTCAAAGCTTGAAGTAGTGCAGATTGTACTTCGCCGTATTATTTTCCTGACAGGAAGCTTTGCGGAGGACGCGGGCTTTGACTGGGGCGCGGCAGGCAGCCCGCCTACAAAGGCAGTGCGCATGGCTACTACGGTAGTTGCTACAGTTCCTATTCTGATTGTTTACCCGTTTATACAGAAGTTCTTTACGGCGGGCGTAATGGTTGGTTCTGTCAAGGGTTAATTGGCAGCATATAAAAACGTACCGATCAGCCGTATGGCTGTGAAGTAATATATTTTTTAACAGGAGGATGTAAAAATGAAAAAGCGTGTATTAGCATTAGTAATGTCAGCGGCAATGGTTGCTTCTGTGCTTACAGCGTGTGGCGGCGGTTCAAGCAGCACACCTGCGGCAGATTCAAACTCAAGCTCGTCTGACGCAAATGCTTCAAGCACAAACGAAGCCACAGAAACAAGCACTACTGAGGCTTCCAATGAAACAGCAGATGCGGGTAACGGTGAAAAGGCAGTTATCAGCATGATGGTGCCGTCTTACTTTGGCAGTGAGATGGATCCGAGCAGGGCAAACGTAGACCAGATTATCCAGGCATATGAGGATTACACAGGCGTGTCTGTAAACTGGACCTTCTCAGCAAGCGATGCGTATGGCGATACCTTTAACCTCGCATTGATGGACCGCGAGAACATTCCGATGGTTATGGCGGCTACGGGTTCTATTTCAGGTACTGTAATTCAGGCTGCACAGCAGGGCGCATTCTGGGATTTGAAGCCGTTTTTGGACAGCGGTGATTATCCTTACCTTGCACAGGCTCCCCAGAACGTATATGATATGCTGACAGTAAACGGTCAGATTGTAGGTATTCCCAAGCTTCGTAACACAGGCCGTTACGGCTTGAGCTACCGCAAGGACTGGGCTGAGGCTGTAGGCGTTACCTCTGTTCCCAAGACGGTTGACGAAGTTTATGATTTGCTTTACAAATTTACCTACGAAGATCCTGATGGAAACGGCAAGGACGATACATACGGCATGGAGTCTGTAGGTGAGTACACAGGCTGGATGGATATTATCCAGACTTGGTTTGGCTGCGGCTACGGCTGGGTTGAGAAAGACGGAGATTTAGTTCCCGTACATGAGACAGACGAGTACAAGGAAGCGCTTGACTGGATGAAGAAGCTTTATGATGACGGCTTAATCCGCAAGGATTTTGTTACGGTTCAGACAAGCGACTGGGGCCAGGCAGTTCAGAGAGGCGAGGCAGGAAGCATTGTTGACTGTCTTGACAGCGCGGGGCGCCGTGCATGGATTTACTTTATCAACAACAATGTAGCAAGCGTTACAAATCCTGATGAGATAGCAAGCATGGAGCTTGTAGGTCCTGTCAATGACCACACGGCAGCTGTACAGGTTTACAACGGCTACTTCTTAATCACAAAGGACGGCGCTAAGACAGAGGACGATGTAAAGAACTGCTTAAAGTTCCTCGATCAGATGAACTCTGTAGAGATGAGGGCTCTTGCTGACTACGGTATTGAAGGTCTTACTTATGAAATAGGTGAAGACGGCGGCGCGGTTATGCATGAGGATCTCGAGCAGGCTAACTATCCTCACCAGGGATTAAATCAGGCTGTTGCATATATTCCTTACATCTTGGACGGAACAGTAGGCGCGGCAAAGACAGAGCCGTATATAGCTTGCGATGAGGCAATGGAGAGATCGGCTGCGAAGGCTGTATTCAATCCCGCTGAGCAATATCTGACAACATCTGAGGCTAATGCCAACTATGGCACAATTTTAGCTCAGACTATCAGCGACGCGCGTACACAGTACATCACAGGCGCGATTGACTGGGACGGCTTCCAGGCGGCAGTTTCTACTTGGGAGAGCCAGGGCGGTGCACAGATGAAGCAGGAAGTTAATGATGCTTATCATGCACAATAGTCAAAGTTAATTTAGAATGATAAGAGGGCTGCTGCAATATGTAATTCATATATTCATCTTGCGGCAGCCTTTTTGATTAAAGATGATTTGATTATTAGTGGGAGGTAAATCAATATGGAGGAGAATATACAGGTTTCCCTTACAGAGCTGTCTGCTGACGGCGTTACGCTTAAATGGAATGAGGTTTCGGGTGCGCACGGTTACCGCGCGCTGTGGACGGACAGGGACACCCCTGCCCATATTTTCAAGGAGCTTCCGCCAGTGAAGCAGACAACGTACAGGTTCAGGCGTTCTATGGATATCCCATATTATTTGAAGGTGCAGGCACTTTCGGACAGTGGAGAGGTGCTTGCTGAGAGTGCGCAGATTATGACGCCTGTAGGACATATCCCGAGACCGCAGCTGGAAAAGCTTGGGCGCGGCCTGATAGCGGTATGCACGTCAGACGGAGTGTGCCTGAGCTGGCGCCTTTTGCGTGACGAGGTAAACGGTTATACGCAGACAGGGCTTGCAGGGGCGGACTTCGTTGTGTACAAAAACAAAAAGGCGATTGCAGTAGTGACGGACCGCACCAGCTATCTGGACAAAGACGGGACAGAAGACGACTTTTATGCCGTTGCGGCGCTGTATGCGGGAAAAGAGCAGCCGCCTTGCAAGGAAGTGAAACCATGGAAGCACAACTATATTGATTTGCCGCTCACTAAACCGGAGGACGGCGTGACGCCTGCGGGAGAAAAATTCACATACCGCGCCAATGACATGAGCGTAGGCGATGTTGACGGCGATGGCGAATATGAATTTATTGTCAAGTGGGATCCTGACAATTCCAAGGACGTAAGCCAGCGCGGATATACGGGGCGCTGTATTATAGACTGTTATAAGCTTGACGGCACGCTTATGTGGCGGCTTGACATGGGACCGAATATCAGGGCTGGCGCACATTATACGCAGTTTATGGTGTATGATTTCAACGGCGACGGCAGGGCTGAGATGGCTTTGAAAACGGCGCCGGGGACAAAAATGACGCGCTATGCGGCTGACGGGACTGTTTTGAGCGAGAAATATATTACCATGCTCAAGGAGGATTTGGATGCAGGTTATTCCAATGATGACAATTATGTGTGCAGCGCGGAGGATTACCGTAAGCACTTGATTGAGATGTTTGCGGGCTGGCAGCAGCATGACGAGGTAAAGGCGGGACACTGGCCGCAGACCTTGGAGGAATGTTTCGGCATACCTGTGCGCTATTCATATCCGCTTAGCATGCAGGACGCGGAGAGCTTAGTTGATTACTTTATTTCAGAATGGGCGCCTAAGCGTGATGCGCGCAACCGCCTTGATGAGTTTGAAGGCTTTATATATGAGGGACCTGAGTATCTTACTATGTTTGACGGTCTGGGGCAGGAGCTTGATACAATACGCTATGTGCCTGGCAGGACTGATGACGGTCTTTTGTGGGGAGATTATGCTTGGCGCAGGATTGAGCCGTGCAACAGGGTTGACAGGTTTTTGGCGGGTGTGGCTTACCTTGACGGCGAGCGCCCATATATGGTTTTTTGCAGGGGATATTATACAAGGGCGTGCGTGGTGGCGTATTCCTTCTTTGAGAACCGCTTTAAGGAGGAATGGCGCGCGGATTCGGGCTTTGTGAGAATGGATAATCCATTTAATCCGCAGAGCCATGAAACTATGGGCACTGATCCTGTCTATGGCGATTTGGCGGGACAGGGAAACCACAGCCTTTCTGCGGCGGATATTGACGGAGACGGCTGCATGGAGATAATTTATGGTGCGGCGGCGATAGACCATGACGGCAGCCTTTTGTATTCCGCGCGTGATAAGATGCCTGACGGCAGGATTGTAAAGCTTGGACACGGAGACGCTATGCATGTCGCGGATATCGATCCTGACCGCCCTGGAAAAGAGATATTTAATGTCTTTGAGGAGGGAAGCTCAGTGCCTTATGGGTATGCCCTGCGTGACGCGGAGACGGGCGAGGCATACTTTGGCGAATATTATGAGGGTGATTTGGGGCGCTGCATGGTGGGCGATATTGTCGACGGCGTGCGCGGTCTGCAGGTATGGGTGAATGACGTGATGGACTGCAAGGGCAACAAGCTTGACGTTCCTGCGCCGTCCACCAATATGAGGATTTACTGGTCGGGTGATTTGACTACGCAGCTTACCGACGGAGCCGACTATCTGGGCAATGCGGAGAAGAATAACCAGATTGGCAGGGTTTGCGATTTGCGGCGCGGCGTTATGCTTGAGCCAGAGGGCACTATGACGAACAATGGGACAAAGGGTAATCCTTGTCTTGTCGCAAATATTTTTGGCGATTACAGGGAGCAGCTTTTGCTGAGGCTTGAAGACAGCAGCGCCGTGCGCATTTACACGAGCACTGACGAGGCACCGCACAAGCTGTTTACGCTGATGCATGATATTCAGTACCGCTGCGGCGTGGCGTGGCAGAACAACTGTTACAATCAGCCTGTGTATCCTTCGTTTTATTATGCGAGCGATATGGATTTTAAGAATGTACTGCCTGCCCAGAGTGCAAAGCCTGTGCTTTATCTTGCGGGCGATTCGATTATGCAGAGCTATGATGACGATGACGACGGGCTTTTTGGCTGGGGGCAGATGCTGGCTGCGGAGGCTGTCGGCGGAAAGCTTTGCGTGGAGGAACACCGCGAGAATTGCCCGTTTGGGCAGGAGAAGCGGTATGTGCTGCCTGAGCTGATTGTGGACAACTGCGCTATGGGAGGAAGGAGTCTGCGCACCTTTGCGGATGAGGGCAGGCTGGAGGATATTTTAGGGCATTTGCGGCTTGGGGATTTTGTTATGATTCAGTTTGCGCATAATGACTGCAATGCGGATTGTCCTGAGAGGTTTGAGACTGTTGAGGAGTATAAGAGTGAGCTGAAAAGGTATGTTTCGCTGGTTCGCGGCAGGGGGGCGGAGCCTATTTTGGTGACGGCTGTGCCTTTGCTTGATGGGGTGTGCGCGCTGGAGAGGTTTGATGAGTATGTTTTGGCTATGAAGGAGGCTGCGGATAGTGAAGGGGTTGTGTGCCTTGATTTGAATGGTGTTATGAAAAGCTCGATTAGCTGTCTGGGTGATGGTCGGAGCAGGGAGTTTTATCAGGCGGACGGGGTGCATTTGACTAAGGAAGGAGCGGCGCAGGCGGCGCGGATTGTTGGGCGGCTGCTGAAGGACAATGATGATAAGAGGTTAGAGTTATTGCGGAAAGTATTCTGATTTGTGCGATATATATAATTTTTTTGTAAGGTTATTGTCTGGAATTTAGAGGTAAAATCTGGTATCATTATATCAGTATGAAAATGGGCGCTGGGCGGCGCGGAAATGGGGGAAGGTATGCAGAATTATTATTTGGCGGTTGATATTGGGGCATCAAGCGGGCGGCATATATTGGGGCATTTAGAGGATGGAAAAATGCAGCTTGAAGAAATCTACCGCTTTGAGAATGGCATGAAAAAGCAGGACGGAAAGCTGCTTTGGGATGTGGAACATTTATTTGCGGAGATATGCAACGGCATGAAGAAGTGCAGGGAGTGCGGTAAAATTCCTGTGAGCATGGCAATTGACACGTGGGCTGTGGATTATGTGCTGCTTGATGGGAATGACGGGGTGCTTGGCGATACATACGGGTATCGTGACAGCCGCACGGCGGGGATGGACGAGAAGGTTTATGAGATTATTCCGGAAAAGGAGCTTTATGCGAGGACCGGCATACAAAAGCAGATGTTCAATACTATTTATCAGCTTATGGCGGTTAAGCAGCAGACGCCTGAGCTGCTGGAGCGGGCGGAGACGTTTTTGATGCTGCCTGATTATTTTCAGTTTCTGCTTACGGGCGTCAAGGCTTCAGAATATACTAATGCGACTTCCACGCAGCTTGTAAATCCCAGCGATAAGCAGTGGGACAGGGATTTGATTGCGCGTCTTGGATATCCAGAAGGGATTTTTATGCCGCTTAACATGCCGGGGACTAAAGTGGAAAATTTAAAGAGTGAAATACAAAAAGAGGTCGGCTTTGACTGTGAGGTGGTCATGTGTGCAAGCCACGATACGGCGTCTGCGGTTATGGCAACGCCGTCTGACGAGGCTGCCCCGCTTTATATAAGCTCGGGCACATGGTCGCTTATGGGCGTGGAGTCTGAAACCGCGCATTGCGATGAAAAGAGCAGGCTTGCGAATTTCACTAATGAGGGCGGTTATGAGTACCGTTTCAGGTATCTGAAAAATATTATGGGGCTTTGGATGATACAGTCTGTCCGCCATGAAACGGGCGACAGCTATTCATTTGCCCAGCTTTGCGAGATGGCTGAGGAAAATAAAGCCTTTCCGTCGCGTGTTGACGTCAATGACGACTGTTTCCTTGCGCCACAGAATATGACGGAGGAGATTAAGGCGTATTGCACGCGGAGCGGGCAGCCGTGTCCTGAAACCTTGGGTGAGGTCGTGGCAGTTGTGTACCAAAGTCTTGCGGAGTGCTATGGCAGGACCGTGAAGGAGCTTGAGGCGAATACAGGTAAAGTGTATGACAGTATTCATATTATCGGCGGGGGCTCTAATGCGGAATATTTAAACCAGCTTACCGCTGATGCCGCGCAAAAGAAGGTATATGCAGGACCGGGCGAGGCTACGGCAGTCGGAAATCTTATGGCGCAGATGATTAGGAACGGTGAGCTTGAAAGCTTGGCTGATGCAAGAAAATGCGTCATGAAATCTTTTGAAATAAAAATATTTAATAATAAGGAGGCTTAACTATGTTAGTAAACACAAAAGCAAGAGTCGGCGTTTTTTCCATTGCGCTGGGGGCGTATCTGCCGCAGTTCCCGTCGCTTGTGCCGGAGTTTAACGCACAGTACGACGCGTTTAAAAAGACGATTCCCGACACTGTGGAAATCGTTGACGGCGGCATTGTCACCACAAAGGAGCTGGCTCAGGCGGCGGGCGACAAATTCCGCGCGGCTGATGTTGACCTTGTAATACTGCAGCTTTTGACATATGCCACGTCTTACAATATGCTGCCCGCGGTAAGGGATTTGGACGTGCCTGTCGTGCTGGTAAATGTGCAGAAAAAGAAAGCGCCTGATTACGCAAATACCGATACGGCGACATGGCTTGGCGAGCTGTATGCGTGCGGCGCCGTGGGCGAGATGGTAGCCGATTTGGAGCGTGCCGGCAAGCGTCATGCTGTCATCACGGGCGTAGTTGAGGGCGGAGATCCACAGGTGCAGGCTGAAATAGAAGACTGGTGCTGCGCAGCTCAGGTGCGCCGCCGTTTCCGTGACACCAATCTGGCGCAGATTGGCCGTCCCTATCCTGGCATGATGGATTTGTATATCGACGAGACAAACCTTTATCACAGAATGTTCCTCTACACAAAGCAGTTTGACTGGGAAAAAATGTGGGCGATTGCCGACAATATCACAGACGAGACCGCTATCCGCGAAAAGGCGCAGGATATCCTTGACACCTTTGACATTGAGGGTGGCGGCACTGTAGAAAAGGTCTGGGATATGGCTAAATATGTAGTCGCTTTTGAGCAGTGGGTTAAAGACGAACAGATTGCCTTTATCGCGTCTCACTATGACGGCTTTGCGCAGGGCAAGGCAGGCGTTTTGGACAGCATGCTTATTCCCGCGTTTTCAATGCTGATTAAACAGGGCGTTGCGTGCGCGGTTGAGGGCGATATCAAGGTTGCTATGGCAATGAGCATTCTCAAAACTATTTCGGGCACAGGGCAGCTTTCAGAGATGTACTCTATCGACTTTGAAAAAGACCTCTGCATAATAGGCCACAGCGGCTCAGGCGATGCTGATATTTCAGACAGAAAGCCGACAATGAAAATCGTACCCGTATTCCACGGCAAGACAGGCGGCGGATATCTGACACAGTTCTATCCGTACACAGGGCCAATCACATATTTGGGCATCACGCAGGACAAAGACGGTCATTTCAAATTTGTAGTAGCCGAGGGCATTAATGAGGAAGGACCGATTTTCACATTCGGCGATACAAATATGCGCATGCGTTTCAGCTGCGGCGCGCGCGAGTTCTGCAACAGATGGAGCGAGGCAGGACCTACCCACCATATGGCAGCAGCAGTTGGAAGACACATCGACACGATACTGAAGGTCGCAAAAATCTTTAATGTGCCTGTAGACGTTATTACGAGATAATAAATGATTTTATTGATATAGGCAGACAGACATTTGCGAAGCATTATTCAATAACGTAGAGTTTGGGTGAAATATACAAAAGAAGCGACGATTCGTATCACGCACCAAGTCGCGTTTTTGTATATTTCGCACAAACTCGGACGGTTGAGAACACGTTTACTATTAATCAAAAAATATATGGGCATATGCGAAACTCTATTTGACAACGTAGAATTTAAGCAAAATATATAAAATAAGCGGCGTTTTGCGAAGCGCTTATGTACTGTATCTGTGATACAGTACATTGACGCGATTTTTATATATTTTGACTAAATTCGGACGGTTGAGAAAACTTTTATTATTATATATAGAAAGGAAGTAATATCTTATGAAATTTTTAGACGCAGAATTTGTACAAGGCTTTATCCGCATGGCAAACGACGGCTGGGAGCAGGGCTGGCATGAAAGAAACGGCGGCAACCTTTCTTACCGCGTAAAGCCCGAGGAGGTAGATCAGGTAAAGGAGAATTTTGAGGCGAAGGAGTGGCAGCCAATCGGCACCTCCGTTCCCAAGCTTGCAGGCGAGTATTTCCTCGTGACAGGCAGCGGCAAATATTTCCGCAATGTCATCATAAAACCCGAGGATTCTATGTGCATGATAGAAGTTGACGACAAAGGCGAGAATTACCGCATAGTTTGGGGACTTGTAAACGGCGGCAGGCCCACGTCTGAGCTGCCCTCCCATCTGATGAACCATGAGGTAAAGAAAGAAGTATCAGGCGGCAAATACCGCGTTATCTACCATGCGCACACAACAAACGTAATTGCGCTTACCTTTGTACTTCCGCTGAAGGACGAAGTTTTCACGAGAGAGCTTTGGGAAATGGCTACAGAGTGTCCCGTAGTATTTCCAGGCGGCATCGGCGTAGTGCCTTGGATGGTTCCGGGCGGCAGGGATATAGCGGTCGCTACGAGCAAGCTTATGAAGGATTATGATGTCGCAATCTGGGCGCATCACGGAATGTTCGCGGCAGGCGAGGATTTTGACCTTACCTTTGGACTTATGCACACGGTAGAGAAGTCGGCGGAAATCCTTGTAAAAATGCTCTCAATGCGTCCTGATAAGCTGCAGACAATCACGCCTGATGATTTCCGCAGCCTTGCAAGGGATTTCAAGGTCACATTGCCTGAAAAGTTTTTGTATGAGAAATAATGCCTGTTAAACAATAAAAAATATAGGTGTATGCGAAATGCGTATTGTAAATGGCGTGTTTTGCAGTTGCCTAAAAAATAATAAAAAAGGAGAGAAGTATTATGGCAAACAGATTTGTACTGAACGAAATTTCTTATCATGGAGCGGGCGCAATTTCGGAGATTGCGGCTGAGGCGAAGGGGCGCGGCTTTAAAAAGGCTTTTGTGTGCTCAGATCCTGACCTTGTAAAGTTCGGCGTTACAAAAAAGGTGCTTGGCGTATTGGACGGCGCGAGCCTCACCTATGAGGTATATTCAAACATCAAGCCGAATCCTACGGTTGAGAATGTGCAGACGGGTGTTGCGGCGTTTAAGAAGTCTGGCGCTGATTACCTTATCGCAATCGGCGGAGGCTCGTCAATGGATACGGCAAAGGCAATCGGCATTATCATTGCCAATCCTGACTTTGAAGATGTTGTAAGCCTTGAGGGCGTTGCGCCGACGAAGAATAAGTCTGTGCCTATTTTTGCAGTACCGACGACGGCTGGTACGGCTGCGGAGGTTACGATTAATTATGTTATCACTGACGCGGAGAAAAACCGCAAGATGGTTTGCGTAGATCCTAAGGATATTCCTGTGGTTGCGTTTGTGGATCCTGAGATGATGTCTACGATGCCTAAGGGACTTACGGCTGCGACCGGCATGGACGCGCTGACGCATGCTATTGAGGGATATATTACGGCTGGCGCGTGGGAGCTGTCTGATATGTTCCACCTTAAGGCGATTGAGATTATTTCGCGTTCACTTAGGGGCGCTGTGGCTAATACGCCTGAGGGAAGGGCTGATATGGCGCTTGGGCAGTATGTAGCGGGAATGGGATTTTCAAATGTAGGCTTGGGTATTGTACATTCTATGGCTCACCCACTTGGGGCGCTTTATGATACGCCGCATGGCATTGCGAATGCGATTATTCTGCCGACTGTTATGGAGTATAATGCGGAGGCTACTGGGGAGAAGTATCGTGAGATTGCGAGGGCTATGGGAGTTGAAGGCGTTGATGCTATGTCGCAGGAGGAGTATAGGAAGGCGGCTATTGATGCGGTGAAGAAGCTTTCGCAGGATGTGGGGATTCCGGCGAATTTGAAGGAGATTGTAAAGAGGGAGGATATTCCGTTCCTTGCGCAGTCGGCTTATGATGATGCGTGCAGGCCGGGGAATCCTAAGGAGACTAGTGTGGAGGATATTACTAAGTTGTATGAGTCTTTGATTTAGGTGATTGGCGATAAACATAATGGGCGTCTGTGGTGGCGCCCATTGTGTTTATGTTTTGGCAGGAGGTCGCCCGAGCAGGGGCATATACCCCACGCGGACATCGCTTGCGCTCAGTGGGAAACGTAGCGGACACTAAGCTCAATTGCGCTGCAAAAGGAGCTACGCTTTTGCAGCTTATTTCGCTAAGTGCCGACGTTTCCCAAGGTCCTTATGGGGTATATGCCCCTGCTCGGGCTATGCTGTTGGCTGGGACTGATTATGTTTTAAATGTTTGATAAGATTATGTTTGCTGAGGTTACTTGGAGGATAGGATGAGGATTAATCAGGCGAGCGAGATTGTGAATTTGGCGGGTGATTATGATACTGTGCCTGTGCGACGCGCGATGAAGAATCTGGAGCGTGATTTGGGCTTTGTCTGTTTGCCGGCTAAGGTGGCTGGGGATAGGATTTGTCTGGATGTATGCGAGAGAGAGCTTGGGGCGGAGGCTTATGAGGTTTCGGTGCGGGATGGGGAGCTGCGGATTGAGGCTTGTGATGAATTGGGATTTATTTATGGCATTTATGCTGTGAGCCGTGAGCTTCTTGGCGTGCGTGATTTTTGGTTTTGGAATGACCAGAGGTTTGATAAGAGGGACGAGATTATTGTGCCTGAAAATTATCATTTGAGTAGTATGCCTTTTGCTGTGCGGTATCGCGGGTGGTTTGTCAATGATGAGGTGCTGATTAGCGTGTGGACTTTGGAGCGGAGTAAGGATAAGCCTTGGGAGATGGTGTTTGAGGCATTGCTGCGCTGCGGCGGTAATATGGTTATTCCGGGGACTGACAGAAATTCAAGGAAGTATCGTAGTCTTGCGCGTGATATGGGGCTTATTATTACGCATCATCATGCTGAGCCTTTGGGGGCGGAGATGTTTGCGCGCGCTTATCCTGAGCTGGAGGCGTCGTATGCGGTGTACCCTGACAAATTTCATGGCTTGTGGGAGAAGGCTTTGGAGGAGCAGGAGGGGTATAAGGTGATTTGGAACCTTGGCTTCCGCGGTCAGGGGGATAAGCCTTTCTGGGAAGATGATCCGAGGTATGATACTGCGGCGGCGCGTGGGGAGCTTATGGGCAGGCTGATTGGGCTTCAGTATGATTTGGTGCAGAAACGCTATCCGGGCGCTGTGTGCGCGGCAAATCTTTATGGCGAGACAATGGAGCTTTACCGCGGTGGTTATCTTAAGCTGCCTGAGAAGGTTATTAAAATATGGGGGGACAACGGATTTGGTGCGATGGTGTCGCGCCGTCAGGGGAACCATAATCCACGCGTTTTGGCATTGCCTGACATGAATGATGAGGGAGCGCATGGCATTTATTATCATGCGTCATTTTATGATCTGCAGGCGGCGAACCATATAACGATGCTGCCAAATTCCTGTGACTTTGTGGAAAAAACGCTTAGGGAAGTGCTTGCGCATGGAGTGAAGGATTTTTGGATTATAAACTGTTCAAATGTAAAACCCCATGTATTTACGCTGGGGTTGATTGCGCGAATGTGGCGCGGCGGAAAAATGACAGATGTGTCAGGTATTGCAGGTGAATATCTTCGCGGTTATGCGTCTGAATATTTTGGCGTGGAGGCTGCGGAGAAGGCGGCAAAATGTTTTCTTTCATACTATGGCGCGGCGCTGGCGTATGGACCGAATGAAGATGACCATGCGGGCGAGCAGTTTGCAAACCATGTGATGCGTATGCTTGTCAGCCAGTATATGCGTGACGAAAACAATCGTGAGCCTCATTTGCTGTGGGCGACGGACGCGGAGACTTTGCGGGGGCAGATTGAATGGTATCTTGAACTGTGCTGTCAGGGGCGTGAAAATTATACAGGGTGTGTGCAGGAGTGTGAACAGGCGGCGTTTGGCATGTCTTACGCGGCGCAGGAGCTTTTGCGGGATTCTGTTCTTCTGCAGGCAAAAATTTACCAGCTTTGCTACAGCGGCGCGGTGTCAGCCTGTGAATCTTTGCTGGAGGCGCTTGATAAAAACTATATCAAGGCATTTTATCATGCGGGGCTTGCGCGCGCGGACTATCTTGCAGCAAATGCGGCAATGCGCGAGAGGGAGCATGGAAAGTGGCAGGGCTTTTATGCAAATGACTGTCTGACTGACGTAAAGCAGACGGCTTGGCTTATAGGCAATTTAATGGGATATCTGCGCAACAAGGGCGACGGTCCGCATTTTTACGAATGGCAGCGCAAATTTCTCTACGCAGAGGAAGATACGCGCGTGGTGCTGATTCTAAATATGGAAAATCATCTGAATGATGATGAATTATTTAATTTAATGAGAAAGGAATGGGAAAAATGATAAAAGGTTTTAAAATGAAGCTTTATCCTGGACAGGAGGCAGAGTACGAAAAACGCCACAACGAGCTGTGGCAGGAGATGAAGGACATGATTCATGAGCATGGCGGGAAAAATTATTCGATTTTTCTCGACCAGGAAACATTGACGCTGTTCGGATATATCGAGATTGAAGACGAGGAGCTCTGGGCAAAAGGCGCGGACACGGCAATCAACCGCAAATGGTGGGATTTTATGGCGGACATTATGGAGACAAACCCTGACAACAGCCCTGTGTCTATTGATTTGAAGCCGCTGTTTCACCTGGATTAATGTTCCAATTAAAATAATATAAAATTACTTCAAAACGAATGGCATTACGCAGGCAGCCGTTCGTTTTGTTTTCAAAATAAAATACAGCGCAATAAAGGAGCGGTTAAAAAATGAGTGAAGCAAAGGTCTGGATGGAAAAGGTGCTGATACCCACATATGAGATTGGCGAGGCGGAGAAAAATCCGATTTTCTTGGACAAGCGCGTCTATCAGGGCAGCAGCGGAAAGGTATATCCATATCCCACGGTTGAAAAAATCAGCGACGAAAAGCACGACAAGGAATACGAAGCGGTTTACCTTGAAAATGATTACATAAAGGTCATGGTGCTGCCGCAGCTTGGCGGCAGGATTCAGAGGGCTTATGACAAGACAAACGGCTATGATTTTGTGTACCACAACCGTGTGATTAAGCCCGCGCTTGTCGGCTTGACAGGACCGTGGATTTCAGGCGGCATTGAGTTCAACTGGCCGCAGCACCACAGACCGACTACCTTTCTGCCTGTGGACTATATTCTTTCCGAAAATAATGACGGCAGCAAGTCTGTGCTGCTCCACGACGTAGACCAGATGTATGGCACTAAGGGGCTGACGAAGATTACCTTATATCCCGATAAGGCGTACATTGAGATTACGGGGCAGCTATACAACCGCACGTCTCTGCCGCAGACCTTCCTTTGGTGGGCTAATCCTGCGGTGGCGGTAAATGACAATACGCAGTCGATATTCCCGCCCGATGTCCATGCGGTGATGGACCACGGCAAAAGGGACGTTTCCAGATTTCCGATTGCTACAGGGGTATATTATAAAAAGGATTACAGCGAGGGCGTGGATATTTCACGTTATAAAAATATCCCTGTTCCTACGTCTTACATGGCGGAAAAGTCAAAGTATGATTTTGTCGGCGGGTACGATTACGGCGTAGGCGCGGGTCTGCTCCATGTGGCAGATCATCACGTATCGCCAGGTAAAAAGCAGTGGACTTGGGGCTGCGGCGATTTCGGAAAGGCGTGGGACAGGAATCTCACTGACGAGGACGGTCCTTACATAGAGCTTATGACAGGCGTGTTTACCGACAACCAGCCTGATTTTACATGGCTTAAGCCGTTTGAGGAAAAGACCTTCACTCAGTATTTTATGCCCTACAAAGCGCTGGGACAGGTGAAAAACGCGACGAGGGAGGCGGCTTTGCATTTGTCGCTTGACGATGGTGAGGCGACGATAATCGTGTATGCGACCTCCAAATATGAAAACGCCGAAATTGTACTGACAGTAAAAGGCGAAGCAGTATTAAAAGAAACGGCGGACAAAATATCGCCGATTGATATTTATGAAAAGAAGCTTGCTGTCGGCGGCATAAAAGAGGAGGACATGCATCTGGCTGTATATGCAGACGGCGTCTGCCTTGTGGAGTACCAGCCCGACGCGCCTGAAATTCCCAAGATGCCGAAGCCTGCGCAGGCGGCTAAAGAGCCCGAGGAGATTATGACAAATGAGGAGCTGTATCTGACGGGACAGCATATCGAGCAGTACCGCCACGCTACTTATCTGCCAGATCCGTATTATTTAGAGGGGCTAAAAAGAGATTCGGGCGACATACGGATTAATAATGCCTACGGCGCGCTGCTGATGAGAAGGGGGCAGTTTATACAGGCTGAAAAATATTTCCGCAAGGCATTAGAGCGTCTGACATGGAAAAATCCAAACCCGTACAACAGCGAGACATATTACCTGCTTGGACTTGACCTGCTTTATCAGGAAAGGGAGCAGGAGGCTTATGATGCCTTTTACAAGGCGACATGGAGCAGCGAGCAGCAGGAGATGTCGTTTTATTATCTTGCGGCAATTTCCGCGCGAGAGGGAAAATATGCGCGCGCGTTTGATTTTGCCGAGAGGGCGCTGGTAAAAAATGCCCACAATATAAAAGCGCGTGGGCTGAAAGCGTATCTTTTGAGAAAGCTTGGACGGAGCGCGCAGGCAAAGGTGTGGATAGAGGAAAATCTGGCGCTCGATCCGTTCGATTTTGTATCATGCAATGAAAAAATACTCCTTGTCGGCGAGGCGGGAAACGCTGTCGAAATGCGCACGCAGCTAAATCACAAAATGCGCGATTTTCAGGAAAATTATCTGATGACGGCAAGGGACTATGCGGAGTTTGGGGCTTATCATGAGGCTGTCTGCGTTTTGGGCGAGTGTACGAAGGAATATCCTATGCTTACGTATTATGAGGCATATTACCGTGACAGGCTTGGAGAGGACGTGTCAGGGCTTTTGAAAAAGGCGGAGGGGCAGCCCTCGGACTATTGCTTTCCAAACAAGCTTGAGGATATTGCGGTGCTGCGCTTTGCCATCGCTTGCGGCTGCAAGGCTAAGGCAGGTTATTATTTAGGCAATTTGTTTTATGACAGGCAGCAGTGGGAGGAGGCGCTTGCACTGTGGGAGGCTTCCGCGCGGGAGGACAATACTTTCCCCACCACATTCCGCAACCTTTCACTTGTTTATTACAACAAATGCAAAGAGCCGCAGAAGGCAAAAACAGCAATGGAAAGGGCATTTGAGCTTAATCCTGCCGATGTGCGCGTCTTCCTTGAACTCGACCAGCTTTATAAAAAGCTTGGCTGGACATTTGAGGAGCGCCTTGCCAATTATGAAAAGCATAAGGAGCTGATAGGCGTCAGAGATGACTTATATATTGAATATATTACGCTGATTAATATGTGCGGAGACTATGAAAAAGCCTACAGCTGCATTATGGGCAGGAAATTCCACCCATGGGAGGGCGGAGAAGGCAAGATTACCACGCAGTATACTGTCGCGCTGCTTGAAATGGCAAAGAAAGCGCTTGAGGAAAAGCGCTTTGCAGAGGCGGAAAAGCTTTTGAGAGACGCGCTGGTTTACCCTGAAAATCTGGGCGAGGGCAAGCTTGAAGGCACAAAGGACAACCATATATACTATTATCTGGGGCTTGCGCTGGAATTTCAGGGCAGAAAAGACGAGGCGGCTGAATGTTTCCAAAAAGCCACATCGGGCACAGACGAGCCAGCGGGCGCGATGTATTACAACGACCAGCCTGCGGATATGATTCTCTATCAGGGGCTTGCGTTCCTAAAGCTTGGCAGGGTAAAGGAGGCGCGTTCGCGTTTTTACAGGCTTATTGACTATGGCGAGCAGCATCTTGAAGATAAAGTAAAGATTGAGTATTTTGCGGTATCGCTCCCCGAGTTTTTGATTTTTGACGAGGATTATACGGCGAGGAACAGGGCGCATTGCTACTATCTGATGGCGCTTGGCAATATCGGGCTTGGTGACAGGGAGAAAGCGGATGAGTTTATGAAAAAGGCAGTTGAAATAAATCCTAATATTAGGAAACTTTAGTGCGGAAAAGATGCCGCTTAAAGGTTTCTAAATGTTTAGATAGGTAATTGTGAAATGTGTTCTAAATTCTATGTGGTCGAATAGAGTTTCACAAATGCCTATAAATGTTTAGAAAATGACAGTATGGGGGGATAATTGATATGGAAGTTTCTTTGCAGGGCGTATGGGCGGCGGATATTGGAGACGGCGCAAGCTGTCAAATACATCTTCCAGGAACGCTTGATGAAAGCAAAATCGGACATAAGGACACAGGCTCTAACCAGTGGCATCCTGACGCGGAGCTTGGAAATGAGAATAAAGCGTTTCATTCGGACAAGATTGCGACAAGATTTACAAGGCGGTTTACATATGAGGGAGCGGCAAAATTTACAAGGCGTATCGACACAGACATCTGGAATATGTTATCGGGTGAAATCAAGGCGGGAAAGC
Source organism: uncultured Lachnospiraceae bacterium (assembly GCA_947625775.1). GTDB lineage: Bacteria > Bacillota > Clostridia > Lachnospirales > Lachnospiraceae > COE1. The sequence goes on along the minus strand of CANQPM010000007.1, from coordinate 68,637 downwards.
GGATTTATCTTGATGCCGAGCGCGCAAGGAGCCTGCGTCTTTTGGTAGACCAAAAGGAAGTCCGCGATTTTATAGCTCCGTCTATCAGCACAGAGCATATATTTGAAGTGACAGGTCTGATAAATGAAAACAGTGAGCTGACATTTATTTCCGACAACAGCTATCAGGGCATGCCGAGGGACTCCATACTGTATTCATCAGCCGCAACGGACGAAACGCAGACAAACTGGAACGGCATATTAGGGCATCTGCGCTTTCGCACAGAGGAGCGGGCGTTTATACAGGATATCAGGGTTTACCCCAAAAAAGACACAGCCACGGTAAAAATGAAGCTTTACGCGGACAGCGGATATAGCGGTGAAATCCGTATAAATTGTGAAGCGTTTGAAAAAAATGGCGCAAAGCAGTCTGTAAACATGCAGGGGCAGGGCGAGAGTACAGATATAGTGTTTGAATCCCTGCGCCTAAAGAAAGATGTGCGACGCTGGGACTTGGAGGAGGGCAGTCTGTATGAGCTGTCGGTATCGTTGACAGGCGGGGAAACAAAAAGCGTGACGTTTGGCATAAGGGACTTTGGTGACGACGGGCATGGCAGGCTTGCGGTAAACGGGCGGGGGATATTCCTGCGCAGCGAGGCAAATTGCGCTGTGTTTCCAGAAATGGGGCACCCTCCGATGACAGTGGAGGAATGGACTGACATTTTGGAGCGATACCGCTCTTACGGCGTCAATTGTGTGCGTTTCCACTCGCATTGTCCGCCCGAGGCGGCGTTTACGGCGGCGGACAAAATGGGAATGCTTATGCAGCCCGAGCTTTCGCACTGGAATCCAAAGAATGCGTTTGAAGCAGAGCACAGCTTTGAATATTACAGGACAGAGCTTGTCCAGATATTGGGAATGCTTGCAAATCACCCGTCATTTGTTATGCTTTCCCTTGGAAATGAGCTGCATGCGGGAGAAGAAGGACACAAAAAAATGCGTGAGCTGCTGCGACTTGCAAGGAGCATTGACAGCACAAGACTGTACACAGACGCGTCAAATGGGCACTATGGAATGATAGGCTGCGAAAATGACGCTGATTTTTACACCTCTGCCCAGTTTTACGAGCATGAGCTGCGCGGTGCGTTTGCTAACATGGAGGGATATATCAACCGCCGCTACCCCAGCGCGCAGGGCAATTACAGCGCCGCCTTTTGTGAACTGAGAAAAGAGTACCAAAAACCAGTATTTAGCTTTGAGGTGGGGCAGTTTGAGGTATTGCCTGATTTTGACGAGCTGGAGGATTTTAAAGGCGTTTCAGATCCTGCCAATCTGCGCATTATACAGGAGCGCGTAAGAGAGCACGGACTTGAAAAAGTATGGAAAAGATATGTGGAGGCAACAGGCGAGCTTTCAAGAATCGCATACCGTGAGGAAGTGGAGGCGGCAATGCGCACGCCTGAAATGTCTGGCATTTCCCTTTTAGGCTTGCAGGATTTTCCAGGACAGGGGACAGCGCTTGTAGGAATGCTCAACTCCCACTTGCAGCCAAAGCCTTATGAGTTTGCCTCTCCAAAGCATTTTCGCAGCTTTTTCAGGGACGAGCTTCCGCTGGTGCTGCTGCCGAAATATACTTGGGAAAATACGGAAACGCTGCAGGCGAGTGTGCAGGTGGCTAACTACGGGAAAAAGGAGCTTTGCGGAAGACTGGAATATAAGCTGGTGCAGCAGCCGCGCACGGGCAGAGGATATTCGTCTGCGGACAGCGAAGGATTTGAAGGCTGTGGGGATAATGCGTGTGTGGCAGTCGAGGGCAAGCTCTCCCAAGTAACTTGCCGCACGGCGTCTCTAACAACTGCAGGCGATATCGTAATTGACTTTTCAAAGCTTGGAATCCAAAATCCCGTGAGATTTAATCTGATAGTGAGCATAGATGGCGCATCAAACATATACCCAATATGGGTATATCCGCATACAGAGCCCGTCTGCCCGCAGGGAATTTATGAGACGGAATATCTTGATGAAAAAGCGCAGGCGGTGCTGAACGCGGGGGGCAAGGTATATCTGTCGCCGCCTTCGACAAAGGAGGCGCTTCCCAATTCAATACAGGCGCAGTTTACCACGGATTTCTGGTCAGTGGGGACATTTGCAGGGCAGGAGGGCGGCATGGGACAGCTTATTGACGACGCTCACCCTCTTTTTGAAAATTTTCCGACGGAGTTTCACACAAACTGGCAGTGGTGGATTATGGCATCACAGAGAGCCGTCATTCTGCCAAGACAGTGTGACGCAATAATCACGGAAATGGACAGCTATGCTTTCCTAAGACCAATGGCGCAGCTTCTTGAATGTAAATGCGGAAACGGCAGGCTGCTGTTTTCCTCAATGGGGCTGCAGAACCTGCAGCAGTACCCCGAGGCACGGGCGCTGCTTTCGGCTATTTACAGTTATATGGATTCAGAAAAGTTTGATCCGAAACAGAGCTTAAAACATTAAGAAACTCTAAGGCGGTAAAAGACACCGCCTAAGATTTTCTAAATGTTTAGAAAAACGCAAGGGCGGCGTTTTTCAGGTATTGCATAATGCCTTAAATCTGTGAAAACGCCGCTTTAGTTCATATATTATCTTTCGGGAGCTGTCCAGCCCTTGTATTCGACTATGGACATTTTGTCGTGGCTTTCCTTTTCGGTTAATGTTTCGTTGCGGTAGCTGCGCGGCGTGGTCTGCATGATATCCATAAAATGACGGTTGAAGCTTGACACTGAGCGGAAGCCCACCATTTCAGAGATGTTAAGCACCGAATATTCCGTGCTGCGCAGCAGATTGCACGCCTTTTCAATGCGCATGGTGTTTAAAAATTCAAGCGGGCTTGCGCCCATTATGGAATTGAACAGCCGTCTGAAATGCGTGGGGCTTAATCGGCATAAATCGGCGAGCGAGTCCATGTCAAACTGTTCTGCGTAATGATCCTCCATATAATCGAGGACGGGGGAAATAACCATCGCGTTTTCTGAAGTATGCTTTGCCTCCGTCGCTGCCTGTGCGCTGCTGTTTTCGCTCTGCGCGCGGTGCAGCTCTATGCACAGCGAAAGCAAAAGCCCCATTGCGCTTGTCTTGTAATGCGGTTTTTGCTCCTCCAGCTCGCGTATGACAGCCGTGGTAAGCTCATAAATACGCGGGTATTGCGCACGGCTGAAAATATGCTTATATTCACTGTAATCGGACAGCGAAAGATTATAGCCCCGCACAAGGCTGGGCGAAATATTCTTGAAAAGCTCCTTCTGGTCTATGAACAGATACGACCAGCGGCTTTCCGCGCCAGGGGAGCTGTATGTAGTGTGCGGGATATTGCGCGGCACGCAGGTAACGTCGCCCTCCTTGAAATAAAGGGGCGTTTTCGTGTCGATAAATTCCATATATCCGCTTTCAGAATGGCACAAGCCTATCTCAAAGCAGTTGTGGAAATGCAGATGCCCGCTCGGCACGCTCGATATTTTCCAATGCTCGCCTGACAGCAGAAGCACGGGAAAATCATACGGAAGATAATAGTTTCGGTATTCAGCTACGCTGTTCTTAGTCTTTGCCATGATAATCCTCCAATTCCAAATCCGAAAACAATCCAGACCGCTGATGGCTGTACACAAAGTATAGCATAAACAGCCGAAAATTCATAGTTTTTATTGAAAATTAAGATGCCATTTCCAAAAACAGCCAAAAAGCAAATTAACCGTGACAATTTAAGAGGCAACATAAAAAATTGAGGTAAAAATTTCACGAAAATTTCAGTTTTCAAAAGGTATTGCCCGATGTATAATAAAAGTGGCGAAAGAAGGTGATATGTTGAATACTACGGAGCAGATACATCAAGAGGATTTGGAGCGTTTGAAATCACTTCGGTATATGGACGATGATTTTATGACTGTCTGCCTTGCGGATAATTTTGAGGGTGTGGAACTGATATTACAGATTATTTTAGGAAAGAGTAATATAAAAATTAAGTCAGTCCGAACGCAGGAACCGCTAAAGAATTTACAGGGGCGTTCCGCGACCTTAGATGTTCATGCGGTTGACAGTGACAACAAGGAATTTGACGTGGAAATTCAAAGGAAAGACGCAGGAGCAGGCGCAAAAAGGGCAAGACACAACAGCAGCCTGCTGGACGCACATATATTAAAAGCAGGCGATGATACGGAGGATATTCCAGACAGTTATGTTATTTTTATAACTGAAAATGATGTAATGAAAGGTAATCAGCCGATCTATCCAGTAGAGCGGTATGTTACAATCGGGGAAAATAAAGTATTGTTTGGTGACGGTTCGCATATCCTATATGTGAATGGCAAATACAGGGGCAATGATGAAGTCGGTAAGTTAATGCACGATTTTTCATGCACCAATCCCGATGATATGAATTATGAAGCACTTGCTAAAAAAGCAAGGTATTTCAAGCAGGACGAGAAAGGAGTGGCGGCTATGTGTAAAATGTTGGAAGATATGAGGAATGAAGCGGCACAAAAAGCGGCACAAGAAGCGGAACAAAAAGCAAACAAAAAGACAGCAGTACATTTAATAAAGTTAGGTAAAATGACTTTAGAGGAAATAGCAGAAGCTACGGAACTATCCCTTGATGTAGTTAAGGAGTTAGAAAACCAATCAATGCAGTTGGCATAATCAATATCACAGTTTAATATCAAAACAACAGCGTAATAGATGTTGGAATGGCAAAGGCAATATGTAGTGAGACATTAAAAAGCTTAAATGACAAACATTATCATGCAATTAAGGAAAGTGGTTACTTTTGTCCGGAGCGAGATATAAATAACAACACAGCGCAATGGCGGTTATGAACGTGAAGTTTGTAGCCGCCTTTTTCCGTAAAGGAGAGGTTTATGGGCGATACTCTACTACGGCTTGATTTTTGTGTGCATTAATAGTTGTAGTCACAAGAGATGCTGAAGCGGATTTGGACCGTTTTATCAAGTGCCTTATTTTTGAAAAGGAAAGTATGCAGGCAGCAGAAAATGTGCTGAATGATTATGATGCGACAATTGAAAGCCTAAGACATGTGGCAGGCAGTTTAAAACTGTGTGATAACCCAAGATTATGTCAGTTAAAATATCACCGTATCAACTTCTTAAATCATAGGTACTTTATGTTATATCGTATTGAAGATAATGTAGTATTTGTGGATAATATTTTTCATGAGTTACAAGATTATGAAAATAAGATACATTAGTTGTAGTATATAGAGATGAATTTGAATTTGGAAGGAGATGCAGTGGCTGACAAAATATCTGATAAGCGAAAATGGATTGCGGAAGAAGTTCAGCAATGGTATCGTGATACGGGAGCTTTTATATACTACAATTCCAATGATTCAAACGCAAAAGGCACATGCAGGGCGCATATGCCTTTTTAAGTGTGTTCATAGAAGTTAATGCTGTGCATGTCTGGAATTAAGCAGCTGCATAAGGCTGTCTTGGAGAACTTGCGAGCAGTTCACGCCCCGCTTATCCGCAAGGGCGGCCATCCATGCAGGGAGAGATACGTTTTTGCGGACTGCCTTTGTGTCCGTAGCTGCACGGTAGGCGAGCGTATCAATGCAGATGATTGAGCAGGTAGCGTTCTCTGGAACGTCAAGCCTGCATTGCGGCGTGGCAGCAGGAATCTCATTCCCCTCATCTTCAGCGACCACGAGCCACCCGCTGGCGGCATCCGTAATCATTTCAATGGCATTCTCGATGCTGTTCCCAGTGGTAATGCACCCGGGGAGATCAGGCACTCTGCAGTAATATTTTGTGCCGTCCTCGTTGGGTTCAAATGTTGCGGTATAGGTATATTTCATTGTCGGCCTCCTTTTACTGGCGGCTGGGAGGCATTACCTCCCGCCTTGTTTAATTTCCTTGCGTATGTAGCGGAGATCGTCTTCATCAAAGTATCCGCGCTTCAGAGGGATGGAATACTTTGTTTCAGGGTTATAGTAGATGTCGTGATTTCCGCCGCTCCTCTTGAATTGATATCCGTTGCTGTTTAAGTCCTTGATTGCGATGTTCCTTGGATTCATAGCTTCCCTCCTTACAATTATATTATACACAAAATTACACAATATGTAAACGGAAAAATGCACAAGATTACACAATGATTTAGGCAGGAGGAAGTCTGTATGATTTATGGATATAAGATTTCATAAAATAATAGAACACCTTTCACAATTACCTAATGAAAGTTCATAACGTAAAGGGAAAAGATATAACATAAGGAAAAGTCTAAGGGCAAGCCTTTTCAAGGGTTTGCGGACTTTTTTATTGAAAATTAAAACGCCATTTCCAAAAACAACCAAAAAGCAAATTCTGGAACAATTCTTTCATTCCCAAATATAAGAAAAATTTTCCCCAAATAGCAAAATTGTCTAATAAAAATTGTACAATTTGTGAATTGACATACAAATTGCCCATTGATAAACAGGAAAAACAGAAGATAAATAGTTGAAAATGCATAGTTTTCGCTGAAAAATAAATTGACAGAATTAAAAAAATGCATAATAATATTAGTATAGCACAGCTTAAGCTGTACAAAATAACAAATTTATTTAGGGAGGTTAGGGCATATGGCGAAAAAAGAAGGTGGCGGCAAAAAAGTCGTCACAAGCGTTTCCTGGAAAAACAGCTTTAAACGCGACTGGCAGTTGTACGTGATGCTGTTGATTCCACTGGTAATTGTAATTGTATTTAACTATGCTGCATATCCCGGCATGCGTATGGCGTTTATGGATTATAAACCCGCCAAAGGCTATGCAGGCAGCAAATGGGTAGGTTGGGAGACCTTCCAGAAGGTTTTCAAGGATGCCGATTTCCACAGGTCATTAAAAAACTCCATTATATTCAATGTGCTTGACCTGCTTGTAGGCTTCCCAGTGCCTATCATTCTTGCCCTTATGTTAAACGAGCTCCGCTATCCTAAATTCAAGAAGGTAACGCAGACAATCCTTTATCTGCCCCACTTTCTTTCATGGGTTATCATAGGAAGCGTTGCATATACAATGTTTAAGCCCTCCACAGGTCTTGTGAATATCGCGCTTATGAATATGGGATTTATCAGCGAGGGTATTCCGTTTCTGACTGAAAAATGGCACTGGGCTGTCACGTATCTGCTCATAGGCGTATGGCAGGGAATGGGCTGGAACACGATTATTTATCTGGCGGCGATTACGGGCATAAGCGGAGAGCTTTATGAGGCCGCGATGATAGACGGCGCGAACCGCTGGAAAAGAATGTGGCACATTACACTGCCTGGCATCAAGAGCACGGTTGTCACGCTGCTTATCATGAACCTTGGGCGTGTTATGAACAGTAACTTCGAGCGTCTGCAGCAGTTTGGCAACTCTCAGGTAAAGGATTTCCAGTATCAGCTTGCTATTTACATATATGAAAAAGGTCTGCAGAGCGCTAAGTTCAGCATGGCTACGGCGGTAGGTATATTCCAGTCTGTAGTAGGTCTTATGCTTGTCGTGCTGTCCGACTGGGTAGCTAAGAAACTTGGCGAAGACGGCTTGCTGTAAAGGAGGAGGATTAATAATGGCAAAGAAAAAAGAAGAAGTAGTCCGCGGCGCGGAGATTGCAAATGACGGCAACAGAGCCATTAATAAGTTCCGTGTAAGCGATGCGGTTATGATGATAATTATAACCCTGCTGTGTCTGACATGCATACTTCCTTTCATACATCTGCTCGCAAAATCAATATCAGGCAACAGCTTTGTGCTTGCAAAACAGATAGCTTTCATACCAAAGGGCATTACGTTTGACGCGTATTCTTCGCTCTTTAAAGACGGCAGCATGGTATATAGCATGATTTACAGTATCATCGTTACATTTATATTTACAGTGCTCGGCATGGTGGTATGTACATGCGCGGCATATCCGCTTTCAAAGAAGCGCCTTAAAGGCAGAGCGTTTTTTACATTTATTCTGATGTTCCCGATGTATTTTGGCGCGAGCCTTATTCCTACATATCTGCTCTTTAGTAATTTAGGCTTGCTTGACAATATGTGGGTGCTGATACTCCCGCTTATTTATTCGCCCTACAATATGCTTATTATGAAGACTAATTTACAGTCGAGCATACCTGACAGCCTTGAGGAATCAGCGTTTCTTGACGGCGCTTCAAACTTCCAAATCCTCACAAGGATTGTGCTTCCGCTGTCAAAGCCGATTTTGGCTACGCTTTCGCTTTTCTATGCGGTAGGCCGCTGGAATGCATATGCGGACAACGCATACTATATCAGAAGTGAGAATCTCAAGATGATACAGTATAAGCTTTCACAGCTTGTTTCATCAGCGGCAGAAGCGCAGACGGCTACGCTTTCGGAGGCAGCGGCGGTAACGAGTACGCCTGAGGTTCTGCAGGCAGCGGCTATTATGTTCGTAACGATACCTATTATCTGCATATATCCTTTCCTGCAGAAGTATTTCGTAAAGGGCGCGATGATAGGAGCTGTTAAAGGCTAAAACGCAAGGGCGGCGTTTTTCATAGGTATTTGATAAATAAAAAAGCTGCTTTTGAGCGTTATGGAGGATTAGTTTAATGTGTTAGTTATCCCGAATAGGCGGGTTAGCTATAGATTATTTTACAAGGAGGAATTAAATTATGAAGAAGAACACTCTTCAGAAGACCATGGCACTCTCGCTTGCGGGTGTTATGGCAATGGGTTCGCTGACAGGGTGCGGCGGCGGAAGCAATTCATCTGCGCCTGCATCAGACTCAAACGCGTCTACAAATGCGAACACATCACAGTCAACAGACAACAGCGCAGCGTCTACGGGCGATGCTGCAAGTACAGGCGATACAGCGGCGGTTGCCGGTATCGATGGCTGGGAGCCGTTTGCTGAGAACGTAACTCTTAAAATACCTGTATACGACAGAGGCGCTGAGGGCGTTCCCAATGTAAGCGACAACTATTGGACACACTGGGTACAGGAGAACTTTGGCGACAAGTACAACATTACGGTTGAGTACGTGCCTATCACGCGTTCTGATGTTTTGACATCTTACGCTTTGCTTGCGGCAGACCAGAACCTTCCCACAATTCTTATGGAGTATGACTATCCTAAGCTTGCTCAGTGGGCAAATGACGGATACCTTACGACATATGACATTGATGAGTTTGCGCAGGTAGCTCCTACATACTATCAGCGAATGGTTGACTTAGACCAGCTTGGATATACTCAGATGGATGCAGAGTGCTATTTTGCGCTTGCTGAGAGACCTTACTACAATACAGGTTACACATATGTAACCTTCTATCGTCAGGACTGGCTTGAGCAGGTGGGCTACTCAGAGTATCCTACAACCTGGGCTGAGCAGAAGGAGCTTTATCAGAAGCTTATCGACGAAGGAATCGCAGAGCATCCGCTTGGAGGCCAGATGGTAACAGGCGCGGGCGTTGACCAGAACTATGCATTCAGAACTTTCCCTCTTGATGAGGAGAACTGGGCTGCATACGGCGACTACGCTATACCTGCTCTTGGCGACGAGGCAAACAGGAAGTTCCTTCAGAGAGAGAACGAGAAGTACAATTTAGGTTTCACGGATCCCGAGTATTATGTAACAGATATTGAGACGGCAAAGGCTAACTTTGTAAACGGCAAGACATTACAGTATTCAGGCTATATTTCAGCAGAGGTTGATTTCCTTACGGCATTCTATGAGCAGAATCCTGACGGCAAGCTTGCGGTTATGATTCAGGCTACGACGGATGATCCCGAGGGCGGCACAGTTCCTGCATACCGTTCAGACAACCCGTTCGGTATGATGATTGGCTTCTCATCTATGGCTACTGAGGACGAAATCAAGGCAGCTTGGATGTACATGGAGTGGATGACGTTAGAGGATAACCTTTTCACAATGCAGTGGGGTATCGAAGGCGAGAACTACACGGTAGGCGACGACGGACTTCCTGCATCTGTAGGTGATTATGATGGTGAGTACAAGCAGGGTTATAACAACAACAAGGATTACTGGTGTGTAACTATCGAGGCTAGAAACGCTGGTACTATCGAGGATGTTATCGGTATGAGCTCTCCTCAGGGACTTCCTCAGGACTTTAAGCAGGAGCTTATTGACAACTACAATGCTAAGGTTGAGGTTGCTGAAAAAGGCTGGGCTGTAGCGGACTGCAACTTTGCGGTTGTTATTGAGTCGGCTTCAGAGTATCAGGCTACGTTGCTTGAGCTTTACACGGAGTACAGAGATCAGTTGACGATGTGCAAGCCGGAGGAGTTTGACGCATTGTATGATGAGCTTGCGCAGAAGTATGCTGACGCAGGATATCAGGAGATCGTTGACGAGAGAATCCAGGCTTATGAGGCTGGACAGTCTACTAAGCTGCAGTAATTGAAAACAGTTTAATAAAGGCAGTTAATAGTATAGCCCTCGGCTTGTCCGAGGGCTATATGTTAAATAGGGGCAATTAGGTATTGGCAAGAGGACGCTCGAGCAGGGACATATATCCCCTGCGGACATCGCTTGCGCTCAGTGGAAAGCGTAGCGGTACTAAGCTCAATTGCGCTGCAAAAAGAGCTACGCTTTTGCAGCTTATTTCGCTAAGTGCCGACGCTTTCCAAGGTCCTTAGGGGATATATGTCCCTGCTCGGGCTGGTTGTTTCTGGATAAAAAATTTTTTCTTTATCAGGTTATTTTCGCAAAGATTTTAGTTAAAATGTACTGGAATTTTTGCGAAAATAATGTGATAATTTATATATAATGCGAATATATAAATTTGCATAAATTTATATTTTAATAAAAGAAAGGAAGGGTTGCGGTATGCTTAAATTGGAGTATGACAAAAAGGAAATTGAGGAGGTAATTGACAGGATTGTCAAAAGGACTATGCAGATGGACCTCACATGGGACTGGCCTTGCGGGGTGGCTTATTTTGGTATTGCCGACGCGTATGAGAAGACGGGCAAGGATGAGTATCTGAGGGTTTTGAAGGACAGGGTTGACGAGCTTATTGACCTTGGGCTTCCTTCTGTGTGGACTGTAAATGCGTGCGCTATGGGGCATTGTCTGATTACGATTTACAAGGCGACGGGCGATCAGAAGTATTGGGATATAGTCATGAGCAAGGTGGAGTATCTCAGAAAAGAAGCGCTGCGTTTTGGTGATAATGTTCTGCAGCATACTGTTTCCGCAAACAATGATTTTCCTGAGCAGTGCTGGGCGGACACGCTTTTTATGGCGGCGTTCTTCCTGCTTAGAGTAGGCGTGGAGCTTAAAGATGAAGACATAATTGAGGACGCGCTTAATCAGTATTACTGGCACATAAAATATCTGCAGGATCCGAATACGGGGCTGTATTATCATGGCTGGGACAATATAGCGAAGAATCATATGTCTGGCTTTTACTGGGGTCGCGCCAATGCGTGGGCGGCGTTTACTATGTCTCAGGTGGGCGATATTCTGCCTAAGTGCTATCTCTACCCTAAGTATATGGACGTTGCGGGCTCTTTGAATGACCAGCTTGCGGCGATTAAGCTTGTGCAGACTGAAAACGGTCTGTGGAGGACAATATTAAATGATGAGAGCTCATATGAGGAGGTTTCTGCGTCTGCGGGTATTGCGGCGGCTATGGTGACTAGGGCTAATCCGCTCCACTCAAAGTACATAAATAAGGCGATAAAGGGCATGCTTGAAAATGTCAGCCCGGACGGCAGGGTGCTCAATGTATCGGGCGGTACGGCTGTCATGAATGATGCCGACGGCTACAAGAATATTTCAAGAGACTGGATACAGGGCTGGGGACAGGGACTTGCGCTTGCGTTCTTCGCCAAGATACTTGTATCTGACGATTTGCAGAAGGACGGTGCATTATAATTGTCCGAAAAGACGTTTGACTTTAGAAAATCAGACATAATAAGGCAGTACGACAAAGAAGCGGGCTTTGGCTTTATAACGGAGGAGGGCAGAAGAAATGATGAGCTGCTGCGCCTTTCGGAGCTTGCGCTTGGGTTTGAAGTGCCGTACTGGTATCGTGATGAAAATATGTCAGACATAAAGCTTGATGGGCATGGCTGCTATATTGATTCTGAGGAAGTCACAAAGCGCATCGAGGCGCAGGAGGGAAGGCTTATTCCACTGTGCTTTAAGGCAGATGTGGAGCAGGCGGGAAATTATGAGGTCAGCGTTGAGTTTTACGGCGAGGGCGAGGTTTTCCTGTTTGCGGGGGCAAGACGACTTGTGTATAGGGGAAATATTGTTCCCGCGCGGAGCGTCACTGTTGTTTTTCCGTTCTGCGTGTGCGATGTAGTGCCGCGCACAAAGACGGTGCGCTATGACAGGCGCAGCATAGGCGTTTCGCTGCTTGGGAAAAATGCTAAGCTTTCGTCATTGACTATACGGCGCTCGGATTGTCCGACTATACATATAGCGGGCGATTCGACTGTTACGGACCAGCCTGCGGAGTATCCGTACTCGCCTGCGACAAGCTATTCGGGCTGGGGACAGATGCTCGGCTTGTTTATTAGCGGCGGCGTGTCGATAGCAAACCACTCACATTCGGGGCTTACTGTGGAAAGCTTTAGGACAGAAGGCCATTATGATATTTTGAGAGAGCAGCTAAAGGCGGGCGACTATGTATTTATGCAGTTTGCCCACAATGACCAGAAGCAGAAGCACCTTATGGCGCGGGGCGGCTATCGCGACGGGCTTATCGCCTATATTAAAGAGACGCGCGAGGCGGGGGCGTTTCCCGTGATTGTGACGCCGCTTGCGCGAAATACATGGAAGCCCGACGGCACATACAATGATTTGCTTGAGGAATATGCAAAGGTGTGCGTGGAGCTTGGCAGCGAGTATGATGTGCCTGTGCTTGACCTTCACGCGCTGAGCATGGCTTTTGTGAAGGAAAAAGGTCTTGAGGGCGCTAAGCCGTATTATTTTCCACGCGATTATACGCATACAAACGATTACGGCGCGTACAAAATGGCAGGCTTTATCGCTGATGAAATACGAGGAAAGATAGACGGACTTTCCAAGCTTGTCACTTATGAATCAGGAGCGTGGGAGCCGCACGGAGTTGAGGAGCCGCCTGTGCCCCCGGAGCGTTACAGGTACATATCAAATCCAGCTGGCAATACAGAGCTTTTTGCGGATTTGGAGCGGCCTGACGATATGCTGATACGCGCTGAGGCGATTGACATGGTTATAAAGGCGGCAAAATTTTTTCCCACAAACGTGTTTAATGATGTCTATGACGACATTGCGGGGCATGAGTGGTATGCGGGCGCTGTGGAGTGCGCGTACCAGAATGAGATTATACCGCCGCAGATGGTTGAAAATAAGCGCCTTATGCCGCAAAAGCAGATAACGGCGCAGGAGTTTATCGCCCTTATGATGAGAGCCTGCAAGGGAAGAAGGGCGCTGCCAAAGGAGGAGCCCTGCGTGTATGACGGCAAATGCGCGCCGTACTGTGTGCCGTTTGTGAGGGCGGCGTATTCAATGGGCATTATCGGCGACGGCGAGGATATGGGGGCTTTAATTACAAGAGGACACGCTGCCAAAATGTGCAGAGGACTAAATATATAATTTGAAAGGAAATAAACTAATGGGAACTGTTGAAAATGTAAAAAGCAAGGGCGGATTTACAATGCCAGGCGAGGCAGGCTATGAGAAACTGACGCTGGAGCTTGCAAAAAAATGGGGAGCTGACGTTATAAGGGACAGCGACGGCACGGAGCTTTCAGACGAGATAATAGATGCGGGCTATGGCATCTATTCCACGATATGCATAATCAGGGATCACAACGAATGGGCGAAGAAAAATCAGGATAAGCTGCAGCAGAGCTTTCTTATGACGCAGCCTGTAGTCGCTGACAAGGACACTTTGGCAGTGGGGCTTTTAGCCGATTATTTTGATGAGCAGTTCAGGATAAATGACAGCGAGGCTTCGCTTAAATACTGGCAGGTTTATGACAGGACTACGGACACGCTTGTAGACGCCTCAAAGTGGGATTATGACAAGGCGGCAGGCTCAGTTACGATAAAGGGTGTAACGCCGTGGCATAAATATACTGTGAGCTTTCTTGCGTACCGAATCTGGGAAGAAATTTCGATGTACAACCACACCACGAACAACTGGGACAAGGAGCATCTCATGCAGATCGATCCCGTATATCCTGAGACGCAGGAATATATGAAAAACTGGCTCACAGACTGGTGCGAAAAGCACCCCGCGACGACGGTAGTCAGGTTTACGTCAATGTTCTACAACTTTGTATGGATTTGGGGCAGCAGCGAGAGGAACAGGCAGATTTATTCGGACTGGGCATCTTATGATTTTACGGTAAGCCCCAAGATGCTTGACGATTTCGCTGCAAAATACGGCTACAGTCTTACGGCGGAGGACTTTATCAATCAAGGCAAGCTTCATGTGACGCATATGCCAGGCAATAAGAAAAAAGCCGACTGGATCGATTTTATCAACAGCTTTGTAATCAGCTTTGGAAAAGAGCTGGTTGACATAGCGCATAAGTATAATAAAAAGGCGTATGTATTCTATGACGACAGCTGGGTAGGAATAGAGCCGTATAAACCGACATTTAAAAACTTTGGCTTTGACGGACTGATTAAATGCGTATTTTCGGGATATGAGGTAAGGCTCTGCTCGGGCGTAGATGTCGATACGCATGAGATAAGGCTTCATCCGTATCTGTTCCCTGTAGGGCTTGGCGGTGCGCCTACATTTATGGAGGGCGGCAATCCTACGCTTGACGCCAAGAAATACTGGAATAGCGTAAGGCGTGCGCTGCTGCGCTGTCCGATAGACCGCATAGGGCTTGGCGGGTATATACATTTGGTTGAGGATTTCCCCGATTTTGTGGAATATATAGCGAAGATTTCCGATGAGTTCAGGGCGATAAGGGAGCTCCACAAAGCAGGAAAGCCGTACAGCTGCAAGACTAAGGTTGCCGTGCTCCACTATTGGGGCGCTATGCGCTCGTGGTCGCTTTCAGGGCATTTCCATGAGACGTACATGCATGACTTGATTCATATAAATGAGGCGCTGAGCGGACTTCCCGTAGACGTGAAATTTATAAATTTTGATGATGTAAAGAACGGCGCGCTCTCAGATGTTGACGTGGTTATAAACGCGGGCGCGGCGGGCAGCGCATGGAGCGGCGGCGATGCGTGGAAAGACGAGGCTGTCATTGAAAAGCTTACCAAATGGGTATATGACGGCGGCACGTTTATCGGCGTAGGCGAGCCTTCGGCTGTGTCTGGCTTTGACACCTACTTTAGAATGGCGCATGTGCTCGGCGTTGACGAGGATATCATTGACAGGGTGTGCCATGGACAGTGGAGCTTTGATGTTGACGAGAAAGCGGCAAAAGCTACGCTTACGGCAGGCGCGGACATTCCCGAAAAGGTTAAGTGCCATCTGACAGACGGCAAGGCGACAGTGCTTGCGGCAGAGGACAATAACCCGCTGTTTACGACAAACAGCTTTGGAAAGGGACATGGCATTTACCTTTCATCATTTGAGGTCAACAATGCAAATACCAAGCTGCTTTTGAACCTTATACTCAATGCGGGCGGAGAGGCGGCAGATGGAAATTATCTCACGGACAATGCCGATATGGAGTGCGCATTCTACCCTGAAAGCAGGACTCTTGTAGTGATAAACAATTCCGACACGACGCAGGAGTGTACTGTAAATACAGAGTATGGTGTGGAGAAAATAAGGCTTGACGCGTTTGACACTGTGATAAAGACAATTTAATTTGACAGTTATGGCAAGCGGTAAAAACAGCGTCTGATGTAATTGCGAAGTGATGTTTAAGTTTTAATGATTTGGGCGGAATAATACGCGGACATAATTAGCGGCATATATTCCGTCCAAATTTTATGTCAGAATAAACGCCGCGCTTTCATTTTTATGCTTGCGGATATGAACGGAGGAATTGATGAAAAAAAGTAAAAAAGGCGCTTCTAACGTTACGCGTATCGAAACTGGTGATGGACCGACATCAGTTTTTATTTTAAAAAAGCCTGAAAAATATACGCAGAAACAGCAGCTGCAGAGGCTTAAACATAAAATAAAGAAATACTGTGTGGAAAAGACGATTAAATGCGAGCCCCACAGCATGGACGAGACGGCAGACTACATCGTGAATAAATGCGGTCTTGTCGAGGTGGACAGAGAATCAGGCGAATTTATAAATGAATACACGCAAATGAGGGCTTCCTTTATCATACAGTATGCCCCCGAGCTTCTGGGGGAATACGCCGAAATCCCGAAGCTTAAGGGGGAGTCGGCAGAGGACATAAAGCTTCACATAGAACAGGCAAAAGAACAGATGAAACGCGCAATGGAGGTGCCGCAGTCCGCATTTGACATTGATATGCACAAATTTAAAAAGGTGTTTAGCGATGTGAATGACAATATACATATAGATATCGAAAAAAAGTACGGCTACATCGGCGGAGGCTGCAGCGGCGGCAGGAAAGTAAGAAAGGAATTTAACCGCATATATAAGGGAATCTACAGGTATTACGGCGTGACGCAGGAGGACATACAAAGTAAATCCAAAAGGTATATGGAATTGGTGCGGACATTGAGCAGGTGAGCAGTGGCATTGTGATAAAAAGAATATGGTGAAATTGTTGAGAAAATTATGCGGACATAGTATAATGTGTTAAAAACCAAAAGGAGAAAAATGCAATGAGTGATTATTCAATTGGAACAGAGTGCGTGCAGGGGGGATATACTCCTGGAAACGGAGAGCCGAGACAGATACCTATTGTACAGTCCACCACTTTCCGCTATTCGACAAGCGAGGATATGGGAAAGCTGTTTGACCTGGAGGCGTCGGGATATTTCTACACAAGGCTGCAGAACCCGACAAACGACATGGTGGCGGCAAAGATAGCCGCTTTGGAGGGCGGTAGCGCCGCAATGCTCACGTCATCAGGGCAGGCGGCTAATTTTATGGCGCTTTTTAATATCTGCGAGGCGGGAAGCCATATTGTGGCGTCATCGTCAATATACGGCGGCACGTTCAACCTTATTTCAGTTACTATGGCTAAAATGGGAATACAGGCTACATTTATCTCGCCCGACTGCACTGACGAGGAGCTTGATGCCGCGTTCAGGGATAACACAAGGGCAGTATTCGGGGAGACTATCGCCAATCCCGCGCTTACGGTGCTTGACATAGAAAAATTTGCAAAGGCTGCGCACAAGCACGGCGTGCCGCTAATCGTGGACAACACCTTCCCTACTCCTGTAAACTGCAGGCCGATTGAGTGGGGGGCTGACATTGTGACGCACTCCACGACTAAATATATGGACGGGCATGGCGTTGCCGTAGGCGGCGCGATTGTTGATTCGGGAAAATTTGACTGGATGGCGCATGCCGACAAATTCCCTGGGCTTTGCACGCCAGATGAGTCTTACCACGGCATAACATACGCGGAAAAATTCGGAAAAGAGGGTGCATTTATCACAAAGGCGACTTCACAGCTGATGCGTGATTTAGGCTGCATACAGTCGCCGCAGCATGCGTTTTATTTAAATATGGGCTTGGAATCCCTGCATGTGAGAATGCCAAAGCACGTCGAGAACGGGCAGGCGGTTGCGGAATTTCTGGCGGCTCACCCCAAGGTGGAGAGTGTGAATTACTCAGGCTTGAAAACGGATAAGTATTATGAGCGCGCGCAGAAGTATCTGCCAAAGGGCGGCTGCGGCGTAGTGTCCTTTGAATTAAAGGGCGGTAAGGCTGCGGCTGAAATCTTTATGAAAAATTTAAAGCTTGCGGCAATTGAAACGCACGTTGCCGACGCAAGAACCTGCTGCCTCAATCCCGCGACGTCTACGCACAGGCAGATGAATGAGGAGCAGCTAAAAGAGGCAGGCGTACCCGCAGGGCTTATCCGCATTTCCTGCGGCTTGGAGGACAAGGAGGACTTGATAGCGGACTTGGCGCAGGCTTTGGATGCGATTTAAGAGGGCGCTTTAGGGATTGCAGCCACTCTGCTTTTGTCAGGCGGAAGTTTTGTGTGCCTGATGTTCTGCGTCAGCAATGGGGTTTGGACAATTTTTACCAGAAGTTATAAATTTTTAGATAAGTTTTCCAGATAAAGCCTTGTTTGGAAAAGAAATTTGCTGTATAATAAATAAAAATCATCAAGATATTCAAATTAATGAAGGGAAGTGGTCAGATGAGTATAGGAGCTATTAACAGCCACAGCACTCACAATCTGTATGCGCAGCTTTCAAGCGGCAAGAAAGTCAACAGAGCGGCAGACAACGCGGCTGCTTTCGCGATTATACAGAAGGTTTTAAAGGAAGAAAACGGCTTGAAGGTCGGCACGCAGAACGCTTGGCAGGGTACGGGCGTGATAAACGTGGCAGACGGAGCGATGAGCGGTATAAGCGATTCTCTGCAGAGAATGAATGAGCTTGGCATATACGCGCAGAACGATCTGCTGTCAGATTCGGACAGGGAGATGGTTCAGATGGAGGTTGACCAGCTCAAGGACGATATACAGTTTATGTCCCAGAACACGTCACTAAACGAGAAAAAGCTTTTGGACGGCAGCATGGCTGATATGCAGCTTGCGACTAATCCGAGGGGCGGCGGCATGAGTATTCAAATGGCGGACACTACGCTTGAATCGCTTGGCATTGCGGATTTTGATGTCACAAAGGACTTTGACCTTGATGCCATAAGCGGCGCGCTCGAGAAGGTGTCCCATGCGAGGAGCAAAATGGGCGCTTCGGCAAACGGCTTGGAGCATGTGCGCAATTATAACGATTTGGCGGCATATAACCTGACAGCCTCAAGAAGCCGTATGGAGGACACAGACATGGCGGAGGCTGCGTCAAAGCTAAAGACAAACCAGCTTTTGGAGCATTTTGAGATGATGCTGCAGAAGCAGAACCAAAATCAGAAAATGAAGATTATGGGCATAATGATGTAATAAAAAAAGAAAGGGCTGGCGGACAGTCCTTTCTTTTTTGCAGTATCTATTTCTTAAAAGATGCCCTTTTCCTGAGCGTCGGATCAAGTATTTTTTTCCTTATCCTCAGATTTTCAGGCGTGACCTCGAGAAGCTCGTCGGAGTCGATAAAGTCAAGCGCCTGCTCTAAGCTCAAAATCTTGGGCGGAGTAAGCCTTAGCGCCTCGTCAGCGCTTGATGAGCGCGTATTTGTGAGCTGCTTTTTCTTGCATACATTAATCTCGATGTCCTCGCCCTTGCCGTTCTGGCCGACAACCATTCCTGAATAAACCTTTTCCCCGGGGCTGATAAACAGCGTGCCGCGCTCCTGCGCATTGTAAAGTCCGTAGGTGATGGCCTCGCCCGCTTCAAACGCTATAAGCGAGCCCTGCTTGCGGTACTGGATGTCGCCCTTGTACGGACCGTAGCCGTCAAAAATAGTGTTTATGATGCCGTTGCCTTTTGTGTCGGTCATAAATTCGCCGCGGTAGCCGATAAGCCCGCGGGAGGGGATTGAAAACTCAAGGCGCGCATATCCGCCGCTTGCCTTGCCCATATTGCGCAGCTCGCCCTTCCTCTGGCTTAGCTTTTCAATGACAATGCCCGAATACTCCTCGGGAACATCAATATATGCAATCTCCATAGGCTCAAGCTGTTTGCCGTTTTCATCAGTCTTGTAAAGCACCTCAGCCTTGCTCACGGCAAATTCGTAGCCCTCGCGGCGCATATTTTCTATTAACACGGACAAGTGCAGCTCGCCGCGTCCCGATACCTTAAAACAATCCGTGCTTTCCGTGTCCTCCACGCGCAGCGATACGTCGGTGTTAAGCTCTCTGAAAAGCCTTTCGCGTATGTGGCGGCTGGTGACGTACTTGCCCTCCTGTCCTGCAAGCGGAGAATCGTTTACCATAAACTGCATTGCAATAGTAGGCTCGCTTATTTTCTGGAAAGGAATAGGGCAGATGTCGTCGGGAGAGCAGAGCGTATCGCCGATATGGATATCTGCGATGCCTGAAATAGCCACTATAGAGCCTATGCCCGCTTCCTTGACCTCCACCTTGTTTAAGCCGTCAAATTCGTAAAGCTTGCTTACCTTGACCTTTTTCTGCTTGTCTGGATCGTGATGGTTGCAGATGACAACCTCCTGATTGACCTTGACAGTGCCGTTGTCAACCTTGCCCACGCCGATGCGTCCTACATATTCATTGTAATCGATAGTGCTGATAAGCACCTGCGTACCCGCGTCGGGATCGCCCTCGGGTGCGGGAATATAATTAAGGATAGTCTCAAACAGAGGAGTCATATCGACGCCCTGTCCGTCATCTTCAAGCGAAGCCGTGCCCGCTTTTGCTGAGGCGTACACAAAAGGACAGTCAAGCTGCGAATCGTCAGCGTCAAGCTCGAGAAACAGCTCCAGCACCTCGTCAACCACCTCGGCAGCCCTCGCCTCGGGACGGTCAATCTTGTTTATGCAGACAATGACGGGAAGCTTAAGCTCCAGCGCCTTTTTAAGCACGAATTTAGTCTGCGGCATAGCGCCCTCAAACGCGTCAACCACAAGGATAACGCCGTTTACCATTTTGAGCACACGCTCTACCTCGCCGCCGAAATCGGCGTGTCCTGGTGTGTCTATGATGTTTATTTTCGTATTTTTATATGTGACTGCCGTATTTTTTGACAGTATGGTAATGCCACGCTCACGCTCGATGTCGTTTGAGTCCATCACGCGCTCGGCAACCTCCTGATTTTCACGGAAAACGCCGCTCTGCTTTAAAAGCCCGTCAACAAGCGTGGTCTTGCCGTGGTCAACGTGGGCGATAATTGCCACGTTCCTTACATCTTCTCTTTTCTGCTTCATAAAATCTCCATTTCCGCGTTTTAAAGCGCATTGATATTATATTGACATATTGAATTATATAAAGTTATACTTATAATAAGAAACTGCGAAAAAACGTCACTTTACAAACTATATCACCAAACCTGCCGTTTTGCAACTCAAAAATTTAATATAAAATCAAGGAAAATGTAGAAAATGGTTGCAATTATTTGAATTTTGTTGTAAAGTTTGACAAAGACGTGTTTTTTGCGATAAATTATATATAGGAAATGGCAAAATTTACGAATAAAGGAAAATATTGGGAATATATTTATAATACATACCAAAATAAAAATTCTTTTAGTAAAGAAGGGAGAACATATTATGACAGATAAGGTAATTGAAAACAACCAGGTGACGGTTATGGGCGAAGTGGTCAGCGAATTTACGTTCAGCCACGAAATCTACGGCGAAGGCTTTTATATGGTAGACATTCAGGTAGCGCGTCTCTCTGAATCTATGGATATTATTCCCGTGATGGTTTCTGAACGCCTGCTCGACGTGAGCGAGGACCACAGAGGAGCTATGGTAGTCGTAAACGGACAGTTCCGCTCTTACAACAGGCACGAGGAGCATAAGAATAAGCTTGTCTTATCCGTTTTTGCCCGCGAGATTGAGTTTGTTGAGGAGATAAACGAGAACATAAAGACAAACCAGATTTTCCTTGACGGCTTCGTATGCAAGGCGCCCGTGTACCGCAAGACACCGCTTGGACGCGAGATTGCGGATCTGCTGCTTGCAGTGAACCGCCCTTATGGAAAGTCGGACTACATTCCCTGCATATGCTGGGGGCGCAACGCCCGCTATGCCGCCAATTTCAACATAGGCGAGAGATGCCTTGTATGGGGGCGCATCCAGTCAAGGGAGTACATGAAAAAAATATCTGAGGAGGATTTTGAAAAGAGGATTGCCTACGAGGTTTCAGTAAGCAAGCTTGAAATTCCCGGCAGCAATGAGGACAGCAGCGATAGTAGCGCGGGCGAATTTTAAAAATGTTGCAAATTCCGTTGTAGTGTGCTATTATGTTTTGCATACGGAGATAACCGTCTCAAAACAGAAAGGTATAGGACATTAACATATGGAAAAGGGATTAATACAGGTTTACGGAGGTGACGGGCACGGCAAGTCCGCGGCGGCGATGGGCAGGGCGATACAGCTCGCGTCAGCGGGGAAAAGCGTCGTGATAATAAATTTCCTCAAGAGAAACCAGAATGAAGAATTTTTAAAACGGCTTGAGCCCGAGATAAAAATTTTCCGTTTTGAAAAAAGCGAGGAGGAGTTTTCCCAGCTCTCAGATGAGCGTAAACAGGAGGAAATCCAGAATATCAAAAACGGCTTAAATTTTGCAAAAAAGGTTTTAGCCACTGGTGAGTGCAGTCTTCTGATACTTGACGAGGTGCTCGGCCTTATAGACAACGGCATTATCACTATGGAGGATTTAAGGCATATTATTGATGCCAAGTCAGATGATGTGAGTATCATAATGACAGGCAGACACCTGAGCAATGAGGTATGTCAGATTGCCGACGAGATTTATCAGATTGAGGCAGTCAATTATAAAATTTTCGGTGATTGAAATGATAAAAAGCGCTGCGCTGTGCGGCGCTTTTTGTGTTATGTTTTTTGTCTGGTTTCAACGCCGCGCGCGCTGGCTGTGCGCGACAAAAATTTTCCATTGACATTATATGTACTGACAGTATATAATATAATATCATAAAATAAAGAAACGGATAGAGGCTGCGTTTTTTATTATTACTTTTTACGAGGCGCCGCGCGCCAATGATGAGGAAGGAAAGGAAAGAACGCCGAAGGAGAGGGCTTTGCGGAGGTTTTCTCTTGGGGATGCGGTTAATAGCCGCATAACTGTCATCAGCAGATGGAGAGCTATCGTTTATGTTATATTCTATGAGATTTTTCAGCGGATATGACAGGGTTCAGTGTATAGTGCCGACCGTCTGTGAGGTGGTCGGTTTTTTGTTTTACGAAATTTGCGCTGCCAGAGGGCAGCAGCCTGTACCGCTCGGCGCAGATGCGGCGCATGGCGGCGGGCATAGATATATAAATCAGGAGGAGGAAATTTTTATGGCAATTTTTACAGGCGCGGGCGTAGCGATTATTACGCCGATGAAACAAAGCGGAGAGGTTGATTTTGAGGAGTTTGCAAAGCTTATCGAGTTTCAGATTGAAAACCACACAGACGCAATTATCGTGTGCGGCACGACGGGCGAGGCTTCGACGCTTTCGCACGAGGAGCATCTTGAGTGCATACGTTTCTGCGTAAAACAGGTGGCGGGCAGGATACCTGTAGTAGCGGGCACAGGCTCAAACTGCACTGAAACGGCGGTATATCTTTCGCAGGAGGCGGAGAAGGCAGGCGTTGACGGACTTCTGCTTGTGACGCCGTATTACAATAAGGCGACGCAGAACGGCTTGTATGAGCATTTCAAGATAATAGCTGATTCAGTAAAAGTGCCCATTATTCTCTACAACGTGCCGAGCAGAACAGGCTGCAATATCCAGCCTGCCACGGCGGTAAGGCTCTGCAGGGAGGTAGAAAACATAGTCGGCATAAAGGAGGCAAGCGGCGATATAGCTCAGGTAGCTAAGCTGCAGGCGCTTGCTGACGGCTGCGTGGACGTATATTCGGGCAATGACAACGAGATAGTGCCTATTCTTTCGCTTGGTGGCAAGGGTGTCATATCAGTGCTTTCAAACATCGCGCCGCAGCAGACGCACGACATATGCGACTTATTTTTCAAGGGCAAGGTCGAGGAGAGCCGCAGGGAGCAGCTGAGGGCGATAGAGCTTATCGGGGCGCTTTTCAGCGAGGTAAATCCTATCCCCGTAAAGAAGGCGGCAAGCCTTATGGGGCTTTGTTCAGGCGAGCTTCGCCGTCCGCTTTCGCAGATGGAGCCTGAAAATGCGGCAAAGCTTGAAAAGGCTATGAAGGCATACGGCATTTTATAATGCCAGTACAGCGGTTTGGAGGTATATGGACAGTATGACAAGAGTAATAATGCACGGCTGCAATGGGAAAATGGGACAGATGATTACGCAGATAATCGCCCAAGACAGTGAAATCGAGATAGTGGCGGGAATAGACATATCAGACCATATCAAAAATACATATCCGGTATTTACGGATATTTCAAAGTGTGATGCAGCTGCGGACGTGGTGATAGATTTCTGCGCGGCGTCCGCGGTTGACGCGCTGCTTGACTTTTGCGTGGAAAGGCAGCTCCCATGCGTTTTATGTACTACGGGTTTGTCGGAGGCGCAGCTTGCAAAGGTTGAGGAGGCTTCAAAAAAGGTGGCGGTGCTTAAATCCGCGAATATGTCGCTCGGCATAAATATGCTGTTTAAGCTGTTAAAGGAGGCGGCGGGAATACTTGCTCCCGCGGGCTTTGACATTGAGATAGTGGAAAAGCACCACAATTTAAAGGTTGACGCTCCGAGCGG
This sequence comes from uncultured Lachnospiraceae bacterium, assembly GCA_947625775.1. Lineage (GTDB taxonomy): Bacteria > Bacillota > Clostridia > Lachnospirales > Lachnospiraceae > COE1. The sequence continues at coordinate 44,328 of CANQPM010000007.1, read as the reverse complement.
CACGGCGCTTGCGCTTGCTGACGCGATAAACGAGGAGTTTGACAATTCCTATGAATATGTTTACGACAGAAGTCAGGTGCGCAAGAAGCGTGACAGCAAGGAGATAGGCATAAGCGCGGTCAGGGGCGGTACTATTGTGGGCGACCATGACATAATTTTCGCGGGAAATGACGAGGTTATCACATTCTCGCACAGGGCGTACTCAAAGGCGGTATTTGCCAAGGGCGCTGTGCAGGCGGCGAAATTCCTCAAGGGAAAGAGCGCGGGCAGATACGATATGAAGGACGTAATCTTGGAGAAGGACTGAAGGCGGGAATAAATAAAGCGATGAAATTCAGACCATGCATAGATATTCACAATGGACAAGTTAAGCAGATTGTAGGCGGCTCGCTTAAGGACAGCGGCGACAGGGCGGACGAAAATTTTATCGCGGAGCGCGGCGCGGACTATTATGCAGAGCTTTATAAGGAAAAAGGGCTTAGCGGAGGGCATATTATCCTTTTAAATCCTGCCGCGAGCCCGTACTATGAAGCGACAAGAAAGCAGGCTTTAAGCGCGCTTGCCGCGTATAAAGGCGGGCTGCAGATTGGCGGGGGCATAAATGACAAGAATGCGTGCGATTACCTTGACGCGGGCGCATCGCATGTCATCGTCACGTCGTATGTGTTTAAAGACGGGCGTATAAATATGGATAATCTCGAGCGCATATGCAGGGCGGCTGGCAAAGAGCGTTTGGTGCTTGATTTGAGCTGCCGTGAAAGAGACGGCAGATATTACATTGTGACGGACAGATGGCAGAAATTTACTGACGAGGAGATAAGCAGCAGGCTTCTTGACATGCTCAGCGGGTACTGTGATGAGTTTCTTATCCATGCCGTTGACGTGGAGGGCAAAGGGCAGGGAATAGAGCAGGCTTTGGTACGCCAGCTTGGCAGATGGAACGGCAGCCTTGCGGTCACATACGCGGGGGGAGTTCACAGCTATGAGGATATCAGCCTGCTTGGAAGTCTTGGCAATGGCAGGCTTGACGTTACGATAGGGAGCGCGCTTGACATTTTCGGCGGCGCGCTTTCATTTGAAAAAGTATTGGAATGTTTTCAGCAGGGGGTACATGGACTTGGATAAGGGTATTATGAAGCAGCTGTTTGAGAAAAATAAAAGGCTGATTATATACGGAAGCCTGGCGGCAGTCGAGGCTATAATAATCATATGGCTTGTGGTTATGATAAACAATCTCAAAATTGCGAATCTGACGGTGGAGTCGCTGACGTCGCAGCTCAGTGATTTGAGGGAAACCACCAACAATCTTGTAAAGGAGAATGATGAGCTTCAAAATAAGGTAGAGATTTTGAGCGATACTGTGAATGACAAGGTGCAGAAGGAGGAGGAACGGGAGGCGCAGATAGCGCAGAGCTATGTGCCTACAGGATATCCGATAAAAGGAACGGCATCATACAATGATACTGTCACGGAGCTTGATGGCAATCCGATAGCGTATTTTCAGGCGCAGCAGGGGACAAGCGTGGTGGCGGCGGCAAATGGAACTGTTGCATCAATAGCAGCAGACGAAACAGGCGGGCATACAATAACGATAGATCACGGAAATGGATACCGCTCAATATACAGAAGCGCTGCTGAACCAAAGGTAAGCGAGGGCGCAGAGGTTACAAACCAGACGGAGTTGTTTGAGACAGGCGCGGGAAGCGAGCAGCTTGGCTACCAGATTTCAAAAGATGGGGAATATATTGATCCTATGGAGCTTATGGCTATAGACGGGTAAGGCGCAGCGCCTGCCCGTTTATTTTTTTTCGTCATTTTTTTGCCTGAGCCTGTCAAATATAAGCTCATATCCGTCGCAGCCGTAATTCAGCGAACGGTTGACGCGGCTTATTGTGGCGGTTGACGCGCCTGTTTTGTCGGCTATTTCCATGTATGTATTGTGGTTATGGAGCATTGTAGCAACCTCAAAGCGCTGTGAAAGCGATAAAAGCTCGTTTACCGTGCATAAATCTTCAAGCAGGCTATAGCCCTCCTCGCGTGTTTCCAGACACAAAAGCGCATCTATAAGATGGTCCACCGCCTCGGTTTTTATCTTTTTATTCATGGCTAATCCTCCATTTTAAGTGTCATTATAAGGTGAATGTGACAAATTTAGGACTGTAAAGCTTTACAGTCTTAAATATACAATACTAATATTATCATATCGTGACGGATAAGTAAATTGGAAAAATACTTCCAAATATCAAAATATTTACCGATTGTCTGGGAGCAGATGTGTTTTGGCGGAAGGCTATGGTTTGAGATGGTTTATTGAAGGTTATAGGGATGATAAGCATTAAAGGTTTTCCTGCCCCTTTGGACAGGAAAACATTTAATATTGGTATGATAATAATAATTTTAACAATGCATGAATTTAAGAGTATGGCGTTTACACAGGCAAATCGGTTTTATGTATGGGAAAAATATAACGGCGGCAGCGCATAAGCGCCTGCTGCAGCAGTAAGCCGAGTATGCCGCATGATATGATTTCTCCTGCGCCGACGGTCAGCATAAAGTATGGGATAGAGCCGTCAAGATGGTAAACGTATGCCAGCACAAACGGAACAATTATAGTGTTTGCCGCGATTGGAGGGATGGGCGTGAGCCATTGCAGACAGCGGCGCGCGCTTGCTGATGCCTTGGCAGTCTGATACGCGTGTCCGATAAGGTACGTGCCCACAGCGCCTATCAGAGTCGCAATGCTTCCAAACAGTATGTCAAGGGGCAGGCAGCCTGTGAGTATATTTGCCAGAATACATCCTGCAAAAAGTCCGGGAATTGCCGCGGGGGTAAAAAACGGAAGAATGGTAAGCGCTTCCGAGAAACGGACCTGGACGGCGTAGCTTGCAAGTCCGAGAGCAGCCGCCAGCTGCGTCAGCACGACATAAAGAGCAGCGATAGCCGCTGCGTGAACGAGATACGATACTTTTTGATTCATTTTTTTATTCTCCTTTAGTTTTGTTTTAGGTGAGGAAGGTCTCGAACTCACCGCATATTGCCGCCGAACGCCAAAAGACGTCGGCAGATATGACTATAGCACATATGCGCCTGAAATGCAAGCGGTAAATATGTCGGTCAACATCCATGACATATAGAAGTTATGTACGATAGAAGTTGTGCCCGATAGAAGTTGTGCCGATAGAAGTTGTGCCCAATAGAAGTTGTGCCCGATAGCAGTTATGCCAATTAGCTGACAGTTCAGAATGTTTAATCAGGTTATTGACAGACCTCGAAAGAGTGTTATATATTAAAATGAAAAGATACAAATTTTTGACAGATAAGCAATTACATAAATACCATTCCGAGGTGTTGACAGCAATGCAGAAAAGTAACGACAACAAAGCAATAACCATATATGACATAGCAAAAGAGGCAGGGGTTTCACCCGCCACTGTTTCACGCGTGCTTACAAACAATGCGAACGTGCGTCGGGAAAAAAGGGAAAAAATCCTTGAGCTTATTACCAAATACAACTTCAAGCCGAACGCGCTTGCGCGGGGGCTTGCCGACACAAAGACAAGGACAATCGGAGTGCTTGCGGCGGACGTCAGAAATCCCTATTACGCCGCGCTTTTTGTGGAGTGCGAGAAGGCGGCGCGGGCGGCGGATTACACGACAGTCCTCTGCAATTCGCTTGGAAAGATGCAGAATGAGGTGGATCTGCTTTCAAGGCTGCAGGAGCAGAAGGTTGACGCCATTATACAGCTTGGCGGCAGGGTTGACGATTTAGTCTCAAACACTGAGTATGTCGAAATAGTCAACCAGATAATATCGACAATCCCTGTCGTAGTCACGGGAAAGCTTGACGGCACGAGATGCCACACAGTGCGCATTGACAGCATGAAAGCGATGGAGCTTCTTATGAATCATCTGATTGGGCTTGGGCACAGCAGGATAGCGCTTATAGGCGGAAGGAGCGATGTGCTCGCGACGTTTGAAAAATACCAGAAGTACAAGCTTATATTGAAGGAGAACCATATAGAGTATGATGAAAGGCTTGTGTCGGACGGCGGGGGGTATGATTTTGAAACGGGTTACAGGCAGATGAATGAGCTGTTTGAAAAACGCCTTGACTTCACAGCGGTTGTGGCAATCAATGATTTTTCGGCAATGGGCGTGATAAAGAGCATTAGCGAGCATGGATATAGGATTCCAGACGATATATCTGTAGTGAGTTATGACAATACATATATGGCGGAGGTGTCAATGCCCAGACTTACAAGCATAGATTACAATTATGAGGAGTACGGCAGGCAGCTTGTTGACACGGCAATCGCCCTTATTGACGGCAAAAAGAGAACGCCGACGCGCATGATAAGTCCTACGCTTGTGATACGTGAGAGCAGCGGAGTATGTAGAACAGAAGATACGGCGAATAGAAAAAAATGAAACCGATTTCAACATATGAAATAATTGATCAAAAAGCCCATTCCCGCGAGTGGGTTTTTTATTTATGACAGCAGAAAACCCGCAGAGCGTGTCTCTTGCGTTCATTATCAAATCAAATTCAAAATGTTTCCAAAAGTTTCTAAAAGTTTTCCGAAAGTTTCCCAAAAGGTTTTCAAAAGCTTTCAAAAGTTTCCTAAAATTTTCCAAAGCTTTCCAAAGCCGTCCCAAATTTAGCACAATGCACATAAAAAATGCAATAACACTGTAAAAAACAAACAAATTGTGACAATTTTGCCCGAAAATATTGACATACAATCATAAATAGTGCTATATTTTAGATATGAAACCGATTTCAAAACAGCATATTTGTGAAAAGGGGGGTAAGAGTATGGAAAAATCAAAGCTTACATTTTTCCAAAAAGTAAAGCGGTACAGGACACTGCTTTTGATGTGTACGCCCGCGATTATTTTCTTTTTGGCATTCAGCTATGCGCCTATGCCGGGCATTTATGTAGCGTTTGTCAAGTACAACTACCGTGACGGTATCTTTGGCAGCAAATTTGTAGGTTTGAACAATTTTAAGTTCCTGATTCAGTCAGGAAAGCTGCTTGAACTGACAAAGAACACTATTCTTTACAACCTGGCGTTTATCATTCTGGGAAATGTCCTCGCTGTGTTTGTGGCAATTCTTTTGAATGAGCTGAGGAGCAAGTGGTTCAAGAAGGTATCGCAGACTATGATGTTTCTGCCCTACTTTATATCGCAGGTGCTTGTGGGAATCCTTGTGTACAACCTGCTCAACTACGATTACGGTTTTGTAAACAGTATTCTTACATCAATGGGATTGGAGAAATGGGGGCCTTATTCAGACCCGAATGTATGGCCTGTGCTGCTCGTAATCATATATCTGTGGCAGCAGACGGGTTATAATTCAGTCGTATATTTTGCGGCGATAATGGGTATCGACCAGGAAACGATAGAGGCGGCGAAGGTTGACGGCGCAAACGGCTTCCAGAAAATAAGGTACATAATTCTTCCGAGCTTAAAGCCTACGATTGTCATATTGCTGCTGTTTGCGCTTGGCGGCATTGTAAAGGGCAACTTCGGCCTGTTTTACAATATAATAGGCACAAACTCGTTGCTGTATCCGACGACAGACATCATTGAAACCTTTGTATACCGCGCGACCATCACCGAGTTTAACTTTGCGACGGCATCATCTGTAGGTCTGTACCAGTCGATAATAGGCTTTGTCACGGTTATGGTAAGCAACTTCGTAGTCAAGAAGATTGAGCCCGATTATTCATTGTTCTAGGGAAATGGGGTGTTGAATATGGCAAAGAAAAAAAATGACGATTATATAGAGCAGGGAGCAAAGGTAAAGCTTGGTACGTCTGATAAAATCATAAGGACCTTTGGCTATGTGATTATTACGATTTATGCGCTTGCCTGCGTGTTCCCCTTCCTTATCATAATAGGAACGTCTTTTACTAGTGAGGAGGTAATAAGGGCGGAGGGCGTTAAGCTCATACCCGTGGACTTTACGCTTAAGGCTTATGAGATGGTCTGCAAGGGCGGCGCCATATGGTATTCGTACCTGCTCACGATTGTTTTGACCGTGATAGGCACGTTTGTAGGCTTGAGCATTATTGCGATGACAGGCTATGCGCTTCAGAGAAAAGATTTTCCGTTCAGGAATGCGATTTCGTTTTTCATTTACTTTACGAGCCTTTTCCAGGCGGGACTTGCGCCTTACTATCTGCTTATGGTTCAGACATATCATTTAAAGGATAATTATTTGGCTGTCCTGCTTCCGCTTTTGATGTCGCCGTGGCTTATAATCCTTATGAAAAACTTCGTCAAGGCGATACCGCACGAGATTACCGAGTCGGGAAAAATAGACGGCGCGGGCGATATGAAGATATTTACGGCGCTGATACTTCCGATGCTTAAACCCGCGCTTGCGACGATAGGTCTGTTCCTTGCGCTGGGATATTGGAATGAATGGTATCAGTCATCACTCTTTTTAAGCTCAAAGGTTGACGTAAAGCCGCTGCAGTACACGCTGTATGAGGTTGTAAACAAGCTTGACCAGCTTAAAAATTCGGTTGCGGGCCAGTACATAACGCTTGCCGATATACCGCAGGAGAGTATCAAGATGGCGAATGCGGTGTTGGCTACGGGACCTATAATCTTCCTTTATCCGTTTGTACAGAAGTACTTTATTGGCGGCATCACAGTCGGCGCGGTTAAAGGTTAGGCATTTATCAAAATCATGAGCATTTATATGCTTGCGATAAAAGAATTTTCAAAATGAAAACAAGGAGGAATCAAAATGAAAAAGAAAATGTTAGCTTTGCTGCTGGCGACCTCTATGATTGGAGGGCTTGTAGGCTGCGGCGGCTCAAAGGGCGACGCTCCTGCGGGCGATTCATCAACAGGCAGCACAACGACAGACAATGCTTCAACGGATAACGCGTCATCAGGCGACGCATCAGCGGATGCCGCTGCGATTGACACGTCAGAGCATGTCGTAATCAACTACATGGTGACAGGCGATAAGCCGAGCGGTGACGCGGCGGCATCACTTGACGAGATGATGTCACAGCTCAACGCTATTTTGACGGAAAAGGTAAATGCGGAGCTTGCCATTTACTATATCGGCTGGACGGATTATCTTTCAAACTACAACCTTACCCTTGCGCAGATGGACGGCTCTGTAGACCTTATAGGCACGGCGTCTGACTGGCTTGACGCGTGGCCCAACGCCAAGAACGGCGCGTTCTTAGAGCTTTCAGAGGATATGCTGAAAACATACGCTCCGCAGACATGGGCAAGCGTCCCCGCAGACCATTGGGATCTTTGCAAATACAATGGAGAGATATACCTTATCCCTGAAGACAACTACGCTCAGTGGACTAACCACGGATTTATATACCGCAAGGACTGGGCTAAAGAGGCGGGACTTACTGACGGCGTAAAGAGCTGGGAGGATATGACTACATATTTCAAATATGTAAAAGAGAATATGCCAGACATTATCCCTTGGGATTCAGACGGTACGCAGTACGCGCAGATGGCAAGCGGCTGGGTAGCGTCGCACAGCGATTTTGTTCCCATTGACGGTCTTTCAACAGGCGGATTATGGGGCGGCACAAAGGACGATCTTTACACTATCGTATCGCCGTTCTACACAGACACAGATATGATGGTAGAGTATGCAAAGATGATGAAGGAATGGAACGAGATAGGCGTATGGAAGACAGACGTGCTCAACAATACCGCGTCATCAAACAGAGATGATTACAGAATCGGACGCGTTGCGGCAGAGCAGCACCATACTCAGACATGGACTGATTTGTGCTCAGCTACTCCCGCAAACACGATTTATCAGGACGATCCCGATGCTGAGTCAGGCTTCTTCTACTTTGGCGAGGAGTCAAAGAACGTTGTAGCGCTTTCAATCACGCACGGCGCTATGGCAGTGTCAGCGGCAAGCAAGAATCCTGAGAGGGCTCTTATGGTTTACGACCTGCTCAGAAACGATCCTGACTGCTATAAGCTCTTTAACTATGGTATTCAGGGCGTATCATGGGACGTAAACGACGAAGGACTCAGAATTACTCCCGAAGGCTACAACTCAGACACACAGAATATCAACGGTATGACAAACTGGTGGTGGGGACGTAACGACGACCTTGAAATCAAGGACGCGACAAGGAACTGGGACGCTATCGACGCTCTGTATGCAGAGTATGACAGCATAAAGATCGACTATCCGTATGGTCAGTTTGTTCCCGAAGTTGACAATATCCAGTCATACATCAATAACATTAATGACGTTCACAACACATATATGAAGCAGATTTCATTCGGCTTATATCAAGGAACGGCAGAGGATATCGTTGCTGAGTATCAGGCGGCTCTCAAGGGCGCAGGCATTGAAACTGTTCAGGAGGAGCTGCAGAGACAGTTTGACGAGCTTTACAAATAAGATTATAATTAATATAATTAAATAGAAGCGGCAAGACAAGGGCGTACTGATGCTTCATTGTGAAGTGCGGTATGCCCTTGGATTATATTGAAGCCGAGAATGACGGCTCATCAGTGTTGATAAGCCGCCTATGGGCGGCATGGGGGATTGCAATGGGAAAATTTGAGATCAAGGATAATTTTTATTTGGACGGAAAGCCGTTTAAGCTGATATCGGGAAGCATACATTATTTCAGGGTAGTGCCTGAATATTGGCGCGACCGTCTTGAAAAGCTTAAGGCGATGGGGGCAAATACAGTGGAGACATATATACCGTGGAATGCCCATGAACCCAAAAAGGGACAGTTTAACTTTGAGGGCAGGCTTGACCTTGTGCGCTTTGTAAAGACGGCGCAGGAGCTGGGACTTTATGTGATACTCCGCCCGTCGCCCTATATATGCGCTGAGTGGGAGTTTGGCGGTCTTCCCGCGTGGCTGCTCGCGGAGGACAATATGAGGCTGCGCGCCAATTATGAGCCGTTTTTAAAGCATATAAGGGACTACTATGACACGCTCTTTCCGATAATCACTCCGCTGCAGATTACAAAGGGCGGTCCTGTGATACTAATGCAGGTTGAAAACGAGTACGGCTATTACGGCGACGACGGAAAATATATGGAGACTATGCGTGACATTATGCTTGAAAGAGGCGTAGAAGTTCCGCTCATTACATCTGACGGGCCTTTTGAGGAGTCGCTTTCCTGCGGGGCGCTTGCGGGCGCTCACCCGACGGGCAATTTTGGCTCGCGCACGAAGGAGCGCTTTAAGGTGCTTGAACCGTATGCAAAGGGCGGTCCGCTTATGTGTGCCGAGTTTTGGGTAGGCTGGTTTGACCACTGGGGAAACGGCGGGCATATGACGGGCAATCTGGAGCAGAGCACGCAGGATTTGGACGATATGCTTGATTTGGGCCATGTAAATATCTATATGTTTGAGGGCGGCACGAATTTTGGCTTTATGAACGGCTCAAATTATTACGACGAGCTTACCCCCGACGTGACATCATATGACTATGACGCTGTGCTTACGGAGGCGGGCGATTTTACAAAGAAATATGAAAATTACAAGAGGGTTATATCAAAATACGCCAATATTCCCAGCGTCGAGTTTTCGACTAAAATCGTAAAAAAAGCATACGGAAGGCTTGAAGCAAAGGAAAAAGTCGGACTGTTCAATGCGCTTGAGGACATTTCCACTCCTATTGAGGACACTTTCCCAATCTGCATGGAAAAGTGCGGGCAAAGCTACGGATATATTTTGTACCGCTCAAAGCTTGAAAAGGAGAAAAACATTGAAAAAATCCGCCTGTGGGGGGCAAACGACAGGGCGAATATCTTTGTGGACAATGCAAGAGCAGTGACGCTTTATGACAGGGAGCTTACGGGCGAGTACGACGTAATATCAGGCACAGTGAAAAAAGCGCAGGACGCGAACGCCGCCACGCCTGACGATGAGCCGAAGCAGCAGAACGAGCCGATAACCTTTCCGCAGGGCGCGACGATTGATATCCTCATGGAAAATATGGGGCGCGTAAACTTTGGCCCTATGATGGAGAGCCAGAGAAAGGGCATCGCAGGCTGCGTGCAGATAAACGGGCATATGCATTACAACTGGACAATGTATCCGCTGGAGCTTGACAATATTGATAAGCTTGACTTTTCAAAGGGATATGATGAGGGGCTGCCCGCATTTTACCGCTTTGAGCTTGACGTGGACGAGTCGGGCGATACGTTTCTCGAGCTTGCAGGCTGGGGAAAGGGCTGCGTATTTTTGAATGGCTTTAACCTCGGGCGCTACTGGGAGATAGGGCCGCAGAAACGTCTTTATATTCCCGCGCCGCTTTTAAAGAAGGGCTTGAATGAAATAATAGTCTTTGAGACTGAGGGAAAAACAAGCGGGATAATCGAATTAAAAGATGAGCCCGATATAGGCTGAAAAAAGGAGCTGCCTGCTAAGCTGAGATGTTTAGCAATGCGGCTCCTTTTAAATGGTTTTATATGGTTAATGAAAGACAGGCGGGTTTTACCTGTTCGCCAGTAACCTTGGCAAGCATTTCATGCGCGCTGCCGTCATGCAGGGCGTATATCATAAGCTGTCCGCGGTATGCTCTCCTGTAGCTTGCGCTGTATTCGGTAATGTCGCTTAAATCCCCGTTTTCCAAGCCTAAGAGTGTGCCATTTTCAACGGAGACGTTAAGCATAGTAGAGTCATTATATACGCGTCTGCCGTTTTCGTCAAGCATGATGACTTCGATCTGATGAAGCCCTAATACCGCGCTGTCATTGCACAAATATTCTCTGAGGGATATTTGGCAGGCGCTCATAGTGGTGTAAAGCGAGTGACTTATGCTGCAAAATTCGCCGGTCCCCCGCGCTTTAAGCTCCCCTGATTTAAAATTCGTGACGGCGCAAATGCAGTCTGCATCTTTTTTTCTGCTGAAAATTCCTAAGCTTTCGCCGTTTACGGACAGCTCTATACTGTCAAGATTTGTATAGCATTTTACTAACACAGGCTCATCATTGCAGTAATTCCAACATTCGCTTACCGAAGAAAATTCGCACGATACAGCATTGTCAAATACTTCTCCCCATGGAGTGATGCAGCTTTCGTCGAGCCGCACAGTGGCAAGGTGTACCATGGGGGCATCAGACCAAAAGCTCTGCCTGCGGAAATACCCTGTTTTTTCAAAACCCGCAAGCGTCAGAAGTCCCGCGCCTGAACCGTGGACAGGCCAGCCTCGCGCCTCGCCCAGATAGTCGATTCCTGTCCAAAGGAACTGTCCCGATATATATTCATTGTCAGTCACGGCGCGCCATGCTTTATAAGTATGCCCGTTTTCGCTGCCAAGGAAAGGCTTGTCGGGAAAATGCAGGTGGTGCTCCGCGTACAGGTGCTCCTTGTAATTAAACCCGACGACATCAAGCGGATCGATAAATCCAAGCTTGGCTGAAAGTTCGGGGAATGCGGCAGCCAGCGTGACAGGGCGCGTGGCGTCAGCCGATTTTGCTATGCCGCAAAGCTGCCTTGAAAGTGTGGCAAGGCGTTCGGTATTGGGGCGCTTTGGATTATACAGGCGCTCGCTTTCGGGCTTTTTGGCATCATTATTTCCTGTCATGCTGTCAAATGACGGATGGCAGTAGGGATCGTTTGGATAGTCGATTTCGTTGCCTATACTCCACAGTATCACGCTCGGGTGATTGCGGTCGCGAAGTATCATATCCTCAAGGTCGCGCTTATGCCAGACTGGGAAATTTGTGTAATAGCCCTGATTTTTCGGCGGATAGACGTTATGCCCCTGCCACCATTTGTTTTTAGGCAGCTCCCACTCGTCAAAAGCCTCGTCCATGACAAAAAAGCCAAGCTCGTCGCACAGGCTGTAAAGCTCGGGCATATGCGGATTGTGGCTCATGCGGATTGCGTTGCAGCCCATCTTCTTGAGCTTCATAAGCCGCCGCTCCCACACGGGCGCATATACCGCCGCTCCAAGACAGCCCGCGTCATGATGCACGCACACGCCCTTTAGCTTGTAAGGAGTGTCGTTTAGGAAAAAGCCCTTGTCAGCGTCAAAGCGAATGCTGCGCACGCCTGCGCGCATGCTGTCCGCACAGTATTCCCGACAGTATTGCGCGTCATTTTCGCCCTTATATCTGATAAAGGTTTTGAGCGTGTAGAGCGTCGGATTTTCGGGAGACCAGAGCGTCGGATTGTTTATGATGCCTGTATTTTTCACGCAGACGCTTTCGTTTGGAGGTATAGTGACGTTTGATGACGTCTGGCTTGCACATTCTTCGCCTGCATCACTGAAAATTAAATTTGATACTATGATGCTGCAGGCGGTGTCTGTATGATTTACAATCCTGTTTTCGACTGTGTATTCGGCATGTCTTTTGTTTACGTTTGGCGTGTGGAAAAATATGCCGTTTACCTCGGGGCATATCGGCTCGCATACGGTAAGCGTGACCTTGCGCGTTATGCCTGAGCCCGTAAACCATCTGGAATCCGAAAGCTCTCGCCTGTCAACATATACGCTTATAATATTTTCAGACTCAAAATCAAAGCAGTCCGTAATATCATAGCTGAATGATATATAGCCGTTAGGACGCTCCCCGAGGTACACGGAGTTGCACCAGACGCGGCTGTTTTTGTAGATGCCGTCAAAATTTATTATAATCCGCTTGCCGCGCCAGCCGCCCTGCGGCTCGATATGTATTCTGTACCAGCCTATGCCGCCTGCAAGATACCCCGTTCCGCTGGAGTAGTCCTTTGAAAACGCAAGCGATACCGACCAGTCATGCGGCAGCCGAACCTCGCCCCATGCGCTGTCGTCATACCACGCCTGCCATGCGTCGGGCTCATCTCCGAGGTTAAAACGGCTTTTTTCAATATTAACAGTGCGCGTGTCAATAGTCGTATCCATAGCGCAAATCATCTCCTTTATATCTAAATGCGGGCTGCGGCGTAAGCCAAGGCAAAAGCCGAAGGCAAAGCAGCCGCGCCTTGCATATATCATACCGAGTTTGGACACGGAATGCAAGTGTTCAGTTGCTTTTATATAGCATATTTCGGCGGCTTGGCGGAAAAAATTTTTTATTATTATTTGGTTATTGTAAATAAGGAAATTCTCAAGTATAATAATAGAAAAAATTAAAATACCAGGTATGTTTCGTCATGCTTTTCAGAGGGATTGTTATGCATACAGAAAAGAAAAAAGGGAAAAAACTCTTGCTTTTGGCGGCTGTTATTTCAGCGGCGGCAGCAGCTTATTTAGGCGCTGCTCTATTTTTTTCAGGCCATTTTTATTTTAACACGGTTATAAACGGAGAAAATTACTCCGCATCTTCCGCCGACGCGGCGCAGAAGCGCATACTTGAAATATCGGAGGGCTACACGCTAAAAATCAATGGCCGCGACGAGCTTACGGAAACCATCACTTCATCTGACATTCTGCTTAGCATTGGGTTTGGCGATGAGCTTGCGGACATTATCAATGGGCAGAACCCGTTTGTCTGGCCGCTGTCGCTTTTCAAAAAAACGGAATATACGATTGACACAATGGTTACATACAATAAGGAGGAGCTTGAGAAAAAAATAGATACGCTTTGCTTTTTCAAGCCCGAGAATATAAGGCAGCCGCAGAACGCATATCTGAGCGGCTACACGGAAAGCGGCTATCAGATTGTCCCTGAGGATAAGGGCGCGGCGCCAATCCGTGAAAAGATATACAGCGCGGTGGAGGATGCCGTCAGTATGCTTGCGGAGCTTGTGGATTTGGACGAAAAGGGCTGCTATGAGGAGGCGGCTGTGACCTCGGAGGACAAAAAGCTGCAGAACGAGTGCGGACAGCTGAACCGCTTGGCGGGTACTACGATTACATATAAATTTGGCGATGAGACCGAAGTGCTTGACGGCGGCACGATAAAGGACTGGATTGTGTTTGACGGCGGCACGGCAGACCTTGACGCAGAGCTTGTGCGGGAATATGTCAATTCGCTTGCGCGCAAATATGACACATGGGGGAAAAAGCGTGAATTTGTGACGACGGACGGCGAGACTATCACTCTCGCAGAGGGAGCATACGGCTGGTGGATGAACCGCGCCGACGAGACGCAGGGGCTTATTGAGCAGATAAAGAGCGGGCAGAGCGGCGAGCGGACGCCTGTGTATCGGGCGCAGGCGGCGCAGTACGGCGAGGACGATATCGGCGCATCTTATGTCGAGATTGATTTGACAAGCCAGCATTTGTGGGTTTATAAGGACGGCCAGCTTGTCGAGGACGCGGATTTTGTATCGGGCAATGTAAGTAATGGAAACGGCACGCCTGTAGGCATTTACAGCATTACATACAAGGAGCGCAATGCGACGCTCAGGGGGGCGAACTATGCGTCAAAGGTAAGCTACTGGATGCCGTTTAACGGAAATGTGGGAATGCACGACGCTTCGTGGAGAAGCTCATTTGGGAGTGACATTTACCTCACAAACGGTTCGCATGGCTGCGTCAATCTGCCTGTTAAAAAGGCGGAGGCGATTTACGGATATGTTGAAAAGGGCGAGCCTGTTATCGTGTACGGCGGGCAAGAATATGTCCCGAGCGTCGAGGAGACGCAGGAGCCTGAGACGCAGGCAGAACCAGAGACACAGACGGAGGCTGGGGAGACGGAAATGCCTGAACTGACGCCCGAGCAGCAGATACAGCTTTTGATTGAGGCTGGCCTGCTTAATCCTGACGGCACGCCGATACAGCAGGAGGCGTCGGGAGAGACGCCTGAGACATCGGAGTGACAATGGTAGGCGGCTGATTCCCAAATCAGGCTGCTGATAAGCAGCATAACAATCCTGTTAAGCAAAAATCATTTAATGCTTGATATGTAGTTTTGAATACTATATAATGTATATTGTAATAAAAAATATGCAAATGATTTTCGCATTTGCCCGCATTATTTACAGGTTGAAAGGATATGATTGCAGTATGCATATTGATACGGAAGATTTGCTGAACAGCATAATGGAGAGCTTTGACAGGATTGAGCACATCAAGTCGGAGGACATTCCAAATATAGATTTATATATGGATCAGGTGACTACCTTTATGGACAAGCGGCTGCGGAAATATTCGCGCTGCCCTGAAAAGGACAAGGTAATGACAAAGACCATGATCAATAATTACGCCAAAAATGATTTGCTGCCGCCTCCGATAAAAAAGAAATATTCCAAGGAGCATGTGCTGGTGCTTATTTTCATATATTATTACAAGGGAATACTGTCGATTAATGACATACAGGAATTGCTTGAGCCCATTACGAAGAAGTTTTTTGACACAGACGGGGGATTTTCGATAGAAACAATATACAACGAAGTATTTAAGCTTGAGGAGCGCCAGATTGAAAATCTTAAAAAGGCTGTTGCGGAGGAGTTTAAGTGCGCTGAGACGACATTTGAAGACGCGCCCGAGGAAAGCAGGGAGTTTTTGAAGACATTTTCATTTATATGCCTGCTTAGCTTTGACGTCTATATGAAAAAAATGCTTATCGAAAAGCTCATTGACGACGTGATTAAGCCATCTGCGGCAAAGAAAGAGGAAAAATAAGAGAAATTTATCGTATAGACTTGAAAAATAATGCTTATGGAATTATAATAAATTCAGATATGGAACATTTGGCTGCAGCTTGCAAAAAGGAGGTATTCCATGACAATATCAGGAAGTATGGGAGTGCGCGGGTTAGGAAGCGATTACAGAGTTTCTTCGATTCATGGCAATCCTTACAGCATGAAGGCTGTCAAAAGGATTGGTGAGGATTCTGAACAGGGCAGTAAATCGCTTATTCTTGCGAGGAAAAAGCCGAAGGATGAGCTGTATGTAAAGGATTACGGAGAGCTTGGCAGCACCAGGAGCACCGCAACGGGCAGCTTTGCAGAGCTTTTGAGCACACGTGAGGAAATGCTTTCCGCGTCAGGCGCAAGGCAGAACACAAGGAATAATTATTCTGATTACTTAAATGACACTATCGGCGTGATGGGGCAGAATAACCGCATTAGGGAGCAGCTCCTTGGCGCATATGTTTAGGCACAGGCTTAGGTGAAATTCAAATTGTTGTAAACCGCTTGGATATTTTTTATATCAGGCGGTTTATTTTTTTCGGGATTTTTATAAATACCAAAAGGCAGGACACAGAAAAAACACAATTTAACCATAATTTGTACAAACTTACAGCATAAAATATTGTAATGGTTTTAAGAAAAATCAGGGAGGTAAACGTAATTGATAGAGGTACAGAATTTAACAAAAAAATACGGCAGCCATACCGCGCTTGACAATATTTCCTTTAATGTTGACAAGGGTATGATTTACGGCTTTTTGGGACCGAACGGGGCGGGGAAGTCCACGACCATGAACATTATGACAGGTTACATAGCGGCGACAAGCGGCACTGTCAAAATAAACGGCTTTGACATATTAAAGGAGCCTGAAAAGGCAAAAAAGCACATCGGCTATCTGCCAGAGCTTCCGCCTGTCTATCAGGATATGACTGTGCGCGAATACCTGAAATTTGTGTCCGAGATAAAGCAGGTCAAAAAATCCGAGCGCGCGGGGCAGATAAACGAGGCAATGGAGCAGACAGGTGTTGCAGACGTGCAGGGCAGACTGATAAGAAATCTTTCCAAGGGCTATAGACAGCGGGTAGGGCTTGCGCAGGCATTGATAGGGCAGCCAGAGGTAATAATACTTGACGAGCCGACAGTGGGGCTTGATCCCAAGCAGATTATAGAGATAAGGGAGCTGATAAAGTCGCTTGGAAAAAAGCACACGGTCATACTAAGCTCGCATATTCTGTCGGAGGTCAGCGCGGTGTGCGACCATATCATGATTATTTCAAAGGGAAAGCTTGTCGCGAGCGATACTCCCGAGGGGCTGATGACGCTTATGAAGGGCGGAAAACAGCTTGAAATAAGCGTGCTCGGCGAAAGACAGGAGTTTGAAAAAATCCTTGGCAGCATGGAGAGTGTTGACGAATACAGGCTTGACGACACAGCGGAAAACGGCGAGCTGCATGCGATAGTGCATTTTGACGCGGAACAGGACATTAGGAAGGAGCTGTTTTACAGGCTTGCGGCATCAGACATGCCGATAATGTCCATGAAGCTGTCCGAAAAATCGCTTGAGGATGTATTTTTGGAGCTTACGGGAGATGGAGCAGATGAAGCGGCGGCGGATGAAGCAGCGGCAGATGAAATGGCAGACAGCGATACGGCGGTAGAGGCGGCAGAAATGTCAGATGACGGCGGAGAGGAGGCAAAGGCAGATGAAAGCGATATTTAAAAAGGAATTTATGGCATATATGCATTCAATGACAGGCTGGCTTTTTATGGCGGTTACGATATGCCTTTTTTCAATGTACGCCTCGGTCTACAATATGGCGTATGGTTCACCGTATGTGGCATATGCGCTTGATTCGATACTGATTTTGTTCTTTATTACAGTGCCGATTCTTTCCATGCGTATAATGGCGGAGGAGCGCAGGCAGAAGACAGACCAGCTGCTTTTGACTTCGCCCGTGAGTGTCGGCAAAATCGTGATTGGCAAATATCTTGCAATGGCGGCGGTATTTGCCATTCCGACAGCGCTTTTTTGTATTTTTCCGCTGATTTTGAGCAGATACGGCGAGGTGCCTATGGCGGAGTCGTATGTGGCGCTTTTGGCATTTGCGCTTTATGGCTTTACGGCTATCGCAGTGGGAATGTTTATATCAAGCCTTACTGAAAATCAGGTAATAGCAGCCGTTATTTCATTTCTTGTGCTGTTTGTGACGTATATGATGCAGGGAATTGAGACACTTATTTCAGTGACGGGAAATACCGTGACAGACATTTTGGGCGCATTTGATTTCTATTCGCATTACAGCAGCATGATTAGCAGCGTGTCTGACATTACGGGCACAAGCCGTTTGACGACAGTATTTGACATAACAAGCATTATTTATTTCGTTTCAATAACATTGCTTATGTTATTTTTAACTGCGCAGACGGTGCAGAAGCGCAGGTACACAGTATCCATAAAGAAACTGTCCGCAGATAATTTCAAGATGGGCGCGTACAGTTCGATAACGGTAGTTATAGCAATCGCGTTGACAATAATAATAAATGTTATTGTTCAAAAACTGCCGTCAAGCTATACAAGCATAGACGTATCGGCAGACAGGCTTTATGAAGTGACGGATCAGACTGAGCAGATAATAGGCGCGCTTGGCGAAAATGTAAATATTTATGTGCTGTCAAGCGAGGAAAATGCCGACGGCGTTTTAAAGCAGACGCTGGACAGGTACGCGGAGCTTTCCGATAAAATAGAGGTAAGCTATATTGATCCGCTGCTGAATCCGCAGTTTGCGAGCAATTATACCTCAGACACTACCCTTACGCAGAACAGCGTCATTGTGGAGACGGATAAGCGGAGCAAGGTGATTCCATACATAGATATGTATGAGATGGAGATGGACTACTCCACATATCAGCAGAGTGTGACGGGCTACGACGGCGAAGGGCAGCTTACAAGTGCGATTTCATACTGCACAAGCGACGATATGCCAAAGCTTTATTTTATAGCAGGGCATAATGAATATACGCTGGATTCGGGCTTTATCACGGCGATTGAGAAGGAAAACATAGACTATGAAACAATAAGCCTTATGGAATACGACAAAATTCCTGATGACGCGGCGTGCATTGTAATAGACGCGCCTGAGACGGATTTTTCTAGTGACGATGCCGACAAGGTGATTGAGTATATAAACGGCGGCGGCAAGGCAATTATTATGACTGAGTATGTGGCAGACGCGCAGCCTAATTTCAGGCGGATTTTGTCGGAGCTGGGACTTTCCGTAAATGACGGGTGCGTCGCTGACAATAACACAGGAAATTATTATCAGGCGCCGATTTTCCTCCTGCCAAATATCGAGTACGCCGACGTGACAAGCGGGCTAGACGGGGAATACAGCTATATAATGGCGCCGTACTCGCAGGCAATTGACGTTCCCGAGGAGGCGGCGGAGGGCATCACGTACACGACGCTTCTCTCAACTTCAGAAAATTCAGTGCTCAAAACCGCGGATAAGGAAATCACGACCTTTGAGCGAGAGGAGGGCGAGCTTGAAGGACCATTCTGCATAGGAGTAAAGGCGGAAAAAACGCTTGATGACAAAACTGCCGAAGTGTATGTATTTGCGAGCGCGCAGATGTTTACAGACCAGTACGACAGCTATGTCGCGGGGAACAATAAGCAGCTTTTCAGCAATATAATGAGTACAGTCGCAGACCATGACGTGAGCGTGTCAATACCTGTAAAGAGCTATGAGATGAACTGGCTCACCGTGGACGCCTTTGACTCGTATGTATTCAAGGCATTTGGAATGATTATCGCGCCGATAGCGCTCATAGCGGCAGGACTGGTTATCTGGCTGAAACGCAGAAAATTGTAATATTTACGGAGGTAAGTTATGGAAAGGCAGAAAAAACAGCTTATAGTACTGCTGATAATTCTTGTCATAGCAGCGGCGGCATTTCTGGCATTGTCAAAAATGCCGTCTGAGTCAAGCGAAAATAACAAAGAAGAAGGCTACATTCTGAATGATCTGAGTGCAGATGAAGTCACGGATTTTGTAATCGCTGATAATGACGAAACGCTGACGCTCAAAAAGAGCGGCGATGAATGGAAGTGCGAGGAGTACAGCGATAAGGAGATTGACGCGGACAAGGTGACTTCAATATTAGAGCGGCTCCTCCCCGTCAAATCGGAAAACAGAATAGAAAATGTCACTGATTACAGCCAGTACGGGCTGGACGGCGGCAAGGGCAGCACAGAGGTAAAAATAAAGAACGGCGAAAAGGGCTGTACCATATCCATAGGCGACTACAACAGCATAACATCAAGCTATTACTGCACAGTATTGGAAATGGATTCTGCCACAGTTTATACCTTGGAGGGCAGCTTTGTAAACAACATTGACATAACCATTGATGACATTGCGGCGGAAGAAACTGAAACGGAAATGACAGAAACAGAAGTGGCAGAAACAGAATGAGCTGGGTGATATATCCCATGAAGACCTTTTGGAAGCGTCGGCACTAAGCGCAGGCAGGTCTGAATGGGATATATTACTTTGTCATGGCGCAAGCCGACGTACATACAAAAAAACATATGTTATGAAAATAAACCCACTAGCCAAAATTACCAAAGTGTTGTATCATAGAAAAGCTGGTATGATAATACGGCACGAGGAGGACAAAAAATGAAAAAGGCTTTTGTAAATGCAGCATTACATTTTCTTGCGCTTTTTATGGCAGTATGTTTTTTCCAAATTACAGGCAGCTTTACATCATACGCTGAGGAGGACGGCCGCCCTGATTACCAAATCAGGATAAACAGAGCCGCAAACTGTATCACGATATATGAAAGAGATGACAGCGGGACATTCAGCATACCTGTACGTGTATTTGCCTGCTCCACGGGCAAGGCAGCGTCAGGCACTCCGCTTGGCACATACAAAACAAGCAGCTATTACCAGTGGCATGAAATGTTCGGCGGCTCGTACACACAGTATGCCGTCAGGGTAAATAACCATATAATGCTCCACTCTATACCGTATAATTCCGCAAACCCCGCAAGCCTGAACTGGAAACAGTATAACATGCTGGGCGAAAAGGCATCAATGGGCTGTATAAGGCTTGCATGCGCAGACGCAAAATGGATATATGAAAACTGCAGACCTGGAACGGAGGTCGTTATTTATGATGACGCTGAAAATCCTGGACCTCTCGGCAAGCCCGAAATGATGGAGATTGCCGCGGACAGTCCTCTGCGCGGCTGGGATCCCACGGACTTAAACGAGAAAAACCCATGGAACAGCGTAAGACCTTCAATTTACCTCCAAAATGACATCGGTGACGACACGCTTTACATTCCGCTAGGGGCAGGCGTTGACACGGTCAAGAGAGAGCTTGGCATGAAAAATGCAAACGGCGCGCTGTACAATACATACGAGTACAGTCTTAACATATACGGCAACTACAATCTAAACAAGGCAGGAATATACAAAATATATATAACAGGCACAGAAAAGTCTACAGGCATGAGAGTTGACAAAGAAATGACGATGTATGTGCTGGAGAATATGCGTGAGGTGTGAAATCAAAGCGCAGAGTTTAATGCAATTCATCATTATTCCTGTTGCCTGAAAATTGAGTGGGTGTGAATCCGTCTTAGAGGGCGCAATGCTGAGTTTATCAGACAAACTGATTAATTCTTATAAAGTTAATTTTAAAGGGAGATAAACCATGGGTGATTTACAGAATTATGATGATGCTGTCAGGGAAATAAAAACAGCAATATTACAAAGTCAATATGATGCCGCAAGGAATGTGAATGAGAAACAGCTGCAGCTTTATTACGGCATTGGCAAGTACATATCCTTGAATTCACGCAATGGTTTTTGGGGTAAAGGAGCAATTGATGCCATTAGTGAACAGCTTGATAAAGAATTACCTGGGCTTAGAGGATTTACATCTCGAAATCTGCGATATATGCGTACTTTTTATGAAGAATGGAAAATGCTGGATTGCGTTGAACAACACGCGAATATTATAGATAATGAATCCGTCAATTTGGAACTTGCAAATTCCAAAATAGAAAAAAATAAAATTGAAATAATTTGGAATCTGCAAGTTCCAAATTCCTATGACTTTCCAATAGATGCGTTTCTGCATATAGGTTTTACTCACCATAGGGTAATTCTTGGAAAAATAAAAAATTTTGAAGAACGGCTTTTTTACATCAAACGGTGTGCCGATGAGCATTTTACTGTAGAAGCGCTGAAAAGAAGTCTTGACGCGGATGATTATCATCATCAAGGAAAACTTCCAAACAATTTTGTACGGGCTCTTCCTGCAGGACAGCAGGCACTGAGAGCAATAGAAGCATTTAAGGACGAATATCTTCTTGATTATATTAATGTGGAGGAACTGGATGTCAGGGACTGTTCTGATATTGATGAAAGGATAGTGGAAAATGCCATCATTCATAATATAAAAAATTTCATTCTGACATTTGGAAAGGATTTTGCGTTTATCCGAAATCAGTACCGTTTAGATGCCTTTGGGGAAGATCAGTATATTGATCTTCTATTTTTCAATCGGGAATTAAACTGCCTTGTTGCAGTAGAATTAAAAAGAGGAAAATTTAAGACATCATATCTGGGACAGATGCAGGGATATTTGAGTGTGCTTGACGGTTATGAACGCAAGCCGCATGAAAATCCTGCCATTGGAATTATTCTGTGTAAAGATATGAACAGGTCTTTTGTGGACTATGTGATTCAGGATTATACCAAACCGATGGGAGTAGCTACTTATAAGACATCAAAGGATATGTCTGAGGAGCTGCGGAGAGCTTTGCCAGATATTGAAGATTTAAAAAGACTGTTGGATACAGAGAAAAATGTTACATAATAAAGCTGCCAGAAATAACTTATCCAAAGATTTTCCACACAGCATGTGGAAAATCTGAGTTATTGTTATGATCGCAATATCGTCTGTTTGTCAATGTGGAAAACAGCAGAGCGAGGGAGTGGTATCAGAAAGCGGCTTACGAGCAGACTTGAAATTTCAGCACTCCGCAAAAGAAATATCAGCAAACTGTTATAGAAAAGGGACTGTACACTAACCATGTTAGTGTAGTAGTCCCTTTGTTTAATTACATTCAATTTAATTCTTTACCTTCTCGGAAAAAGTATTATCCACCAAATCCTCATACGGCACATATTTTTCAAGCTCGCCCGCTTCCATTAAAATATTTTCCAGAAGCTTAAAGCTGTCCTCGGTGAAGACAAGGTCGCTTTTCCAGGTGTCCTGATTTTTATATCTTGATACTATGGTCGTGATAGTTTCAAGGTCGGTTTCAGGAAACTGTTTTTGAATAACAGCCGCTATCTCATCGGCGGAATGTGATGCTACATAATCCATTCCCTTCTGCAGCGCCTTTGTGAAGCCAAGCAGTACATCCTGATGTTCCGCAAAATAGCTTTTTCTCGCGCAAAAAGCAGTGTAAGGCACATAGCCCGAATCCGTGCCAAGCGATGCCACGATATATCCCTCTCCCTGAGCTTCAAGCGACGTAGCATGCGGCTCGAACTCAACCGTAAAATCGGCATACCCCGCTTCGCCCTCCTTCGCGCCTGCAAAAGCGGCGGCGGTAGAGCCAAAATCAATGCTTGTGTCGATATTCAAATCAGTATCAGGATTAATCCGATTCATTTTCAGTATGTACTCAAAGACCATCTGCGGCATGCCGCCCTTGCGCCCGCCAAGCACATAGCTTCCTTTAAGCATATCCCACTTAAAATCGTCAATCGGCTTTCGGCTCACGAGAAAGTTTCCCGCACGCTGCGTAAGCTGCGCAAAATTTATGGCATAGTCCTGCGCGCCTTGGAGATAGGTGTAAATTGACGCCTCCGAGCCCATAAAGCCGATATCCGCCTCTCCCGTGAGCAGCGCAGTCATAGTCTTATCTGCGCCGTACCCTGTCACAAGCTCAAGGTCGATTTTTTCCTCTGAAAAATATCCCTCCTCAATCGCGACATACATAGGGGCGTAAAAAATTGAGTGCGCCACTTCGTTTAGGATAACCTTAGTTCCGTTTGCTCCTTTGCCCGAATTTTTGCCGCAGCCGCCAAGAACCGCAGCGACAAGCAGAAGCACGGCAAGCAGCGCGGCGAGTGTTTTTTGTCTTTTCATAAAAACTCCTCCGATTTACATTTAATAAAACTCTATTATTTATTTTATGCAGTGATTAGAAATACGTACCAAAAGTTTGTTCTGTTTTTGACAAAAAGCACTTCTCAAACGGCGAAATTTTTGATATACTGAAAAAGCTGTGGAAAGGAGAGCATTGACATATGAGCATTTATGATACTTTGAATGAACAACAGAAAAAAGGCGTGTTTACGACGAAAGGACCAGTGCTGATACTGGCTGGCGCGGGCTCAGGCAAGACAAGAGTGCTCACGCACCGCATAGCCTATCTGATAGAGAGCATGGGTGTAAATCCATGGAACATACTGGCGATTACCTTTACAAACAAGGCGGCAGGCGAGATGCGGGAGAGAGTGGACAAGCTTGTGGGATATGGCTCGGAGAGCATATGGGTAGCTACTTTTCACTCCACATGCGTTAGGATTTTGCGCCGTTACATAGACAAAATAGGTTATGGCAACAGCTTTACCATATATGATGCCGACGACTCCAAGAGCGTGATGAAGGACGTCTGCAAAAAGCTTGACATAGATACAAAAATGCTCAAGGAGCGCACGATACTCAGCGCTATTTCGTCGGCGAAGGACAATCTCATAACGCCTGCTGAATACGACAGGACTGCCGCAGGAGATTATACGAAAAGGAAAATTTCAGCCGCATATACAGAATATCAGTCGTTATTAAATAAAAATAACGCCCTTGATTTTGATGACATAATAGTGAAGACAGTGGAATTGTTTAAAAGCTGTCCTGATGTCCTTGAAAATTATCAGAACAGGTTTCAGTATATTATGGTTGATGAGTATCAGGACACAAACATGGCGCAGTTTGAGCTTATAAGGCTTTTGGCGGCAAAAAACAAAAACCTGTGCGTGGTAGGCGATGACGACCAGTCCATATACAAATTCAGGGGGGCAAATATACGGAATATTCTTGATTTCGAGATAGTTTATCCCGAAGCTGCGGTAATAAAGCTCGAACAGAACTACCGCTCGACGCAGAATATACTCGACGCCGCCAATGCCGTCATTAAAAACAATGCGGCGCGGAAGGACAAGGCGCTCTGGACAGACGAGGGGGCAGGCAACCGCATACATTTCAGAAGCTTTGACGAAGCCCATGAGGAGGCGGATTATATCGCGGGCGACATCAGGAGAAAAAAGCGGGAGCTTGTCAGCGATTACAGGGAATGCGCCGTGCTTTACAGGACAAATGCGCAGTCGCGCCTTTTGGAGGAAAGCTTTATAGGCTTGAACATTCCGTATAATGTCGTCGGCGGGGTAAATTTTTATGCGCGGAAGGAAATAAAGGACATTCTTGCGTATCTGAAAACCATTGACAACGGTAAAGACGATTTGGCGGTAAAGCGCATTATCAATGTGCCGAGGAGGGGTATAGGAGCTGCGAGCATAGACCGCGTTCAGGCGTATGCGGACAGCAACGGAATAAGCTTTTTTGAGGCGCTTTCCCAGATAGACAGCATACCGTCGCTGGCGGGCAGTAAATCAGGGCAGAAGCTGAAAGACTTTAACACTATGATACGCGGCTTTAGGACACGGCTTGAATTTTGTCCGCTTGAAGAATTAATAACAGATGTAATCGAAACTACATCGTATGTAAAAGCGCTTGAAGAATCAGATGATGAAGACGCAAAAGACAGGATTGAAAACATAGATGAGCTTATAACAAAGCTTGTAAGCTTTGAGCAGGAGAAAGAGGAGCAGGGCGAGAAGGCGACGCTTTCAGAATTTCTGGAGGAGGTGGCGCTTGTCGCGGATATTGACGGCGTTGGCAGTGACGATAACAAGGTGCTGCTCATGACGCTGCACAGCGCGAAAGGCCTTGAATTTTCACAGGTGTATCTTGCAGGACTTGAGGAGGGCATATTCCCAAGCTATATGACAATCAGCAGCGGCGACTTGTCAGAACTCGAGGAGGAGCGGCGGCTTGCGTATGTTGGCATTACAAGGGCAAAGGACGATTTGACGATTACTTACGCGAAAAAGCGAATGATACGCGGTGAAACTCAGTATAATGCGGTAAGCCGTTTTGTGCGCGAGATACCCGAATCGCTTCTTGACAACAGCCTTCCCTCAAATAATGTGCGGGAGGACAGCTATGACGATGCCTCATATGAGCGGGGGCTGTTCAAGACAAAGCCGTTTAACGCAGGCGACGCAAATAATTGGAGCGCGGCGGAGAACTACCTGAACTCATACAGCAATAGAAATGCAAAGCGCGAAAAGCTGAGCGACACTGTATTTGACAATCCTTCACAAGAAAGCGTTTCAAGCCTAGGCAGGAAAAAGGACATTTCCGAAATACTTGTGTCAAGACCGAAAGCGGTAGCAAGAAAAAAAGAAACGCCAAGCGCGAACAAGCCATACATAGCAAAGTCGCTCGAAGGCATTACAAAAGGCATGCCGACAGCGGCAGCGCCAGAATACCAGACAGGCGACAGAGTGCGCCATATCAAATTTGGCGACGGCACAGTGCTGAATATCGAAAAAGATACGCGGGACTATAAAATAACGGTTGATTTTGATGAGTATGGCAATAAAATAATGTACGCTGCGTTTGCCAAGCTTAAAAAACTGCCAAATTAGGTGAAAATAAAACTGTCCGCCGCCTTGTTGATAAAACAGGCGGCGGGCAGATGCATTACTTTCCGAAGATTGCATATAAAATTTCTGTGCATTTTTACTAATTGTTCGCATTAAAATCCGATATTCGGAGCCATTTGCTTAGGTAACTCTTTTATCAAATCTGTATCATACTTAGTCTTATCATTGTCGCCTTGTTTTTCAATGATTGATTTTTCGATATTCCAGTAAATTTCAACCATAGCAAAATTGGTTGTTTGGCAGATTTTATTTCTGGTTGAAATTAGAATTTATTTGATTTCGCTGTAATCAACATCAATAACAGTTCCTTCTGTTATACTTGTGACAAATTTATCTTCTTCAGCTGAAGACTTGTGGTTAGGGTTTGAGAGCATAGTATCCTGAAGAACATTCTTTAATCTATAACAACATGGTTTGAATGAAAAGAATGTTATTCCGCCACCGACAACGCCGCCAACAATGGGGATTGCTTTTTTGAAAAATCCAGCAAAAATAGTTTTTGTCATTTTTACGCCAAACCATTTTGCAATAGCTTTTACTAACGGATAGAAAGTTCCCTTTGTTAGCGCCGTATTAAGTAGTTTCTTTTCAACGCCTACGGCTAATGCCTTTGCCATGCCTTTAATTGCATTATTTGCCCCAGCAACACCGTTCATGACTCCGATGCACAGTATTATTTGATTGATAGTTTGGCTATCAAGTTGTAGTCCATCTTCGTTAGAACCTATTTCAGGAAAACCGTAAAGATAAAGTAGTTTTTGGGTTGCACGGAGAGTATATCCGTAATATTGAGTGATATCAACTGGGATAGTTGCAGCCATTGCCCAGCCGCCAGGAACACCTAATGCAGTGGAAATTCCTGATACACAGTTGCGCTCAAATTTGATAACCTCATTCGCTATTTTGTCTATTTCATCTGCGGGAATTCCAGCTTGAGCAGGAGTGGTGGCAATTGCTTTATCAACTACTTCTTGCGGGTGGTTTTTGAATAACTCTTTTTTCAAAAAGCTTGCTCTTGTTATATGTACACCAGGCGTTTTGATAGCTAAAACTATAATATCTTCAATATCTATTGTGCCGTTTTCATTTTGATCTAATGCTTTTATTACTGCATTCTTCGCCTTGATAACTGCATTTTTGTCTTGCATATCGTGATTTTTTGTTTTCATTGAATATCCTCCTATTATCTTTGGAAACTTTATTATTTATTGCTTGATGTACTTTCAGTCTATAATAATTAGATTTGTTTCTGCTTTATATATTTTGATGAACACCAACAAAATGACAGAGGGCTGACATATATATTGCTTTAAAATTACATTAATCTTACTATGAAGAAATATTATTTGGTATTTTTAGAACGTATATGTCTTTTCAAATACGGTAAAAAGGGTGTCAGGTATGGCACCGACATATAGAGTGACGCAAAAGATGTCATAAAATCATGATTTTTATGCCATTTCCTTTGACATTAACACCACAGTTTCCACATGCGCCGTCCCCGCAAACTGGTCCACAGCCACGGCTCTTTTCACGCGGTAGCCGTTGTCTATAAATACCTCCAAATCGCGCGCAAGGCTTGTAGGCTTGCAGCTTATGTAAACAATCCTGTCAGCCTGATAATCAATAATCTTCATAAGCGCCTTTGGATTAATGCCGTCACGCGGCGGATCAAGCACTATAAAGTCAGGTCTTACGTCAATCTCATCAATCACCTTCAAGACATCGCCCACGATAAATTCGCAGTTATCCAGCCCATTAAGCCTGGCATTTTCACGCGCCGCCTCGACAGCCTCCTCGACAAGCTCAACGCCTATAACCTTTTTAGCGACTGGCGCAAGAAGCTGCGCTATAGTGCCAGTGCCGCTGTACAAGTCGAATACTACGCTGTCATTTTTGCCGTTGTCCGATATATCCCCCAGGAACTCCCTCGCTGTCTGATATAAAACCTCCGCGCCCAAGCTGTTAGTCTGGAAAAACGAAAACTGTGAAATTTTAAATTTCAGCCCAAGCAGCTCCTCATAAAAATAATCCTTTCCATAAAGCACATCAGTCCTGTCGCTGCGGACTACATCGGCAGGAGAGTCATTTAAGGTGTGCAAAACACCTGTTATCTTTCCACGGAGGGAAAGCGCTAGGAGCCTTTCCACAAGCGGTTTTAAATCATATTCGCCCTGTGTGCTCGTGACGACGGCAATTAAAATTTCGCCTGTTTTTTTTGCCTTTCTTACAAGCAGATGCCTTAAATAACCAGTGTGATTTATTTTGTGGAAATATGGGGCGCTTATGGCGGTAAAGTATTCAAGCACGCAGGAGAGTATTTTACGGTAATCTTCATCGACAAGCTTACATTCGCGGACAGACACTATATCATAAAAGCTTCCTCGCTTGTGCATGCCTAGCGCAAGCGGACCGTCTTTGTATTCGTCGCCAAAAGAAAACTCCATTTTATTCCTGTATTCAAACTGCGCTGGGCTTGCCTTGATACCCTCAAAAATACTGTACACAACGTTGTCCAAATGCGCCGCGGCATCTTCTGCGCATGCAGCCTCATGGATGTCCGCGCCGTCGAGAAGCCTCTGGCGCTCAAGCACAGGGCAGAGCAGCTTGCCCACTTGGGCTTTTTTGATTTCAAGCTGCTTTTCATATGGCACATTCTGATAGGCGCACCCTCCGCACTCGCTAAAATGCGGGCAGGCGCTGTTTATCTCATACGGAGCGCGCTCCAATACTTCAATAAGACGCCCCTCTGTGCGGCCTCCGCGTTTTTTGTTCACCATAAATGAAACGCGCTGTTCGGGAAGCACATTTTTTACGGCTGCGATATTACCGTCATCGTTGCAGCGCACAAGCCCCTTATTTGGAAATTCAAGCCATTCCACATATCCCTCATAAATTTGTCCTTTTTTCATACGTCTCCAATCTGCCCGCTTTATCGGACGTCCTAATCATTTATGAAAACGCCGCGCCTGCGTTTTTACTGTCACTTACCATTCATATTTCTTTCATGTTTCATATTAAGAAAGCTCAAAAATTAAGGGCGTCTTTTGCGACGCCCTGATATTTTGGCTTATTACAGTCTGTTATTATTTAACTGTCGTGTATTCGCTTTCCTTTGCAGGCTCTTTTTCCGCTGAGTCCTCCTCGTCGTCAAAGAAATCATCTTCAAAATCGTCATCGAAGTCATCATCAAAATCATCAAGATAATCAGGCGTCATATAACGGTAAACTGCATAAGCGATAGCGGCTACAGCAGCGACAGCGCCGATGATGGCAAGAACCCACAGCAGAGTGTTGCTCTTTTTTTCGTTGTCAGCCTTTATCTCGTCTTTGCATAAGCCCTTAGTTATCAAATTCCTGTCCTGAAGATATTCTACTAAATCGTCCCACTTTTTCATTATGGTACTCCTTTCTTAATTGGTGGTATAATAAGCACAAAAAATTATTATATATATCATATCACTTTTCTGAAAATTTTACTACTGTTTTTTGTCCTAAATTGCAGATTCTTTAAAAAACAATAAAATAACACACGTAATAATATGCAAAATGACGATTTCCAAAAGGATTTTCCCAAATAAAAATATGCAGGAATATCTTTACAAACCATACACAATTATATTAAAATAGAGAATAAATTTGAGCTTGTGAAAATTATAAAAATGCCGCAAAGGCGGCGGGAAAGAGGTAGAGATGAGCGAATCAGCGGCAAATACTAATGAAAGTGCGGAAAGCGAGGTCGTTTCCAGAAATTTTATCGAGCAGATTATAGACAAGGATCTGGCGGAGGGAACATATGACACTGTGGTGACGCGTTTCCCGCCTGAGCCAAACGGCTATCTTCATATAGGGCATGCAAAGAGTATTCTCTTAAACTACGGGCTTGCGCAGCAGTACCACGGCAAATTTAATATGCGCTTTGACGACACAAACCCTACCAAGGAGAAGGAGGAGTTTGTCGAGTCAATCAAGGCGGATATCGAATGGCTTGGCGCGGACTGGGAGGACAGGCTATTTTTCGCGTCGGATTATTTTGATCAGATGTATGAGGCTGCGGTTAAGCTTATCAAAAAAGGAAAGGCATATGTTTCAGACCTTTCGGCAGACGAGATAAGGGAGTACCGAGGCACGCTCACCGAGGCGGGAAAAGAGGACCCCTACAGCGGGAGAAGCATAGAGGAAAACTTAAGGCTTTTTGAGGAGATGAAGGCGGGAAAGTACGCTGACGGCGAAAAGGTGCTGAGGGCGAGAATAGACATGGCATCGCCGAATATGAACATGCGCGATCCCGTCATTTACCGCGTGGCGCATATGTCGCATCACAGGACAGGCGACAAGTGGTGCATTTATCCGATGTACGACTTTGCGCATCCGATAGAGGACGCAATCGAGGGCGTGACACATTCAATCTGCACCCTTGAATTTGAAGACCACAGACCGCTTTATGACTGGGTTGTACGCGAGGTCGAGTTTCCGCACCCGCCAAAGCAGATAGAGTTTGCAAAGCTTTACCTCACGAACGTGGTTACAGGCAAGCGCTATATTAAAAAGCTTGTCGAGGAGGGCATAGTTGACGGCTGGGACGACCCGAGGCTTGTGTCAATCGCGGCGCTCAAAAGACGCGGCTTTACGCCCGAGTCGATAAAGAAATTCGTGGAGCTTTGCGGCGTGAGCAAGGCAAATTCATCAACTGACTATGCCATGCTTGAATACTGCATAAGGGAGGATTTAAAGCTCAAAAAGCCCAGAATGATGGCGGCGCTCGATCCGATAAAGCTTGTCATAGACAACTATCCCGAAGACATGACAGAGTACCTTGAAATACCCAACAATCTTGAAAATGAGGCGCTCGGCACGAGGCAGGTGCCGTTCTGCAGGGAGCTTTACATTGACAGAGATGACTTTATGGAGGAGCCTCCCAAGAAATATTTCAGGCTTTTCCCTGGCAATGAGGTACGCCTTATGAGCGCATATTTTGTAAAATGCGTCGGCTTTGAGAAAGACGAAGACGGAAAGGTGACAGTAGTGCACTGCACCTATGATCCCGAAACAAAGCAGGGCAGCGGCTTCAATGCCAGAAAGGTAAAGGGCACAATCCACTGGGTACCTGCCCCGTATGCTGTAAAGGCGCAGGTACGGCTGTATGAGAACATCATAGACGAGGAAAAAGGCGTATATAACGAGGACGGCTCGCTCAACTTAAATCCCAATTCGCTTACAATATTGAAGGACTGCCGTTTAGAGCCCGCGTTAAAAGACGCAAAGCCATATGACAGCTTCCAGTTTGTAAGGCAGGGCTTTTTCAATGTGGACAGCAGGGACTCAAAGCCCGACGCGCTTGTTTTCAACAGGATAGTTTCGCTAAAAAGTTCGTTTGTGCTCCCTAAATAACATAACGCAAGTCAGGTAATTGCGAAACGTGATAAATTCTGCGTTATAGGACAAAGCTTTGCACACGCCTGACAATTCAATTAAGAGTTGAGGAAAATATGAACTATAAATGCTTAATTTTAGACCATGACGACACAGTGGTTGACAGCACGGCGGCGGTGCATTATCCCGCGTTTCTGGAGGCGCTTAAAATCCTGCGCCCCAATGTCACCATTTCGCTTGACGATTATTTCCGTGAAAATTTCGATCCAGGCTTTACGGAATACTGTACGCAAAAGCTCCACATGAACGATGAGGAAATGGAAGTAGAGGTAAACTGCTGGAAGGAGTATGTGTCAAAGCACACTTCACACGCGTACAAAGGCATACGCGAGATAATAGAGCGCCAGCGCGCGGAGGGCGGATATATATGCGTAATTTCGCACTCCTTTGACTTCAACATAAAGCGCGATTACGAGGCAAACAGCCTGCCGATGCCCGATATGATTTTTGGCTGGGAGTGCCCGCCCGAGCAGCGCAAACCCAGCACCTACGCGCTGGACATAATCGCAAAAAAATACGGTTTAAAGCCGTCGGAGATGGTAGTGGTAGACGACTTGAAGCCTGGGTACGATATGGCTAGGGCATACAATGTCCCGTTTGTCGGCGCAGGCTGGTCAAACGACATTCCAGAGATACGCGAGTTTATGAAGAAAAACAGCGATTATTATTTCACAAAGGTTGATGATTTGTATAATTTCTTATTTAATTGAGATAAATAAGGCGGAAATTAAACAGGATAAAATTAAACAGGGCAAAAATAAAGTGGCTGCCTCGGCAGCCACTTTTTATATATCCATTTAATATAAATCTTTATTTGCTCTCGTCGTCGGAGTCGTCAAAGAACTCCTCGGTATCAGTCTTGTCAGCCGAAGCGCCTACAGGAGCGCCAGCCTTGTCAGTCTTGTCAGCCGCAACAGCTGCAGTGTCAGCCGCAGGAGCATCACTGTCTTTTGCCGTTGTCTCAGCTTTTTCCTCATCGCCGTGTGCAGGCAAGTCCACCTTTGTATAAGTAGGCTCTGGATTGACAGATGTCATTTCCCCGATAATTTCCTTAGCCTTGTCAAGCGTCTCGATAACTTTTCCGCCGATTTTTTCCTTCGCGCTGTCAAGGTCGATTGGAATATGCGGGTGGCTTTTAGGGATGCTTGCTGTCTCGTCCAAATCATCATCTAAATCGTCGTCAAAGTCGTCAAAATCGTCCGCGTCAAAGTTGTCCTCGGGAGCGACTTCCTTCTTTCCCTTCATATAATAGTAGATACCCGCGCCTACCGCAGCCCCGATGCTGCTCATTAACATAAACTTTCCAAATTTTTTTGCCATTATATCCTCCTTTTGGTACTTTGGTTTCAAATTCCTTCCATTATATTCTAATACTATTTTATGAAAATGAAAAGATAATATGTGTAAAATTTTATTGAATTTATTTGTAAGTTTTTAATGTACGTAACGACAGCAACAAACAAAATATTCTTTACATAAGAACGGGTAAAGGATATAATAAAATTACAGATTGATAAGATACTATAAGGGGAACGGAATGGCAAAAGAGAAATCAAAGGCAGAAAAGAAACAAAAGCTCCAGTGGCATCCCGCATTTGCGGCAGCCCTTGAAATGGAGCTTTTGGAGAATAAAGACGACTTGGAATTTGAGAGGGAACATAACCTTAACAGAAAGCCCCTATTGATAGACTGTCTGGTAATAAAAAAGAAAAAGAATACAGTCATCAGGAACGAGATAGGAAAACTTTTTAGAAAATATAACATAATCGAATACAAATCAGCGAGAGATTCACTGTCCATAGATGATGTGGCAAAGACACAGGGATATGCGCACTTATATAAAGCATATGGCGAAAGTATTAATGCAGTAAAGTTTGACGAAGTGTCAGTCACATTGATACGCGAATCAAAGCCCGTTGGATTATTCAAGTATTTTGAAGAAAACAGATACATTGTATCAAATCCATACAAGGGGATATATTATATAAAAAGCGGTTTAAAGTTTCCGACACAGATAATCATAGGAAAAGAGCTTGCCCATGAAAATCACGAGTGGTTTAATCTGCTGTCAGATAAAGTGACAAAGCAGGAAATGGCAAGAGCCATCGAATATTCAAGGAATGTAAGGAGTAAGAATGAGCGGGAACTGATAGATGCCATATTTGAAGTGAGTGCATTGTCAAACAAGAATGTGGTGGAAGAATTAAAGATGGGAGATGAGGATATGTGTCAGGCATTGATGGAGATAATGAAACCAGAGATTGAAGAAGTTGTAAATACAGCAATATTGCAGGAACGAAGTGAAGCTGAAAGGAAGATAAGAGAAACCACAGAACATGCAATTAAGGTAGCAGTCAAAAGTTTAAGGCGTTTTAACACAAGTGACTTAAATATTAAGATGACTCTGATGGAGGATTACAATCTTTCAGAGGAAGAAGCACTTTCTTATCTCAAGTAAACCATAAATATGTACCGCAGTCGGTACGTATGTTAATAGAAGAAATAGAAACAATAAACAAGGCACTATAAGGGGAACGGAATGGCAAAAGAGAAATCAAAGGCAGAAAAGAAACAAAAGCTCCAGTGGCATCCCGCATTTGCGGCAGCCCTTGAAATGGAGCTTCTGGAAAATAAGGACGACTTGGAATTTGAAAGAGAACATAACCTTAACAGAAAGCCCCTGCTGATAGACTGTCTGGTAATAAAAAAGAAAAAGGATGTAGTCATAAAGAACGAGATAGGAAAGTTCTTTAGGAAGCACAACATAATCGAATACAAATCAGCGAGAGATTCCCTGTCCATAGATGATGTGGCAAAGACACAGGGATATGCGCACTTATATAAAGCATATGGCGAAAGTATTAATGCAGTAAAGTTTGACGAAGTGTCAGTCACACTGATACGCGAATCAAAGCCCGTTGGATTATTCAATATTTTGAAGAAAACAGCTACACGGTATCAAATCCCTACAAGGGGATATATTATATAAAAAGCGGGTTAAAGTTTCCAACACAGATAATCATAGGAAAAGAGCTTATCCATGAGAATCACGAGTGGTTTAATCTGCTGTCTGATAAAGTGACAAAACAGGAAATGGCAAGAGCCATCAAATATTCGAGGAATGTAAGAAGTAAGAACGAGAAGGAACTGATAGATGCCATATTTGAAGTGAGCGCATTGGCGAACAAGAATATAGTGGAAGAATTAAAGATGGGAGATGAGGATATGTGTCAGGCATTGATGGAGATAATGAAACCGGAGATTGATGAAGCGGTTAATAAGGCGGTAGATACAGCGGTAAATGCAGCAGTATTGAAGGAACGTAGAGAAACAACAGAACGCGCGATTAAGGCAGCAGTCAAAAGTTTAAGGCGTTTTAACACAAGTGACTTAAATATTAAGATGACTCTGATGGAGGATTACAATCTTTCAGAGGAAGAAGCGCTTTCTTATCTTAAATAAATCCTAAATATGTACCGTAGCCGATACATATAATAATAGAAGAAGTAGAAACAATAAACAAATAAATAAAGTATATGAACAGAAAGAAGTTATGTAAATAAAACTCTAACTTCTTTTTGTTATGCATGGATAGAAGGAAGCTGTAAATCGAGTTCATTACAGGAAAGCGAAAATAAGAGTAATGGATTAGATGACGCATTTGCTGATTTTGAGAAACAGTTCGCGAATTTACAGGAGATATTAGGAGCTTAAACAAAGATTTAAAAGCGGGAGGGGGTGTATTTTGGCGTGACAGCCCTTCGGCTTAAAGAGTTTAAAATGGCGTGAGTTATTACTAATCATTACGCATAAATTTATGCATTTTGGGAAAAATGGTTCTTTACAATGGACTAGATAGAGATTATAATGAAATTGTATAGTTGATATGCATGATAATGAAAAGCAATAATAAACAAAATACCATAAGGGGAACAGAATGACAAAAGAGAAACAAGAGGCAGAAAAGAAACAGAAGCTGCAGTGGCATCCCGCATTTGCGGCAGCCCTTGAAATGGAGCTTTTGGAAAATAAAGACGACTTGGAATTTGAGAGGGA
Source organism: uncultured Lachnospiraceae bacterium (assembly GCA_947625775.1). Taxonomy (GTDB): domain Bacteria; phylum Bacillota; class Clostridia; order Lachnospirales; family Lachnospiraceae; genus COE1. The sequence goes on along the minus strand of CANQPM010000007.1, from coordinate 8,461 downwards.
GCATAACCTTAATAGAAAGCCCCTGTTGATAGACTGTCTGGTAATAAAAAAGAAAAAGAATACAGTCATCAGGAACGAGATAGGAAAATTCTTTAGGAAACACAACATAATCGAATACAAATCAGCGAGAGATTCCCTGTCCATAGATGATGTGGCAAAGACACAGGGATACGCACATTTGTATAAGGCATATGGTGAAGGCATTGATGCAGTAAGGTTTGATGAAGTGTCAGTCACACTGATACGCGAGTCAAAGCCCGTTGGATTATTCAAGTATTTTGAAGAAAACAGTTACATAGTATCAAATCCGTACAGGGGGATATATTACATAGAAAGCGGGTTAAAGTTTCCGACACAGATAATTATAGGAAAAGAGCTTGCCCATGAAAACCATGAATGGTTTAATCTGCTGTCGGATAAGGTAACAAAGCAGGAAATGGCAAAAGCCATCGAATATTCAAGGAATGTAAGAAGTAAGAATGAGAGGGAACTGATAGACGCCATATTTGAAGTGAGTGCATTGGCAAACAAGAATATAGTGGAAGAATTGAAGATAGGAGATGAGGGTATGTGTCAGGCGTTAATGGAGATAATGAAACCAGAGATTGAAGAAGCGGTTAATAAGGCAGTAAATACAGCTGTATTACAGGAACGTAGGGAAACCACAGAACGCGTTACAGAACGTGCGATTAAAGTAGCAGTTGAAATGCTTCGCAGTCTGAATCTAGGAAATGATGAAATTAAGGAAGCATTACAAAAGAATTACAATCTTTCAGAGGAAGAAGCACTTTCTTATCTTAAATAAATCCTAAATATGTACCGTAGCCGATACATATAATAATAGAAGAAGTAAAAACAGTAAACAAACAAATAAACAAGTAAAAACAAAACGGAGGTAGATTATTATGAAGATTAACACATTAGATAAAATAACAGCAGCAAAGGTAACAGCGCTCCTGTCGGCAGCAGTGGTGACAGCATCATCTATGAGCGGTGTGACAGCATATGCAGAGGAGCTGCCTGATGCATACAACGCAGCAGAGCTGGCAGAGGAGGTGCTGACACCTGCAGTAGCAGATCCTACGAAGTTTGATTTCTTTGGTACTTATATCCTTACGCATGACGAGCAGGGAAGTCCAGATCCACAGATTATCAGGAATGAAGATGGCTCGTATGTGATTATTATATATGAGGGACAGAGTGTGGCGTTTCCAGTTAATAATCCGTGGGCTGACTTAGGAATAGATCCGTGGGGAAATCCTAATAAAGGGTATGTAGATATAACACCTGAGACTAAACAGAGTTTCATAGATATTGGATATATGGGTGATTTTAATATAGACGGACAAAACTATTTTCAGATAGGGAACTGTTCTCAGGGTTCAGCCGTCATTGAGGTCGCTGTAACTGATGGTTGGTATGACAAGCAGGTGGGTAATACTATAACAGTCGGCTTATTTGTACTTCCTGCAGTACCTGGAGCACAGGCGCCTACGCTTACTCAAGCTGAGATTAAGCATATTCAGTCTATGGAACACTCTGAGCTTTGGAACGAACAACATCAAGACTGGATAGCAACAAGAGGTGGAAGTTTCTAGTCAGAAGCAAAGAATAGAATAAAACAAGCAGACAAAAAGAAGTTAGATGAATCATTCTCTAGCTTCTTTTTATTATGCAATTAAGCTTTTAAGTATAGCGCCTTCTATTAAAATTCTGCTTAAGAGAATCTTTAAAATCAAATTTTTTAAATCAAATTGAAAATTTAAATTAGTGAGGAGATGATTAAAATGAAGTATAAACATAGGCGAATATGTAAATCACTAGTTAGTTTGTTGCTAATCTTAACATTCGTATTAGCACCATTTGAAGACGTATTCGCAGAAACAATTACAGAGAAGGTAGGTGAATTAGGTGACATACCACCTTCAGGAGACTTTGCACCAATGCACTATTTGGCTGCTACAGTTGGAATACTTGAGATAGATAATACGGCTTCGGAGTATCGTAGCCAGATAGCGGCACACAATCTGGCGTCACCTGATGATTACTGGAGTGAGTATCGTGTGTCTATAACAGACCAATATTTTTATACGCATCCGCAGGAAATGTCAAATGTTGCGGAAATGGATAAGCAGGCACTTATAATTTTTAAGTATTACAAAGTATCTGATCCTGTAAGTGCCACAGATAGATTTCGTCCATTTAGTGCCAATGGTGCCGAAAGAAATAAAAAATATTCACGAGTATATAGTACAGTAGGAAAATCCTCTCCAGGTAATTTTAACATAGATGTAGTTTACAGCTCTATCAAGAATAACGAAGCACTTTATAAGAGTTTTACAGGTGGTAAACTGACTTTTGACGATGTAGATCAGCTGGGTGTAGCCAGTGGTAAGGTAGCTGATGCAACAGACAAATTCGTTAGGCTTTGGGCGGATACAGGTACAATTGATGATTGCTTAAATGGTATCTATGATGGCTTGGATCAAAACTCTGATACATATTGGTACGACCGTGCATTAAGATATCTTGATTTCCTTTATGTTATTGATGTACTCTGTGGAAATACGTATAATAAATTAATTGATAAGTATCTTAATGATTTAAATCGTGACGAATCAGATACATTTATAACAGTATGTGCTGCAGCCAACGCCCTTTTAGCGCAAGACACCTCTAATAAGCGTTATGCAGCGACGTTGCCTAATTTTTACGCAGCGATAACAGGTAAGACATTCGAGGATTATCAGACATTTTCGGCAACGGGTGATTTTGTAAAAGCTATCAATCCTGCTGGTTATAGCGGTAGCGTAAATGAGTTTATATCAGCTTTAAAAGGAAAGTATGAAGAAGGAGCTAGTTTTGTAAGTCATAATGAACTGTCACGTAATAGAAATGGTTGGTGGTGGGATTCAAGTGGTGATAGAGGAGCGTATATGCTACAGCCAGCGGATATGAATGATAACAGAGGTGGAAACACTGGTTATACATTCTTGGGTTGTTTTACAGATAAGGAGCCAATTCCTCCTCCATATGATGAAAAGTACGAAGATGAAGATCCGCCCGATGATGAGCCAGACAAGGAAGATGCAAGGCTGAAGTTCTACATCAGTGCTACGTCAGACCAGTACGAGGTAATGAAAGGCGATACTGTAGCAGCAATCATAGACATCAATTTTAAGCAGAATGAGCAGGCAATCCGTGACTTTAGGCTGTTATGGACAGCAAATGCTGCAAAGACAGGAGACGATACCCCGCTGATAGGTGTGCATATGGATCTTGATAGCGAAAATGAACCTGGTAATAATATGGTGGATGCGGTAGTAAACAATCCTGCACATAAGGGCGAATTCAAGACAACCACGAATACAGCAGACCTTACCATGAGAGATGTAGACTGGGAGACAGCTCTTAAAATGTTTTACGGGCGTGAAAAGTTTACCTTTCAGGATTCAAACATTACAATGACGAATCAGATAAAATGGTTCTTTACAATGGATTAAATAAAGATTATAATAAAATTGTATAGCCGATATGCATGATAATGAAAAGCAATAATAAACAAAATACCATAAGGGGAACGGAATGGCAAAAGAGAAATCAAAGGCAGAAAAGAAACAAAAGCTCCAGTGGCATCCCGCGTTTGCGGCAGCCCTTGAAATGGAGCTTTTGGAGAATAAGGACGATTTGGAATTTGAGAGGGAGCATAACCTTAATAGAAAGCCACTGTTGATAGATTGTCTGGTAATAAAAAAGAAAAAGAATACAATCATCAAGAACGAGATAGGAAAACTCTTTAGGAAATACAACATAATCGAATATAAATCGGCGAGGGATTCCCTGTCCATAGACGATGTGGCAAAGACACAGGGATATGCACATTTGTATAAGGCATATGGCGAAAGCGTTAATGCAGTAAGGTTTGATGAAGTGTCAGTCACACTGATACGCGAATCAAAGCCCGTTGGATTATTCAAGTATTTTGAAGAAAATAGCTACACGGTATCAAATCCATATAAAGGGATATATTACATAGAAAGCGGGTTAAAGTTTCCGACACAGATAATTATAGGAAAAGAGCTTACCCATGAAAACCATGAATGGTTTAATCTGCTATCTGATAAGGTAACAAAGCAGGAAATGGCAAAAGCTATCGAATATTCGAGGAATGTAAAAAAAAGAATGAAAAGGAACTGATAGATGCCATATTTGAAGTGAGCGCATTGTCAAACAAGAATATAGTGGAAGAATTGAAGATGGGAGATGAGGGTATGTGTCAAGCGTTAATGGAGATAATGAAACCAGAGATTGAAGAAGCGGTTAATAAGGCAGTAAATACAGCTGTATTACAGGAACGTAGGGAAACCACAGAACGCATCGAAAGGGAAACCGAAAAGAGGATAAAGGAAACAACAGAGCGTGCAATCAAAGCAGCAGTTGAAATGCTCCGCGGTCTAAACTTAGGAAATGTTGAAATTAAGGAGGCATTACAAAAAAATTACAACCTTTCAGAGGAAGAAGCGCTTTCGTATCTAAAATAAATCCAAAATATGTACCATAGCCGATACATAAAATACAATTAGAAACAAGTAAACCAAACAAAGTCAAAATAAGCAAAAAGAAGTTAGATAATTAATTCCTAACTTCTTTTTGTTATACAATTAATATTGTTATTTCCAGCCCAATATTCTTTAAGCGCATGCATTCACCGAAAATCTGAAATTTGCAAAACTATTTATTGAATTTATTTGTAAGTTTTTAAAAATGACGAATCAAAATGACGAATCAGATAAAATGGTTCTTTACAATGGACTAGATAGAGATTATAATGAAATTGTATAGCTGATATGTATGATAATGAAAAGCAATAATAAACAAAATACTATAAGGGGAACGGAATGGCAAAAGAGAAATCAAAGGCAGAAAAGAAACAAAAGCTCCAGTGGCATCCCGCATTTGCGGCAGCCCTTGAAATGGAGCTTTTGGAGAATAAAGACGACTTGGAATTTGAGAGGGAACATAACCTTAACAGAAAGCCCCTATTGATAGACTGTCTGGTAATAAAAAAGAAAAAGAATACAGTCATCAGGAACGAGATAGGAAAACTTTTTAGAAAATATAACATAATCGAATACAAATCAGCGAGAGATTCCCTGTCCATAGACGATGTGGCAAAGACACAGGGATACGCACATTTGTATAAGGCATACGGTGAAGGCATTGATGCAGTAAGGTTTGATGAAGTGTCAGTCACACTGATACGCGAGTCAAAGCCAATTGGGTTATTCAAGTATTTTGAAGAAAACAGTTACATAGTATCAAATCCGTACAGGGGGATATATTACATAGAAAGCGGGTTAAAGTTTCCGACACAGATAATCGTAGGAAAAGAGCTTACCCATGAAAACCATGAATGGTTTAATCTGCTATCTGATAAGGTAACAAAACAGGAAATGGCAAGAGCCATCGAATATTCAAGGAATGTAAGAAGTAAGAACGAGAAGGAACTGATAGATGCCATATTTGAAGTGAGCGCATTGTCAAACAAGAATATAGTGGAAGAATTGAAGATGGGAGATGAGGATATGTGTCAGGCGTTAATGGAGATAATGAAACCAGAGATTGAAGAAGTAGTTAATGAGGCAGTAAATACAGCAGTATTACAAGAACGCAAGGAAACAACAGAGCGTGCAATCAAAGTAGCAGTTGAAATGCTCCGCGGTCTAAACTTAGGAAATACCGAAATTAAGGAGGCATTGCAAAAAAATTACAATCTTTCAGAGGAAGAAGCGCTTTCTTATCTAAAATAAATCCAAAATATGTACCATAGCCGATACATAAAATACAATTAAAAACAAATAAACCAAACAAAGTCAAAATAAACAAAAAGAAGTTAGATAAGCAATTCCTAACTTCTTTTTGTTATACAATTAATATTGTGTTTTTCAGCAAAATAGTCTTTAAGTGCATGCACTCACCGAAAATCTGAAATTTGCAAAACAATTTACAAAACTATTTATTGAATACTTTATAAATTTGTGGTAACATATTAATCGACTGGAAAAGTCAACAAAACATAAGGGTATAAATAATTAACAGCACCAACTGAGAGGAAATTTTAAATGAACGAAAAATTTTTTGACCTGCCACGGGAAAAACAGGACCGCATGATAAATGGCGCTCTTGAGGTATTTGCAAAAAACGGCTTTAAGCACGCCAGCACAGACGATATGGTCAAGGCGGTAGGAGTGAGCAAGGGCTTGTGGTTCCACTATTTCGGCTCAAAGGCAGGCCTTTATATTTTCGTGTATGATTACAGCGTCAAATATCTGCTCTTGGAGATGTCAACGGTTGTCGACGAGAGCGAGAAGAATTTTTTCGAGCTTACTAAGCAGCTGGAGCTTGCCAAAAACCGCGTAAGCAGGAGCTATCCGTACCTGCTGCTGTTTCTGGAGGCGGCGCAGAACGAAGAAGACGAGGAGGTCACAGCCCAGACCTTGGAGGCGCAGAAAACGCTGCAGGAAAAGGTATTCGCGCTCATCAAAAATACCGAGATAAACGGCGTGGACGACCGCGCAAGGCGCGACAAAATCAAAAAGCTCACAGCGCTTACGATAAGCGGCATCATAAAAGAAAGGACAGCCTCGGGCGCGGAGCAGGAGGCTGTCTACAGGGAAATAAAAGCATATATCGAGCTAATCAGGGAAATGGCGGAGCGGACAGAAAAACCGCCTATTTCTTAAACTGGTACGCAGGGGCGGCGGGATATCCGCCCTTTAATTTCTGCATGCCGCGCTGAATGGCGTCTTTTGAATTTTTCCAGTCGGCGTCCTGGTTACGGTAGTCAAATTTTTCGACAAGCCAGCTGACGTCGCCCGAAATACGCGATATATTTTCCTGCATAAGGGAAAATATCATCTCAAAAAATTCGTCTTTTTGCTTTTCGGGAAGCTTTTCCACAGCACCTTGGCACAAATCGCCGAAATGCACAAGACAGAACCCTTTGCTCTGCGCCACCTTCTGCCTGAAAGCCTCGTCTTTTTTGTACATAAAGAAAAACGTATCTATATAGCGCGCATAAGTGTCGTCATACTGCTTGCAGATATAGCACGACTTCTGCTTTTCAAGGCACCACGCTGTCATGGAGTTGTTTACCTCTCGTGAACGCTTCAGCTTGTCCATAAACGATAGCTTCACAGGCTTAAAGCGCTTTACCTCGTCGGCAAGCTCGCGCCCCATTTTCTCATAATGCGTCTTCAAAATCCACGCGTTGCCCAGCGTATTGCCGTACTGGAACATCTTATGGAAATGATAACGGCAGAACCCCTCCTTGTCAGTCTGCTCGCGTATGTCACTCTCCATATATGATGAGGACGAGCCGAGCGTGAAGTCAAGCAGGTCGTTTTCAAGCTTCTGCTCAATAAAGCAGAACGGACACTCATCATCAACGGCAAACGCGTCATTTAAGGGAATCGTATATAATTGCTCTTTCATCAGAAAACCTCCAATATTTAATCCCGATATATTAAATTCTATCATAATAAATACAGCTCGGCAAACAAATTTAAGAAATTTAAGAAAACTGATAAAAACTATATAAAATAATCAAAAAATGTGCTAAACTTATATTAATTAATCCTAAAAACAGCATAGGTGGAACAGAACCCCAAAATAAATTTGTGAAAAAGGTGGAGGTAGAAATGTTTAGTCGGAAAAAAGAACAGCAGGCAAAGCCTGTATATAACAGCGGGCAGGCTGAAGCGCTTAAAAACCTTTCAAAGGCGGCGCAGGAGTTTGTAAAGGCGTCAAGCAATCTGAGCAGCTTAGGCGTCGAGATGAGTTTTGTTTCTAATAAAATGCTCCAGTACGCTCAGGAGATGAGCCAGATGAGCGCGGAAAACGAGGAAATGATACGCGAGACAGAGGCGGAGATGGAGGAGGTAGATTTGACAGTAGAAAGCGCCTCCGATATTTTAAAGCAGCTCCACGCAAACACAAACGAGCTTGTAAGCTGCAACCATGACAGCACTGCGCTTTTGAACGAGGTCAATACATACAAAAATCAGGTGATGGAGGATAGCCGCCAGATGGAGGAAAAAATCGAGCAGCTTGTGTCGCTTGCGGGCGAAGTGGATAAGTTTGTCGAGAGCGTGCAGAGCATAGCAAACCAGACAAACCTGCTCGCGCTTAACGCGTCAATAGAGGCGGCAAGGGCGGGCGAGCACGGCAGGGGCTTTGCCGTAGTAGCCGATGAGATAAGAGGGCTTTCAGACGAGACAAAGCAGAACTTAGTCGGTATGAGGAGCTTTCTCAACAGCATTAAGGAGACGGCAAACGACAGCAAGACCAGCATTGAGGGCTCGGTCAAATCCACGGGGAGCATGAGCGAAAAGATAGATTTAGTCAAGGAGGCAATGGACAGGAACACGCAGATGCTTTCGTCAGTTTCAAAGGAGGTAGC
>CANQPM010000006.1 GCA_947625775.1 uncultured Lachnospiraceae bacterium | reverse complement strand
AGCTTACTCTTGCCACACCTTAATTATACAGAAAAATGTTCGTGTTTACAATAAAATTCACATTAAATTTCTTTCTCCCTCCTCTTTGCCTTGCTCTGTTGTCTGTTATGTTGTCGGCTCTCATTCTGAAGCTCCCGCTCAAGGTTCTTCTTGTTATAGTTGATTACCTCGGCATACGCTAATTCTGTGGCGGTCTTTGACTTCTCTTTACCAATACTGTCATACTCGGCTTGTAATGACTGTATTTCTGCTTTCCACTGTTTCGGTGTTATCTTTTCGCCCTGTTCTAAAAGGTTCTGCAAACGCTCACGCATTTCGGGATATTTGGCAAGACTCTCTTTATGCTCCTTGTCAAACTTCATTTTTGCAATTCCTTTTAGTGACTGGCTCTCTTTGTAGGTGGTGCGGTATGGCTCATAGAGGGCATACATTTTTGACAGTTCCTTTAGTCGGCTTAGTTTCTGCCCCTTTGATAGATGTACGCTGTCAAGCTGTCCGTATTTCTGTTCCGTATCTGCTGTAAATTGGGCAAGTCTTTCAAAGCTGTCTATCTTTCTTGTTGTGATAAACTTCTCTGCATTGTCTGCTGACTGCAAGGCGGTTCTGTCGGAGATTTTTCTTAGGTGCTTTCCGCTGACAATCGGCAAATCAAGCCTACCTTTCCGTTTCGCCACTTTTGCAATCATTTCAAGGACTTCATTCTTCACGCTGACTGCCACATTTCTAACCTTGGCATACTGCGCGCTCCGCACTTCCTGCTTGGCAAGTTCAAGCATTTCCTTTGCCTGCTCCAACATCATGTTGCGCTTAATGATTTCCCTATTGATGTTCCCCCTCTCGGTCTGTATGCCTTTGCGTTCTAAAGCGTTGGCAACCGCCCCGATATGGATAGTCGGCTCTCTGTCAATCCCCTGTTCCTTAAAGGAGCGGTGTTCCCAATGCAGCGCAATCCCCAACTGTTCATTGGTGACGTTGATTGTGTTGGCTAAATCCTTACGCCACATTTTAGCGTTCTCTTGGCTGTTCCAGTCGGTGCTGTCTGCGGTATGACATTTCCACTGTTTTCTGTTCCGCTTGTCCACTTTCTGCTGACCTGTCTTTTTGTCAATAACTGGTATCCTCTCACCATTTTCATCAAGGTCATAGATTTTTTTCTGCTTTGCTCCCCACTCGCCTTTTTCCGTAAAAGGGCGCATTGTGAGTAAAACATGGATATGCAGGTTGCGCTGTCCTTTGTCGTTTTCGCTGTCATGGATTGCCCAATCAGCGCACATTCCTTTGCTGACAAAATTCCTCTGCACATAATCCCTCACGACTTCCTCCGCAAGCTCATAACTCCATTCGTTGGGGAGTGACGCTTTCAACATTCTCGCAAGCTGTGCGTCCTGTCTTTTCTCTGACAGTTCAACAGCGTTCCATAAGGTGGCTCGGTCTGCATATTCTTTGGGCGCATTGGGCGGGAGAGTGATTTCACTGTGGACTAAATCCTCATGGTATTTCGGGCGGTAGGTCTGCCCGTCAAACTCGCTGACAAGGACGCTCCTGCTGATATAGGACGCTTTCTCAACTGCTGACTGCCCCTTGCTCCGCTTGACGATGGAAAAACGTGTGCTTGCCTGTTTCGTGACATTAGCCATACGCAACACCTACATTCTGCCGACAGGGTAGTGGGGCGCACACATAGACTTTGTGGGCGGGTAAAGGCTGCCCTTTAGCCTTTGCCCGAACGCAAATGTACATAACGCGAAGCAAGGCTTCGCGTGGGGGCAAGCATGGCTTGCAATCCTTCCCGTTCAAAGGTCGTGCCCGATATTCCGTCGTCGGTAAAGTGTCGTATGCCCGTAAAACCGTTCTTTTCCGCATAGTCCTCAAGCATTGCCTTTTGGTTGGATATGCTGTTGCTCTCGCCCTGTAACTCGTCATCATGGCTCAATCTTTCATATAGTGCTGTTAAATCGTGACTCATAATCAATTCCCTCCTTTCCGCCATTATCGCATAAATGCTATACTGTGGCTCTTTTGTATTTATTTTGATTAAGAAGTCTTTTACAGTTTATAACTCCATATAGATATTCAAAGCATTTTATTAAACAACCGCTCAAGAACCGCTCAAGTAAAAATTGTATTAAAAAAGAGCCTGCCACGTCTGCACAAGCTCCTTTACATCAGCTCACCGCTGATTTATTCCTAATTATTAAAAAATTCCAAACAGCCAAAATACCATCAAAACACAGCTGATACAGCCCCACCTATAAATCCATTTCCCTAAGCACGTTCAAAAGCTTATCGCTGTAATCCGTCTGTTCCTCCACCGTGATATAGCCGCCGCTTTTCCTCTTTGAAAAATAATTGACAAGACGCACAAGTATGCGGAGCTTATCATATTCCTCACAATTCAGCAGCGTCTCCCACATGCCTTCAGCGCCCTGACGCTCGCCAAACAGTATATAATCCGCAGATGCCTTTAATTCGCCCTCAAGCCTTCTCAGACCGTCGATTGAAATCTGATTTTCGGCGCTCTCTATCTTTTTGTACGCCGAAAGGGAAATCTCAAGCAGCTCTGCCATTTTCTCCTGCGTCAAACCCTCTTTTTTGCGTATCTCACGAATGCGCTTAGCCGTCTCTATACGTTCGGAAGTCATTTCCTTTTTCGCAATCCTCGACACTTCCACACCACCGCCATTCAAAATATAATCTTAAACAACGAGATTATTCTATACAGATTTGTGCAAATTATCCAGTTACCTGTGATACTCTGCGTAGGTATTTTGAATGTATTTGTGCGCAAAATATGCCGAAAAATGGACAATTTAAGAACACCGATATGACGCAAATTATTTTTCCGTGTTTTCCTCCTTCAAATGCCTGCGGAGCTCCAGATAATGCTCATAATATTCAGGCTTTTTCTCCTTTATGCGCCTTTCTATCCTTTTCCTGTAACGCTTCAAAAGCTCCAGCGCCTCGGGGCTCAGGCTTTTTACATTCTCCTCAATCATTCTGCGGCGCTGCTCAATCCTTTTTTCTATTTCATCTATATTTATGCTGTCCTGTTTTTCAAGCCTTGAAAAATAAAGCTCCAGCTGGTTTAAAAGCGCGTCCTCGTCAAGAAGGCTGACGTATCCCCATGATGCCGCTTTCTCAGCTTTTACGATATTTTCCAGACTGTAATCGCCTGAATTGACAAGCTTCTGCGCTACCTCCTTTGCAAGCTCCTCGAGCTTTTCTCCGGCGCCCTCGCCATATGCCCACTCAAATTCGGCGATGCGCGCGTCAATCTCGTCCGCCGCGCTGCCCGAATCCCCTTCAAGCGGATAAGGGTTTTCCACGCCAGCCGCATAGAGCGCCGTCTGGATTGTCCTGCGCACAGAGCCCTCCTCGATAAGCGCCCCCGCCCCATACGCGCGTAGCTGGTCGTTTACGGCATCAGCGTGCTCTGTCAGGTAGAAATAAATATTCCTCGCATTGAGGTTTCGTTTCAGCACCACAAGACGCTCAGCCGCCGTAATGTCAATGCTGCCTATGCCGCGGGCGTCAACTATGACCTGCCGCGTGTCCTCCTTTACGGAGTTTTCAATATCCTCCTGAAACGCCCCTATATTTGCGAAAAAGAGGTTGCCGCTGAACCTGTAAATCACTGTCTGCCTGATGGGGCGGGCATTTCTGTTGCGGCTTAGGTTGTGGAAGCCCTCGTGCCCCTGTATCACTCCGAGGAAAGCCTTTGACGGCACTACCGCGCGGACAATGACCGCGATAAACGACAGCACCATTCCAATAATAACCCCGTATATCGTGCCAAGCACAAGCACACCCGCAAACGTCGCCACAAATATGCCAAACTCCTGTTTGTCGGATTCCCATGCCTTTTTGGCAATGCCGAACTCCACTATGCCCATAAGCGCCGTAATAACAATCCCCGTAAGCACGGGCACGGGCAGATAGCCAAGCAGACCAGTCCCAAACATCAGCACCAAAACCATGGTTATCCCAGCTGTCACGGACATAAGCTGCGACTTGCAGCCGTACTGGTCGGCGATGCCGCTCCTTGAAACGCTGCCGTTCAGCGGACAGCACCCTACGAGCGCGCCCGCAAAATTGCCTGCCGCGTATGCGAGCACCTCGCGGTTGTTGTCAACCTTATAATTATATTTTAACGCGTAGTTGTTTGTCGCAAGCAGAGTCTGCGCCATTATCACAAGCGAAATCGTTATCGCAAGCACTATAATCTCCTCGGCGTTTTCAAAAAACATATGGAAATATTCGGATATTCCAAAATGCTCTATGCCAAGTTCGACCTTGGGCAGGAGCCTTACGCCGTATTTATCTATGTGGAAAAATGCCGTGAGCGCGGCGCCTGCCGCCATCATTACGACTGACATTGGGAATTTGGGCGCAATTTTCCTGAAAATCCGCAGAATAACAACCGTGCCTATGCCAAGCGCTGCCGACAGCAGATTAAACGACTCAAGCTCTCCCCAGATATGGTACAGAAGCACAAATATTTCTCCCGTGCCCGCGTTTCCCCCGAAAAGCTTGGGCACCTGCATCAATATGATGGTGCAGCCGATGCCTGAGATAAAGCCGCCCATCACGGATTTGGATATGTAGTTTACAAGCCGTCCCGCCTTTATCAGGAAAAATATGAAAAGGCACACGGCGGTAGTCATTGTGATAATCGGCACGAGGATTGACGCTTCACGCGTGTACGGCTCTATTCCCATGCCCAGAAGCGCGCCGCCCACCAATGCCGCGGGCGTGGCATCAACACCGAAAACAAACTGCGGCGATGATGTAAAGAGCGCGTAGACAAGTATCGGCAGGACAGAGCCGTAAAGCCCATAGACTGGCGCAAGTCCCGCCACCTGCGCATAGCCCATCGAGATAGGAATGGACACAAGCGCGACTACTATTCCTGAAATGATGTCTTTTTTGATATATTCTTTTTTATATTTCATTAGCTCTCCTGCTCTGTTAATTACTGCTAGGCATTGAAAAGCTTTATTCAATAACCTTTCACATTCGCCTGCATTAAGTTATTCGCTGAAACACTCACTTATTCCGCCCAATTCTCAATTTTCAGTCCCGCCACCCTCTCAAATTCTCTCACATTATTTGTCACAAGCGTATATCCCTTCGACATCGCATGACCCGCAATCAGCATATCCATTGTCCCGATTGGCGTTCCCTGTTTTTGCAAATAAGCGCATATATTTCCATACTCCCTCGCCGCAGCTTCATCAAACGGCAATATATTAAGAATTGTAAGAAATTTAGAAAGAGCGGCTCTGCTTTTTTCAGTATAATTGCTTTTTGCAGCGCCATGCTCTAATTCGGCAAGTGTAATAGCTGAAATGCAAAGACCTTTATGCAGATTTTCCTTTATACGCAAAAAAACCTGCTCTGGCTTATTTTTTATGGCATAAATGCAGATATTTGTATCCAGCATGTACATCATAGTGTTTCCCTCTCTGAGGGGATTTCGTCAGTCCTGCCATCAGCCATAAAATCATCTGGAAAACCGTTTACCCCGTCCATAAACATTTGGAATGCTGTTTCTTCTGGCAATTCACCTACGATTTCAAATGGAATGCGTCTTTCACGCTTTAATGCCTTGGCATATAATGTAAATGCTGTTGTCAGTGAAAGCCCCATATCTGCGCAAATCTTCTCTACGTCTTTTTTCAAATCCGTGTCCATGCGGATGTTTACCATGCTCTGTGACATAAAAAGCCCCCTTTTTCCCTTTTAGAATACTATAGTGTAAAGCATATGTCAAGCGTTTTGATTTACGTTAAATTGAATATAATTTGCTTAAGAATATCATCAAGTTGTTTCTCACACAATACTTGAAACGGATCTTTTCTACCATTTAATAATAGAAAAAGATTGTTAGTAAACCTACGAGCACTATACAATTCATATGTAATATAAAATGGATTCACAATTATCCTCCTTTATCAATTTTAGACACGATTCTTCTGGATTTGACGAAATTTTAACATGTAATCATCTCCTAAAGTAAAAAAATTATATAAATTTATCCATTCAAAGCACCAGACATAATCCTATATTTAGATTCATTATTCCATATTTGAATTAGTTCATCAAAATTTTTATCAGGATCTAACATTAAAATTGCTAATTTATCAAGTTCTTTATATTCATTTTCAGTCAATTGAAAATTCTTATCTTGTATATATTTTGGTAAATGCAAGAAAATTATTTCATCATTCATTAAAGAATGAAAATCGTAAAATAAGCATCTCAAAGATGCTTTAAGTCCCAATGTTGCAGGCTCAGAAGTATAATATATTTCATTTGTTTGATATTTATTATTTCTTATACCTAAATAAGCCTCAGCTCCAAATATAAATTTATCTCTTGGTATATCATTTAAATCGAATCCCATATCATGGTCTGAACAATGTCCATCTGCATCTACTAATACCCATCGATTTTTTTTATCATCAAAATATTCTGTAATCCAATGATCGTAAGCAACTCCATCATATTTTATATAAGGTGCAAAGCCACTTCTTACTCTTGCAGAATATCCTTTTGCCTTTAATGTAGCAGCAAGTAATATAGCTTCACCTCTACAAGTGACATGTATCTTATCTTCGGCATTTCTACCTTTACTATAATTACTATCTTTTCTCAACAATTCACTAATCATACTAATTGCAGTTGGAAATAAATCATCTTCATAGTCTAATCTTGTAACAGGTACTTTTGTCATATCTCCCCAAAAACATTTTTCCTGTTTTCTAATATCTGGATTAGCAAATGCAACAGGATGAATTATTTGCATTCTTTGTAAAACACATAACTCATCGATATCGTCAGTTAGGTTTTTACAAAAGTTTTTATAAAATCCTAAATCAGTATATAAACTTGTTTGTTTATAAAAATCTAATATTCTCTTTTCCATATCAATACCACTCCATTATGTCTTAAATCATTTAAATCACACCATTGCTTTGAAATAAGTTTTAAAGTTTCTCCAGCATCCATATTAAACTTTCCTCATTCAATTTTAAACTCTAGATAATTAATTTATTATCCATGTATGGATTACCAACTAAAGAAAGAAATTATATGCGTGAGTTATACTCTCAATTAAATGATATCATAAAAATTTAATCAAGGTCAATATATTTTGTAACCAAGGCTCACTAATCTGCCTTTGGTTTTTAATCTTCTATCAGCCTTAATCCTGCTGTATCGGTTACTGGGAGTGAAAATACTATCGCCTGGGCTTTGCTTTCTGTGCCGACGCGTTCCATGACGGCTTTCATTATGCTGTTTTTCTGTTCTGTCCTTGTCACTATGAATATCATTTCTTTTTCGGCGGCTAGCGATACGCCTAGGAATTTTTCGGCGTGTTCCATGCCTGTGCCTTTTGCCTGCAGCACTGTGCCGCCGTATGCGCCTGCTTCTCTTGCGGCGTCCATTACTAGCTCGATGTAGCCTCGGTTTGCGATAACTATTACTAAATCGTGTGTGGTGTCTTTCAAGACTGATTCCTCCTCTTTTTGATATTCGTCTTTGGCGAGCAGAAACTGCAGGGTTTTTTTGCCGCCGATGCTGCTTAGCGGTATGATGAAGGCGATACCGCCTCCTGGGGCATCTATTTTCATTTTTCTGCGGAGTTCTTTTTTTAGCGAATGCCAGTCTTCTTCTTCCTGTACGGAGAATATTACGGTTTTTTCTGTGGCTTCCAGTCCTAGGTAGTCTAGCATGTCTCCGCGCGCTGTGCCTGCGCCTAGGGTTGTAAAGGTTACGGAAAGGCCGTTTTCTTTGTAGAGTTTTTCGTATTTTGAGCCGTTTTTTCTGTCTACTATGGTGGTGGTGAGGTATAATTTTCCCATGTGATGGTGTGTTCCTTTCATTAACAATGTGTAAATAATGATTTGTGTTATTCTGTCAGTCCGCCCGAGAGTGGAAATATATCCCATTCAGACCCGCTTGCGCTTAGTGGAAAGCGTAGCGGTACTAAGCTCAACCGCGCTGTAAAAGGAGCTACGCTTTTACAGCTTGTTTCGCTAAGTACCGACGCTTCCCAAAGGTCTTCATGGGATATATTTCCACTCTCGGGCTACGTTTTTGCAACATTCAATTTAAAAATGGATCTCTAAACAGTTAATTTATATATTGCAAGCTATAGTGCAACAATTCCTCGCTTAGAATACGTTTTCGCAACAAATAGTTTGCAGGTACAAAAACATTACAGGCTACAATTCAATAATCTCCATATCGCCAAACGCTTCCAATGCTGTGCGTTGGTTTTCGAGTATGCCTTTGTGGAGTCTGTTTTCTTTTAGCCTGAATACCAGTCCCATGATTTGGATTGTGATGAGGGGCGTCATTGCTACCATGGCTACTACGCCGAAAGCGTCGGTGATGATGTTTCCTCCCATTACCTCGCAGGCGCCCATTGCGAATGGGAGGAGGAAGGTTGCGGTCATGGGGCCTGACGCTACGCCGCCTGAGTCGAATGCTATGGCGGTAAATATTTTGGGCACGAAAAAGCTTAGTATGATTGCCGCGGCATAGCCTGGGACTATGAACCACATCACGGATATGCCTGTGACTACCCTGAGCATTGCTATTCCCACTGAAAACGCGACGCCGATTGAAAGGCTGAGTCCCATGGACTTTGCTGAAACTGCGCCTGATGTCATTTCCTCTACCTGGCGCGTGAGTACGAACACGGCGGGCTCGGCGAGGACTATGAAATAGCCTATGATCATTCCGATGGGTATGATTATCCAGTAATACGGAAGTCCCGCTATTGTCTGTCCCAGATAATTTCCCGCGGGCATAAAGCCTACGTTTACTCCTGTCAGAAACAGCACCAGCCCTATATACGTGTAGCCTAGTCCTATTGCTATCTTTATCAGCGCTTTTTTATTTATGTCTCTGGAAACAAGCTGAAATATGCCGAAAAACAGCACGATTGGCAGCAGCGAAACCGCCATTTCTTTTATATATGTAGGAAAGCCTGACGAGAAAAGCCGCCATAGCTCCACTGTATTGTCGATAACGGGAATTGCCTCGGACACGCTCTGCGTCTGGCTTGGGTGGTAAATCATTCCGAGGAGAAGCACTGCTATAATCGGTCCTACCGAGCAAAGCGATACCAGACCGAAGCTGTCGTCTGCGGCGTGCTTATCGCTTCGTATTGAAGAAATGCCGACGCCGAGCGCCATGATAAACGGCACTGTCATAGGTCCTGTCGTGACGCCGCCTGAGTCGAATGCCACGGCGAGAAAATCAGCGGGGACAAACAGTGTCATGATAAACACTATGGCGTAAAAGACAATGAGCATATTCGGCAGCGATATTGCAAAGAGCATACGCAGCAAAGCGAATACTAGGAACACGCCGACGCCTGACGCTACGGCGAGTATTATTGTCATATTCGGTATTGACGGCACCTGCTGGGCAAGCACCTGCAGGTCGGGCTCTGATATGGTGATTATCATGCCCATAGCAAAGCTGATAAATGCCATTAGCGGCACGTTTTTTGTCTTTGTCATAGTCGTGCCCACGCGCTCGCCCATCTGCGTCATGGACAGCTCCACGCCAAATGAAAAAATGAGCATTCCGATTATGAGCAGCACTGCGCCTATTAAGAAGGTCATCAGTATGCTTGGCGAAATGGGGGCTATAGTAAAGCACAAAAACAGCACTATCGCCAGAATCGGGAATACTGCCTTTAGGGTTTCATTAAATTTTTCCTTTAGTTTATTTCCGCTGACATGCACGATACCAAACGCCCCTCCTTATTAAATCCATATTGTTATTTTATCTGGTCTTTTATGCCATTTCCAGCAAATACCTCCAGGACAGTTTACAGAACCTGCAGCTGTCAAATTCCAGTCCGAAACAGGCAATACTATTCCTTTGCAGAAAGATATTCATCTAATACGCTTTTTCCAAAACTGTCCTGCGGCACTATTCCCAATGTTTTATAAGCCCAATATATGCCTCTCTCATAGCTTCCCGTTTTCATATCTATATAGTATGAAAATTCTGTTTTAAACTTAAAATTGCAATCCAGCCAAAATGTCATTGTTTTCCATTCTGCCAGCCCCTGCCGCAAAAACTCCTGCTTTAATTCCTTAATCTGTAAATATAATTCTGACATCAAGCCTAAATATATATTTTGAGCAACGCCATACAAATCGGGAATTTTCCCTCCACGGATATAATCACCGTTTTCTTCTGTCCTAAAATAAAACTGTGCTGTCCGATTATCTCCCAGTTCCTCTCCGTATAACACTAAATCATACCACTCCACTGGTATTATACTGTTTAACTGATTGGCTATTTTCAAATAATACGGAGCAAACATATCTTCCTTCATATTAATCCTCCATTCTTGATGCACAGTGTAAAAAATTTATTTTTTACATTATTTTAAATACATTAATTGGGTTTGCCACACCGCAGAATATCAACCGTATGCGCACCCGCCCCGATTAGATCCTGGCGCTCGCAGACTGAAAGCTGGTATTGTATGAAAATCTCAAATTCCTCATCTGAAAGCTGGTTTAAAAACGGTCTGATATAATTTGCCGCTCCGTCGGGCGAAATTATCTTTATCCGCTCTAACCCTGCCGCCGCATTGAGCGCGTCTATATCCTCTATGCGCACATAATCGTAAAGCTCTTTAGGCTCTGAAACTGTATGAAAATCAGATGTCAGGCGGTTTTGGGACATACATTCAAGTATATGCCTTTCCTTAAACGCATATGTTATCACGCTGTATTCGTTCATACAATACGCGGCAAGGATTACGCCGCCTGGCTTTGTGACGCGCTTTGCCTCGTTTAGGGCGCAAAGCTTATCCTCGGCGGAAAAAAGATGGTACATAGGGCCAAAAAGGAGCGTGACGTCAAAACAGCCGCTTTCAAGCTTTTTAAGCCTGAGGGCGTTGCCCTGAAACGCTTTTACCTTGTCTGATTTTTGCTTTAGTATGCCAAGATTGTATTTCACAAGCTCTACGGCTGTCACGTCATAGCCTTCCTCCGCAAGCGCTATGCTGTAGCGGCCTGTGCCTGCGCCTATGTCCAGCACCTTGATTTCAGATTTTTCGCGTTTTACGCTTTGCCCCGCGCTGTCATCTGCGGCTTCACATTCGGCAAGATATTTATGGATATATTCCATTGAGACGCGGTACTCTACCTGTCCGTGGCGCGAACCGAGGCGCTTCTCCTCGCTGAATTTGTTGTAGTATTCCTCAAGCTCTGTCATTTACGCGATAAGCACCTCCATCTTTTTCTGCACCCATGTAATAACAGGACCTAAGAAGAACGCTACGGCAATCGTGACTATGCCGACATCGCCTCCAAGCACAAAACCGCCTATCATAAACGCCACATCCCAAAGTATGCGCACTGTCTTAAATGAAAAGCGCTTTACATAGCCTGATATAATAAACGGCAGGGCGTCATAAGGCGAGGAGCCAAGTCCCGCGCACATATACGCCGCCGCTCCAATCAAAAACACGGCAAGCGTCGGCAGCAGAACCACGTACCTTATGGCTGTAATTTCAAAAAAGCCGTCAGGCAACGCATGCGCCCAAAGCCACTGGAAAAAATCCGATATATAACCCAAAAAGAGCATATTTCCGACAGTGCCAAAGCCTATTTTGCTGATGTCGAGCTTTATTACAAACGCGAAAGTCACAAGATGGCACAAAAGCTGGCAGGTGCCAAAGCTAAATGGCAGATGTTTTTCTACGCCCTGCGTAAAGCATGAGCAGGGATCAGTGCCAAAGCTGAGCAGACGCAGAATCGAAAGCCCAAATCCCATCGCCACTACCCCCGCCATCATCAATACCATTCGCTTTTTAAATTTGGGAGGGCGCTCAAAGCATTTTAGCTCCTTTATATTAAAACTCATAGAAATTGTACTCCTTGGGTTTTTCGGGCTCAGGCTTGGGTGGCTCAGGCTTTTGTTCAAGCTTTTGCGCCTCATCATTTACCTGTCCGCTTTTATGCGGCTTCTCGCTTCTTATCTCAATAATCGGTCCGCCCGTGCCATTTATGTAGTCGCCTGTAATCGTCACTTCGCCTATATTATCGTCTTTGGGGATTTCATACATTATGTCGAGCATAAATTCCTCAATAATGGCGCGCAGCGCACGCGCCCCCGTATCGCGCTCCATAGCCTTATCCGCTATCGCCAAAAGCGCGCTGTCGTCAAACACAAGCTTTACCTCGTCAAGCTCCAGAAGCTTTTGGTACTGCTTTAAAATGGCATTTTTCGGCTCCTTTAAAATCTTTACATAGCTCTCCTTTGTAAGGCTGTCCATCGGGCATATAATCGGAAGACGCCCGATAAACTCAGGTATCATGCCAAATTTCCTGATGTCCTCCACAGTCACCTTTTTGAGAATGTTTGCCTCCTTGTCAAAGGCGTCTTTGAGCTCGGCGTTAAAGCCGATTGAGGACTGCTTTGTAAGGCGCTGCTTGATTATCTCCTCCAAATCGGGGAAAGCGCCGCCGCATATAAAGAGTATGTTTCTTGTGTTTATCGTGGTGAGCGGCACCATGGCATTTTTGCTGTTTGCGCCGACAGGCACCTCCACGTCAGCGCCCTCGAGAAGCTTTAACATGCCCTGCTGCACTGACTCGCCGCTTACGTCGCGCGATGTCGTGTTCTTCTTTTTGGCAATCTTGTCTATCTCGTCGATAAAGACTATGCCCTGTTCTGCCTTCTCCACGTCGTTGTCCGCGGCTGTAAGGAGCTTGGAAATTACCGACTCGATATCGTCGCCTATGTAGCCCGCCTCCGTGAGCGAGGTCGCGTCAGCTATCGCAAGAGGCACGTCGAGAAGCCTTGCGAGCGTCTTTACCATATATGTCTTTCCGCAGCCTGTGGGACCAAGCAGCAGAATATTTGACTTTTCTATCTCGATGTCGTCCATCGTGCCCGTGGCGACGCGCTTGTAGTGATTGTACACCGCGACTGAAATTACCTTTTTGGCGTAATCCTGCCCTACAACGTAATCGTCAAGCTGCGCCTTTATCTTGTGCGGCGCGGGGAGATTGCTTATGTTGAAAACCGCCTCGTCGTTTTTTTCCTTTGGCTTTTTCTTTTTAAGCTTCTGGCGGTTTGGTATGCCGCCGTCACCCTGCAGATCCGCTATATTCACAAAGCTGATATTCGGAAAGCGCCTTTTGGGATTTTTTTCCTTGTCAAAAAAATTTGACGTGTTATTTAACATTCCCTGATAGTCAAACTGGCTCACCGTGTCCATCGTCTTGTGCATACAGTCCGAGCATACCGAAATATGGTTCGGAAGCTTGAACATTTTGCCCGTCTTGCTCTCGGGGCGCCTGCATATAAAGCATACGTCCTCGTATTCGCTTTCCTTGTCGTAACTGTAGTCCGCATCCCGCGAGCCGCCCTGCGCCGTCTTTTCCTCCTTGTCAGAGGTAGTGCTGTCATTGGAATCAAAAAATTCTAAGTCGTCGTTTCTGTTTTCTGCCATCGTAATCCTCCCATAGCGTACCTGTTTTATTCTTTTTTCCCAAGCGTGGCTGTTATTGTTTCCTTGTGGTATTCTCCGCTGTCAAACCGCTCTATTGTCACCTCTGTCTCGCTCCCTGCCGTGTAGTATTCAAGCATGCTCTGAAGCCTTGCCATCTCTTTTACCGCCTCGCCGTCAAGCTCCGTGATAATGTCCCCTTTTATAATGCCTGCCTTTTCTGCTGCCGAGCCCTTTACTACCTCTTTTACGAATACGCCCTCGGGCATGCCGTAGTCCTCCGCCGCGTATTCCGACACGTCAACGCCTGATATGCCTAAAAAGCCTCTCTCTGATTCATCTGCTTTTTTGCGTGTTTCAAGCTTTACAAGCTCGTCTATTACGGGCTTTGCGTTTGAAATCGGTATTGCGTAGCCCATTCCCTCTATGACTGAATCGGCTATCTTGCTTGAATTTATGCCGATTACCTCGCCTCTTGAATTGAGCAGCGCTCCGCCTGAGCTGCCTGGATTTATCGCCGCGTCTGTCTGTATCAGGCTGCCTTGGTTGTATTCGTCGCCTTCCTCAAAAATTTCCCTGTTGAGCGCGCTTATTACGCCCGTGGTAACTGACTGGCCGTAGCCAAGCGAATTGCCTATGGCGATTGCGGGCTCACCTACCTCAAGCGTGTCTGAGTCGCCAAGCACGGCTATGGCTACCGAATCGAGCGTATCATCTGCTATGTCATCAATAAATACGCTGACTATAGCCAAATCGCTGTCTGGATCAGTTCCTTTTATATACCCTGTCACCTCGCTGGTGTCAATAAACTGCACGGACAGGTTAAGGCTGTCCTCCACCACATGGTAATTTGTGACAATCAAAAGCTCGTCGTCGTTCTGGCCGATTATGATGCCTGACGCGCTTGCCTCGTCCTGTACCATCTCGTCGTACCAGTAATCGTATGCCATGTATTCATTTGTGATTGATACCACGCACGGCATAGCCGCCCTGACTACCGCCGTCACGTCTGAAACTACTGTGGAGGCTGTTTTTGCCTGTTCTACTGATTCTGCGTCGTCTATGGTTTTTCGTTTGACAGAGGATGGCTTTACTACGCCGTTTTCGTCAGTGTCCGCGCTGTCCTGCTCAGTTTCCTCTGGAATGGTTTCATCAGGTATTTCTGTCTGTTCATCAGTGCTTTGCGTTTCCTCCTGTGCGGTATCGCTTTTTGTATCATTTTTGGGCGCGCTTTCAGAGCTGTCACTTTTATTGTCTGTAAAGCGCTGCTTCTGCTCTATGCTGTGTTCTTCATTATTATTTTTTTCCGCCGTTTCAACTGTTTGCGGCATCTCCTCATTTTGCAGCGTTTCAGGCGTTTCCCCGTTCTGCGCCTGATAAGTGCCCTGCGCCGAATTGTCCTGCAAAGAACCGCTTTCCTCCGCGGGCGCATTTGGATTAAAAACATCTGTTATGCCATTTTTTACGGGAGATTTAAAGCCCGCAATCTTTCCGTTCTCGTCAAACTCCACAAATTTAAGCGCGACAGCCTGCCCCGCTATCGAATATGTAACCATTAGAACTGCGCCGCCGACGGCCGCGAATGCCGAAACAATGCCTGACGGCTTTTTCCTTTTTTTGTTGCCCATACCGCACCTCCATAGCTATCAAAAGAGTACAAACCCATCTTAAAACAGTATAACATAAATCCGTATAATTTCAAACATTTTGAATTGCCTATTTTTTCATCTTAACCTTTAATTTTTATTTACATTTTTTTAATTTATTTTTAAAAAATCAGTGACGTTAAAAAAAGCATATGGTAAAATGGTATTGGCAAGGCACTAATGGTTTTGAGCGGCAATGAGGTACACATAATGTTTGGAAAATTTAAGCTGAAACGTAATTATTTTATTTTGTTGATTCTTGCGGCTTTTCTGCTGTTTCAGAGCGTTTTGCTGGGGGGACTTAGTTCTGATATGATACAGCTTGACAACCCCGTAAGCTTTAACGACGGCTGGAGCCTTAAAGCAAGCGAGTTTACGGATACTGTTGCCATAAGCCGCACTGTGACAGACGAAATGCTTGGAAACGTAGTCTGCTTTTTTGCCTATGATGCGTTTGTGGATGCGTTTGTTGACGACGAGCCCATTTACCATTTTGGCGAATCGCACAGCTATCTTATGAGCCCTGGTTCACTATGGCACATGATAGATATTCCCGAAAACAGCATAGGCAGGACACTTACTGTCGAAATTCGCTACGCCTATGACGGCAAATACACCACGGAATTTGACATACTGCTTGGAGGCTCGGGCGGCGTTATCCTGACGCTTTTAAGGCGCGAGGCGCTTGATTTGTCCGTCAATTTCCTGATGCTTGTGCTCGGCGTCATTTTATGCGTCATATTTGCGCTGCAGCTCAAGAATGGCATTCACAGTGAAAACTGCCTCTACCTTGGACTTTTGAGCTTATGCTTTGTATTCTGGACAAACAACAACCTTTTTTTCACGCAGCTTATTTTTCCTTACAGCGCCCTGCAATATTTTTCATATTACTTCTTTTTGTCAATGCTGCCGCTGCTGCTGATGTGTTACCTCGAAACAATCACAGACGGCCTGCGCTTCAACATGCTTTTCTGGATTCATTTGGCGCTCTGCGCCGCTATCACGTTTTCGCAGCTCTCAGGCATTGCCGAATTTACGGAAACCCTGCCAGTATTCCTGCTGTATTCAGGCGTTGAAATGGTATTCGTCATACTAAGGCTTGTGAAAAACAGAAAAAGCTACAGAAACCCCCTGCTTGTGGGCGCGTTTATAGTTATGGTGGTATGCATCCTTATAAACGCCGTTCTTTATCTTTTCAGCCAGACTAAAGGCGTGAGCACTACCATGGCTAAGCTCGGCATAAGCATATACCTGATTGTCTCGATTTATGTGAGCCTAAGCAGCGTCATCACCGATTTGGCTGAGGTAAAACACTCAAAACTCCTGCGCAAAATCGCTTTTACGGACAGCCTCACTCAGGTTGGAAACAGATACGCTTTCAACTACAATATAAACGAAATACCCCTCAATGACCTGTCGCTGTTCTCCCTTGACATAAACAACCTAAAATACTACAACGATACCTTCGGACACGCATGCGGCGATACGCTTATATGCGAGGCGACAAAAATGCTCAATGAGGTATTTTCAAATTTATACAGGACAGGGGGCGATGAGTTTATCGCCGTGGAAATAAAGAACGCCGCCGAGCACTTACAGTATCTCAAGGACGAGCTCAATGCCAAAATGACCGAATACAACGGCGAAGGGCATGATGTTCTGGTAGAAATAGCCTGCGGATACTCAACCTACTGCGAGGGCGACGTTTCATATGAGGACATCTTAAAACGCGCTGACCTTGAGATGTACCACGACAAAGGCAGGCTGAAAAAGGCATCAAGGATAAAGTCGATAAGGTAATAAGGCAAAAGCTTATTTTTGACGGAATATTCAAAAATACAGGCGGCTTGCGCTATAGCAAACTGCCTGTATTTTTTATATTCACACAATCTTTATAACCCTAATGGGGCTAATGCCCGATGCTGTTACTCAACCGTCACGGACTTTGCAAGGTTTCTCGGCTTATCCACGTCGCAGCCCTTGCCTACGGCTACATAGTAGCCAAACAGCTGTAATGGAATTATCGCCAGCGAATTGGTGAAATACGGATTGGTCCTCGGGATATAGATAACATAATCCGCCGCCTTTTCAATGTCCGTGTTGCCTTCGTTTGTCACCGCGAGCACAAACGCCCCCCTCGCCTTTACCTCTACCATATTGCTGAGCGTCTTCTGGAAAAGATTATCCTGCGTCGCGACTGCGGCTACAAGCGTGCCCTTTTCAATAAGAGAGATTGTGCCGTGTTTCAGTTCGCCCGCGGCATACGCCTCCGAATGGATATACGATATCTCCTTTAATTTCAGCGAGCCCTCCATTGATATGGCATAGTCAATTCCCCGCCCTATAAAGAACACGTCCTTGGCGCCTATATATCTGTTGGCGAATCGCTGTATTCTCCCCTTGTTTGACAGCAGCAGCTCTATCTGGTCGGGCAGGCGCTTTAAATCCTTAATCATAGACGCAAACTCGCTATCATTTACAGTACCCTTTACCTTAGCGAATTTCATTGCAAGCAGATATAGCGCAATCAGCTGCGCGCTGTATGCCTTTGTGGTGGCTACGGCAATCTCAGGACCTGCCCAGGTGTACATTACGTTGTCCGCCTCTCTTGCTATCGAGCTGCCCACTACGTTTACTATGCCCAATACCTTGTAGCCGAGCTGCTGCGACTCTCTGAGCGCCGCGAGCGTGTCAGCCGTCTCTCCCGACTGGCTGATGACGATTACCATAGCGCCTTCCTCGAGTATCGGGTTTCTGTACCTGAATTCGCTTGCCACGTCAACCTCAACGGGTATGCGCGCTATGCCCTCTATGACATACTTTGCCGTAACGCCCGTATGGTAGGCTGAACCGCACGCCACAATGTGGATTTTTCTTACCGCCTTTATCTCGTCATCGCTCATTCCGAGTTCTTCTATTACTATTTCTCCGTCCTTTAATCTGGGCATCAGCGTGTCGGTCACGGTCTTTGGCTGCTCATACATCTCCTTCAGCATAAAATGCTCATAGCCGCCCTTCTCCGCGGCATCTGCGTCCCACTCAATGCTGACAGGCTCCTTTGTTATTTCCTCCTCGTCAACCGTGTAAAAATGCATATGGTCAGCGCGCAGGCGCACGACCTCCTGATTTTGGATAAAATAAACCTTACGCGTATATTTAAGTATGGCAGGCACGTCAGAGGCGATAAAGCAGCCGTCCTCGTTCTGCCCCACGATAAGCGGGCTGTCCTTGCGGACTGCGAATATCTGGTCGGGATGCTCGGCAAACATTATGCCAAGCGCATATGAGCCCTGTACGCGGTGCATTACCTTCGTGATTGCCTCAAGCGGATTGCCCTTGTAGTAATAATCAATCAGATGGGCAAGCACCTCAGTATCCGTATCTGACGTAAATTTATAGCCCTTGGAAATCATCTTTTCCTTTAAAGGAAGGTAATTTTCTATAATGCCGTTGTGGACTACCGCGATTGTCTCCTTTTCATTGTAATGAGGATGTGAGTTCACGTCGCTGGGCGCGCCATGCGTAGCCCATCTGGTGTGCCCTATCCCCACCGTGCCCGGCATAGTCGCCCCGCCATGAGTAAGCTCCTCAAGCACCTTTAAACGCCCTACTGATTTTTTAATCTGTATCCTCTCGCCGTCAAACACTGCCATTCCCGCAGAATCATATCCCCTGTATTCAAGCTTGGACAGCCCCTCCAAAATAATCGGCGCCGCCGCCTTATTTCCAATATAACCAACTATTCCGCACATATCAACCTCTTTCCCGCCGCCCCCGCGGCAATTTCATTTAATCCCCAGAAAAACGCCGCCCTTGCGTTTTTCTTAATGGTTTTTCCAATAAGCACTGCTTGCGCTGCACTTCTTTACCATACCATACGGCAGACGCTCGTACATCGTTCCAAGCTTATAGCCCAGATATTTACATGCGCTTGACACAAAAAGATATGGAATATACCGCTTATTTTTTGTATCCGCCAAATGTCTGGCTGTCTGCTTTATAAGCCTTATGCCTTCATTTTCAGAGGATATCCCCTTAAAAATCTCAGGGTGCTGCGCCTGCGATACGCCCAGGTCAAAGTTGCGCTTAAACTGCTGCCTGCAGGTATAGTTATGAGAGTGGTACACCTGAGCCTTCGCCGCGTAGGCTATCTTATAACCTTTTTTTATCGCGCCCCCCGCATATATCATATCCTCATTAAAAATCGCCCTTTTCACAAATCCGCCGAGCTCCTCGTATATATCGCGCTTATATGCCGCGCATACATTTGAGCAGAAAAAAGTCTTTATCCCTAATACGGGTATATCCTCAGCCGACTTTACGGCTGCCTGTTCAGGATAGTTAAAGCCTCTGGTATAGCGCTCAATCTCTCTGCAGTCATCGCGCGGAAGCTGCCTTGCGTATGATACGGCTGTTTTTTCGTCGGCGTTGAGGGCAGCTGTAAGCTCCTCTATGAGATGTTCGTCTGCAGGCATAGCGTCCTGTGTCATGCATACAAATATATCCGCATCGGAATATCCCACCGCCTTTCTGCGCGTCCTGCCATGGTCAAACTCCATAAGTGACAGGTGGTGTATTTCTATATTCCTGTATCTTTCCAAAAAGCCCGTGCCATAAAACAGCTTGTAAAAATACTTTTCCTCCGTGTTCATAATAATGAGCTTATGTATTGGAACAGTCTGCTTTTCCAACAGCTCTATCATTCTCATAAACTCCTCGTCAGGCTTGTATGTTGGTATTATTACGTCTATACTCTGCTGCATAATTTCCATTATTTTCGCGCCGCCCCCACTGCGCTTCTCCTCCCTTTTGTCCGTGATAACTATATGGTACGCCGTAAAAGGCTTTCCCTGAAAGCCGCCTGTGACATATCCGTAAACAAGGCAAAAAGGGACTGTTTTACAGTCCCTTCATTGGTTCTCTACTGGCTTGCCGACACTCCCGTGTCTGAAACAATCTTCTGGCTGCACTTCTTTACCGTATCTGACGGCGTGTATTCCTCCGTGTCGCCAAACAGGAATTGATGCAGAAGTACTACATTCTGTTCCAAATCCGCCGGAGCAATCACGCTTGCCCCTTTGACGCGGCAACCCTCATAGTGGCCGTCAAACGGAAATCCCGTGTTGTCACCTATCTCATAGCTCGCTATGCCCGAAAGCAGCGATAAAATCTCTGGCAGGTCAAGCGAAGTGGCTATCTTTGGAAATACCGCCTCTGCTATCGCATTGAGCGTATTTGGATTAAGCGTTATTGCTTTTTTTGCTATCTGCTTTATGACTGTCCTCTGCCTCTGCGTGCGCTCAAAATCATTACCTACGTATCTTATACGGCAGTAAGCCGTTGCCTGAAGACCGTTTAGCGTCTGAAGCCCCGCATGCTCTACCGGCTTATAATATTTATAGAGCGGATTACTCGGATCAGGAACATAATTTGGCTCTCCCGCGGCATTTAATGTGCCGTCAGGTTTACCCGCCATACTTGTCTGAAAACTGTTAAGGTGGACTACCTCAGCCTCCTTAACGTCTATTTCTACTCCGCCTACCGCCTCAATTACATCTATGAGCCCATCAAAACCTATGGTGACAAAGTCGGTGATATTCATATCAAGGTTCATATTGAGCATCGCTATTGCCTGCTTGGGGCCTCCTTTTGCATATGCGGAGTTTGCCTTATTGTAGCTGTCCGTGCTCAGATTAAGCCATGTATCCCGGTAAACTGACACCATTTTTACTTCCTTAGTGTCAAGATTTATTGAGGCTATGATAATCGTGTCCGTGCGCGTCGCCTTGTCAAGCTGTCCCTCGCGCGAGTCAACGCCAAACAGCGCGACATTTCGGTATCCCTTCATAACGCCTGTCTCCGTAGACTGCTGCACCTGCTCATCAATTTTTATCTCGTCCTCGGGTATTTCAACATATTTTATCTTGTTGACCTGTTTGCCGCCCCAATATACTCCTACTGCTACTACGAGCAAAATAAGCAGCAGGAATATCTCGCTGACAAACATAATTATCTTTTTTCTCTTTTTGCGCGCCTTCTGCTGTGGAGTAAGCTCTGCCTGCGCCCTTCTCTTTGCGCTGCTTTTTTTGTTTGCCTTCTTCTTTTTGCCTGAAACCGCCGCGTTTTTGTTCTGCTTAGACGTGCTTTTAGCGGAAGCCCTTTGTGTCTCATAATCATATGGCATATCTGAGTAATATTGTTGTTCCTGCGCTGCCCTTGGCTGCCTTTGGTCCTGTGGCTGACCCTGCGTCGGTCTTGGCTGCCTTTGTCCCTGCGGCTGACCTTGGTTCTGCACTGGCATCGGGCGCGGCTGTCTTTGGCCTTGCGGCTGGCCCTGCGTCGGTCTTGGCTGCCTTTGGCCTTGTGGCTGGCCTTGGTTCTGTATTGGCATCGGGCGCGGCTGTCTTTGGCTTTGCAGTTGGCCCTGCGTCGGTCTTGGCTGCCTTTGGCCTTGTGGCTGGCCTTGGTTCTGCATTGGCATCGGGCGCGGCTGCTTTTGGCCTTGCATTGACCGTGGCTGCCCCTGCGCTGCCGCGCGTCTTTGTGTCGCTCCTGAAACGTTTCTCTGCGCTGCCCTGCGCTGCGGCTCTGCCTTTCTCCTTATATTTTGGTTCTCCTGATAATTGTTATCCTGCATTCGTTACTCTCCTTAATAGGCATTTTTGTTGACAAAGCCCTTAAAAAAGGTTAAGAATAAAATCTTTATGTCAAATGCCATAGACCAGTTCTCAATATAATACAGGTCATATTCGATACGCTTTCTGATTGATGTATCTCCGCGGTAGCCGTTTACCTGCGCCCACCCTGTAATTCCAGGGCGGACCTGGTGCTTTATCATATACCTTGGTATTTCTTCTTTAAATTTTTCCACAAAAAGAGGTCTTTCAGGCCGCGGGCCTACAAGGCTCATATCGCCTTTTAACACGTTAAAAAGCTGCGGAAGCTCGTCTATGCTTGTCTTGCGCAGTATTTTTCCTATTTTTGTGACGCGCGGATCGTTTTTTTTAGTCCAGCCCTTCTTTTCGTCTTCGTCGCGCTGCACTTCCATACTTCTGAATTTATACATCTTAAAAGGTTTATTGTGAAGTCCGACTCTCTCCTGCTTAAAAATAAGCGGTCCCCTGCTCGTAGCCTTTACGCCTATCGCCGCTATGAGCATAACGGGCGAAAACAGTACAATGGCAAACAACGAGCCTAAAATATCAACAAGGCGCTTCATCAACATATTAGCCGTATTGGTAAGCGGCACTCGCCGTATATTGACTACCGCAAGCCCTCCCAAATCCTCAAGATACGGGCGGCTTGGAATGACACTGTTGTAATCAGGGATAAACTTGGTATGAACTCCCGATTTTTCGCATATATTGACTATCTCCTCGAGATGGTCATAATCTTCAAGCGCAAGCGTGATGCCTATCTCGTCAAGCTTATTTTCGGGAAGGATTATCTCAAGGTTTTCAATGTCCCCGATAACCTTTACTCCCTTATATACTGCGCCGCGCGGCACCTTATTGTCAAGTATTCCGCACACGACATAGCCCCATTCGGGGTTTGCCTTTATTCTGTTTATATATTCCTCTGCCGCGCGCGAGTAGCCGACAAGTAAAATGTGTTTAATATTATAGCCTTTTTTCCTGAAATAGCGCAGCGTCACCCTGACGGACTTGCGCATAGCTGAGCTGAGGAAAATATTAATGCCGTAAAATACGCCAACCATACCTCGCGAAAAGTCGGGTATGTTTATCGCGTAGAGCACAACCATTATGGCAAGAAGACCTATCGTATTCGCCTTGATTATATTTAAAATCTCATATGTCGTCCGCGACGTGCGCTTTGACGAATACATATCAAACGTGTTGTATAAAATCAGATAGCATGGGATAATGGCAATAAGCGCCGTGAAGTAGGTCTGTGTAGGCAGAACGCCCGTACCCTTCTCTATCTCCTTAACATAACCGCTCAGCCACAAAAACCAAGCAAGGCTGTATGATGCCGCTATAACAAGCGCATCAAGTAGAACTAGCAGCCTGTTAAAATACTTCTGGTTATCTCTTATCAATCGCCCCACCCTGTTTCAGTGTTCGTCTATCAATCAAGCTCTTACCATTCTACAATATTTGAGCAAAAAGTACAACTTATTTTTTTAATTCGACCTTAATCTTCAAAAAATCTTAACTATTAGCAGCATATTTTTCCAGAGCATCAGCTGGATTTTTATATATTGCGGAAATCTTTTTAACGCAAAACGCTGCTTATGCTTTCTGCCGTTTTCACCCATGCAGAGCTTTACTCCGTCGGCAAGCCCCGTGATATATTCCCTCCCCAAGCCTTTCTTTATAAAAAATGCTGTTTTTACCAAAAAACCCGCCAGCAAAAATGGGGAATTAAGCAAAAGCTGGAAAAGCGGCATATTTTTGTACGCCAGATAAACGCTGTTTCTTGACGCAAGCTTTGTTTTAAATGCATTGTAGCGCGAACCGCTTGTGGCGCTGCCTGCATGGTAAACTACAGCCGCCGCCGCGTAGCGGTTTTCATAGCCGCAAAGCCGCGCGCGGTAGCCGATGTCAATATCCTCAAAATACGCAAAATGATTCTCGTCAAAAAGCCCTACCTTATCACTATCCAAAAGCTCACGCCTGTAAATTGCGGCTCCCGCGCAGGATGCGAAAATATTACAGTCGTTATTGTATTTGCCGTTTTGGGAACCTATGCGCTTTCCCTTGCCTCGCGCAAACGCCCAGCCGAGCGCGCAGTAAAAATCCCCCGCATCGTCAATTATATCCTTGTCATACAGCGACATCATCCGCGCTGATGCTGAAAACAGGCGGCCGTCGCTGTCCATTGCCTTTTCAAGCTCATGCGCAAAGGAAAGTCCCGCCCTTGTGTCGTTGTTTAATAAAATAACATATGGTGTCTTACTCGCCAGTATTCCTTGGTTGACCGCCCTGCTAAAGCCTGTGTTTTCGCTGTTCTCTATCAAACGCACTTTAGGGAATTTTTCCTTTATGAGTTCTAAGCTGCCGTCTGAGGAGGCATTGTCGACCACTATTATCTCTATATTTTTTTCCGTACCTGAATAAATGCTTTCAAGGCAGGCGGCTATATATTTTATTCCGTTATAGTTTGGTATGACTATCGTGGATTTGCAAACTGCCATTGCGTTTTTAGTCCTTTCGGATTCATATTGCGGAAAGATGCATTGCGCAATTGCGTGATTGCGCGATTGCGCGGCACACTATGCGGCTACATTCTGCGGACACATTCGGGATCGAGCAAAAGCCTGCCGTGGGAAATGAGCCTGCTGCTAAGCTCGCTGTTAAGCTGCTCTAATTTTTTCCTGCCATCCGCCGTGCGCTCAAGCTCCCTTATCCACTGCGGCAGCTCCTGCGCCGTGTTGTGGCTTTCCGCGCCCGCCTCCGTCAGGGTGCTTTCATACTTGTGCCCCGTGACGCTTTCATATATTTCATACAGGTTTTTATTTACCGCAAGGTTTCTAATATCAACCGTTATTATATCCTGGTATAAGTCCATTCTGTTCATATATCCCGCATAAAATAGCGGCTGCCCTTTATAAATACCGCTTGTTATTTTGCCGTGGTGCGCCACATAGCCGCATACCGCCGCAAGGTCAGGCCTGTGCGTCAGTATATCGTTTCTATATACTATGCGGTAAAAGCCTAAGTGCTTGTTGTGGCGCACTTCGGCTTTCCAGCCCATGCGGCTTGCAAAATCAATTATCGCCTTTTTGCCTGCCTCATACGCGTACATCTTGCTCTGAGGGTTGTCCGCCGTCGAATTTTGATGGCAGCGCCAGTGGTAGAGCACCTTCGGCACATGGACAATGCGCTCCTCCATGGGCTTTTCATCCCCAAGCTGCCCTTCCCTCTCCCTCAGCATCAGCGTGCTGACTATGCGAAGTATAAGGTCAAAATCCTGTGAGCCGTCATACTCTTTGCGTATCTGCAGCTTTTTTAGCGTGTGCGTGTCCACTGCCAGAAAATGGCATATATAATTGTTGGTAAGCAGCAAATCCAAATTAAAATCAAGCTTAAAATGCGGATCATAAAAGCTTCTGCCCGACGAATCGCATTTATCCTCGTCTGAATAAACCAAAATGGGCGAACCGCTCTTTTTTATCGCGCGCGCCATCTCATAGAGCGCGTCAGGCGTGAGCATATCATCGTGGTCGAGCAGCCCGCAGTAATCGCCTGAGGCGTACTCTATCGCCCTGTTTGTATTATCTGCAATGCCGCCGTTGTTATCCAGATGAATGTACTTTATGCGGCTGTCATCATATTCCGCAAGCGTCTTTGAAACTATGTCAGACGCGCTTCCGTCAGCTATTATAAGCTCCCACTTTTCGTATGACTGGGAAAGGCAGCACTCAATAAGCGCCTCCATATATTCCCTCTGAGTCTCATATGCAGGCACTAAAATTGAAAATGTAATGTCTGGAAGCGTACTGTCATTTTTCTGCGCCAGAAGCGTCTCTGCCGTGGGCGGAGCATACGCGTAATCAGCGTGGTATTTCTGCGTCACCCGCTCAAACGCCGCAAAGGCGGCCTCCCTGCAGCCGTTCTTCTTACTGTAATTTATGGTTTTTTTGACATTTTGTACTATTGACATATTGAACCTCTATATGCTGCCCGTTGTTTCCGCGTTTAATTTTCATGTTTTTCCAGGAATATTTTCCTGCTTATAAAATTATATACCATAACTACCGCTGTAGCAATAATTTTAGCGGCCGCAAACCATGCTACAAAATCTATTATAACCGCCAGATTCGGATTTGCATTGTAAATTTTTGTGCAGATCCAAATCACAAGCTCGTTGATTCCAAGTCCGATTATGCTCAATATTATAAAAATAACAAATTCCTTTTTTCTGCCAAGCTCCTCGTTGCGCGTGAATACATACTTCATGCTGAGGATATAATTTACGACAACGGAAATCGTAAACCCAAAAAATCCGCCTGCCAGCGCGGCGGCATTTTCACCTATGGCGCCCCTTAAAAGAGCGACTAGCCCTGTGGAAATCGCAAAATCTATGAGAAAGCAGATTACGCCGACAAAGCCGAATTTAATTATCTGTGCAAGCAGCTTTTTCAAAACGTGGTCCTCCAAATTTTTCCTGATTATAAATATCCGTGATGGCTGCGCCAAAACACTGTCCCTGATTATACAAAAAGTGCCGCTGGGAAACGGCAGCTTGCGCCGCTGTCCCAGCCTGCACATTTTTTGAACAGATATTAATTTTCTCCAAGCACTGCCTTAACCTCGTTTGTCAAGGCTTCCACTTTATTCTGCGCGTCTTCAAGGCTTGTGCCTTTTACGCCCATATAGAACTTAATCTTTGGCTCTGTGCCAGACGGCCTTGCGCAGCACCAAGAGTCGTTTGTAAGGTCAAAGTAAAGCACGTTTGACTTGGGCAGCCCTGTAGGATATTCCTTGCCCGTGTCAAGCTCTACTATCTTATCATTGTCATAATCCCTGAGTCTTATAACATCAAGCTCGCCGAATTTCTTGGGAGGATTGCTCCTTAGCTTATCCATGATGGCGGCTATCTGCTTAGAGCCGTCGATGCCCTTTAATGTGATTGCATACTGCGTCTCTTTATAATAACCGTATTTCTCATAAATTTCAAGCATCATATCGTAGAGTGTCTTGCCGTGCTTCTTGCACCATGCCGCAACCTCGCACAGGCACATAACCGCAACTACAGCGTCCTTGTCGCGCGCATGCGTGCCCGCAAGGCAGCCGTAGCTCTCCTCCAAGCCGAATACGTAGTTGTTTGAGCCTGTCTGCTCGAAAAGCTTGATCTGCTCGCCGATAAACTTAAAGCCCGTGAGCACTTCGATAAGCTTTACGCCGTATTCCCTCGTGATGGGAGCCGTCATGTTCGTGGTAACGATTGTGGTGACAAGCGCGGGATTGGGAGGCATCGTGCCTGTCGCCTTTCTCTCTCTTAATATGTATTCAGCAATGAGCATGCCTGACATATTTCCCGTGAAGGACTTGTACTCGCCGCTCTTTGTGTCAAGGGCGTAAATGCCGAGCCTGTCTGCGTCGGGATCTGTGGCAAGCACGATATCCGCGTTCTTTTCCTTTGCAAGCCTGAGCGCGTATGTAAACGCCTTGGGATCTTCAGGATTAGGATAGTCAAGCGTGGTGAATTTGGGATCGGGATTTTCCTGCTCGGGAACTACATAAACGTTCTTGAAGCCAAGCTCTGACAAAATCCTTCTGACGGGCTTGTTGCCTGTACCGCACAGCGGCGTGTACACAATCTTGATGTCGTCTGCGACTTCCTTGATAACGTCAGGGTGGATAATCTGCTTTTTGAGCTCTGCCATGTACTTGTCGTCGATTTCCTTGCCGATAACCTCATATAAGCCTGCGTTTACCGCCTCCTGCTTATCCATGGTCTTTACGGTGTGGTAATCGGTCACTGCCTTGACTTCATTTATAACCTCTTTATCCTTGGGCGCTGTAATCTGCGCGCCGTCCTCCCAATATACCTTGTAGCCGTTATACTCGGGGGGATTGTGGCTTGCCGTGATGACAATGCCCGAAATGCAGCCTAATGTCCTGAGCGCGAATGAAAGCTCTGGCGTGGGGCGCAGAGATTCAAACACATACGCCTTGATGCCGTTTGCAGCCATGCACAGCGCCGCCTCGTCAGCAAACTCGGGCGACATAAAGCGCGAGTCGTAGGCTATCGCTATGCCCTTCTTTTGTCCGCCTGCCTTGATTATGTAGTTTGCAAGTCCCTGAGAGGTCTTTCTTACAGTATAAATGTTCATGCGGTTCGTGCCTGCGCCGATAATGCCCCTAAGTCCGCCCGTGCCGAACTCAAGCTCTTTGTAAAAGCGGTCTTCTATCTCGCTTTCGTTGTCCTTGATTTTAAGAAGCTCGTCCTTTGTCGCCTGGTCGAAATAATCATCATTCAGCCAGAAATTAAATTCGTCCATGTAACTCATTGCTGTACCTCCACAATATATTTTGGGGTAATGCCCCTAATATTTATTAAACCAAAAATGTGGGAATTTTGCAAGGTTATGTGGGAATTTTTTACTGAACATAACCCATTCAGAAAAAACGCCGTTTTTATCCTATCAGGCATTTCTTTCCTTCAAACGCAAACCCATATTTTCGTATCCTTTCAGAGTCGATTCCTCTTGCCTCCAGCACTGCGCTATAATGTTTTTCCTCAATCTGGGCAAGTGCGCTCTGCACTGTGTCATCAAGCGTTTTTTCGTCATCAGAATCGCGCACCTTAAACTCCATGATAATCGCATCATCCTTTTCATTCAACGGCTCAAGCATTACATCATACCTTCCGAATCCGCTTTCGCGGTTTGAAGTCACGGTATAGCGACCAGCAAGCTCCACTATCAGTCCAAGGACAAAGCCATGATAGAAACGCTCAGGTTCTGATTCTGATGGTTTATTCCCGCCGTCAAAACTGCTAAAAGTATTGAGCGCAACCTGATTCATATAACGGTTCATCGCTTTTATATCGTTTGCAAGCAAAGCCTTGATAAAAGCATTGTAATATTTCTCGGCATTGCCGCCAAACCAGCCTGCTATCATTTTACGGAACATTTTTTTTACTTCAAAATTCGTAAGCGCAAGCGTATACCAGATATCGCCGTCCTCATCCGAAGCCTCTGCATCATCAGCAGATATAGTCCTAGTTTTCAAAACTTTCAAATATCCCGTCGCCAGCAGCAGACTCCATACTGCACTGACATTTCCGTCCAGCTGGCTGAACACAATCTGCTCGTCTATTTTTGTTTCAAAGCTTCTGCCAGCCAGAAGCTCCTCCATTATCTGCTTGATATCAGCATCACCCTTCTGTATCAGCGAATTTACAAGGGCATTCCCGCTAGTATTTGTCCAGTAAGTTTCATACTTCGCAGAATTTCCAATAAATGATATGATTGACCATGGATTGTAGATATCGTTATGACTGCCAAACCTAAAACCATCATACCACTTCTTTACTTTTTGCTTCTCACCGCCAAATCCAGCCTCATCTAACGCGCCAAACACCTCGCTCTCTAAAAATCCAAAGCATTCGGCATACTTATCAGAAGTCGTAGTCACTACCATCAAATTGTTTAAACCTGAAAAAATACTCTCCTTTGATATCCTTGTAATCCCTGTTATAATACTCCTGTAAACATGTTCATTTGTTTTGAAGGTGGCCTCAAAAAAACTTCTGAAAAAAGATACAGCTTCGTCCCAATATCCTGACAGCCACGCCTCCTGCATGGGAGTATCATATTCGTCCAAAAGTATAATTACATCTTTTCCATAATATCGGCTCAGAAAGCCCGACAAGAAATTTACGGCTCCTGCCGCCACTTCATCACCCATTCCGATTCGGACTGTATTGTAATACTCTTTTTCGTTTAGGCTTAGCAGCGTTCCCTCCAAAAGATACCTATGCTGCTCATACAGTTTAGCAATTACCTCCGTTATTTTATATCCCATTTTTTCAAATGTATGGGCTTTTATGCCTGCAAAGCTCATAAATATTACAGGAAATGTTCCCTGCAGGCAGCGATATTTATATTTACCATCGGAATTCTTTGCTTCCCACACGCTCTTACCTTCAAACAAGTCTCCCCTGCCCGCATATTTATTGGAAAAGAAACACTCAACCGTGCTCATGTTGAGCGTCTTACCGAACCTGCGCGGTCTGGTTATGAGCGTGACCTTGTCCTTGCACTCCCACCATTCACTTATGAAGTTTGTCTTGTCAATATATAAAATACCTTCATTAATTATCTCCTCATAATTCTGATAGCCTAGCGCCGCTATACCTGACATATCCAGTCCTCCTTGTTTGCAGAGCAAAATGTGGCTGTCATTATTTCCAATAACAGCTATTCTCCACCACCTTTGAATTTTTTGGCGTTTCACTTTCACTGGGATACACCCATGCGTCATTAAACCACGTTGCTATTTTTGACGGATAATTTTCCTCCCATCGGCGTCCTTTTATGCCAAACAACAGCTGCGTAGCTCCGCCAAGGTGAATTGCCTGTTTTCCTGCTTTCTTCAGCCTGCCTCCCAATGGCATTCCATATGCCCCACAGCCTATAATGGCAATATCAAAATCAATCTTCATTGCTTCTGTATACATATAATTTAACGCCTCAAACCATGTTGCAAAACGTTCATCACGTTCACCCGCAATAGTCTGAACCGCCTTCAATGTTTTCAGTTCAAACTCAGGCAGAATATTGGTATTAGGAAAAATCAGCTTTCT
This sequence comes from uncultured Lachnospiraceae bacterium, assembly GCA_947625775.1. GTDB lineage: Bacteria > Bacillota > Clostridia > Lachnospirales > Lachnospiraceae > COE1. The sequence continues at coordinate 174,807 of CANQPM010000006.1, read as the reverse complement.
TCTTTTATACTGTGATTTTATTGTTTCCTCAAATGGATGTATTATCAAAACCTTCTTGCCCCGCAGCGCTTCCGTCCACGGTCTGCCGTTATACAGCCATGGCTCCAGCCTGAACAAATATGTCAAATCAGCCTGAGGCAAATATTCTTCAATAACGAAATCCTCCATATTCAGATGCCACATAGCCAGCAAATCAATCTCTCTGCATGTTTCTAATATGCAATCTGTAAAAAGCGTAATTTTTTCTTTATCATTTGGGAAAAAACCCGCGCCCTCACATAAGCGTCCAAACCAATACTGAGTATACGCCTCGTTATCATCTGAATATCCGACTATCCTTCTTTTCAGTTCTCCAACCACAACCTGAAGCTCTGTATTGCCAAACCTGCATGCAAAAAATGGCTCATTTGATAAAATCTTTTCATAAATATAATCATTGGTTTTCTTTTTTGACATAACCCATTGATGGGCGTAATGCGGCATCACTGGCTCTCTATGAAAATATTTTACTATCCCGTGGCGACGCAATATTTTATTAAAGTAAATATCTCGAAAACGCCATCTTCTCTCATAAAACTGCCATTTCTTCGCCAAATCATTCTGCATTGCCTAATCCCCCTGCATATTTATCACACTATTCAGATAATTGCAAACTCCAATTCTGTAACGCATAATCAGACACTCCCTCGCAATCGCACATAGTTATTTATGGCGCAATTTATTCTTAGCCCTTTCTATCGTCCTTCCCACACGGCTTCTTTTCCATTTCAGCTCATTCAGAGAGTCCACATTCATTCTATGCGAGTCGATTATCTGCGGAAATGTACTTCTTTTTTCAACATCTGCTTCATAATGGTTTATCACTCCAAACTGTGACGGATCTCTGAAACGCTTTAGTCCGTATTTTTTTGTCATAAGCGACCAGACTGACTGGTCATGCCTGTGTGCCACAAAGTCTGGATAGTCGGGAAGTCCCTGCGTGTTTGCTTGCTCTGTTATGATTCGTTTATCCTGCGCATACTCCAAATCCTCGGCAATAAAGCTTTCCGCAAAATCGGATTTTCTTATTATCACATAGCCGCCGATTGACTGAGGCGTGTCCGTAAATTCAGGCGTATCGCACCCCATTAATATAAAGGCATCCCGCTTGGTGTATTTGCGTTCAAGCATTTCGTTCTGCAGGGAGAAAACCATTATGTCGGTATTCTCTTTATCCATGCATTCTATTAAATATTGAATTTTGTCAACATATACTGAACCTGCGTCCGTATATATAAGGTAATCTCCGTCTCTTAGCAGCTTATACGCCTTGTTCAAAAAATAAGGTTTCCACAGGTATAGGCCGTTTCCTTTTTTTATGCTGAGTATGTCCTTATTTTTTTCATAGAACCCACGGTCTATGTCATCAGGAGTATATGCAATCAGTCTGTCTGCCCCATACTGCTTTGCCGTCTTTAAATTTAACTGCTGCGCCTTGGCAAAGCCTTTGTCTGCGTAATTTATCGCAATAATCATACGAACCTTCCCCTCGTATCTTCTATAATTAATCCTTCTATGCCGTTTCGTCGACTCAAGCAGATATGAAAACGCTGCCCTATGTTCTTCGGTAAGAAGCTTAATACCTCCTAAGCGGTGTCCTTTGATGCCCTAGAAATATTTTTCACACTATACCCGCAAAGAATAATCACTATAATCCAACGAAAAATTAGGATTATAATAAGGATCACCCTTCTCCAGAAACGCTTTCCATTTCTCGCGGAAATGCTGTGACTCCTCCTCATAGCGCTCTGCCTTTGCCTCATCTGCGGCATCAATTCCCCTTGATGCCGACTCAAAGTGATAAAGCTCCGCAAACGGCGTAAATACGTTCAGATATCCATTCTCCAAAAGCCTCAGACAGAAATCCACGTCATTGAGCGCCACCTTGAACTCCTCATCAAGCCCGCCAAGCTTATCATAGAGCGACTTTTTCACCATAAGGCACGCGCCCGTGACTGCGGACACGTTCTGCGCGTAGCAGAGCTTTCCCATATAGCCGAGATTGTCATAATTAATCTTGTAGTGCGTATGCCCCGCTGTCCTGTGCGCTCCAAGACCTACTACGACGCCTGCGTGCTGGATAGTCCTGTCTCCATAGTAAAGCTTTGCGCCTACCGCGCCCACGTCATCGCGCTGCGCGTACATCAGCATATTTTCAAGCCAGTTCATAGTGATAACCTGCGTGTCATTATTAAGCAGCAGCAGGTATTTCCCCGTGGCATAGCCTGCGCCGAAATTGTTGATTTTGGAGTAGTTAAACTCCCCTCTATAAGTAACAACCGTTATTTTTCTCTGTCCCTCAAGCGTTTTATAATAGTCAAATGTCGCCTTCTCCCCGCTATTATTCTCTATAATGATAATCTCATAATTGTCATAGGTAGACCGCGCCTTTATCGACTCAACGCATCTGCGCAGATCATCAACATGGTCTTTATTGGGAATAAGTATCGATATCTTGTCCTCGCTCAAAATCTCATATTTAATCTCAAAAATCGTATCAAACGCCCGCGTGCTCCTAATCTCAAAATTCTTAAACCCGCTCTTTTCAAGGTGGTCTGCGACTGCTCCCTTGGCTGCCGCTATCGCATAAGGCTTTGCGCTTATGTCGCTTGCCGTGCTGTTTTTGTGCGAACGCCAATAATACATAAGCTTAGGCACATGGACAACCTTTTTGGCGTTTGACGTAAGCCTGAGTATCATGTCATGATCCTGGCTGCCGTCAAAGCCGCTTCTGAAAAGCTCTGTCCCCTCAAGGAGCTTACGCGAAAACACGCTGAAATGACAGATGTAATTGTTTGCCCTCAGATTGTCAATCGCAAAGTCGGGCTTAAAATGGAGCGTAATCATATTGTCAATGCTGTCGCCCTTAAATGTCGTCTCGTCACAGTAAATATAGTCCGCGCACTGCTCATTAATCACCTTTGCATACTCATAAAGCACAGACGGATGTATAATGTCGTCATGGTCAAAAAGCCCGATATACTCTCCTGTCGCCAGCTTTAGGCACTCGTTTGTGTTTCCCGCTATTCCCTCGTTTCTTTCAAGCTTTTTATACACTATGCGCTTGTCAGACGCCGCGTATTCAAGGCATCTTCTGCCCACCTCGCTGTGCTCGCCGTCTGAGCCGTCGGCAAGGCAAAGCTCCCAGTTTTCATATGTCTGCGCCTTTACGGACTCAATCATCTGATCGAGAAAATTAATCGGAGTGTTCCAGAGCGGTACAAGTATGCTGAACTTCACCATATGTTCAAATTTTTCCCCGCGCTGACGCGCAGCCTCCTCCGCGCTTGGAAAGCTCGCCGTGCCGTGGAGCTTTTTTGCCTGCGTCTCTATCTTTTTCTGCCTGAGCTTACGCGCTATTCCCCTCGGACCGCCAAGATTTCTAAGGCGCCTGTAGTTTCTGATGCCCCAGTGCATAGCCATTCTGAGCGGCTTGCTTGCTTTCCATGCTGGATTGTTCTTTATGCGGTCAAGCTGGAACTGCAGATTGTCCGCCTCGTTTTTGGCATCGGCAAGACGCCCCGCAAGAGACGCGGAGCGTGCCTTTTCCTGCTCGTAGGCGTTTTTATAAAATTCTAAATCGTATATTTGCTCGTCATCATTCATTTTTATTATTACCTCGGCATATTGTATAACATATGTTTTTATTTTCTATCGTGAAATTTCTATCAAAATTCCAAAATTCCAAAATTTTTCTGTAACATTATCATTTTTTATAACATTATCAGTATCAGTCATTCGGTGTTTTCGGTGTATTCAGCAAATTTCCTTTGCAATGCTAAAGCAGTTTTTAATAATTTTAAACAGCTTTAAATAACTTGCGATATTAAATATCTATTGTACGCCCGCTCCACTCAATATATCCGCGCCTCTCATTTCCTACCGTGGCGACTATCCCTATCTCATAGCAGCCCTCGACAAGCGCCATGCAATTAAATATCACACGTAATCCACACAGCATTGTATTTCTTGTCCTACCAGAATTGTCCCCGTTTTCAATCATTTCAGGCACATCTTCCCTAAGCTGCGGATAGACGGGCAGTATATATATATGATTAGCATTGTCTTTTTTCCTTAACAGCATCGCCTTTTCAACTACCGCGTTATCTTTTCTGCGGATTAAATGCCAGCCTGTTATGCTTGCAAGCCGCTCGCCACAGTAATGCGGCGCATCAATATCACCTGTTTTTATTTCATCAATCACAAGCATTGAAAGGCTCTCGCCCGTTATGCGCCTGATATATCTGTTCTTATGCGCCTTGGGCAGCGTTTTAAGCATTGCGTCGTCAAGCCGTACAGGAAGCACCTCATTATCGCAGAGGGATAAATAACCTACGTTATACTTCACATCACGTTTCCACTGGACAAGATTAGGGCTGTAAAACGCGTCTTTTCCCTCCATATCGGGATGCTCGTTATATAACATACGTTTTTCTTTTTCCAGACGTTTCTGCCCCTCCCCGCCGATGTCACTGCCCCTGCTAAGTGACTCGTGGTGGACAAGCCTTGCGTCATTTCTCACAATATTGTAATATCCCGCCTTGTAAAGCCTAAAGCATAATTCCACATCATTGTACGCGACGGCAAGCTCCTCGTCAAAGCCGCCCGCAGCGTCAAACTTCGCCTTTTCTATCATCAGGCACGCGCCTGTCACGGCAAGCATATTGTAGGTGACAAGATTATGCCCGTGGTAAAGGTTTCCCTTATCCTCCAAGCCGCTAAGCTTATGCGCAGGACCTATTCCCATATTGGTTATCCCGATATGCTGGATTAAATAACTATTGCTATTATTTTCTTTCGGATAATACAGCTTTGCCCCTACTGCGCCCGCGTGCGGCAGCGCGGCAGACGCAAGCATATTTTCCAGCCATTCGGCTTCTATAATTTCTATGTCATCATTTAAAAACAGCAGATATTTTCCGTTTGCCATTCGCGAGCCGATATTGCACATAGCAGAAAAATTAAATGCCATTTCCTTCCATATATATTCAATATTCAGCCCGTTATTTTTTTGCCTGAGCTCATTTGCCAGAGCATATACGGCAGCCTTCTCCTCGCTGCGGCTCCCGTTGTCCACTATGATAAGCTCATAATTCTTGTATGACGTGAGCTGCGTAAGCGTAGTCAGGCATTTGCCAAGCGCCTTACTGTTGTCGCGGCTTGGTATTATTATTGACACAAGCGCAGCCTGCGCCGCGCACTTTTTTTCCATTAGTCCCTGCCCTTCAAGCTCATATGCGTCGGACAGATTATTGTTTGTATATAGCACTTTTGGTATATGCGCAGCCCTTCCGCCACCCATATCCGCGGCAAGGCAGACAAGCTCATACAGGTTAAGCCCTTTTTCCACGGCTAATCTAAGCGCTGCGCCACGCACGGCAAAAACGCTGCCGATATAAAAAAATGAGTTTAATGTATCAGGCGAATAATCAGGCTTAAACCACGGCTCGCCGCGGTAAAGCTTACCGTCGTCTTCAAGCCCGTACAGCTCTGTAAGGCTTCCAAGATAATCCTCATCCGCGTAGGCAAGCTGTACGCCCTTATTCTGTCCAAACGCCGCCGATATTTCATCTTCGGCATTCCCCGACAGCTCGCCGCCCTTGCGCTCAAAAAGATAAACCGCCCTGTCGTCAAGCCCGTTTATTCCCCTATGTACCGAGGTTTTCACGATGTCCGCCGCCTTATCCTCACACGAACAAAAGGGAAGCCTGCACAGCGGTTTCCCTGTATGTCTTTCAGAAATTTCCTGTCCATTGAGCCAAGCTCCAGACTGTTCCTTGAGCCATTGAAGATATGGCGTCCTCTGGGCAAACAGCTCCTCCTCGTAATACCCCATTGCTATACCTCGTTTTATTTTACTTCAAGCTGCTTTTCCATATTGCGGTAAAGACGTTGCCTTGAACAGTTGTCCTTGGCTGTAATCCACAAATCATATGTGTCATTCGGCAGAGCTCCCTCATATATCCAGCAGCAGAAGCCTGTCATGTCAACATTTACCTGATTTTCAAGTATCGCCGCCACGTCCTTTCGGTAACGCTTCTGTACGGGCAGCTCCCACACCTGACCGCTGCCGTTTACAAACAGCAGCTTAAAGCTGTAGCGGGCATTATCCATATCGGGCACATACGCCCAGCCCTTTATCAGATAATAGGGCTTCTTTACATAGCGCTCCTTTTTGCAGTCCTCTGTAACTACCATAATGGCGTTGTTCATTCTGCGCTCATTTGGAAGCTTTTTCCCTTGGCTTATCTGCTCCACGTAGTCTGTGGTATCGGCAAGCTCATACGCCTCGAGCCAGCGGCATTTGTACTCGGGATCGCCGTCGTTCATAAGCGTGCCTATAAATGGATCCCTGTGGTAAAACTTTTTATGCCTGCTGTAAAGAAGCTCCTGTTCACTGAGCAGGCGTTTCAGCTTTTCCCCGTCCTGCATATCGTCGCCGCGGCTAAGCGACTCGTGATGATAAAGCACCGCATCATTTCTCTGCACATTGTACAGCCCCTTTGTGCAAAGCCTGAAACACAAATCTACGTCATTATAAGCCACCGCAAGCCCCTCGTAAAGCCCGCCTATCGCCTTTAGATAATCCCTGCGAATAAGCAGGCATGCGGCCGTCACTCCTATCATGTCATACACAAAACGGTTCCTTCCATAATAATATGAAACGCTGTCGTCCATTTTTTTCAGCTTATGCCCAGGACCGTATATCGTGTTGCTTATGCCTGCATGCTGGATAAGCGTGGAATTGGGGTACAAAAGCTTTGCACCCACTGCGCCCACATGCTTCAACGCCGCCTGCCCAAGCATTCTGTCAAGCCATAAGTCCTCCGTCGCCTCCATATCGTCATTTAAAAACAGTATATAGCTGCCCTTTGACGCGCTGGCGCCGATATTGCACATCTTTGAAAAGTTAAACTCCATCGGCTGATATATATATGAAAATTCACACTCATTTTTAAAAGAATCAAGCACAATGCGGTTTCGCGCTGAGCTGCCATTATCCACCACTATAATCTCATAATTTTTGTACGCCGTATGGTTATAAACGGAGCGTATGCACTGCTTAAGCGTCTCGGGATTGTCCTTTGACGGAATGATAATGCTTACAAGCGGATTTCCCTCTGCCTCATATATCGGATATGTTATCCCTGTCGCGCTGTCCGCCGCCATTTTGCCCTTAATCCCCCTGCGCTCCATTGCGGCAATGCGGATATCGTCATATTCAGCGCCGACGCCTATAAAATCCGTGCTGTGCATAAGCGCTTCTTCTATTTCAGCTATGTTTTTTCCCCTTCTGTATGCGTGGAAAAGCACCTTTTCGATATGGCCTGCGCGTTTTCCAAGCTCTGTTGCCTTCAGCGCAAAATCATATATGTTTTTCCTGTAATCCTTATCGCCAAGCCACTCTATGTCCACAAACGCGCTCTTTCTTATCGCAAAAATATTCCCGAAATAGAAAAATGAAAAAAGCGTGTCGGGCGACCACATAGGCTTTGTCCATGGGAAAGTGCGGCAGCGCAGCTCGTCATCGCCGTCTGCTTTTGGCCTGTCGCCTTCCTCCTCGCAAAGCGCCCAGACATCTTCGTCAGGATATACAATATTTGTGTCCTTATGCGTGTCAAAATAGCGCATAATCTCTCCAAACGCCCTCACGGAAATCCTGCCGTTTTTGGAGGCAAATATTATATACTCGTTTTTAATGTCGTCAAGCGTAAATCCGCCCGTGCACTGCTCCATATAAACCACGCCGAGCGAAGGGTACTCCTCCTCGTCAATGCTTTCCGCGCCATAAATTTCTGTCTGTTTTACCCACAAAAGATACGGATCTGTCTGGCAGCGCAGCTCCTTTCGGTATTCATCTATGCAGTTTTCATATAATCTGTCCTGAATCGCCTTTTTTATCCTGTTTATCATTATAAATTACTTCACTCTTTCAACCTAATATGCCTTTTTAAACGCTCCACGGCAATATGCTGTCATCGGCTGCCATAAATTATACTATAAACGCCTTTTAATATGCCCTTTTACACGCGCAAAGAAACCCGCATCCTGCTCCTTTGCAGCCCGCTCAGTAAACTCCTTTGCTATTTCATCGGGCATTTCCATTATCACTATATCAGTGGTAAGCTGTCTGCCCCCATTTACATCAACCGCCATATTGGGATCATTTCCGTCAAATATTATATAGCCGCTCTCATGGCGCACGCCGCTTACCTCAACATTTTCAGCGGGATAAAGCCTGCCGTCAATTTTTATCTCATTTATCATCACCGCACACGGATTGTCACATGGATCTATTCTAAGACGCACCGCGCCGTCAGGTATGGCAAGCTGCAGGCGGAGATACTTCTCCTCTATATAACAGTCCTTGACTATGAACGAATTTTCCTCGCTAAAGCCCCCGCCGTAATCCACATATATTTTTGAAAAATACTTTTTGTCCACATGCATGCAGTAATCAAGCATGCCCTGCAATTCATACGCCTTGTTGCCGATAAGCTCCCGCATTTTGCTGACTGACGCGCGGCTGCCGTTTATATAGCTCTGCAGACCGCTCTCTTGCTTTACCGCTTCGTCTATCTCCTCCTGCGAAAATCCAAGCACGTCATGCATCAAAAACTCCCCGCAGGCTTTTCTTGTCTCACCGCCAAGCATATAATTGTAAAACGCGCGGAACGCTATGCTCTTTGCCGAAATCCTCCGCTCAAATGTCCACTCATAGTCAATCACATGCCACTTGCCGCCGTCAACAAGTATATTAGGGAAAATAAAGTCAATATTGCTCACGCACACGCTTTCCTCATTGTAGCCAAGCCACTCCATATACTCGCCGACAAGACGCTTGAATCCCTCCACGTCTGCTCTGGAAAGGCACTCGTCAAGCATTGCCTCCAGCGTTACGCCTGCGCAAAATTCAAATTTAAGCCCGTTTTTGATGTCCCCGCCAATCGGCTCGCATTTGTTTATGTCAATCTTTGTCCCTTCATAGCGCTTTGACAGCAGCTCATATGCGCGCTGCATATCTGAAATATGCCCGTATGCCGAAGGAGTGTCAGGCTGCTTTTCCACGTGAAGCTTACCTGGCGCGTCCTTTACCATAAGCGTGCGTATAGCCCACTGGCTGTCCCTGTCGTTTGAAAATTTCGCGTACAGCGCGTTTGGCTCGCCGCCCGCCACAACAAGATATGAATTTGAAAAAAGCGGAAACTCCCTCTCGTCAATAATCTGGTCAAACACCTGCGTCTCGTCAAACAAAAGCACCCTGTCCCTGTCAAAATTGCGCAGATTGTTTGACAGCTCGCCCTTCTTCGGCAGATATTTGTCCGAGTACACCGCCGTCATAAATTTATAGTCGGGATAAGGATAGTAAAAGAAATACTCATGTATGCCGACGCTCTCCATTATATTTTCAAGCCCGCGCCGCGTGAAGGTTCTTGCCGCCCCTCCCTCATGATAGCCCTCAAGCCCTGAAAAGTGCGTGCCTAAATGATCCTCCCTGCACCCTGCCCAATATTTTAGCCCAAATTTATTTTCAATGGCGATAATAAGCCGTCCGTCGAGCTTCCTGTGGCAATTGCAGATGCGCATAAAATCCTCATACGGAGTTTTGCCTCCGATATATGCCTGTCCATATTCAAACACGCCGATAAGCAGCACATAGTCAAAATCCTTTGCAAGCTGCGGCTCAATGTCCTTAAAATTACCCACCTTAATGGTTATGTTGTCATATTCCATGTTTCTATAGGCATTTATCAGACTGCGCTTTTTTGACAGCTCAACACAGGTAACGCTCCCAGCGCGCCTTGCAAGCGCTCCCGTGACAGCGCCGCACCCCGAGCCGATTTCGAGTATTTTGTCAGTCTTTTTAATCGGGAGCCAGTCGATTATATTCGAGCGAAACGGCGAAAAATGATAAAAAATCGGCCAGCTTTTCTTCTGCTCTATTATATCGGGAAACTCCTCCACGGAATGGTTTACCGCAATCTCAAGCATCTCATTCTCAATATCGCCGTCTGTATATAAATCCTTGCCTGAATAAAGGCTCAAATCCAAAACCACATTCCCTATCTTTTCAAACTTTTCAAGTTGTTCTGCCTGCCCAAACTCTCCAGCCATTATGCCGCTCCTCCAAATAATCCGCCTCTGGCATCAGCCAGCGTCTCTCACGCTGACCTTAGAATCCATATCGTAATATCCCACCGTATTTTTGTCCGAAATTACCGTTATGTCAAACGCGTCATACATTCTATGATATACCTTGAAATCATTGCCCTCATAGCCCGTCACTCCAAAGGAAATAAGGTACTCTCCCCCCTGCAGCGACATTTTCTGCGTAAAGGTCACTTCTTTCACCGCCCCCGCGCTTACAGGCTCTAAAAACGCTTTCTCAAACATTGTGTTCGTGCCTGTAATCTCCGTTCCTTTCGCCGTCTTAAATGAAAACGCAAATATCGGCGCAGGCAGATCGCTTTCAAAGCGAACCCTCATATATATAGTAAATTCACTTCCCTTTATAACCGCGTTTGTGCGCGTGCCCTTATCATCAACGACGTAAAACTCCTCAATAACAGCCTGCTTTGTGCCGTATTCAAGCAGCTTTGACGCGCCCCCGCCACTTTCGCGGGCTTTCTTCTGCTCCGCCGCCTTTGCCACAACAGCTTCCCTTACCTCGGCATCATTTATCAGGCTCTGCTCCGCTTTGCTTTCAGGAGCCTCATACTGTCCCACAAGCACGCGCTTAAAGTCGTCTATCATTTCCTTGGGCAAACCCTCGCCAAGCTTAACGCCCTGATTTAAAAGGATAACCCTGTCACAGTATTTTGCAATGCTGCTCAAATCGTGGCTTACGATAATGATAGTCTTTCCCATCTGTTTAAATTCTTCAAACTTGTGATAGCACTTTGCCTGAAAAAAAACATCTCCCACGGAAAGCGCCTCGTCCACTATAAGTATCTCAGGCTCAATATTTATCGCCACGGAAAACGCAAGCCGCACAAACATGCCGCTCGAATATGTCTTCACGGGCTGGTACACGTAATCCCCAATATCGGCAAAATCAAGTATGTCCGCCATACGCGCGTCTATCTCAGACTTTGAAAAGCCGTTCATAGTGCCGTTTAGGTAAATATTCTCCATTCCCGAATACTCTTGGTTAAAGCCCGCGCCAAGCTCCAGCAGCGCCGATATCCTCCCGTCCACCTCTACGCTGCCGCTCGTCGGATTAAGAACGCCTGTTATTATTTTGAGTATCGTTGACTTCCCTGAACCGTTTGTGCCTATGATGCCCACGCACTCGCCCTGCTTTACGTCAAAGCTCACATTGTCAAGCGCGCGGTGCTCCTTGTATTTTTTTGTCTTAGTAAGCCCCAGCGCCTCTTTCATACGATCCATCGGCTTATCATAGAGCTTATATATTTTGCATACGTTTTTTACCGCAATCGCGGTTTCATTACTCATATTTTTACCCCTTGTCCGCTCCAGCAAGTATTCCAGCCAAAAGCCTGAAAATCCGCCCTCGGGCTTTTACCGCTCACATTTTTCCAAAAAGCACTGCAGACTTCATCTCACGCATAAGGTGCTTTACAGACAAATCTAAAGCACGTCCGCAAAATGCACTTTTAGCCTGCGGAAAATAAGCGCCCCTATTCCAAAAAGCACCACTGTCACAATCCAGAAGTAAGATGTCGAATAAAAATCCTGCCAGAACCATGTTTTGGTAAACATCGCATCCCTGTAGCCGTTTACAACATAAAACACGGGATTGATTTTAAGTATTTTCTGCAGCACTGGGTTATCGTCAAGCCGCGTGATATTCCACAAAATCGGCGTCGCCCACATTCCTACCTGTAATATTATATTTATAATCTGCGTCAAATCCCTGAAAAATATAACTATCGCGCAGGTCGAATAGCTGATGGCAAGCACGAAAACAAACATGCATAAGCTGTAATAGATAAGCTGCAGCAGATAAATATCAGGCTTATAGCCATAGACAAAATACACCGCCAGCATAAAGCACACGAAAAATATATGCGTAAATGATGCCGCTATAAGCTTTACTATCGGAATAATGCTTATTTTGAACACTACTTTTTTTACGAGATAATTGTATTCGAGCAGCGAGGTAGTACCGTTGTTTATCGCCTCGCTGAAATAAAACCACGGCACAAGCCCCGCCGTAAGCCACAGCACATACGGCGCCTCAATACCTACCGTAAGCACCTCCAGCTTGTCCCGCGCCATCACATGACCGAACACAAACCAGTACAAAAGCACAGTCACTACAGGCTGCGTAAACGCCCAGACACGCCCCATGTATGAGCCTGCATACCTGTTTTTGAAATCGTTTTTGGAAAGCTTCCAGATAAGCTCGCGCGACTGCCAAAGCTCCGCAGGAAGTGAGACAAGCCTGTCGTAAAAACGGTAAAAAATCAGCATAGCGCCGACTATCATAAGGCATGCAACCAGCTTTTTGACATTTTCCTCATGCTGATCCGCCAGCGGATTGTGATGTATTATAATCACTGCCGCCAGAATCACCGCCATAAGCGTCGCAAATAATTTTATCGTTCGTTTGGATATGCCTTTCTTCATCTTTTAAATTCCTTTATGCCGCCCCACTTCTTATCCTTCTCGGACATTATAAGCTCCATTCCCTCTGGGATGTTCCACTCAACGCCGATATCAGGATCGCTCCAGAGCAGGCCGCCCTCGTCATCAGGGTGGTAAAAATCAGTGCATTTATAGCAGAACTCAGCATAATCTGAAAGCACCAGAAAGCCGTGCGCAAAGTTTTTCGGCACAAAGAACTGCTTTTTGTTTTCCTCTGAAAGATGCACGCCGTACCACTTGCCAAAGGTCTTTGAATCCTTGCGCAAATCCACCACTACATCATACACTTCGCCCTTTATAACGCGCACAAGCTTGTCCTGCGGATAATTTTTCTGGAAATGCAGGCCGCGCAGCACGCCCCTTTTTGACGCGGACTGGTTATCCTGCACAAAGACCTGATCAATACCCGCCGCCTTAAAATCATTGTAATTGTAAGTCTCCATAAAATAACCCCTGTTATCTCCAAACACCTGCGGAGTTATAACCTTCAGCCCCTCTATCACAATCCCGTCCGCAATACATTCCTCTACCGTAATTTTTCCCATTTCAATCCTCCCATATCACCTTAATATCTCAAATCAATCAAAAACTGCCCAATCCAATCAAATTCTTCGTAAGAATTCAGCAATAAATACGTAAATCATCCAAGAAAAACGCCGCCCTTGCGTTTTTCTAAACATTTAGAAAGTCTTAGGCGATGTACTTTATCGCCTTAGAGTTTCTTAATGTTTTTTTCTTAATGTTTTATGCCCAAATAACTCACATTCAAGTCAACCCTGCCTTCAATGCCGCCTACCGCGCCGCTTGACGTGTACTGCCACATGTCATACTCACCATCATAGAGCGGCGTCTGCCTGTACTCTGCAAGCCATATTTTTATGTCATTGAAATCCGCCGTATTGAGATTATTGTAATACCAGTTGCGGCTTGCATATACTCCCGCGTCCATCTGGGCGTTTTGTACAGTCTGGCAAAAAGCATTTACTACAGCAGTGCGCGTCGCCGCGTCAAGTCCGTCAGCCCTGCCGTTACCGCCAGCGCCCTCGCTGTCTATAAATATCGGGAAGTCAAGCTCCATGCCATTCAGCAGCGCAACAGCCATGCTCGCCTCCTCGACTGCCTCCACCAAATCAACAGCCTGCGAGAAGAAATATACGCCCACCTTTATGCCAGCCTTTTTTGCGCCCTCTATATTTTTGAAAAAGTACGGATCCTCAACCAGCAGCCCTGACGAGGAGCCGCGGTAGCCGCATCGGATTATCGCAAAATCCACGCCCTCCGCCTTTACTATTTCCCAGTCTATATCCTTGTTCCATTTGGAAACATCTATGCCAAGCGCCACGGCGTTGTCCCGCTCGTCTTCGCTGAGCAAAGCCGTATATTGCGAATCGTCTTCGTCCTCTGCGTCTACAGCCTCGTTTTTATACTCCAAGTCATCGTTCAGCACATCAATTTCGTCTTCTGAATGTACAAAAAAGCTTATATCATCAATCGGCGTGTATGACACTATTGATTTTACGCGCACTTTAGCAGGCTCGCTTGGCACATCAAATCCCTCGACGCTTCCAAGCGAAACCTCATAATCGCCCGGCTTTACATTCATTATATGGATAATGCCGTCTCTATCGTCATCAAAATATGTGCCCTCACCCTCAACTTCAACCATATAGTCATGTCCCTGCACCACATCGCCTTTGTCATCGACTATCTTTACTCTGATGTCACGCTGAACCGAGCTTGCAAGCAGCGTGAGAGGTTCGGTTTCCCCAGTAGATATATGGCTTAAATTTGAGCCGTTGGACGTTTCCTTGTCAAAAAAATCTTCGTCCCTTAAAAACGCAGATAAATCAGCGCCTATCACGCGCCCGTCCTCCGCTATGCCGCCGCCTGTATCGGCTGCTGTCTGCTCCTCCTCTTTTTGAGGTGAGCCGCCATCCACAAGACGTTTATAATTTACACCAGCCACCACAGCCATTACAACAGCTATGGAACACAGCGCAATCAATATGCCCGCCCTTTTTGCCTTAGAGTCCATTCGCAACCTCAACTAAATATTTTCCGTAATCCGTCTTCATCAGAGGCTCAGCAAGCGCCAAAAGCTGCTCCCTTGTGATAAAGCCCCTCTTGTACGCAATCTCCTCTATGCATGAAATATACAGGCCCTGCCTTTTCTGGAAAGCGCACACAAAATCCGCCGCGTCAAGAAGCGAATCATGGTTGCCCGTGTCAAGCCATGCAAAGCCGCGCCCCATCGTTTCCACCGTAAGCGTGCCGCGCCTCAAATACTCATTGTTTATGCTTGTAATCTCTATCTCGCCGCGCGCGGAAGGTTTTACGTTTCTTGCAATCTCTACTACATCATTGTCATAAAAATAAAGTCCTGGGACTGCATAATTGCTCTTTGGCTTTGCGGGCTTTTCCTCTATGGAAATAGCCTTGCCGTCCTTGTCAAACTCCACTACGCCGTATTCTCTCGGATCACGCACATAATATCCGAAAATCGTCGCGCCGCTCTCCTTCGCCGCCACTCTCTGCAGCAGCTTTGAAAAGCTCTGCCCGTAAAAAATATTGTCGCCCAGCACAAGCGCCACGGAATCGCTGCCGATAAAATCAGCGCCGATGATAAACGCGTCCGCAAGCCCGCGCGGCTGCTCCTGCACCGCATACTCCATGCGAAGCCCCAGCTGCTCTCCCGTGCCAAAAAGCTCCTCAAATATCGGCAAATCCCTCGGCGTCGAAATAATCAAAATATCCCTTATGCCCGCAAGCATCAGCGTCGAAAGCGGATAGTAAATCATAGGCTTGTCATACACAGGCATAATCTGCTTTGAAATAGCCTTTGTAAGCGGATAAAGCCTGGTCCCTGATCCTCCCGCCAAAATAATACCCTTCATCTTAATCCTCCATTTTTGATATATCTAAGAATTTGTACCCAAGCGCAAATTTACGTGTGAAAAATTTATTTTTCACACTATCCTTCCATTCATTCTTAATACATCTGTGAATTTAGCGGCCGTTTTATTTATACATCTCCGCATAATATTTCTGGTAATCGCCGCTTGTCACGTTTTTAAGCCAGTCCTCATGCGAAAAATACCACTTTATAGTTTCTTTTATGCCGTCTTTAAACATGGTTTCAGGCTCCCAGCCGATTTCCGCCTTGATTTTGTCGGGCGCAATGGCGTATCTCCTGTCATGCCCTTTGCGGTCCTCGACATAAGTAATCAAATCCTTTGAGACAAGCTTTTTTCTTGGATCATCATCAGAAAGCTGCTCCTGAAGGGTTTCTATAATTATCTCTATAATCTCTATGTTCTGCTTTTCATTGTGGCCGCCGATATTGTAGGTCTCAAAAAGCCTGCCTTTTTCCTGCACCATATCTATCGCCTTCGCATGATCCTCAACATAAAGCCAGTCGCGCACATTTTTGCCGTCCCCATATACGGGAAGCTTTTTACCCTGAAGCGCATTATTTATAATAAGAGGTATCAGCTTTTCAGGGAATTGGTACGGACCGTAATTATTTGAACAGTTTGTAATGTTTGCAGGAAATTTATACGTGTCCATATATGCCTTCACGAGCATATCGGATGATGCCTTGCTCGCCGAATAGGGACTGTGCGGCGCGTATGGCGTTGTCTCATAGAAGTATTCGCCCTCATTTTCAAGCGAGCCGTATACCTCGTCCGTGGAAACATGGAGGAACTTTTTGCCATCCTTAAATGTGCCGTCTGGAAGCTCCCATGCCGCCTTTGCGCAGTTCAGCATGACTGCCGTGCCAAGCACGTTTGTCTGCACAAAAATCTCGGGGTTTTTTATGCTCCTGTCCACATGGCTCTCCGCCGCGAAATGGACTACCCTGTCGATGTCGTTTTCATCAAATATTTTAGCGATTGCAGCCTTGTCCGTGATGTCCGCCTTTATAAAGGTGTAATTTTGCCTGTTTTCTATATCCTTTAAATTTTCGAGATTGCCCGCGTAGGTGAGCGCGTCAACGTTGATTATCCTGATTTCGTCTCCATATTTTTTAAACATATAATGAATGTAGTTAGAGCCTATGAAGCCCGCTCCTCCTGTGACTAAATATGTCCTCATAGAAAATATTTCCTCCATAATAATATTGTTATTACAAGTATAGCGTTAAATGTTAATTTTTTCAAGTAATTATAAAGAATATAATAAATATAAAAGCCCCAAGGCGTATATGACCGCCTTAGAGCTTTTCCGCCTTAGTAACCCATATAACTCCAGTTTAAATCAACGTCGCCCTTTATGCCGCTTATCGTGCCCTTGCTTGAATACTGCCACATATCGTACCTGCTCTTGTATGTAGGCTGTGCGGCATACTGCGCAAGCCATATCCTGTAGCTGCCGACAGCGCCCATGTTTAGCTTATCCTCAAACCATGTCTTTGACGCATAAATGCCCGCCTGATAACCTGCGCTTGCCACTGTCTGGCAGAAGGCGTTGACAACCGCTGTCCTTGTCGCCTTGTCTATCTTGTCAGCCCTGCCGCCGCTCGATTCAGTGTCAATAAATATGGGATATGTAAGCTTGTAGCCTTTCACAAGGCTTACGGCAAGCGACGCCTCCTTTACCGCCTCAACCTCGTCTACCGCCTGAGAGAACACATAAACGCCAACCTTTAAGCCTGCTGCCGTAGCGCCCTTGATATTCTTTTTAAAGCTCTCGTCCTCAATCAGCACGCCTGTCGCGGAGCCCCTGTACCCGCAGCGCAGGATTACATAGTCTACGCCTGACGCCTTGACCGCGTTCCAGTCAATGTTCCCGTTGTGGCGCGATATGTCTATGCCGAAGGTAGAGCCGTTTACCGTAGTCGCAATCGCACCGTCCGAGCCGAAATTATATGTAACTCCCTGTATTATCTGCGTGCCTGTTACTGCATTGCCGTTTTTATCATAATAGTAGGTTTTGCCGTTTATAGTCTGCCAACCTGTATATGCAAACTGCCCCTCTGTCCTCAGGTAAAATTCCTTTGCAGTGTAGTAGTCGGCATATACTGCTTCCTTATAATTGCCGTCGCTGTCCTTTATGTATATCTGGTTGCCGTTTTTGTCCTTCAGCTTTGTCGTCGTATCGTTGACTGCGTCCGAATTTACCGTAACCTTGCACGAAGCCGTCAGCTGCTTGCCGTCCGCATTTTTTTCCTTCGTTGTCGCCGTAATGGTGGCGCTGCCTGCCGCCACTCCCGTTACCTTACCGTTTTCATCTACCGTGGCAATTTTCTTGTCCGATGTAGTCCATGTGACGCCTGAATCAGACTTTGCATTTGCAACCGTAGCGACAAGCGTGGTCTCGCCGCCTACAGCAAGATAAACATCGTCTGTCCTGTCAAGCACAAGTGAAAATACTGGCGCATCGGTAATTGACACTGTTACAGTCGCTTCTATGCTTATGTCATTGCCTGCGGAATTCTTTACGGTGGCTACGCCCTTAATCGTAGTAGAGCCTGTCTTAACACCTGTAACCACGCCCTTGTCATTTATTGTTGCCACTTCTTTGTCAGCGCTTGACCATGTGATAGCAGGAAATCCCTCCGTGAGCGTCTGCCTGCTGTCGTCATCATACGTGTACTCAAGCTTTGACGGGCTTACAGTGAGCGTCGCTCCTACAGCGCAGCTGTCGGCGCTCTTTTTCAGCTCAAGCGTGCCTGACTTGATGCCATTCTCCTTGACTGTTACCTCACAGTCAGCCTCCTTTCCTGTTTCCGTAACTGGCTCACCATATTTCTTTGTCTTTTCCGTTAACTTCTCTACAATTTTATAATATTTAACATCATCGCCGTCGCCCTCTTTGACAATCTCCTTGCTCTCATCTTTGCCTTCCTCTTTGCATTTTTCTAAAAGCTCATTATATTCGTCCTCGTCAATCTTCTCTCTGCTTTGCGTCGGTTCGCCGCCTTCATACGTAATCGGCGTAGTAGTCTTGGTGACAGTGCAGGTAATATTCGCTGGTCCGCTTGCTTTTGCCGTGATATTTGCGCTGGGGCCGCTGCCGTCCACCGATACAATATCACCATTTGACGATTCCCACTTATAAGAATACTCCACCTTTTCAGCGTCGCTTTCCGAGTCTTTAAAATCCTGACTGACTTTAAGCTGCGCCGTGCCGTTTACAAAAAGCGAAAGCTTTGACGGCTCAAGCGTCACATTAAGCCCGTCAAAAAACATCTTTTTCCCAAGCATTGCCGCCTGTGACGGATCTGCTATAGTGTCCTTGTCCACAAGAATATAGCTCTCCGTGCCGCCTATCGGCGTGCTTGTGGACTCCACCCATTCAACGGTGTCAGTAAGCTTTACCTCCTCCTTTGCCGCGTCCTGCTTCTGCGTGTCCTCTGCCGCCACATTAACCTGCGACTCCTTTTTTACCTCGTCCTGAATATTTATTACCACATACTCAACCTTGTCCTTAACCGTGACCTGCTGCGCAGCGGAGGGAAATTTATATTTATCTGTAGACGTAACTACCGCCTCAAATACGCCCGGAGTAATATTCGTCGCATAAATAATGCCGTCCATGTCGTCGTCAGTAAGCACAAGCTGCTTGCCCTTCGAGCTTGTAAGCACTACCTCAAACGCTGTGCCTGTAATAAGCTCCCCTGTTTCCGAATCCGTAAAACGTATTTTCAAGTCCTTTTCGACTGAAACAAAGCTGACGCTCACCTTGCTTGGCTGGGACGCTTCATTTTCATTCTCCGCGTCAGACGCTTCCTCCGTGACAGCCTCGCCTACTACAAACTGCCCCGAAAGCGCCGCGCCCGTCATAGCAATAAGCCCGTCATCTCCGGCTACACCTATATTTATAAGCTCGTCTCCTACAGGCGCTATCGCCTCAATGCGCTCCTCTATCTTTTTTCCCTGATGGAAAATGCTGAACGTAATTATTCCTGCGGCAACAACTATAATCCCTGTCGCCGCCACTATCAAGTCAAATGCCGTCAGATTAGCCGCCCAAGCCTTTATTTTATCCGCCAATACTGCAAAGAAGCCATTTTCATCTTCACTGCCGTATTCATTCGGCTCATATTCCTCCTCATCATATGGCTCGCTGTCATAATACTCATTTTCCTCACCATATTCATCTGTCTCAAAATACAGGCTGTCATCTTCTGAATAATCCTCATTTGCATAATCCACGCTGTCATCTTCTGCATATGCTATGCTTTCATCTTCTGCATATAACTCATCTGAATAACCTGTACTCTCATCTTCTTCTGCATACAACTCATCTGCATAACCTGCGCTCTCATCTTCCACCATATACGCCTTGTCCGTATAATCTGCGCTATCATCATCTACATATGCTTCGTCTGCATAGTATTCTCCTTCATAATCACCTTCCACGCCATCAGTCTCGCCGCCATATCCTTCTCCCTCGTAATATCCATCACCGCCAGCTGTATAATGCTCATTTGCATCGTTTCTATACTCGGAAGCATTATAATCCGTCTGATAGTCAACTATATATTCGTCGTCTTCATCCGCAGCGTCAGCATAGCCGCCGTCTTCTTCATCATAATTTTCATAGTCTATGTCAAACCTCTCGTTTCTTTTTGGCCTTCTTCTTTTATTTGTGCCATACAGCCCGAAATTTTTCCTTTTTTTCATATTATATCTCTGTCCCTTCGGTTTTTCCGCCTTGAATTATATATTCCGCAGCAAATGCAGATTGCGGCAGCGCCTGCATAATACAATTATGCGCAGTTTTCAGCCGCCCTATCATTATACCAAAAACTTCTCGTTATCTCAACACCGTCTGCGCTTACATCATTAGTACAATATATGGAAAAGCGCTTTGCAGGCTATGAATAAAATATTACAACTCCCGCCATAATACAAGCCATTCCAAGCATTTTTTTCCTGCTGATCCGTTCCTTAAAAAATAAATAGCTTAAAATCAATACCCATATATTCCCAAGCGATTCAATGATAGGTCCATTTTTATAGTCCACCCCGCCATACGCATACACCGTCATAAGCATGGACACGCACAGCAGCCCATAGCCGCAGATTACATACGGGTTAAGGTATTCCCTTATGACAGAATTATATTTGCAAAATGTGCTTTTCTTCAAAAGTATCTGCGACAGTGAGGCAATAGTCACTGACACAACCATGCATATTATATAATGATTAACCATTCCAATCCCCCTATGCCGCTTCAACAGCCTCCGGCGCTTTGAAAATATCCCGCATTAATCTTTATTTTGTGTATTGTCCGATAAGTCAGTGTTTATGATAAGCGTGCCAGCCACTATCAGAAGCGCCCCAAATATATTTTTAACCGTTATGTCATCATGGAAAAACAACGCCGCCCATATCATTGACCACAGTATCGCCATTGAGCGGTTCGCATAAGCGGTGGAAAGCTCAAAGCGCTTTATCATCTGCTGCCATAAAATGGCATACACTCCCAAAAAAAAGAAATCCATTCCTACAAAAAAGAGGAATTTTGCAGGCTCACCGCTGTGCGCCGAGGCGTTTTTTGACATAATGCCCGATATTGTATATATGATGACAACCCCTTGAAGCATTATAATGTTCCTAATGTTCTTTGCCATAAGCCCTTATCCCACCTGCCACACTACTTCATTTCCGCCGCCGCATTCCCACGCTCTATAACGTCCGCGTCAAGAAGATTCTGATCCTTCAGCACCTCATAATAATTATAGTCCATATAGATACAATACCCCTGCACGAAATTCAGCAGAAAATAATTCTGCTCCTCCATGCTGCCGTTAATCTGCTTTGCGCTTGAAAGCACCACGTAAACACAATGCTCATCTCTTGCGCATCTTGCCACCTCAGCGGCATCATACTCATTCGGATTACCCTCCATTGCATCATACAGCTCATTTTCAAAATGCCACTGCGGCTCGATCACGTTCCTGCCATATGGGGTAAATACGTCGCCCGAATACTGCCTGAAAAACGGCAGCAGCTCCGCAGGCAGCACCGCAATCGGTTTATAATTGTCAAGCTTTAGCGCCTCCGCGACATCAATTACCTGAGACGGAATATGATATGCGTTTGATGCCCTGAAATGAAGTGAATTTGTATAAACAAGCCTTCCGTTTAGGCAGATAACTGCCAATGCCATCACAAACACGGCTATCCTGCCCTTAAATGTATCCATTCTTGCCATAAGCGTGACAAGGGCATAGCATACAAGCACTCCGGCCGGCAGCGCCCAGAATACCCTGTAATATATCGCCTTGTCTATCTTCATTCCCACCCAGGCATACAGCGGGCAGACAAATATTGCCGCCTCAGCCGCGGGCAAGTATAAAAGCACTGTCCTGACACCCTTATTTTTTTCAACACTCCACAAAAAAACAAGCGCTGCCAGAAAGAGCAGGAATAATATGCTTTTGCCATTATATAAAACAATATCCTCAAAAACCGCACCAATCGTCTGTATCACGCCAACACCTCATTCCCTGGTAAACCGCAGCACACTTTTGTCAGCTCATGACAAGATAAAGACCGCCGAGCAGAATACATGGAATACACGCCGCCAATATCATCACAGATATTTTAATATCCTTATTTTTAAGCCCTATAAGCACTGCCGCAAGCCCCGAAACAGTAGGTATAAGCATAAACGACACGCTTGTCGCAAACACTGCGGACAATATAACACAGACAAGCAGCGCCATGATCCCTTTGTTAATCCCGTCGGCTGCCAGATTCAAAAAACACAGCAGCAGCGCGGGCAGCACAATGCCTGCCATAAGCCCCTTGCCCTGCCATGTCCTTGTCATCGCAAAGGTTTCCGTCGTGTAAAGCGATATGTTTCCGAAAGCAAACCACACGGCAATAAGTATCATAAATACAGGTCGATAATTCCTTTTTTCCTTGTCCAGAAGCCTTGCGCCAATCTGTGAAAATACACAGTACATGAGCAGAAGCCAGACTGCCGCAAGCATCGTGTGCGCCACTGCCGCAGGGGCAATACCGCTAAGCCTTGAAAGCCATGTCTGGTAAATCGGGGCTGGCGAAAACGCATGGCGCGTGTCAAGCTGGGATATATATCCCGAGTATGCGTCGCGCAGGTACATGGTATCAAAAGTGTCAGTCAAAACTGACATGGCAATATAATACGAATCATCTCCGTCGTAGTATTCAAAACACACAGCATAAAGCATCTGCGCGCCTATAAGGGCAAACGCCGCAGCCCACCTTGCCTTGACATAAACGGGCTCTGAACAGAAATCCCTGAACCAGCCCCTATATGAAGCCAGCGCCTGCCTTATGCCGGACAATGCATATATAAACAGCACGCCTATAATAACCGTATATGCGACGGCAAGCGCCGTAAAGCTTTTTTCCAGCAAAATAAAAGGAACAGCTACCGTTTCAAATACGGCAAAACTCAGGAAACACCCGCACAAATACGTCATTGCCGGCGTTTTCTGAGCCCTGTCCATGTATTTTACCGGTATCATTCCAAGCACAAAAGGGACGGGCAGCACGAGGAACGCCAGCATGCCCCATTTCAAAATTTCCACCAGATTTTTCTCCCGTTTCTTTACAATTTTTAGTGACGCGCCCTGCTGTCATTCATATTCATTTTGGCTAAAATACATCGAAAGCTCCGCCGCTATATGCGCCCCAAGCGCAATATTCCCATTATCCTTTGGGTGAAGGCCATCCCGCAGATAATAATCAGAAGCCTCCTCGCTGCTGCAGTCCATAAATCCCGTGTCATACAGCTCAATGACATGGAATCCATACTCCTCTGCAAGCTTTCGCTCCGCGTCCATATAGTCGCCCAGATCAGGCTGCCCGTCATAATCGGAAAACTGACATTCTGCAGTCTTTGACACGTTATACATGGTCACAAAAAATATATCATTGTCCGCGTAATACGTCTTGAGCTCTTTCATAAAATACCGGACCGCACCGCAGAAGCCCGCCGTGCTCTCTTTATTATAAATATCGCCAAAGCGCTTATCCGGAACTACCGTAAGATAATCGTTTATGCCCGCAAAAACCACAATAATATCCGAGTCAATATTTGTCACATTGCCAAAATTCTCAGCTAACGAAAGCTCATCGCCGCCATATGTAGAAAACATACGCCCGCCCTTGCCATGGTTCAAAACATTTTGAAAGTGCAAATATGAATTGGCATATGTTACATAGCTCACAAAATTGCCGTTCTGATCAATGGCGCTCGTAATGCCCTCAGTAATGCTGTCCCCGATGAACACTACATTTTTGCCCGAAAAATCATACGAGTTATTCGCAAGTATCTGCTTATCCATCTGGACTATTCTCTCTGTCTTATCCTTAGAATTTTCAAGTGTGTACAGCAATTCCCTGGCTTCATTAAAATTAATCTGCTGCTGCCTTCTCGCCGCCTTCTCGCCTTCTGTCAGCTTCCATATCTCGTCCGTCTGTTCCTCATAGCTCTCACTCTGCGCTTCTGTGACTTCGTCTGTCTCATCTTCAATTTCTGATTCCTCAGACGTAAGGCTCTCCTCCTGCGTAATTTCCACCTGCTCGGTTTCCGTCTGTATCGTTTCCGTCTGCGTCTCCTCGCTTGGCGCTTCATAAGCCGCATCGCTGCTACTGTTGTTTTCACAGCAGATACAGTCCGTGCAGGTACACCCCTCCGCGCAGCCAGTCCTTGCCTGGATGCCGCCCTTTACAGTTTCCTGGCATGCCGTAAGGGAAACAGCCGCAGCTACAGCGGCAATTACAGATAATGCCTTTTTCTTTTTCATAACGTTACTCCTCATTTTCAAAACCCTCGCCCGCACCCGTTTTACCGCGCGCGCCTAGACACTGCTCATATCATGCCTTAAAAGCCGCAGACAGTCCGCCTCATAAAAACGGTTGTCGGACATATAAAAATCCACAAGTTCTTTATTCCTTGCGTCTAAAAGCTCATATTCAGCCGAAAGCCCCCCAGGGTGAAACATCAGCTCCAAATCCTCGCCCTTTTTTTCCGCCCATGCTTTATAGCGCGGCAGGAGAACATTTACCGTCTCCCACTTCATCTCACATGTGTACAGTATTCCAAAAAACACGGGAGATTTTATTCCCCGGAGCTTTAACTGCCGCCTGTTCCTTTGCGCATATAAATCCAGTATGCACCACTTTACCAGATTTACAGGTTTCAATCCTCTTGCCCTGTCACGGGTACAGAGCGGAGGATAAAGCGGATCCACAGGTATCCTGATATATTGTATTCCAAGCTCCTTAAATTCCTCCTCCGAAAGTATCTCCATCAGGGAGTCAAATACTATCGGTATCATATGGTAATGCTGGTGTGAGTCTATTGCCGTTATCCTATAGTTGTGCTCCTGCGTTACCGTCCGCAGCTGCTCCCTAAGTTCAGCCTTTATCTGGTCTTTAATTTTCTGCCTTTTTTTCCCCGACGTTGCCATGTTCCATTTGAAAAAATCAATGAATGATTTTGAAAAATACCCCTCCCTGTCAACAAGGAGCGGCACCTTGTCAGCACTGGCACATGGCCTGCCTTCAACAAAATTAATGTGCAGCACACGCCTTATTTTTGCTTCAGGATCCAGCCCGTCAAGGATTTTCAGGCTCTCGGAAATTTCCTTTGAATTTGGTATGACGCTTATGCTGTTAAGCGCCCCTTCTTTATAACATTCGAGTATTTTCTGCGACTGCTTTGATGTCACTCCATAGTCATCTGCATGAAACCATATTTTACAGCCCTCATTGTCATTTCCCACGGTTTAACTTCTTCTCCTGATTAATATATATGATAAATTTAATGTTTGTAGTTACATACCTTTGCCACAGCCGCACGGGATCCTGAATAAAGCGGTAAAGCCACTCCAGCGACAGCCGCTGCATAAGCTTTGGCGCGCGCTTTATGTTGCCTGCAAGATAATCAAAACCTGCTCCTACGCCTATCATAACTGCGTTTATCCTGCCCTTGTGACGGTACATGAACTCCTCCTGCCTGGGTGCCCCCAAGCCAACCCATAAAATGTCCGGTTCCGCCCTGTTAATCAGCTCAGTTATCTTCTCATCCTCGTCCTCTGACAGCTCCCTGAAAGGCGGGGAATACATTCCCGCAATCACTGCGTCCGGGTAATCATTTTCTATTCTTTGGCGCATAGCGTCAAGCGTCTGCTGTGCAGAGCCGTAAAAAAAATGGCGTAACGGCATATCCGCCCCAGACCCTGCCTTAAGCAGCTCCAGCATAAGGTCAGGTCCTGTCACGCGCTGCGCCTGTGAAAATCCACGCTTTCTGCTGCATATGGAAAGCGGAGCGCCGTCAGGCAGCGCCATTGCGGCATTGTTCTGTATATTCCTGTACTGCTCATTTTCATAAGACATAACCGTCGTATGGACATTTGACACGCATATATAACTGCCGCGCAGCCTGTCAAGCTCCGCCCTTATATAGCGGACTGTGTCATCCATATTTGTGACGTTTATCCGTGTTTTTAATATCTCACAATACTGTAACCCACTCATTATTTTGAACCCTTAGCGCCCAGCACCGCAAATATAGTCATAAACAAAATCTTCACATCAAGCCCTAACGACCAGTTGTCTATATATTCAAGGTCAAGCCGCACAATCTCATCAAAGTCCTGTATGTCGCTCCTGCCGCTTACCTGCCACATGCCTGTAAGCCCGGGAGTAATGCTCAACCTGCGGCGGTAGTAACCGCTGTATTTTTCAAATTCATCTTCAGTAGGCGGTCTTGTGCCCACAAGGCTCATATCCCCCTTTAATATATTAAAAAACTGGGGCGTTTCATCAATGCTTGTCCTGCGCAAAAATCTGCCAACCCTTGTAATGCGCGGATCGTCCTCCATCTTGAACATAAGCCCGCTCATCTCATTTTTACCCGCAAGCTCTTTTTTGCGCTCCTCCGCGTCAATATACATAGAACGGAACTTCCACAGCTTAAAGCGCCTGCCGTTCCTGCCAATCCTTGTCTGAGAGAAAAATACAGGCCCGGGGGAATCAAGCTTGATTGCAATCGCCACAAACGGCGTGAAGACCGCGGTAACTGCAAGCCCCACAATCGCGCCTATGACATCAATAATGCGCTTGATAAGTACGCGCCTTGAATCCATAGTATTTACCGCAAATGAAATGACGCTATAGCCCGCCATTCTCTGCGCGTAGGTATTGGGATTAGGCCTGCTGAACAAGTCAACATTGTAATGGCATACAAGCCCCATTTCCTCAAAACGCTCCACTATGCCGCGTATCTCTGACACCGCGACATCGGGAAGCGATATAAATACCTCATCCACTGTCATCTGCACGACAACCTCGTATAAGTCATCCCTTGACGCCACTACAGGTATGCCGCTTATCATCTGTCCCTTTTTGTCTGCATCATAAACAGCCGCCGAAGTAACCTGATAATACCAGCCGCTGTCCTTAATAAGGTTTGCGACCACCTCACCAGCATTGTCCTCTCTTGCCAGCACAAGCATTTTCGCGCTGCTTACGCTCTTTTTGTAATATCCCCACATAAGCTTCTTGAATGCAAGATGAGCACAATATGTAATCAACGTGTTAAGTATGGCAAATATAAAATAAATCAGCCTTGAAAAGCCGTATGACTGCTGCGTTATATAAAGCACCATTACAAGCCCTACTATAATAATAAGCGTATATCTTGCCGTGTAGTAAAACTCCTGGTAGTATCCCCTTGTAAAAAAATTGCGGTTTGCATCAAGGAAAAGCGCGTACACAAGACACAGCACAACAATATACGCTCCCACCGTCATATGGAACTGCCTTGGATAAAGCTCATAATGAATGATACGGAACCTTATAAACAGCGACAGCGCATAGGAAAGAACAGCGCAGGCAATGTCTATCCCTGAAACGCAGTAGGTTTCTATCATATTATTTTTTCTTCTGACATTTTCCATCTTTTCTTTCCATTCTAAATTTAGTCCCATTAAACAGGACAATTCATTTTATAGTATATCAGACTTTCAAATGGCATGCCATGACAATACTGACAATATTTGAATACATTTTTACCATTATTTTGGATTATATGCACTTATTTCAAAAACTCCTCTCTGACGCCGTTCATATCGACAAAGCTCTTGATATCCTCAAGAATGTCCTCCTTTGTGTATATATATCCGTCTTTCCCACCGAATTTATCCGCATGCAGAGTTTTCACGTCATATTTGGCAGGCGCCGCGGCAAACTCATTTTTAAAGACATCGCCCGTTATATATTTAAAAAGCTCCGCCGCTGAAATCGGCTCTGTCGCCACGTTCAGCAGAGTAAGGTTTGCGTCGAGCGCAATCTGTATGTCTCCCCACAGACGCCTGAGCGGGTAAAACTGGTACACGTTCCTGCTGTCCGTAAAGTTAATCGCCGTAAATCCAAGCTTTTTGAACATCTGTCTGAGCGGGCTCTTATCCTCCTTCGCCAAAACCCTGCATTTATAATAGCCGTTGTCCTGCGGCTCATAATAGTTGCTAAGTTTAGGCTCTTTCGCGCACAGTTCTTCATATTTTGACTTTTTCAGCATCGAAGGAATGACATTTATAAAATCATATATGAAATTTTTCTTTATATTTACGCCATAAAGCGATGGAAGCCTTATTATCAACGCGTCGGGATAATTCTTTCTCACCCATGCCTCCAGATAGTAGCGGTTTAAGCCATACGGCTGGATTCCAGTCCCTCCTTCGCCCAGCACAGGGCTTTCCTCGGTGACGCCCACCGGATTGGTATATACGTCAACATTTGAAATAAGTATAAGTTTCCTCGGGTTTATCTGCCTGATATTCTCCTCCGCCTGCAGAATAAGCTCCAAATCGCGTTCAGGAGCGCTGTTTGCAAGAAACTTTTCAGCCCTTAGACCCGCATAAACCAAAAGCTCGGGCTCAAGCCCATACGCTTTCTCTATGTTGTGCGAATTGAAGACGCCATCAATCCTGTTGCGCGCCCTCGCATATATGTTGCTGCCCACAAAGCCCGTATATCCGACTAAAATAATCATATTAACCCTCCATTCCTGATACGACTGCGAAAAATTTGTTTTTCACGCTAACTTCCGTTTCCAGCCAAAACTTTATTAAATCTTTATACTATACCTGCGTGTCCTCATGAGCGTCATGTGACAGCACGTCCCAGAAATAATACCGCGGACGGCGCTTTGTTTCCATGTAATTGCGCCCGACGTACTCGCCTATTATGCCAAGCGAAAGCAGAATCGCCCCTCCCAAAAGCCAGACAGACATAAGGATTGACGACCAGCCATTCACGGTATATCCAAAATAATGCTCATACAAAATATGAATAATCATAAAAAAGCCTACAAGTATCGAGAGCGCCCCCATCATAAAAACAAGCCGTATAGGTCTGATGCTGAAAGAAGTAATGCCGTCCGCCGCAAGAGTGGCCATTTTGGACAGCGAATACTTTGACTTGCCCTGTTCGCGTGGAAATACGTCAAAATGCACCACTGAGGTTTTTAGTCCTATGTCCGGTATGATGCCGCGCAGGAACAGATTTACCTCGCTGTATTCTGACAGCGCGTCAAGAGCCTTAGCGCTCATAAGGCGGTAGTCTGCCGAATTTTCATATATACTGCAGCCCAAAAAGCGCATCATTTTGTAAAAAGCCGTCGCTGAGATTTTTTTGAAAAAGCTGTCCGTGTTTCTTGAGTTGCGGACTCCGAACACTATCTCGCTTCCTGATACGTATTCACTGATAAACAGCTCCATGGCATTGATATCCTGCTGCAGATCGGCATCTATCGTGATGGCGAAATCGCAGTAATCCTTTGCGTACATCATTCCCGCAAGGATAGCGTTCTGATGGCCTCTGTTGTGCGCAAACCTAAGCCCGATAATGCTGTCATTTTTTTCATATAACGCCTCTATAAGCTCCCAAGTCCTGTCCTTCGAGCCGTCGTCAACAAGTACTATGCGGCTTTGTGGCGATATCATATTGTCTGTCTCAAGCTGCCTGAGCTTGGCAATGAGCCTTTCGGCTGACTTTTCTATAGCTTCTTCCTCATTATAACAGGGGACTACTATATAAAGAATGCCCTGCTGCCTATGGTTTTCCATTTCTATATCCCTTCTTCCGTTGATTTGAATATGCCCTGGCTGCATAAAACGGCAAGCAGAACAGGCACAAAGCACATAGTCGGCATAGCGTACCTGATGCATGTATTCACCGGAGATATCAGGCACACCAGAATATTTACCAGAGCCGGCACAGCTGCAATCAGCTCCTTGCCGCGTTTCTTTATAAGCAGGTATGCGACGGCGTATGCCACGCACCATGTATAAAAGCCGCATCTGTAAAGCAGCCCGATGCCCGGCATATATTCCATTTTTCCTGCCTGCTCAAGGATAAACCTTGCGGGAGCAAGCTGCTCTATCTGTTTTGAGCTGTGCATAGATTCAGTAAATGTGTATCTTTCCTCCTCATAAAACCCGTTGCCCTCCTTATATGGCTTGACCTCCGGGTAGTAATACCCGTATGAACATTCCAAAAATGTATCAACATATGACATCGGATGCCTTAAAAACTGCGCAAACCATATTCTGAAATACTCGTCCCTGATTGCCGCAAATTCACTGTTCGTATGATCCGCGGATGTCGCCTCGCATATTTTCAGGCAGTTTTTTACCCAATCGGCAAGCCGCGGGTTATACACCTCCACCAGCTCATCATAGTCAAACATAGTGTTTAAAAACTGCCTTTCCTCATCCGTGACGTCTTCGGGATAGTCCCTGCCATATTTTGCCGTCTGCTGGAACATTATGCAGTACGTGTCCTCCTTGACCTTAATTTTAGTTACCCCCAATGCAGGATACAGCAGATTGTTGACAGCAAATACAGCAATAAGCATTATAGCGGAGGCAAACGCAAACGCAGCCTTTTTCTTCCTATTGATTATGATAAACGCGGCGGGCAATGTGAATATCAACACAAAAATGCCATTATTCCTTATCTGCGTGACAAGTATGCCATATATGACAAGCTTTACAAGCTCGGACGCAGGCATCCTTTCGCTGATTGGCATAACCGCATACACTATCTGCAGCGCAAACAGAGTGACAAGCGGATAATACAAGGTGTCCTTAATTACCGTGACGTCAAAAATACACCACACGGTAAATGCCGCATAATAAATAAGGCTTGCCCACCTAACCCAGTATGGCGCTTTTATATATTTAAAAAATTCACAGACCTTTGCCGCCGCAAATGCTGAAAGCAGGGTGTTTGCAATCGGTATAACAAACATTCCTATATTGGGAATTCCCCATTTCTGCGAGTACAGCGCTATGGCTCCGTAGACAAAACTAAGCAGCGGCGGATGATGATCCGTAAATGGCTCAATGCCGTAAAAGCTGCTAATCTGCGCCCCTCCGTCCCATGTCATCGAGCATGGGTAAAAGGCAATAAGGTATGGCAGCCTGCACAAAAAGACCGCTATCATAACACCTAGTATGACATGCTCCTCAAACAGCCATTTTGTAAGCCTTGAGCATGGTCTTTCATTTTCACGCTGTCTTACACGGTCAAGCGCCATTCCAATAAATGAAAGCATAGTAAAGAAAAGCGGCACATATCCGATAAGCATCACAACTGCAATGTACCCATATTTCAACTCCTCATCCGCCGACTGCTCCCGCCCTATAAGCATAAACACGGCAAACAGAAACGCCAGCATGGCATAGCCTATGGAATCCCGCTTTTTTAGCCCGTTAAGGCACTCCTTCTTTACTATGATTCTTCTATATAATATCTCCAAAAACACAAGAGCTATAAGCTGCGCTATGCCGTCCCCATTTAACGCCATAGATAAATTGCCTGTCGATTCTACGTCGGCAAACAGCGCGACAACAGAACAGACTGCAAAAAATACAGCCGCCAGCTCCTCTAATATATTTCTCACTCCAACCTCCATAATTCTGCCCTGCATAACATTAAATCTCATGCTAATTTTCATCTGCCTGCCTTAAACGGAATCTGCCTTTCCTTTGGCTACTCACACAATTTTACAACCCATATGCCGTTTATTTTCTGTGTACAGCCTTCCTGCGGATATACGGGCATAGCCTTGTACTGCGCCGTATTCATTATATCCTGCTTTTCGTCCCAGCCAAGATCAGCCGTCTCATAGCCGTTAAATATCTTTATAAAATTATCCCTTACGCCTGACGTGATAAGACCGTTTTCAAGCGCCACGCCCGAAAGCTCCCGCAAATCCTCGGAGTCAAGCCAGTCTATTTCCACGCTGCTTGGATTATCCCTGTAGTAAAATTCCCCAAGGATTGTCAGTTTATCCCCCGGCATAAATCCGTCTGTCGATTCCGCCATGGAAATTATCCTGTTAAAATATGCCTGTACGCGCTCTGTCGCAATGTGCGTGCGCAGATAAGCCCTGTTTGCCAGCAGGTAGTCTGCATAACAGTCCACAAAAATAACTGCCACTGTAATAAATACTATACCATGACGAGCCGCATTTTTCCATTGTAAATTTTGATTATTGTTTTCCCAATCGCATATACAGTAATCAAGCATTGACATAACCAGAACATATATGAGGGCATAAGCATACAGCATCAGCATTGAATAGTCTGCCTCCGGCGCCATAAAATAAACAAAGGCGGCGGCTAATGGCATAAAAGCACATGCGATTACAAGAACCGCAAAGGTATATAGGTCTTTATATATCTTCTTTTGAACCGATAATACTGCAAATAAAATTAATGCAAGCGCACATGTCAATATATTTGCGCGCTGGGCTGTCTTTGTCACAAATGCGAACGGCTTCCACAAAAAATATTCAAGGAAACGCTTATAGCATCTTCCTATAAGCCTTGGCATTTCCGATACTGCTATATGCCCCATGTTACCTATTCCGCCATATGTCTCATTGTCAATATTGGGGTAGATAATATGCGACAGCCACATATATATGAGTACGCAGGCAATTAAAACAGCCGCGCACAAAATGCCTGTTTTTAATTCCTCCTTGAATTTTTTCCCATGAAATATATCGCAGATCATGCCCATAAGCATAAGGGTTATCGCAAAGCTTATATAGCTCTGGTATGTGCCAAGCACGCACACAAGCAGCGCGCAGCAGGGCAGGAAACCGTATTTAAAACGGCGCAGGAACCACACGGCAGCGCACGTCATTAATACCGCAATTCCCGATGTATGCGCCATAAACATAAATGTCATAGTGCTGACAGCGCTTGGAAACGTCAAAAGAACCGCGGGAATAAGAACAGCCGCCGTTTTGCTTTTGATTTGCATTATGTCAGCTATTATGCAGGCGGACAGTGAAAGACATACTATAAAAAGAAAGCCATGCACCGCAGGGATGCTGTATATGCTTCCTAATGGGTGTATGTATTTCAAGAACCACCTTCCGAGATAATCTCCGCTGCCATATGCGGAAATATTATTGACATCATCCCAGTTTAAAAGCTTATGGGAAAGCATATAGAAATGCGTGAGCCACCCTGTGATTATTCCTGAAATAAAGCATATTTTTATCTGTGCAGGTATTTTCCTGTAAGCTTGTCCAAGCAGATCAAAACTCATTGTCCAGCGCCCCTTTGCTTTTTTTGATGCTTGATATATTTAGCCAGCATTGCCACAAAAGACAATAATGATATTATTTCAGCTGCTCTCCACAATATCGGTTCCCGAAAATATAACATTACATCCCCTGCCGTATCTGCCTTTACCACAATACTCACAACATTATTGCGCCCAGGCTCCGCCTTTAGAATGTATTCAGGCTTACCCTCTTCTCTGTATGCAGCGCAATAGCCTGTATAGTATAATAACGGCAGCTCTATTAACTCGTCTTCGTCTGAAATATTTCTGTAGTGAAATTCTATTTCTGTTCCCTGCCTGCTGTAATCTGTTATTTCCACGTCTTTATTTAAAGCCAGGGCATCCGCCCTTAAAGCGTTAACATCCGTGCCTATCGGGACATATTCCTCCCCTGATTTCACATAACTGTCCATATCCGCACTGCTTTTTACCACAATACGCTGTCCGCGCTCAAGCAAATCAACATAATAATGCCACGCGGAAACCAACACAATGCACATTACTGCCGCAGACAGTATTATGCCTTTATTATTTCCCAATATTCTACATATAAACATTATAACCGCACACCATAAAAGCGTCAAACAGACCGCAGCTATTCCTGTAAATCTCCAGGGAAACTGTATTTTAACAATGATATACCTGAAAATGCCATTAAGCCTGCTCAGGAAATTCCAGGGGAAATACAGCGTGCTTAGAGTTATTGCCAATATTGAAAACAGTGCCGCCGTCACGGCAATTTTGTTTTCAAAAGCTTTAAATCTTCTTTTATACCCTATCATTAAAGCAAAAAACACGGGAAGAGCCAGAAACAATCCCATTCCCACACCCTGTGCAAAATCCCCCTGCGGTCCAAAGCTCATATCAAAGCTTTCACCGACAGCATTATCAAACAGCGGAAAAATCTGTGATATAAAAATTCCAAGCCCTTGTATCATCAGCTCATCATCTCTTGTAATACTTATATTACAGCGGCCGCTAAGCATATAATCAGCAAGCGGCACTATAAACCACAGGCTTAAGCTTAAAGCTATGGCAACAGCCCGCAAAACGTTTATTATAACTTCAAGCCGCAGCAGGCGCCGAATATACAGCAACGCAACGCCGCACAGCATCAGGCATGTAAGCTCCGCCGTTAAAATATGGCTCTGCAAAATAAACGCCATGCCTGCGCCAAGGAGAGTGCTCCCCTTTTTCAAGGTCTCTTTTTTTCCTTCCTTATCAAGCAGCAATACACAGGCATACACAATGAGCGGCAGAAAAGCCATGCCTGTATATTCGCCAAGAGCGCCCCTGGTATATAAGTTCACAAGGCGATATACAGATAAACTATAAAGCGCGCTTCCAAAAACTCCTATATAACTGTTACGGAAAATTCCTTTGAAACTATAGCCTGATATTAAAATTGTCATTATGTTACAAAGCACTAAATAGCATTTGTAAGAGTTCTGCAGAGAAACTCCAAAAAGGCGTAATATGGCAACAGGATAAATAAACAGGTCGCCATAAAACACCGAAACTGCATAACCAAATCCGCCATACCAGACAGGCTGTATTTTAACTGGAAACTGCCCGCTTTTCAAGCCCTCCGCAAGTCCTTCTATGCGCATAAGGTGGAAATATATGTCATGTCCCCTTATTAAAAATGGGCAGAATATGGGGATTGAGGATATTAGGATTATTATGATATAGGAAATATATATAATGTTGTCTTTTCTTTTAATCATTTTCTATTGCAACTTATGTGCTCCTTTGTTGTGTGATATTTTATGCTTCGGTAAAATGCGTTCATTTTGAGGGGACTGCCGAACGTGCAATGTCTGGTGACAGGAGTGACCATGTCCAATATGCTTTTATTGTATTGGATATTGGGTATTTTTACAATAACATTGTGTTTTGGCTTTCCCATTTTTTAGAGACTGAATGGTATGAAGCGAATTTGCCTAATCAAGCATCTTATTACCCCTTTCAAATCAAGCACTTACCCTATCAGGCACTTTTTGCCCTCAAACGCAAACCCATACTTGCGTATCCGCCCAGGTCCAATTCCTTTTGCCTCAAGTGCCGCGCTATAGCGTCTTTCATCAATCTGGGCAAGCGCGCTCTGCACCGTGTCGCCAAGCGTCTTTTCGTCATCAGGGTCATGTACCTTAAATTCTATGATTACAGCATTATCCCCTTCCTTTAGCGGTTCAAGCATCACATCGTAGCATCCAAACCCGCTTTCGCGGTTGGATGTAATAGAATATCGCCCCGAAAGCTCTACCATAAGCCCTAAGACAAAACCATGGTAAAAGCGCTCTGGCTCCGTATATTCAGATGGTCTGCTACCAACATCAAAGCTGCTGAATGTGTTAAGCGCTACATGGTTCATGTACCGGTTCATCGCTTTTTTATCATCCGCAAGCAATGCCTTGATGAAAGCATTGTAGTATTTTTCCGTATTTCCGCCAAACCACCCTGCTATCATTTTTCGGAACATTTTTTTCACTTCAAAATTTGTCAGAGTAAGAGTATACCTTACATCCCCTGCTTCATCATCATCGCCAGAAACGGTTTCGGTTTTCAGCACTTTCAGATATCCTGTAGCAAGCAACAAGCTCCATACTGCATTTGTGTTGCCCTCTAACTGGCTAAACACTATCTGCTCGTCTATTTTTGCCTCAAAGCTCCTGCCCGCCATAAGCTCCTCCATTGTCTGCTTAATATCGGCATCGCCTTTTTGTATCAGAGAATTGACGAGGTCATTTCCGCTCGTGTTTATCCAGTACGCCTCATATTTTGCATTGTTTCCGATAAATGATATGATCGACCACGGATTATAAATGTCACTGTGGCTGCCGAAGGTAAATCCGTCATACCACTTCTTTACTTTCTGTTTTTCGACTCCAAGTCCTGCTTCATCTAATACAGAAAACACTTCGCTCTCCGAAAAACCAAAACACTCGGCATATGCGTCTGAGGTCGTAGTCACCACTCTTAAATTGTTTAATCCTGAAAAAAATACTCTCCTTTGAAATCCTTGTGATTCCTGTTATGATGCTCCTGTGGACATGCTCGTTTGTTTTGAATGTAGTTTCAAAAAAGCTTTTGAAAAAGCTGACAGCTTCGCTCCATGTTCCATCTAGCCCTGGCTTTTGCCCTATAAAAGACAGTGATTCCTGCATAGGCGTATCATATTCGTCAAGCAGAATGATTGCTTTTTTCCGTAACATTTCTCCATGTACTCGCTTAGACGGTTAAGCGCCCTTATCGCCATTTCATCAGACATCGCATCTTTTATGCTGTGATAATATTCCCTGTCATTATCGTTAAATACCCCCCTTGACATCATCAATTCATGTCTACGATACAATTCGGCAACCGACTGCTTTACAGCAGTCTTTATCCCTTCTATATTTCCTGTCTTAACTGAAGCAAAGCTCAGAAATATCACTGGAAATGTCCCCTGCAGCTTCCTGTATTTGTATTCTCCGTCCGCGTCCTTTGCTTCCCATACACTCTTTCCCTCAAACAAGTCTCCTCTGCCTGCATACCTGTTTGAGAAAAAGCATTCGACCGTACTCATATTGAGCGTCTTTCCAAATCTGCGCGGTCTGGTAATAAGAGTAACTTTATCCTTGTGCTCCCACCACTCACTGATGAAGTTTGTCTTGTCTATATAGAGTATATCTTCAGTGATAATCTCCTCATAATTCTGGTAACCCAGTGCCGCTGTACCTGCCATAGCCAATCCTCCCCGCCACTCTTAATGATTTCATTATATGGCATGTTGGGAATTTTTACAATGACTTCTATCACGCCTCTTATATTTTCTGATTCCAGATGACGCCTGTTCATTAGTGTTGGAGCAAAATGGCATAAAACGTTCCTGCTCCGTATATTCGGATGGTCTACTGCCAACATCAAAGCTGCTGAATATGTTAAATACTACCTGATTCATATATCAGTTCATCGCTTTTTATCATCTGCAAGTAGTATCTTCGCAATCCGTTCACTCGCATGGTCATCGCCATACGGATTGACCGCTTTTGCCATCTTATGATACTCTGTTTCATCATTCAAGAGTTTTACTGCCTCATTATAAATATTATTTTCTTCTACGCCAACTACCTTAACAGTACCCGCATCTACCGCCTCTGGTCTTTCTGTCTCAGTGCGCATTACAAGCACTGGCTTGCCGCAGGCAGGCGCTTCCTCCTGCAATCCACCAGAGTCCGTCATTACAAGGTATGACCGTTTCATCAGGTTGTGCATATCCAACACATCCAGCGGTTCGGTCAGAATAACATTGCTAATATTTCCAAGTATTTCGAATACAGGCTCACGCACGGCAGGGTTAAGATGTACAGGGTATATTGCCATTACATTTTCATTATCACGCACAATTCTCTTTAAAGCCTGACAAATGTTCTTTTACGGTTCGCCAAGATTTTCCCTCCTGTGGGCAGTCACCAGAATAACTTTGTTAGATTCAAAATCAATATTTCCGACTTGTTCATTATGAAACTGATAATCACTTCTGACAGTCGTCTGAAAGGCATCTATGACTGTATTGCCAGTAACATATACATTTTCTTTTATATTTTCTGATTCCAGATTACGCCTGTTTAATTGCGTTGGGGCAAAATGGTATGAGGCAATCCTGCCTGTCAGGGAACGGTTCATTTCCTCGGGGTACGGCGAATACTTATTGCCTGTCCTAAGCCCTGCTTCCACATGCCCTACGGGTATCTGCTGGTAAAATGCTGCCAGCGCGGCCGCAAAGGAAGTCGTTGTATCGCCATGAACAAGCACTATTTCTGGCTGCTCTTTTTTTTATATCGGCTCCGTTCCTTCCAAAATACCTGTTGTGATTGTTGTAAGATTCTGTTTGTCACGCATTATATCCAGATTATAATCTTCTACTACAATATATTTATGGTTAATACCCCTTACAGCCAGTAAGGAATTACCCATCTTGTTGCTTAAGCTGTTAGAATGAGTGTGGCAATAGGTCTGGCCGTCACCTCCCAGGACACCACGTCCGTGTAAAAGTCAGCCAGCCAGCACTCATTCGCAGCATTCGTTTTACGCAGGTTGAACCTCCCGTTCGCGTGACACCCAGTAGATTGAACAGGCAATGAGTAAACCTGGTATTGACCATTGCTAATCCATTGTAAAGGAGTATCTTTTATTAACGCTGTTGGTATTGATGTTTCAAAAGGCAAAAGCACCGTCACCATCCGCAGGCCAGGCGATGTGGTCATCCTGCCTCCCTGCGACATCCCCCACACACAGTCCGCCATCAATGACCTGATCCGGCAAATCAGGGGGCTTGACGGGGAAACAAAAGTCTGCATGGAGCACACCGGAAGGTACTATGAACTGGTCACCACATGGCTTTCGGATGCTGGTATCTTTGTCAGTGCCGTAAACCCCATCCTCATCAAAGAGTTCGGCGATAATTCCCTCCGCGCTCCCAAGACCGACAAGGCGGATTCCAAGAAAATCGCACGGTACACTCTTGACCGCTGGGCAAAACTGAAGCAATATGGAAACATGGATAAAACACGCAACCAACTCAAAACCCTGAACCGCCAGTTTGGCTTTTACATGGCACAGAAAACTTCCATGAAGAACAACATCATTGCCCTGCTTGACCAGACCTATCCGGGCGCGAATGATTTCTTCGACAGCCCTGCCAGGAGCGACGGCAGCCAGAAGTGGGTGGATTTTGTACATACCTACTGGCATGTGGACTGTGTCCGTTCCAAGTCACTGGCTGCCTTTACGGAGCACTATCAGAACTGGTGCAGACGCAGGGGCTATAACTTCAGCGCTGACAAAGCGGAAAGGATCTATAAGGCCTCCTCTGACCTGATCGCCGTATTCCCTAAGGATGACAGCACAAAACTGCTGATCCGACAGGCCGTGACCATGCTGAATACCGCATCTGAAACCGTGGAAACCCTGCGCTGGAAAATGGATGAAGCTGCCTCCACGCTGCCGGAATACCCGGTTGTCATGGCGATGAACGGCATCGGCCCCACCCTTGGCCCACAGCTCATGGCTGAGAGCGGGGATGTGACGCGTTTTACGCACCGCGAAGCGCTGACTGCCTTTGCTGGCGTTGATCCCAGAAAAACCAGAGATTCCGGACAGCATATCCAGAAAAGCGCGCCTACAACCAAGAAAGGCTCTCCAAGCCTGCGTAAGACACTTTTCCAGATCATGGACGACCTTATCAAGCGTTCGCCTGCTGATAATCCTGTTTATGCTTTTATGGACAGGAAACGGTCGGAGGGCAAGCCTTATTACGTCTACATGACTGCCGGTGCGAACAAGTTCCTCCGCATTTATTACGGGCGGGTAAGGGAATACCTTGCTTCCCTGCCCGAAACGGAAGAAAACTAAAAACAATTCTAACCCTTTTATCGGACCAGCGTTCCGCGGTGGTCTGGTTTTTGTGCTTTCGTTCAACCTGTATAAAATTTTCAAAGTTCACAAATTTCTTCTTGACTTTTTATTTGCAGACTTTCTTTCAAGTGATATTTCTGTTGGCTTAATTTTTCCCCAAAATATCTATAAACAATCAAAAACAATCAAAGTAATCAGATACGCTATCGCTTTTACACTTAGAACACACAATTAAACAATTCTATTTCTTGCTTTCAACATTATTTATAATTTTTCAGGAATGAGCCAATCCTTTACTTTGTCTGCACAGCAT
This sequence comes from uncultured Lachnospiraceae bacterium, assembly GCA_947625775.1. Taxonomy (GTDB): domain Bacteria; phylum Bacillota; class Clostridia; order Lachnospirales; family Lachnospiraceae; genus COE1. Next base: position 134,844 of record CANQPM010000006.1, on the reverse strand, counting down.
TACATGCCATGCAAATCAAAATCGGACTACAAACGAAAAAAGGATACATATAACGCACAATTGATACTGGTCCCGCCAATATAGTCAAAAACAAACACCACAAAAAAGCAACAGGCAACATATAATCATATCTTCCCTTTTTACAAAAAATTGTAGTGCAAAACAACAAAATCCATATATATAAAGCCGGTGAGAAAAAAACCGACAATATTGGCATTTTTTGATATTCATTAGCCGAAAAAGCATGTTCCAGCAAAAACTCCAACTGTGGAAACTTGCTACGATGAACCACATCCAAAACCTCGCTGTAATTGGTATATAAATATCCAGACCTCGTTTCCATACCATAATTTGATACATTGGCAAAACTTACGTCGCAAATATACCAATCACCTTTTGTCAAATATAATACAGCATCCATACCTACAACAGGATATTTTGCAAACAGCTTCATAGAATCTATTAAATATTTTACCGCCGATATTAAATATTGTGCCGGAGACTCACCTTTAAGTTTCAGTGCCCCCCCCTTCATCGGATCCGCTATTCGTGGGTCATATTCATATGGCGGCTCAGGATAATATTTTTCCATCATCTCCTCAATGATTGCGTTTTCACTAAGCGTCTTTTCCACCTCAACATTTTGCCAAATTCTTCCATAAATTTGCGCCGGAATACTGAACATTTCCTGTACTGATCCTACTTCTGCTTTCAGAGTATAAGATAATAGAAAATTACTAACCATATACATTCCAACTACAAGCATCATATATACACACACTTTTGTTTGTTTCTTCTTAAAAATCATAGAAAAAATATAAATTCCCGTCAACAGCAAGAACGCAAATATAGCATTATTTCTAAACAAAAGCATAAGCACAGATGCCACCCCCAATATGACAAGCTTCTTAACTTTCTGTTTGGGGGAAACGCTTTCTATAACCTCAAGTGCTAAAACCAAACAAAGCAAAACAAGACCCGAAAATATCACGTCTTTAGTCGAACACAATGACATAATAGAATTCACTGGGAAAATTGCGAAGAACGCCAATACCCCCCCCCATGTATATCTTGCTTGCCGTATGTACATATATATATCTATAAGTGTAAGCAAAAATAAGTGCCATAATAAGCATCTGCAAAACCGTATATACTGCTATTCCGCTGTTGTGATCTACTTTCCCATCACCAATAGAATAGCAGATGTTGACAAACAACGTATGAATCAAAGGATGAAATGTTGATAGACTCCAGCCATCTATATTCCTAAATTCATAAATCTGCCTGTTTATGTCATAATTCCATAGCCCCGGATAATAAGCAAGCCAAACGGGAACCCAACAACCAAAAATAATCGCGAAGGAAACTCCAAATACCTTTTTTGACGAGCACTGCGATAATATCATTCCATTTTCATGCATTGCCCATCTTTCCATAAGTTGATAAGCAGTCAAAAACATACCCCTAAACAATGGACACATTGATATAGTGCATAAAACAAAAAACAAACAGTCTAATACAGCCATTTTTTCAAACGGAAAATCATTATCAAAATAAATTCCTGTTGTAATAGTTGCAGAAAAAAGCAAACTCATACCCCATAGCGCTTTATTTCCCGCCAGAGTATTTTTTTCATATAGTGTATTTTTGATAATATAATATGTACCCAAAAACATCAAACAATAAAGCCATGCTTCATTAGCAGCATTTAAGTCATAGAAACTATATAACAAAAATGATGCCCCGCAAAAGGCAACTGTTGAAACACATAATAATTTAAACCTACTTCTCATTTTTTCCTCACCTAAGCCCACATCCAATCCCCCATATATAATGGCACATAGGCGCATACCCTGTATGCACCACCTCATCATTCATGCCAAACATGAAAGCATTATAAAAATATTTCTCTAATAACCTTTTTAAACTATCTTGACTTTTGAGATTGATATGAACAGCCGCGCTTTGCTTTGATGCATGTTGTGCCGCTGCCAAATTAGGCGTTCCAATAATCATGACTGCTTCCTCTTTATCACTATATGATGCACAAATATTTTTCAGGAACTTTTCTTCATTAGCCGAATCTACATGCTCAATTACATCGACCAAATAAATGCCACTGACTTTCACATCATCAAGCGGTGCGTTATTCATATCATGTTGGATAAATTTAATATTCCTAATAACCGACAATCTTTCTCTATTCTCTTTCAAGAACTCATCTTCCCAGTCAACAGCATACAATACCCCCCCCCCCGCATAGATTTTGTGCAACAATAGGTGTCCCAAATGCGTCGCCACATCCAATCTCCATCACATTTTTCCGTCCCTCAAGCATCTTGGCTACAAATTTATACCTCGAAAGGACAAACGCCAAATGTCTGGCATCATGCATCATACTCCAAGAAGACCATTTTCCTAATGAAAAATTTTCAGTTTCAAATTGTTCCTTCATTACTTCGTAATTGTTTTTCTTAATGTCCATTTTAATCCTCCCAAGACTTCATTTAACCATTATTCTTATCCTGATATTCCACTCCTAATTTTTCATATAATTTTCTTGTATGCACATAATGGTCATCCTCATAAATATCTGGAAAAATATTACCAACCATTTTTCTCATATCTTCTACTAAGCCCGAATTTTGTATACTGTCTGGGCGTATCTCAATATCATTCGGTCCAAACCAACTCTCATGACATCCCGGATAACGTATAAGCTTATAACCTCCCTTTATAATCCCACGAAATCCCATCCATTTTTTCCAACATACATCTTCTCCCTTTTCGATTCCAAGCAAAATACGATCACAATATTTTTCACTAAATGGATGATCATTCTGTATCAGCACATAATCCGAAAACACATTTTGAAAGTCTATCTTTGTTGGGTTCAAAATGTATTGAATCAAATTATAAAAATTTAGATACGAAAAATATTTTTTATATCTTCCCTTGACAATATTGCTGTCTTTAACAAAGCAAAACGCATGCAGCCTGGATTCATCATATGGCGGAACTCCTCCGCTACCATGATCACTCATATAAACCTTACATGCATTTTCACCTATAAAATCAGAATAGTACAAAATCTGTTTCTCTACATAATCTGCGGATTCTCTTCTTTGAAATAGAAAATCCGAAATATCGGTAAGAAAATTCCCTGGATCCACTCGCATCTTTTCAGACTGTCCATTCCAATATGGATTATGTAACTCACAATCCATATGGCATATAATAAATTTTTTTTCGTCATCTTTTAATATTTGAGCCAAAGTTTCCCATAACATTATAGATGCCGGCTGATAAGCATTTCTTGCAATGCAGTCTAATTTAGTTGTATATTTCGTATCTATATATAAATAACCAGGTTCGTATATCCTATAACCATAATTTTCTAATAAATCAATCGTTTTTCCCTTCTCAACATTCGAAATATGATAAAACTTTCCATCGAAAAAAGGTTGTCCCGTAAAAATCGCCTGAATGGTAGTATGGGTATAAGGCACATGTGTATAAGCATTCTCAAAGAATAAACTGTCTTTTTGAATCTCTTTCAAAAAATCCCATTTCACAAAATCTCTATAAGATAAGGCATCACACCAGAAAACTATAATATCTTTTTGCTTTCTATTATGCATCTCCTTTTTTATATCCAATAATAGCTGTGAAAACTCCTGTTTTATTTTTGCAAAACCATTGGTTTCTCCAAATAGCGTTACATATTCATCAATATAAAAAAAGGCACTCCTATAATCTTTAATTTTAAGATAACTGATAATCAACTCCGATAAATAATACTTCTTATCTTTATCGCTTTTAGCATATTTATAACGCAATCTTTTTACCAATATTGCGTCATAATTATCGCACTGCTCCTGCTTACCCCCCCCCCCGTATATAATCAATTTGCCAACACGTTTAATATACTGCTTCGCTATAGCATACAAACTAACGCCAATACTTTCAGTAAGCTCTATTTCGCATTCTTTTTTTATCGTTTCATATATATCTACTATTTCATAAGATACACCCATACTCAATAGATACATTTGCAACAAATAACGCATATCTTCTGAAGCAATAATCAACTTATCTATTTTAAAATTGGCAATTTTTTCGACCAACTTTTCATTGTTAAATTCTTTACCTGGCAAATTGATCCAATCGTCTGCATTTATATACTCACATACGACATTTGCTGTAACCTTCTTAGGAAAGCATTTCAAAAGATTGTCCACATCTTTTTTATATCCTAATAATAGAATCACTTCCTGACCCTTACAAATATGTTTGGCAATTATTTCTTTAATTTTCTTTTTTGAAATCTTCTGTACCTTTTTTATTTGCTTTATATTTCTTGCAAGAATACCCCTTGCACATTTGTTAATATCCATTTTAATCCTCCCCGAAAACTTCACATAATCACTATATTCTGATATCAAGCTCTTAATTTTTCACCTGATTTCTCTAATAAAACGCCGCAACATATTTTCTGCGCTGACTGGTGAAAATCCAAACATTTGCGCCTTCTCAATATTAATTACAGAGACCTCTGGCACTGTACCATTACACTGAGCAATTATTTCGGAACTGCTTCCTGCCTCGTCTCGCATAATCTGCAATATCTCTTTCATTGGCAATTTTTCTTTTGCGCCAACCAGCATTGTTTGATTTTCTGGCAGACTATTCTGAGACAATAAGTGTACCAAAAATCTGCTCAATTCTGATACATGCAGATAATTATTATATCTCATATCAGGTATAAAGCATACCACCCTATCTCCATTTAGAATTTGCTTAGTCATTGTTAAAAATCCAGAACCACTCGTATCTTCCATATGTACATATGGTCCTATCATTTTGGGCAACTGAATTATTATTTTTTCCGGGATTTCAGATTCTCTTACTACCGTTTCACATATGTGCTTCGTCATTCCATATGCATTCAAATTACGAACACCACTCGTTTCCGACAATTCACCATCGACTCGTCCATAAACGGCTACTGATGATATATAAACAAATGTCTTTATATCTGTTTGCTCCGCCCAACTTACAAGATTTTTGGTAGCTTCAATGTTATCGCATATCAACGCCCTAGAAGATCCCTTAATGCGAGCAGCACAATGAACTACTGCATCATATACCCCCCCCCCCCTATTTGTTGTCAAATCTGCCTTAATCAATTCATATCCAACAGATTGAGGCATTTTATTACGATAAATACCGCTAACCGCATACCCCGCATTCACCAAATCAGAAGCAATTGACTGACCTACATTACCACCTACACCAGTTACCAAAATTTTTTTCATAGTGTCTTCTCTCCCATACTAATAGTTATATCCTCAACAAACTTCCCTAAAATTTCTCTTATCTGCCTTGACTTGAACCCATATTCTTGTGCATGAGATATATTAATCGCATAACATGTATTACACCCCGATGCTGGTTGCTCAATCAATTTTGAATCACTCATCAATAATGTCTTTAAAGTCTTCAAAATATCAATAATTCTCATTTTGTCCTGCGCTCCAAGAACAAAAAGCTCATATCCGTACATCTCTTGTTTCAATAAATGAACTATAAACGCCGAAAAATCATCTACATACAACACATTATTATACATCAAATTTGGATTTCTATAATTCACATCCTCATTTGCCATTAAAGCTGCCGTAACCTTCGGCAGCCATGGATATGACAAATCAGCTCCTTTTCCCAACACTCGTGGTAACCTAATAACAATTTTTTTTTCAATGTCTGCATCTTCCAGCATTCTTTCGCATAGATATTTAGTCATTCCATAATCATCTAAATTAATCAAATCGCTAGTTTCATCTACTTCTGAAAAAGTGTATCCATAAACGGAAATACTAGAAATATATACAAATGTTTTTATATGCATCTGCTCAGCATATTCTATCAGATATCTTGCACTCCCTATTGTGTTATCCAAATAATCTTTTATTTTATCGCCACGCATCTGCCCTGCAAAATGTATAATTACATCAATCTTTTCATTTTTAAGCAATTCATATTGCGTTTTATCAGCCAAATCCATATGAATGCATTTGTGTACACCAGCAGGTCTCCTATTTCGATATATTCCAATAACATCAAAACCTTGCGCTATTAAGAAAGAAGCTACATTTTGTCCAATAAATCCGCCTGCGCCTGTAACCAATACTTTCGTTTTCATTAATAATATGCCCTCATAATAACATTAATACTCATTTTATTTTGTATTATAATAATCTATCTTTCAAAACAATATCTTTACACATGCCTGCAATATGTTTTGGTGATAGTCCATATAAACGTTTTAATTCCTGATGCCATCCATACTCTGTACAAAATTCATCATTAAATCCCATTCTTCTGAATAAAAAAGCTTCACCCGACTCAGCTAGTATTTCTGCAATAATACTTCCCAATCCTCCATATATATTATGTTCTTCAAGTGTTACAACTTTTCTCGTCATTCTCGCCTGTTTCAGGATTTCAGCCTTATCTACGGGTTTCAAAGAGCGAACATTAACGACCTGTACGTATATACCTTCTTTTTCCAAAATTTTAGCAGCTTCATATGCATCTCCCATAATTGAACCTGTGGCAAATAATGTCATGTCCTCTCCATAATGCACAACATTTACTTCACCAATTTTAAATTTAGGAGGAGCATTCTCATATACCTCTGTTTCAAACAGTTTCGCTAATCTTAAATACACTGGTCCAGCCATATTCACTGCTGCCTCCAACGCTCCATAAACTTCTTTGGGACTTCCTGGAGATAAAATAGTTAGATTAGGCAATGCCCTTAAACATGATATATCTTCTAATGTATGGTGTGTTGGTCCCTGCATATTTTGAATAACACCCGCGCCAATACCCACAACTTTGACATTTCGTTTATCCATGCATAAATCATTACGTATAAATTCATAAGAACGATACGCCAAAAAATTATTAATACCATAAACAACTGGAATCCAGCCTTCACTTGCTAATCCAGAAGCTGCAGCAATCATTGTATTTTCTGCGATTCCAAAATCTATATATCTATCTGACATTTCTTCCTGAATATTCTTATATTTACCAGTCCCACTATCTGCCACCAAAGCAACAATTTTTTGATTTTTTTTCATCAAATCATAAATAGCCTGTTCATATTCTATCCTCATAAATTTAAAAATTCCTCCATTGACATTCCAAGTTCGCGCACAATTTCCTCATATTCATCTGCACTCGGCAATCTCCCATGCCAATTTTCTTTATCTTCAAGCAAAGGAATACCATACCCTTTCCTTGTATTAGCTATAATAGCTGTCGGTGATTCTGGTAAGCAGTTTCGATCTATTTTTAATGCCTTATATAATTCTTCATGATCATGTCCATTTACATTTTTGACATTAAATCCAAAGTCATTTAGTTTATCTGCTAATGGTTCTAAAGTATTAAATCCTTCTATTCTACTATTAGCCTGCAAATGATTATAATCAATAATCCACACTAAGTTATTCAATTTTTTCTTTCCAATAAATAATGCACTTTCCCATATGCTTCCTTCTTGACATTCTCCATCCCCTGTTAATACATATGTAACGTAATCCTGATGTTTCATTTTTGCTGACAATGCTTTTCCCGCTGCAATAGCTAAACCGTGTCCAAGTGATCCACCTGAGTTTTCCACTCCATTTACGCTCATATTGGAATGATCGCCTAAATTCTGCCCTGCATGGCAGTAAGATTCAAGTGCCTTCATTGGAATATATCCACACATTGCTAAAACCACATATAAGCAAAGCCCGCCATGAGCTTTACTCAATATAAATCTATCACGTTCGCTCCAATCTGCTTTTTGAGAATCATGACGAAGAACTCCTCCAAAATACAACACCGCTAAAATATCTACCATAGAAAGTGCTGATGTAATATGCCCTGCTTTCCCATTCCAAGCGGTCTTTATAATTCTTTTCCTTAATTCCTCAGTTTCTATTGATATATCATCATTCATACTATTGCTCATAACATTCTTCTTCCTATAGATTTATTTATATCTATATAAAATTAATATGATTTTTATCAAGAGACAATAAATCATTTAACAAAATATTTCGTTCGTCAAACACACACCTAAAATTGCATTCTTTACACGCATCAAATTCACGCACTTTTTTTATAGTGTCCTCCGCATACCATAATTGTTTAAAACTTTGATTCTCCAACGAACCAATATCCCCATTTTTTGTATATGCACGCTGATGGCATAAATATACTTTACAATCTGCTCCAATTACAGTAAAAATTTCCTGGATTACGCATCTATGATAAGGCTTTTGATAATTATCCTCAAGTCCAGAATCATTAGAATATTTATCAATAATTTTAAATTTATTGCTTTCAAAATCTTTTTTAGCCTGTTCAATTTGGCGCATTACACTATTCTTTAACGGCTTGTGATATTCCCCCCCCCCTGCATTTCTTAGCGGTGACAATTTAATATTATCTACTCCAGCCTCTGACAAAACACCACACAAGTCATAAATCTCTTGATAATTATCATTTGCGACCACACAATTAACTCCCACTGTACACTCTGGACTTTTATTTTGTATAAAATCTGTAATATTATGAATTACTTTATTAAATGTATTCACACCCCGAATAGACGCATACGTATCAGCATTAGCAGATTCAAGAGAAACTCTAACCCATTTTGCATCTGATAATAATTCAGCTTTTTTACCTTCTAAAGCCTGTCCATTCGTAATAATCGAATAATCTATCTGTTTAGTTTTGACAAGCTCCAATGTTTCTTCAATATATGGATATACCAGCGGTTCCCCACCGCCGCTGAAAGTAACAGCCTTGACTCCTATATCCGATATATCTTCTATAATTTCACGCATTTTTTGCTGCGGAATAAATGCCTTACAATCGAATTTGCGTTCTTCTGGTACATTATCGTCTTTAGAACCGCAATAATAACAATTTTGATTACAGGTATTTGTAGGTTTTATTCTAATATATATAGGAGCTGTCCTTTTTCCATTTATAATATCTGCTATCTTCTCAGAATGATACAATATTTTTAAATTACTATACACACTTTTTTCCAAATTATTTGACATTACTTTCCTCCTTACAAATAGCCATAATAGTATCACAAACATGTTCGATATCTGATATTTGAAGTCCTCCATACAATGGTAAATCTAACGCTTCTTTAGAAATTTTTCTTGCATACTCAACATCCATTTTATATCTGCCTTCTTTATAATAACTGTAGTCGCAGCTAAGTGTATCATATAACTTTCTTGTTATTATTCCTCTTTCCTTCAATCGAAGAAATAATGTGTCTCTATCAAAACCAACCTTTTCCTGTTTTATACGTATAGGAAAATATGCATAATTATAATCAATCCCGTCTTCATACGGATATGTATCTATTCCGTCTATTTTTGACAATCTGTCAATATATATACTTGCCAGCTTTTTTCGTACACCAATTTCATCTTCTACGATTTCAAGCCCTAAAATTCCCATAGCGGCTTGAAATTCATTCATTTTTGCATTTATACCACATACAATAACATCATTTTTGTCTTCGTCATATGAAATTCCAAAATTTCTGTATAACTCAAAACTCTCATGTAATTTATCATTCGAATATACCAACAGTCCCCCTTCTATTGAATTATACACTTTGATTGCATGGAGGCTGAACATCGTTATATCTCCATATGCACCTATATGTTTTCCGTCAATCTTAGTGCCAAACGCCTGTGCTCCATCATATATCACCTTTAAGTTGTATTTTAAAGCCAATCTTTCTATTTCCTTTACTTTACAAGGAATACCAAAAATATGGGGCGTTATTATGGCACATGTATTATCTGTAATTTTGCCTTCCAATTTACTTACATCTATATTATAGCTGTCATCGATATCACAAAAAACTGGTGTTAACCCGTTCTGTACAATGGCATTAGTAGTAGAAACAAAAGTAAATGGTGATGTTAAAACCTCCCCCTTTAAATTTAACGCACGAATTGCAATTATTAAGGCAGAATGTCCATTAACAAACAAATCAGAATTTTTGCAATTCATGTAATTACAAATATCATGTTGTAGTTTACAAACTTTATTACCATTATTTGTTAAAACCTTTGTATCCCATATGTCTTTAATTTCCCTTATGTATCTATCATATTGTGGCATAACTGGCTGCGTTGGTTTAATAACTCTATCCATATACTTTCTCCTCTATTGTTAAAAAATAGTTACGTTTTAATCTTCTCTGCAATCCAATCAAGGATTTCTTTATTAATTAACGTATATTTTTCTCCTGCCATATCAATTTGAGCCCCATGGTATGGCGGATTCCAAAAAGCACGAATTTTTCTATTTATTTGTTCTGCGCTCTCATTTGGATTAATTAATTTACTATCCTCTAATTCATGTAAACTAAAATATCTTCCTTCCGTCTGTTCCTCTCCTATAAATCTTTCACCATCAAGAATCCTGTTAACAATATCTTTAAATAAGGCAAATAACCTTTCATGAGTCAAAGTAACCAAGTCCTTGTTAACAATGTTTGCATCAATAGAAAAACGATTGCATTGTATAATAGCACCTGTATCAAATTCCTCATCCATATAATGCGCCGTCACACCCCAATATCCCCAATTTTCAAGAATTGCAATATGATATCCAGACCCACGAGCCTCTGGCAAAGGACCTGGATGGAAATTAATGCTACCTATTTGTGGAATTAACAATAAATCTGAGGATACTTTTTTCCAATAAAATGAAAAAATATAATCTGCAGATAATGTTCCATCATAATAATTATTCTTAATTTCTGCTTCCGTTAAAATAGGAATATGATTTTTTTCACATAATTTATGCAGTCCTAAATCATTATATCGAATCACAGCTCCAATGACTGTGATGTCACTCACATAACATATATATTCAAGTGCTTTGATTGATGAATATGTTTCCTTGGCCATAAAAATAACCTTAATCATACGCGCACCTCTTTTCCCGCGCTGTATGCAAAAGGCATCCTGCCAAAAGATTAACCAACACAAAAAAACAAGTTGGTTTAATACCCCCCCCCCCGTACAAAATCATATTCTTTATTTAACATTTCTTTTTTTCTATCCTTAATATACTCTGTCGGAATTCCAGCATATATCTTATACGATTCCAATTCTTCTTTCACAAGACTCATAGCCCCAACTGCCACTCCTTGATGCAAAATAGCACCTGGAAGCAACACACTTCCCGTGCCAATAATGGCATGATTTTCAATTAATATTTTTTGTCCTATATCATTAATGTATTCTTGACCAACTAACGGCCCAGTCATATATTCTCCAGAATAATCATCACTGGTAGAATAAATACTAACACGGCTACTAATATTCACATAATCACCAATGTCTATTCCATACTTTCCAAATAAAGCACTATATGCAGCAATATGAACATAATTACCAATATTTATTCCGCCACTGCCACTAATAAAAGCAAAATCATCAATTCGAACATTATTTCCAATAATAATATTCTCAGGAGAATAAAAAACTGCTCTACTACTTATTTTTACATTTTCTCCAAATTTTTTTAAATGCAAATCTGCAAGCTGCTCATTTGATAAATAGCTATTCATATACCATCTTCCTGTTTCATATACTATATAAAATTAATATGTTCTCCCGGATTTTTTAACTGATACAAATATTTATTGATTTCATCCAAGCGACAAGCCTCTCGGCATATGCCATTTATATCAAATTCCTCAAACATTGATATAACACGCTGCCGTTGTTCGCCTTTCCATATTTCTTCAAAAGTCTGCTCATATAAATTTCCGTATAGAAATTTCTCATTTCCAATAAAATTAATGCAAGGCCACACATTTCCTTTAGAATCAATATGAGTCATAAATGGTAAACCATAACAATTATCATATGCTTTATCTACCTTCATTTTTTTCATGGCATTTGAGCGATAATATATTCTAAAATCTTCTGATTCATACCGTGAAATATCCTTTCCCAAGTCTAAAAGTTCTTTATAATCAACTTCCATATGATTAGTACTTTGTCTATGCTGAGAATATGGTTTGACCGTAAAATAGTCAACCCCTATTTCTTTAAGCATTTGTGCCATATCAATAATTTCATTTCTATTTTCTCTTATCAATAAACACTGTACACCTAAAGTAGTTGTCAAATGATTTCTTTTCTTCCACTCCACGGCATATGCAATATTGTTCAATGCCTTTTGTAAATCACCTTTTTGTCCTCGATGTATCTTACTATAAGTTTCTTCATGAGCAGCCGCCACACTGAACCTGACCCAAGTAAATGATTTCAAGCATTCTCGTGTAATTTCTTTGCTTAATAACACACCATTTGATGCCATCGCTACATCTATTCCCATATTTTTCATTTCAACTGCCATTTGAGGCATATTCCTATTTAACAATGGTTCTCCTTCCCCAGAACATATTACACTTTTTAATCCTTGCTTTTTCATATGCTTTACGTTCTGAATCATCATCTGCGTATCCAAAAAAACTGGTTCATATCCCAAATAGTCTACTGCGCAAAAAATACAACGATGATTACAGGCTCCACTAGGTGATATCTCAATTTCGATAGGATATATTTCTTCCCCACGAAGCCATCTTGCAACTTCACAGGGATGATATATTAATTTATGGGAATCTAATTTAAAATCTTCAGCCATTTCTTCTCCTAACATAACATTTTATCTATCATTCACATCATAATTCTCTCTAAATAAAGTTCACATGTGCGCTTGGGTGTTTTAATTCATTCAAGTATCGATTCATGTCATCTAGTCTACATTCTGGCGCACATCCTGCCAGTTTCGTATCCTTTATACATTGTATTGCATGTTTACGTGCATCACCTTGCCATATTTCTTCAAAAGATTGTTGATATATATTGCCAAAACACATATCTGGTGTCCCAATCAGCTGACAACACGGCCAAACATCTCCATTTGCGTCAATATTCGTGTGAAACGGCATGGCATAACATTCAGAATAATTCTTTTCAATTTTAGCTTTGCTCATACGGTTGAATCTATATACTGCCCTAAATTTTTCATCATTCAATTCTGCTAATTCTCTAACAATCTCTTCATGATTATCATAAAATGTCGTCCTATTAATTTCTTTTTTTAAACTGCTTACACTCAACGGTTGCCAGCCAAACGATTTCACTAAATATTGATCTGCTCCCAATTCCTTCACCTTTTTAGCCAACATAATTACTTCATCAATGTTTTCGGGTATCATTACAATTTGTACATTTAAAGTTGTTCTTAAATTATGCTTCTTCTTAAATTGTGCCGCATTATAAATATTAGTGAATACCCTTTCCAAATCTCCATCTTTCCCTTGATGAATTTTTTTATATGTATCTTCGGTTCCCGCCGATGTGCTAAATCGGATCCACGAAATTGATTCCATACACTCTTTAGCTATATCTTCCGTAAATAGCACTCCATTTGTAGATAGTGCAACATCCACTCCCATGGTCTTCGTATTATTTATTATATCTGGCGCATCTTTATTCAAAAGCGGCTCACCTGTTCCAGCAAACAAAATACTTTTCAAACCCTTGGAACGCATTTCTTTAAACCGTATGTTTGTAATTTCCTTTGACAACACTTTCGGTTCATATCCCATATAGTCTACCGCGCAAAAAATACATCTATGATTGCACGCACCAGCAAGACCTATCTCTGCATTGATTGGATATATCTCTTTTCCCTGCATCCAATCCGATACTTTATCTACATGAAACATCAATTTATGCGAATCTACCCTATAATCTTCCATAACAATACTCCTTTATCAAACTAATAGATATTGATTTTTTCTAAGAAATAACGCTCCCACTCTGATATGCAAAACTTCACTATCCTGATAGTGTTGCCGTTCACACCATTCTTTATAAATCGATTGAAACTTATCTTGAAGCGCAATATCTTCTCTTGTTTCTTTCCATTTACCATCCAATCTTTCATTCATTTCCATTACTAAATCAAGTGTTTCTTCTGCACTATTTTCTATCACCTCAATACCATATTCTGCATATTTATTACCATCATATCTAACTTCAGCCTCAATTTTCATCATCTCCTTTATTGACAAAAATCTACCTTCTGATTTTAAATAATACTTCTTAAATATAAGCAAATTATGAGGATTATATGGAAGTGATTCTGAATTAAGAAAAACTGGAATCCAGTTTCTTAAAGCTATTGGTTTATTCATAACCATTGGTAACCACACAATCCCTGATGAATCGCCGACATAAAATCTACACCCTTTAGATAATACAATATCCATTAGCTCATCATAATAATTGTTCGCATAATCAATACAATTACCAAATTCCACAGTTTTATCAACCGCTCGTCCCATTCGCACTGCCATTATGCCTTCTTGTGTCAAATAATCTGCCGCAAGATTAAAGTTATTAATATCTGAATCCCTATAATCATGATATATGCAATCTTTCAATGGGAAAATACTATGAAGATATGCCTTATCCCTACTTGAAACGCACACAAACGGCTGCTGAAGCTGCATTGCTTTCATTTTGTTCATGCCCTCAGCTTCTTCTTCCGCAGTCAATTCAAAATACTTAACTGTATCTTTCGAGTTGCGCAGCCTGTCATTCTTCTTGATTTCATAGTCCGCCCAGCATTTAGCAACCTGCACATTGGGAAAATGCCGCAAAATATATCTCCACATTTCAACATTAGTGTCATCAATAATACAAATATGCCTTCCCATTATTTGCGACAATCGAGAATTATGGTTAATACAATCTGATAAAACAAATACATCCAAAATCCCTTTTTTTTCATTTTCAGCCGAATCTTCCACAGCCCTAAGATATCTGACCAAATACTCGCCTATTCTTGTACTCCATAATGTATGAACTCTGATTTCCGTATATTTGCTTTTTATTTTCTGAACAGATTTTTTCCATTCATTATGATTTACATTATATCCCGAATTCTCTCTGCTAGATAAATAATACTCTATTTTCTTTGCCTTGCCAAACGCTCCACTCAGCATCAAAAAATGTTTGCTCTTTATACAAAACTCCTTAAATGTCATATATTCCTCCAATTAATTATCGACATATATGTTGCTATACATTCAATAATGTATTTGCATATTTCAATATATTAACCTTTTCCACTGCCTCTTTATTTCCCACAATATTTGCGCCTAATGCTCCCGCAATGTTACCAACAAATGTTCCTATTTCTATTGGTGCTCCAGCTGAAGAAAACACACCCGCCACGGCTAAAAAGGCATCCCCAGCGCCTACTGTGTCTTTCACTGTCAAAGTAAATGCAGGGCAATTATGCATCTTTCCATTTTCTATACCATAAGCCCCCAACGCCCCTCTCGTAAGCCACCCTTTACTGTGAAGGTGTTCCGATAATTTTGCAAATCCCATTTCTTCGTCATCCATATACATAGGAAACGCCAGTCTAAGTTCCTGCTGATCACAGGCAAAAGCATCAGCACGATGATATTTAGTAATAATATTCATCCCTTTATTGGTAGAGTTCGTCTGACAATTCAGCACAAGAAACCTTGCTTTCTGCTGAATCAGTTCCATCGTATCTTCGTCTATCAGACCATGTCCAAAATCGCACAAAAATACAACGTCATAATCACATATGCAGTCATTCAGTTCCTTTAAGAACTGCTCTCTGCTCTCCTGATTATGCCGCATCTTCTCCGGTATATTGTTGACCGCCAATACCTTCCTATATTCTTCCCTCTTCGCATTCTTAGTAAGATATCGGTGTTTTATAATTGTAGGAAATTCCTCATCCACAATGAGCTTAAGATCCATTTGCTCAGATAATTCTTCATGCAGCCTTGTCCGCAGATCCTGTTCGCTGCCAATCATAGACAGCAATGTTATATTGCTGCTGAAGCTGGACAGATGCCTTGCAACGGCAATCGCGCCGCCAAGATACTCTTCTGAATTGCTGATACGTGCGGAATATCCCATATCCTTACTCATAAGCCCCTGTACTCTGCAGTAAGTATATTTATCAATTATGATATCCCCGACTACTAAGATTTTCAGTGCCGAGGCTTTGTCCGCATACATCTTTATATCTTCTATAGAATATGATTGTTTGAAATTTTCCGCATATTGAATAACATCTTCCGGCAGACCTGCCATAACAGTATTGATAAGTTTAGTCGAACTATATGTCTGTCCGGTCGTATATCGAATTACACCTCCGTGCTTTTCTACTAGCGCCTTCTCTTCATTGATTTTACCTGTGATATCGTCTTCTGCTTTCGCATACTCTTCACCTTTGACATAGATATCAGGCTCTACAGCCTCCACAATATCATCTACCGTATATCCTTCTGAAAGCATAACATAATCAACACACTCCAACGCTTCCAGGAATTTCATACGCATCTCATCATTGAAATACGGTCTGCCAGGTCCTTTCCTTACATATTTAGACGCAGTAACAGAAACGACGAGGATACCCCCCCCCAGGTCTTTTGCCTGTTCTAAGTGTATAATATGTCCCGGATGCACCACATCGAAAACACCATGGCATAGTACGATTGTTTTATTTTCCTTTTTCAATAATGGTCGAATCTCATTCTTAAATTTTTCCTTAGATACTATCTTGCTCATACATATACCATACTTTCTGCAATATTTATTGCCACATCTGTGTTATGAACGTCCTAAATACTTGAACCAGTCCTCTGTGGCCACGCCGATGCTGTCCGGTGTCCAAACCGGCGCTTCCCGCCAGTAATCAATGTTATCCAAGACCTTCTGTACGCCTTCCTCAAATGTCACTTTTGCTTTCCAGCCCAGTCTGCTCTCAATCTTAGTCGTGTCAGCAAAAGTACAATCCGGCTCACCCGGGCGCTTAGGGATGTGTGTTATCTCACCGCCCAAGAGTTCACAAAGGCGATTCACAGAGTATGTACCGCCGCTTCCAACATTAAATGTATCCTGTACCACATCAGACATAGCTGCCGTGTAAAAAGCATCAGCGATATCGGTCACATATGTAAAATCTCTTGTCTGATTGCCGTCTCCTACTACCGTAAACGGCTTGCCCGCAAGCTTCTGTGCCAAAAAAACACCAAATACTGCGCCATAAGTGCCGGATGTTCTTGACCGCGTGCCATATACATTAAAAAGCCGAAGTGTGATTACCGGAAGACCATACACCTGCCCCCAGTGCAGAACAGTCTCCTCGCCTAACCGTTTGGTGAGCGCATATGGATATTGCGGTCTGATTTCCGCATTCTCCTTTGTCGGATATTCATTCGGAATACCATAGCATGATGACGATGCAGCATAAACCAGTTTCTTAATATTCGCATTTTTTGCACATTCAACCACATTGTATGTTCCGAGGACATTAGATGAATAATAATCCCATGGTCTCTGTATAGAAGGCACAATGTCCGCTAACGCGGCAAAATGGAATACATAATCCACATCCTTAAAAATCGGCTCAATCTCCTCTTTGTTTCTAATATCCATATGATATACCGTAAGATTAGGGTTATCTTTCTGATGTTCCAGATTTTGCGGTCTTCCAGTAGTCCAGTTATCAATAACCCTGACATTATGTCCCTCTACCAAAAGCCTATCCACCATATGTGAACCAATAAAACCACAGCCACCCGTTACCAATGAAATCATAGACTTATCCTCCAAAATATATACTTCATCATAACACATCTAACACCATTTGTAAATCATTCAGAACGTAATCAGGTTTGACATCCATTTCCAATCTTTTTGTTCCGTATCCAGATTCCAGCAGAATTGTCTTCAACCCCGCTTTCTTTCCTGTCAAAATGTCACTAGCACGGTCACCAATCATATATGAATGACCTATATCAATCGCATAATCACAGCATGCCTTTTCAATCATACCTATGTTAGGTTTTCTGCAGTTACAATTCTTTCTGTACTTTATTATTTTCCCGTCCGGATGATGCGGACAATAATATACTGCATCTATGCCTGTTTCTCTTTTCAAATATACGTTCATACCTTTCAGTTCTTCCTCAGTAAACAGTCCTCTTGCCACACCGCTCTGATTGGTTATCACAATAGCATAGTATCCTTTTTCATGTATCCTGCGGATACATTCAGCCGCATATGGAAAAATCTCGAGTTCTTCAATTTTACATATATAACTCTTTTCTTTTGTCAAAACACCGTCCCTGTCAAGGAATACAGCAGGCTTTTTACAAATCCGCTCTTTTTCCATCCTATATCGTTACTCCGTCGCGTTCCATTATCATATCAACGATCTGCTGTAAGATAAGATTATGGATAGACTCCACTATACCATACTTTTCACAGGGCACATATACATTGATGTCGCCCATCTGCTTCACTTTATTGTCTGACTTGAAACCGGTAAATGTAATCACATGCGCTTTTTTACTCTTTGCAACATTAATCGCATTGATTATATTTTGAGAGTTACCGGAACTGCTGATTGCTACCAGCAAATCATCCTCTCTGAGCAGGAACTCAAGCGGTTTTGAAAATATATACTCATAGCCGTAATCATTTCCCATACATGTGGTAACTGCATTATCGTAAAGGCTGTATGTATTCATTCCTCCATTTTTCATAAAATCCGCTGTCATATGACTTGCTATCGCACTGCTGCCGCCGTTACCGATGAAGAAAAGACGGGACTGGATGTTCTTGTGTTTGACAAACTCATCAAACAGACAGTCTATTCCTTTGCTATATTCCCGATAAATAAATGTGTTTTCTTTCCAGATTTCAGTTTTATTGAGACAATCCCACAATGTATCTATATATAAGTTTGTCAATTTCATTCCACCTCTTTTAAGTTTGTCTAAATTCCTAACGTAACATTCTTATTATTCAAATACAAAATCCTTGCATGTCCATTGATAAAACCTTGAATATCTTCAAATAAGCAACAATCAGCCTAACTGGTACTTTTTCATTATTCTCTCAAAGATTGTTTTTGCTACTTAATCTATATGTCAGTGTTGCAAACATTGATGCAAACTCGCATTTATTATATTACATACATTTTATGTTACAATGCCACATTTTCATGTATAATTATATTTTATTGTTAACTGACCTATTCTACATCTTTAATTATTAGCCGAGTTCCGTAGTAAGCAACATAATAGGCTGTATTATATTGTTTCTGGTCATTAAGATCTGACGAATATCTATCTCCCAGTAAGGAATCTTCAAACCTAGGAACCTCTACCTGTTCTATATTATTTTCGACCGCCTCTTTTGCCAAGATGCGCCTTTGCAATGACACACTGCTATAAAGCCGCAATTCCTTGCTGTACATACCAATAAAACACAATATTGTTATACCTGCGCACGCGGTTGCCAATATGTCTATTTTTGCTTTATCTATAATTAAGGAAAGCTCAACTATAAAGCGAAGCAAAATGGCATAAACTATTAATATCCAAAAATCCATCCCATAGTATGGCCTCGTTGAAACAAGAGACCACATTACAACAGATACCCCCCCCCCCGTAAGTACAGGTATTGCTTCGCTTTCAATTATTTTAACAAGTTTATCCTTGTTTTTTCTTATAAGTAAAACAACTGCTACACCAGCCGCTGCAAAGCAAACTACCGATACCCAACAAACAGTTCCCTTAACAGCCAATATATGCAGAACCAAACTTTCACGCAATCTTTTACCAAACGTTGCCGAAATTATATCGTGTGATTGTTTCATCCTGTAAAAATTACCCGGTGCAGAGAAACCAAGTAAATATCCCATTCCTAACCCTGTATGTTTGAATATATATGTCCATTTTCTTTTCTTGTGAGCCACAAGCAGCAAATAATCTATTCCAACCATAGCTATTAAACAGATTGATATCACTTCATGTGAACATCCTGCCAAAAAACCAAGCACACAAAGCACCAGCGGTGAACACTCTTTTCCTTCGTGATAATTGACAACAGACATATTATAATAAATCAAACATAGCATTACTCCGAATGAGTATACGCTAACCATAGTCCACATATATGAATAAAACAACCCGCCTCTAAACCAGTAAGCTGCCAGAAATATGGCTATAAACGATAGAGGCGCTGAAAATACCCTAAGCCAATTCCTATAAACAATCCTCATTGCCAGCAGAATATTGACCGTAAATATAACACTTGTGAGAAACGCCTGTACGATTTTAGGTAATATTTCCCCGTCAAACACAAAAAATAACCTGGCATTCTTCCTGACCAATGCATATATATAAATTTGAGTTCATTAATAACTTGTGTAAATGATGTCAGTTTATCGCCTAATACAAACTCATAATCATCCAAGTAAGAAGCTATAGCACCATCAAAATATAATAACACATCATCTCCTATAGGCTCATTTATATAGCTGAAATACCATATAAAACAGCTTATCAGCCCAATAATTATACAGCCAGTAGTAAGCCGTGCTCTTGTGTTTTTTAGCCAATTCATTACTTTTCATATACTCTCCATTATATTATAATATTTTTTGTTAAGCCTTTATACATAGCTTTTAATGCTTCATCAATGCATTTTATATCTCATAATTTACAAATATGCCGTCTATTTCTTTCATTTTTCCAGCACATCAATATCTGCAAGCCCTCCCTTTGTATTCCCATTTCATATTAAAGCGACATCCGTTCCTGTTGTTTTAATGAAATACCCAAGTGTCACAGCAAAAACATAAATGTCAATATGACAAATTTAGTTTATTTCTGTTTTCAATTTCCATCTCCCCAAATCATCTTTTTCAAACAAATCAGTATTATATAATTTATCAACGATGCTATAAAACTCTGCCTTTGTATATCCACAAAACTCACAAAAATCCTCCACACATTTAGGATCTAATGCATGGTCTTTTTCTTTAACAATCTTGATTGCTTCTTCTCTTGAAATTAATCCATACCTTATGAATCGAGATGTATAATCAGTTGCCGTAGCATGCCCAAATTTAGGATATTTCATCCAAGCGTGAATAAGATAGGCTCTGCTGTCTACCTGATCAAAATCTTCTGGCGTATGTGTCCTTTTCCACTCGTGCGTTAAATCTTTAAATCCCCTTGTTTTTGCGAACTCATAATTCTTTACGCTATTCCATGGCAAAAAATAACTCAAATATATAGGATCCAACATTTCAATTTCTTCTTTGCTTGGAGCCTCTATCATGCACAAATCTTGTTCATTAAGTCCAAAACTTAAAAGTTCTTGTCTGCTTACCTCGCTTGCTACGCCATTATTAATTTGAGAACGTGCCGAATATGTTTCTTCAGCATCTACCCCCCCATACTCAAAACTAACATTTTCCCCATAGACCAATAACATCGTATTAAATTTTAGTGCCATATAAAGCGGATATGTATAAATATATCTGTCAATATACCATGTTGGCTTTCCATATTTTTCAAACATACTACGCATAGCTTTTTTCTGCGCTTTTATATTTGGTTTGTAACTAATAATTGGACATCCAAATTCTTCACTAATATTTTTAATATTTGATTTTCCTGCTTCTGTCATCGGAAAATTATCCTCAACAGAAAACAAAATTGGATTCATATGCATAACCTCTTTCATAATATGCACTTGAAAATGACTATCTTTCCCCCCCCGACACTGCAATCGCACAATCATAGTTTCCCAAACCATTACACCCACGATACCTGTTGCACAATTCCTCAAATTCTGTCCAGCGTTTATTCCAATCGATATTTTTTCGTGCTTCATAATGATTGCACGCACTGCAAACTCCATTGCTGTCAAAAACAATACCTGGTCTTGTATCTGGCATAGTACATTTTTTACAATATTTCACTTTTCTACCTCCAAATATTTTTAATATATTTCATTATGATTTTTATATCATTTCACACAAAATTTATATGTTTACCCCCTCCTTCCCCAATTCCAGTAATCCCCCTAAGTAAGATGATTCCCCTACTCAAAACCTTCTTAAATATCTTCCAAATTGTGCATAAAGCTATTCTGTTAGTGGAATTGTTTCATAACATTCCCGACAACACTTTATCAACCCGTATTGTCTGTTAACAATAGCCTTCCTGTATATCTTTGTCGCATTACAGTTGAAAATACTTTTGATATCATTATCCAGCACATTCCCTACAATCATAAAATTGTCATAGTCTGAGCAGCAAAGCGTTACATCCCCATTCCAGTTAATTGACAGTTTATCAAATGCTTCCGTGCATACCTCGCGGTATTTATGATTAATCTTTTCATTTTCCTGCAAACGTCTGATTTTTTCTTTCTTTTCCTCATCAATCCCCATAGATTCTACATCTAAATGATTCAGCTTCGTATAACCGACATTATAATAATCACAATAATCACCTATATCTCTTTTAAATCCTTCAATCTGATCTGCCCCCTCACTTGTAAGTGTTGTAGAAATTTGAATATATGGATATTCCCTGTCACCACGCAACTCATAAAACGTTCTCACTATTTCTAGTAATCTGTCATAATCCCCCCCTTCACGCATTTCATTATAAGTTCCCTTATCAGCCCCTTGAAAAGAGAACTTAATACTGTCAAGATGAATATCCAATAAGCGCCGCATCTGTTCTTTATCCAGCAAAGAACCATTAGTATTGATATGTATAAGCGCTCCCGCTTTTTTTACATGTTCCATAATCTCTATATATTTGGGGTGCATTGTCGGCTCACCCCAGCGAATGAACCTGACACCTGCAATATGATATTTCCGCACATTCTCTACAATAGCATTAGCAACATCATCTGGCATCATTCCACGCATCCGCTGCATTGCATTCGTCCCCGTAGGACAAAAACAACATCTATAATTACACAGATTAGTCAATTCAACATCCAGATATTCCGGGAGTGCATTCCCCCCCCCTTGTATAATTTTATGGTATTTTTCTTCGTTTTTGCCATTATTTATCTTATGATATATTGGTGCAAAAGGATTAATCCTTTGGATCATTGTGAACCTCCTTAATCATTAAAAATTCTGCATACTCAAAGTCTAATTCAGTGTCAATATCTATAGATTCCCGTTGCTCCATTATATAGGCATATGAATTTTTCCCGTAAAAAGACCTTATGTTTTTAAACATATTTACCTTAGAAATATAAATTGCTCCGTTCAACCTGTAAAATTTTTTTAAATTCTGTCTTCTTTCTACATTTTTAATAAATCCAAATAAACTTAAATCATCAGGCAGAACATTACTCAGCAGAGGACTGTGTTCACATTCGCATACGCTTACTATTGAATCAGCCTCTCTTTCGTAAAATAACTGAAACGCATCATTAACATTCTTACATGTACGCAATGGCGAGGTCGGCTGCAAAAGAATAAAATCGTCAAAATGCTGTCCTAGTCTTTCATATTCCTCTAACACTTCAAGCACTACATCAGTTGATTCCGCAATATCTGTAGAGTTCCTGTCACTTCTTAAAAACGGCACATTTGCACCATAATCTTTTGCTATTGATGCATAAATATCAGAATCTGTGGATACCATCACTTCATCAATGTATCGACTTTGAAGTGCGTTTTCTATTGTATAAGCAATTAGAGGCTTACCTGCCAAATGCCGAATGTTCTTATCTTTAATTCCCTTAGATCCACTTCTGGCAGTTATTATTCCCAAACTACTCATCACAGCCTCCTTTTCCAATAATAAAAAATAATGTAACACTACCTCTGTCATTAACCCTTCAACTACATACCTGATACTAGAATTTTTCTTTTCATATTTAGTTAACTATATCCCATTTCTGTGTTCCTTTTCTTTGATACTCTATACAAGCCATATACTACATCAAATCATTTGATTTCTCTAGATTACTCACTACTCATCACTTCCCTAATTCAATGAAGCACTCTGCATTAATATTCTGTTGTGCATGATCTTTCTTTGATAATCTCCATCACTTCTTTCTCCTATTGTAAGGTATTCAGTTACCAAAGGTTCACAATTATATAAACTATTCGCTATTTATTGTGAATAGTTTAATCATATGTAATATCATAAAATTCTTTCTTTATGTTAATCCCTTTATTCAGATAATCCCTTATCACTTTGATTATTGCATCAGATGTCCCA
This sequence comes from uncultured Lachnospiraceae bacterium, assembly GCA_947625775.1. Taxonomy (GTDB): domain Bacteria; phylum Bacillota; class Clostridia; order Lachnospirales; family Lachnospiraceae; genus COE1. The sequence continues at coordinate 110,591 of CANQPM010000006.1, read as the reverse complement.
GCCTTTTCATATATGTTCTCAACTTTTCTCGCCCTTAACCTAAAATTCTTTGACAGCGCAAGCTTCAAAAATTTTTCTATTTCTTCCACGCTATTTCCGCAATGTACCACTGACTCTGGACTCGACCTCCCCTTTTGCCTATCACCAATGTTTACGGTCGGTATTCCAAAAGACGGTGCTTCCACAATACCACTTGACGAATTTCCGACAACTGCAACGCAAAACTGCAGTACACTAAGATACCTTAATTGTCCCAATGACGTAAATGCCTTACACCTATCGCTATTATTCGCCGCGTACTCGTCTATCATATAATTAATTATCCTACCGTCCGTGTCTGAGTTCGCCTTGGTGAATATCACAAAAATATCCTTATGTTTGTCAATAACACTCAAGAGATTGGCAAACTGTTCCCTAGAAGTCATATTTTCAAGCGTGACAGGGTGATATGTCACCATAATTGTATACTCTTTGAAAACAAAGCCCAAATCTCTCTCTAGTTCTTCTTTTTGCATAAGTTTCAGCATTCTTATGCTCTCTATGCCAAGTGCCCCGACATTGTACACATTCTGTGGCTGTTCCCCAAGCTGTATCACCCTGTTTCTGTATTCCTCTGTTGAAGTAAAATGCAGATGGCTCATTTTGGTAATACAATGCCTTATCGCCTCATCTACTGCGCCTTCTGTTTTTTCTCCTCCATGTATATGTGCTATCGGTATCCTCGCAATCATTGCAGCTGATGCCACCATAAGCATTTCATACCTATCACCCAAAATAACAACTATGTCAGGTCGGTTCTCTTCAAAATAATCAGCAAATCCCATCAGCGCTACGCCCATCGACTTAGTGATGCCCACTGTAGTATCTGAACTGAGCAGCATTTCTATCTTGCTGCTTATCGGATAGCCATCGTCTTCAATCTCGCGGTAGGTAAGTCCAAATTCACTTGAAAGGTGCATCCCCGTAACAGCTAGCTGCAACTCCATATCTTCCGCTTTGTGTACTTTTTCAATTACAGGCTTTAACAATCCGTACTCAGCCCTCGTCCCTGTTACTATACAAATCTTCTTCATATTTCAATCAGCTCGTCTGCTTTAAAGTTCCTCGCTGCTTTCTTTCCAATAACCTCATTCCATCTCATTGGCGAAATGCCATTACCAGGTCGCTTTACTGTGATATTATCCTCCGTAAATACATCACCTTTATTTATCGCCACTGAAGCTACAATGCTCTTTCTGACTATATTAAGGTTTTCCTTTTCCGATGGCGATACTCTTTTTATCCCGTCGCCAAGCGCTTTTTCTATGTTACGTATTCCCTCAACCATTTTTTTCAGCTCGTCAGGCTCAAGACTCGCCCTGTGATCCGGACCTTCCATATTTCTGTCCATAGTAAAATGCTTTTCAATGATTTCCGCTCCCAGCGCGGCTGCTGCAATCGGCACTTCAATTCCCAAGGTATGATCAGAATATCCTATAGGCAAGTCCAGTTCATTCCTTAGCTGCTGCATAGCTTTCAGATTAACATCCTCCATGGGTGTAGGGTACTGTGTATTGCAATGCAGGACTGATATGTCATTAGTGCCATATTGTTTTAATACATCAATAGCGGCTTTTATTTCATGAACTTCACTCATGCCTGTAGACATGATCACCCTTTTTTTGAACTGCCCTATTACTTTTAATAATGGATAATTTGTTATCTCCCCAGAAGGTATCTTGAAAACATCAACTCCTATATCATCCAAAAACATAGCGCTGTCAATATCAAAGGCAGTAGACATAAACTTGATTTTCTTCTTCTCACAATATTCCTTTAACACACAGAAAGCATCCTGTGGCATCTCCAGCTTTTTTATCATATCAAGCTGACTGCCTGCTTCCCCTACCGTCTGTTTTTGGTATGCCGCCTTTTCTGCTTTTGAAGAAACGCATTTTTCACCAATAAATGTTTGAAACTTCACAGCATCCGCCCTTGCCTCCACAGCCACATCCACAAGCTGCTTGGCAATATTTATATCACCATTATGATTTACTCCTGCCTCGGCAATTATAAATATTCCTTTGTCCATTATTTTTTCCTTTCCGCCGCTTTACATATCATTACAGAGTCTTCCTCAATATCTTTCACTATTATTGCTCCCAATCCCACAATACTCTTTTTCCCTACTGATATCCCCTGCTTCACAGCACACCCCGCCCCAAGAAGCACCTCATCTGCTATCTCAACTCCGCCTGACACGGAGGCAAGAGGATTAATTACTCCATAATTTCCTATTATTGCGTTATGCCCTATTGTAGAATTAATATTAATCAGATTAAAACTTCCCATTTTAATCTCGGTAGTTAAAATACACCCACTGCATATAATATTTCCTACTCCCATTTCAACAGTATGCCTGTCCATTATTTTAGCTGTTGGCGAAATGATATTAGGATATACTAAATTTGGATAAGTAGCTATTTTTTCTACAATTTTCTTTTTTATGGCAGGTGTCCCTAATGGTATCACCACGCCGAGCTGAACATACTCTTTTATATAATCTTCAAAATCCTCATCGCAACACACTACTTTGCGTTCAGATATAATGCTTCCTACATCTTTTTTACATTCAGAAACAAATCCAATAACTTCATAAACATCCGCAGGATTTTCCGCATTAATTTCATCAATTACATTCTTGACTTCCTTTGAAATTCCTGATGTTCCAAAAATAAGTAACGGCAATCCATTCCATGGCTTCAGATTCTGTGCTGCGTTCATGCCGCACACCCCCGATGGAGTATAATTCCTATAACATTATACCCCCCCCCTGTATGCTTTTGCCCATCAATATAAATACTCATATCCGCCAAATCCTTTCTTAATGTACACCCTGCACCAACTGTACAGCCTTTCCCTATATTCAACCCCTGAATGACGGTCGCGTTAGCTCCTACAAATGTGCTGTCACCTACATTGACATTCCCACACAATATGCTTCCAACTGATATATGGGAAAAGGCGCCAACCAAACAATCATGCTCCACGATTGCACCACTGTTAATAATACACATTTTTTCAATCACAGCATTAGAATTTATAATTGCTCCTTTCCCTATAAAGCATCCTTCTCCTATTTGCGCACTCTTTGACACAATAGCTGTCGGATCACATACAGTTGGCAATATATATCCTATTTTCTTTAAAACTGTCCACAACTTCTCGCGCACTTTTGATTTTCCCATATACCCAATCCCTACCGCCGCATTAGTAATTCCATTTTTAAATATGTTTTCCAAATCATCATCACAGCCTAACACGGGATATCTCATAGGCATACCTTCATTTTCTGCATCATTCACTATATACCCTGCAATGTCGTAAACATGCCCGCTCTCCAATGTATCAACAATGCTTGCGGCATGCCCGCCATTACCTATTACTATTATTTTTTCCATACAATACCATATAAAGCGCTATTCGCACTTTCCTTATATATTATAGATATCCACTTTATACCTATCCAAATTTTCTTTGAAAAATTTAATTGTTTCTTCAATGCCTTCCTTCAAAGTATATGATGGTTTCCAGTCCGTCAGTTTCTTAATCTTTTCATTAGAACCTAACAGCCGATTTACCTCACTCTTTTCAGGTCTAAGACGCTGCTCATCACATACTATCCGAACATTTGGGTTAATCTGTGCAATTATCTCCTTTGCCAAATCTCCTATTGAAACCTCACACTGTGTGGCTATATTAATCTCTTCACCGATTGTCTTATCAGACTCAGCAATCGCAATAAATCCCGCCGCTGTATCTTTGACATAATTGAAATCCCTTGTCGGTGTCAACGCGCCAAGCTGCAATGTTTCCTTGCCTGATAAAAGCTGCGTTATAATAGTCGGAATCACTGCCCTTGCTGACTGCCTGGGACCATATGTATTAAATGGTCTTACTATTGATACTGGCAGATTAAAACTCCTGTAAAAGCTTTCTGCCAACCTGTCTGCTCCGATTTTTGTCGCTGAATATGGCGACTGTCCTTGAAAAGGATGCTTTTCATCAATAGGCACATATTGTGCGGTTCCATACACTTCTGATGTAGATGTTATAAGAAGCTTCTCCAAATCCATTGCGCGTGCTGCCTGCAACACATTCAAAGTGCCTTTTATGTTTGTGTCTACATAAGAATCCGGTGAATGATAACTAAACGGTATTGCAATCAACGCTGCTAAGTGAAATACTGTGTCTATCCCTTTCATCGCTTCCCTGATACCGTTCGGATCTCTTATGTCTCCACTGAATATCTCAATCTCATTTAACTTCTCTTTGGGCAGTGTGTCCAACCACCCCCATGTATTAAATGAATTATACAGAGTAAATGCCTTTACATCATATCCCTTTTCCAACAAGGCTTCCGTCAAATGGCTTCCTATAAAACCGTCCGCACCTGTCACCAATACTTTCTTCATTGCCTCACTCCCGCAAAATCTTTTATGCTTATAATAGATTATATTTTCTCAAAGTCCTCTCCATACTCTCCATTGTGTCAAACTGCCCCATATCAAGCCATGAATTTTCACTGATTGGATATATTCCTACTTTTTTGTTGTCATTTCTCATTCTATCTATAATCTCAGGCATTCCTATTTTCTCATTTTCATTAATATAGTTAAAGATTTCACTGTCTAATATATAATATCCTGTGTTAGTAAAGAATGACATCTGTGGCTTTTCCTGAAAAGAAGCTATCTCGCCTCCATCCGAAAAATTCACAATACCATAAGGAATTTCAAAATTCTTCAATGAGCATACCATTGTGACTTTATTATTATTTTGCTTGTGATGCTCTATTATTTTACTGATATCGTCTAGTATTATCACGTCACAGTTAGTTAATATAAATGTATCCTTTATTGTATTCTTTAATAGAAATATACCGCCGCCAGTTCCCAGCGGAATTTCTTCATCCCAAAATTTTATATTATAGTTGAAATCATTATCATTAAAATATGCCTTAATCATATTTCGTTTGTAATTTACAATCATATGAAATTCTTTACATCCCACGTTCTGAAACGATTGTATTATCCTCTCAGAAATAGGTATATCGCCTATTGGAATTAGTGGTTTGGGAAGTATTTTTGTGTACGGATACAGCCTTGTCCCCAGTCCTCCTGCCATAATCACAACGGGAACATCTATTTCGTTTATTCGTTCTTCTGAATTTACATAGTCCAAAGCATATATCTTCTGAATTTTCTTATCATCATCTACAATAGGTATTGCTACTATCTGTTTTTCATCTAAATATTTTTCTATTAAATCAATATTATCTTCTACCAAATAAAAAGGGGTGTAATTAGCAATATTAATTATTGGAGATTCAACAGAATGTCCAGACAATATTGCCCGTCTGATATCTCCATCTGTCAGTGAAGCTACCAGACGATCTTGACTGACTACCAGTAGCACTTTCACCCGTACCATGTCCAGACTTTCAAGCGCCTGTCTCAGTGTAGCATTTTCCGATATGATGTTCAAATCCTTTTCTTTCAGGTTTATTATCCTTTTTTCCATCATCACTCCACACCAAACACTCTTCTTAAATTACCATAACTTTTTTAAAGTATACAATAAAGTATTCCCCCAAACAAATTTCACCAGTATTTCTTATCAATACTTACATTTTACACTAGACAATATAGCAAAACAAGATATTCAGCATTTATATCAAAAATCCTGATTTGCATACTTCAATGTTTCATCAATAATTTTTTTATCCTTTACTTCATAAACCTTATTGCAATTTTTAATTGTTGACAGCCTGTGTGCTATAATAATCAACGTCTTTTTCCCCTTTAGTAAGTTAATCGCTTCCATGACGGCAGCTTCTGTGTCATTATCCAATGCAGCTGTTGCTTCGTCCAATATCAATACACTCGGATTATTATACAAAGCCCTTGCAATAGCAATTCGCTGTCGCTGCCCTCCCGAAAACCTTACGCCAGCCTCTCCTACCATTGTATCCAATCCATTTGGCAAGCTTTCAATAAATGTTTTTAGCTGTGCCTGTTCCAGTGCTTTCCACACCTTTGCTTCGTCTGCCTCACTATGTCCAAAAATAATATTATTTTTAACAGTATCATCAAGCAGATAAACAGTTTGTGGAACATAAGAAATAATTTTCGCCCACTGTTTTAAATTTGAATAAATATCCTTTCCGTCCGCTAATACTCTTCCTTGTATAGGCTTATACAAGCCTAGCAAAATATCTGCAAGTGTTGTTTTTCCAGAGCCTGATTCTCCAATAAGTGCAACCGAATCCCCTTTATTTATCTGCAATGACACATTTTCCAACACTTTTTTTTCTTCCGCTTCATAGCACCATGTTACATTTTGTATATTAATGCTGTGTCTAAAACTAATATTCTCATCACCGTTACCTTCCATCTCAACATTTGTATATTCCCTTGCCGCTTGAATATTATCATAGGCGGCACTAAGCGACGGATTATAAAAAATAATTTGATTCAAATTAACAGAGAATTTATTAACTGAAGGCAGAAGTCGATATGCCGCTACCACAAAGACACCCAACTTCGCAATAAACACATCTGCCTCAACTCCTTGAACAATCCTCAAAAATACAATCAATAAAATACATGAAACAAATACCGCCTCAATAATTCTTTCTGGGCAGCTCAATACGATATTGTTTACAATTTTTGCCTTTTTATACTCATCATAGGTTTTCTCATATCCATCTACAAAAAAACGTTTTCTCTGCATCACAAATATATCTTTGATTCCCTGCGAAATCTCTGCAATTCTCTTGTTTTTTTCCATATCATATTTTCTGAACCGATTTCCTTCACGCTTCAATATATTTTTCAACCCAAGAGTTAAAATCACTACAATTAAGCTTCCAGCTATTGCAAGCCCTAATGCCATAATCCAATCCGTGTACACAATATATGTGATAATGGCAGCACATGTTATTCCTTCTGCAATTAACTGTAAAAGAGCTTGAAGAATTTGAAAAATATTAGCTACATCAACTATAGCCCCCTGCCGTATATCACTGCTGTTTGTATTTACAAAATAAGAATATGGCCTATTCATATAAGATGTAACCATATTTATTGACAATTCCTCTTCTATCTGGCATTGATACTTTACCTGTATCCCCCTCGAACAGACAAGCAATACATTCTTTACTATATAAATAATAATAATGCCTACTATTAGAACCGCCAAAATACCTGTGTAAGATTGAACTCCCAAATATTCAACCAACAAAGTAACATATCTATTTTCCATTAATTTTTCTGGGCTTAACAATGCATTAATAAACGGAAGCATTATAGAAATGCCTAATAATTCAAACACAGAAGATATGAACATCCATAACAAAACATTAATACTCTGTATTTTTTGTCTTCTATTTAATAATATGTTTAATTTTTTTAATGCTTCTGCAAAATACCTAACGTTATTCATCATCTGGCTCCCTATTAGACACCAAATCAACATACATCCTAACTTTTATCGCCATACATTATTTTTCTCAGCGCTTCATGTCCCTCGTCCTTAGCATTTGGTCTCCATAATTGACTAATTTCTAATGTGCCTGCACTATCAGGATAATTTTTTAACAAATGTTCAAATTCTTCTACACTTTCAAATATGCATGCCCATCCAGAGTCTATCAATGGCTGTACAAAAGGCATTAGCCTATCATTCAAGTGAAAAATATACCGTTTTACATTAAACGCTAATGCTTCATATATCACTGTTGACTGAACTACAACATGGTGTCTTGCCATTGCCAGCAATTCATAAATTTCTCTGTCGCCTGTTACCATTTCAACATTAGGATGGTTGAGCAATAAATTGTATTTTTTTTCCCATGCAGTATCCATTTCCATTGGATGCATTTTAAAGTAAACCATATATTCTTTATTTTGTTCCAAAAAATCCAATATAATTTTTTGTAATGCTTTCCCTACAGCTGGCTCAGAGTAAAAGACTATTTTTTTATCATCCGGACATTTTTCATTAAATCTATCTTTCCTGTTTTCCAAAAACGGATTTCCCACTGCTATTACTTTTACACAGTCAGGCATATTAATATTCTTATTCCAAAATTCTCCATAAGTAAACAAGTAGTCTGGCAATTCTTTGCCGACTGAACTAGTATCACCATAACAATAAGATCTATGTTCAGTAATTAATCCATGTTGCAGTTCAATAACTGGAATATGATTTTTCTTTGCAGTTGCACATAGTGGATAAAACAATTCGTCATATGCACACAATAGCATAATTGCTTTGGGGCGCACTTTATTCAACAGCTTATTATAATATTTTCCATATACTCTATGATACTTTACATTTTCTAGAACATTTTCAAATAACCGTTCTCCCGAAATCACTATTCCAAATTTTTTATTAATCTTTTCTGATATTTCATCCAACTTTTTAATTTCACCATTTGCATATTTCCATCTTATTTTATATGTTGCCTTATTCCATATATGTCCTAATGCAGAAATAGCATCTGGAACAGAAGTTCCCACCTCCGCGCAGGGATATTTGCCACTATATCTGTTTATTGTGCATCGTCTAACTGCGCATATTTCTCCAAACTCCCAAAAGTCAAAATATGGATTAAGAATTTTATCATCAACCTTTCTCTCGTTTATTCTATCCATATATAATAGATCTCCTGGCTTTATTCTATGATAATTTATAATATCATGAAACAAATTTTTTAACAATACTGTCACTCGTTTACGCAATACAACCCATGACTGTGCAGAATACATATCTGTCCAATGTAAGGACGTTTCCTTTTCAAATATCCACATATATACGTGTTCCCTTAATGCCTGCCAATAAGGTATATCTTTATATTTAAGCTCAAATAATTTTTCTTCTTTCTCAAATTCTAAAAATTTTTTTAACAGATCATCCATTATTCTCTTTCCTTTTTTGTAGTACTTTCATATCCCACTCAAATAATCGCATGCGCTATTTTCTCAGTTATATACTGTATATCCCTCATATCTAAATAGGTATGCATAGGCAACGAAAGACAACAACCACAAATGTTTTCCGTCACACTGCAATTTTTTCTATTATATTGTCGTTCAAATTGAAAAGCTTCCTGTTGATGCAACGGTCTCTTATAATATATTCCTGTCGGAATATCATTCTCATTCAAAACTTTTATCACTTTTTTACGAACTTCACTATTTTGAACGCAAACAGTATATTGCGCCCAACTTGATGTCATCCCTTCTTTTACTATCGGTGTTTTAACTATATCCTTCAAACGTAACGTATACTCCTCCGCCACTTTATTGCAGATATCAATCTCCTCATCAAAAAACTTCAATTTTTCAAGAAGAATTGCCGCCTGTATGGTATCAAGCCTCGAATTTAATCCTATACGCACATTATCGTACTTATCCTCACCTTTTCCATGCACTTTGTATGAAGATATCAACTCTGCCCATTCATCATTATCTGTAAACACAGCACCTCCATCGCCATAGCATCCTAATGGTTTTGCCGGAAAAAAAGATGTAGTGGCGATGTCGCCAAAGCTACATGCTTTTTTATTCCCTATCCTACCGCCAAACCCTTGTGCGCCATCTTCCAGCAGCAGCATATCATATTTTTGTGTTATCGCCCTAATTGCATAGAAATCTGCTGGCTGTCCAAATAAATCAACCGCAATTACTGCTTTGGGTATCAATTTACCTTCTTTTATTACTGATATTATTGCTTCCTCTAATGACTGCGGCGATATATTGAACGTATCCACATCAACATCTACAAATATTGGTGTTGCATTGACCCAAGGTACGACCTCCGCTGTAGAGAAAAACGTAAAATCAGGTACAAATACTGCGTCATTTTCTCCAATCCCCAAAGCCATCAATGCAAGCTGCAAAGCATCCGTGCCATTGGCGCATGTAATACAGTGTTTGACTCCCACATATTCAGCAAGTTTCTCCTCAAGCTGTTTAACAGGCTCACCGCCAATAAAATGACCGCTCAGCAGAACGCTTTGTATCGCATTGTCAATCGCTGTTTTATTTTTTAGATACTGTGCCTTTAAATCCCTAAATTCCATTTAGTCATTCCTTCTTCTTCTTTTCAAACATTCTTGCTGGATTTCCCGCCACTGTAATATTTGATTCCACACTTTTTGTTACGTTAGACCCCATCCCTACTATACTGTTTTCGCCTATGAAAATTCTATTGCGTATGCTTGAATTAATACCTACATATACATTCTTATTAATCACCGCAAATCCCCCCACAATGTTTCCTGCCGTAATTTCTACATTAGGAAACAGGTGCGAATCATGACCGATGTACACAAACGCGTCTAATTTTACATAATCTTCTATTATAGTATTACCGCCTGTTCCACAGGATATATTGTCATGTGCGCCTATCTCAACACGATTTCCAATTTTAACCCCACCCATAGTAGGTATTCTCAATTTGTTTTTGTGTTCATCCTCTGTTATTGTAAAGCCCGCAGCTCCAATAAGTGAATGCTCATTTGCCAAAAAATCATCGCCAATTATACTGTTTTTAATTACTGTTCCTGACAGAATGGTCGCATTTCTGCCTATTGTAACATCGTGTCCTATAATACATAATGGCTCAATATATGAATTTTCACCAATTACTGCTCCCTCACCAACATAATATCCCTCCGAGGTAAGCATATACTTTTTTTGCCTTTCTTCCCTAATTCTTTTACTGTACAATACATTTACAAATTTAGCATAATCTCTTTGAGGTTTGTCCGAAAAGCAAAAATAATTGCACTTTTGCATATAATCATTTACTTTTATTCCATTTTCAGCAAAAATCAAACATCCCGAAACATCCTTTAAATTATCCAAAAGATGTGCGACTTTTTTAGTCACAAACATTGCCGTATTTGATACAGGATTTCCTATATATGATACACCTATAATGCCAGAGAAGTGTTCCATTATGTTGCCTCCAGTTCTGATAATGCCTGGAAGTACAGCTCACAGTGGGGAAAATTACCCCCCATTGGTATATTATCTTTTATTGCTTTTTCAGTTTCAGCTCTCATAATGTCTGGATTAAACACCTTTCTTATTCTAAAATATGGCTTGGGTTCTCCACCAAATTCACGAAACGGTTTAGATATCTTTTTAATAACCATCAATCTCTAGAATTTTTTTAGGCGAATATTCCTTAATAATCTCCATAACTTTTTTCTTCTGTACAATACCTTATACTTTTCAAACCCTGGTATTAAATATTTTTCAGAATAACTTTTGATATTTCTCATTACAGTTACCCACATTCCTTTTTTCTACACATGAAACCTATCTTTAAATTGTATTGTCGCGCAATTTTCTAATGGCAATTTTACTATTGTTTTATTTGCAGATGATTTGTATATTGCAAGCACCAACTCCAGTGCTCTTTTCCCTGCCTCGGCATCAACATATGGCTTCCTGTCATCCTGAATCGCCTCAATAACATCTGCATACAAAGGTGTATGCCCATAGCCATATACATTAGGCGGATTTTCATGAAACTGCCTTTTAACTTCATCAGGGTCATCAAGCATATCCGAAAACCGCCATTCCTCAATGACATTAACCGACTGCCCGCCAGCCTTTACAGTACCTTTTTCCCCAAATAAATACAATGTTTCTTCAAGATTTTGCGGATAAATATTGGTAGTTCCTTCCACAATTCCATATGCGCCGTTTTTAAATTTTATCAACGCAATGCCTAAATCCTCTGCCTCAATGTAATTGTGGTGCAGACGGTCTGTCATTCCCACAACTTCCTCAACCTCATCACCCATCATCCACCGAAGCAAATCAATGTTATGAATACACTGGTTCATCAGCGCACCGCCATCCTGCTCCCATGTACCTCGCCAGTTAGCGCGCGCATAATATTCATAATCCCTGCACCATCTTATATGTGCAGTACCGTAGAACATCTTTCCAAATCTGTTTTTATCCACTGCTTCCCTTATCTTTTGTATTGACTTATTGAATCTGTTCTGATGGCATGCGCATACCTTTAAATTTAACCTGTTTGATTTTTCAATAATCCTATCTGCATCCTCAATGGATAACGCAATAGGCTTTTCAATAATCAGATTGCATCCATAATCCATACAATCTAACGCAATCTGCGCATGTTTTCCACTCTCTGTAGCAATAGCCACCAGTTCAGGCTTTTCTTTTTCAAGCATTTCATGGTAATCAGTATATTGTCTTATATTGTTGCCTAAGTCAAATTTTAACCTTTTATCTTTCATATTTGCCGGCAATATATCACATATTGCTGCAATCTCAATACCATTAGCCTTAGCCGCTGCAATATGGTTAGGCGATATTCTACCGCAGCCTATCAGTGCATATTTCATAAATTTTATTCTCCTGTATTAAACCTCTTCTCAATCTCAGCAACGATTTTTTCAGCAGCCTTTCCATCGCCATAGAACATTGGCATTTCAATTTCAATCTTTTCTTGTTGAAATATGCTGTCAATAAACTCTATATTTTCATTTATATTTTGACTCAAATGACGTATCCATCCACTATTTTCCAAGTCAGGCCAAACTCTCAAATCAACCATAAACAAGCTCTTAACTCCCGCAAAAAATGACTCCTTCGATACTCCCCCTGAATCTGTGAGTGTCATTGCGCAATTAGAAAGCAATCCTATCATTTCCAAATACCCTACTGGTTCTGTTATACATAAATTAGAAACTTTATTTATCCTATCCCATAATTCAAACTCTTGCAGCTTCTTCTTAGTCCTTGGATGCAATGGCAAAATTATCTTATATCTAATCTGTTCCAAAAGTTCAATAATATCAGTCATTTTCCCTTTATCAGAGGTATTTTCCTGCCTATGCCATGTCATAAGAATATATTTGTTTTTCTCAAGAGAATATTCCATCAGCAAATTTTCACTATTGACACGCTGTTTATTAGATAAAAATGTATCATACATCACATCCCCTGAGAAAAATGCCTTATTCTCCAAATGTTCCTGTACTAAATTATCATATGATTCCCTATCTGGCGTACATAACAAATCGGAAATCCTATCTACTACAACACGATTTATTTCTTCTGGATTATACTCCTTACCAGTTCTGGAACCTGCTTCCACGTGAATAATCGGAATGCATAATTTCTTTGCTGTCAAAGCGGCGGCCAATGTTGTATTAGTATCTCCATATACAACGACAATATCAGGTCTATAGGCAGATATTACAGGTTCTAACGCCAGCATCATTCTTGCCGTCATTTCTGCATGACCCCCATTCGTATGTACTTGTAAATTTTTATCTGGCCGAGGAATGTCTAACTCTTCAAAAAAAATTTCTGACATATTGCTGTCGAAATGTTGTCCGGAATGCACTATCATCTGCTTATAGCCTCTATTCTCAACCGCACGAAATACTGGCGCAAGTTTTATGAATTGTGGTCTGTTCCCTACTATATGCAATATACTAATATTTCTTTTTGCCATATATTTGTTGCTCCTTAATTATTTAAAACGTAAAGATAAAGACATTATACCCTTATCCATCAATAAGTCTTTTAAACCGCTTCGCCATACTCTTACTGCTGAATTTATCCAAATACATTTCATCCGGATTGATATCAATTTGCCCATTTTTTAAAAATGTTGAATATTTTTCTGATATCCACTGCTTAGCTTCCAAATATCCCTCATTCCCACTTGATTCTTCATACGAATAGCCAATATTAGCCCTATCAGTTATTCGTTTTACAATGCTATTCTTTTTATTTCCTATCACAATAGAAAAAATAGGCTTTTTCATCATAAAATACTCAATAAACTTACCTGTAATTGCATCGCCTTCCTTTTCTGTATTCCATGTTACCACGCACAGTATATCTGCTTCATGCTGAAGTTCCAATGACTTCTCCCTTTGCAACATTCCTCGATTTATTAATATATTTTCCATAGAATATTCCTTAGCATCCTGCTCTATTATTCCAAAATCTTTACCCGCATATTCAACAGAAATCATTTGTGGATTGATTATCTTTTCTTCTGCTAGCTCATGTAAAATTTTAAATAAAATCCTAAGATTTCTACCATTATAAATGCTTCCAGTATAAACTATTCTTAATTTATCATTTTTCCCAGTATTTGAAAGGCCTTCAATATCTTCCTTATCATATCCATTAATAATAGCATGGAACTTTTTCATATACTTTCCAGAACCATTACATTGTTTACTTACACCTGTAATATATTCTGCTGCTTTATCCGCTCTATATGCAACATGCCTTAATCCAATCTGCTCCAGCTTAAAAGATGCAATACACAAATCTCTATAGTCCATGATCCATTTGATTTTTTTATTGTCTTTTTTTATCTTTAATCCTAACAATATATCACCCGTTGGTCCCCAAGTCGAAAGCATCACATCCATATTGTTCGCTGCAATATGCTTATAAATTTTAAATCCTTTTTGGGCGAATACTATGTCATTGCTTATAAACAAGTATATACCATTCATAAATGTAATAGTTTTTCCTACAATTCTTTTTAATCCTCCATTTATACCAGTTTCGCTACTGGAAATTAATTTGCGTTCCACATCAGAATATCTTATATCAGCCCCTTTCTGCTGCTCCATTATTTTTCTCAAAATACAACTTTTCAATTTTTCTATAATTTCCAATTTATCAATATGAACTGGGAAAATTGTAACATATTCAGATACCTCTTCCATATCTCTTTGAAGAATTTTATCATGCATTTCTTTTTCATCTGTTTCTTTACAAATTACCCAAAAATGATACTCACCCGTACGCGCCAAATATTTTACCATTTTAGTAAATCTTATCGCGCCTATCTCATTTTGAGGTGCAAAATGCCAGCTAATAACTAATATATTTTTCAATTTCAGTTCCTCCAAAATGTGCCATTATAAACTGCCGAATAATATTTTACTCGTTATTATTACCTGTACTCATATATCATACTTGTAGTCTATACATAACTTCATATCTCAATGTACCCACTGTAAAACGCCATAATGACTTATTTATTTTCCATAACATAATAGAACCTTTTATCATTTTATCATTAAACGAATTGCATTTTAATTCTTTAAGCTCATTATAGTATTCATTATAATAATCATCTATCATCTCAACGCATCTTCTTTTTTTTGAGTCATCTTTTTCCCTTGTTACAGCCTGATACCAAAGCTTCAAAATAACCAAATAAAATCCAATGAGATGTTCATCATATGCCACATCACAATTACAGCTTTTATAATACTCAATGTTCATTTTATTTGCCAGCGCTAATTCATAATGCAAGTCATTAGGTTTCATCAGTCGGCTGTCCGTATATTTTGAGATTCTATGTGCCATATATATACCATCAAGCAAAACTACTCTATTAGCGTTCATCAGAAAACGCGGTCCACAATACACATCATTCAAATAATTTTGAGGAAGAATGTTTTGTGCAGCCCTAATAATAGAATCCATTTTTTTATAAAATTCTCTACTGAACATCATTCCTACAAAATTCCCCACCTTGCCCATACTATCACCGGGTTCCAGATACCTTGGCATTAATTCTTTTCCTGTCATCTGCTCGGTCTTAACGACCGATACATCAAATTGATATGACATTATTTTATCTGTATTAACGTTCTTGTAGCAAATGCACACAATTTCCGCATCCTTATGCTTCATCATATCTTCAAACATATTTTCCACGAAAATATCATCAGCATCCAAAAATAAAATCGACGTATTATTTAAGGCAGTCTTATAACCATTGTCCCTGGCATTTGACATTCCGCCATTTTTTTGATGGAGCACTTTTATTCTCTCATCTTTCTTAGAATACTCATCACATATAACCGAAGTATTATCTGTCGAGCCATCATCTACCAATATTAATTCATAATTTCTGTACGTTTGCCCTAGAATACTGTCCAAAGTCGATTTCAAAAATCGTCCACCATTATATATTGGAATAATGACACTTAAATCACATTGCTCCATTATTATTTTCCACCTGATTATTAATCCTTTCCTCTTTATCACAAGTCATATAATTATCAACTATATTAGTTTCCCTCTCAAAATAAATAGGACGCCTTTTCACCTCCATATATATCCTTGCCAAATACTCACCTATCATTCCCAATGTGGTGATAATCACACCTCCCAGAAATAACATAACTATCATTATGCTTGAGTAACCAGTTCTTGGCACATACGGTTCTCGGACTGCATTTATCCATATATTCAAGGCATATATAAACGCTGCTATAGTAATAACTACTCCTAGGTAAACAACTCCTCGCAATGGCGTTGTCGCAAAGGCAACAAAACCACTATATGCATAGCGAAGAAGTCCTATGAAATTCCATTTGGTCCTGCCTGCTACTCTTTCGACATTTTCATATTCAATCCATTTGTTTTTGTATCCAACCCAAGTATATATCCCCTTTGTAAACCGCTCACGCTCTGTCATAGAAAGCATTGCCTCAACTACGCTGCGCCTCATTAAACAATAATCTGTGCTTCCTGGCACTAAATCTATAACAGTAACATGGTTTATAATATGGTAAAATGCTCTTGAAAATAAGCTTCTAATCACAGGTTCGCCTGTTCTTGATATTCTCCTTGCTGTCGCCCTATCATAGCCTTCATTTTCAAGAGCATCAAGCATTTTTGCAAGAAGCTCTGGTGGATGCTGCAAATCAGCATCCAGCAATGCTACATAGTCACCTCTGCTCTTACTTAATCCTGCATAAATTGCAGATTCTTTTCCAAAATTACGCGACAGTGATATATATTGCACTATCCCTATTGTTGCCGTATCCACGACCTCTTTTATTATGTTAAGCGTATTGTCCTTACTGCCATCGTCTACAAATGTTATAATAAAATCATATTTATATAGTTTTTTAAAAACTTCCCTAACACTATCATAAAACGCTTGTATGCAATTTTCTTCATTATAGCATGGCACTATAAGCTCTACTATTTTTTTCATTATATGCTCCACGCTTTGCCCTAGGCTTTTATTATATTAGTTACCTCTAATTATAATAACATACATTTTTTTCATATACAATCTTTTTTAAGCGTTTTTAACATATTACATTTTGAGCATATTCACAAAATTTAATGAGACGCCAAATTTATCCCACACAAGTTTTTTGCCAACTAATTCTTCGCATAATCGGCATTTTTCTTTTTAATTCCTAAAAGCTTGCATGAATATTGAATAAATATCTCAAATATTACATATAGACAAAACAATGGATGCATCAAAAATATCCAATGTTTATAGTTAAAAGCCATACGTATTCCCTCAAATAATGGTACAATAATACATATAGCATATATCGGAAACAGATATTTTCTGAAAAATAATTTTTTATTTCTTTGAGCTTTGCTTGAGTATCCTGAACCTTTTACATCAAATATATTATTAATTATACGAAATTTTACTTTTTTCAGAAACGTTTCTATTGATGCTGATGTATAGTGATAATGATTATCATACTTTATATATCCCACATAACCCGTATCTGCAATTATCATATCAAAAATATCTGAAGTAGTTAAGTCGTCCAAAAGATCATTATAATTATCTCTTATATATCGCAAATCCATAACAATACCACTATCACCAATAGGTTTAATATCATTTTCGCTATATTGGGCAATATAACAATTATACTCCGAAACAAACTTTCCTTTTTTTACTATCAACCCCTCCATGCTGTCTTTAAATGTCGAATACACAAAGCATGTAAATGGATCTCCTACTGCATTAATATAATAACAGCAAGGGCGGCTTCCATTCGGAGTAAGCAACCCTATTGCAAGACATTTAATTTCATTATAATGTTCCAAAACTGCCTTACGCTGTTGAAATATTGTTATATCAGGGATTTCCTCGTCCGTATCCATAATACATACATATTTCCCTGATGCATGCTTCAGCCCTATAGTTTTTGCAGGCTCTGGAAGCTTGTAAGGATTTTGCAATATAACTGCATTATATTTTTTTGCTATTTCCAGTGTTTTATCAGTTGAACCTCCATCAACAACAAGTATTTCTATTTCCTCCTGCCTGAATTTCTGCGACCGTATGCTTTTTAAAGCCCGTTCAATCGTATCCTCTGAATTGTACGCAGCCATTACAATGCTAAAATAAATTTTATCCATTTTTCCTTCTTTCCATTATCATATCACTCATAGTCACAATCTCATTGCCTTCATCTTTGACCTGACAAATTATATGCTCCAGTAATGATTTTTCTTTAAGCGCTGCAAAGTATGGGTGATCAAATACTACAATATAAGGCTTGGTCTTTACCATATGCATAAAATAATTTATAGTTTGTTCATCTGTCCATTCATTTGCTTTTGCATATTCCCAATATGCCACTCCGCCTGGTTCGCCACACAAATTAACGCCTATTGTGGAATATTCCCCAAAATCTGAAAAGATTTCGTCTGACCCATTACTATGCCAATTAGAACTATATTTAAATCCCACATCCTTTAATGCCTTTTCTACATTATCACTGGTTACAAATCCCGGTGCAGCAAAACCCAACGGCTCATAATCAGGTATTATCTTCCTTATCTCAGAAATACCTGCCAGTAATTCACTCCTGCATTTTTCATAATTCCATTTTTCAGCATACATATACCAATGAGAATGATTCATTCCTCCATGTATGCCAAGCTCACATTTTGAGCGGTAAATCATCTGAATGTTTTCTTTATATCTAGTCATCCTAGGATTCACAATAGCTGCATAAGCATACTCTTTTAATCCTAGCTTCTGCATAGCGGACAGCTTTTTTGTATCTTCTTCATGCTTATGTTTTATGAGAGAAAGCAGCGTATCCTTAATGCTTATTGCCCTTCCTGCATTTACGTAAAATGTAAACGGCACATTAAGCCGTTCAGACATGTCAATTAATACAGGCACGCCATCTCTCATACATAAATGGGAATCAATGTCAAATCTAAATGCTACCTTTGCCATAATCTTTACTTCCAATACTTTTTAGGTATTCTATATACGGATTTACCCTGCCGACCTAAACGCAATAACTCTTCAGCCAATTCATGCATATTCTCTGTAAATCCAACATATACTCCTTCTATTTCGTCCCTTATTAAAAAATTGTGTTTAATCATCCAATATTCGCTATGAAACATTGCATAAAAACGATACCATTCCGGATGCCTCTCCTTGATTGTTTTAAAAATAATTTCATCGCCATGCTTAATAGCATATCTTTGTGTTCCATACCAGTCTTTTACATACCAATTTTCTCCCAGTGCATCCTCTGGATAATTCATCATCGTACAGCTTAATGCTGCTGAAACACCTAAATATAAAATTTTTGCATAATGATCTATGCAAAACTGCCATGCGGAATTTTTCCCTTGCGATGCATCATCATCTAAATTATTTTTCATCATATCTTCAGCATATCTGCCTTTTGCTGCCAACGTATTATATGGAAAGCAGCTTCTTACAACGCCATCATATTTGCAAAACACGTTTGGAAGCAGCCCCGTCCATGATACAGTCCGTTTGGGGTCATAATACAATATATCTTTTTCATCTTTATACTGTTTACACTTTGGATATGCCGCAAAAACCAACGTGCCTTGATCTCCGACAATATCCAAAAGAAAGTCTATAACTTCCTTGGGTGTTACACCGGCATTAGCTAATCCATCCATACTTGAATGGACTAACACAATATCACCTTTAGCTATTCCGAACTCTTTTATTTTTTCTTTGACTTTATTCCAAATTTCCTTGTCTTGTCTTCCCATTGTATTTTTTTTGCTATGGGAATTTTTATCCTTTACCAGCTGTTTTATCTGTGGAAACTTCCATAAAAAGCATCTGATAAACACTTCTAAATATGGAAATCTCTCCAATATGAATAATATTAATTTACCCATTGTTTTTTTCCTTCGCATCATTAACTAGTTTTTCTAACGTATCTAAGGATGCAAAATACTCTGGAATAATCAACTCCGGCGGAACGCTAAGATTAAAATTTTCTTCAATTTCTGATACTATCTCCATTATTTCAACAGATTCCAAAATCCCGTCTTCTATCATATCGCATCCACTATATTTTTTAGCAGTTTCACTGACGCTATACAAAATCTTTTTTAAAGTATCCCTTATCATATTAATTTTCTTCTCCTTTTATCATACTCATTAATAATTTCCTATCAAATTTACCATTAGGATTAATAGGTATATTATCAACCTTGCATATTTTATCTGGATACATATATGTTGGAACATTTCCCTCTACAGCGCATTTTACAGATTCCTCATTGACTATTCCAACATAAAATAGCACTATCTTTTTTGAACTGCTGTCATAGACGCAAACGCAATTATCCACCTTCTCCAATGCATTAACAGCACTTTCTATTTCTCCAAGTTCTATTCGGTATCCCATCCGCTTTATTTGGAAATCTTTCCTTGATATATATTCAATTTCTCCATATTTATTATATTTGCCTATATCGCCTGTCCTATATATTATTTCAGGGTAACTGCTATTCAATGGATTCTGGCAGAAAACCTCTTTTGTTTTTTCTATATTATTAAAATAACCTGCTCCCAAAAAAGAGCCCCTTACACAAATTTCGCCTTCTTCCTCACTCACCGCAAGCTTATTTTCGCTATTTAAAATAAATACATCGCAATTTCTAAACGGCTTTCCTATTGGCAACTGCTCATAGTCCTCAAATTTTCTGTTGACAATGTAATATGTCCCTGTATCTGTTATTTCGGTTGGACCATATAAATTTGCAAATTTGCATTCAGGCAGATATTTTATCCAATAATTGAGCTGTTTTACAGGCATAACTTCCCCTGCAAACAAGACAGCAGATAAATATTGTGGGACAACAGCCGTAAATGTATCACGATTTGCAACTATACACATTGCTGTCGGAACCCAATATATTGTATTTACTTTTTTGATATTTAAGTATTCTATTAGCTTTACCGGAAACGAAAAATACATTTTAGGCACTATTACAAGCGTTGCACCCAAAATAATAGTTGAAAAAATATCTAGTACAGACATGCTAAAATAAAATGGGGTTTGATTGCCAAAAATCACATTTTCATCAAGCGAAAATGCTTCCGAAACGGATTGAATGTAACTTATGACAGATCTGTGTGATACTACAGTTCCCTTAGGCACTCCTGTAGAGCCTGACGTAAATAAAGCGTATACGGCATCTGTGTCTATTACTGAATTTCTTACACTCTCTATAGCTTTGTAGTCAGTCACCTCATATTTTACATCATTGACCAAGATAATTTCATAATCAGTGAAACTATCTCTAACTTTTTCCAAATACTTATCAGATGTTACAATAACGGTTGCACATAGCGTACCACAAATATTCTTAACTCGTTCTATAGGTGAAGCCACATCCAAAATGCAATACATATTAGCACTATACAAAGCGCCTAAAATCGCCTGCACACACTGAATGCCCTTGTCAAGATATATAACAACATTTTTTTTCTTTATTCCTTTTGAAATAAGATGTCGACCTAGCGCAATCGAGGTTTCACACAACTCTTTATAGGTTATGTTATTGTCTTTTTCCTCTACCGCAATTTTACTCGGCATTTTATTAACGTTATCCTCAAAATAATCCAATATGCTATACTTCATGCCCATTACTCCTGTATATATATATCTCTCTCCCAGATATTTTTCTATAAAAATTAGAATATTTTTTAACTAAAACCATACGAAATTCATTTTCTAAAATATCATGACATAATGGATTTAAATAGACAAAAATTATTTCCTTGTTTTTCGTACTCTCTAGGATTTTTCTTACAGTACTTCTAAATATTTCTCCTACAAAAGGATTATAAAAATAGAAGTAATTATAGTCTTCATAATTTTCAAATAAAGTTGCGTCTTCATTATATATAATGCTGTCCAATCCTAGTTTCTTTAAATTTTGCTGTCCACACTCTGCTATAGTTTTTGAAAACTCAATGCCATCACTTTTGCCAAATCCGCTTTTTCTGAAAAACCATACCATCTTTCCCTTGCCGCAGCCCACATCTATTATTGCATCATTGCTGTCTGGCTTTAGCTCCTTTATTGCTTTTCTTACGATACTGACCATACTTGCTTGGTAATGGATTTCGTCGCGCTTATATATTCCATCTATACCCTCAGGTCTTGAAAAATCAACACCATATAAAATAGTCTCTATTCTTGATAGTAAATATCCTGTAAAGAATATATCTATTTTCATAAGCAAACTTTTTATATTCATTTTTATTGTTTCTCCCATTGCCATACTATAAATGAAACTAACACTTTTGCACTCTTTTCCAGATAAACAGCGATGGCATTTTTAGTCATTAAACCAATGTCAATAATTGCCCTTGCAATTCCTATGGCCTTATCATGGTATTGCTTAAATGTTATTTTGCAATCATCATCGCAAACAGCTACTTTATCTCCATACTTCTCATTACTACTATCAAGCCATTCTAATATACTTGCCTGCATATACATTTTATCCCTTCCCTGCACTAAATTCAACCGCTCATTTCCTATCATTATAATTAAAACATAACTTAATCACTCATTCGAATAGACATTTTCTACACGTCCAGTAATCTTTCTATATAAATTTTTATTAGAACATACTAAATGAAAAAAATCAGATTCAATAATAGTATTATGACATAATGGATTATGATAAATAATAATTATCTTTCTTGGTTTTTTATTATAACTCTCCTCTATTTTATTTATTACCGTTCTCATAGTTTCCTTACCAAACGGATTAGCAAAATAATAATAATTATAATTGCTATATCCATCAAATAATGCAGCATCTGCATGTATAATTTTACAATCTCTTTTTAGCATTTTCATATTTCTTTCAGCACAGCATGCTAGTTCCTTTGAATATTCAAGCCCATCGCTTTTGCCAAATCCTATCTTGCTAAACCAGTAAACCATTTTTCCTTTTCCACATCCAATATCTAATATACTGTCGCTTTTTTCTATATTCAAAGATTTTACCATTCTATAATCAATAAACACCGTTGCCTGATAAGGAATACTGTCCTTATACACCCCCCCCGTATCTATCCATACTAGCTATTGAAAAGTCAATTTCCTTCCCGTATTTTATCTGTTCCACACAATGGTTAAGTTTTTCAGTAATTAAATGATCTAGTTTAATTAATAAATATTTAATACTCATTACTCTTTCTTCCCTTCTTATCTACATAACAATCTGATTTTCTCCTAAGATATATAACACCATTTATAAGCTGGTCATATAATGCCCCCTATCAATATATTCGCTATAAGCTGAGAGGGTCTTTCGTTCAATATACCACTCACTTCTCTCTTATTATTCTTATATTCACTTACAAATTTCCTAATATCACTTGCATCTCCATTAAACAGCCTTGCATTTTTTCCAAGCCCTTCCCTGCGCTCAGTAGTCTTACGCATAATAAGGCATGGCTTATTCATATAAAATAATTCCTCCTGATTACTACCTCCATCAGTAATTACAAATCGTGCATTCTTTAATAGTTTCATAAAATCAAAATAATCCACCCTTGGCTGCAGGATAATATTGTCTTCTTTATCCAGCATATCCATTATCCCAAATTTTTTAAATGCATTTTTTGTAATTTCATGAAGAATGAGCACACATTTATACTGCTTGGACACATTTATTATTTCAGCAGCCACATCGCACACAAATTTTTTATTTGCCAAATTTTCCTGCCGATGCATTACAAATACAAAATAGTCATCACTAAGTATTTCCGCAATATTGATGTCAACAGGAATATTTTCCGAAAATCTAAGGCTGTCAATCAATGTGTTTTGTTTTGTGTTTACGACTTGTCCCTTGGCATTTTTTAGGTTTTTTGCAGGTTCATCGCCTGGTGCAAAATGAATTTCCGACATTCTGCTGGAAACCAGCCTGTCTATTTCCTCTGGAAACGGATTAAATAGATTATGGGATCTAAGTCCCGCTTCTACATGACATACTATCATTCCAAGCTTTTTACCTACCATTGCCCCCATCATAGTTGATACAGTATCTCCATGGATAACCATATAAGCGCCTTGAAGCTCTTGTTGTCCAAACTCATTCTCTATTGCTTTTGCAGCCAGTTTCTTTGTTTTTACAAACCATTTCATCAGACCAAGCGCACTTTTGGTTATGCTTTCTTCTTTTGACAGCTCTAAGAATTTGCCATTTAACTTTGTAAACTCCATAATTCGACTTTTTGTAATATCATTTTGCCCCGATGCTATTATATTGCATATAGCGCCATTGTTCTGGCATTCTACTATCACTGGAAATACTTTTATGAGCTCCGCTTCAGTTCCGATAAAAAAATATATGTTTTTACTCATCTCTTGCCCTTCTCAAATATTTCTTATTTTTGTTCTTTATATATAACTTTAGGCTCCACTACACAACCGCCTCCACAATCACCTTTCCGCCAGCCCGTATTTCCTTCACTCCAACCTCTTTTTTCCTGTTGAAATTGAAACTGAGCAGATATCCTTTATCCTGATGATAATAGTCAAGATATTCTGAAAGCTGTTTTTCGCCTCTGTCATTATACTCATTGCCATGCCATATCTTGAGCTCTATGATAAACTGCTCGCCGTGATAATCGACGACAATATCCGTGCGCTTATCATCCCTTGTCCGCGCTTCAATATAGTAATTGCCTGCTCCGTTGATGATAGGGCGCAGATACATCAAAAACAGCTTGCGCCCATTATCCTCAATAAAGCTGTCAGTATTTTTGCCGTAGATATCGCCGAAGGCTGTCACAAATTTGCGCATTACAGCATCCATGTCAAGCCTGCCGTCATTGATAAAGCTGCTCTTATTGCGCTTTGCCTCCTGAATTATTGCATTAGAAAGTTCCTCCTCTGAATAAAAATAATTGTAAAGGCGCGTTTCAAAAATGCGATTGGCAATCCGCACCTTACCATCACTGCCAACGGCATAGCCAAACATACATGCCAAATCAATCTCCTTCGCATCTGAATTATATGAAAATTCGCTCCCTTTAAATAATATTGAATAAAACATTTTCTTCATCTCTGGAAATGTATCGAGATGACGAACCATGCTTTCAAACAGAGTAATGTTCTTAGTCTGCAGTCTTCTGACAGCACTTATGACACCTGCCTTTGACCAGATTTTGTCCTGACCGTCAAATTCTTCATCTGTAGACAGGTCTTCATCGATATATTTGCATATTGCCGACACCAGCACCGGATAGCCTGATGTGTATGCATATATCTCCTCCGACACAGCCTGTATATCCATTCCTGTGTGATAATCAGCTTCATACTCTTTCAACATTCCTGCAATCTGGCTTACGGAAAAGCTCATGCTTATCTTAAAATCAGCTGCTATATTCCATGGACTGTTATACTGGTGTTCCGATTCGGGGCGCAGCTTTAATTTCAGGTTTTTGATATTATATACCCCCGCTAAAATCACGGAATGAAAAATTGGCGCCTTATCGCGCTTCAAATAGCGGGCCCGAAGCTGTGCCAGGAAATCAACAAAAACCTGATTATTTGAGGCGCTGTCAACTTCATCAATCATCAAAACTATCGGATGCAGGCTGCGGCCGCATATAGTGCTGATACATTCAAACAGCTCCTCCAGCCCGCCATCAGGATTATTGTCCTTAAAATCCGCCAGAGGCTTCTGCAGCTGCTCTCTGTCTTCCGCCTCCGTATAGCGAAACGCCTCGCACATTTTTCTTGCAAGCGCCCGCGAAAACACTGTGCTGTTTGCAAATTTTTCTGTTTCCAGCTCCTGAAAATCCAGTGACAGCACTGTGTAATCGTCCTTCAAATACTGCTCCAATGCCCTCAGAGTAGTCGTCTTTCCATACTGGCGGCCTCTGTTTATGACAAAATACTTTTTCCTGTCCACAAGTGTATTTTTGATCTGCTCCAGCCTGTCGTCGAGCCGTACCATATAATGCTCTTTCGGCCTGCACAAGCCCTCAGTATTAAAATAACGAGTCACCGCAACCACCGCCTTAAATAAAACCTTTCAGACTATTACAAATCATTTTTCATATGCTCATATTTTGACGCATCAAAAGTTCACCAAATTCAAGCAAGCCTATGCAAAACATTACAGCTTTTACAGGCAAAAAATATTTTTTGTCCTCAACCTTATTTAAGAGTCCATCCGCAATTATAGCCAAAACCGCCCCAGACCAAACCAGTATAAATATTGCCATCCTATTCCAATAAGTTATATGAATTCCCAAATATTCAAATAAAATATTAAATCCATTAATATTGGCTATAAGAATTATCAGCACATTTAACCATGCCATCCATTGTATTCTTTTATCCGTTTTCTTTTTAGCAAACAATAATAGAATACTTGCAACAAATCCAACAGATAGCAGTATCCCCATAGAATTTAAACCACTCTCGCCATGTGCTGAAAACATAACATCATATTCGCATCTATAATTATGAAATATGTCTAATATGTGATACCGAAATGGCATGAGCAAATCCATAAAACGCATTCCCTCGGCTCTTGCCATCTCTATATCTCTATTTAAATCATACACACTGAACAGTCCTGTAAGTTTCCCTATCAGCAATGACATTAGCACTAATGGGCAGAGATATATTGCGCTAATCCTAACAACAGCAATACTTCTTCTGTGTATTGCTAATACCACCACCAATATTATTACCATAATTGATAGTTTCAAGTCAATCAGCGGTGATATGCCCATCACAATCAAGTACCATCTGTTAATGCTTTCTGTCTTTGCCTCATAATAAAGCTCATAAAAAATCCCTGTAAATATTGGAACCATATAAAATGACGATGTCACAAGCTGACTTTCGCCTCTGTCAATATGATATGGCAAAAACGACATTATCACAGACACTTCCACCGCAATTGCAGGTTTTATATTAAATCTTTGTAAAAAAGCAAGCATACTCACCGATATTAACAAAAAAGTAAATATAAAATATATATTAACACTAATATACATGTTACTACATATGCTGCCTAATATCAGCACTAACAAATATTGCAGATTATAATCCCAAAACGAAAATAAATTCTGATCTGTAATATTATTTTCCATAATACTAATTCCAAGAGAATCTGTTGCCTTATCAATATCATACGAAATAAATGAACTACTGATTTTGATGTCTTTAAGAAAAATATAAAGCCAAACAAGAGCAATTGTTACAATCATTGTAGTTATATAGTGTTTTGCCTTAATGCATCCGCATTTTTCCATTACAATGCGCCTCCTTTGACTTTCTCTGCATACTCCTCAAGATTAAAAAAATATCTTCTCGAACTATTGCACACAATAGGCTTACCCAGATATTCTTCCAGCCTCTCCACTTTATCTTCGCAAGGAGCCAAAAGAGAATCCACATAAATGCCTGAAAATCCAACATCTATAACTTCCATTAAGAATTTTTCTGTATCATTTATTATGTCAGTGTCCGTTTTCCATCCACTACCATAGCTCCAAGCGGTTGTTTTTGCCAAAATAGCCGGAATGGCTAAATCATACATTCTTCCATCCCAAAACAAGTCTATATATCTCTCATCATCAACTATATATGGTAATTCTAATACCATCCCCCCCTCGTGTTCAAAAGTACTCTCTATTCTCGCAATATAATCAACCCATTCATCATATTCAGCCTTTCTTGTTTTGTAATCTTTTATGCCATAAAAATCCT
Source organism: uncultured Lachnospiraceae bacterium (assembly GCA_947625775.1). GTDB lineage: Bacteria > Bacillota > Clostridia > Lachnospirales > Lachnospiraceae > COE1. Next base: position 82,675 of record CANQPM010000006.1, on the reverse strand, counting down.
CATATATAAAGTCTGCAGGCATAGACAGTACCTCGCAAATTAGCAGCCCTGCCAAAATGCAGCTGTATTTTGCTTTGCCCATAATGTCGGCCGCTTCTATACGATTTATCTTGCCAATTACTTTGTCTACTAATATTCCAAAGGCGATCAGTGAAAAACAAGCAATAAAAACACACAGCCTATTATAGTACCTTATTCCTGTAGTAACAAATGCTGCAACCACAGAAGCCAGTCCGCCTTTAAGTGTAAAAAACATTATAAAACAACTAATTTTACCACATATCGAAAGTGTCCGAGTCTTATTATCCATATTATCAGAATAGCTGATAATATGCATGAATGAATATATAAAACCTACACCCGCAGCCGTTCCCAGCATAACCGTAAAATTATCAAAATACAAATCATCCCACACTTGAACTTCTGACTCTCCAAGATTAAACAGAATATTATTCGGTGCTGGACAAAATATTCCAAAAATGCTATAATTGCTGTATAGTTCTACCATTTCCACGGTTCTGTCGCCGTACATCCCTATGTAATTTGTATATTTCTTTAAAACCACATACCCTATACCTATGAAAATACAAAATAACGCAACAAACGCATATATATGACTCATAGTAATACGCGGATATATATACTTATAAAATAAAAATATCAATAATAATGCAGTGCTTACCATAAGTATATATATAATAATGTAACCCCCATTATTATAAAGTCCATCAAAATACTCACTATTAATTTTATGAAAAATATTAGGCAAGGTATAGCCCAAAATTCCCAAAAATATCAAAATATACGACATAAGAACCTGCATTATTTTAGATTTTTCCTTCAAGCCCAATAATGCGTATATCCCAATCAATGCTAATATTAGCATACAAAAAAATGCCCAGTACGCTACCGACAGCCCCACATAAAATGTAACAAATATAAGCATTATTAAATCCTTTTTCACTAAAGGTTCTTCTGACATAAGCCGTATAGCCAGATAACAGAATAGCGGAATATAAAACGCCACGCCGTATAGCACCCATAAAGTATTTGCTGCAAAAACCCAAAACGGTAAACTTGAATAAATAATAGCTACAACAGCAGATACAGCCTCACTAATATTAAGCTTTGTGCAAACATAATACATGCTTACAGCTATCATGACACTATTAAAAACAGCACATATATTTACAGCGGCAGTAATACTTCCAACAAATCTACTCAAAATAACCAACAGTGGAATTACGAACTCCGCATCACCAAAGCTTCCTGACCAACTACATAAATTAGGAGCCCCATATATTACATTTAAACGTGCATTTCCTCCCCTGATATGATTGTTCAAATCCAACAATACTCCAAGTGAGTCAGACCTAAACCCTGTCAAAGGCACACTAATATCCGTCTCCCATAAATGATAGTATGATATTGCATTTACTAACGATAAAATAACGGTTATTACTGCAAATAAAATTTTCTTATTTCTTATAAATGATGCTTTCATTTAAACCACTTTCTTAATTTATAATAAACAAGATATCTATACCTTAACCAATTAGTTAGTCCAACACTTTTAGTCAATTTAACATATTTTATATGATTACACATATATTTATAAAATGGTTTTAGTGCTTCTTTATAGTCTATCCCCTGTTCATTCATTCGATTATAACAATAAAAGAACCAATCCCACCACGCATCTGTTACTATTTCCACATATCTCTGCCTTTTAAGGGCATTAAAGTAACTGAATTGCTCTGTAAGAGCTTCCAATCCAGATAACTGCTTAGTAGTAAATTTTCCTCTTGAGATGGAGTCAGTACGTTCTCGCCAAAAGTATAATGGTTCCTTTAAATACACTACCCGATTTGCTTTATCCATAACCCTATATGTGGTATGCGTATCCTCATTAATCTTCCCAATTGGATATATTATATCATTAAACAGTTCTCTCTTATATATTTTTCCCCATGCGACTGTCAAGCATGTAGTTTCTTTATGAATAAAATCATTATCATATAGCTGTTTCTCATTTAATACTTGTGCCTGTTCAATTTGCCAACCGGTCAATTCCTTATCTTTACACTTATCCTCATTAATAAATACTTCAAAATCCCCTACAACAATATCTGAATCGTTTCCGATAGCTATACTCAAAAGTATTTCTACGAATCTATTATGAATAAAATCATCGGAATCTACAAATGCAATATACGCTCCCTTGGCAATTTCCATGCCACAATTTCTAGCAGAAGATAGACCTCCATTTGCTTTATGAATTACCTGTACCCTATTGTCAAACTCTGCATATTCATCACAAATACCGCCGCTTTCATCTGTGGAACCATCATCAACCAAAATAATTTCTATATTTCCGTATGACTGCCTTACTACACTATCCAAACAGGTTTTTAAATATTGACCAACATTGTATATAGGAATCACTATGCTAACTAAAATATCCACACCTATTTACCTGCCTTACAAAATAGTTTTTAAATATCATTATTGCCTATCATCACAGCCTTCCCATCCCCCACCTCATACACCACATCACAATTCTTAATCGTACTAAGCCTATGCGCAATAATAATCAATGTCCTAGTGCCATGAAGCCCTTCTATCGCCGCCATGACTTCCTTTTCAGTATCATTGTCAAGCGCCGAAGTCGCCTCGTCAAGCACAAGCACCTTAGGATTACGGTAGAGCGCCCTTGCTATGCCTATGCGCTGCCGCTGCCCGCCAGACAGCTTCACGCCCCTGTCGCCCACTATGGTATCGAGTCCGTCCTTTAGCGAAGCTACAAACTCATCAAGCTGCGCCTCCTTTAAAACCCTCTGGATAATCTTTTCATCAATCTGCTCCTCATCAATTCCAAACGTGATATTTGCCCGAATAGTATCATCCATCAAATAAATAGTCTGCGGAATGTAACCTATGATTTCATGCCATGAATGCATATGCTCCCTGATATCGCTGCCGTCTACCGTAATCGTACCCTCCTGCTGCTCAAGCAATCCCAGGATTAAGTCGGCAAGCGTCGTTTTGCCCGCTCCTGACGCTCCTATAAATGCCACTGAGCTGTTCTTCTTTATTTCCAGACTGGCATTTTTCAATATCCATCTGTCGGTTTCAGGGTATTTGAATGACACATTATCCAGCCTTATCTCATTCTCCAGCTCCAGAGTTTCTTCTTCACTTTTTGAGTACTCCGCATTTTTATTCAGCCCCTCAATTTCGACCAAATCTTTATACACTGCATCTATGGCTGGCTTATTAAACATCATACCGCCCAGATAACCTGTTATTCTGTTGAATGAGGGCAGCATACGGAAAGCCGCCACGGCAAACACAGATATTGTTGAAATAAACGAGGTCATATCTGCATTATCTATTTGAAGCTTTACAATAAGCACCAGCATAAGGCTTGATATACACACTGTTTCCATAATCGGCCTTGGCAATGCTGTAAGTATCGACTGCTGCCGCTGAACCTCTGCGCACTTCTTATACTGCCTATCATAGCGTTCAATGAAAAAGGGCTCCTTATTTGTCACTTTAATTTCTTTAATTCCAGAAAACGCCTGAAACAGCCATTTTGTAACCTGTACATTTACCTGTCTGCTTTCCTCTCCCTTGCGAACCAGCACTACCCTGAAAAACCTTGTAAAAATAAGCAGAAACACAAAAAGAAACGAGGCTGCGGCAATTGTAGACGCCCAGTCCTGTATCAGCAAAAAGATGACAATAACAACGCACACGCTCATTTCCGCCAGAAACTGAAGTACATTTAACGCCACCGTAAAAAATCCATTCACATCATTAGTTATGTTGCGCTGGAACTCCGCAACATTCTTTGATATATGGAAAAGGTAGTTCTGCTTCATATAGCATTTCATCATTTTTACGGACAAATACCTCTGATTGTTATAAATAAAACGGTATTGAAAGCTGTACATCATCATCACGTATATATTTTTAAGTATATATATAAGTATAAGCGCTGCCGCCAAAAATTTAAGTATCTGGCTTGGCTGCGTGAAGCCCATTATTCTCTTTATCTCGGCAAGATACCATGTCTCGTCTATCGTTTCAGGCGCCAATGCGACATTGATGACAGGCAGCACAGCCGACACCCCCAAAAGCTCGACAAACGCCCCCACAAATATGACAACCAAAAGCAGAACCAGCTGTATTTTCTGTTTTCTGTTCAATACATAATTTATCTTCTTTAACATTTCTGCCCCTCTTCTCAGGCTCATCCAAACATTCTATGCTCGACGTATTCCGCTATCACATGCCCAATAAATATATGCGCCTCCTGAATCCTCGGCGTATCTGTGGAGGGCACTTTAACTATATAGTCAGCCACGGCTTTTAGCTCCGATCTTTCAAAGCCACCCATAAGCAGGACAGCTAAAATGCCATTATTTTTGGCATATTCTAATGCCTTCATCACGTTTTTTGAGCTCCCGCTTGTACTTATGCCTATCAGCACATCTCCTGATTTTGCCTTAGCCTCCAGCTGTCGCACAAAAATCCTGTCAAACTCATAATCGTTTCCTATTGCCGTGAGTATAGATGTATTCACGGAAAGAGCCTCCGCATTCATTCCTGGACGCTCCTTATAAAACCTGCTTACAAACTCTGCCGCGATATGCTGAGCGTCAGCCGCGCTCCCGCCGTTCCCGCACAGGTATATTCCTCCCCCGTTTTCCAGAGAATCTATTATTTTATCGCCAATTTCCATAATATTGCCCATAAATTCCCTGTCCGAAGCTATCCTTTGGAAAACGCCCACATGCGCTTCCAGTCTCTTGGCAAAGTAATCATCAGCATAATCCTTGTCTTTATCATTGTAATGCCCTGTCATTCAGTTACCCTCTATATATTCTTTATTTGCTTGATTTTGCAGCCATATAATGGCAAATGGCAAGCTATATAAATCTTAACATAATCGCCCTGCTTTTTCAATTAATTCTCTGCCCTATTTCAGGGACGACGCCTATTATATAGCCGTCAGCCTCATAAGTATATAAGTCATAATCCTCTATGCCCTCCGGCTCAGAGGTCCTGAAAATATAGATACAGGCTTCATTAAGATTTTCCATTTCCTTTTTAACGTTGTCCACTACTCCGATAGCCCTCGCAAAGTAATAATTATTCATTGTGAGCCCATTATCGTTTGCAAACTCTGCTATGTTCATTATTTCACGATTTTCAAAATGCGGCGATACCCATACTATATGCTCAAACGAGTCAATCTCGGAAAGCCTGTCCCAAATGTCGTTTTCAAGCGGTGAAACGTAATCTATACGCTCTGCGTAAGCCTGCCTTGCTCCCGCAAGCTTACCATATATATCCGCAAACTGCGCCAAAACGCATAATGCGATGATCGCGGCTGCGGCGTAGGTTTTTCCAGCCCTTTTCCATAACCTGTCATTGCACATAACCGCGGCAATATATATGAGATAACATACAGGCCACACGATTCTTCCCGTCGAGCGGAAGATTCCCCAGTAATGCTCCAGAGTGCTGCTGTCCGGGTACTTAAACAGCAGCCGGTCATTAAATGTCACCTGCGGCGATGCGGCAAACATTATGAGTCCGATTGACATCAACACATACACTGCCGCATACATTACAAAATCCCTGTCACTTCTCGCCGCTTTTTTTGCAAGGCAGATTACTATATATGCCATGGCAAAAAACAACAGCATAAACACGCCAAGCCCCAGATAGGCAAAGCCCTCATACTGACTGTCAAAACAGTACGGCAGGCTGGGGAAAAACTCCGAATAGCCCTTGGGATTGAAAAAACCATTTAAGTTAAAGCTGCATTCCCCTAATCCGTCGCTTGTGGATGCCGACGCACGTGTTGAAAATCCTCCAAGCAAAAATGTGACGGCAAACAGCCCCAGCGCAAACGAAAGAGCGGGCGCAAAATACTTAAGCTTTATTTTTTTTGCCTTTATAAGGCTGCACAGCACATATCCGCCAAGGAACATTCCGCACATCGGCAGAAAATACATATGGATTGACGGGATTAAAGCCCCTACTGCCCCCCAGCATATAGCGGATTTCTTTATATTATCATAGTCCTTTTTATGCCTTACAAACAGGTATATGCTTGCGAGTATAATCCAGTGGGTGCCGAGCGCCGTATGACGGTACATTCTTTCTATCACAATAGGCGACAGCATAAAGATAAAGCTCGCTATATACGCCTGCGCCTTGCCCACTTTAAGCTCCTGCAGAAGCATCACCGAAAAAATTCCCTGCAAGACAAAGCTTATTATGCCCCATAACCCAAAATACTGGAACGTTTTTGGCAATATCGGCGACAAAAGCTTAAAAAACACGGCAAACAAAGGGATTGAATCCGTATATATGACTGATGAATAGTCGGGATATGCCAGATTATTCGTCAGACCTATCGGAAATGTCCAGTCCCCTCTCCTATAAAAGCACCAGCCCAGATAATGCTGCATTAAATCCCCTGGACCAGCAAAAAGCCAGTCATCATATGACGGATTAAGTACATTCCAGCCATACAGCGCTATAAATGTTGCCATTCCTGTTATTGCAACTAATATATAATAAGTATTTGCCCGCAGCTCTTTTTTCAAATGTTCCCTCTCCTATATTCTGTCCGTCACTTATCCAAACAGCGCTTTTCTATATTGCTTACCTGTTATCTCCCAGCTGAATCTTTTGACATTCTCTATGCCTTTCCTGCGCATATCCTCCGCCAAGGACTGATTACTGAGCAGCTGTGCAAGGCACTCCGCCGTCTGCAAATAATCCGTCGGCGGTACATACAGCGCCGCGTCTGCCGCTACCTCGGGCAGCGAGCTCGTGTCTGAACATATCACAGGCGTACCGAGCTGCATTGCCTCTATCGGCGGAAATCCAAAGCCTTCTATAAGAGATAAAAACATGAATGCCCTTGCTCCATATATAAGCCTGTAAAGCTCCTCATTATTTTCAATGTAGCTTATACAAGTAATATTTGAGGCAGCCTTTTCCGCGATTTTAAATTTTGATATGTCATCTATGCCTATTACTGTCATCGGCAATGGGAAAGCTTCCTTCTCACAGTATTTTTCATAGCTGCGCAGTATTCCCTCCACATTTTTGTGCGGCAGCGCAGAAGTCATCGCAATAATATAATCATCCTTCGGTTTTTCGCCGAAAACTTTCCCAATCGCATTATAGCCGTTATAAATAACGGTTATCTTCGCCTCGTCTGCGTTTGAATACTTCATTATGTCCCTTTTGGAAGCTTCAGATATGGTGATTACCTTGTCCGCCTTTCGCGCAGAGGCTTTCAATCTCCACATTATATAAAAATTTTCAAGCCTGTTAAAGTAATCAGGATAATTTTCATGATAATAGAACGGTATCATATCATGTATAATAACATATTCCTTTGTCAAATGGAGCATTGATGCATATCCCCGCGGAAACAGAACTTTGTCCGCTTTTAATTTTCTGGCAATTATCGAAACCTCAAAAAGCTCCCAGAAAATACATACCAGCTTATTTAACGGATTTTTTCGCTGCTCACAAAATGTTACGCCGTTTATGTCAAAATCCGCCTTATTGTATGAATTGCCCAGTATGATAATCTCATTCCCCTGACTATCCCTTGCCAATTCACGCACAAGATTTAGCGCAAGGTTATATATTCCTATGCTTTTGCCAGCTCCTTTTACAAGCTTAAAGCAGTCTATTACTATTTTCACGTGTTTTCTCCTGTAATATGTCAATCCGGCTTATAAAACTGCGCTATCTCCGCCTCTGTCCTAGGCCTTTTTCTGATATAGGAATCATAATCCTTGAAATAATGCCCCATATCCCACGCCTGATAGCCGTTTTGGTGCAAGTCGTACACTAAGACCTTTGCTGTCGGTCCGAGCACTATGCACACGAGCCTGTTCTTGTCTGTTTTCAGCGCCGCCGCCAGAATTTCATCATACCTTGAAAATGCATTTATGCTCGGCGCATATATATATTCTACGCTCCTGCACACCGACAGTGCATTATTTTCAAGCCTGTCCAATACGCCCTCGCCGCAGATGACCGTTACATCCCTGCTGCCCAGCAGCTTCTGCATGCGCGCATAGTAGGCGTCAAAGTCATACTCTTTGTATGTCTGGTAAACCTGAGTGATGCAGGTGTCTATATATGACATATCATCCCTGCATTCCTTGAGTAGGAAACTCCTTTGTGATGACAGGGATTTGGCAAAGCCCTCCACAAATGGATTAAGGTTTTTCAGCGGGCACATATAGTAGTACGGTATTCCTACGCGTATTCTGTAATCGCTGAGCTTTAGCAGCTCCTTGAGTCTCTGGGCAAGCCTTGCGTCATATTCCTGAAAAGGTATGGAGCTGCCGCTCATCAGGGCAATCTCACCGTCGCCATAGCGCAGAAAGCTTATCCTGTGCTCCTCCAAAACCTCCAGCGTCTTCTCTGTAGTGAGTATTACCAGTTTTTTTGCGTATTTTCCGTTTTCATAGCTTCTGCGCTCAAAATGGCGGTATATGCGCTTTGGAAATCTTGCAAGCCTGTCCTCAAGATTTTTCAGTTTCTTTTTTATCAGACGCGCCCGTGAGTAGCCTTTGGCTGGCTTTTTTAATATAAAGTATTCAGCCCCGACATGAATCACACTGTTGGGCATTGACGATATTTTTTCTATGTCAAGACGGTTATCCTCGTCATTGTAAAGCCTGTCCAGTGAATATATGTCCGTAATCAGGCTGTCATCAAAGCCGTTCTGGTGAGTGTCCTGAACGCGGTTTACCGTAATGACTATGGCGCACCCTCTGCTTTTACTGCATGCCATATTTTTTCTCGCAATGCGCGCACTCCTGTTGTCTGGGGTAATCATCGCTTCATAATAGTTGGGATTTTTTATTGCCCCTGTTTCTTCACACGTCATGCGCCGCACGTCCTCTTTGCGGTACAGCGTACAGTCAAGCTCCCACGGATAATTGTAGTGGGGCTTATCGCAGCCCTCCCAGTTCCATTCAAGGACATCCCCGTCCTTTGAAAGATTATCAGGATATGGCTTAATATTTTCCCCGAGACGGAAGCTGTAGCCAAACACCTGCGGATTGTTTTTCAAGTAATCGGCAGCTCCTGCAAGGCTGAAAGCGCTTGTAAACACGACATCATCGCAACCGAACATTATATATTCGCCTGCATTTTCTATTGACTGCTTTAAATCCGTTTCAAATTTAGTTTCCTTTATCCACCTTACGTCAGGGAAGCTGCTTATCAGCTTTTCGTATCTTATGCCCTCTGTTTCACAGTACAACACCAATACCATATCCTGCGCCGCATCTGAAAACCTAAACAGGCTTTCAAGGTATGCGTGGAGCTGCAGCGGCCTTCCCTTTGAAAATACTATTATTGAGATGTTTTTACTGTTGCTCATCTTTATTCATTCCTTCACTGCGCCTTGAATTAAGCCATACCAGATATGTGTCTGGTACTCGCCGTCTATCAGCACCGCGTCTACGTCCGTGCCCTCATATTTAAAACCGCATTTTTCGTAAAAGCTTCTTGCGCGGTAATTCTTTTCGAGTACGCTCAAATAAACCTTATGCAACTTCAATTCATCAAACGCATACCTTAAAAGCTCCTCTGTCGCCTTTCTTGCGGCTCCTGTTCCCTGGGCTTTTTTCCGAGCTACGACTGCGTACTCCGCTCTCATATTTTTATATGATATATTTTTCAGGCTTATAGTGCCTAAATATTCATCATTTTCATCCGTAAAGGCAAAATGCTGATTTGCGCCGCTAAAGCTGTTTTCTATAAAGGACTTTGCCTCCGCCTCCGTGTATTTATCAAACGGAGTCTGGAAACCGCTTATTATTTCCCTGTCATGCATCCATTCGAGCATGTATGGAATGTCTTTTTCCTCAAGCTTTCTTAACATCGCAACATCTCCGCCCAAATTATATTAATCAATCGGTTGTTATTTTTTTAGTTTTTTTACCACTTCAATATACTTGTCATAATCCCTGATGTACTCCTCCGCATCATAATGCTCGCTGGAAAGGCATAAAAGCACGGAATCCTCCGAAAAATCATACATATCCTTCCACACAAGCTTAGGCAGGTATATGCCTATATGCGGCCTGTCAAGGTTAAACACCTTTTGGTTTGTTCCGTCGTCAACCTTCACTTTAGATGTGCCTGCCACATTTATGAGGACAAATTCCGAATTATAATTGGCATGCCTGCCGCGCACTACGTCTTTGTCCGAGCCGTAAATATAAAACACTCTCTTTATGTCAAACGGTATATCCTGTTTTCCCTCCACGATAACAAGATGCCCGCGCTCGTCACCGCGCTGCGGAAATTCTATCAGTTTGCATTTTTCTATCATTTTAATCTCCCATACCACTTGTCGGCTCAAAAACAGCGCTTGCAAAACGCCTGTCCTCCTGCGCCGATATGCATTAAAACATATTGATTTTATCTATCACGTAATCCTGTTCAGCCTCTGTCATTCCTGTGTAAATCGGAAGGCTTACCACTCTGTCCGCATACGATTCGGTTATCGGGAAATCGCCCTTTTTATGTCCCAAATGCTTATAACATTCAGCCAAATGCGGCGGTACAGGATAATGTATCTGCGTCTGTATGCCATGCTTTTCCAAAAACGCCTGAAACTCCTCCCTGTTTTCACAGAGAACGACATACTGGTGAAAAACGCTGTCTGCGCCCTCCCTTATCTGCGGGAGCTTGAGCTTACTGTTTTTAATGCCTGCATTATAGTTCTGCGCAAGTCGTTTCCTTTCATCATTAAGCTCATCTATATGCGAAAGCTTTACTCTCAGAAGCGCCGCCTGCAGCTCGTCCAGCCTTGAATTTACGCCCTCTATTTCATTGTAATAGCGTACTTTGCTGCCGTAGTTGCGCATCATGCGTATTTTGTCCGCAAATTCTTCATCGTCTGTCACAATCGCACCCGCGTCGCCGAAAGCGCCAAGATTTTTTGTAGGGTAAAAGCTAAAGCAGCCCGATATGCCGAAAGCGCCCGTCATTTTTCCGTTAAAGCAGGCTCCGTGGGACTGCGCGCAGTCTTCTATTATGGGAAGGTTGTATTTCTGCGCCGTCTCAACCGCCTTTTTCATGTTGCCTGCCTGCCCGTACAGATGGACTATCATAATGGCTTTAGTGCGGTTTGTTATTGCTGCCTCTATTTTGTCTGCATCAATGTTAAAATATTCGTCAGGTTCAACAAATACGGGCGTCGCGCCATTTTCAGTGACTCCTAACACTGTCGCTATATATGTGTTAGCCTGTACAATCACCTCGTCTCCCCTGCCTATGCCGAGAGCGCGGACTGACATTGTCAGCGCGTCAAGCCCTGAATTTAAGCCTACACAGTATTTCCTGCCTGTGTATGAGGCAAATTCCTCCTCAAACTGCTTTACCTCATTTCCAAGCACATACCAGCCTGAGCGCAGGACTCTGAGCGCCGCGTCCTCGTATTCGCTCTGGTACATATAAAACTGCCTGTCAAGTACGTTGCTTTTTATCTGCATATTTTACAATCCTCTGCTTTCTGCTGAACCTTTTTATGTTTACGCTTTTTATCAGCTGCGTTTAAGCCTGCCGCAGCAATTCATTTATGATTTTCAGCATATCCTCCGCCGACTTTTCCCACACAAAATTTTTTAAAACGCGCTCCTGCGCCTTTATTCCGATTTTGCTCCTGTCCGCCTTTAATATCCTTTCAATGAGAATGTCCTCCGTATCACAAATATATCCAGACACTTCATCTTCAATAATCAGTGACGGGCCAGGCGCTTTTAGCGCGATGACCGCCCCCTCGTAATACATTGCCTCAAGGATTGCCATTCCGAATATCTCGTGAGTATTCAGGTTTACATAACATTCCGAAAGCCTGTAGAGCTCCCACATTTTTTCGTTTGGTACTTTTTTATATATTACGGCTGCGCCGCTTAAGCCTTTATGGTCTATGCTTTCAGCCGCCATATCATACAGCTCGCCCTGTCCTACCATAAGCAGCCTGTAATGCTTGTCCTGCTGATATAATTTTTCAAAAATTTCTATCATTTTAAGGGGCTGCTTTTCTGCCGTCATGCGCCCTACAAACAGTACAATCTTGTCTGTATCGCTGTAGCCCCACTGCCGTTTTAATTCCGATATGCTATAATCTGCATAGTTACTGTTCAGCAGCTCTGTATCAAGTCCTACGGGAACGGTGTAAATGTTATTCCCAGCGCCCTTGCTTTTTAGGTATTCTGCAAGCGCAGGCGTCTTTACTACTGTCGGCGCTTTCTTATAATATTGCACGTTATTGCACAGAATGTCAACTATTCTTTTTTTCAGCGCTGATGAGTTATTGCTCCGCACTACTCCTATATATGGCAGGCAGACAATTCCATTTCCTGCACACCATTTATAAAAGCTGCCGAAGGCAATGTAATTATCAGAAGCCACGATATAACATTCCCTTGAGCTGTCAAGACGCCTGTAGTCTGGCAGGGCGTGTTTCCCTATGTGCCTGCATTTCTGGTACTCTACAGTTATTCCGCTTCTTTCCAGTGTCTCCGATTCCTTCTCCAAATCAGGGACAAGATGATATACAAGCACATCATTGCCTTTTTGCGCCAGCGCCTTTGCAAGTCCCTCCGCCTGCGAGTTATAATATTGGCTTAAATTTTTTGCTTCTGTATTAAGCGATATTACTCCAAGCTTCATACACTTTCTCCCATTAAACCAATAGCTTCTTTGCAAAGCCTTACCAGTTTGAATATCCTACCTGCGTTTCAATCTTATTCCATTGAGGCAGGTAAAATTGCCCTGTCCACATATCTGTCAATGGCGCATACACGCACCCTCCTTTATCATCAGCAAGATATGCTCCCCACCAACTATATGTGCTGTTTGCTATAATATGATTCCGACATTTCTGCATTAAGGCAAATTCCTCTAAATCACTTATCCCTTCAATTAAAACATAGTCAATAAAATGAAAATTTTGCTTCACAAATTCCTTATCATCCGTAAAAATATACAATGAAAATTCGCCAATCTTATTCCGCATACATTCCAACGCCTGCTTATAAAATTGAATGCCTAAACATACATTATTTTTTATTCTGTTATAGTCTGTCCTTCGAACATGAAGAGAAACTGTTTCCATGCCATTTTGCAATTCACTTTCTATGCTTTTCAAATAGTTTTTTCCCTGTAGACTTAAAGAATATTTTGGCTGAAATTGTCTTTTTATATCATCATAATATTCATCAAAATATCTGTATGACTGCCAGAAACCAACATAATACGCTGCACTGCTCAAGTATATACTTTCATCATATTTCATCGGAGACGCTTCTTTTACAACCTCAAGGCGTTCGCATTTTGTCTTGTATTCCCTGTATTTTAAACGAAAAGGAGCGGAATTTCGAGAACCCAAACCTAAAACATTGTCTGTTCTTTTCCCGACAAATCTCTTTGAAAAATCAATTTTAAAACACTCTAATTGATAATGACGCAATTGACCAGAATACATAGGGTCTACGACCATTCCCCGCCCTGTCTTTCTGTACATCCCATAACCAAACGCATATTGAAACATTTGATTGCCAAGTCCATCGCTGATACGTATAATATTTAATTTTTCTTTTTCTTTAATGCACATACACCCTTTCTCACCTCTTCTTCAACCGCCCACACATTGCACGACGGCTTTGGGCAAACTGTTTACTTTTGCAGCCATTCATAAATATGGCTTTTTACAATCGTAAAATAATACCTTTTCCGCGACATATAGCCATGCTCATATCGAATTTTGGCGGTTTCACGTACCCCCTTCTGGCTGCTTGACATTCCGCCGAGCTGAAAATTCGACATCACCCGCATAACAGGCGTAAATGCCACCTCTTTTGCATCGCGTAATCTCAGCATCAGCTCCAAATCGGCAGATGAACGGTATTTTAAGTTAAAAACGCCAAAGTCATCATACGTTGCCTTAGTCACAAAACAGGTGGAATGGGTTATCATCAGTTCTGGCAAAAATTCGTGGCTGTTGATGAATACCGATCTTTCCTTTCCATTTAAGAAATTTCGCTGCATGCCATAAATTACCTGATATTTTTTATTATTGCGATGTGTTACCGCCTGCTCGACAGTATCATACTCATACCAGTCATCACTGTTCACTATGCCAATAAGCTCTCCATTGGCAAGCCGTATGCCCTTGTTCATCGCATCATAGATGCCGTTGTCATTCTCCGATATGACAGTAAGCTTTTCTGGAAGGCGGCTTCTATGGCGGTCAATTATCTCCAGAGTGCCGTCCGTCGAGCCTCCGTCTATTATTATATATTCAATATTTGTATAAGTCTGTTTTTCGATACATTCCAATGTCTTTTCTATTGTTTCTGCGCTGTTATAACAAGGCGTCAATATTGAAACTAAAATTCCGCACATCATCTGCTCCGTTTATTCACAAATCAATTTATATTCCTTCTCCTGCCCGTAAAAACGCGCCTTACAGCCCCGCTTAACAGCTTCCTTCACGGCAGTTTCCAACTAAGCCCGAATACAATTCTTCAAGCTTCTGCGCTATCGCCTCGCTGGAAAAATTTTCCCTGACATACGCCGCGATTTTTTCAGGCTGATATGCCGCATCTGGCTCACCCAGTACATTTATCATCTTTTCCATTGCGCTGACAAGCTCGTCCTTATCCTCCGGCTTTATAAGAATACCGTTAAAATCCTTGACAAAATCATCAGGTCCGCCATTCGCAGCAGCTATAACAGGCTTTCCGCATGCCATTGCCTCAATATATACGACTCCAAAAGTCTCGTATCTGCTCGGCAGCGCAAAACAGTCACATTGCTGCATCTGCATTGCCACCTCATCACGGCTTAATGCGCCGATAAGCTCAACGCTGTCTGAAATATTATACCTATTTATCCATTCTACTACTTTTTCAGACGCTTTTCCACCTCCGCCGATAATTAATTTTGCATTTGGATATTTTTCGGCTATTTCAGCCCAAGCTTCCAGCAACAAATCGATACCTTTTTTATGCAGCTGCGCCTCGTCGCCCATATAACATACTGCCAAAAAAGAACATTTGTTATTTTTATATTTTGTTTCATGTTCTTTCTGTATGCAAAATCTTTTACAGTCTACTACGTTTCCAATAATTTCTATATTGTCAGAATACTCCCTAATAAGTTCACCAAAAGCCCTGCTTACGCATACTATCCGCGCCGCCTTCCTAAACGCATCTGATATGCACTCTCTGTTTTTGCCCTTGATTTTATCCTTATGAAGCTGAAAAAGCGTCGCATGTTCAGTGATAACATATGGTATTTTTGTTTTTTCCGACAGCTTCATTGCAGCGTATCCCGCCCACACACAGCAATGCGCATGGATAACGTCTGCTTTTTTTCCTTCTGACGCATATTTATCATACAGTTCCAAAACAGCATTTGAAAATGCATCCCTATGACCTTCTATTCCATGCTTTAGCGGGCAAAATACGCGCTTGCGATATATGCTTATGCCCTGTATATTTTCCATACCTTTTTCACTGTAGCCAATATAATCTTTTATGCATTTCACCGAGTAAGTGTCACAGTACAAAACAGCTACATCATGCCCTGCTTCCTTCAATGCCAAAGCCTGTTCCCCAAAAAAGCTTCCAAGCGTAGGACGCTGCTTTGTCTGAAAAAACGCAGGTATTATAAGAATATTCATTAATACCGATTCCTTTTTAACAAAATTTTAATCCATGCCCTTGACTGTTTCACTGCCTCCCAGCCCATGCCATTTTGAAGCATATACCATAGCTTAAGCCTGAAGAACAGCTTCGCTTCTGTTTTTTTCAGCCTGTCCATGCTTGACGCAGTTATTGACTTATCCGATATTCTGTAGAAGACAAGCTCTTTATCAATAAATCCGCAGCGGTATCCGAGATGCATTACCTTCAAATTCATAGGATAATCCTCAAACCAACGGTAATTTTCATCATATCCGCCGACCGCCTTTACTGCCTCCATAGGATAAAACGAGCCCGATGGCGCCACAATTCGGTTTTGCTTCAAAAGCATGCTATACTGTTCCCTGTAATCCTTTTGTGCAAATTCATAACAATTGTTACAGTATTTTTGAATCGGCGCAAAATCTGCATTTTCGCTGCCAAACAGCTTTACCTTTGCAATTGGGACTGCCCTTGGATTTTCTTCACAAAAGCTTACATACTCCTCTATCGCCTCAGGAGCCATATAATCATCAGCTGCTATAATTTTTAGATACTCTCCTGCCGCCAATTTCAACGCTCTGTTTATGTTAGACGGTATTCCCCCATTCTGCGGAGCTGTGACAAGCCTGACCGCGTAAAGCTGTTTGCCGTTATGTGCAATCCAATCCTTCGCTGTCTGCACTGAATTATCCATTGAACAGTCGTCTGCTATAATCAGCTCTATGTTTTTATATGTCTGGGCTTTTATGCTGTCAAGGGTTTCTGTGATTGTATCTGATGAACAGTATGAAATCACTATAACTGTAACAAGCTTCATTGAAAATCAGCTCCTTTTACAAGCATCTGCGGCAGCTGCCACAAATATCCCCCGCAAGGGGCATTCTGATTTTGCGTAACAGGCTGAAAGCAATAATACCCCAGCCATACCAGCAGATAATTCCTTAGCAGATATACTGAAATTAAATGAGCCTCCATTATGGAAAAAACGGCATACCCTACAACTATTACCAGCAGGCAGTAATCCTTTTTCAGCCAGCTTTGATATATGAGATATAAATTTCCTAATACATAAACTATGCCTGGAATGATGCCATACCAGTAAAACAATCTGATAAATCCTTGGTCAAAATATTCTTGGTTTTCGGGTGCGGCGAACAAATGCCAATTCTCCATTCTGGCGTTTTCAATTTGATGCGCATATTGGAATCGTCCATTTAAAACCTGATCCAAGCTATACATAAACGGAGTCTCTATCCCTATATGTGAACCCACGGCTGAAAACACAACAACCGACAATACCAGCAAAGCCCCCATGATATATACTGCCTTTCCATTCCGCAGCTTCTCACAATATCTAAGCAGCGCGATGCCGAATACTACTGCCAAAATAACAAGCATCGCCGTATTTGAATCAGTAAAAATAAACATAATATAATTTGCCGCCACGACTGCAATAAAATGATACCATCTCATTTTATCCGCCCATAAATACAGTGCGACTGTGCTCATCATAAATATCATACACTGAAATGCGTTTGGATGCCCCATTCCAAAACAGTATCTTGTCTCAATTATGCCTGGAAATGGGCCTCGCCCAAAATTAGCGGTTACTGTAAGCTCTCCATAAATTCCAGCCACAGATAAGGCAAAAAGCACTATCGTGCCTGTCAAAGTCACTGCCAATACAATCTTCAAAAGCCTTTTTATCGGCACATCCTTACAGGCAAATACAAACATTGCAGCCCGCACGGCCTCATCACGCTCATTAACAAAATATGATATAACCACAATCAGCCCGACTATTGCCATACAAAGCCACTCGCGACGCGAATATTTTGTCGTAAAAACTTTTACGCAAAACAGCAAAAATGTAATCCTGAAAATAATGCCTTCATATGGATTTATATATGCGCTTTTATCAATGATTACAACAATTAGTTCAATAATAACCGCTGTCCAAAAACAGGCGTTTCCAATTGCCTTTAACTTATCTTCCATTTTAATTCTTTTTACCGCCTTTGCCAAGTCTTGATAATCTGTGCCGTAAAAAACATCCTGCGCTGTCACGCAGCTCCCCAAGGCATTTTTTCAAATATACGCCCGCATCTATACCAAGCGCCCTTGCCTCTTTCAGCCCTTTTTTGTATTTAACAATAAATTTCTCAGCAAAATATTCCCTGCACTCACGTGATTTGCTTAAGCCGTATTTGATATACATATACCTATAGTCGTTATATATCCGCATATCCTTCTCCGAAAAGCTCTCCGTATATTGGTTTTCATGTACGCCAATCGCTATCAGCGGCTCACGCGTATATGCAAAATTACTGTTATTTTGCAGCAAATCAAAATACAAAAACATATCAGACGCCCAATTGCTCTGTTCGTCAAAAAGCACTAGCTTAGCACCTCGGCGGTATATCGTAGCGCTCGGCGCGCCTATCTGATTGCTTAAAAAGAGCCGCCTGTAATCCTGCCTTAAACCCGCTATATAATCCGCGGAGGCATATCTGTCATATGACGAAAGCTTATGCTCGCTTGTAACATGCTGCACATTTTCCCCCGCCTGCCTGCAAAGCATCACCTGCCTGCTGCCCGAAAACGCAAGCAAAGCCTCTGGCGCATCGTCGAGCATAGCCGCAAACTTTCCAAGGCTGTCCTTATCCGTAAACCAGTCATCGCTGAACATTATCTTGATGTATTCGCCTTTTGCCATTTTGATTGCCGCGTTCCAGTTAAAGATATGCCCGAGCGGCTTTTGATTGTGAACATAGTTTAAGCGCACTCCCGAATATTCCCTGACAAGCTCTGCAATCTCATCATTTGTGGAATCATCGGATATATTTACCTCATAGTCCTTATACTCCTGCATAACAACCGAATCCATCAGCCGTTTAACTTCATCGGCATTGTTATATGACGGCACGCAGACTGATACCTTGACTGGCTTTTTTGTTTCCATAATGTTTTACGTTGTCCTTCTCATTTTCTTATCGTCTTTAAAATCATGCGTTTAACTGCCACAGCCATTTCGTAACAAGTGTTTTTTATTGTTCTTTTTACCTGCCGCATTCCCTTTACTGCCGCGCTTTCCTCATGCATTATAAGAAAATCCAGCTCCTCTTGGTGTTCTCTTATATATTTCGGAAATGTTTCATCTATCTCGCATCTTACAAACTGCGCGTTTCTGCCGAATATGTCCTTGCCGTCTTTAATCTGGTCTGTAACCTGCGACATCACATGACGCGAATTATACTCCTGATGCGCCGCGGAAACTACCTTTTCCTGCACGCGCTTGCGTATATCCTTCTCGCCGTGTCCGCCCATATAGCCAAAATGCCAGCCTCCATCGTCCACGCGTATGCCAATCTCCTTGCGCTCAGGAAAACGCAGCTCGCCTAAAAGCAGATTCTGCTCACGCAAAAGCTTATAGCTTAACATCTTTGTGCCTATCCATTTTTTACGCTCCACGCCCTCAAACTCTCCCGCATAGGACAAGAGATTCCCTGAAACCTCCTCCATATTTAAGTAACAGTAAAAAAGCCTCTGTGCAAAGTGGTAAATCCTGTCCTCCCGAAAATTCCCCAAAATTTCACGGATTTTTTCAGGATTAGGTATCTCGTCCAAATCGCTGAAAATTATCACGTCATCATCAGTACAGCCTGCAAGCCCTCTCGTCACGGCATTTTTCTGGAAGGTGTCCCGCTCATGCGTGCCGCCCTCAGGCGTGTCCTCCACAACCACATGTATAATCTTGTCCGCAAATTCAGCAAACATTTCCTTGTTTTCTTCATAATAAAGCGGCTTTTTTATGCCCGAAAATGTTTCTGTCGCCTCGCTTATCACAAACCTGTCAACAACGTCATTTAATACATTTAATCGTATTTTCAGTATATCCAGCTCATTAAAGAACTGAAAACAATCATATACCATTATTCCCTCCGCAGGTTCACTATGCCTGCCCCTTTTCGTTTTTCATAAATAACACCTGCTATCATGCTCAATGCCACAAGCACGGAAACAATATATGAAACCTTCCACAAAACAGGTATTTCATACTGCACCTTTATCATTCCTTCATAATGAGGCTTCACAACTACATTTACATAATTATTCCAGCCATTTGATATAGAAAGTTCTTCGCCGCCATTCAGCGCGTATGCATGATAGTTGTCATAGTTGAGCAGCGGAATTTCTACCGTCTTTTCATCATCAGAGGCATTACTGCACCAGAAAGTCGTAACGCCGTCCGTATAGTCATAATCCGTAACTGTCACACATGATTCATCTGTTATGATACGCCTTGAAAACAAGTCATCCTCTGATACGACATCATATGCCGTGTTTAAAGGAAGATACTCACCGCCGCCGCCAAGATTAGTTAAATCAGTATTCATGCAGCTTACAACAGTTCCCGTACCATTCGCAAAATTCATATAAAAATCGCCCACAATAATTAGCGTACATATTACCATAAAACCGCAAACAGCATTTTTCCAATTCGGCTTATGCTCTCCAAGCAGCTTTATGCCTATGATTGATGCATACAGGCAGAAAACCGTCGCCATAGACAGATACCGCCATGGGAACTGTACTCTGCAGAAAATTTTTGCTATCCCCAGATTTATGCTCCACAAACTGTCCCAAGGAAATATCCTGAGAGACAATATTATGGAAGTCACCGCAAATTCAGAACATATGACCCCAAATTTGATAAGCTTATTATCCAAGCCCCACTCATATTTTTTAATACAGCAACCCCAAAACACCGCAAGCCCAGCTATCAGCGCAAAGCCTACCGCTAACGGCATATCGCCGCCAATATAACCAGCGCTTCCGCCGCCCGATGTCATAAAAACTCCTAATACCTGCATAAGATATGTCCCATGTCCTTGGATATGGTCAATTATATCAAGTTTCAGGTTTGTATCCATCTGCATAGACTGCAATAATGGCAATAAAAATCCCAAATTAACCCCCACCGTCAACAGCGCCGCCTCGGCAAGCTTAATAAACCTATATGGCTGCAGGGTTTTCTTGAGACATACTATGCACAAGATAACTATAAATATTGCGCACATTTCACATGACAGCAAATGTGACTGTATAAGCCCCGTGAGACCTGCTACTATAGGGAATACCCCTTTACTTATTTCCTCCTTTTTGTCTGTCATATACATCTTGGCAAAGCCATACAGAACCAGAGGCAAAAAGACCATCGCTGTGTACTCGCCTACAGCTGCCCTAAGATATATGTTAGCTATTCTATATGCCGAAAATGTATATAAAAATGAACCAAACAAAGCCAAATATTTATCCTTAAATAAGCCTTTTATACAGTTATAGCTTATCAGGCATGTTGCCACATTAACGGCAAATACATATACCTGATAACATACCTGAAGCGGCACAGCCAGACAGTGTAAAACAGCCGGCAAATACAAAAACAGCTGACCATAGAACAACGGAGCCGCATAGCCGTACCTGTTCAATACCTCCGTCTGAATTGGCGCTATCCAATGCCCATTTTTTATTTCATGCGCGAGCGACCAAATGCGCATCATGTGAAAATCTAAATCATGTACTCCATTAAACAAAAAATTTGTATAAAGCGGCAGGCTTGAAAATAAAATCACTGATATCAATCCCGCCGTTATCAGCTTATCCTTATATTTATTCTGCATGAAAAAATAGAAGTACATTATGTCAATTAAAGCAAATAAAACAAACCATACAAAAACAATAACAAACCGCCATGCAGGAAGCTCCCTTATCGTCAGATTTTTAAAGTGCAAATCTCCCTTTCCATTAAACTCAATCTTTATCTCAAGGTCATCAATCCCCATAAAGGAGCGTACCCAGATGCCTCCCGTATTCTTTACAGAGTCGTCCTTAAAAGCAACCTCATCATAAACAAACTCGTCTGATGAATGATTTTCTGAGACAAACTGTACTATGCCTGTAGCATTACTACAGCTTACTCCCCCATTTTCCAGCTCGTAAAGCAAAGAATTATAATTTGTCTCCAGCTCATAGACACCGTATGGCAAATATATCTTATCACTTGTCATAAGCCATCTCGCAAACGGCTCCTCATCATTTCTCCCAGTGGCATAAAACGTCCCGTCCTCAGCGGTCACTACAGACTTATCAGTCACAATAAGGTTATCACTATTAAACTCATACTCCACTACTTTTCTAAATGATGACGCTATCAATATAATCATAAAAACAAATTGTATTATAAGAAATATTGAAAATCCCTTATATATTTTAGCATACTCAATAATTTTATTTTTCACTTTGCCTGTCTCCTGTAATTTTTTATCCGTTCCCGCAACGTTTCTTTATGAAATGAAAATTCTGATACTTCGCATTGATCATATACCATTATTCCCTCCGCAGATTCACTCTGCCTGCTCCCTTCCGTTTTCCATAAATAACGCTTGCTATCATGCTTAATGCCACAAAAACAGAAATAATATATGAAACCTTCCATAAAGCAGGTATTTCATACTGCACCTTTATCATTCCTTCATAATGAGGTTTCACAACTACATTTACATAATTATTCCAGCCATTTGATATAGAAAGTTCTTCGCCGCCATTCAGCGCGTATGCATGATAGTTGTCATAGTTGAGCAGCGGAATTTCTACCGTCTTTTCATCATCAGAGGCATTACTGCACCAGAAAGTCGTAACGCCGTCCGTATAGTCATAATCCGTAACTGTCACGCATGATTCATCTGTTATGATGCGCCTTGAAAACAAGTCATAATCTGACTCATCATTATATATCGTATTTAAATGCAGATATTCGCCAAGACCAATAGCAGTCAAGTCGGTATTCATACAGCTAATAACTGTCCCTGTGCCATTCGCAAAATTCATATAAAAATCACCAACAATAACCAACGTGCATATTGCCATAGAACCGCAAACGACATTTTTCCAATTTGACCTATGCTCTCCAAGAAGTTTTATGCCTACAATCGATGCGTACAGGCAAAATACTGTTGCCATTGATAGATACCGCCATGGGAACTGTACCATACAGAAAAATTTTGCCACCTCCTTATTTATGCTGTATAAACTGTCCCATGGAAATATTCTAAGAGAAAATATTATAGAACCCATTGCAAATACAGAGCATACAGTTCCAAATTTAATTAATTTATTATCTAAACCCCATTCATGTTTTTCAGCACAACACCCCCCAAACACTGTCAATCCAATCACTAATGAAAAACCTATCGTTAATGGCATCTCACCACCCATGCCAACAATGTCTTTACCGCCTGATGTCATAAAAATTCCTAATACCTGCATAAGATATGTCCCATGTCCTTGGATATGGTCAATTATATCAAGTCTCAAGTTCATATCCATCTGCATAGACTGCAATAACGGCACTAAAAATCCCAAATTCACCCCAACCGTCAAAAGCGCTGCCTCGGCAAGCCTGATAAACCTATATGGCTGCAGGGTTTTCCTGAGACATACTATACACAAGATAACTATAAATATTGCGCACATTTCACATGACAGCAAATGTGACTGTATAAGTCCCGTGAGACCTGCTACTATAGGGAATACCTCTTTCCTTATTTCCTCCTTTTTGTCTGTCATATACATCTTGGCAAAGCCATACAGAACCAGAGGCAAAAAGACCATCGCTGTGTACTCGCCTACAGCTGCCCTAAGATATATGTTAGTTATTCTATACGCTGACAATGTATATAAAAATGAACCAAACAAAGCTAAATATTTATCCTTAAACAAGCCCTTTATACAATTATAGCTTATCAGGCAGGTCGCCACATTCACGACAAATACATAAATCTGGTAACATACCTGAAGCGGCACAGCCAGGCAATGTAAAACAGCTGGCAAATACAAAAACAGCTGTCCATAGAACAACGGAGCCGCATAACCGTACCTGTTCAATACCTCCGTTTGAATTGGCGCTATCCAATGTCCATTTTTTATTTCATGCGCTAGCGACCAAATGCGCATCATGTGAAAATCCAAATCATGTCGTCCATCAAACAAAAAATTTGTATAAAGCGGCAGGCTTGAAAAGAAAATCACTGATATCAATCCCGCCGTTATCAGCTTATCCTTATATTTATTCTGCATGAAAAAATAGAAGTACATTATGTCAATTAAAGCAAATAAAACAAACCATACAAAAACAATAACAAACCGCCATGCAGGAAGCTCCCTTATCGTCAGATTTTTAAAGTGCAAATCTCCCTTTCCATTAAACTCAATCTTTATCTCAAGGTCATCAATCCCCATAAAGGAGCGTACCCAGATGCCTCCCGTATTCTTTACAGAGTCGTCCTTAAAAGCAACCTCATCATAAACAAACTCGTCTGATGAATGATTTTCTGAGACAAACTGTACTATGCCTGTAGCATTACTACAGCTTACTCCCCCATTTTCCAGCTCGTAAAGCAAAGAATTATAATTTGTCTCCAGCTCATAGACACCGTATGGCAAATATATCTTATCACTTGTCATAAGCCATCTCGCAAACGGCTCCTCATCATTTCTCCCAGTGACATAAAACGTCCCGTCCTCAGCGGTCACTACAGACTTATCAGTCACAACAAGGTTATCGCTATTAAGCTCATACCTTGTCACTTTTCTAAATGATGATGCTATCAATATAATCATAAAAACAAACTGTATCAGGAGAAATATTGAAAATCCCTTGTATATTTTAGCATACTCAATAATTTTATTTTTCACTTTGCCTGTCTCCTATAGTTTTTTATCCGTTCCCGCAGCGTTTCTTTATGAAAATTCGGATACTTAGCATTCGTCCCTTCCCATTTATGGAACGCAAACGGCACAATTCCTTCTATCTCAGGTATCATCTTCTCATGGCTGTAATACTTTGCCACATCAAGAGGCGCTATTTTCATTCCCTGAGCCTCCAGCAGATGACGTATCTTACAGCAGATAAATCCGTCCTCATAATACCACATTTTACCATATGCGTACTCTCCCGTCCACGGAATATTTGCCTTTTTAGGATAATCCATAAGGCGCTTGCTTCTTATCCCCGCGCTGTTGCCGACTCTGCATATGTTTCCGTTTATATCGCGGTATGTCGTCGTATCGCCCTCTGGCGGAAGCGGCCATGGGGCGCCGATATAATCATAATCTAAAAATTCGCTGCGCCACATATCAGGATTTACCACAAAACCGTCCGCATGGACAATAAGCGCAAAATCCGTGTGTATATGAGAACCAAGCTCATACACCATTTTATAGTTAAAGTCATCTATGTTTTTAAGCCTGTCCGTGTGGGAATAACGTATGTTTTTCGGAAGTCCAAACGGCTTTCTATGCGTGATAAGCACGGCATCGCCAAACTCTATGCCACGCATGCTGTATTCCATAGCCTTGACAGTTTCACTCATATTCACGCTTGACATTGCCGCAAGAGTAACCTGTGGAAGCTTTAGCTTTTCGCCATTTTTTTCCAAATCCCCACACCCCCCAATCGCGCTTTGCTCCTTTGTAAGGCGCTGTTACGCATTCGCTCTTTTTAATATCATTTTTATCTTTCTCTTTGCTGAGTTCCAATACATGACAGCTTTATATTTTTTATAAAACCGCTCCGCCTTTTTATATGCCCTGCCCTTTTCGCTTTCCGTCATAGGCGTGTTCAGTCTGCCATACAGCGGCGATTCCTTCTTATATTTTTCCAGTTCCTCCCTGCATTCCTCCGCGCTGAAAAGCTTTCCGCTCCTGTCCTGATATGTCCACCCCTGATATATATTCTGCTCAGATGCCCAGTATCCGTCGGAAACATTGTGGCGCGCCCAGTATTTCGGCGCAATCACTTTTTTGACTGTACTGCTTGTAAACACAGGAAAATAAGTAAACGATGAATTGGACAGCAGCAGATATTTGGCATTTTTTATTATTGAATAGTCTTTTGCCAGGTCAAAATTATACGCCTTGACGTTCGGAATAAGCTTCTGCGCCTCTTTTACGTCATTTGTGATAATCATAAAGCGCATACCCGGATTGATTTTGCGCATATTCTTCATGCCATTAATCCAGTATCTTTTGTTAAGGAAAAGCTCGGGCGAATCCATATAATCCGTACACCTTAAATGAATTATGCACAAATCGTCTCGGCTGTAATCATAACAGTCATATTCCGGCTTAACCCTGAGCCATTTGCATATCTCATCTTTATATGGCAGGAAATAATCCTCAGCCTGCATATTTCCATAAATAAGCGCGCTCTCCTTCAGGTTTAAAAGAGTTTCATCAGTCCCTGACACATATGCGCCATGCTCTATGTCATGTTTTGAGTTTGGTGCAAAGAGCCTGTCCTCCTTCTCATTGTACACTTTCTCAAAATCCTCTTTCCGCGTAGGCGCGCCAAGCTCCAGCTCCATAAAATAAAGCCCGCACTGGCTATGGATATTGTTTGCAAGGGTTTCGCCGCCGAGAATGCTGTAATCGCACCCATTTCTCATAGCTATGCACCTTGTAGTGACATAACAGAAAAGCTGGTTGCCAAGCCCCTGCCCTTTTAATAATTCAGTCGCTATAATTGGTTTTTGCCCCATTTTCCTCATTCCCCTGTCAAAAGCGGCGCTGTTTTATAATGAAGTCCGTGTAATCTTCCCGCCGTCCACCTTATATATAATATCACATTTTTCTATCGTGTTTAGCCTGTGCGCAATAATAATCATAGTCTTCCTGCCGTGGAAGCTGTTGATTGCCTCCATTACAGCCTGCTCTGTTTCATTGTCAAGCGCCGAGGTTGCCTCGTCAAATACGAGTATCTCAGGATTGTGGTAAAGCGCCCTCGCTATGCCAAGACGCTGGCGCTGCCCTCCAGAAAGCCTCACGCCCCTGTCGCCGATTGCCGTATCCAGTCCCTCTGGAAGCGTCTTTACAAAGTCTTTTAGCTGCGCCTCCTCCAGCACCTCCCAAATTCTTTCATCATCAATCTCATTGTCCGCTATGCCAAAGGCTATATTGTTCCTAATTGGCTCGTCCACCAGATAAATTGACTGCGGGATATATCCAATCTGCGCAAGCCATGCGGGATAATTGTCAAATATATCTATCCCGTCGCAGGTTATTTTTCCCGAACGCGCCTTGAGCAGACCAAGAAGTATGTCAACTATTGTGGATTTGCCTGCCCCCGAGGCTCCCATAATTCCTACGGATTTGCCATATGGCACGATCATATCGGCGCTGTTGAATATCAGCGTATCTGTGTTCGGATAAGCATACACGATATTGTGAAGTTCAATCTTGTCGTGAAGCTCCATTGTTTTCGACGCGTCAGCAGGCCTTAACGACTGGTTGTTTTTCCTGCTGATTCTGTCAATATTCATATTTTCATATACATAATCAAGACAGGGCCTGAAATATGAAATGTCCGTTATATACGTGTTAATGCGATTTACGCTGGGCATCATACGAATTGCAGCCACACCGAAGGCAGTAAGCATCGGAACAAGCGCGGAGGCATCATTTCCCGCAAGAATGTACGCAATAATGTATCCTAATATACTTGCGATAAAAATTGTTTCAATCAACAGGCGGGGCGTATTATTTAATACGGCATATTTTTTTGCATATCCCGCTCCAACCCTTCCGCTCTCCTCATAATTACTCGCAAAGAACGCCTCTCTATGAAGAACTTTAACATCTTTAATTCCATAAATCGCCTGTATTCTCCATTTTGCAATCCTTGACTGTATTGCCATATTCTTTTCACCCAGTCTGGAAAGCTGCGGCTTTAACAGTTTAAGAATTACTATGGATAAGGTTCCAAATACTACTATCAAAAAAATCAGCAATTTCCAGTCTGCCATAAGCATTACGCAGCAAAGCAGCACAAACACCACTGCCTCTGACACAAGCGAAATAATCGCCATCAGTATATTAAATACATTTGGAATATCACTGTCCGTCAAACGGAATACTGTCGGAATATCAGCCTCAAGATAATACTCATATGGTCTGTCTAAAAATTCCCTTAATACCTGGCTAATCAGCTTATTTCTGTTGAATGCAATAAACTTGTTCTGTTCATTTGCGAGGAAAAGCAAAAACGCATTTTTTAGTGCATACACAGCAATCAGCGCAGCCAGAAGCGGCACGATAAATTCCTCAATGCTGTGAATATCCAAGATATCCATTGCAATCTGAATATACCTGTTTTCCTGCGCCTTTACAGGATCTATAATCACCCACACTGCCGGAAGCACTCCCGACACACTCACCGTTTCCAGCAATCCGCCAATAAAAATCAGTATGCCCAAAAAACAAATCTGAATTTTCTGCCTTCTATCCAAAATGCTGCGCATTTTCCTAATAATGTCCATCATTCAACCATACCTTTCACATAAATGACAGAATCCATATTTTACCATCCGATTGTTATTATATTTCTTATAATACTGCATATATACAAAAATACTGGCAGCGCACCCACAATAAACTGAATTGCCAATCTTGAATACAGTACCCTCCTGCTGTCAAATTCATCACTCTTATATGACAGGCTCCTGCATGGCCGCAGCATAACAATCAGAAAAGCAAGGCATAATATAAACAACCCGTAAAATAAAAATTCATAATCATCAATATACAAATCAGACATGATATCTGTCACCATAAACGGATTTTCTATCCGGTCAAATTTATATATCAAATCTAAAAGCAAATCCTTTGTATTATCAATTTCAAACACCCAATAAAAATGTGAAAACTGGGCAAGCATAATGCTTACCGTCATTCCTGTCTCAAGCCAAAAAAATTTCTCCGTCATATCGTTTCTCATATAGTAGAGCAGAGGTATCCATGGGACAAGGTACAGTATCCAATACGGGAAAAAAGGAAAAGACATGAACAGTAATCCCAATGACAAAAACGGCACCCATACCGCATAATATTTCCGTTCATCATCGTTAATTTCCTTTAAATAGCACCATATGCATACTGCGCCGATAAATAAAAATGATAACGGTATCTCTGTTTCAAGTATCGCAATTCTATTCCCGAATATACGCTCAACCATATCCGCATTTAGCGCATTTTTCTCTGCAATGGCAATCCCGTCATCCATAAATGGAATTCTCAGCAGCAGAACAGACAAAACCGGTCCAATCAGATATAGAATTATTTTTTTAATATTCTTCTCCTTGAGCAATAATAATGGGATAAATATAAACAACGGGAAAAATTTATATTGAACTGCTACAATAAACAGCAGCCCAAACTTTTTCATATCTCCTTTTATATAAAAATATACGCCCACTAATGAAAAGAAAATGCCCATAATATCATACTGCCCTGCAATACAAGTGTACGCATAAATAAAACCCGATGTCATGAACATATATTCTGCCCACTTTGCATTTTTTTCCGTTATCCCAAGCTGGAGCGCAATTTTTTGTATCATCCTGGCGCTCAGGCATAAAAACACAAGCAGTATTGTTTTTGAATACACCATAACAATGGTATTATGTCTGAATGAAATACCAAAAATTGTTTCAATCACTGCAATCGGAAGCTCCCAAATTCCGACAGTAACATAAAAAATTATATCGTATGTCATCTCATGCCCCATTAGCCCATTAAGCTGGGACTCCTTTGCAAACGCGTAATAATCATTGAAACGTCCTGCAAAAACTGACCTGAATACATCAATGCCGCACCTGACAATGGAATGTGTATCCATATACCAAAACGAAAACAGCGGCACCATTATGCACAATAATGCAATAACCCAATCCCTTCTTCTAACTGTCTGTCTGTCCTTCATCATCCTTCTCCTCATTTACTATTGTTTTACTTATACTGTCTGAAAATACTCTCATAATCATAACCAAGGTAATAATCCTCCTCAGCCTTAAGCCGCTCCAGATAATTATCCCTTGTGACAAGCCCATCGCCAGCCGCTATCCACTCAAGTATTTTTGAATTTATATGCGGACCATAATGCTCCTTATCCCTATAGTTGTCTAAGTTAGTAATTATATCATATTTATCATAAAAATTAAACAGCTTTACGTTAGGGCACTCAAGAAAAAGCTCCGTCGCAATGAGTTCAGCGTCAAACTGCATTCTCATCATGCCTTCCTGGTTCATAAAATCCCACCAGACAATGCTGTACGGAGTATAGAAAATATAAAAAGTCGTATCAGGATGCTTATTTACAAGCTCTATGAAGTTCTGCCTGACATTCTGCTCAACCATTATCCTATCATCATCATTAAGCCCTGGTGCCATATCCGCCTTTTCCTCCCAACGGTCATATGTTTCCATGATGTGCTCATAGCCCGTTTCCTTTTCCCATGAGGAATATTCGTCAAAAGTGGTGCTAGGCTTATCCGCCAAGGTCATATATAAATTCGTCATTACGCCATGATACCATATTGATTTGTTGAACACGTACGATACATCATTAAACGGATTGTCGTCATACAGATATGTCGGATAGCCTTCATACGCCTTATAATCCTTATCGCGCATAAGCGAGTTAAAATCCATTGTCCATATGACATATTTCAGATTGCCGTTGTATTTTAACGCCCTTTCAAGATTTTCCGAAAGCTCATTGTAATCGGCTCCGGAAAAGGTTTCCTTAACAGCCCTTACACCGAAAAGCCTGTCCGCTTCGCTCGTCTTAAAATTCTGCGCCATTGATGTCCCCGTAATAATCATGTCATAATCAAAGTGCCTTGAAATCCCGTCATTTATATAACGCTCGTCATACAGCCTGTATGAAATAAATCCAAACGGCTTATGAAAATGGAAATACGGATCTATCACCCAGAAAAGGGCAAACGAACCTGCCACCGCCGCAATCAGGGCTGTTATGCACTTCTTAAACCATTTATAATAATTTTTTTGCCTGTCATCCATAAAAAACACCAAATTCCATCATAAACATTTATAAAACGCCCCATACGACGCACAAATACCCCCATCATAAAATAAAATGCGTAAATATCAAAAATTGAAATACAGAAATTCGCTTACGTCTGACATAGACAGAATACTCCACATAACCAAAACTATGACAGTAATAATCTCCCTGCCGTTAAATCTCATTCCCGCCGTCTTTTCCTGCGTATTCTTCAGCAGAAAGCAGGACAGTACGGCAACAGTCATAAACAGCAACAGGGGCGCATACGGCAGCCTCTCCACCAAACCGCCAAAACCTATCCTGCAGAGCATTTTTACTTCAATCAAATCATTAAACGCATCTGTAATCGGAGCATAGAGCATATTATCGCCGCGCTCTCCCAAATGCCTCCAGAGCCTCAATGCATCGCTTACTGAATCAGCCCTGAAAAGGCTCCATGCCATCGTTGAAAAACAAAATGTAAGCGCAACACCGACCGCGCGCGGCACCCATCGGAAAAATTTCCCAAAAGCCTTATCAAACACGTTGCCTATGCCATTTATTATGCCCCACAGAATAAATGTCCAATTAGCTCCATGCCATATGCCGCTTACCAAAAATACAATCATGACATTTATATATGTCCTTGCCTTACCCCTTCTGCTGCCGCCAAGTGGTATATAGACATACTTGGTAAAAAAACGCGTCAGCGTCATATGCCACCTGTCCCAAAATTCCGAGATTGACGCCGCCTTATACGGCGAATTAAAGTTTACTGGCAGCCTGACGTTGAACATATACCCTATGCCGTATGCCATATCACAGTAGCCGCTGAAATCAAAATATATCTGCATAGAATAACATATCATCACCGTGATGACGCTCACCGTGTTTAAATCACCTATGTTGCCATACCCTGCGGCAACCGCCTTTGAAAAGGTATCCGCTATAAGCGCCTTTTTCGCAAGCCCCAGCGCAAAAGCATATATACCGCGGCTTAAGTTTTCATAATTCGGTCTGTGGTTCGCCTTGTCTTTAAGCGCTGGTATCAGCTCATTGTGGTACACAATCGGTCCTGCTATAAGCTGTGGAAAAAACGACACATACGAGGCATATTCCAAAAAACTGTAGTTTTCGCACTCATTTCTGTATGAATCTATGACATATGATAGCTGCTGGAAAGTGTAAAAACTGATGCCAAGCGGGAGCATAAGCCCAAGCGGCTTAAAATCTGTCTTAAACGCTAAATTTACATTTTCGGCAAAAAAATCATAATACTTAAAGTAAAACAATATTCCAATATTAACTGCAAGCCCTGCCATAAGCATGATGCGTCTTCTGCCCAGCCCTGATGTTTTCCTCATTCGCTGCACGACTGCATAATTTAAAATAATGCTTACCGACAGCATAAACAGATACTCTACGCTGTTGTAGCCGTAAAACCACATTGACATAATAAGCAGGAAACATAGAGCCGTCTTTGGCTTTCCAATCTTGTGCAGCCAGTAATATCCCGTAACCGCCAGCGGCAAAAATATAAAAACAAATATATATGAGTTAAAAAGCAACTTAGCCCTCCTTGATGTGCTGCCTGAGCGGAATTACCACATTATCATAGATGCCTGCCGTCCTTGCATAAAGCAGGGGGCTGAACATGAAAAGCCTCATTCTTGCTTTATCTCCGCCAGACACTATGCCGCTTTTATATATGCGGTTAATTTCCAATTTGTCAGATTTAATCTCATCCACAAGCCTACAGGCGTATTTTTCATTTTCTCCGCCCGATTTTTTCATGTCCATATAATAAAACAAGAGCCTGCGCCAAAAATAATATGCCGCCAAGTCCGCCATTTCTTCTGACGCCATATCACGTATGCACTGGATATGCTCGCGCCAGAACGGAATCTCATCACGGAACATCCGCTCACCCCTTGCCACGTTCATAATGCTGTCCTTGCGGTCAAGCACATAATGATACAGCGCCTTGTCTACATATACCGCCTTGTCCAATCGGCAGAATGCCCGCGTCGTGTACATTATGTCCTCGGAATTCCTCCCCTTGGGGAAAAGCATGCCCTCCACCAAATCACGCCTGTACAGCTTACTCCATGCGGAATTATATATTATAAACCTGTCGTGCCCGCAAATGTATATTTTTAACAGTTCATCCCTTGAAAGCGGTATCACGTCATTATTTATGCCAGCGTATGATTCCGGCATTTTTTCGTTGTCATTTTTATCCGTCTTATCCTTGTCCGTCTCGCATGCATACCTGCAGACAGCAAGCTGCGCCTCATTTTCCACGCATGCCCTGTACATGCGTTCATACATATCGGGCTCTATCCAGTCATCGCTGTCCACATACCCTATATAATCCCCTGACGCCACGGCAAGCCCTGCGTTTCTCGCATCTGAAAGCCCTCCGTTTGGCTTATGCACAACCCGTATGCGTGAATCTTTTAGTACATAACTGTCGCACATTGCAGGCGAATTGTCCGTTGAGCCGTCATCGACAAGTATTACCTCTATTCTGTTATACGTCTGCGCCAATATGGATTTAACACACCGCTCCAAATACTTTTCCATATTGTACACTGGAACGATTATTGATATAAGCTCGTCCTTTTTTGAAACAGGCATTTTCCGCACCTTTCAGCCTATCGGCATATATTGCCGTCAGCATCAATTAAAATCCAGTTTTTCCAATAGTCGGCTGTCTCGCTGACGCTGGTCTTCTCATAATTGTCATGACGCAGCGGGCGTATCATAATCTTATGCGGGTTCTTATTAAGCCTTGCCCCCCATATGCTAAACGTGCTGTTAGCGCAGATATTGTGCCTGCAGCGGCTCATAAGCTCCATGTCATACATGCTGTCCCCGCCGGTATTCCAGTCAACCACCCGCATATTGTCCTCATTAAAATGCCGCTTTACATACTCTGAATCATCTGAAAATATATAATACACCGGCTTCTGCACCCTTTTATTTATATATTCCATAGCCGCGCGGTAATACTTTTTTGTGCATATGTCCATATACCGCCTGCCGTCGGCTACTGTAAGGTAATCCTGCCGCCTTATATGCACGCTGACTGACTGTTCGCTGCCCATAGCTGCCGCAGCCTGCGCATTTTGAGGATTGTTGCTTTTGGGAAAATGTATTTTCTGCTGCAGTAACGGAATAATGTCCTCGTAGTATTTCTCGCAGCCCCAAAAGCCATACAGATATACATTGTCCATCTGATATATCTCAGGCATGTAATCGCCGTTTTCACTTACAGTCCTGTCACGCCTGCCAAACAGCCTTCTGCGTATCCTGTCCACTGTCTTCATGCTGCTGTCCCTGTACATAATATGCTCTTTTAAAGTACACTCCTCATACCCAAGCCCTTCAAGACGGTCCAGTTCAAGCCTGCGCCATTCCTTTTCATCTCCCTGCGCATATTTATAGGCATAAAAATCCAGTTTTACTTCTTTTCCGAGCGATTTGAGCTTTTCAGATATCGCATACTGATAAAGCTGATTGCCAAGACCGCCCATTACATGTATTATTACCATACGCTTTCCTTATTGCCCTTTTATTCAATCTCCAATATCTGAGGCTTGTCTGGATTATACACCATATGATAAAGCTTGGCGGTTGTGTCAACCTCATCATCAGCATCATACCCCAGTTTTTCAAACGCTTCCACAAACTCATTGTATTGGCCTGTCACAAAATAAAGTTCATCAGGAAGCTCGCCGTCATATGTCTCATATATATATTTCTGCCATACGCCCACGGAATCTGCCGAGTCTGGCGCTATATCATCATTCCAGCTGACATTTTCCCACTGCGTTTCATCATAAAGCGCGTTATGCGTAAAATAATAGGTAAACGCATATCTTTGATGGTAATCGACAAGCGTAGGCGCTTTATAGCCCTCCTCCTTGTACCATCTGTCAACTATAGCGCGCAGATCCGTCTTCCACCAGTGGCAGCTTACCCTATAATCCCCATACATACAGTACAGTACTGACGCCGCAAGCATTGCGCATTGAATAACGGCTGCCGCCCGAAGCATTATTTTCCTGTCCGACTGTCTTATGATGACGACAAATTCATACAGCGCTACTGTTATCATCACAAACCACATTGGAAATATGAACATATTATATCTGTTTCCATACCAGCCGTAAGCATATAAATTAAGCTTAGTTACTATATAATAAAACATAAATACGGCAACATTGCACCAGAAAAACGGGCGTATGCCCTTTTTCTTCGTTTTAATAACCACAAAAATAATAATCGCAAAAATAACAATGCCCAACAAGTCCACAATTATGCCTATTTTTTCCGTATCGCGGTCTATGTCAAGCACGCACCACCTGAATACGCTGGCTATGCTGAAAAAGAAGTCGCCTATCAGGCTTCCGTTCTCAATTATTATTTCCTGATTGATTGACAGCGCAGAAACAGGATTCTTTGACTGAGGCATTAAAAAGAGTAATAACAGCGGAATACCGAAAAACAGCACCACTGCTATGTCCGCACAGAGCATTGCCTTAAATTTTCCCCAATCCTTATGCATTGCCAGAACCATTAGCACGCTGGCTGCCATTGGAACAACCGCAAACGCCGCCCCATAATGCGTATAGACAGAAAGCACACATAATATCGTAAATATAACAAGCTTATTTGCCGCAGCCCTCTCGCAAATCAGCATATATACATAAATAAGCCAAAACATAACCATCAGCAGCATAGCATACTCTGATGCCTCTTTTATATAATACATTATTATATAAATGCTGGAAAATATAATCACGCTGAGAGCCGCAGCATATCGGCTGCACATCTTTCTGATGACACAATACAGGCCTAAAGCTGCCACAAAACCCATTACAACACTCGAAAAACGGTACCACCATTCATTTTCACTGACTTGCAGCCAAATACACATTATCCAATTATAGAGCGGTGGCTGCTGTTGGATTCCAGCTATCCGCTCATACATATCGGCATATTCCGTAACTCCCCTGATTGGTCCCTTTACAGGTACCGAACAATAGAACTCCATTGCCTCATCCTGCCAAATAGGAGCATAGGTGAGCTTATACAATGCCATTATTATATAATAAATAAAAGCAGCGCCTGCCGTAACCCATTCAGGAACATTTAATTTCTTAAAAGGTTTCATTCTTATACCCCTTTGCGTGCCTTAGTACGCATACCAATCAATAGTTTGAAAGAAATGACATATTCTTAAATAATATCCACATATATTAATTCTAAACGATTTTCAATTTTATGTATATATTACATAATGCACATAATTTTCCTTTTTTTTTACATAAAACATTACAACTTACCAAAAATAAAGCATTTCTATACTATTAAAAGGAACGGATTTCTCCATTCCTTTTTATTTAGAGCCTTACAGAAACTGTCCGCAAATCTGCCGGCTGCCATTCTGCCCCGCAAGCCAGCTCTGGAACATCAGCATATACCATATCTGTATACGCCAGTTTCCGTTTTCAATAAAGTCCGTCCATATGCGCCTGACCTCTCTGGCATTCAGTATTCCCTGCTTTTCAATCAGTTTTTCGTCAAGCAGCGCCTCCGCCCAGTCCCGCAGCTCAGGCTCCCTCAGCCATTTTGTTATGGGGATTGCAAAGCCTGTTTTGGGCCTGTCCATCATTTCCTTAGGGACATATCTGTACAGCACGTCCTTCAGCACAAGCTTGCCTTCATTGCCCTGCTTCTTGTACTCAATCGGCAGAGTCCAGGCAAACTCCACAACATCCTTGTCAAGCATAGGCACGCGCGTTTCCAGCGACACAGCCATTGCGGACCTGTCCACCTTTACAAGTATGTCGTCGGGGTGATATACCTCCATGTCCATCAGCATTATGCGGCTCTGCGTATCCTGCAAATCACCATAAGGCTGTTGATTGTGCTTGTATGGGTAGACAGACCTTTCAAGCGCTATATTAAGATTTGACGCCTCCTGAGCATTTGACAGCTCGTATAAATGCTCGGGAGATTTCGCGCCCAGCAGATATGATTTTGTCTGCAATATCTGATTGTTTTTAATCAGGGGAAAGCTCGTAAGCATATTGCTGCAGAGCTTTCTGATCCCATACGGATAGCCCTTCATCTTATTCCATATGCGCTCGATTGACGAGTATGACGTGTAGCCGCAGAACAACTCATCACCCGCGTCGCCGCTGAGCGACACTGTAACGTGCTGGCGCGTCATGCGGCTTACAAGGTATGTCGGTATCTGAGATGAATCCGCAAAGGGCTCGCCGTATATCCATGACAGCTTTGGTATGACCTCCTTTGCGTCTTTTGCCGATATATAGAGCTCTGTGTGCTCTGTGCCTAAATGCTTTGCTATTTCCGCCGCATATGCCGCTTCATTGTACTTTTCGTCGTCCATTCCTATCGTAAAGCTGCGCACCCTGCCCTGTGACTGCGCCTGCATAAGCGCCACTATCGTACTGCTGTCAATTCCTGCGGACAAAAAAGCCCCTACGGGCACATCCGCCACCATCTGCCCGCTTACCGCCTCTTTCAAAAGCCTCTCAAGCTCGTCAGCCGCTTCTTTTCTCGTTCCCTTAAAAGGATGCGCCTGTCCATATTTTGCCGCCTCTCTTACAGACCAGTATGCGCTTATCTCTCCCTTGTCATAGGGCGCGTCTATCTCCAGCATACAGCCCGCGTCAAGCTTGTATACATCCTTGTATATTGAATACGGCGCGGGAATATAGCCATGGATAAAGTATAACTGCAGCACCCCTGTGTCTATCTCATTATTAAAGCCTTCAAGCGCACTGATGCTGCCTATGTCCGACGCAAAGACAAAGCTGCCGTTTACAAAGCCATAGTAAAGCGGCTTTTCACCTATTCTGTCCCTTATAAGCGTGAGCCGCCTAGTCTGCCTGTCATAGAGGGCTATCGCAAACATTCCCTTGCACATGGCTATTGTCTCCCTCACGCCATATGCCTCAAACGCCTCCAAAAGCACCTCGGTGTCTGACGTGCCGCGAAACGCCGTGACTTTTTTCTCTGCTATGAGCTTGTTTCTGAGCTTTTTGTAATTATATATCTCGCCATTATAAACGCAGACATATCTCCCCGATGCCGACTGCATCGGCTGCGCCCCGGTTTCCGACAAATCCACTATCGCAAGCCTTCTGTGCCCCAGAACCACGTCCGCGTTCTCATTTGCCCACACGCCGCCCGCGTCGGGACCGCGGTGGTACATTCTTTCATTCATTTTTTCTATACCCTGCCGCCAGTTTTGAGGCCGATTGCAAAAGCCCGCAATTCCACACATATTTTTGCCCCCGTTTTAGATTTTGTACTGTCTGTCTATAATCTCATCAGAAATTCTTCCCATTCCTTATTGACTTTTTCAGGCGCAAAGCCTTCAGAGGTTTTGTAGGCATTGTCACTAAGGCGTTGGGCAAGCTCTGTATCCGTCAAAATAAGCCTAAAGGCGTCCGAAAGCGCAAAGGCATCACCTACCGGCACCAAAATCCCGTTTGTCCCATTTTCAATGAGAGCCGCAGGACCTCCGCATGGACAGTCTGTCGACACTACGGGTATGCCAAGCGCCATCGCCTCGATTATCGAGTTGGGCATGCCTTCCGTGTTTGACGTCAGCGCGAAAATCCTTGCGCTGCATATCTTGTCCGCCAAGTCAGTCACACTGCCTGCAAGCGTTACCCTGTCCGAAAGTCCTTTACTGTCAATAAGCGCCTGCAGCTCCGCTTTAAGCCCGCCATCACCATATATCACAAGCTTTACCTGCGGAAACTCAGCCGCTATTTTGTCAAAGGCATGGATAAGCATTGCGTGGTTTTTGTTTTCGTCAAGCCGCCCTGCCGCCGCTATGATGTCTTCGCGCGCGCCGGTATGACGCCTGTTCAAAAACTGGGAACTTAAGGGATTTGGCAGCATCACTGACTTTTTCTGCACAGCCTTGGGAAAAAAGGCAAGCGCCTTTCTTGTCTGAAATACTGCCCCGTCCGCAAATCTGAACATAAATTTCGCGGCAAGCTGCATAAGGCGGCCTTCATATTCCATCGTCGGCTCGCCGCGGACCGATACTGCTGTCTTGACAGGCAGAAACATAGACGTCGCTATCGCCATTAAATTGTTTTTCCCGAGGAATGATAACACCACATCAGGCTTATAGCTTTTCCAAATGCCTCTCAGCTTTTTAAATCTTGTTATAAAGTTTTTTAACCTGCCTCCCTGCAGCTCGGTCTCCTCCGGTTCAGAATACACCCGTCTGATTTGCGGGGATATGCCGTACTCATTTTCACGCTTGTACTGTGTCACAAGTATGACCTCATACCCTCGCCCATGAAAATACTCCGCGAGATTTGCCATGACGCGCTCTGAGCCGCCCTTCTGCAGAGAATTAATAAATAAAGCTATTCTTTTCATAACAAGTTTCCTGCTTTCTATGCATATGCCCGATGCCGCTGTATATTATATGCGCCTTAAAACATAGCTGTCATACCATTGCTGGAATACCAAAAGCGCCCATACCAGCCTTGAATAGTTTTCTCCACTGCCTGCGCCCGCATCTCCTGTTTTTATATACCTTTGAACAAAATTTACTGTATAATCCGCCTGAAAAATCCCCTGCTTTTCCAGAAATTCTTTACTCGTATAATCTAAAAGCATTGATTTTAATGGTCCTCGCAGCCACTTATCCAGTGGAACTCCAAAACCCGTCTTGGGCCTGTCAAGAAGCTCTTTAGGCACATATTGATATGCCAATTCTTTAAGTATCCTTTTCTTAATGCCATTTTTATATTTAAAATCATGCGGAATACTAAAAGCAAACTCCATTACCTGCGTATCCAAAAGAGGGCATCTTGCCTCTAATGAATATTTCATCGATGCCCTGTCAACCTTGCAAAGTATGTCTCCAGGCAGGTATGCATCTATATCAAGAAGCATACGCCTCTCCTGCCAGCTGCGTTCTTGATATTCGTCCTCCCAATCATAATAACAGGGCTTTGCAGCCTCGGCATATGCCATATTTTCAGCAGCCTCTACATAATTCCCAGCTATAAACTGGGTTTTCGCTTTATGATTTCTGTTTTGAGAGATAACACGCAGCTTGAACGGATAATACTTCTCCAAGCCTCCAAGCCTTCCTATGCAATGCGCTATCGCGCCAAGACAGTCAAGCTTCTGTGCCTGCGCTACTTTTTTGTATATATTATACCCGCAAAAAAACTCATCTCCGCCATCACCGGACAGCGCAACAGTTACATCCTGCTTTGCAAGCTTTGAAACAAGCATTGTCGCAATTTGTGAGCTGTCTGCAAATGGCTCATCATAATACCGTGGCAGGCTTTCCACGAGCTTGAGCATATCTTTTTCCTCAATATAAAGCTCGGTGTGCCTTGTCCCTAAATGCTCCGCTACCTCTTTTGCAAAATGCGCCTCATTATATTCTTTATCCTTAAAGCCTATACAAAATGTCTTTATTGGCACTTCTGAAACTGACTGCGCTATGCCTGTTACAAGCGAGGAATCATAGCCCCCGCTTAAAAAAGCCCCTAACGGCACGTCCGCTATCATCCTCTGGCGCACAGCCCTTTCCAATATTCTTCTAAGCTCTGACACGGCATCACTAAAGTCTGTCGGTCCAGTACTCTTCTTTTTATGATAAATGGTCTTAACATCCCAATACTTCCATTTAGTGGTTTCTAATTTTGTTTCCCCGCCAGCTGTCTTCCTTAATCCTATCTTAACAATCCCACCAGGCTCCACTTTATAGACATTCCTGAAAACAGTGTCCGGCGCATTGATGTACTGCTGGTACAGATATCTGCCCAGCACCTGCCTGTTTACTTCTTTTATATGCTCCCCCGCGTCGTCCATTGCCATTATAATAGGCTTTAACTCTGACGCAAATACAATGCTTTGGGATTCCTGCCAATAATATAACGGTTTTTTTCCTATTCTGTCCCTGCAGAGATATACTTCATTTTTCTGCCGGTCATAAATCGCGGCCGCAAACATGCCGCTGAACCTCTCAAAGCACAATATGCCCCACTTCAAATAAGCCGCCAATATGACCTCCGTATCACAGGCGGACACAAATGGGTAATCTGCAAGTTCTTTTTTTATTTCCCTATAATTATAAATTTCTCCATTATAAACAATCGTCACGCGTCCATCGCAGGAGTGCATAGGCTGATGCCCCAATGGCGACAAATCCAATATGGACAGCCTGCGCTGTGCAAACCCAACTCCAACCCCTCCGGGCGCATCATAGATTTCCTCCCCGCTGTCATCTGGCCCTCTGTGATACATTGTATCGTTCATTGCCTTCAGCCTGTCCTGTGTTATTCTTTTTTGTGAAACAAATCCGCATATTCCACACATAAGCTTATCTCCTTAATTGGCTATACTGCATCAATCGTAATCCAGCTCCCCATCTTATAAGCCCACTCCCTCGGTTCTATTCCATTGCAGCCGCCGCCATGATGAAAAGTAATCTCTCCAAAGTATATCTTCCCGTCAACATTGTATAAATCTACCCTGCAATGCCTAAAGGGCTTCGACAATATCTCTGCGCATCTTATCATTTCATCCCAATTGTCAGGCTTTGCAATCGGCTTACTTGTGTAATTTTCTCTCTCATCCTTAATTGGCAGCAGATTAAACTCCATATCATAGACATTGCAGTAAGCCTCATCTGAATGATCGCCCGTTTCTGTAGCAAGTCCTATATTTAAAAATAAGAGCTTTGCCTTTCCGCCAAAGCACATAAATTTGTAGTCCAACGGAAGATGCCCTTCCTTATCCTCCAACACTTTTTCGCAAATAATCCTGGGGGGTATGTCCTTATAGTTCCATTCTCGGCTTCCCCAAAAATAATTCCTTTTCATCCAAAAATCAAACTCATTTTTCTGATATTTAAAATCAAAAGGCTTATTCCGATCGTAAATAACATTTGCACCCGAGCCAGATGTATGATTGCATTTGATGAAAAAACGTTCCGGCAGCTTGTCAAATTCAATCTCCTGAAATGAAGCATATACGCCGTACAGCTCAATTAATATATCCTCAAGTCCACATTCCCTCACATATTCACGAACCCTATACTTATCTGTGCATTTTGTCTGCAAAGGATCTCTTTCATGAAGCTTGAGATACCATACCTTCTCATCATATGTCTGCGGATTCTCCAAATCCAAATTTTCCCCATTATGATTCTTATATGCGTATTGGGCAAATTCTTCGTCTGAAAGCTTGTTATACTTATCGTGCCTGTAATTGCGGATAATATTATATACCCTTGCAGTAAGCGCATGATGATATAAAAACCTTTTCAATGGATGTATGCTCATTATCCTCTCCTCTTATCACATATTTCAGCCAAATATTCTTCCCACTCCTTATATATCTTGTCTGCACTGGCTATCTCTCCAATTTTCGCTGCATTTCTCCCAAGCCCTTCTGCAAAATCGGGATGCTCTATCAGCCTGTTCATTGCATTTTCCAATGCCTTCACATCGCCGACAGGTATTAGAATTCCATTCTCATCAGGTGTTATTACCATACGCGGTCCGCCAGGCGGACAATCTGTAGCCACAACAGGCAGGCCAAGCGCCATAGCCTCAAGCATAGCATTAGGCATTCCCTCCACGTCAGATGAAAACGCCGCCAGAGCGCCATTTATCAAATCCTTTTCCAGTTGGTTGCTTCCTCCCATTAGATGAATGAAGTCCTTAGCACCAAGCTGCTCTATAAGCTGCTCCAATTCCTGCCATGTCCCATCATGCGCGTCAGAACCAAAAATTTTAAGTATATAATCCGGATGCTTTTTATGAACCTCAAAAAAAGCCTTTATCAGCATTTTTTGATTTTTAAAATCAACAATCCTCCCTGAATGAACTACTGATTTTTCTCTCTGCAAGGGTATTGGGTTGCCTATAAAGCTAGGACTGATTGCATTTAGGATAATCCGCGATTTCCGCTGTAAATATTTGGGGAAAAACTCCATCTGTTCCTGTGTTTGAAACACACATCCTGCAGCTCTGCGGAATAATATGGGTATCTGCAGCTTATCTGAAATGAAATCATAACAGCCCACAGGCGCAATGCGTATCGATATTACAACTGGAATTTTCGTACCAATTGCCGCTGTCAGCGCTCTATAATTTGCCTTTCTGGCAAATGCCACCACTATATCCGGCCTCACCTTCCTTAAGAATTTTCTCAAATTAAATATTCTTGACACATATTTGAAAATCCTGCTTCGATTTTCCTGCTCGTGCGTCAGGCCC
Source organism: uncultured Lachnospiraceae bacterium (assembly GCA_947625775.1). Classification (GTDB taxonomy): domain Bacteria; phylum Bacillota; class Clostridia; order Lachnospirales; family Lachnospiraceae; genus COE1. Next base: position 39,686 of record CANQPM010000006.1, on the reverse strand, counting down.
ACCATGATACGCTGAATTTCAGGAGTAATTTCATATTCCTCCTCACCCTGCCATTCAGTAGCAATATATACCTCATATCCATGTGCGGCGAATTGCCTTGCCAGATTGGTAACTACCCGCTCTGCTCCTCCCTTTTCCAGCGAATTTAGGTGAAATACAATCCTCTCCATATATTATTCCTATACTCCCGATATAATTTCCGTCAAATCCATGACATATCTGCCAGTGCCAAAATCCTTAGCCCGCTTCATTGCTCCTTCACGATATTTCTGCAGCTTTGCCTTATCCTTTATCAGACCTATAATTACCTGGGCATACTTTTTTTCTTCCTCCGTTATATTAGGCGCCAAATCCTTTACCCCTTCAAAAATCGGTGTAAGTATTCCATACTCTGCCTCATAAACAATATTTTGATTGCCGCAATTTTCATAATGCTCCGCCAATATCTCAGCAGGTCCAGTCATGCAGTTAACGCTTACGCAGGGCACGCCACATGCCATTGCCTCAATCAAGGCATTAGGAAATCCTTCACTTTGAGATGTTAGCGCATAAACATCCGCCTTGGAAAGCAGTGGGAATGGATTTTTTAATGCACCCGTAAAGCATACAGCGTCTGATATGCCCAAATTATCAGCTAACTCCCGATACTCTGCATAGCTCCCATCCCCTATTATCATAAGACGTGAAGCTGGCAGCTCCTTACTGATAACCGCAAAGCTTTTCAGCAGATGCCAAAAGCCCTTCAAATCATCCTCCCTGCCCATAGATACAATCAGCGTTCCTTCTCTATTAACAAAGTCCACTGTACTTTTATCGGCATCATAAGGCTCCCTTTGTGAAAGCTCTTTTATTTCCTCCAAATCACAAGGATTATAAAGCGTGCAAGAGTTTTTTGTATGATATGCTTTGTTGATTTTTGCCTCCATTGTTCTTGTACAGCTCACGACACAGTCTGCATTGCGAAAAATCAAGCCTGCTCCACTGTCACTAATTGCGTTGTACCCACGTATCCCTGCCAATGTGATATCCCTATCCTTTGACAGCACATTCACAAGATTAGCTGTCGTGCCAAAGCTATAGCTTATGTCGATACCCAGCTCCCTCTTAAGGCGCTTCAACCGCCTCACACGTTTGCATATATTTATTATTTTGCCTGCTCTGCCCTCCACAGCGCCTAAATTCAGGTCAATCAAGTGCAGGCCTGACACATCATAAAATATGTCTTTGGTGGTAAAGGTTATCAGATATACGTCATATAAATTATTTAGCAGTCTTGCCGTGAGCACACAGATTCTCTCAAAGCCTCCCTGGTGAAGCATTGGTGTAATCAGCATTATGCGCTTTTTTCTTTGATTCTTATTATCTGTTTCCACTGCTTATACTCCTCTGGTAACGGCTCCTGGAGGATTCTTGCCCGTACAGTAAAATTCCGCCATCAAGCCCGCCTGTGTCCTGACATCAAACCCTTTTTCAATAACCGTCATTTTCGCATTGTAAGCGTTTCTGCGCCTTTGCCCTATGGGCTTATTTTTCTCCAAAAGCGCTGACAGCCTATCCGCCCATTTTTCCGGCGGCAAATATATGCTCATATATACGGCTAAATCCGTGACCTTAGCCTCTCCTGTCACCTTATCAGAGACAATGCAGGGCACTCCCGCCGCCTGAGCCTCAATCACGCTCCCAGGAAGCCCCTCAAATACCGACGGAAAGACAAAACAGTCAAACGCCTGATAATACCGCTCCACATCCGCGCGGTTTCCAAGGAAATACACCTTGTCCGCAATGCCGTACTCCTGCGCCTTTAACCTGATCCTGTCCTTTAGCTCGCCCTCGCCAATCAGCACAAGGCAAGCATCGCTTCGCTGTCTGCACAGTTTACTGAATATATCAATCAGATACTCGTGGTTTTTCATAAAGCTGAACCTGCCGACATGGCCTACCACAAGCTTATCGGCAATTCCAAGCTGTTCTCTGACCTCATTTCTGACGTTTTCATTAAACGAAAAACGCTCCGCGTCTATCGCGTTTGGCACTGTCCAAATTTTTCCCTTGTCTACTGCCTTTTTCCCATATACAGCCTCCGCCGCCTCAGCAGAACAGGTAAAGCAGAAATCAGCCTTGTCCTTCAAACGGCACCTTAAAATGCGCGTAACCACGCCCTTAATTCCCTTGTCCACTCCCGCGCTTCTTGCGTGGGCTATCGTCACAGGCACGCCTGCGCGTTTTGCTATCGGAAGGTATATTGAAGCAGTGCTTGTCATATGCCCATGAACCGCGGCATAGTCATTATGCCCTGAAAAAAAATCAGTCAATGCTCGCTTATACTCAAAATAATTTTTCCCCTTAAAACGTGGGACATTATATATATTGCCGCCAAGCTCGCGTATTTCCCTGGAAAAAAATCCTTCCTTACCAGTATGAACCAAAAAATCAAACTGTACCCTTTGCCTGTCCATGCATCGGTACAGCTCCATAACCCTGCTCTCCGCGCCGCCAAGATTAGTGGTGCCAAGCACATGAAGCACTCTGATTGGATCATTGCCAGCCATAATTACAATTTCCCCTTAATGTTTACAAGCGCATACTTTGCAAGCGCCTTTGAGTATTCCGCCATATGCCCTGCTGCGCTTTGTCTTTCAGGAGCCGCCTCCAAATATTCTGAATATGAGATAAACCTGCCGCCGTGTTCGCTGAACATTTTCCCATAACGCTCAAAATCATTGTCATTCATCGTATTTGAATGGACTACAAACGTGGAAAAGCCTTCATCTGCATTTTCAAGCGTACTACTCTGTTTATATGAGATGGGATAAAATGTCATGTCATGCCAATTATACGGCTTATTTCCAAAACCATCTGTTATTTTACTGAAACCCAAAGCCTTCAAAGCCTTCAATGTATTTTTGTCGTATGAATGGGCGGGCGCCATAAATATATCCGTCTTTATATTGTTTGCCTCGAGAATGAGCTTTCCATTTTTCAGCCGCTCATATTGTGCATCATAGCCTAGTCCCGCAAATTCTGAAAGCCTGTTCAGCGGAAAGCAGCCCATCTTTTTTGTCCTGTAAATATGGTCAAAGCCATGCTGGGCTATAGTCCAGCCCTGCGACTGTAGCTGTCTGACATATTCCCAAAAATCGTCCCTCGGCGCGTCAATGCTCAGATTTTTGTCCCTGTTGCTCGGCACTATCCCTATAAGCGGTTTTATATGGTGCAAATCGCATAGCGCCTTAAACCTGAGGAACTTTTCCCAATCCATATCAGGTGTTATGTCATCCATTCGTATGCTGATTTTCATAGATTCGCCTTATACCAGTCTATTGCCAAAGCAATGCCTTTTTCAAAATCATACTCAGGGTCATATCCCAGAAGCTTTCGCGCCTTTGATATGTCAGCGTTTGAATGTTTTATGTCGCCCGCGCGGTCAGGTCCGAAGTTCGGCTCTACGTCTTTGCCGAGCGCTTTACATAAATCATAGTATATATCTATCAGGTACTCCCTGCCGCCATACGCGATATTAAACGCCTCTCCCGCCGCCTCGCTCGGTGCAAGGCAGGCTTTAAGGTTTGCCTCGATTACATTGTCAATATATGTGAAATCCCTTGACTGTCTGCCGTCACCGTTTATCGTCGGCACTTCGCCGTTTAGGAGCTGCTTTATAAACTTAGGGATAACCGCCGCATACGCCCCGTTTGGATCCTGCCTTCGCCCAAATACGTTGAAATACCTGAGCCCATAGGTATCAAGCCCGTAAAGTCTCTTGTAAAGCTTGCCGTATTCCTCGTTTGTCCGCTTTGTGAGCGCATAGGGCGAAAGCAGATTGCCCTCCTGCCCCTCCTTCTTTGGCAGCACGGGATGGTCGCCGTACACTGACGAACTTGACGCATAGACAAACTTTTTAACGCCGTTCTGCCTTGCCGCCTCCATCATATTAAGCGTGCCCATGATATTATTCTGCTCGTAAAACAAAGGCATCTCTATGCTCCTCGGCACAGAACCCCATGCCGCCTGGTTAAGCACATAGTCAACACCTTCGCATGCCTTCATGCAGGTGTCCAAATCCTTTATGTCGCCCTTGATAAAGGTGTAATTTTCCCTGTCGGACAAAAGCTCAACATTTTCCTCCCTGCCTGTTGATAAGTCGTCAAGACACCTTACCCCATAACCCATATCAGTAAGCGCCTCGCACAGGTTAGAGCCTATAAAGCCCGCTCCCCCCGTCACAAGAAATATGCTGTCTTCCTTAAATTTCAGATTTTTGTATCCCATTTTTTCCTCCACTTGGGCATTATCGCCTTTTCCGCGTTGTTCATACTCCGTAGGCTATTCTGTCGTTGCCGTGCCTATAATTAATTAGGCAAAATCCCCTACAGACGCCAGTATACATATCCCGCGTCAACATATTCCTTCTTGTCGAGTATCCCCTTTAAATCCGTCAATACCTTTGCGTGCTTACCGTTGTAAAGCGCGTCTATATCTGACATTTTAAGCGCCTTATATCCTTCATGCGCCACGGCAAGTATTACGGCGTCGCAATCCCTGATGTCCTTAAACGGAGTAAATTCTATGCCATAAAGACGCTTTGCCTCGTCAGCGTCTGCATTGTCGTCAGTTACCTGGGCGGTAATGCCGTACTCCTTCAGCTCATTATAAATATCAATAACCTTTGTATTTCTCGTATCAGGACAGTTTTCCTTAAATGTAAAGCCAAGGATTGCCACCTTTGCGCTCTTTACGGGTATGTCAGCCTTGATAAGGTTTTTCACAAGGTTCTCGGCTACGTATTTGCCCATGTCATCATTTATGCGGCGCCCTGAGAGTATAATCTGCGAGTGGTAGCCAAGCTCCTCCGCCTTGTAGGTCAGATAATACGGATCGACGCCTATGCAGTGTCCGCCTACAAGCCCTGGCTGGAAATTGAGGAAATTCCACTTTGTGCCTGCTGCAGCAAGGACTGATTTAGTGTCTATGCCCATTTTGTTGAAAATTATCGACAGCTCATTCATAAACGCTATGTTTATATCCCGCTGGCTGTTCTCGATAACCTTCGCCGCTTCCGCGACTTTAATCGACTCCGCGCGGTAAACTCCCGCTTCGACGACAAGCTCATATACCTTCGCCACCTGTTCAAGCGTTTCTTCGTCCATGCCTGAAACAATCTTGGTGATGGTTTCAAGGCGGTGGATCTTATCGCCCGGATTTATGCGCTCAGGGGAATACCCTATCTTAAAATCGACTCCGCACTTTAGTCCCGATTCCTTTTCAAGAATGGGAACGCATATATCCTCCGTGACTCCCGGATATACTGTAGACTCAAATACGACTATAGAGCCCTTTGTAAGGTTCTGCCCCAGAATACGGCTTGCGCCCTCCACAGGCGTCAAATCGGGTGTATGGTCGTCATTTACGGGGGTTGGAACGGCTACTATATGAAATTTCGCCTCTTTTAGTCTTGACGGGTCAGACGTGAAATCCACAGCAGTATTTTTTATGACATCATCGCCCACCTCATTAGTAGGATCCACGCCTGATTTGTATAGGTCGATTTTCGCCGCATTGAGGTCAAATCCCACAACATTGATTTTCCTTGCAAACGCCACTGCTATAGGCATGCCAACATAGCCTAACCCGACAAGCGAAAGCTTCTCCTTTTTGTTTACAATATCATCATATAAGCTCATTTCTTTTCCTCCATATCTAAAGCGCTCTGTGCGCATTTTTTAACTTAACGGTAAATTTCGTCCTTGTACGCCTTTATCACAATATTTCTGTCAAAGTTTTCCTCAACCCACGCGCGCCCTGCTATGCCCATTGACCTTCGCTGTGATGTCGTAAGCGCAAGTATTCTCTCCATTGCATTCACAAGCGCGTCAGTGCTTTTTGCCTCAAACGCAAATCCGCTCTCGCCTTCCGCAAAGGTTTCTATACATCCGTTCACATCGCTTGCAAGCACAGGCCTGCCGCACGCTGCCGCCTCCAAAAGAACATTCGACAGCCCCTCGTGATAAGACGGATGCACTATAATATGGCTTTTCGCCATTACCTCACTGACATTATCAATATGCCCTAAATATTTTATTATTTTTTTGTCCTGCAGAGCCTCTATCTGCGGCTCATAGGCGGCTCTGGTTTCCTCCTCATATTCGCCGACAAGGTAAAACCTAAGCCCCCTGCGCTTTTCCGACATGATACGCGCTGCTTCAAGATACTCATCGATTCCCTTGTCCTTCATAATGCGGATGACTGCCAAAAAACGTATATGCTTGTCCTCTGGCGGATAATCTTCAAAAGGGTGCTCCGTAAGATTAACGCCTGAACCAGGAAGGAGACGGCTGTTCTTTTCAGCAATATGATGCCTGTTCATAAAATCACGGTTTCCCTTATTCTGGAAAAACACGCAGACAGCTTTTTTCATTGATATGCGGTAAAGCCGCAGAAGCGCATGGCTCAATAAACTGCTGTTTTCTATTGCCGTCCCAAGCCCCGTGATATTGCAGATGTACGGTACGCCCTTTATGCTGCAGGCAAGCCCTCCGTAAATATTGGGCTTTATTGTATAAGTAAGTACCCTGTCAGGCTTAAATGTCCTTAAAATACGCATATATGCCATAAACAGCCTAAAATCCCCGAATGGATTATTCCCTCTGCGTTCAAACGGTGTTTCTATAATTTCTTCCTTTTTACCATTATAGCTAAGGTTTCTCAGCTTGTCTACATTTTCGTCAGGCGGAACGGACACAATCACATCATGCCCCTCCTCCATAAGCGCCAGCAAAAGCTCTTTTCTAAAAAGATAAAGCCCATTGGCATAATTTGTAAGTATCAAAATTTTCATATGCTTTTCACACTGCTTTTTATATCATTAAGCTTACTGATGACGACACTGTCATACATCATCATTACCACTTCTTCCTCATATGAGCCGATACATTCCCTGTTCTCTGCTTTATTATGGACATTGTTGTAAATAAACTCAGGGAAATCAACTCCTGCTCCGTATGCATGAAGATATGCGCCGCCAAATCGCGGATTTATCTCAGACAGATAATATTGTCCGTCCTGATAAAACAAATCCATATCGAGCGGACCGTTAAACCTGAGCGTTTGCAGCGCCTTCTTCACAAATTCAAAAAGCTTTTCGTCCTTAAAAGAAATTGTCTTGTTTGCCCCGCCTATTGTCGTGGAAATTTTCTTCTTTGAAAATATTGCAATCGGCTTATGGCTTACAGTATCTACATATATGTCGGCATCCATATCCTCACCCGTCATAAGCTCCTGAATAATAAGGGATGAATCCTGTGATGTAACGTCCTTCAAAAGCTCAAGACCATCTATGCGCCTTGCCCCTACGCTGCCGCTGCCTGTACGCGGTTTTACGAATACCGGCAGAGATATTACGCCATCGTCATATGCGGCTTTAAACTCATCATATGAGCCAAAGGTTTTTATTGTGGGTATATTGTTTTTGACAAGATGCTTATACATTTCATATTTGTCAAAGCAAAGCCTTGCTGTTTCCAGATAAGGCGCAAGCACCGTGACGCCAAGCTGTTCAAATTTTTCCCTGTGCTCTGCAAGTATTGCTATTTCCGGATCTATCAGCGTCGTGACCGCATTTATGTTTTCCCTGCGGCAAATATCCAAAATCATAGGTATATATGCTTCATCATTTATAAGAGGCACCTTATAGCTTATATCCGCAAATTCAAGCGCAGGCGCATATAAGCTGTTGTCTGTCACAACCAGCCTTGCCTTATCGCCAAGCGTCCTGCGGAAATCCTTTAAAAGCTCACATCTTCTGCCCACACTGCAAAATAAAATATTCATGCTAACCTCCATAATCTACCCCGCACGTCTTTTACCTCCTCAGAGCTTCCTAATGTTTTGCTGCGCTGTCCGAAGGAGTACCCTTAAACGCCTCCATTGTAGCATCTGTCGCACTGTTTATGCCACTGTGGCGAAATACCACTGCCACCGTCTGAAATAAAATTTTCAAATCAAGCAAAAATGAAATGTTGTTTACATAATAAACATCCAATTCAAAACGCTGCCCCCAGCTTATAGCATTTCTCCCATTTACCTGCGCCCAGCCTGTAAGCCCGGGCTTTACATTGTGCCTCTGCCTTTGAAAATCATTATACAGCGGTAAATACTTTACCAACAACGGCCGCGGCCCAATAAGGCTCATATCCCCCTTCAATATGTTCCAAAGCTCAGGCAGCTCATCCAAACTAGTCGCCCTCAACGCCTTCCCAAACTTAGTAAGCCTGACCTCATCAGGCAAAAACTCACCATTCTCGCCGCGCTCATCAGTCATTGAACGAAATTTGCACAAGTTAAATATCTTTTCATGATACCCTGGCCTCTCCTGATGAAAAATCACAGGACTCCCCAGCTTTATCCGCACCAACACAGCCACCACCAGCAATATTGGACTTAACACTATCAACGCACAAAGCGATATTAAAATGTCAAGCAAACGTTTAATGTACCTTTGATACATAATTTACCTCATTAACAACTCCAATACCCAATTACCATACATTCCAAAATTTCATTTCACAACATCAAGCTTTTACCCCACAACGTCAAGAATTTCATTTCACAACATCAAGGATTCCATTTCACAACATCAAAGTTTCACCCCACAACGTCAAGAATTTCATTTCACAACATCAAGTTTTCACTCTACAACGTCAAAGATTTCATTTCACAACGTAGAATTTAGTCAAAATATATAAAATCAGCGACGTTTCGCATCGCGCACCAAGTCGCGATTTTATATATTTTGACTAAATTCGGACTCCTTAGAAAACCTATGCAACCACCACATCATTTTTAGCCCCTTCCAGCAACGTAGAATTTGGGTGAAATATACAAAATAAGCGACGATTTGCGAAGCACCTAGTCGCGTTTTTGTATATTTCACACAAATTCGGTCGCCTTAGAAACCCCTTCACCAACCCTTTAGCTACTTATTAAAAAGTGCTCTTACAACACCTATTATTCTCTCCATATCCTCATCACTATTCTTTATATCACTAGGCAAACAAACCCCCCTATTAAAGATATCCTCGCTGACGCTTAAGCCGCCATCGTTATGGCCGACAAAGTCACATCCTTCGAACACAGGCTGCAGCTGCATCGGCTTCCAAATCGGCCGCGTCTCAATATTCTCCGCCTCCAGCGCATCCATAACATCATACGGCACCACCCCGCACCCTTCCTTCAAGGTAATGCACGAAAGCCAATTATTCGCATCCCCCTTAGGATTCATCGGATTCATCGATATCCCTTCAATATCCCCAAAAGCCTCCCCATACCGCTTATAAATCTTCTTTTTAAGCGCCTTATGCTCCTCCAAATGAAGCAGCTGCCCCCTACCTATCCCCGCATCAATATTGCTCATCCTGTAATTATACCCAATCTCCGAATGCTGGTAATGCCTCGCCGCATCCCTCGCCTGCGTCGCCAGCTTGCGCGCCTCCTTAACAAGCTCCTCCTCCTTTGAAACAAGCATACCGCCGCCAGACGTAGTAATTATTTTATTTCCATTAAACGAATATATTCCAATTCGCCCAAAAGTACCCGTATGCCTGCCTTTGTAAGTTGATGAAAGCGACTCCGCCGCATCCTCCAGCACAGGCACATTATGCCTGTCGCAAATATCCATCAACTCATCAAGCTTCGCAGGAGTGCCATATAAATGCACTATTATCACAGCCTTAGGATTAGGATATTTTTCAAATGCCTTTTCAAGCGCCTTAGGCGACATATTCCATGTGTCAGGCTCAGAATCTATAAACACAGGCGTCGCCTTCTCATACACAATCGGATTGCAGCTTGCGGAAAAGGTAAGCGCCGAAACAAATACAATATCCCCCTGCCCTACTCCTAAAAGCTTTAATCCCAGATGAATTGCCGCCGTACCCGCGCTAAGCGCCGCCGCATAGCCACAGCCCGTATATTCCGCCATCTCTGTCTCAAGATTATTTACATTAGGTCCTAGCGGCGCTACCCAGTTTGTCTCAAACGCCTCATTTACAAAGCGCTGCTCATCTCCATGCATCGTAGGTGATGATAAATATATTTTCTTTTTCTCTGACATGATAATCCTCCTCACTGCTTGTTGTATTCGTCATGCTTAGGCACATACGTCGGCACAATCTCCTGTATGAGCGGCCGCACATCCTCGCACTCCGCCTCCACTGCGCGTTTCAGGTTGTCGAGCTGCACATAAAATTTAGATTCGTCAAATTCTATCGGCTTTCCTATGTGTATAAGCTTATTCTCCGTGTCGGTGAGCCCCTCCTCATTCATCAGAAGCTCCTCGTAAAGCTTTTCGCCAGGCCTCAGTCCCGTAAATTCAATCTTTATGTCCTCGTCCACCTTATAGCCCGAAAGGCGTATCAGGTTTTTGGCAAGGTCAAGTATTTTGACAGGCTCTCCCATATCAAGCACAAATATCTCGCCGCCCTTGGCATATACGCCCGCCTGTAGCACAAGCGACACCGCCTCTGGGATAGTCATAAAATACCTTATGATATCGGGATGCGTCACCGTCACAGGCCCGCCCGCCGCTATCTGCTTTTTAAACAGCGGTATGACGCTGCCGTTGCTGCCCAGCACGTTACCAAAACGCACTGCCACAAACTCTGTATCGTAATGCCTGTTGTATGTCTGTATTATCATCTCGCATATGCGCTTGCTCGCCCCCATTATATTAGTAGGGTTTACCGCCTTGTCCGTGGAAATGAGCACAAATTTCTTCACGCCGTTCTGCACTGCTGCCTGAGCCGTCTTCCAGGTGCCAAATACGTTGTTTTTGATTGCCTCATTGGGGCTTACCTCCATAAGCGGCACATGCTTGTGGGCCGCCGCATGGTAAACTATGTCGGGGTGATACTTTCCCATAATTGTATTCATGCGCTTTGTATTGCGCACAGAGGCTATCAGCACCACCATGTCAAGGTACGGAAATTTATGCTTTATCTCCTGCTGTATCTCATATGCATTATTTTCATAAATATCGACTATAATAAGGCGTCTGGGCTGATGCCCCGCTATCTGCCTGCAAAGCTCACTGCCAATCGAGCCGCCGCCGCCCGTGACAAGCACTGTCTTGTCCCTGACGTAATTTAAAATCGACTCCAAATCAACCTTTATTGGATCCCTGCCAAGCAGATCCTCGACATCAACATTGCGGAGCTTGCTCACGCTCACCTCGCCGTTTACAAGCTGGTATATGCCGGGCAAAGTACGCAGCTTACAGCTTGTTTCCTTGCATATTTCCACGAGCGCCTTCATTGTGGCGCGGTTTGCCGAAGGTATGGCTATGATAATCTCGTCAATGCCGTAAAACGCCGCACACTCCACAATCTTATCCCTGCCGCCCACGATTTTTATGCCCTGTATAAATCTGCCCCATTTATTTGAATTGTCGTCTATTATGCACTTTATTGTCATAGTGCTGTAATTGCTGTTTGTAATCTCCTTTATTACCGTGTTGCCTGCATCGCCCGCGCCGATTATCATTACCCTTGTGCCGTTCTTTTTGTTCTGCCTTTTATGCTTTGCGCTCCGTATTATCCTATATGAAAATCGGCTTATGGTAATAATGCAGGTAAGTATAAGCGCATACATAAAATAATAGCTTCTTGGAATAGGATATTTTAACAGCTGCATGCCGCAGAAATTCAAAATTGTGCACAGAAAACAGGCTGCTATAATATTCTGCGCCTCCGCTGTCCCTGCAAACTCCCATAGGCTGTGATAAAGCCTGAATAAATAAAACACTATAAGCGCTATCGCTATATTTATAAACATAAATTTCCAGGCAGAGCTTAAAAATTCACTTGGAATGTCCTTGTAGCTTAACTCAAACCTAATCCACAAAGGCATAATGCTTGACACGCACACTGCCATTATGTCAAACAGCACAAGCACAATCCTTCTGTGTAAAAGCTGTGTATTCATATCCTCGCCTCTCTAAATTCATTTGCACATAAGAAGCGGCTGCATCATAAGAAAGCAGAACCCCGCCGGTATGCATGGGTGAAACGCCCACTCTGTAAGACTTATAAAGCCAAATACGGCAACAAGGGCAATCGGCGTAATATATGTCGGATATTCCCTGCCCTTCACATATACAAGCCTGACTGACAGCAGCAGGGTAAATATACATATAATTATAAATATGCATCCTGCCATAATGCCAAAATCATACGCGACCTGCAAATATGAATTATGCGCATGGCCATATTTTGTATTTCCTTCTTCATCTGTTGGTGACATATTAGGATGCCCCCGCAGGGCAAGCTCTGAAAAATAATCCTTAAATATTGCAAAACGCCCGTTTGATATATCGCCCTCATCCCTGTCAGTATTTGAATCAGCAGCCAAACTGTCACTGTCATCAAAATATAGTATGCCTAAATCCTTAAAATACTTTCCCTCATAAGCAATTAAGTCTGAGCAGCCGACGATATTAATATTTGATGCTTCGCTGCCTTCAGCTGCCTGCGCATGTCCAAATCTTCCCAAAAGCAAATCAAAAAACCGCTCAACAGTCATATATTTATCCGAATCCATAGGATCCCAGAAACCTATCGTAGTGCGGTTGTCATAGCGCTCAAGATCATATGTTACCGGATCTGCCACGACAGACGGAATAATTCTCACCGCCGAAAACACCAGAGGAAAGCACAGCATTGAAGAAACAAGGATTATTCCAGCCTCCAGCAGCGTTTTTTTTAATTTCTTTTTATATGTAAAGGCAGTAATTATCATGACTAGTGCGATTGTCACAGCTGATGTCAAAAACGCCGTCCTTGACATTGTAAGTATAATGTAGCCAATTACAACTGCCGTCAGCAAAAATTCATTGCAGCAGCAGACGATTCTTCCTTTATTTTCCCATAATTTCCCATATAATCTGGCAATAGCCGCCCCAAGCACCACAGAAAGATACATTCCCGTACATGCTACCGTATGGAACATTCCGCCGTATCTGATCAACATCCAATAATGATATGGTCTGTGCATAAGACAAAAAAACGTGACTAAGCCAAAATTTAAGAGTATGCCATCTGTAAAGTTTCTGATAAAACGGTTGCGTTTATCTTCATCAAAGCGCATAAAAAGCACCGCCGCAAACGGCAATACTGCAGTAAATATCCATGTCTTTTCAAACCTGTAAATATACATCAGCACAGCAAACGCTATCCACAAAGCGCCATATGCAAGCTGCCACAGTTTTATTTTCCTAAGCGCCTCCACAATGAGCCTTGGCTTTAGCTGCAATAAAATGTTTATCAGCAAAAGCCCCCATGCAATTACCACACCGCAGGTCAGTTTTGCCACAAGAAGCCCATTTTCCTCCAAGCCCGCACGCCCGCAATAAAAGCAGGAGCATACAATTGATATGCCAAGCCATATAAAACTTAAGATATTCAGAAACTGCTTTTCATTATACATCATAAGCAGGGCAATTGCCATAAAAATCAACGCCCATCTCGTATTTACTATATGGTAAAGCTCCCTGTCAGCATTTACATATTGGCATAATGCGTAAAACAGCAGCGCAAAGCTGACTGTCTGAATATAATTTCTCCAGATAAGCGATATCTGCATTCCTGCGCCAAGACTTGAAGCTTTTTTTTCTTTAGGGCAGAGATAAGGCAGCCACACCAGCGCCAGCAGCCATAAGCCTCCAGCCAGAACCGCTACGGCAAAAAACAAACGCAAAAGCCGCGAGCCTCCAAACTTGTTAAGCGCCACCAAATAAACAAACGCAAAAATCGCCGCCATGCAGATAACCGCGCTTGCAGCATACCTAAAGTATTTTTTTATCTTAAAATCATATTCTGACAGGCGGCTGTCATATATGACAATAAAACACATTGTAAAAATATATGCCGCAATGACTGCCGCAACAGCAGCCATGCACCGCATAGCAATCTCATATACGGAGCGGACTCTTGAATAGCTGAAATCAGCCACTAAGCACAGCTCATCATTTACAATTCCGTCAATAAAAAGCGAGCTGTTTTCCTCCTGCGCCAGCGCGTTTCTTGATGCCGTCGGAAGGAAAAGCTGCGCCCTAATCTCCTCGGGCACCAGCATTTCATAATAGTATGCCCTATCCGTCAGCACGTCCAAATCAGGTGAGGCTATAAGATATCCTGCATCCTCTATCATATCCGTATCGCATTTTTCTGTATAGATGCAGGAAAAATTTTCATCATAAAGCCCGAATATTACCTCCTCACTGCGCGCATACTCATATGTGACGCAGTTCATATACAGCTTTATCTGGTAAATATGGTCGTGTGAAAAATAAACCTTCTGCAGTTTCTTGTCTGTACTGCCAAACGGTTCGCCCATAAAGTCCATATGCGGCGTTATGTCAAATGCTTTCTGCTTTGAATAAAAATACTCCTTCTGCATTTTTACAGGATAACCCAAAATTACAATAAAAGCAAGCGTAACAAAAAATATTTGTATGCCTGTATTTCTTCTGACATGCTTTTCATCACAATATATATATAATAATCCTTCTCTTATTATATTCAAAACCGACTTCAATTCCTATACCCTGCCTTCTGCCATAAATATCTGCCGTTAATCGTCTTTTCTGCCAATCGTCTCTCTAACCACATACTGCGGCGAATTATTTATGCTTATATAAATGCGTCCGATATATTCTCCTATAAACCCGAGCATTATCATCAGCATTCCGCCGATAAACACAATCGCCGCCATCATTGAGCTGAACCCCAGCGGCACATTGGGGTTTACAAACTTCTTTATGACAGTATATATTCCATACAAAAAACCGCCGCCCGCAAATACAACGCCTGCCAGAGTCGCTATGCGGAGCGGAAGTATGGAAAATGCCGTAAAGCCGTTAAACCAAAGCGCCAGCAGCTTTTTCATGGTATAGCCTGACGCGCCGATTTCACGGCTTCTGTGCGTCACGGGGACATTTGCGATATTCCTTGTCGAGCGCAGCACAAGCCCTATTATATATGGATAACAGTTTTCATATTCGAGCATGCTGTCCACGACAAAACGGCGCGCCGCAAAATAGCTTGTCACCTGCAGGTTTTTAGGTTTTCCAAGCATAACGCGTGTCATTATATCATTCATAAATGTGCCGAAATTCCTAAAGGCGCTGTGCTTTTTAGACGCATAGCTTGCATATACTACGTCTCGCCCGCCTTCTATGCCCGCTATAAGCTTTCCCACCTCATCAGCAGGCGTCTGTCCGTCATCATCAAGGCATACTACAATATCGCCGTCAGACATGCGAAGTCCTGCCATAAGCGCCGCGTGCTGTCCAAAATTTTTTGCCAAATCAATGCCCGTTATATTGTCATAACAGCCGCACAGCTGTTTTATAACCTCCATAGTGCCGTCAGGGGAGCAGTCATTTACAAGAAATATATCGTATTCATATGATGTGATTCCCTGCATTGTGCGCATTATTTCATCTACAACCGCTTTAAGCGTGTTTTCGCTTCTGTAGCAGGGTATGACAAAGCTGATTTTGCCCATTGCGCCGCTCCTTTCCAAATATATATCAATACAAAACGCTGGCGGTAAATTTTAACTCCGCGCCTTAATATAGTCTGAATTAACTATCCCGTACAGCACTAAATCCACATATTTTCCGTCAATGTAAAGCTCGTCTTTTAAATAAGCCTCTTTTTTGTAGCCTGCCTTTTCGTGAAGCCGCAGGCTGGCTTCATTATATGAAAGCACCCGCGCCGTAACCTTGTGGAGCTCCAGCTTATCAAAGCAATATTCCAGAATCAGGCTCTCCGCCTCTGTGCCAATTCCGCTGCGCCTGTTTGTATTCCCGAGAAATATTCCGCTTTCCGCTTTGTTGTTCTCCTCGTCAAAATTCTGCAGGTACACGCACCCATACGGCGTATCTTCCACATTATCGCATATGATAAACTGATGCACAAGCCCTTTGTCCACTTTATTTTTAAGCCAGTTTAAATGCCCGTCCTTTGTGACAGGCTTCCTGTATATGAAATTTTCCACAACCGCCCTGGAATTGCGCCATTCAAGCACCATGTCCGTATCAGCCTCCGTGATAGGGCGCAGATATATTCTCTCTCCATATATTCTGTAATCTCTGCCGACAGGCTTCATAATGTACTCTCCCATTGTTATTTTGGCATATCAGGCGCTTTTAAAACCCGACTGCACAATTTAAATTCATCTGAAAATACTCCGAGCTGCCTATTTTAATGCATACACAGTAAACGCGCCTTCCCCATCTGCCGTCATTACCGTATCCGTCTCCACTGGCTTTGCCAAAATCCCCCGCTTCTCATAATAGCAGCTAAGCCATGACAAGTCCTTGTCCTTTGCCGCCACAAAATATGTCTTGTACCTGCTGTACCTGAGCGCGCTCTGTATATCCTTTATGCCAGCCTTTGCAAGCTTCTGGCGGTAGAGCGGGCTTTTTGCCGCCCAGCCGCCGCATATGTCAAAATTTTTATATGAATCGTCAGTGTTCATGAAAATTTTCTCCGAATACGGCGCTCCCTCATATGAGGTCGAGGAATACACATCTATAACGTAATAATTTTCCGAGTGGCTCCTGCAGTATTGCATAAGAGCCCCCCATCTGCCGTCTGCTTCAAGCCTTGCCGAATACTCCGCGGAAACTGCCTTATAATTATTCACAAACGCCGCTCCCAGAAACATAACTCCCAAGACGCATATAACCGCGTTTGTCATATTGCCAAAAAAACCCGCCCTGCTGCCATGCTGCTTCTCCATTTTCTGATAATCATTCAGCATAAAGCCTGCCAGTACGGCAAGCTCCGCCAGCAGAAGCGGCATCGTCACCCTGTTTATTGCTCTGTCCACCATATATAAATATATCCACAAAACACTGCGTATAACCAGCAGCGCCGCAATTTTCAATAATATCCGCGCTTTTTCCCTGCCCTTCTGCGGCAGAAAGCATATCAGAACATATACCGCGTAAGCCCCTGCCATGGCATAGCCGCCAATCACTACTCTCCTTGCAAAGACATCATTTCCCGCATAATCCTCAGATGTGAATACGCCGCCCAAAGCCCCCAAATTCGATAACAGTTGTTCTTTATACAGCCATAACGCGCCGCCGATACTGTTTTTGCTCACAAATCCAAGCGTATAATGCAAATCCGCGCCCTCGCGCGCCTGCTGCCTCCTGTATTCCGATATGGAATCCAAAAGCCACGAATCTATCGAGTCATCAAGCGCAAGGTTGTAATTTTCAAGCAATGCATACGACTCCCTTGACAGCCCTATTGATGAATAAAACTCCTCGTTTTCACCCTCATCATACGGAGGAATGCCGTAAAAATCATAAAGCCTTGTCCGCGCGTCAAAGAAATGCCTAAAATTGCTCCAGTCGCTTGCGCTGTACGCCACCTTGTCCACGCCAAGCACGGCAAACATGCCAAGAATGGCGGCGCCTATTAATATCAGATATTTGCGGATATTTTTTGATGTAAAAACCTTCTCCTCGTCGCCCCACTTTACAAGCCCCGCAAGCAGAAGGAACGGCATAAGCATTAGGCAGACCTCGCTCCTAATCATAAATGACAGCAGCACCAGAAGCGCTGGGACAATGTTCCTCTTTAAAAACAGCGATACGGTCTGCGTCTGTTCACACGTTATAAACAGGAAGCAGGCGCATGCCATGCAGAAGCCAGATGTCACGCTGTACTGGATTATCACAAGCTCGCGCATAAAAAGCCCAAGGGCTATGGCTGCGAGAGCGGCAAGCGCCAAAGCCCTTGTAAGCCTGCTTTTCATAATGTTTAAAAGCCTGTAGGCTATGAGCGAAACAGCCCCAAACTGGCACACGCACAAAAACAAGCCATACCAAGGCACTTCGGGAATGGCTGCATAGCAGACGGCGATAAGCCACGACAGCGGAAACATCATCTGAATACAGTACCCGCTCGGGCTGCCTGTATATGCTCCCGACAAAATATCCTTTATCGCCGTGTCGTCATTCAAATCATAATAAAAATCAAATCTCAGCGCAGGAATAAGGACAATCAAAAGCGTGAAAGCCAATACTCCACACAATCTCAATATCCTCTCCTTTGTGCGGCTATCCGTCATATATGATAGAACTCCTTAACCTTGCTTACGATATAATCAACCTCTGCCTCTGTGAGCGAATAAAACATAGGAAGTCTGAAAATCCGCTCGCTCTCCTTTGTAGTGTATCTGTCCTCGCCGCGAAACTCGCCAAAGCGCTGTCCCGCAGACGCATTGTGAAGCGGCACGTAATGAAATACCGCCCATATGCCGTTTTCCTTTAAAAAACTCAAAAGGCGCGTCCTCTCCTCAAGGTCTTTCGCCTTTGCATAGTACATATGCCCATTGTGTACACAGCCCTCAGGCACTGTCGGAAGCTCTAAGAGCCCACGCTCTTTTAACGGCTGCAGCAGAGTGTCATACTGCTCCCATCGGGCAAGCCTTGCGTCCGTTATCTTTTCGGCAAGCTCGAGCTGCGCCCAAAGATAGGCGGCGTTCAATTCGCTTGGAAGATATGACGAGCCGTAATTTACCCATGTATATTTATCTATCTCGCCGCGGAAATATTTTGAACGGTTTGTTCCCTTTTCCCTTATTACCTCCGCTGTCTCCACATATTTTCCGTCCTTTATAAGAAGCGCCCCGCCTTCGCCCATGCTAAGATTTTTTGTTTCGTGGAAGGAATAGCAGCCAAAGTCGCCTATAGCGCCGAGCGCCCTGCCTTTGTACGACGCCATTATTCCCTGCGCGGCATCCTCAATCACAAACAAATTGTGCGCCCTGGCTATCCTCATAATCTCGTCCATCTCGCATGACACGCCCGCGTAATGCACAGGCACGATTGCCTTTGTCCTGGGAGTCACGGCAGCCTCGATTTTTTTCTCGTCTATATTCATGGTGTCAGGCCTTATGTCCACAAACACGGCTTTTGCCCCGCGGAGCACAAAGGCGTTTGCCGTGGAAACAAACGTGTACGACGGCATGATGACCTCATCGCCCTCTTTGATGTCGGCAAGAAACGCGGCAAGCTCTGTCGCGTGCGTACAGGAGGTGGTGAGCAGGCACTTTTTTGTCCCTGTTTTTTCCTCTATCCATTCACTGCATTTCTTTGTGTATGGGCCGTCGCCGCATATCTTCTGGTTTTCTACCGCCTGTCTTATATAATCCATTTCCTTTCCCGTAAAGGGAGGGACATTGAAATTTATCATATCTCATCTCCGTTCCGCGCTGCGCTCAGCGCCAGCATAGCGGTCTGCAGACCGTGCAGATTTTTAAGCTATCATTTAATTTTACATTTTTTCCCGTATATTTTCAAGATGTAGAGCGAAATTGCCTTGTTTTTTCGTTAATTTTGACACGCGCATATACTATAAATTCATCATTTGAATATATCTGCGCGTATCTGTTTTCATTGATAAAGCTCTCTATTGCATTCAGCTTCTGCTGCCATATTTCCAGATTCGGTCTTTTTTGTCCTTCAGCGCCAGCGCCTATGATTATTATCGGATAATCCTCCTTTATCCCCTCCAAAGACGCTGTAAGCTCTGACAGTGAATTTGAGTCGAGGTCAGCCCAGGTTGTGCTGGCTGCGGGCATCATATCAAAAATATAGCTCAGTGCGGGAACATCGCCAAATGTGATTATCCGCTTTGATGTCAGGCTGTTTTGAGCCAAAAAGCTGTCAAGCGCTTCTATTGCTTCCTTTTGGGCGGCTGTTGTCATTAACCCGTCTGCCGTGTCTGTGCTTTCAAGAATTAACGCGGCGCGCGGATTTTTGCTGTCAGCCTTATCGTGAAAAACAAAATTCACTCCAAACAGCAGACTCTGCGCCATAACGCATATAAGTATGAAAACTGTCACGGTCTTTATTGGAAATGCTGCGGCTGCGCCCCTGTTCTCCGCCGCCCGAAACAGCTCTCGCACGAGCAGAAGCGAAACAGGCGCTATTATAAATAAGTTGTTTATTATAGGATACAAGCCGTTGTTGCTGCCGAGCGGCGTTATAAATACCGTCACTAAGGCAAACACAGCCCAAAGCCTTATTTCTGTCTGGCTTTTCTTGTAAATTAAAGCCCATATGCTGAGCGCTGTGACTGCCAGAAGATATACTGTGAGCCATTTGTACATGCAGAAATATTCCGTGTAGTCAAAGTCAAACATTCCCCTTCCGTAGCACAGCCTTAAAAGGACAAACAGACCGAGAATATATACTGTTTTTAGGATTATTTGGATTATCCTGTCCGCACTCTGGGGATTTTTAAATATGGCTGCGCCAGATGCATGTTTTTCCAAGAAACGCCTTTTTGCGGCAAATACAATAACTCCTGCTATTATATATAACACAAAAAGCAAAAGCCATGGGCTATAGCTTATATAATCCCCGAACATCGCTGCTATCATTGAGGTTGGCTTATAATCAGTGGCTGTGTCTGTCATTCCGAAAAGCGAGGAAATCATATTTGGATACGCGGTTATGCCGTAGCGTATTGAAATATAAATAATTGGTGTTATCATTCCAAGGAAGTATCCGATAATGCAGTATAGCGTTCTTTTTATAAGCGGCGCAGTGCCTTTCTTTTCCACGAATACACAGTAATACCACACGGGAAGGATAAACGCCATATATGTTATGTTAGGCATTCTCACCGCCACGGTAAGCCCTAGGATAACGCCCGCTATTATATATGCTTTTCTGCTGTGTATGACAGTGCTGTTTATATCTGCACTGTCTATATCCACACTGTTTATATTCGTACTGTTTATATTCGTACTGTTTATAACACTGTTTTTGCTGTTATCTCTCCTGTCGTTGTTTTTCTCGCCGCTGTCGTTCTCTGCACTATCGCCGCCGTTTTTTTGCCGTTCAGCCATTATTGCTTTAAACAAAATTATTGAAGCGGCGGTCATCACAATATATCCCAGATAATGATACAGAATGACTGACGGCGACCAGCAAAGCGAAAGCGCAGTAAGCTCCGCGGCAAATAAAAGCCACTTTAAAAGACGGCTTTTTTCGCCATAGCGGTCTGCAAAGAACAGGTATGCTCCCGCAGCGGCTGCGCCGATAAGCAAGCCCGTGTAAATATTCATTCCTATCCATGTGCCGCCATATGGGAGTTTTCCAAGCAATGCCCCTGTGACATTGGCAAGATATGTCGCAAGCTTCCACATTAAGTTCAGTGTGTCAAAAAAGCGGTAATTTCCAAGCGCATATCCCGCGTCCATAAGGTCAACTCCCACTGTCGCTTTTCGCAGCGGATATATAAACAAAACAAGCGCAAGCAAATGGTTTAAGGCATTTCTGCCCGAAAGCCTTATTCGCGCCATCTCTATAACAGAGCATATTAAATATACCGCCGTCACCGTAAACAGCATGTGAAGGAGAAAAGCTCCCACAGAATAGTTTATATGCCCACTGCACTTAAACCACTCAACCCATTTATATCTTATGTCAATATGCTCATGTATGAGGTACACTCCGAAGGTCGCTCCTGAAAAGAGCTCTATTATGTTTCTGACGCGTTTTGGCGCGTTTATTTCTTTTTTCGTCTTAAATGCGAGAAAAAGCCCTATGGCGCCCGTGTAGCATAAGATATAATTGTAGGAATACGCATAACTCACAAAAGCCTCAAGGCTTCCTGTCTTAAAATACACTGTCCTCAGAATTATAAATGACGCAAATGTAAGTATGGCGCTCACTGCGTATAATGCTACGG
This sequence comes from uncultured Lachnospiraceae bacterium, assembly GCA_947625775.1. Classification (GTDB taxonomy): domain Bacteria; phylum Bacillota; class Clostridia; order Lachnospirales; family Lachnospiraceae; genus COE1. The sequence goes on along the minus strand of CANQPM010000006.1, from coordinate 17,907 downwards.
CGCGCACTCTATCCGTAATGAACCGTATGCCGTAGCGCCTAAGATACCCGCCTGTCAAATACAGAACCACAAACCAGTATGCGTCATAGCCGTATTTATCCCACGGCAGCTCCATCGGGATAACTGTTTTTGATATGCTGAATACAATGAGCAGCGCAAGTATTATGGCGCGCATTGTTTTCCTGTCAATACGATTAAAGCCCTCGTTTAAAAAGGGCATCAGAAAGCAGAGTATAATGTATGAGGTCGCAAACCAGTAATGCTCTGTGACTATTGGAAATATATAGCCGAATATCTGATATATGTCTACTGTTTTCCCGCTTACAAATATTGCAATTATGCCGATAAACACGGAGTAAAACATTACCTGCAGCCATATTTTAAGCGGTCTGGCAAGTATTTTCCTGCCGTCAGGCGGCGTATTGCCCTCTCCTGCGCCGAAATACCCGCTTATCAGGACATACACGTTTACGGCGACAAGGCAGAATGCCTCGAGCAGCCATACTGTATAGCCTGTCGCGCCTATTGGGGTAGAAATTGGACTGCTAAGCAGTCCGCCCTTGCTGAAATAGTGAAGACTAACTATCATCAGCATCGCAAGTATTCTTAGGATTTCGTAATTGAGTTGTCTTGGCTTTTTTTCGCTTGTAGCCTGCTTCAAGTCCATCTATATGTCCTTTCCTATAAAATTAAATTTTATTATAAGTAATTGTAAATATACAAAAACGTGACTCGGTTCCCAACGTAACAAATTCCGTAGCGCATCTTCGCTTATCTTGTATATTTCACACAAACTCTACGTTACTGAATAAAGTTTTACAATATTCTAAAGTTTATTATTTTCACAGCGCCAGTATATTTTGCGCAAGCCGTACAGCCCCCTGTCCGTCTATCAGCTTTTTCTCTTGAATATATAAACGCTGTCTGTAAGAAAAGTCACTGACGCAGCGCAATAAGGCATCAGCTATGTTTTGGGCGGTGGCTGCCCTGTCCTCTGAAATGCAGCCCGCGTTCTTTATCTCAGTAAGCCGCGAAAGCGCCTGCGCGCCCTGCCGCTGGTTTTCCGCAAAATAAAAGCATACCATAGGCACGCCTACTGCGCAAGCCTCATATATAGTGCTGCCTGTCGCGGTTATCACTGTATCGCATTTCTTCATAAGGTCTTTTAAGCTGCTTAATCCCTCATACAATATTACATTTTTATATCCGCCGCATTTTTCTTTAAGCCTGTCAGCAAAGCTGTTAAACGGACCGCTTACCATATGGTAAGTTATGCCGTCACCCAGCTGCTGATTTTTAAATATTTCATCAAGAATTGCGCCCGCCGCAAAATGCGGATCACTCCCGCCCGTTGTAATCATAACATCTGATACTTTATTCCTGACCTCATAATCAATGCCATATCTGTAAATATCCCTGAGCGGCATATATTCCGCGCCAAGCAGAACTTTGTCAGGCTTGGGCAGTTTTTGGTACTCTGCCGCAAGAGCGGGTGCATATATGTTATAATTTATCAGCAGGTTTACAGGGTATGGCTTACCCATGTCCTCCAGATACGCTGTTTTACACATTTCGCCCAGACTGCGCAGATAGCTCCCAGTGACGCAATAGCTGTCAACAAGGATTATGTCCTCTCTGTTTAATATGCGCGCAAGCTTTCCAAGCTCACTCTCCATATCCGTATAATCCGTATCAAGTACGGTACACTCAAAGCCCCGCCCATTTATTATAGTCCTGCCATCATTGTCCGCAGATATAAAAACAGGTCTGCTGCCAAGCTCTAACGCCGCCTCCGCAATAGAAAGGCAGCGCATAATATGTCCCATTCCAACTTTGGCATTGCCGTCCGCCCTAATATAAAACATATCCGCTGTCCTCCATTATTATATTTTGTTATATTTTGCCCTGCCCTATTTGTCCTTCTTCACGCATTTGCGCACCAGCATAAACGCCTCCGCGCGCTCCATCCCTGCCGCCATGCCGCGCGTTCTGGAAAGCGTGTCCATTCCCGCAAGGCTTCTCGGGTGTGGAAATTCGCACAGCTCGGATTTATAGCAGCTCATCGCCTGCTCCTTCTTTTCGTAGAAGTCAGTTATGTCTACGAATACATTAGGAGAAAACGCCGCCTGCGCGCTGTAGTCAAAGCTCCACTCAGACGAGGAAAGCGTTTCAAATGCGTATATTTCCTCAACGCAATAATCGCCTATGGGGCGTGTTGCCGTGAGCACTGCCCTTGCCGTATATTGGTGGTCTATATTTAAGTCCCCGCTGTAGTGCGTGTAGATAATATGCGGCTTCAATTCCTTTATTCTTCGCTCAACCGCCTTTACTATGTCGAGCAAATCGACCTCGTCAAAGCGGTTGTCTGGAAAATCCTCAAAAAAGACATCGCTGTAGCCTATTGCCTTTGCGCTTTTTAATGTGTCCGCGTGCAGCTTGTTTACCGCCTCTCGGCTTATGTCCTCTCTGCGCTCCCCCCGCGAGGTCTGTCCCTCTCCTAAAATAACGGCATATATTTTATCTCCGTTTGCCGCATGTCTTGCGGCTGTGCCGCCCACTCCGAGTATCTCATCATCGGGGTGCGCCGCTACTACTAAAATAACACTCATTCTTTTATTCTCCTGCCGTATTTGCGGCTATTTAATAATTTTAATTTGGTTTTCCATATTACAGTAAACAACATGGTTTGCTGTGCTTAAGCATATTGAAAATATTGTAGAATCTGTACACTTTAAACAATTAAGCATAAGAAATAATGTCGTTTACTATAAATAAACTGTCCATATAAATTACACTTGTTTTTACCAAAAATCCAACAAAGCAGATGTACAGATAGGCAAATGATTTGACCGAACATCAGCGGTACAGTACATTATTAACCTGTTGGCTTTTTTCTGAAAACAACCTTAGCTTCAAGCTCTCCGCCCTCTTTGTCAAATTTCGCATCTTCAAAGCTAAGCCGATAGTCGCCATAATCTATATATGCCCTCGGATAACCCTCCGCGTCCAACATTCTGATATAGTCGTAAATCTTTTCCATTTCCATATCTGGCGTTATTTTGCTTTCCTCTGGTTTCCTGCGCTTAAAAATGACAGGCTCGCCGCTTTGCGGTACTGGTGTTATTTTTTCCTTGAGAAAGCAGGGTATCATCTCTGTAAAAATAATATCCGAACATCTGACAAAAATCTCCTCCGCGCTGCCCTCAAGCGAAAGCGGCTTTTTCATATATACTGGTCCGCCGTCAAGCTGCGAAGTGACCTTTATCGCAGAAATTTTTGTTTCCTTGTGCCCCCTAACTATAAGATTCTGCAGCGGGCTTCCTCCGCGACCGTAAGGCAAATCCGTCATATGAAACACTACACATTCCCAATTGTCTGTTATTTGTGATGGTATGATATACGACCAGTGCGGCAGGAATATATAATCGGGGTTAAAATCACATATGTTATTATAAGTAAAGGAGGCTTTTTCACTGTACACCTTTATCTCGTGAACCCCTTCATATTCACTTTGCAGCTTTAATGCGCGCTCTATATTCCACGATTTTATTGTCGCTATTATTATCTTCAAGCTTGTTCCCCCTGCTCTGCCTCTGACATTTTATCTCGACAACATCATATTTTTTGCTGGTATTAACCATTTGCTTAAAATTATAAGCTTACGCCATTTTATCATGACAGACGTATGCTGTACAATTTTTATTCATGACAATAGCCCTATTATCACATTAAAATGCTATCTTCTTATATCAAGCTTATATTCAATAAAATTATCCCTGTCCGTCCTGATGTAGCCGCACTTTTCAAACGCATGTGCTGACGGCTCATTGCCATATTTCACCTGTCCTATCAATTCAGCGATATTCGGCGCATTGTCAATCACCTCATGCTCCATAAGCTTCAAAATACTGCTGCCAAGCCCTTTATCCCGCATACTGCGCGCTATGCTGTAGTCAATGTACGCGCTTTTCCCCTCAATATTGAGTCTTATCTGTCCGACAGGCTGCCCGCCGTCACACATTATATACTGCATAATATCCTTATCCGCAAGCACTCTGCCAAACCATTTTTTGTGCTCGTCATATGGTATCGCATCTGCGTTAAAGGCGTTTCGCCGCACATCAGCGTCATTTGCCCACTCAAAAAGCAAATCCATATCATTAGGCGCCGCTTTTCGCAAACTAAGCTCCATAACCTCTCCTATATTAGCCGCAATAACCGCTTTAACACGGTTTTATTACCTCCGAAAATCCTGCCTTGGCGTCTTTATCACTAAAACTCTGTCGTTTTCACATCATTAAGCCTAACCGCGTTAAAAATTGTCTTTTTTATAAGTTTTTATTGAAAACTCCACCGTTGTCACATCATTAAACCCTAACCTTGCACTTTTATGTCATCAAATGAAAGCGGCGTGCCGCGCTTTAACGCATGCGCCGCCCTTTTGCCCAGCACCTCTTTGTAATATTTCGGCTTTATGCCGTATGCAGGTCGAATGCTGCGTATATTCTCCGCGGTAAACTCCTCGCTTTCCGCAATATCCTCTACCGCAAAAAGCGAACGCCTAAAGCCCGCATTCGTTTCCTCCTGTTTTGACACGCCGTAGAATGGAGCTCCGAGCGCTTTCTCCACCTCGCGCACCTGCTCCACCATCGCTTTAAATTCCTGTGGCTCCATTGAAAATGTCGAGTCGGGATTTTTTATCTCACGGCTTATGCAGAAATGCTTTTCAATAACGCTTGCCCCCAGAGCCGCCGCCGTAGCCGCGCTAAAGGCTCCCATTGAATGATCCGAAAGACCTACAGGCACGCCAAAGCGCGCTTTAAGGTCTGTGATTGTGCTTAAATTCATCTCCTCGCTCTTTGCGGGATATGCGCTTGAACATTTCATCAGCACAAGCTGCCTATTGCCCGTTGAATATATCGCCTCCACAGCCTCGGTTATCTCCTCAAGCGTACCCATTCCCGTTGACATTATAATAGGCTTGTTCTTTGAGGCGACATATTCCAGCAGCGGTGTGTCAACAAGCTCAAATGACGCGATTTTGTAAAAGCGGGCTCCCAAGCCCTCCAAAAAATCTACCGATGTATTGTCAAACGGCGTCGAAAGAAAATCTATGCCAGTCCGCGCAGCCTCCTCGCAAAGCTCGCCCTGCCATTCCCATGGCGTATATGCTTTCTGATAAAGGGAGTATAAATTTTCGCCCTCCCATGTGCCCTTTTCAATATTGAAATATTCATTATGACAGTCAATTGTCATAGTATCGGGAGTATATGTCTGTATCTTTATGCAGTCCGCGCCGCTCTCCTTCGCCGCATGGATAATCTCCTTAGCCCGCTCAATGCTGCCCGCGTGGTTTGCCGACATCTCCGCTATAATATACGCAGGCTGCCCATCTCCTACAAGCCTGCCGTTAATGTTTACAGTGCCCATCAAATCCAATCTCCATTCCTGTTAATAGCCGCGTCCTGCAAGAGCTTATATTTCATCTCCGCAATCTCCCAATCCTCCTGCGTGTCTATGTCCTGCACATTGATTTCGTCCTGAATAAACGGCACGGCATTCTCCATCCAGATTACTCTTTGCGCTTTAAAGCTTGCGGCATTAAGGCAGTAAAACTGTCCGCAGTCGTGGTAAAGCGGCTCCAAGTCCTGTGAGCGCATGCCCATATTTTCAGGCCATTTTGCCATAAGCCGCCCGTTATTGATTACGACGCTGCGCTGCGGAGGAAATGAATACTTCACCACAGGTATGACACAGTCCGCCTTCTCCTGCGCCAAAAGCTGCATCGCATTCTTTATCGCATCAGCCGTGACGAAAGGCGCGGTAGGATAAATGCAGCATATGCTGTCAAAGCTCATGCCCATGCGCTCATATGTCTCCATAACCTCGCTGATGACATCTGCCGTCGCCGCAAAATCATTCGATGTCTTTTCGCTGCGCATAAACGGCACCTTCGCCCCAGCTCTTTTTGCGGCTTGGGCTATCTCCTCATCATCAGTGGAAACCATAACCTCGCAGAACATATCCGTCTGCAGCGCCGCCTCTATGCTGTATTCAAGAATAGGCTTTCCGAGAAAGAGCTTTATATTTTTTCGCGGAATGCGCTTGCTCCCGCCCCTTGCTGTAATAATAGCTACACTTTTCACACCAATCCCCCGTTCTTAACGCATCTGCCGATTTGCGCCCTAATCACAAATTTACATGTGAAAAATTTATTTTTAACACTACCTTTTTAACACTACCCCATTCGCTTTAGCGGTTCTTAAATGTTTTTCTTGTAATACTCAACTATCTTTCCCACAGCCTCAATCACGTCATCGACATCATCATCAGTGAGCGAATAATAAAGCGGCAGGCTTATAATCTCCTGATAAAGCTTTTCGGCATTCGGGCAGAGTCCCTTTTCATATCCCAGCCTTTGGTAGTAGGGATGCCAGTACACAGGAATATAATGCACATTTCCGCATATATTCTCCGCCGCAAGCGCCTCAAAAAAGCCTTTTCTGTCAATATTGAGCGTCTCAGGCTTTATGCGGAGTATATAAAGATGCCTTACCGTCTCCGACTCGGGTATCTCCTCCTGCACAAAAAGCTGTGGCATCTGCGAAAATGCCCTGTTATATCTTTCCACAATTTCCCTGCGCCTTGCGGCAAATTTTTCAAGCTTGTCAAGCTGGCTTATGATAAGCGCGCATTGTATATCGGTAAGCCTGTAATTGTAGCCCAAGTCAATCTGTTCATGATACCATGAACCGTGAGGCTCATTTTCAAACAGGGCGCTTTCCCTCGTAATGCCGTGCGTGCGGAAATAGACGAGCTTCTCGTACAGCTTGGCATCATTAGTAAGCACAGCCCCTCCCTCGCCGCCAGTCACAGTCTTTACAGGGTGAAAGCTGAAGGTCGTCATATCCGCAATGTTGCCGACGTACCTGCCCTTATATTTAGTGCCTATGGAATGCGCCCCGTCCTCTATAAGCAAAATTCCCTTTTCATGGCACAGCCTTAAAAGCTCATCAAGCTCTGCAGCCTGCCCCGTAAAATCAACGGCTGTCACAGCCTTGGTTTTCTCCGTGATTTTTTCAGCCACGCTTGACGGATTGATATTGTATGTCCTGGGATTTATATCTGCAAACACAGGCCTTGCTCCGCAGTACAGAGCGCAGTTTGCAGACGCCGCAAAGGTCATAGGCGTGGTAATCATCTCATCGCCCTCGCCCAAGCCTGCCGCAAGCGCCGCGATATGAAGCGCCGCCGTGCCGTTGCTGCACACTACGGCATATTTTGCGCCCGTAAGTTCGCATAATCTTTTTTCAAGCTCCGCCACCTTTGGCCCGCAGGTGAGAAAATCACTCCTCAACACCTCACAGACCGCATTTATATCCGCCTCATCTATATACTGATGCCCGTAGGACAGCTTTGTCTCACGCACAGGCGCGCCACCCACTATCGCTGGTTTCTCCATTGCCAAACACTTCCTTATTATATAAAAATTACATAAAATATCCTTATAGTTACGCTATATGAAATCCCGCTGACAGATAATTGACCTTTTTACAGACTCAAATCCGTCTTTAACAGTTCCCTTATCTTCTCCACGCTGAGCCACTCGGTATTGTTTCCTGACGAATAGTAAAAGCCATCCTCAACCTTTCTGCCGCTCGGCGTAGGCCGCTTTGAATTCTGCCAGAATATCTGCGGGTAAATAATAAAATGCTTGTCATACTCATATGTGGTCGGCGAATCCTCCGCGGTAATCATAACCTCATGCAGCTTTTCGCCTGGCCGTATGCCCACTTCTTTTGTCTTTAAGTTTGGCGCCATAGCCTCCGCAAGGTCAGTAATCTTAAACGACGGAATCCTGCTGATAAATGTCTCTCCGCCCTTTGCCTCCTCCAGCGCCTTTATGACAAGCTCCACGCCCTGCGTAAGGCTTATCCAGAAACGCGTCATTCTGTAATCCGTAATGGGAAGCTCACTCACCCCCTCATCAATCAGCTTTTGGAACAGCGGAATAATAGAGCCTCTGCTGCCCGCCACATTTCCGTATCTCACAATCGAAAAATTCAAATCCTTATTGCCGCAGTACGCATTCGCCGCGATAAACAGCTTGTCCGACACAAGCTTAGTCCCGCCGTAGAGATTGACAGGATTAACCGCCTTATCCGTCGAAAGCGCCACCACCTTCCTGACGCCCATGTTAAGCGACGCGTCAATAACATTCTGCGCTCCCACTACGTTTGTCTTAATCGCCTCGTTCGGATTGTACTCGCACGCAGGCACCTGCTTCATAGCCGCCGCATGGATAACAAAATCCACGCCCTCAAATGCGCGTTTCATTCTCTCGTAATCGCGCACATCGCCGATGAAAAACCTGAGCTTTTCCTTGTATTCCTCAAACTCACTTGCCATCAGCCACTGCTTAAACTCGTCCCTTGAATAAATAATAATCTTTTTCGGGTTGTAATGTGTAAGCACATACTTAGTAAAACACTTGCCAAACGAGCCCGTACCTCCCGTAATGAGAATCGTTTTATCATCCAATAACATAATATTCCTCCATTTCCTGTATATCTCCATTAAATATCCTTAAATATTCACAAATCACCCAGCTCCAACTTCAAACCATCACTCTAAATCCATTCCCAAATAAATTATTTCCCTAATTTTACCACATAACAATCAATACGTCAAAATTTTATATGGAAAAACCTAAGCCCGAGCGGGAGCATATACCACCACTCCAATTTTCCCCATATTATTCATCAAAATACAAACTCCCCACCACACCTTTTGTTATTTTATCATATATGACTATATTCCACCTATGTCCAGCCTCATACTGCTCCACATCATCAACAATCACCTGATAAAGCTTCTTTCTCTTCAAAAGCGTCAACTCGCTATCCCCGCCAATCCTCATATGAACAACTCCATCCTTCTCCCAAGTCTTATCCAGCCTGACCTTTCCATTCTCATACACCCACTGCCGCACCCTGCTCCCGCTATTTTTCCCAGCGTCAGTCACTATAAGCACATAATTTCCATCACCCTGCAGCAGCTTCAAGCATTCCCCCGCGCTCTGCGCCAGCTCAAAATCCCTGTTGTCCCTTCTCTCCATATACATAAGCGCCAAATCCCATGAATTTTGTCCTTCATCATTTCTCCTGTCGGGCATATCATAATTGCGGCACACATACTCGCCAAAATGCATTGTCACCTTTTTTGCCCCGTAATTGTTCAAATGCAGCATATCCCTGAAATCCTGCTCCAAGTCAAGCTCAACTTCCCCCGCATGATAAAGCTCATTATAATCCAAAAACGGAATACCATACTTTTTTGCAAGTTCATAAATCAGCTCCGTATCATAGCTGTACCATTCTTCCTTAGGCGACTTGAATAACAGCAGCTCCACGCCTTCCTTCTCGCAAAGCCGCGCCATCTCGTCAAAGTAAGCCATATTTTCATCACTTATCCAAGCTTCACCCTCGCTGAAATAATCGTCAAGGTTAATCTCTCCCTCATATACCGAGCCCGTTTCAAGATAACCCTTTGTGTAATTAGTCTTGTCCTGATAAAAATATGTATAATCCGTTTTCGTAAGCTCTCTCCAGCGGTTATGATACCGAAATACAGGAAAAACATACGAAAAATACTCCGCGTTGACAGCGCCCACAGACTGGTAAATGCATTTTAGCTTGTCAAGTGAAAGCGGCATGTCTGTAAGCCCCCACCTGAGCGCTTCTTCATTTTTTCTTCCAGAGCCGCCCAAAAGCATATTAGTCTCAAATGCAACCACCCTCGGATTTTGCCTTTTCAATGCCTCTTTCAAGTAAAACAAGGAAATGTTTAACGGCTGCGAGGAGCTTCCGAAATCATATGCCGCAATCCCGTAGTTTTCATATAAAACAACTGGATTTATTGTGCAAAAGCTGTTGCTGCTGCCAATTATTATCATATCCACATCATTTTTCTCTTCGCTGTAAAAGCCGTTTACTATCGTCGTGGAGTCTCCGATGAACTTTGCACGGATTATCCTCCCCGTAATAAACAATGCTGCCGCCGCAAGCGCACAAAACAACACCACTGCCGCTATACGCCCAAGCCTAGCTTTTTTCTTCAAATCCTCACACCCTTGTACTCATCAGGCATTTGCAGAATCATAAAATATATACTGCAATTGCCCGTCAACATCAAAATTGAAAATATATAAACTGCGAAGCGTCATACCCTTCACCGTACACGCCAAACACAATAACCATGACAAGCAGCGCAAGCGTAACCGCATACTGCACTGCAAGGCACTGCTCCTTTATAATCACGTCAAAAGCTTTCTTCCTAACCACATAGAACACATCCACCATTATAAGGACTGCCATTCCAACCAAAAAAGCCCAAAATTCCTTTCTGTCGAGCCCGAAATTATATATGCCCTCGTCAAAAAACGTCCAGATGTCAAACTCATTAACCATTCTCTGTATGTAATAAAAACCTTCGCGTACAGCGTCAGCCCTGAAAAACACAAACGAAAGCATAAACAGGCAAAACGTGCATACTCCTTGAACAAACTTAAAGCTAAGCGTGCCCGTCCTTATGCCGATGCTCCCGCTAATCCGTCTTTTAATCGGTCTTAAAATATCTCCTATGACAATATACGCCCCATTCAAACCGCCCCAAAACACATAATGCCAGCTTGCCCCATGCCAAAGACCGCTGAGCAGAAACGTCACCATCGTGTTAAAATACTTGCGCGCCTTAGAGCACCTGTTACCGCCAAGCGGAATATAGACATAATCCCTAAACCATGAGCTTAGCGAGATATGCCACCTCCTCCAAAGCTCAGCTATGCTTGTCGAGAAAAAAGGCGCCTTGAAATTCGGCATAAGCTCCACGCCAAACACAAGCGCGGCTCCTATGGCAATAGAGGAATAGCCTGCAAAATCACAGTATATCTGTACCGCAAACATAAACATTCCCATAAAAAGCACGGCTCCGCTGCACATATAATAAACGTCAAACACGCTGTTTACAAACGTCGCCGCCCTGTCCGCAAGCACAAGCTTCATAAAAAATCCCCACAAAATCATCAAAAGCCCGCGCGTCACCCTGTCAAAATCCCAGACCTTTTCACGCCCAAGCCTCTCCAGCTGCCAGATAAGATTCCCGCTGCGCTCTATAGGTCCCGCCACAAGCTGCGGGAAAAATGACACAAACAGCGCATATCTTATAAAGTTTTTCTCCGCAGGCGTATTTCCCCTGTAAACATCAATGGTATAGCCAAGCGCCTGAAAAGTATAGAAGGATATTCCGACTGGCAGCGCTATGTCAAGCCGTGTTTCCCTTATTTTAAAACCAAAAAAGCCGCAAACCGCCGACAGCGTATCGTGAAGGAAATAAAAATATTTGAAAAATATCAGTATCCCAAGATTTGCCGCAAGGCATACGCACAATGCCAATATCTTTTTCTTCTTATTTTCTCCGAGCTTCTCAAGTATAATGCCGCTGATATACGTCACCACAGTCGAGGCAAATATAAGCAGCGCATATTTGGCGTTCCACCCCATATAAAAATAGTAGCTCGCAAGCAAAAGCCAAAATGTCCTGAATCTTTTAGGCATTATATAAAACAAAACCACTACTATGGGGAAAAATATAATAAATTCAAAAGACGTAAACTGCATCTGATTTTTTATCCTCCGTTTTTTCAGATACCTGACAGTGCCTCTGCAGCTGCTTTAACTCCATAAAAGAACAAACTTACACGCTAATGCGCTTTTAATTTATTTGGCAATTTTTTTCTTATGTTTCTGTAAAAATACAAAAGCTTAAAATATATCAAAAAAGCAAGCGGCGACTTCATATGGATTGCCGCCATACGCTTCTGTTCGCTGTCAAATTCAGCCTGATAATACGTATTTTCTTGAAAATTCGGAAATTCTCTGTTCATTCCAGCTCTTATCTTCCTCAAAAATGAGAGTCTGGGGCGCTTTACTCCCAGCATATAAGTAAAAAGTGTATTCATATAATAAATCTTTGAAAAGGCAAACTCAAGCTGGGGCTTGTACTCGTCATAAAAGCCCGCGCTTCTGCTCTCGTCTATAAGCTTTTGTCCCATATTAAGACGCGCTTCGCACTTCTCCACGCTTATCCCGTGGACTGTCGAGGCATCATGCTGATAGTAATAGTAAAGCGGCTCAGGAACCCTCTCAAAATGCCCAAATCTCATTAGCCACAAAGGCGAAGCGCAGTTATCCTCATAAAAGGTTTTTTCGGGGAAACGCAGATGGTATTTGTCAATCACCGATTTAAGGTATATCTTTATAACCATGCTTGATGGGTTCATAATGAGCAGCCCATGCCTTTTCCTGTCGAGAATGCCCGTCTGCTCCTCGGTGTTAGTCGTGACTATCCTGCCAACCCTCATGCTGTGCTCATTGACAAGGCTGTAATCGCAGCCTGCTACGTCTGCGCCTGTCTGCTCCGCCTTTTTAATGAGCTTTTCGTACATATCAGGCGCCGCCCAGTCGTCCGAATCAATAAATCCAAGCCACTTGCCGCGCGCCGCGTCTATCCCCTTGTTGCGCGCGCCGCCCTGCCGCAGGTTTTCCGCCGACTGTATTACTCTAAGCTTATCTGGATATTTACGCTCATACTCCATTAATATATCCGGCGACTCATCTGTCGAGGCGTCATCTACGGCTATAATCTCATAATCGGAAACCGTCTGGTTTATCAGCGAGTCAAGGCAGTACCTAAGCTTTCCGTCCGCAGCCATATTGTACACAGGCACAACTATACTCAGCTTCATTGGCTGCTCCTTTCAGGCACGATCTTTCCATTCTCAACCCTAAACACAATATCGCACTTCTCAATCGTCTGCAGCCTGTGGGCTATGATAATCAGCGTCTTTTTCCCGTGCAGCCTGTTGATTGAATCCATAATCGCAGCCTCCGTGTCATTGTCGAGCGCCGAAGTCGCCTCGTCAAGAATCAGCACCTCGGGATCATTGTAAAGCGCCCTCGCTATGCCTATCCTCTGGCGCTGCCCTCCCGAAAGGCGTATCCCACGCTCGCCAATGCCTGTATTTACGCCCTCTGGAAGCGTCCTTACAAATTCATCGAGCTGCGCCTCCTGTAAAGCATACCAGAGCCGTGAATCGTCTATCTCCTCCTCAGGTATGCCAAACGCCACATTTTTGCGTATATCCGCGTCCAGCAGGAATATCATCTGCGGAATATAGCCCACATTTGCAAGCCACTCGCGGTAATGCTCCTGAATGTCAGTGTCGTCTGCAAGCACTTTGCCGTCCTGCAGCTTCAAAAGCCCAAGCAGGATATCAATAATGGTAGTCTTCCCCGCGCCGCTTGCCCCGACCACGCCGATAGACTTGCCTATCGGAAACACGGCATCCGCATGGTCAAAGATAAGCTTGTCCGAATTGGGATAATGATACGTTATGTCACAAAGCCGCACCTGCCTTGTCACAGGGAGCTTTTCCTTTGCCGCCACCGCGTATGAAATGTCCGTGTTCTCCTCGTTTGTCTCCTCCACGAGATTGTCGCTCACGTTAAAGAAAAACGGCTCATTAAACGCCATACTCGTCATCTGGTTGTTTATGCGGCTTGCCGCAGGCAGAAGACGCATTGCCGCTATTCCAAACGCCGCAAACAGCGATACCATTCCCGCCACGTCCGCGCCGGTAAGTATAAGCGCCATTATATATCCGAGAAGTCCCGCTATGCATACCGTCTCTATCAGCAGCTTCGGCGTGTTGTTAAAAAGGTTGAAACGCTCCATCGCCTTTACATAGCCCTCACCGACCTTGCAGTATTCCCCGATAAAATACTGCTCGCGCCCTGCTACCTTTATCTCTTTTATGCCCTGTATCGTCTGCGCAATCCACGCAAACATCGACGCGCCGTAATCCTGGTTTTCCTTGCCCGTGCGGTTCATAATCGGCTTGATGATATTTTTTATGATGCCGAGCGTCACCACCAGAAGCACGGCTATAATCACAGTCATCACAGGATCCTGCAGGGCAAGCGCGATGACAAGAAACAGCGCGACTACAGCCTCTGACGCTATCTGCAGCACAGCCATTATCAGCGCGTACATATTGCTCACGTCCGCCGTGATGCTCCTTTGAATCACAGCCGTTTCCGCATTCAGGTAATATTCGTACTCGCGCCTTACAAAATTTTTCATCAGGCTTGACGCCGTCTTAAACTGATTGCTGAACACAAACCTGTAAAGGCTTTTCTGCAGCACAAACTGAAAGCTGTTCTTTGCGATATAAAGCGCAATCAGAAACAAAATCGCATACACTGAAAATTCAACAGTGCTGTCTATATTAAGCACGGAGCAGATTTTTTTATACGTATCGCCCTGTTCAAGCACGGCGGGATTGATTATAAGCTGCACCACAGCCATAACCATCATCACGGCGCCTGTCTCAAGCCCCGCCGAAACCACCATCATAATCAGTAACTTTGCCATCTCGCCCTTCTGCTTTTTGTCCATCAGAATGTTTATCTTCTTTAAAATCCTTAACATAAAAATCTCCCTATAGACCTGCCTGCCCGCACCCACCCAAAACGCCACTTTTGTGTTTTCACAGGCATTAGAAATCCTAAGGCAGCGCATTGCCGACTTAGAATTTATTAATGTCCTGATCTGCCAGTGCAAGACCTGCCTTCTTGTTATATGCGTGTTTCTCAGGATCCTCGTACGCATCCCAGAAGGAAGCCCCAAGATTAAGCTTTTCCTCAACAAAGTCCATATTGTTCATCGCCGTAGTCACGATTGAAACCGCGCGCTTTATATGAAGCCCCTCAAAAAAATTAAGCACCTCCACGGGAAACCGCCCCTTAAGCACCACCGCGTCAGGACAAAGCTTTTCATAATCTATCATATCCCGCGGATGCGGCTTTATAATCACCCTGTAACCCTTACAGTACCTTTCAAGCACATCAAGGCACACCCTCTTTCGCGCCTCCTCGTCAACAGGGTGCGGCTCCGTGAGAAAAATCGCATATTCCCCGCCATCGCCCTTCGGCTTTAGCTGCTCCATCAGATAATCCGCATCCTCAATAAACGCCTTTATCATAAGCTTTTTCTGCTCCGAGGTAAGCGCCTGCTCCAGAGGCTTTCTGGGCACCTCCACAAACCGCGGACAGTCCGTCGGCACCTTGCTCCTGTCGTTTATTTCCATATCAATACAATACTTGCCCCAGCCGTTCATAATAAATATCAGATTAAGGCGCGAAAACAAGGCCTTCAGCTTAAAATGCCCATAGTTTGCCACATGCGCGTCGTCAAGATTTTTGAGACAGTCAAGCCCGTCCTCAACCGCATGATAATATATATGCTTATAATTGAGATAATAGCCAATCGGATCGCTGTCGCAGAATACATATATGTCCTCATACGCCTTAAAATCAATCTGCGCCATATACGGCTCCTCGCACTTAGCCAACTTCTTTGTGAAAATAATGCGGTTTACCATATGCCTTAAAATATTGCTGTAATTCTTTCTGTACTTGGCAAGCTGCGGAAAAAAATCCTCCCTCTTTTCATCAAGCGCATAAACCTCATCAAAAATCCCCGCCCCCTCCAGCCGCTCACCCAGCCTTTCAAAATCAGTCGAAATCGAGCTCAGTGCAATATCCGCCTTTTTGTAATCCGCAGGGGAAGTCTTGCGCACAAGCTTCATTTCCTTTAGGATAGCTACATATACATGATAAAACGTATGGCATACATATATCCTGCTTTTAGACTTTAATCCGTTTATTTTCATATTAAATAATTATCCCTTCATTGATATCTTTCGCCACTATATAGTATAGGGCAAATTTAAAATAAGCACAACCATATTTCTGTTATTATTTTCAGATAATATTCCGACACATTCAAAAAATATGTCTATGTTGTTTTATCCGGTGACGGCACAGCCGTTGTTTCCCATGCCTCCCCTTACGGCAGGCATCTTTCCTCCTGTGGCAAACCGTCTGCCGATAACGCTGGATGAGAGGTATTTTTTGGAGAACGGGGTGCGGAAGAAAAAGGCTGACGGAAACAAAGCCAGAGATGTACCGCCCCATGCAGGATGCGGGGCAGCTTGTCATGGATGCCGTAAATGTCGGGCTTGCCGCCCTGCACAAGGCTCCGGCGGAAGAACTGAGGGAGTCCGTCCTCGGCTTTGTGCAGAAACACGGCTTCCTCGGCTTTATGACCGCGCTGCCGACAACGGCGGAGTTCATAACCTATGAATCCGTTTATCTCCCCAAAAACCATTTCATAAAGGAAAAAACGCTCCCCACAGAGGACTATCCTGCCTGTTTTTATCCTTTTGAAAAGCCGGATTCCCAGAAAAACGGCGTGGAATCCGGATGGTCTGTGACTGACTGGGATGGAATTGCGGTCACGATGGCGCTGGGGAACGTGCCGCAGGCAGTGGCGATGGAACACCAGAGGGAGTATGCGGAGAGACACGACGGGATCGTAAAGGAGTTTACCGACCCTGCGTTTACCTTTGTGACCAGCCTCCTCTATTACCTCGATTATGATTCGATTGACGAGGACACCCGCAGCCTGTACCGTCAGAGCATCTCCGCTTTCGGCGGCGTCTCCCCGACCTACCAGATAGCGCTTGGGGCGGATGCGCCCATGATCGTGTGGGACTTCCACTCCCTGCTCGTCATGGTGCAGATGTGCTTCTCCCTCCTGCTCACGGATAAGGACACGGATATGCGCCTGTGCAAGCACTGCAAGAAAGCCTTCATCGCAAGCAGGAAAGAGAACGAATTTTGCAGCCCACAGTGTAAGAACCAGTTTAACGTCTACAAATCGAGGGAGAAAAAAAAGAGGGCAAATAAGATTTTATTTGCTGTCGCATCTTGCAAAACTCTGTCACTATGATAGAATATATATGGGTGTTACCAAAACGGGTAGCGGTTCGCCTTTTGCCAAAATGAGTACATTTTGAGAACTTCCTGTATCGAAGGAGGGGATACATATGGAAAATAAAGTGAAAGGTAAGCACTATTGGTGTTCGGAATGATTTTGGAGCTTGTCGGTATTGTAGTGACGGTCATCAGCATCATCGTCACTGTAATCAGTATCCGGCAGACCAGAAAAGATAAAAGACATCAAAAAAGCAACCGCACCAGCCAAAGTTAGGTTGCTTTTTTGATTTGCACTTAACGAGGTGAACCGTTGCTTCACGGTAACACCTTTTCTATAAATTATCTTAGCACTTATCAGCATTTCCGTCAACATTTTTTTCACACGCAAAATCTGCCATTGGCATTTTTAATGCAATGGGGGAACTTTGTTCCCCTTGACTGCTCCGTAGCAGGAGACAGGGGGAATGTCAAAGCCGCCGCAGGCGAGGCGCAGCCGATGCCTTGACATTCCCGATGCCTCCTGCTACAAAATCTGGAACTATACTACACTTAGAGAGAATAGACCAGATCGTGCAGCACCACTTCCTCTGCTCGGCTCCTGATGCTGTTCATCTTTTGAAGCCAGCACAGCCAGTCATCAGATTTTAGCTGCTCCGTCACGCCCTCCCTTCTTGCCATCTGTTTTACAATCCTGTCCATCATCTCATTACATTCCTCGTCAATCTCGGCAAGATGCTTCCACAGGGTTTCCGTCAAGAGCATATAGGAATAAACGCCTCTGTGGTTTTCTTTCAGATATTTCTGCCTCATCCTGCCGTATCTGCCGATATGATAGTCCGTCGTGTCTGAAAGCTTGAGGTCGGGGATCAGATAATCCCCCTCCCAATGATATGTGATTTCCATATACAGCCGCCCTCCTTTGTGTTAAAATAATCTCTCGGAATCTCTAAGCCAATAAATGTAAGGCTTTCAGATTCCTTTTTATTAAAATCCCCCACTTTTTTTG
>CANQPM010000005.1 GCA_947625775.1 uncultured Lachnospiraceae bacterium | reverse complement strand
GTTCTCTGAACTTCTCTTTAACTTTCTTTTCTCTTAGAATTTTCAGGTCTGCATTACTGTTTATTTGTCAAGGTGCTGCTGTGCTTTATCAGCGACAGCTTTATTAGATTATCATAGCAATTATCGTTTGTCAAGGGGATTTTGGCAATTTTTTTAATTTTTTCCCAAGTTTTTTCTATGCGCTTATCTGACTAGGAAATTACTGTCTTAATAGCATCACTATATAGTTTGTGTCATATATTAATGACAGGAAACGGCTTTGTGATACCTGCTCGTTTATCCACGCATTTAAGTTGTGAAGGTTAAAGCTTCCTATAAGAATGAACAACACCCATATTACTATGAGAGCCTCTATCAATCCCAGCGCCATTCCTGCGAGCCTGTCCACCAGTTTACCTGCGGGGAGCGCTCTTACGAGCTTTAAGGATTCAAGTATGAGCTTTATGACCTTGTGAATAATTCTTATGACGGTCAAAAGTATCACTGCCATAACGACGCTCAAAAAGCTGCCTTGAATGAAGCTGCCTATTCCTTTTGCTATTATTACAAGCACTAATATTCCTAATATGCAGGATATTATGCGTATCACGCTTTCCAAAAGTCCTCTGTGCGCGCCCCATATGGCGCCTATAGCAAGGGCTGCGATTACTATTATAAATAGAATGTTTATTTCCAAGTCGGTGTACCTCCAATGCGGCGTCAATACAGCTGTATCTGCTGTATGGCGTC
The DNA here is from genome assembly GCA_947625775.1 of uncultured Lachnospiraceae bacterium. Lineage (GTDB taxonomy): Bacteria > Bacillota > Clostridia > Lachnospirales > Lachnospiraceae > COE1. The sequence goes on along the minus strand of CANQPM010000005.1, from coordinate 226,110 downwards.
GTCTGTCACTAATGTATATCTTGCTATGTTGCCTGTGGGTATGAGGCAGGTGATGCGCTCCTTGAAAGCGCCTTCATATTTTAGTCTGCCCTGCCAGTCGTAAATAATGCACTCATTGTCGCTGCGCACTATCAGTCCTGTGGAGTCAAATATTATGTCCGTGTACTCAAGGTCAAAATGCAGCTCGCTTACCTTTTTAGCATCTGTGTTATATACGTCTAGCCTGTAAGTATTTTCTCCCGCGCTGTCGAAAAATACAAGCCCTACATAATTTTCATCATAAAAAATGCCTTGGATTTCCTCGGAAATAAGGATTTCCGCGAGGCTTTCGGGCTTTTGCCTGCCGCGGTAGAACATGATGCGGTTGTCGGCTGCAGCAAATATTGTGTCGTTGTTCATAAAATTAACCAGCGGAACTATTGCGTCAGCATATCCGTAGCCGCTGACTAAGTTGTCCGTAACCTGCTGCCCTACTGCCGAAAAATTATAAAAGCCTATGCTTGACGAGACATTGCCGTCTTCCGCTTTTATATAGGAAACTGCTACTTTTGCGCCGTCATCGGAAATGTCTATGGCTATCGGGTAGCCCGATTCGCTCATCGTCGTTTTAAAGTAGGCGAGCTCGCTGCCATCTGTGCTGTACAGGTAAATTGCCGTGACTGTCGAGTCGTCAAGCACTGCCGCGACTATGCCGTTCAGCGACACGCAAAAATCGCGTATTGGCATTGTCGTGTTTATCGTGCCCAGATTCCCCTGTGTGTCTGATACATATATGCTCCTGCCGTTGTAATCGCCTACTGCTATTGTCTTTTTGCAGGTTCTGATTATGGGGTTCTGCATTTCGTATGTCTGGTTCCAAATGACATTGCCGCGGGTATCGGTGCAGCTCATGCCGTCATTGCTGTATGTAAAGAGCATTCCGTCAAGGTTAATGCAGCTTGCCTCGCCCGCGCGAACCCAGCTGCTTTGCTGCTGCACCTCATAATCCGTATAAATTATGCTTTTCCAATGGAAATAGGCACCTATCAGGAAAATTCCTGCCAGTGCCAGTATTCCGATTACTGTGTAGATTTTCAGCTGTCTGTGGCGCGCGACCATGCTGTCAAAGGATTTTTTTTCGTGGTTACCTTCCGCGCCGTTTGTGCCAGCATTGTTTTTTGTGCCTTTTAAAAGGTATTGATTTCGCTTGAAATCTTTTATTTCAGCCATTGGTATACTCCATTTTTTAATTGTTAGTAAATAGTATACCATTTTTTTCACGGAAGTAAAAGCCTTTGTCCATAAAGAATGTTGTCGGGATTTTCAATTTTATTCCATTGGCATATTTCGTCTACCATATTGTAGGTGCCATATACGTCATAGCTGATGGTTCTTAGGGTATCTCCCTGTTGGATTATGTAGTATTGGGGCACTGGCGGCTGCGCCTCCTCCTGTGGTGTCTCGGGGGAGAGCTGTACTAAAGCCTGTGTTACCTCTGGCTCGGACTGCTGTTGTGACGCGGCTGATGATGCTGTGGCTGTGGCTGTATCCTGCGATGCGGGCTGAGGTTCGGTTGATGATGCCGTGGCTGTGTCCGTGTCCTGCGACGTGGGCTGGGGCTCGGTTGATGATGCCGTGGCTGTGGCTGTGTCCGTGTCCTGCGGCTCGGGCTGGGGCTCATCTGGTGATGCCGTGGCTGCAGACGTGTCTTGCGACACGGGCTGGAGCTCGGCTGATGATGCTTCTTCTGGGGCGGGCTGCGCAGCGGCTTCGGCTGTCTCCCCTGTCTGTCCAACAAATCTCTCATACTGCCCGTCTTCTGGGGCGGCTGTGCCTGAATTTACAGGCTTGGCGCCGCTCAGCTGTATATTGTCTGTGATTAGCGCAAGACAGTAATCTATGGTTTTTTCCATGCTTTTCATTTTTTGATAATTATTTATGGAAATAATGCCATATACCATTATGCACAGCACTAAGCCTAAGCATAATATATTCATTACGTTCCAAATGAAGCTTACGCGCGCCTCCTCGCGGTTATATGCCTGCGCAAGCCTGCCGTAGCGCACTGCATCATCTGACTCCGCGCGGACATTCACCTTTTTCTGTCTGATTGCCTGCGTTTCGTCTTCGTTCTGCGCTGATTTATGGTTTAGGTTCCAGTCTATGAGATAATTCTGCATTTCGTCATTCTGGTCGTAATAAATATAGAAGTCGTCAAGTATGATATTTGTATTTTTGATTGACACTTCAAGCCTGAGACGGAAATCCTTATTTGTTTCAATTTTTGCATTTCCCAAGAATGAGCAGCTCGGGAATGACTGCCTGCCCTTTTCCTCGGGGAACGGGTTCTGTGCCGCGCCAGAAATGACGAGCAGGCTTCTGCCTTCCTCGTCGAAACGTTTTCCGAACAGGGATATTTCGCATGCGTCGTCGTTTGTCTCTGCCTTTTCTGCGAGAAGCTTTTTCATAAATGTATATACATAGTCTTCGAGATAGAGTATGTATATGCCGCTCGGCTTTCCTACTGTCCTTGTGTTTACAGGTATTTGTGTGCTGATGGTTTGACTGTTCATTTTAATCCTCCTATCTGCTTGATGTGCTTTCAAGTTTAAGCGCAAGCGTAAACTTGTACGTTTTGTACGTGTGGCTGCGGAAAAACTGTTTTTACAATACACATCATAGCACGGAGGCCGTGAATAATTTGTCGAAACAAGTATGTCGAAACAAAAAAATCAGTCCATACTGCCAGACGGCAATTATGGACTGGTTTTGGCTTAATATTACCATGAAAATTTGTAGATTGTCGTGGTTTTGTATTCCCTGTCGGGACCATATACAGCGCTTGGGAACTGGGGCTGATTTATGGCGTCGGGGACATTCTGCGTCTCTAAGCATAAACCGCTGCGCTTGCCGTATGAGGCGCCGTTTTTGCCTGTCTGCGGCTTTACGCAATTGCCTGCATAAAACTGGATTGCGGGCTGGTCTGTATAAACCTCCATTTTCCTGCCTGTCGTGGGCTCCTGAACCTCGGCTGCTTTTTGGATGCTTCCGTTGTAGTTGTCTATCATAAAGTTGTGGTCGTAGCCTTGTCCGTATTTGAGCTGGATATCGTCGCTGTTTATATCCTTTCCGACTTCCTTCATCTGTCTGAAATCAAACGGTGTGCCTTCTACGGGTACGAGGTCGCCTGTCGGTATGAGGCGCTCATATATCGGCGTGTAATGGAAGGCGTTTATATAAAGCTTATGCCCCTCGATATTTCCCGAGTCGTGGCCCGCAAGGTTAAAGTATGTGTGGTTTGTCATATTTATGAGTGTGCGCTTGTCGCTTGTGACATGATATTCTATCTTAAGCTCATTTTCATTTGTAAGGGTGTATGTGACCTGTACTTTTTTGTTGCCTGGAAAGCCCATGCTGCCATCAGCGTCGTCAAGGGAAAATATGACACTGTTGTCAGTTGTCCTTGCGCTCCATAATCTTTTGTGGTAGCCAAGATTATCGTCGCTGTGGAGATTGTTTGTGCCGTCGTTTGCCGCAAGGCGGTACTTTACGCCGTCAAGCTCAAAGCTTGCGTTGTCTATGCGGTTTGCGCTCGGGCCGATTGTCGAGCCGAAAAAGTCGCCGTTTTCATAGTAGCCTTCTATGGTGTCGTGCCCAAGCACTATGTCCTGATTGGCGCCGTTTTTCTGCGGTACGTAAAGCCTTACAAGAATTGCGCCGAAGTTTGTCACTTCCGCAGCTATTCCGTTGTCATTTTTGATGGTGTAGAGCGTCGCCGCTTTTCCGTCAGGGGTATTTCCAAAGCCGTTTGTTACAATTTCCATTTCTTCCTCTCTTTCTGCCGCTTTAGCGGCATTTAAATAATTGCATTTTGCATTTTTATAGTTCTGTTCTGCCCTCTAATGCCCGAAGCAAGGTCATTTCATCTATGCACTCGAGGTCGCCGCCGACGGGCACGCCGCTTGCTATGCGCGTGACCTTTATGCCTGTGGGCTTTATGAGCTTTGATATATACATGGCTGTGGTTTCGCCCTCCAAGCTTGAATTGGTCGCGATGATTACCTCCTCCACGTCGCCTTCGAGACGCTTTATCAGCTCCTTCAGCCTTATGTCGTTTGGTCCCATGCCAAGCATTGGGGAAATCGCCCCGTGCAGGACATGGTACACTCCTTCGTATTTATTTGTCTTTTCATATGCCGCCAGGTCGCGGATATTTTCCACTACCATTATGGTCTTGTGGTCGCGGCTCGGGTTTGAGCAGATGGGGCATATTTCCTTGTCGGTAAGGGTGCAGCATACTTTGCAATAATGTATATTTTGGCGCGCTTCTACCATCACCTGCGCAAAACGCTCTACGTGCTCGGGCGGCATGTTGATTACGTGCAGGGCAAGTCTTTGGGCAGACTTGCTGCCTACTCCTGGCAGCTTTTCAAACTGCTCTATCAGTTTATTTATATATCCGCTGTAAAGTTCCATTAGAAGGGCAAGCCTCCGCCGAGCCCGCCTGTCATTTTGCCCATAAGCTCATTGCCCGCCTCATCTGCCTGACGTAGCGCCTCGTTTGTCGCGGCGACTATCATGTCCTGCAGCGTTTCTATATCCTCGGGATCTACAGCCTCCTCGGAAAGCGTTACCCTGAGCACTTCTTTTTTGCCTGAAACTGTCACTTCGACGGCGCCGCCGCCTGCTTTCGCTGAAAATTCCTTTGTTTCAAGCTCTTTTTGCCCTTCTTCTATCTGGCGCTGCATGCGCTGAGCCTGTTTCATCAGGTTGTTCATGTTGCCAGGCATGCCCATGCCGCCTGGAAATCCTCCTCTTTTTGCCATTGTATTATTTTCCTCCTCTTAATTTTTGCCGATTTTAGGGTTATTCTATTTCAATGTCCATATTTATGAGCTTTGAAAGGTCGATGTAGTTTTCCTCAAAGCTTTCACTGTCTTCGATTTTCTTAATTTCAACGGAAATTTCTTTTTCTACAATGCTTGAAAGCATATTTTCAAGCTGTGCGCGATTGTCGGGGCGGCTCATGTAATCATAGCCTATGCCGTCGTCAAGCACTATCTCTAAGCGGTTGTCGCCGCCAAGACTTAGCCTTGCGTTTTTGAGATAGCTTTGCAGCGGCTGCTGCGCCTGTGAGATTATTCCCGACCATTCGCCGACTATTTTTTTTATGTCATCTGGAATTGCCTTGGGGAGTTCTTTTTTTGCCTTGGGCGCTGGCTGCGACGGCTGGCTCTGCGAGGACTGTTGCGCGTATTGTGGCTGCAGCGCTGCTCCGTTTGCAAGGCTTTCTTCGAGCGCTCTGATTCGCGCCTTGATTGCGTCGGCTGACGCGCCTCCCATTTCCTCCATTGCGGGGCGGCATAATTTTATGAGCGTCATTTCTATAAGTATGCGTTTCTGCGTGGCGTATCTTATCTGACCTGAAAGCTCCGAAAATATCCTGATATAGCGCATTATGTCTTCCAACTCCAGCTGCTGGGCTTCTGCCTTTAAACGCGACAGGTTATCGCCTGACATGTCTATCATATCCTCTAAACCGCTGTCCGAGGTCTTTGCAAGCAGGAGGTTTCTCAGATACCATGTGAAATCCGTGACAAACTGGGTGAGCTCGCGCCCTTGCATTACAACCTCCTCCAAAATCGTAATGCTGCCCATGGCGTCGTATTTTTCTATTTTTTCCAGAAGGCGGCTGAATACTGATGTATCAACTGCGCCAAGCACGTCGAGAACCTTGTCATAGGTCAGCGTCTCGCCGAAATGAAAAGCTATGCACTGGTCTAAGAGGCTAAGCGCGTCGCGCATAGAGCCGTCGGCTGTTTTGGCTATATATCTGAGCGCTTTTTCCTCTGCCGTAACCTGTTCTTTTTCCATGAGCTCGCTTAGTCTGTCTGTGATGGTGTCTATGGAAATGCGCCTGAAATCGTATCTCTGGCAGCGCGAGAGTATGGTAATCGGCAGCTTATGGACTTCTGTGGTCGCGAGAATGAATATCACATACGAGGGCGGCTCCTCTAGTGTCTTTAAGAGCGCGTTGAACGCTCCTATGGAAAGCATATGCACCTCGTCTATGATGTAAACCTTGTATTTCCCTTCTACGGGGGAGTATGATACTTCGTCTACTATCTCGCGGATATTGTCCACGCCGTTGTTGGAGGCGGCGTCTATTTCTATTACGTTGACGCTTGCGCCCGCGCTTATTGTCTGGCAGCTGCGGCACTTGCCGCAGGGGCTGCCGTCTATGGGATTTTCACAATTTACCGCCTTGGCAAAGAGCTTGGCTATGGTGGTCTTGCCTGTGCCGCGTGTGCCTGTAAAAAGGTAGGCATGACCTATGCGGTCTGCTTTTATCTGGTTTCTGAGTGTGGTAACGATATGTTCCTGCCCTTTTACGTCTTCAAATATATCGGGGCGGAACTTTCTGTAAAGCGCTGTGTATGACATTCTATTCTCCGTGTTTAATGTAATATTATTGGCATCTGCAGGCTTTTTGCTTACAGTTTTATGCCGCGGTTTTGCGCCGCGGCATTGTATTTGGGATTAATCGCCAAAGCTTATTCCTAGGAGTTTTGCCTCTTGGATTATTGTTGATTCGGGATCTACCATTTTGAGCTTTCCTGCTACTTCCTCGAGCGGTACTTTTACTACTTCTCTGTTTCTGTAGCCTACCATGTAGCCGTATTCGCCTTCGAGGATAAGGCGTGCCGCCTCTGCGCCGAGTCTGCTGGCGAATACTCTGTCGTAGGAGTCAGGGCTGCCGCCGCGCTGTGTGTGTCCAGGTACGGTGACTCTTACTTCCATGCCGCTTTTCTTGGTAATCTGCTCTGCTATTTCATATGACACGCTGGGATATTTGTAGTCCTGCATGTATTTTTTGTATTCTTTTTTGGAAAGCTTTGCCAAATCCTTTGAAATAGCGCCTTCTGCTACTGCGAGGATTGTGAAGCGGCTGCCTCTTTCGGCGCGTTTTTTGATTGCGTCTATAATCTTGTCTATATCATAGGGAATTTCGGGGATAAGGATTATGTCTGCGCCGCCTGCGATGCCTGCGTTGAGGGTGAGGTAGCCTACTTTATGTCCCATAACTTCTACTATGAATACGCGTCCGTGTGATGCGGCTGTGGTGTGTATCTGGTCGATGCACTGTGTCGCTATGTCTACTGCGCTCTGGAAGCCGAATGTCATGTCCGTGCCCCAGAGGTCGTTGTCTATGGTTTTTGGAAGCGTCACTATATTCAGTCCTTCTTCGCGGAGGAGGTTTGCTGTTTTATGCGTGCCGTTGCCGCCGAGGATTACTAAACAGGTGAGGTTGAGCTTGTAGTAATTGTGCTTCATTGCCTCTACTTTGTCAAGTCCGTTTTCGTCGGGATCGCGCATGTTTTTGAAGGGCATGCGTGAGCTGCCTAAGATTGTGCCGCCTTTGGTGAGGATGCCTGAAAAGTCGGAGAACTGGAGCATTTTGTAGTTGCCGTAGATTAGTCCTTTGTAGCCGTCGATGAAGCCGAATAGTTCTACGTCCTTATGGGAGTTGAAGAGTCCTTTTGCTACGCCGCGCATTGCTGCGTTGAGGGCTTGGCAGTCGCCGCCGCTTGTTAATAAACCGATTCTTATCATTTTTTTGTGAGCCTCCTTTTTATTAAAATATTAAAATATAAGTTTTTCCTATATTTGCTGTTAGTATTTATTATAGCTTATTTTGGGGTGGGGAACAACTTTATTTTGGAAATTATTTTGGAAATTATTTTTTTGTGGAGACAGGGCGCCCAGAGGCAGCTATATGCCCCATTCAGACATCGCTTGCGCTCAGTTGGGAGCGTAACGGACACTAAGCTCAATGACGCGTTAAAAGGAACTACGCTTTTAACGCTTATTTCGCTAAGTGCCGACGCTCCCAAAGGTCTTCATGGGGCATATAGCTGCCTCTGGGCTTGGTTATTGCCTGCCGCTTTTTGTTGCTGGATTTTTTTTCGTTGGATTTTCTTTTGCTGGATTTTCTTCGTTGGATTTTCTTTTGCTGGATTTTCTTCGTTGGATTTTTGCTGATGGATTTTTCTACCATTGGATTTTTGCTGATGGATTTTTCTACCATTGGATTTTTTTGAATGTTTTTATGGGAAAATAAGAGGTAAGAAATAGAAAAAGCGTATAGCTTGGGGGCTGTACGCTTTGGGGGTTAGGATTCGTCGGCTATGGCGGCGGTGGATACTACGGTGGCGGCTACGGTGACTACTACGGTGATGATTATGAGGAGCATGCCGCCCATGAGGAGAAGGACTGCGCTGCCGGCGTTGTCGGAGTCGGCGTTTGATGATGTGGGAGTGGCTTCTTCCTCGATGACTTTTTGCTGTGTGTTTTCTGCGGCGTTGACTTTGCTGGCGTTTAGGGAGAAGGCAGAGATGAATATGCCCAGTGTCAGCGCGAGCAGGAATTTTATTAGTTTATAGCTTTTTTTCATTTATTATCACCCTTTATTTTAGATTGCGCTTGTGCGCTAATGGTATTTTAACATATATCTGGCTAAAAGTGAATAATTTTTGTTAAAATTTTGTTATTTTTTTGTTGTTATTGCACTATAGGGTGGCGAGGGTGCCGCCTTTTACTTCTATGAATTCGCTGTCGTCTATACAGAGCCAGAGGCTTTGGGCGCTGGGGTTGTAGACGAAGGAATTGTCTGCGGCAAACTGGGCTTGTCGGGCGGTGTCGAAATAGTCTACTATTTCTATGTTTGTGGCGTACCAGATGTCGTCTTGCCCGCCTGTGAGTTTGCAGAAATCCTCCATAACGTTCCAGTTGTTGTTTTGGGTAAATTCGTAGCTGTGTCCCCAGACATACATCATGTAGAGGTACTGTTTTTTCTTGAGGTTTATGAACTGCTCGCCGAGCTCTAAGAGTTTGTGGTTGTGGTGGCAGGTGGCTTTCCAGCGCATAAAATCAGAGGGGATTTCAAAGCTTTCGGAGTTGCCAACTATTCTGCCGTAGCGTATGCCGAGAGCTGGGAGCAGACTGCATATTTCGTCGGAGTATGAGCCGTTGGGGTATGCCAGTCCTCTGACGGGGTAGCCCATGATTGCCTCAAGTCTCTTTCTGTCCTCGAGCACTTCGTCGGCTACGCTGGCGAGCGGGCAGCGTGATATGGTGGGGTGTGAAAATGTGTGGCTGGCTACTTCGTGTCCTTTGTACAGCTCCTTGTATTCTGACTGGGGTATGCGCTTGGGATCGTCTTTTAAGCCGCTGTTTAGGTTGAAGGTGCCTTTTATGCCGTATTTATTGAATATTTCTACCAAGTGTCTGTCCTCGTGCCTGCCGTCGTCGTAGCTCATGGTGAGCACTTTGTGTTTCCACTGAGGGAAACAGATATACACTTTTTTTATGTCGGTTTTCATGGTCTTATATTTGCCCCTTTCTGTTGTGTGAATGTTTGGGTAATTGCAAAGCTGGTCATAAATTTTACGCTGCTGAATGGAGTTTTGCAGCTGGTTATTTTATTATTTCGTTTCTTGTGTTTTTTTCAAAACGGGCGACTAGCTCTCTGGCGGTCTGTTCGTCGGAGGTTTCGAGAGCCTCTATAAATTCTTTGAGGGGCTGTCTGGTTGCCTCGTCGGCGAGCTGCATTGAATTTTTAAGGCTTGCGGCGTAGTCGGATATGCGCTCGCTAAATTCGAGCGACATCCTCTTGTCTGACAGGAGGGTGATGCGCAGGGTGTAGGCTGTGTTTGTCCATGTGACCTTCTGGGTGATGGCGCAGAGGTCTTTTGCCTTTTTGAGGAAGTTTATGCCTGCGGGCGTGCGCTCGAGTATGTCGTCGGGAGTGATGCCGAAGAAGTCGAAGTCGTCTTCTGATACTATACATTCTACCTTTAGGTCAGATTTTTTTGCATATTCCATAAAAAAGCGTCACCTCGGTTTCTGCGGGTTATGTTTTTTTTGCTATTTTATTATAGTATTATATTTTGCGGAGTGCAAGAGGTATATTTTATTTTCCATTTTGATGGATAATCGATTCTAAAAGACAAGCGTTTTTTACTCTGAGGGTGGACAAATTCGATATAATCCGCTATCAGGGCGGCGGAGGTTATGCCTGCCTGCGCGGATATTTTTTGTGACTGGGCGGAGCCGTATTTTGCGTCGCCAAGCAGCGGGTAGCCTGCGTTTGACATCTGCACGCGTATCTGGTGGTGGCGGCCTGTGAAAAGCTCTATTTCCACGAGGGAGTATGCGCCTGCCGCTGTGGAGAAGCTTTTGATTAATTTCCAGCTAAGCTTGGCGGGCTTTGCGCCTTCGGCTGTGTCTGGCACTACTGCGGAGAGGTTAGTGCGGGCGTCTTTTTGAAGGTAGTCCGTAAGTGTGCCCTGCCGCGCGGAGGGCTTGCCGCATATGAGGGCGGAGTATTTTTTGACGAGGGTTTTGTCTGAAAGCTGTGCGCTCAGCTGCTTTGCCGCCTCTGGTGTTTTGGCAAAGACCAACAAGCCCTCGACGGGCTGATCCAGGCGGTGGATTACGCCGATATAGGTGTCCTCGTTTTTGCTTTTTCTGTAGTTTTTCAGCTCGGAAACCAGGTCGGGCTGTCCGAGGTGCGCGGTCTGGGCGGCTAGTCCTGCGGGTTTATGGACTACCAGCAGGGCAGCGTCTTCGTGGATTATCGTGCTTTTCATAATTACAGCTTGAAACGGTAGCCGACGCCCCAGATGGTCTCTATATACTGAGGTTTTGAGGTGTCGGTCTCGATTTTTTCACGGATTTTTTTGATGTGGACTGTCACTGTGGCTATGTCGCCGATGGAGTCCATGTCCCATATTTCGCGGAAGATTTCTTCCTTGGTGAATACGTGGTTTGGATTTTCGGCGAGGAAGGTGAGGAGGTCAAATTCCTTGGTGGTGAAGGTTTTTTCCACGCCGTCAACGAATACGCGCCTTGCGGTCTTGTCTATGCGTATGCCGCGTATTTCCACTATGTCGTTTTCCTTGGCGTGGCTGCCGACAAGGCGGTTGTAGCGCGACATATGCGCCTTGACGCGTGCCACTAGCTCGCTGGGGCTGAATGGCTTGGTGAGGTAGTCGTCTGCGCCTAGTCCTAAGCCCCTTATCTTGTCAATGTCGTCTTTTTTGGCGGATACCATTAGTATCGGCACGTCTTTTTCCTCGCGGATTTTTTTGCAAATCTCAAATCCGTCCATTCCAGGGAGCATAAGGTCGAGTATTATCAGGTCAAAGCTTTCCGCGAGCGCTGTCGCAAGCCCTTTGTCACCGCTGTTTTCGATTACTACCTTGAAATCATTCAGCTCCAGATAGTCTTTTTCAAGCTCTGCTATCGCTTCCTCGTCCTCAACTATTAAAATTCTGCTCATTTTGTTTGTCCTCCATTTTTTCATAAATTCCTATGAATTTCTCACACTATTACATCATCTTTGATTTCAACATATTTGCGGATTACGAAGTGCATGCAGGTGCCTTCGCCTTCTTTGCTTGTCGCCCAGACGTAGCCGCCGTGGTCCTCGATTATTTTTTTGACTATGCTGAGCCCTATGCCGCTGCCGCCCTGCATTGAGTTACGTGAGGCGTCTGTCCTGAAAAACCGCTCAAATATATTGCCGATGTCCTTGGCGGCTATGCCTTTGCCGTCGTCTTCTATCTCAACCTTGACGGATTCGCCCTCGTCGAGTATTCGGATATCTATGCAGCCGTTGTCGTGTCCCATGTATTTGACGCTGTTGCTGATTATGTTGTTTATCACTTTTTTGAGCTGCTCTGGGTCTGCGACTATGCTTGTGTCCGCGGGGACTAGATTGGTGTAGTTCAGGCGGATGTTTTTCTGCTCGAGGTCAAGCCCTACCTCCTCCACGCAATCGGAAAAATAATCGGAAACATTTATAATATGGAAGTTATACGGTATTTTGTTGGAGTCTATGCCTGAGTAAGTAGTGAGCTCGTTTATCAGTCTGTCCATGTCGTTTGCCTTGTTGTAGATGGTTTTGATGTATTTGTCCATCTTTTCGGGGGTGTCGGCGACTCCGTCCATTATGCCCTCGACGTAGCCTTTGATGGAGGTTATGGGGGTTTTGAGGTCGTGTGATATGTTGCTTACAAGCTCTTTTGACTTTTGCTCATTCTGGCGGGTTTCCTCGGCGTTTTCCTTTAGTTTGAGGCGCATCTGCTCGTAGTTGCTGTAGAGCTGGCCTACCTCGCCTGTGGCTGTGTTGGAAATCCTGTAGTCAAAGTCACCCTCCGCGATGTGCTCCATTGCGCGGTTTAAGCCTTTTATCGGCTTGTATATGTCGTTGTTTATCCATGCCGTGATGAGGGCGCTTGTCAGTATCAGTATGATTACCATGGAAAGAGTGAAGTAGCTCATAAAGCGTTTGTTTATGAGCGCTTCTATCATTATGTCCTCTTTGGTGAGCTCGTGGAAAAGGTTTATGTTTTCGTGGTAGCCAAAGCCCAGAAATGCCGCCGCGCCGAAGCATAGGGGGACTAGGATTATGGCTAGGAACAGGACCATCATTTTGGTTTTTAGTTTCATGGGGTGTTTTGCGCCTTCTTTTTATATTATTTGAATGACCGCAGCTGCTTATCCTTTATCTTTATCCAATGTGCAGAATGGTCAGGTTTTAGCTTATTATACCATAGGTTTTTTAGAAATATAGTGTATTTGGCGTGAATTAATTTATTTTTTATGGAATTAATTTTATATAAATATTTTTTATTTTTAAATTCTTTCTTTTTAGTTGACAAGCGGAAATTGTCTAAATATAATAGTATTAATCACCGCCGCGGGGGAATTTTTGTGATATTTTACATAGCTTGCGGGGGAATTTTAGGATTTTATTTAAAAGGAGGAATTTAAAATGAAATATGTATGCAGCGTATGCGGTTATGTTCACGAGGGCGATACGCCGCCTGAGAAGTGTCCTCAGTGCGGAGTGCCTGCTGAGAAGTTTGTAGCGCAGGGCGAGGGGCTTACTTGGGCTGCCGAGCATGTGGTAGGCGTGGCTAAGGGTGCGCCCGAGGATATCATCAATGATTTGAGGGCTAATTTCAACGGCGAGTGCTCTGAGGTCGGCATGTATCTTGCTATGGCAAGAGTGGCTCACAGGGAGGGTTATCCTGAGATTGGGCTTTACTGGGAGAAGGCAGCGTATGAGGAGGCTGAGCATGCGGCTAAGTTTGCTGAGCTGCTGGGCGAGGTTGTTACTGATTCCACAAAGAAGAACCTTGAGATGCGCGTAGAGGCTGAGAACGGCGCTACCGCTGGAAAGACTGACCTTGCTAAACGCGCTAAGGCTTTGAATCTTGATGCTATTCATGATACTGTGCATGAGATGGCTAGAGACGAGGCTAGGCATGGGAAAGCGTTTGAAGGGCTGTTAAAGAGGTATTTTGGTTAATATGTAATATGTTAAAAAACCCCATCTGATGTTTTAGATGGGGTTTTTATTTTAATTTCTGTTTGCTTTCTATTATTCTTTGTTGAATGTTTCCAGTTTCCCATTTAGATACCGCCTGTCTGCTTACTTCTGACTGCTCCGCCAATTCCTCCTGTGAAAAATTCTTCAACTCTCTGACGCGCTTAATTTCCTCACCTAACGTCATGTGCATACCTCCTTCTGTCCTGTTTTGGACATTTTCAGTATCTGCAACTTCGGTTGCGCACCACCAATTTCCAGCAGCTGCTTGGTTGCGCAGATTATTTTATCTTAGGGGTACAGATTCGGATTATTGACTTTTCTCTGTGAAAGCAGAAAGCTGCTTAAGTAAATCATGCCGCTCCTCCCTAATCCACCAAACATTCAGGCAATTTTTCTCATATGAAAACCCTGTTTTCTCCATAATAGTTTCCTTCTGGTAACTATGTCACAATAAAGTGCCTGCTTTACTTTTTTTCATTATAGATATATTATAATTTTACAAGGCAAAAAACAAGCTGCAAATAATATTATTTCATAAAATATAGGCTCGGCGGCAATGGAAAGGAGCACATTATGACACAGGCGGAAAGGCTTTTGTTTCTTATAAACTACCTGCTGAATGAAGATGACAGGCTTAAATCAGTGGATATTCCTGAGGACAGCGCAGAGAGGAAGCGTCTGCTGCGTTCCCTTATGAATATCCGCCCGCCTAAACCTGTTTCGGAAGATTTTTTGGAAGTGCAGGATGCTTACCTGCAGAATGAATGTGCAACAAAAGGCATCGTCAAATTATCTGATATTCCAATGATACAGTCGGGAATATATCTATGGCAGGGCGACATTACACGCTTAGCCGCAGACGCTATTGTGAACGCGGCTAACAGCGCCTTGCTTGGCTGTTTCGTTCCCTGTCATGGGTGCATTGACAACGCTATTCATTCTGCCGCAGGAGTAGGGCTCCGCTTGGAATGTTTTGACATAATGGAAAAGCAAAAAATGGGAAAAATTCACTCTGCGGAAGAACCCACGGGAGGGGCAAAAATCACAAAGGCATACAATCTTCCCTGCCGTTATGTTATTCACACTGTCGGTCCGATTATTTACGGGGAAGTTACCCAAGAGGATTGCGGCCTGTTAGCGTCATGCTACCGTTCCTGCCTTGAGCTTGCCACGGCAAACAATTTGAAAAGCATTGCTTTCTGCTGTATTTCTACGGGAGAATTTCATTTCCCGAATGATAAAGCCGCCGAGATAGCAGTTCGGACAGTGCAGGAATATAAAGAGAAAAATAAAAACGGTTTGGAGGTGGTTTTTAATGTCTTCAAGGACAAAGACTATCAAATCTACAGGCAGCTATTGGGATAGCATTGCAAAGGCAAAGCAGGAAATTGAAAATGCCGATGCCATTGTAATTGGCGCTGGTGCGGGGCTTTCAACCTCGGCAGGTTTTACTTATTCTGGGAAGCGTTTCGAGGAAAATTTCCCTGACTTTATCAAAAAATATGGCTTTTCAGATATGTATTCGGCTGGCTTTTACCCGTATGACACATTGGAGGAATACTGGGCGTATTGGAGCCGCTATATCCTCATTAACCGCTATAAGGATGCGCCAAAAAACGTTTACGGTGATTTATATAATCTGGTGCGGGACAAGGACTATTTCGTGCTGACGACAAATGTAGACCACTGTTTCCAAAAGGCTGGCTTTGATAAGAGCAGGCTTTTTTACACGCAGGGCGATTATGGGTTATGGCAGTGTTCAAAGCCCTGCCACGATAAAACCTATGATAACGAAACCGTCGTCAAAAAAATGGCTGCTGAACAGAAAAATATGCGTGTCCCATCGGAATTGGTGCCTCATTGTCCTGTCTGTGGCGCGCCTATGTCGATGAACCTGCGCGCAGATGATACCTTTGTCGAAGATGAAGGCTGGCATGCGGCGGCAGAAAGATACCGCAGCTTTTTACTCCGCCATAACGGTATGAAGGTTGTTTATCTGGAATTGGGCGTCGGCGGCAATACGCCTGGAATTATTAAATACCCGTTCTGGCAGATGACGCATGACAATCCTAAAGCTGTCTATATATGCATCAATCTGTCGGAAGCGTATGCCCCTGCGGAAATCAGGCATCAATCCATTTGCATTGATGATGATATTGGAAAGGTCATAAAGGCTTTGCTGGATTAACTAAACTGTCTTAATCAATTGCAATGCCAAAAAATCAGGAGCGGCAACCTCTTTTGGGTTATGCCGCTCCTTCCAAATCGAAAAACCGTTTTCAATTCTGCTAATATTATATGCATATTAAGAAAGATTTGCTTCCTTAATCCAATCCAATAGGCTCTATTTTATTATTTGCATTATGTACGCAATTGTAACATACTACATTTGTGGGAATACTATCATTCAGATGCATTCTCCTAAGCTCAATCATTTTTTCACAGTTCCACGCCTCCAGCAGAGATATTTTATTTAAGTCGGCGACAACAAGATTATTGTCAAAATCAACACAGCATGCGCTGAGATATCCCTCCCATGTAATATGAAGGCGGTTAAAAACCATACTGCAGGGAGTTTTCATGAGCTTATAATCGGGATCCAGCATAATCGTATCCCTAATCTCATACATATTTCCGCCCTGATTGTACACCTGCGGCGCCGTAAAATCATTTACATAGTCTTTTACCTTGCTCCTCAACAGCTCAATCTCGGCTTCATTCTGCTGGCAGGCGATGCAAGTCACAAACAGCCCTATATCCAAATTTTCCGCTCTAATATATTCTGACAAATGAATCAAATTAGACAGCACGCGTTCAAAGTCAGCCCTGCCGTGTATTGTCTTATATGTTTCCGCCGTGCCTGCATTTATAGAAAATTTAACACTGTTCAACCCAGCCTTAATCAGCTCCTTCATCGTCTCAATGTCCGCATAAACACCGTTTGTTGTCATATAGATGTATTCAAATCCAAGTAGCTTTGCATAAGAAACATATTCTTTCAGCCTATTGTTCATCAAGGGTTCTCCAGTCATATAAAAGCCGATTTCCTTTGTGCCGCCGTCATATGCCTGTTTAGCTATGCTTTTATACAAATTCAAGTCCATCATTCCTATTTTTCGCTTCATTTTGGAATGTGCGCAAAAAATACATTTATGATTGCATGCATTTGTAACTTCTACAAGCATATTGACTGGCAATGGACACTGCTGCGCATATTTTGTTTCTCTCTGGCCTTTCAATTTTTTATTCATAAAATAGAACGCCCTCCTTTTTCCTATTCAATATAGGACAATACTACCCCCCCCCCCCCTATTGTCAACATATTTTTTTTAATACTTACAACTTATACAAAAATGGGGTATATTTATAAATTATAGGAAAAAGATTATTGTTTATAAAAAATATTGCAAAAACAAAACAGTCGTAAAAAATCCTTATTAAAGATTTTTTACGGCTGCTTTGCTTTTTTCCGTTACCTCTGTTATAAAATTGAGCAACTGTCTATCCGCGTTGTTTTTTGCTTTTTGACACGCCTTCCTCCCACTTCATCGGTCATTCCTAAACATGTATTTCTTTATAAATATGCTGCTCGTACACTTTCCCCTGCTCAACTATTCCACCGCCCGCCTGAACAAAATCCACGTCGCCATAAAATAGCACCCAAGCAGCACCGCCAGTATCACGACTGTCGCGCATAGCTGTGAGAGCAGCGCCCCCGCGCCTATATACGCCTTTACCTGTGTCCAAAAGCTTGCGCAGACAAAAACCTCAAAAACTCCTGCTGCCACGACAGCCGCCGCCACGGGCAGCCCAAACCAAAACGCAATCTGCTTCATAATAAGCCCGTTTATCCGCTCCTTCGGCACGCCCAGCTTTTTAAGCACGTCAAAGCGATACCCGAAGCGGTCAGCCTCCGAAAGCTGCTGCAGCGCAAGTATCGTCACGCAGCTAAGCATAAGGATAACCGCGCCGTAAATCATCGCAAGCTTCAGCGTGAAATTTGTCGCTATTCCCGTGCTCATCTGCTCGCTCCGCGTGCGGATAATATAATCAAAAGCCAAATCATCGCCGTATTTATGCCTGAAAAATTCCTCCAGCGCCGCCGCCGTTTCATACGGTATCGGCTCCTTTGACATCATAAAACGATTGCCCGATACAGGCAAAAGCCTGCCGCAGACGCTGTCAGGAAACACATAAAGCACGTCTGTATAGCTGTTGTAAATGGACTCCCCCAAAGGCGCGTAATATATCCCGTCCTCGGCAAGCGTAAGCTTTCCCGCGTCGGTTTCCACTGTGCCGTGCGCACCCGCGTACTCCAATGCCGTATCATAATCCGCAATCTGCCGCCACTGCATCAAAAACTCGCTCTCTCCAAGGCTTACCGCCTCCTCGCCCTGCATTTTTCTCAGCGCATTATAATCCGAGAGCGAAATCGCCCCGACGGGGAAATCATATTTTCTGCGGTTGTGAAAATCCCTGGCAAGCGGCAGATACTTTACCACAAACACATTTGCCGTAAGCTCCACGCCCTTCTCCTCCAAAAACCTCGTACATTCATCATAGCTGTCCATATGGATATCCTCTATCGTCTCCGCCTGATTGTGGAACGAGCATATCTGCACATCAAATACCGAGCGCATTTCAAGATATCCTTCTGCCCACCCCACAAGCAGCGGCTCCGCCATAAAAATCCCTATTGAAAACGCCAGCGTGATCCCGATAAGGGACATGCTTTTTACCGCTGTTTTGAGCGTTGACAAAAGCTGCCCGTAAAAAAACAGATTTTCACCCCTGTAGCTGCTCTGCTTCCTGTTTTTTAACCGCGTAAGCAGGACTGATGCAAGGCACACTACAGCGCTGATTGCGAAGGCAAAGCACACGGCAATGTCAGCAAGATACACAGTCAGCGTGTCCTGAGTTATCGGAAGAAAATACGGCAGCTTTTCAAGCGGCACAAGCAGCAGCGCCGCAGCCACAAACGGCACAAACGCCAAAAGCATGGCGACAAGCCCGTAAAAGCGGAATGCCTTCCTGTTTTTTGCAAATTCGGCAACGCTGTACGCGAGCGCCGCCACAAGCGATGCAATCGGCATCACGGTCACGCCGAACATCATAAGCTTGACCGCAAATGGATGTCTGCTGTCGTAAAACGGCAGTACACGATATACCGCCGTGTCTGTCATCCACAAAAGCGCGGCAATATACAGCGCAGACATCACGGGCATAAAACGGCTTTTTTTCACAGTGTCCTCGTTGCGTCTGTTTTCCGAAAGCATCTGCGTGATCGGGATACGCTTTATCACAGACGAATTGTATGCGCCCGCCGCCAGAAAGCATATGAGGAAAAATACCGTGCAAAACAGCGCCGTATCGGGAAAGAGCGTCCACATTATGTGGTAGCTCTTTCCATACGATGAAAGCATAAGCGCCGTGATGAGCTGCGACAAAAACGCGCCCAGCACAATGCCAAGCCCGATTGACAAAGCGCCCATAAGAAGCGTTTCCGCAAGGAAAAGGCGAGATGTCACGGCGCGCTCCATTCCCATGATAGTCTGCAGGGCAAACTCTTTCATTCTGCGTTTTATCATATATCTGTTCACATAATTTACAAGATAAAGCATGAGCAGCGTGAGCAATGCTATAGACGCTTTGAGAGGGGCTCCTAATATTTCAAGGCTGAACTCTGCGCCAAGGTCGGGCTTGAAATAACGGCTGGTGATTGATAAAAATGCGTAGAACATGCTTACACACAGTGTCAGCGTCATTATATATATGATGTAGTCTTTTGCTGAGCGTATGGCGTTTCTCAGAATTAGTTTTATATACATATGTTTTTTCCCTTTCATTATTATTTCGGCAGACAATTGCGAAATATGTTCCCAACCGTCCGAATTTCGCAAACGCCTAATTACTTCGACTGAACCATTTGGAAATCCTAAATGCTTTAACGTTTCCCGTTGATTTTTATGATATCATAGACAGCACATCAAGAATTTTCCCAAAAAATTGTCTGCGCGTATTATTTCCTTTTACAAGCTCCGTGAAAATTTCTCCGTCTCTCAGAAACAGAATACGGTTTGCGTAGCTTGCCGTGAAAGCGTCGTGCGTCACAAGCAGGAGCGTTGCGCCAAGCTGTTCATTCATGGATTTCATCGTTTCGAGGAGCATCTGCGCGGAATGGCTGTCAAGCGCCCCTGTCGGCTCGTCTGCAAGGATAAGGCGCGGCTTGTTGACAATGGCGCGCGCACAGGCGCAGCGCTGTTTCTCACCGCCCGATACCTCATACGGATATTTGTCCAAAAGAGCTGATATATTGAGCTTTTGCGCGATTTCCGCGACGTTTTTGTCTATTTCGTCCGCAGGTGTCCGATTGATGGTCTGCGCCATAGCTATATTCTCCCCCAGCGTAAGCGTGTCGAGAAGATTAAAATCCTGAAATATAAATCCAAGCTTTTCGCGTCTGAAACGGGCAAGCTGATTTTCTTTAAGCTCTGTTATGTCCACGCCCTCAAGGAAAATATGTCCTGCGCTTACGTTGTCTATTGTCGCTATACAGTTTAAAAGTGTGGTCTTTCCCGAGCCCGACGCGCCCATTATGCCGATAAACTCGCCCTCACTCACGCTAAAGCTTATGCCATTTACCGCCCTTGTGATACTGCCCCTCGTGCCGTAGTATTTTTGGATTGATTTTAATTCCAATAAATTGTCCATTTATTTTCCGCCTCTTTTCTTTTTATATTTTAGGCTTTGCTGCCGATTACTGTAAATATAATAATACAAAAAAGGCGACACATAATGTATCACCTTTTCTTACGAAATTCTTACAGTTTTGTAAGAACTTCCTTTTATCCATTTATCACAAGCTCATTCCCATTAAACACCAACCTGAACTTTGTTCCTTTACCGTCAGAGCTTACGCTAAGCCCCACACCAAGCTTATCACACAGCCGTTTGCAAAGGTACAGCCCCAAGCCTGTGGCTTTTTCGCCGTTACGCCCGTTTGTCCCTGTAAAGCCCTTGTCAAATACGCGTGGCAGCTCATCATCTGATATGCCTATGCCATTATCCGATATCGCCAAAAACGCGCTGCCGTTTTCCATTCCTATCGCGATTTTTATGACAGGAGTGTCACTTTTATATTTGACTGCGTTTTGAATAAGCTGGCTTATTATAAAGGCTATCCACTTCCCATCCGTGTATGCCGTTATTTCTGAGTCTTCCACCTCAACCCTGACATTGTTCTGTATCAAAAGCTGCCTGTTCTGCGCCACAGCCAGATGCACAATATCCTCAAGGCACGTCTCACGTATGATATAGTCCTTATGTGTGTAATCACTCCTTGCGAAAAAAAGCGCCTGCTCAATATACTGGTCTGCGCGTTCAAGCTCCGCCAAAAGTATCCGCGGAACTGTTTCCTTGTTGTTCTCGCAAATCAGGCACATTGCCGTGACAGGCGTCTTCGCCTCGTGAACCCACTGCTCGATATATTCCTTATAATCCTGTTTTTCCTGCTTTATTTCCGAAATTTTTTCAAGCATGGACTTGTCCGCCGACTTCAATAGCCAGTAAAATACTTCATCGTCCATGCGCGCTGGCTTTTCGATTATTTCGGAGACAAGATATTTTTCCTGTAACCTGTCTGCAAGTCCGATTATCCCCATAAGATACCTGCGCCTTGCCCGAAACGACACAGCAAAATACAAAACAGCCGCCAATATCCACATTCCGATTACCAAAAGCACAGTGTCCAGACTGTTGCCCGCCGACAGCAGAAAAAGAGCCATAAAAACCATACCCGCCAGATTTAACGCGATAACGGCAAGCCTGTCCTTTAGATAACGTCTAATATTTATATATTCTCCCATACCTTAATATTCCGCATAATCGCTTACCCGCATGAAATAGCCTATACAAGATACCCCTGCCTATGCTTCGTTTTTATATATTCCTCAGCCCCTATGCGCGTAAGCTTTTCCCTTAGCCTTGTGACATTTACGCTCAGCGTATTGTCGTCAATGTAAATCCTATTGTCCCACAAATATTCCGTTATGTTCGCCCGCGCACAGATTTTCCCCGCGTTTTTCATCAGATAATATAAAATTTTCTGCTCATTTTTCGTAAGCTCCACACTGGCACCCCCGCGCTCTGCACAGCCGTTTTCAAGTCTCAGCATCACACCGTTATGTTCTACCACCGTGCTTTCCTGCCCGCCGTATGCCCGTTTTAAAAGCGACGCTATTTTTGCCAGAAGTATCGCGGTATTGTATGGCTTTGTTATAAACGCGTCGCCGCCCGTCATAATGCTGTTTAGCTCGTCCATATCCGTATTGCGACTCGTGACAAAAATAATCGGAAAGTCAAAGCTGTGCCTAAGCTTTGCGCACACCTTAAAGCCGTCTTCATAAGGCAGATTAATGTCAAGCAGCACAAGCTGCGGTGCAAACGCCACCGTCTCCTCATATGTTCTGTGGAAATCAGAAATGACACCAACGTCATATTTATTTGCTGACAAGAGTGTCATAAGCTCGCCGCATATCGTCTTATCGTCTTCTATAAGCATTATCCTGTCCGCCATTTGCAGCCCTCCTGCTATGTAAATTTTCCTATGTTGTACATACTTTGACCTACCTTAGTATAAATATGATTACTGCAAAAAGTAAGGCAGAAGCTGTCAGACTGCTTCTACCTTACATTTGTGTACTTTCGTATCCTTGTCATAGCTTATGCCAACCAGCAGAATCCTCCCCGTGTACTTCGGCGCTTCTCCCAGCTTTCCCTCAAAACGGAGAGCATAATTCTTATTTTTTATTTGTTTAATCGCTTCATCCGGGGTAGAATTTACTTTTAATTCCAATATAATACAATCACTGTTTCTGCGCTCAGGATAAAATATAAAATCGACAAAACCCTTACCTGCCTTATCCTCCCTCTCAACGCGGTATTTGTTGCGCGCCGACAAATAACACAGGTTTACCACCGCCGAAAGCTCCGTTTCACTGTTGTATGACAAGACAGGCGCCTCCGTATTGTGCGCAAATTCCAGTATTTCCTCCATTGTGCGCGTATCCTGGGAAATAGTAGCCTTCAGCATTTGCTCCGATTTTTTTGCAAGTCTGTACACATATCCCAAAGAGTCTTTCGACAGCAGCATTTCATTAAACTTATCCATAAGCTCCTTGTTGGGAATAAGCACCTCGCCATCCTCATATGTCAGAAGTCCGTACACCAGCATCGCCGAATATATCTGATCTCGTGACTCCACCTCCATTGAGCCTGCGGCGTACTGCCCTATATCAGCGGCGACACACTCACCTGATACCATGAGGGCTAAATCATCTCTCACGTCATCTATATTGTTGCGGATATAGTAAAATATTTCATCATATGGACCTGAGCTTGTCCAATAGTTGCGCAGCTGGTTATCTGTCAGCGCCAAAACAACAGAACGCGGATTATAAAGCCGCTCGCCCTTAGCCGTATAATATCCGTCATACCAAATGCGCAGGTCTTCCCTGCTGAATTTCCGCGCTGCTGTTTCTTTTTGATAAATGCTGTACAACGCATCAACCTCTGTGTCCAAAAAGCCAAAGTATTCACTGAATTTTTCAGAAATAACCATGTCATATTCCACGAACATATTCAGCTCAGAGCCACTGGAATACTTAGCGATAGGAAGCACGCCTGTCATATACGCAAGCTCCACATAAATCTGATCCTTCAATAAGCTTTTTAAAAACAGAAGATATTCCTTTCTCTCCTCATCAGAAACATATGTCATATGAAAAACAGCGTCCCATTCGTCCATCACGAAAATAAATTTATTTTTTTTCTTTTCGTTTACTTCCTGCAAAATATCCCATATTGACTTGCCACTGTCCAAACTAAGATCTGAAAATTGATTTAATATATCATCTTTTAATCCGCCAATAATGCGTGAAATGTATTTTTGATACGAACTGCAGCTTTCAGGAATACGGCTGAAATCTATATAAATTACATCATATTTATTCAAATAGTTTTTATAGTCTTTTACCCGTGATATATCTAAACCGCCAAACAGGCTCGCTTTATTTGTCTTTTCAAAAAAAGCGCCCACCATGTTTGCCATCACTGTCTTGCCAAAACGCCGCGGTCTTGTAATGCAGAAGTATCTGTTTTTTCTTCCAAGCGCAGGCAGCAATTCGCTAATCAGCATGGATTTATCGACAAAATATTTATCTCTGAGTACCTCCGTATATGCCTCATACGCAATGCCACTGTTCAGGAACATTCCCACTGTCTTCACGCTTCCTTCTAAATATATTTTGCCGACTCCTCTAGGAGCTGCTGCTTAATTACAATTTGAATTAATTTGTGTTTTTAGTATATCCAACACCAATTAAATAGTCAATGCGATTTAAACATAAATAATAATCGGCGGTTTGTATGTCTGAAAAATTCAATTAACAGACTATTTTACATATTCAACATCAACACCTAATTTTTTAATAAAATTATAAATATCTCTGGTTGCACCTCGTTTGCTCTTGTGCGTTTCAATATAATATTCCCCAACGCAAATCGGGGACACAAACGGCTCCTCGCCAATATGCTTTCCCGTTTTGTTTACAAGGTAACGTTTTTTCCCTGTTGCATAAGGTATATAATTTTCAATAGGTGCTTCAATTTTTATTAGTTTCTTAAAAATTGTCCTGTAAAACGCCTTTACTGTATTCTCCATAATTATTTCTCCATTTATTTTTATAGCCAAAATACCATCATATATGCCTGCCTCAACAGCTTTTCCACTATCTGTAATATATGCTTTTGCCTGCAATCCCGCAAGCTCCTCAAGCTTTATATTGAAAAAGCTTATCTGGCGCTTTTCATCTACAAACCATTTTTCCCTAATATGCTTTTCCAGGTTTAGGCTTTCATCATATATTTTTTCATTCAGCGGAATTTCATTAATCATAAGATTTTTTAAATCAATATCATATCTTGACCATATAATGCCTGCAAGCACATAAAGAGAATGATATTTACTGTCAGACATTGAATACCTTTGCCTTTGCAGCTCGCGGACTGCATCATCGATTGACAATAGTATAATGTGATTCAATTCACATAAAAATTTACTTATCTTTGTTATATTTTCTCCGTTTTTATACAACGTGTCAACTGCCTGCACAATTTTATTTGGTGAATGGCTTAATAATGTAGAATAAATTTCAAAAGCAATACCATCATTATCAAAGTATTTATCCGTATTTTTTTTCTCTTTATCAGAATTGGACAGTTCCCTAAAAGCACTAAAGTGAAAAAGGAAATTAGCATTTTTTTTGCAGCATATCTCATGATTTAATCCGACTATATTTTTAAATATGTCAAATTTTCCAGAAGACATAACAGCTTGTATTTCATATCTGTCTCTAATCAGTTCCAGTTCTTTATTAAATGCCTCATAGGTTTCATTCAAAAGCTCTTTATCAAGGTTATTATTTATCCACATAGACTGTAATATTTCATATTGTGACAAAGCTATGCTTCCAGTATTTATGTTTCTGAACAGGTCAGGTAAATCCTCCTTGCACCCTCTATAAATAATCAATGCTACATCATCATGCACAATCTCTATTTTACCCTTGGCAATGTCAAGCAGCTCCTCAACCTTTGTCAAATCCTTAAATACCTCAGCAATTTCCTTTTTTGAGGACATTAAAACACTATTTAAAACGCTTACCTTCTCAAACTCATATAGCTTGTTCAGCTTTTCATACCATGTCTTTATACACTGCCGCATATGCTTTTCGTACAATACTATACCGTTTTCACGCATAAACTCCTCAATGCAGTCCTCAATTTTCTCATAGAAATCATCGAATCTGATAACAGAGCTTGGGCTTGAAAGATACTGGTTAAGTGTATTTATTCTTTGCAAACCGTCAATAATATAATATGCTCCCCCATCCTCATACAACGTTATAGCCCCAATGGGAAATCCACGAAACAGGGACTCCAAAAGCTGCTGTTTTTTTTGTTTTTTCCATACAAAGCTGCGCTGAAAATCGGGTATTACTAATTTATATATTGTAAGTAATTTTTTTATAGTAACTTGGTCCAATACAAACTCCTTATTTTCCATTTATTTGTACACCCCCTTATAATATATCTTATCAGAATCTGTCCTCTGCTTCCGGCAAAAGGCGCGCCTTATGCGCCGAAAATCTGATTATAAGAAGCTGTCCTTTGCTTCTTATAATATGTAAATAAAGACAAAAATATAATATGTGCATTTTCATATTCTTTTTTCTTTAATAAATTGTAAAAGGCTTCATCCTGCATCAAGTCCTCCATAAATTTTCTGCGCTCATTTATCAGTGTACGTCTGTTTAGCTTATACATATCTATCATATACTGAGCCTTGCCTTTTTCCTCGTCTGACAGCCTGTCGTTTGGAACTATTTCACCGCTTAATCTGTATGAAAAATATTTGTCTATATCCTCTATTTTTGTTGGATCTAAATATTTTGCCGAATCAAAAGCTCTTGTTCCTCTCTTATTGTTACATGTACGACAGGCGCACAGCATATTAGTCCATTCAAATATTTTGCTGGGATAATCGCGTTTAATTTTTATGTGCTCTACTGTCATTTCGTCATCAAATTCCGATATAATTTTAGTGCAGAAGGAACACCTGCCATAATTTATTTTCTTAAACCTGCGTCGCGTTTCATCAGTTTTATACTTAAATCCCTCACGCTTTTTATTTTTTACATAAAACTCATACGCTTCTTTTGTGGTCATACCACTTATACGCCTTTTAAACTCACTGCTTGTCTTTGCAAGCATTTTGGGATACCCTTTTCCACGGTCAATTTTTACCATATTCCTCCACCATACTTTGTGCTTTTACCAAAATCCTATTGTATTTTTGAAATAAATTATAATATTCTGCTTTCATTTTTTCTGATATATCTTTTATTTTTTTATCATCAGGCTCTATTTCTTTCATAATGATTCTTCCAAGATAATCTATATCTTCCTTCAGATGCAAGGGAAGCTCTTCTACAAAAAATAATTCATCATAAATATTGTCTAAATCTCTGTAATACAGCTCGTCCAAAATTGGGCTCAGCACTCCAGCTTCTATGTTATAAACAGCTGCTTCTCTGCAGCGCGCCAATATTAACGGGGAATGTGTCGTTATAACAAATGAGCATTGTGGGAAATCAGCTGTCAGACATTCTATCAGCCTTGTCTGCGTATTTACATGGAGAAACATTTCGATTTCATCTATTAAAACGCAAAGAGCGCCTTTATTCATCAGATTCTCTAACTGCTTATATGTAAGTCTTCCCGGCACATTTCCCTGCATTATAGTCCATATTATATCTAAATATATGTTAATTACATTCTCCACACCATCACTATAACGATGCGTAATGTTTTTTATTTCTATATCAAATATGTACCACACGGCCTTTTTAATAAATTGCTGTACAGCACTACTCAATATCAATTCATTTCTAATATTTCTAAGATGAAGTGCAAAATTATCCAGTGCATCCTTTTGATATTGCATTAAGTCTTCATAATCGCCTATTTTTACTGCCTGCGTATTGGTCTTACTGACTACAAGTCTGTTTGTCGGTATATATAGCGGAATTTCACGGATTTCCTTTTCACTCAAAAATGCCTTAAGAAGACGTTTTTGAAGCTCTGCATTTATAGCCTTAAGCAATGTTGTCTTTCCACTATTATTATAGCCGTATATTATTGTAACCTTTGATTTTATCTCTAAATCCTGCTCGTCTATTATCCCTGATTGATAAACATGAATAACCACTGGATATCCGCTCCTTTTTATGTCCTTGCAATTTATCACCTTAATGGCCCTATCTTTTTCGTCGGACAATCAGCTTAGCTCTCTTATTTTATAATTATACACCTCATAGTTTACAAGCACAATGAAATTTACCCATACACTATACTTTATACTACAATTTTAATTGTTTTGTATATCCAATTGAAATCAAATAGTCAATGTGATTTGAACATATCATATCAGATTACAGGGAATATAACAATTTTTTGCGTCAATTGGGATTACTTTTTCGCACATACAGATTATCCCCCCACTGCCGCGCGTAAGACCTGCCTTGTCAAGCAGCTCATATTTTTTTATTTCACGCCTGTCAGGATTGGCGGATTTTTTTATTTCAAGAGGGTGGATTATACCGTTTTCTTCGACAAACACATCGATTTCCTTTGCATTTGAATCGCGGTAATAGGTCAGATTTGCCTTATTCGGCGCATAAGCGTAATTTTTCAACAGCTCGGTTACCACGTAATTTTCAAAATAGTGTCCGCTCGCCGCGCCATTCATCAAGGTGTCCCTGGTCAGCCACATTGAAAGATAGGCGCACAAGCCTGTATCACAAAAATACAGCTTTGGAGTCTTTGCCAAACGCTTCAATTCATTATTGGCATATGGCGGCAGCAGGCAGATTATCCCCAAGCCCTGCAGCAGACGCAGCCATTCCTTTGCCGTCGGCTGGGAAATCTCAGCCGCGTCCGCCAAAGTCTTATAATTAACCTGTTCTGCAATAAGCGCGGCGCAGGCGTTTAAAAATTTGCGGAAACGTACCGTATCGATAATCCCGCCTTCTTCCGACACATCACGCATAAGGTACGTCTCGATGTAAGAGTTAAAGTATTCCTGCCTTTGCTCGGCATCGGCAAAAATTGCATCAGGCATGCCGCCCCTCCAAATATGCCCATATATGTCCACTATGTCGTTTTTCCTGACAAGCGGCTGCCTCTCCAGCAGACACTCCAATGAAAAATCAAGTTCATTTGAAAAACTCCTGCCCTCGGCTTCATTTTTTGACAGGCTGTAAAGCTCCAAAATTCCCACCCTGCCCGCAAGCGTCTCGCGGATATTTTTCATTGTTCTGTACTGCTGTGAACCTGTAAGCCAAAACCTGCCGCGCTCATCGCTCTCATCACACATAATCTTAATCTGTTCAAACAGCTTCGGCGCTTTTTGTATCTCATCAATAATAATCGGCGGTTTGTATGTCTGAAAAAACAGTATGGGATCTGATTTTGCAAGCATACGCGCCATTGTGTCGTCCATAGTGACATATGTGCGCCCCTGTCCTTGTGCTAAATGCTTTAGCATTGTGGTCTTTCCGACCTGCCTTGCGCCAGTGACTAAAACCGCCTTAAAAAATGAACTCATGTGCAAAAATTTGCGTTCAAGAGAACGTTTTAAGTATTCCATGGTAGACCTCCGTTTTTGTTGTGGGTAATATGTCTTATTGCTTAACTGTATGGTAATAGATATTGTCTATTATAAGCAAAATTTTAGGATAAAATAAAGTGTACTTTATTTTATCCTAAAATTTGTTTTTTGTCAATTATGGTTTTTGCACTAAAATTCAATAATGCAGGTAATATGACAAGCTTTCAGGCTGCCAGCATAAGCCATATTTTTACCTCAAACCATTCGTTTTCTTTAGATAAGCACAGCATCTTGCCTTTCATTCTTTTAATCAAATATTCCGTTATATACAATCCCATACCCGAACCTTCCTTTTCTTGTGCGTTCTGTCCCCTAAAGTATTTTTGAGTCAGGAAAATTTCCTCTTCTTTTTTTACTCCACTCCCAAAATCTTTGATACAAACACATAAGTAATCATCTTCAAAATATGAACTGACTTTAATTTCCGTATCAGCGTATTTATAGCTGTTAGAAATAATGTTGTCCATAATTTGGAAAATGCGTACTTTATCCGCAACTACCAAACACTCAGGTATTGCCAATTCTCCCGTTTTCTTTTTAAAATCAGCTTGCCTTAATGCCTTTTCTATTATTATGCTTTCCGTTGTTTCCAAGTTTACTGCCAAACTGTCCAAGTCTGTCAGCATACTCGTATGCAGGTTTAAGATCATTCCGTTAATCTGGTTTGTTTTGTCAACTATGATTTGAAAATCCTGCCTCAATTCATCAGAATCAGCCGTCAGAAGTCTATATTCGGCAATTGCCTGAATCGAAGCGGTGGGATTTTTGATGTCGTGGCTGATTGAAGCTATAGCTTCACGCCTTGACTTGTCTGCCGCCTGCTCCATTTTTTTAGCATAAAGTAATTCCTCACGCATAATGCCAAAGCTCTCCGAAAAAGCCCCAAAGCTGCCGTTATCATCTCTCCCAAAAGAAATATCATAATTTCCCCTTGCAATCTGCATCGCAAGCATATTCATTTTACGTATAGGAATGAATATATTCCTTTGTATATAAATAATCACTAAAATATCCTTTGCAAATAGCAAAAAGACAAATAACAGCGCCCGGTTTACAATCTCATTTTTTAACTTGACATCCTCATTATTTATAAATATTATTTTTCCCTGAGTTTTTCCATTCTTTAGGATATCCACGCTGTAATCCTTATGAATATAATTATAGCTGTAATCTGTCCGCAAACCTTCTTCGGAAGCACCTATCGTTCTGCCATCCGCATCCAATACAATGTAATCAATGTCATATACCGGCATTGTACTTATTGCGTATTCTACATCAGGCCAATAGCGTTTGACAGTATATACAATGTCATTGGCTTCCGCATTTTTGACTTTACTTTGCGGTTCAGTGCACAGGATAAACGCCAGCAATACACATATGACTATATATAAAACCGCGTTGACTATAATTAAATGTTTCACTCATTTCTCCTTTAGCAAAAACATATAGCCTTTTCCATACTCTGTAATAATGTAATCAGGATGAGAAGGATCGTTTTCTATTTTTTCGCGGATTTTACGTATATGAACATTCAAGGTTCCTTCTCCCACATAGGTTTCCTGCCACACTTCTTTAAAAAGCTCCTCTTTTGTCACTAACCGATTTCTGTTTTTTATCAGATATAGCAAAAGCTTCTTTTCCATTCTTTTTAAAGGCACCTGTTCTTTATTTTTCAGCACCGCTTCATCTGTAATGTTAACCTGAAAATCTCCAAAAGAAATATTTCCCAAATCATCTCCGACAGTAATCCGCCTTAACATAGCTTTTACCTTAGCCAGCAAAATCTGAAGCGAATAGGGTTTACATATAAAATCGTCACCTCCAACGCTCAATCCTAACAAAATGTTTTCTTCTTCTGTCATACAACTTATGAAAATAATCGGCATCTGCTCATTTTCCCTTATCTGTCTGCACAAATTATAGCCGCACCCATCTCCGAGATTGATATCAAGCAGGAGCATACGCGCTGTATTTTCATTTATAAATTCATAATATTCTTTTATGCCAAATACTGCAGCCGTCTTAACACCCGAAAGATTAAAATACTTGCACGTATTTTCCGCCAACGGCACTTCATCTTCAATAATCAGGCAATCATATACCAAATATATCAAATCCTCTCTTGTTTTCTGCTAAAAACAGCAGATGCCAAACCTCCGATTGCTTCCATTCCGATAAAAAGCACAACAATCCATTTTACAGGAAAAGAAAAGCTGATTTTATAAACACCCATTCCGCGGAACAGACCGCATATTACAGCATCAGCAAAAAAGAGCAGAAAGCCTCCGCCCAATATACCGCCAGCCGCGATATAAAACATAAATGCTGCTACAACCTGAAAAGCAATCTGACTGCCGGAATATCCCAACGCTTTCATTATCGCAAAATCTCTCTTTTGTGTCAATAAAATGGAATTTGTCACAAAAAACCCCATAATCACAATGATAACAAAAGCAGCAGAAATAATAAAAATAACAACCCCTTTTACACTGTCTGCAATCGGCGAAAGCTGAGAATAAAAAATCGGTTCAAATTCACCTGCATATGATATACGATCTCTAAAATGTTTTTTCAGTTCAAGACAGTATTGCCCGGCATTGGCATCTTCCCCCAAATATACATGTATCTCCTGCCATTTCACCAATGTGTCTATCCGCCTTAATCCTTCCATCGTAAGGAAAGTATCCATGCCGCCTGTATAAGTTCCCTGTGTTAAACCAACTATAATATAATCCGCCTTCACGGGTTTTTTTTGAAAAATCTGCGATACACTTACAGTATCGCCAATCTTCTTGTCCAACACCTTCGACAAATTACCTGATATAGCTATTTCATTTTCATGCTTAGGATATCGTCCGCTGTATAAAGATGGCGTTTTCAATGACGCGTAATCACTATATACCCCTAAGGAAGCATATATTTCTTCTTCACATAAAAGCTTTGAGCTTCCCGGCTCTATCGCCATCATTACATTTACAGCCGTAGTATCATTTTTTATTTCTTCTGCTATTTTTTCAAGCTCCGCCGGATTACTTGCCTGAACATTTACGGAATAAACTTCCGCACCTGTAATTTTTAGCAATCCTTCATTGTCTGATGCCAGTTTTATATATAAAATAGCCGCAATGCCTGCCGCCGCCATAACAGCAGCCATCACAACACTGATTAAAACAGACTTTCCTTTTCTATAATCCATCATCTTCATCACGATAGATAAATTGACAGGAAAAGGCATTTTTTCTATAGATATCCTGCTTTTTCTGCAGACAGATATCTTACCCCTTTCCTGAAACGCCTCAATAGGACTGAAACTTATAATCTTTCTTGCAAAGAACAAAGAAACTGCTCCAATTATCAGCAGAGTAAATATGCCATTGCTTATTATAGAAAATCCTATTGGCGCATTTTCCCACTCAAAGCCAATGTCATTTGCTATAACCCCCATAATAAATGGCAAAAACAAACGGGCAGACACAGCGCCTGCAATATTGCCTAATATTCCTGGCAAAATGAACTGCAATATATAAGATACAACGATTTCACCATTGCCATATCCAACTGCCCTAAGCACTCCAAGCTCTGTCATATCTCTATCCAATACATCCTGCATATGAAAGCCGATTACCGTAAAACAGGCAAAGCCGCTTATCAATGCGGCAACATTGATAATAACAGCATAAATACTAATATTATTACTTCGACCAGTTTTCACGTATTCCATATCCGATACTGCGTAAAATCTTATCTCATCGATCCGAGATGCTGCAAACTGTGAAAACCTGTCTGATATATCGCCCGCCTTTCCTGACGAACTCATCAGGACAATAGAAGCTTTTGCCTCCCGACCTGCTTTTGCCTGTAAACATTCAAACTGCTTTTGAGGCAAGTCAAAAATAATGCTTGAACGGCTTCCGAACAGCACATCCTCAGTAAATCCGGCAATAGTAAATATTTCACGCCTTCCCCCATATGATATATATAAATCATCTCCCATCTGAAAGCCGAAAAAAGTTTTACAGACATAAGGTACATATATGGCGTTTTGGGGCACTTCATCTAAAGCGGCAATAATTTTAGTCACAGAAAGCTTTTCTTTCCTATTAATATTACGAAAAGTCCAGCTTCCGTTAATTACTTCACCGTTCTCAGCCTGAATATCCGCGTTTTTCAGCAACACAGCATCCGTTATTTCCAATTCTGAAATGTCATTATTTTCTTTTTGGAAATCATTTATATCGCTCTGGTATTTTTGACAAAAATCATATGGTAAAACGGCAGCAAAATCCGCACTGTTTGTTTCCGCAGCCTTTTTTTGATGCAGGCAATCCATGCCTTTCTTCATCTGACTTCCCATATTTACAAGCATCATTGCAACCGTACACAGTAAAAAAAATGACACGGATGTCTTTATACTCTTTCTTATATTTAACTTTACCAATAACCTTACCAGCCCATTTCTTCCAAAAAACAAATCACTTTGTCCCTTCTTCCCTCAGTTTCGTCCTTATAATCCTCTAAAATACATTCACCGCTTATCCGTCCGTCCTTAAGGTAAAGGATTCTGTTGCCTCTTAAGGCAGATGTCAAATCATGCGTGACCATGATGATTGTCTGCCCGGCACGGTTAAAACTTGTCAGAATATCAAGGACAGCCCTTCCGGATACCGAATCCAACGCTCCTGTTGGTTCATCAGCAAACACTATCTTGGGATTATTGATCAGCGCTCTCACAATTCCTGCCCGTACTATTTGTCCTCCCGAAACTTGAGTCGGATATTTGCTCCATTCTTTTTCAGTAAGTCCCACATCATGAAATAACTTTTTCCCTCTTTCCACCACTTTTTTTTTATTTTTTTCTATAAGAAGCCCGCTTATCAGCACATTATCCATAAGGCTCATGCTGTTAATCAAATATGTCTGTTGGAAAACAAATCCACAGCTTTCCCGTCTGAATTGTGTCATCTGCTTTTCTGAATATTTTGTAAAATCCGTATTGCCAAAATACACTTCCCCCATACCAGCCTTGTCCATGCCTGACAAAACATGCAGTAACGTAGATTTTCCGGAACCTGACGGTCCCATAAAAACAGTAAAATCTCTGTTATAAATCTGAATATCCATATTTTTGATAACATACTGATGGATTTCGCCGTTTGCATAACCTTTGCACATTTTTTTTGTGTGAATAATAATATCAGAACGTTTTTCCATTATGTACCTGCCTTTATTTTATTAAAGATAGAATGATTTTATATTATATAACTTAATCATTTTCAAATTCAAGTTCAATTTGACCTGCAACACACTCTAAATTGATTTTACTGTCTGAATCATTTATATTTTTTTCATTACTCATTACACCATAAACAGTATCACCGATTTTAATCTTGCCAAAAGTAGTGTTAATCAAATAATCATGTTCCTTTTCTGCATCCGAAAATTTTATATTTAAAATTCCTGCACCGCAAAAAGCGTCTGCATTACCCGCAATCTTTCCTTTTGCATTAATTATTCCCATTCCTAACGTAATATCTGCATTGACGGTATTAAATTCTATTATATCTACTTTTCCAACAGCCGCATCTATACGAAGATTTTTACAATATATGTTCTTCACAAGTGTATCGGCATCTCCACTTATCAGCGTGAAATCTTCAAGGTATTTGTCTGAAGGAATATATAGGCATACTTTATTGTCTCCTTTCGCAAACGTATTTCCGTTTTTTTGCGATCCCTCTATATAAAGTACCTCATTCTTTACTTCAAACTTATACTCGAATCCATTGCTTTTTTCCCCTTTTTCGATTTTCAATCCAACATATTCTTCATCCCATAATTCCACGTAAAGATTTCCACCGCCAAACACAATGTCCATAGACTGTACCGCATCTTTTATTTCCACTAAATCTTCATTTGATGCCTTTACTGATATAACTGCAGACAATGCTGCTGAAATAACCATAATTACTGATAATAAAACTACTGCCGTTTTTCTCATACACTACTCCGTTTCTGCGTTGCTGTTTTTAAATGTATAATCTGCACGCAGCGCATGCATAAATTATATTTTTTAATTTAAATATTTACTATGTTTTAATATTATCATTTAAATTCTTAACTGTCTTTAAATAAAACTTAACAATTCTTAATTTCCGCAGCGTTCATCACACTCCTCCAGCGTAAATTCATAGGCGCTCCCAAACAAGAACAGCTCAAGTAGCGAGTAATATATAATTTTTTTATTGCATAAGTGTTTGCAAAACTTTTGAATATTGTTTGAGAAATATTAAAAACCTTTACGGCTAAACAATACCGCAAAGGTTTTCATAAAAGGCATTACAGTAAAACAACGGTTCGCCCTAGTTAAAATTTTACAGAAGATATCCTGATTTTTTCATCCTTTGTATGTCTATATACAGTCTGTTTCAGGAAAGCTGCTCTCTGTTTTTGGTCTGCCTTGACTTCCATATCTCAGAAATAGTATCACAGTGCATATCTGCTGTTTTCGTATAAATTCCTCACTTTGACAGTTGCTTTCATATAAAATAATATGCCGAAAAAGCCACAGAAGAATATTTCACCCGCATAAAGCAGTTAAGACCGCATAATACTTCATGAGCTTGTTGAGTTATCAAAGTGGAGAGGGTATTTTTATGCCCCAAGGATACGCAACCCAAAAAGCCGCTGCGGTCGGCAGGAAAAGAAAAGCCCGCAACATCAGATTTCCGCTGTCAGTATTCTTTTACTATCTCATCTCTCTCAACGCCATAACTCTGCATAAACTCATACAAATCGCCATCGTTTCTTATCAGCATTATCTCGCTGAACTGTCCCGTCGCCAAATCCTTAAAGCCAGCCACTTTTTCGCCCGTGCATATGCTGGCTCTTATTACTGGCTTTTGCTTTGTCTTGTCGTACTGCTGTTTTTGCGTCTGTGCCTGCTTTTTGAAAATATTTTTTAACATATATGCCCCTTTCCCTACATGACACTAATGTCATTTTCTATTCCTGTCTGCGTGTAAAAATTTTGTATTCTTGGATTAATCGGTTTCATCTATTCCTCGTCGCTTGTTATATCCACATTAACCAGCTTTAAATTGTCAATATTTTTGTGCTTAATTCCATATCTGCCATGCGCCTTCACGTTTTCAAGAAAGACATTTTTGAAATGTCTTTCAGGCAGGCCGCACAGGTAAACGGCATTGCCGCCGACTGTCTTTATATCAATATTTTTAAAATAAATACCGTCAACCTTTGGCGTGCCGTCATTTATCTCCGCAGGCGTATCGGCGTCAAATTCTGCGTCGCCGTAAAAGCCGTCTAAATAAAGCGCGCCGCGGAACCACTGTGAGTCGCTTATCTCCCTGTCATTGTTCACAAGCGAACAGTCTTCATAATGTATGTTTTTTATGTAACTCCCCCTGCCGCGTATGGCTTTGACGCTTGCGATGCCGAAGGCGTTCTCAAACCTACAGCCGCGCACATACACGTCTTTTACCCCGCCTGACATCTCGCTTCCTATCGCCACTCCGAAGCCGCTCAGGAAACGGCAGTTCTCTATCGTCACGCGCTTTGAAGGAATGCCTGCCCTGCGACCTTCCTCATCTCTGCCCGATTTTACCGCGATACAGTCGTCCTGGCTTGCGATAAGCGAATTTGTGACAGACACGTCCTTGCAGGAGTCAATGTCTATTCCGTCGCCGTTGAAAATGCCCTTGTATCGCCTGCCCTCCTCATCATATTTGGTGTGGACGCTTATATTGTCAATAACCACGTCTTTACAGTAAATAAGATGCAGACACCATGACGGCGACTGGCGTATCGTGACATTTTTAATCACGAGATTTTTGGTGTTCCTGATACATACTGCGCGACCGCGCTTTCCTTTCTTTTCGCTCATCTCTATTGCAAAGAGCGCGGCGCCGTTTGCGTCTATGACGCCTTTGCCGTCAATTGTAATGTTTTTGTGCGGCGCACCGTCAGTATTGATAAGGCTCGCATAACAAAGCTGGTCAAGCCCCTCATACGGATAGCCCATGACGGGAAAGTCTTCTATGCTGCCGCTCCCCATAAGCCTTGCGCCCTCCTCGATAAAGAGCGTCATGTTGCTCTTTAAGTAAAGCGCGCCCGTGATAAACGTACCCCTTGGGACATATACCGTATCGCCCTTCCCGCACAGGTCGATTGCCCTTTGAATTGCCTTCGTGTTTACAGTCACGCCGTCAGCGGCCGCCCCATAATCTGTGATGTTAAGCATATCTGTGCCTCCTTCTTTAATAGTAGTAAATTTATTTTTTCGTACTCAAATTTTTCCCGTAAACATAATAACTTATAAATTGAGATAAGTTTATCACATGGCATATTTTTTATCAATAATACAGCCTTGACGCTATTCAAATTTTTCTATTTTTCACAGCATTGCCATCAACAGCCTGCATATGCATAAAATATCTTTCACAGCAAAGTTCCCCAGCAATCCAAACACCTAATTTGTAAAGGACAACGCTGCAAAATTTTTCAAAATTCAGCCATCACCCACTTGTATTTGGCATTGCCATTGTGCTATACTCAAAATATAAAATACTTTGCATACCGAGCAATGACAGGGAGGTTTGCCATATGATGATTGGAGCTGTTTCGGGATATTATCCGAATACTATCTATACAAACACGCTAAACCGCGCAAATGGAGCGGCAGCGTCTGGCGTTCAGACCGAGTTTGGTTTTCCTCTCGGCCGCACTGACGAGGCAGAAAAGCCAAGCGCCAATCCTGATGACATAAAAAAACCTGGCCGCCGTTCATCTCCCGAGGACTGCGAGACCTGCAAAAACCGCAAATACCAGGACGGCTCAGACGAAGCTAACGTTTCATTTAAGTCAGCCTCGCACATCTCTCCCGAATCGGCAGGCGCAAAAGTCCGCGCGCACGAGAACGAGCATGTCTCAAACGCGTACAAAGAGGCGGCGCAGAAAAACGGCAAGGTTATAAACGCCTCCGTTTCAATACATACCGCCGTATGTCCCGAGTGCGGGCGCACTTATGTTTCAGGCGGCACCACAAACACCATGATTAAATACACAAACGAGGAAAATCCCTATGTAAAGGAGCAGAAAGCTCGCGACGCGGCAGCTTTCCGAGGGGCAAATATAGATTATGCCGCGTAAAAATTAAGTAAACACTATCATACTTCTTATCAAATAAGACATATAAAACGCAGACCTTCAACTGTCTGCGTTTTTCTATTCCTTATTCCCATTCCGCAACGCAAAGCTTAGCTGCCTGACAGCTTTTCACAATTATTTAATCATATACTGCTCCCATTTAATGGGCTAAATATCAGCAATACGGTATATCGGCATATGTTTATGGATAAAACAAAGCCATAAACATTTATTTATTTTTTCGTGCATTTCTGTGAGATATGCACAATTTTTGCACACAAATTAATTTGTATATTTATGTAAATGCACCATATTTTATGAAATATGCTTAATTTTGTAGACATACTCTATTTTAGAATATATAATTATAAAAAGCGCATTACATTTTTATAAACTTTTGATGCATCTTTTAATGCCTGTCAATGCAAAGCCTTATAAGTTTTCGGGCTTTTGCAAAGAGCGGAGCAGACCAGCCTTACGAATGAATCGGTTGCCAAAACGAGCACGGCGACAGATCTTATCACGGCAATCGCATCGCAGACCAACCTGCTCTCTCTGAACGCCAGCATAGAGACCGCAAGACTAGGCGAGCATGGGCGCGGCTTTGCAGTAGTAGTAGCGTCGGAAATACAGCAGCTTTCCGCGCAGTCAAACTCCGCCGCCAGCGCAATACGCAGCATGATAGCAAACCTCAACACAAATTCCAGCCAGACTATTGAGATGATATACCAGGGACTTAACACAATATCAGACAATACCACATTTTTAAATGAGCTGTCCGAGGAAATGCAGAAAAGTATTCAAGTATTTTCAGTTTAATTTCCTTTTAAGACAGTAGGCGTCACCTGAGGGGAGTGGGTGGCGCCGTTTTTAATTTATGAACCCGCAAAAAATGCATTTTCCATTGTTTGAGCATTAACGACCGCAGGCAGGTATTTTAGGCAGTAAATTTTCTGCCTGCGCTGATTGTTAATGCAATGGATTGGTGTTATAATATTTTCAGAAGTTAATATAAAATTTTATTAATGGAGGCAAACACTATGTTAGCAGTTAATGGTTATTATAATGGGAAAAATATTGTGCTTGATGAACAAATAGAAATGGCTGCAGGGCAAAAGTTAATAGTTATAATAGAAACGCCGCCGCAAACGCCAAAACGCGAAAAAATTGATTTAGACAAATATGTAACAACGACCGAAAGAGGAAAGCATGTTGAGGAATATATGGAGGAAATGCGGGGAAATGACAGAATATAGCAAAATATTTATTGATACAGCGCCGCTCATTTATTTTTTGGAGAATAACCCACAATATCACCATAAAATTAAATTTTTTCTCGAAAAACGTTATGAGGAAAAAGTTAAGATAATGACCTCCGTAATAACTATAGAAGAATATTGTGTATTTCCATACCGCAATAATGATATGGATTTAATCAGAAAATTGGACAGATTTATGACTGATATGGAAATAGGGATTATAAACATCGATGTTGCCATTGCTAAAAAGGCATCAAAGATAAGAGGAATGTTTAGGGATTTTAAAGCCATGGATTCGTTACAGTTAGCAGCGGCATGCATAAAAGGCTGCGATATGTTCCTGACTAATGATAAACAGTTAAGGCAATTTAAGGAAATTAAATGTGTGACCGTAGATGAACTACCATAAATAATATTTCCGCATTTTGCAACGCGCCCTTGACCTGCTGTACACCCTCATACAACAAATACCAGCTTATTCTTTATTTAAACTTTTACTGTATGAATATGCATTATATATTTAATATTGTTTTTCTAAACAGGAGTTTAACATTGTATTAAGCTCCCGTTTTTATTATTGAAAAGCACTTCGTTCCGTGTTAGTATTTTAGTAAATTTATCGCAGGGAGGGCGACTGGCATGAACCTAGATTTCAATTCAGAACAGTCTTCAAAATATTTACAGGTTTACGATTACTATAAGGACTTGATTGTCACAGGCAGGCTTGCGCAGGGTACAAAAATGCCCTCTATACGCAGATGCGCGCAGCAGCTTAGCCTGAGCCGCACCACTATCGAAACGGCATACCTGTGCCTTGCCGCTGACGGCTATATCATAGCGCGCCCGCAGAGCGGTTACTATGTGACAGGCAGGCAGCAGAAAGCCCCTGCCGCCGCTGCGCTAAAAAATACAGTCAATCCCACTCCACAAAATGCTCAAAACAGCAAAAACAATATCCTCTACAATTTCACCTCAAACAACGTAGACGCAGACAGCTTTGATTTTAACCTGTGGCGCAGATACATCAAAAGCACCCTGCGGCAGGACAAGCGTATGCTGACCTACGGCGAGCCGCAGGGCGAATACGAACTCAGGGAAACCATATGCAGCTACGTAATCAACAAACGCAACGCCGTCTGCCGCCCCGAAAACATAGTAATCGGCGCAGGCTCGCAGCCGCTTATGAACCTGCTCTGTCCCCTCCTCAAAGGCAGGCACGGCGTATGCTTCCACGACACGCGCTTTGCACAGGGAATTGTGGTTTTCGAGGATTACGGCTTTGAAATTGTAAAAAATAAGGAAGATGCCGACATTTTGTACATGACGCCCTCGCATATGACCTCTCTCGGAGATGTCATGAATGTGGAAAAACGCCTCTCTCTCCTGCGCGAATGTGCCCAAAACAGCCGCCTGATTATAGAAGACGACTACGACAATGAATTTCGCTATTTCAGCAAACCTATCCCGTGCCTGCAGGGACTTTCGGGCGGCGAAAACGTAGTGTACCTCAGCACCTTTTCAAAGCTGCTGCTGCCGTCTATCAGGCTGAGCTTTATGATACTGCCCGATGACCTGCTTGAACTTTACAACGAAAAAAAATCGCTCTACAACCAGACCGCCTCAAAGTCGGAGCAGCTTGCGCTATGCCAGTTTCTGCGCGACGGGCATCTCGACAGCCAGATTAGAAAGCTAAAAAGGCTCTACTCCAATAAAGCAAGGACACTGTCACAGCTTTTGGAGAAAGCCTTTGAAAGCGACGCAGAAATATCAATGGGCGAGTCCGTGTTTCTTGTGCACCTAAAGGTCAAATGCGCCCTAAACGGAGCTGAATTAAGGGAACTTGCCCAAAAACGCGGAATGCTTATCTTTACCTCAGAAAGCATGGTGAATATCCACAAGAAGGGAAAAAACAGCGAGGGTTATGCACATATTGCCCTCTCCTGCTGTGAAGTGCCTGTGGAAGAATTTCCGTCAGCCGTGGAATTGTTAAAGGAAATTGTCAGTGAAGCAAATTTATAGTTAGCTTTTTATATATTATTTTTATAGGTAATTACAAAACCTATTAAACCGCATAAAAACCGAGCAAAAACGGGCGGCAAGGAGCAGACCTTTTATTAAATATACTATCATCAAAATCTTACTGTCATTTTCTTTTAACTTTTTTTCATGCTACCTTCTCTATAAATCAAATTGTCATGTAACTCTCCTATGTTACCATATATCCTTTTATCTATACGCTCTGACACTGCATTTTTAATTAGCTGTAACCGTAGTAAAAATTTATCCCGATATGGTTAAGGTAAGTAAGCTAATAGCCGTTATCTTATAATCCCCAGAGGGCTTCTTATTAAACCATATGATCCCGTCCTCTACACATATTCCCTGATAGTTTGCAAACATATATTTCGTAAACATATTCTTGACTTGCTCTTTAAAGTCCTGTCCAAATAACTCATCATATGCTTCAATCATCGCTGTTTCATCTTCTATCAGAATATTATTATTACCATCATAAATTGATATTGGATAGGATATTAACTTAGCAAATGATGTTTTATCCTCAACGGAATCCTTTATCATTTCCGCAAAACGCTCCGCCTCCTCTGCCTCATATCCTAGCGAAGAATAATAATTTGCACTATCCTCGCCTATTGGGAAAAAAGTATTTTGATTTAGCGTAAAAACAACATTGTTTCCAGAAATCTGCCCAACACCGTTTATGCTGATTATACCATTATCATCTGTATTGATGTCCATGTTAAGATAATCACCAGTATCATTATTTAGCGTAAACTCTGCTGAATCTTCCTTTAACTCTCCCTGAAAAAAATTTTCCGCGCCGTCACGTGTTATATAAGCCACAGATAAATCAGCCTCTGTTCTGGTAATTACCATTCTTATCTCATCATCTTCACATTTTCCCATATAAATATTATGCTCATTGTTATGTATTCCCACATCAACAAGCTCTGTATCATGTGAAGAAGTTTCCAAATCCTGAACAATAGATTCATCCGCAGTCATCTGGTTATCCGCTTCAGCATTGCATTCCACACTGACGGTCGGCTGCAGTTCTTCCATCATTATCCCGTCTTCATCTTCTGCAGCATTGGAATTGCCGCACCCTGTTATCAGCCCAAAACATGCTGCTGTAATAAATGCAATATGTTTTTTCATAATAGTCCCCTGAAAATGTTCTAATGCCCAATACAAAATCTCAAAATGCTTTTTCCGTAAATCGGATTGACTGTGCCATGCGTACAGCATCATCTTTTGTAAAATACTCCTGATTCAAAAACAGTACATAATAGATTTCGCTGTCTTCTTTTCCCAGAAAAACATACCAGTAATGAGACTGTAACGCAGCGTTCTTCGTTTCTGGATGCTGTGACAGATATTCCTCCCAGTCAGAAGCGGTGAACAGGTCAAATGCATACTCTGTCAAAAGTGCCTGTACTTCACAGCCCTCCAGTATCTCTGGTTCGCCGAGTCGTTCCGTATGGTTCATCATCAAGGAGACATCCGTAAGCACCCCGCTCTCAAACAAAAGCATCTCGGATGCGGCTTCTCCTCTGCCGATACCTCCAGGGCAATACCATTCCTTAGCAATGCCTTCCCCATGAAGCGGCTCCTGCGCTTCCCCTTCTAACAGCCAGCCGTCAAAAAATGTAAGGTTGCTTTGAAATGTTCCCCATGTAAAGTCATCAGGCAAATCATAAGTCAGATGAAAGTCAAAGTCATTCGGCAGATCAAAGGTCAGATATTGGCCCATTTCGTAATCCCGCTGCAAAAATCCCGCCAGATCCTTTGTAACCGTATATTTTCCGTCCACCGCATAAAGCAGCACGGCGTCCTGAAATTCTTTTTCCACCAGTCGGATATTGTCAATCTCATTTTCGGTATGCCCATATTCCTCCGCCGTCTCAGGACGCCAGTAGGAAAGCTGCAATTCATAATTTCTATCATGGACTGTCCCATTTTCAGATATGTACGGATAAACAAGATTGCAGACGTAAAGTCCTGTTAAGAAATCTTCCTGATCTGAAACCAGTTCCATATTCCCATATGCGAGAAATCCGTCCAGACCTTCTTCTTCCACTTTTAATGCCAGACCGCCGTTTTCATACAATTCCAAAAGAGCGTCCATTGTCAGTTCCTTGGCAGCTTCATCCTCTAATCCTGCTACATAATCAGTGGATTCGGATACTGCTTTTTCCCCCGCATCTGCCTGTTCGGCATTTTTCGATAGCTGACCATCAATTTCAGCAGGAGATTCTGCACTGTTTGAATTGCCGCACCCTGTTATCATCAAAACAAATATCATTGGTAATATCGCCGCTAAGCTCTTTTTCATTATTTTTACCTCCATACATACCTACTCATGTGTTTATTATTCTACCATAATCATACGTATTCTTTTATGAAGTTTTCATTAAATATCCTGTCCCTAACGCAAAAGCGTATAGATGTTATTCAAAATTCTGAATTTGTTCAGCTCCACAACGGAAATTTGTTATTTCGCTTAGTTAGTTTCTCCACTCAATTACATCATCAATTTTCCTGCGTGGTCTTTCTTTCGGAAATTCGTTTGGATAACCAAATGCTATAGCCGCAACAAGTTGTCCGTCACTATTCAGCCATTTGCACAATTCTAAATATGCAAAATAAATGTCGCATATCCAAAGGCTGCCTATTCCTTTTTCAGTAGCGGCAAGGAGCATATTTTGTATGGAGGCGCCTATGCTTTGAATATTACAGATTTCAAAAATGCGTTCTTCTGGTGTTAATTCTGATAAAATACTTTTCCCCAGTGAATTGACTACAAAAACTATGGTTGGCGCTTCTGCCATTATATCAACGGTGTATTTTGCCGAGGTTATATATTGTCGGCTTTCTGGCAATAATGCGCTATCATTTTCTTCCCTTTCAATTCCCTGACGGAAAACCTTCAACATTTCTTCCTTGGCATTTCCCTGTATCACAATGTACTTCCAAGGTTGTCTGTTTTTAGAAGAAGGAGCCTTTATTCCACTTTGGATAATATCTGTAATATCTTTTTGCGATATAGGCTTATCGGTAAATTTCCTTATGCTTCGTCTATCAAAAATTTCCGAAATCATCGTTGTTCTCCTCTATCTCGCTTCTATATTTCAAACTGCCTTCTCAAACATATCCATAAAGTTTCCTCTGTCATTCAATCCCATCTCTCCGTAACCGCCCATAGGAAGTGGTGAATAACCATTCCGCTTTTCAACGCCAAGATGTGCTTCCAATGCCCGCATCTCTACATATGTCG
This sequence comes from uncultured Lachnospiraceae bacterium, assembly GCA_947625775.1. Classification (GTDB taxonomy): domain Bacteria; phylum Bacillota; class Clostridia; order Lachnospirales; family Lachnospiraceae; genus COE1. Next base: position 181,723 of record CANQPM010000005.1, on the reverse strand, counting down.
CGCACTCTTGGTTTACCCTAAACTCATTTTTCTTTGTACTGATTTTCAAATCCCCCATATATTTCTCAATCTCCCGTTTCACATTCAACAATCCAATACCATGTAATGAGCGATGATCCTGCGTAATTCCGTATTCTGCTTTTTTACAAGCGCAGAAAGATAGGCTCTTGCTTTTCTGAGATGATGATCAATCTTGTGGAAGATGAAGCTCATGATTACGGTGAACTGGTGCAGCGCCAGGATAAGATCCTTGGCAACATGCTTGGATGTGAGATTGACTTTATCATCAAGGGGGGGCAAGGATGACCTATGCAGTTTGCAATCCCTATACAAACAGGAAGTGTTATTGCTCTTTACTCCATTTCAGATAAGCCCATTGTCTTTTAGTGTTGTCTACTTCATTATCACTTATTATGGTTCCACATTCTTGATATACATAGAAATCTTCAATTGTTTCCATACCTTCTTGAATGTAATACTTACTTCCATTTATGTGAGCATACTCTTTTTCTGCGTCAGTCAGTTCACCAGCATAAGAATATCCCTCTGGCAGTTCATTCAAGATAACCAGATCTGATGCAAAATAGTTATAACCATTCAAGACAATTTTGGGTGCTCCAGCATAAGGCTTTTCAACTCCCGCACCATTTGGAGAATAAGACGAACAACCAATCAATGCAAGAACACATGTTAAACTTAATAATAATGATAAAATCCTTTTCATACTCATTTCCTCCGCAAACAGCGATTATTCTGCAAGCAGCCGTCCATTGTCATTCCATTCGCCATACATAATGCCTGCTTTGGTGTTATCTAAAAGCTTCTGTAAGCGGCTCTGGAAAAGTTCCGGCTGTTTTTTCTTAATCTGGATCGTATCAATCCTTACACGCTGATAGAGTGGCGGAAAACTTTGAAAATTCTTCCAAACCTCTGCGTCGGCTTGCAACGCCTTTAAAATATCGCTGTCAATCACAAAACCTTTCTCCGTCATATCCGGCAGCACAGCACGACCAGCATCTGTCATTCGCCCCAACCGCTCCATTCTGCGACAGCGTTCTTTATTCAGTTCAGACCATAAACTTCCTTTTCTTCGAGGAGCTAATCTTTGTGCAGTAACGCCATTATCCATTTTCTTTGTGGTACTGTCAATCCAGCCAAAACACATGGCTTCTTCCACCGCATCAATGTACCAAAATGTTTCATCATCAACAGGGCGACCACGCTTGACGACAACCCAGCATTCGTTTTCTTTGTCGTGATTTAATAGGAGCCATTGCCGCAGCTCATCTCGGTTTTGAGCTTTCAATAAGTTCCTAAATTCCATTCGTTTAATCTCCGTAAACTCCCAATTCGTCTGCTGCCTTGACCTGCTTTTCCATTTCTTTGACATATTCATCAAATGTATATAATCTCGATGAACCTTCAAAATAATACATCAGTTCTTTTGCAAACGGGCGGGCAGCCAGCATCTCATATATAGTCATCTTTTTATCCGATTAGCCTGCACCTTTTCATCCCAAATTCTGCGGACATCTTCTTCTGTAATTGGAGTCACAAAACTACCAGATGGCTTAGACTTCATATTTGACAGTTCACGGTCAAACGTCATCGATTCACCTTCCGTTGATTGCGGCGCTTTGGCAGATGTCTGAACAGTAGAGTTACCGCTGTAATTGCTATTAATGTAATTATTATTTAATGCAATGCTCATAGAAAATCCCTCCGCTCTATTTGTAAAATCCTTTTCCAATTCCCGCTCTAAGCGTTAGCCTAGTTGTTTCTGCTATTTTTTATCAATTAATTTTAATATATATCGACACTTTTTCAAAAAACTTTTAGAATATTGACACATCTCTACTTAATTTTGCCCGACAGTTACCGTCTGAATTGATTTTCAACATCTTCCGCTAAAGTAATGTTACATCATTTGCCTCTATCTCTCTGCTCGTCGTTTATCCTCCCCAGCTAGATAACACTACTGTCTAATCATTTATAACATCCGTAATCACCATACCGCCTATCCGCTTCGCTGGCGCATACACCGCCGCAACGCACGAAACAAAAACCAGCAAAGCTACACTCCCAACAGCAGCAAACGGCACATTCCACGCGCCGCCAAAATGCGTGATGATAAGCTTCTCATAAATCAGGTAATGAAGCGCAAGCCCCAGCACTAGCCCGACCGCCATGCCGCATACCGCATATGCTGCCGCCTCTGCCGCTATCATTCTCGTCATCTGGCGGCTTTCCATTCCGACAGCGCGCATTGCGCCGTACTGCCTTGTCCGCGCGGACACGCTCATGGAAATGCTGTTCATAATATTCAGCACGGTGATAAGCGATATGATTGCCAGAAATCCATACGCCGCAATCCGAAATACCCAATAACTGCCGTGCATTTCACCCATTTCCTCTCTGCGGTCTGAAAATACGCCGTCTCCCGAAATGCGCCTGATTTTGTCCACAGTTTCTTCCGAAGCTCCCTTTTCCAATACGACATAAACTGCCATATACCCTCTCGCGCCTACGAGACGCTCAAATGTTTCCTCGGAGCAGACGACCACCGCCGAGCTGCTGACGCTGCCTATTCCTTCAGAGGCAACACAGGCTATCTCAAGCTCTCCGCTACCAAGCTCTATCCTGTCACCCACATCTAGCCTGCTATCCTGAGCAAAAACCGTCATTGCATAGCCTGAATCGCCATAAGCCTTTGACATTTCCCCGTTTATTATGGATTTTTCCGACCACCGCCACATATATTCGTCGTAGGAAATCAAGTCTATCACAGCCGCATCGCCGTTAATCTTTACAGGAAGCGCGACCGCGTACATTGTGCCGATAACATCGCTTACGCCCTGTATTTCCCTAATCCGCTCCGCAAGGCTTTTGTCCAGAGAATTGTCATTTTCCGCGCTTGCAATCACAAAGTCAGGCGCAAAATCGCTCTCCGACGGAAGGAGCCTTTGCACAAGGTCAAAGCAGCCCGAAAAAACCAAAAACAGCGCAATCGTAAGTGCAAATGAACCCGTCATAAGAAACAGGTTTTTCCTAGCCTCTGCCGCGTGGCGGACTCCAAGGGATATTTCCACCTTGAAAAGCCTTGTGTTTGCCGAATTGGTGATATTCTTAGGCTTATCGGCGTTTCCCGATACCGCCGCCACTGGCGGTACTGCTGCCGCCTTTCTTGCAGGAGCTGCCGCCGCGAAAAGCACCGTGATAACGCCGACTGCCGCGCCACACAAAATCCCGCTCACGCTCACGGCAAAAAGCGGCATATCGGCAAATTCGCCCTTTACGAGAAGCTTCAGCAGCACGCACGCCGCCTGACAGACGGCAACGCCTGACAGACAGCCAATTGGAATTGCCGTTTTGCACCAGTTTAGCGCCTCAAACCTCACGAAACGCACAATCTGATGCCTGCTTGCGCCTATGCACCTAAGCATTCCAAAAAATTTTGTCCGCTGCGCCACGTTGCTGTTCATGCAGCTTGAAATCATAAACACTCCCGCCGCCAGTATGATTACAAAACAGGCTGCCGCCAAGGGGTATAACCCGTCTGCCTTCCCGCGGCTGCTCGCCCCAAGCGCCAGCAGAACACCCGTGTTTTCCTTTATATTGGCATCTGAAAGATTATATCTTCGCTTTACGCCGTCTATTGTTTTTTTCAGACCGCGCTCACTTTTAAACTTAATATAAAGCTGCGGGAAATCATAGCCTTCATCAGCATCTTCACGGGCTGTGTCTTTCCATTCCGAAAAGGCAATATCTTCATTTTCGATTATCCGCGCCGCCGTTTCCTCTGTTATGCCGCACAGCGCGATATGCCAGTCGCCATGCTTATTTCTCATGCTTTCCAGCTCTGCCCTCGTAAACATCTCCGCCATGGAAAAAATAGAAGTCACAAGGAACACGGCAAGAATAATGCAAATCCGCGTCATACGGCTCTGGCGTTTATGCACGCGCGCTGAAATCGGTATAAGCCCAAGATAGCTTTTCATTCGCCGCACCTCCCCAAATCGGCAAGCACGCCGTCTGAAACCTGCAGCACGCGGTCGGCTGTCTGCGCGATGCCGCGGTTGTGCGTAATCATAATGATTGTCTGCTCGTACTTTTTTGACGCTTCTTTTAACATAGCGATAACCTCGCTGCTATTCTGCGAGTCAAGGTTGCCTGTCGGCTCGTCGGCAAGAATAAGTGACGGACGTGTCATAAGCGCGCGTCCGATTGCCACCCTCTGCTGCTGCCCACCCGAAAGCTGGCTTGGCAGATGCCTGCGCCGCTCCTTTAGCTTCAGCGCTTCAAGCAGCTCCTCCATATACCGCCCGTTTGGCTTCTGGTAATCAAGCAGGACAGGAAACACCATATTCTGCTCCACTGTAAGCTCTGGTATCAGGTTAAACGACTGAAATATAAAGCCGATATTGCGCCTGCGGAACACAGTAAGCTCCCTCTCCTTCATTGAAAACGTGTCCTTGCCGTCAATCAGCACTTTGCCCGAAGTCGGTGTATCAAGTGCGCCGAGCATATTCAAAAGCGTGGTCTTGCCAGACCCCGACTCGCCGACAATCGCCACAAACTCGCCCTTCGCGACGCTAAAGCTGACATTCTTCAAGGCATTTACAGCCGTCTCGCCACTCCCGTATGTCTTACAGATATTTCTGACTTCCAATAAATTCATCTCAAACCTCCTAAATTTGAATTTCTCACGAAAAACGCCTGCCCTTGGCATTTCACAAAGCATTAACATCAATAATCTTTATGGAAAACAACTGCCATCAGCATTTCACGGAATATTGACATCAACACCACCATGAAAAATATCCAACTTCAACATTTCACAAAATATTAATGTCACCCCGAAAAATGCCCGCCTCTTGGCATTTTTCTAAACATTTAGAAACACTTGGGCAGCGTCTTTTGCTGCCTTAGTGTTTCTTAATGTTTTTTTTATCATAACAGCCAAATCCTACATCTCCCCTACAGCCGTCCTACAGCTTTGTAGGAATGTGGCTTCCCAATGCTCATACAAGAAAATTCATCGTAAATAAAGCTCCCCTGCCCAGCTCGCTGTCCACCTCTATCGTGCCATCGTGAGCCTCCACTATCGCCTTTGCCAGCGTCAGTCCAAGCCCCAGCCCCTGCGTGTCCTTTGAAAAACGGCTTCTGTAAAATCTCTTAAAAATATGATACAAGTCCTCCTGATGTATGCCGCAGCCGTCGTCCCTTATCGCAATGCGCACGACCGACGCGAATGCGCTCCATTCCACACAGACAAGCCCTCCCTCATCAGTATGGTCAAGGGCATTTTTTATCAAGTTCCCAAGCGCCTCCTGCAGCCAAGTCCTGTCACAGCAGAGCATAACGTCATCGCCGCCCGACAGGCGTATTTCCTTTTTCTCCTGTCTTGCGCGGAACAAAAACTGTCTTTTTGCGCCCGCGGCAAGCTCCGCCACATTCACCACTGATTTTTCCAACACGATTGTGCCAGCGTCAAGCCTCGCAAGCTTCAAAAGGTTCTGCACCAGCGTTTCAATGCGGTCAAGCTCCTGCTCTGACATCTGGCAGATTTCCCTAATATCCGACAGCTCCTCCGCCTCATAAAGTATTCCGTTGTAAATATTGAGCGCGGCAAGCGGGGTTTTCAGCTGATGCGAAATGTCGGATATCGTATCCTGCAGGAATTTTTTGGCGTTCTTTTCTCTTTCCGAATGGGCATTCAAAATCTCCGCCAGCGAGTTTATCTCGTGAAACAACCTGCAAAGCTCACCCTCGTCATTGCACTCTATATATGCGTCCATATTGCCCGATATATATTCCTCAATCTGCGAAACAGCATCTTCCATGGCACTGTGCTGCATCTCAAAATACCTGACACACAAAAATAACTCGCCGACTCCCTCGCACAAAAAAACCGCCACAACATACAGCGCCGCTCTGCCCCCGTCAAACGAAAACAATAGCGCCAATGCTGTCATAGCGGATAAAACACAGGACAAAATGCCCGCAAAAAGGGCTTTAATTTTTCGGTCTGCAAATATCTTCATCTCTCACCTCTGCCAGAAACATTCCATTTATATCCCATTCCACGGACTGTCACGATATGCCTCGGCTCACTGGGATTGTCCTCAATCTTCGTGCGGAGCCTGCGGATATACACGGTAAGCGAATTGTTGTCTATAAAATTTTCGTCGCAGTCCCACAGCCTACCCAAAATCTGTTCAGCGGAAAGCACCTGATTAGAATTTTCCATAAAAAAGCACAGCAGCTTGTATTCACTCGCCGTCAGGTCAATCCGCCTGCCCGCTTTCCAGACCTCGCCCCTTGTGAGTCTCACGCTAATATCATCGGAGCAAAGCTCACCCGCCTGTGTGCCAAAGCCTTCGCTCCTGCGCAGCAACGCATTCAGCCTTGACAGGAATACGGCAAGCTTGAAAGGCTTCGTGATATAATCATCGCCCCCTATGTCAAGCCCCATGATTATGTCCGTTTCATCATCAGCTGCAGTGAGAAACATAATCGGTATCATAGAGCTCTGCCGAATTTTCCTGCAAAAGTCAAAGCCTGAACCATCGGGCAGTGATACATCTAAAATGGCAAGACGATATCTGCCCTCCTCCCACAGCGCATCCGCCTCCCCCGCAGTGCGTGCCACAGTCAATCCATAACCCTGTTTCTTTATAGCAAAGGAAAGCCCGTTTATCAGGCTCAAATCGTCCTCCAGCAGAAAAAGGTCTTTCACTCGCGCCAGCTCCTTTCGTATATACAGCGTATTGACAAATGTATTCGTCTAAATCCCAAACATAATAATAAGCGGCAGCCCAGCCCACGCAGCTCTACAGACAGCGCAGCCCAAACTACCACTTATGATTATAAACGATATTCAAAATGAGAACAACTTACAATTTTGTAGGGAAATTTTACTCCTCCTCCCCCTCTGCCTCATCTTCAACATATTCCAATATATCCCCAGGCTGGCAGTTCAGCGCCCTGCATATGGCATTTAACGTAGAAAGCCTCACAGCCTTTGCCTTGTTGTTTTTAAGAATTGAAAGATTGGCAAGCGTGATGTCCACCTCTTTTGCAAGCTCAGTCAGCCCGACCTTGCGCTTTGCCATCATTACATCAAGATTTATGATAATCGCCATTACGTTACCCCCGCCCTTCCGCGCCACAACACAATCCAATGCCTCTTAATTCCACACAGTATAGCCTTGTGTGCTTCATTCCCACACCGCATATATTTATTCTGAAAATATACCCTTCCCGCACATTCAAATAATTATCAAATCGTCAAATCATTTTCCAGCTTGTAATCCACAGCCTTGTCAAACACAAACGCAAGCACCTTGCTGAAAAGCCCCGCTATCACAAACACCAGCACAAGCACAAGCATCGCTGCCGTCATATACAAAAATGTCCGCAAAAGACATACCACAGCAATAAAAAAGCTGTATGTCCCCATCCTCTGCAGGCTCACAACATTCTCACGCACAAAGCAGTCATTATTCAGCACAGTGCGGAACATCTTCCTCAACTCCCCAAGTATCATAATCGCCAGCACACCCAGCACAAAGTAAATAACAACTATCTCCCTATAATGCCCGTCAAAGCTCTCATAATCAAAAAAATTCAAAATAATCCGCACACTCCACGGAAGCGACACAGTCACTATCATTCCAAAAAAATACATAAAATCAAGCAGATACTTAGTAAACACCGCCACGTTTTCCCTTTTCACAGCCCAATCCACTCCTCTCCATAGCAGTTTATAATATATAATTACGAAACGTACTCTCAACCGTTCGAATAAACTTTCACAAACGCAATAAATAATTATGCCTAAACCACCATACAACATATACAGTCCACCAACAGCCTAGCCCGCCCATGGGCATATACCCCATGAAGACCCTTGGGAAGCGTCGGCACTTAGCGAGGCAAGCTGTAAAAGCGTAGCTCCTTTTACAGCGCCGCCGAGCTTAGTGTCCGCTACGCCTCCCACGGAGCGAGAGCGAGTCTGAATGGGGTGTATGCCCATGGGCGGGCGGACTTTAGCCACACCCCAACAGCCTAATAAACCCCTCCAACCCCCAAATCCCCATCAATCGTATTCATATTATAAACCAACACCACATCAACCTCACAATCAAGCCCTTCCACAAACGCCGCCACTCCCTTTTTATAATACCTAGTATCAAAAACATAAATCCTCTCATAATGATGCGCCAAAAACGGCACAATGGAATTGGCATAGCTGTCCTTTACAAGCACAAGCGCCCTGCCGTTCTTTACATTCTCATTCGTAACCTCTATCAGCGGGTGAAGATTGTCAAGAAAAAGCGAATACTTGTCCTTTTTCTCCAGATATTCCAAATTGTACAAACTGTCAGTGACTACCCCCGTATCCGTATAATTGACGCTAAGACAGTCATCAGGGCGGGTGTAAATCGTTATGCTGTCGCCGTCTAAGCTGTAGTCATTCGCCTTTGAGTATAATGTCCCGAAAAAGTCCTGCGTCACCGTCTCCGCCTTCCATTCTGAAAGCGGCTCAGCCTCAAACCCCATCTCCCCGCAAAATGCCTGATACCCTACATATGCGCCCAAAGTTGTCCAATGATGGTCTGTCCTGTAATAAAGCTCCCCCTTATCCCTGCTCTGCAAAAGCAGCCCGCTGCAGTCAATCGGCGCAATCCCCGTCATCTCATACAGCCGCCTTGCCGTATCCATCTGATTTCTGACAGGCGCATCGGCAGGCAGCTTATCACTGTTTACATACACAGCCGTCGGCACAAGCATTAGATGAACCCCCGCCCTACCGTCAAGCTTGTCCGCAAAGCTCTTAAAAATCCTTCCAATCCGCTCAGTATTTTTGGGCGTCGCATAATCCTCAATAAGGCTGCCGTCATCAGTCAGAAATATGCCGTTTATCTCCCTTTTGCCCAGCGCCTTAAGCACGGCTGTCCTTGCCCCCACAAACGCATCACGGAACGGAAAATGATCCGCCAGATAATCATTTATCCCGTCCATATATACGCCGCTCCTTACCGTCTCCCATGTAAAGGCAGGCATTTTCGCAAGATAGCGGTTTTCATTTTCCGAAAAGTCCTTTTTATCTGAAAATACAAGCAACGCTGCCAGACTAAGCATACACACAAAAATGCCATATGCCGTAATTTTCCTCACCGCAGCCTTCATCTACCGCTCTCCTCCCTTAACAGTCACCATACAGAACACTCACCAAACGCCAATCACCAGCGTCACGCCCCGCATCAAAACCTGAAATACAAAAACGGGTTATAAGTGTCGCTCACCAAAAACGCCACCGACACAAAAAACAGCGCCGCATACCCGACAGCCGACATAACATAAGCCGCCCTAATTCGCATGCTCTTGTCTCCCAAGACCTCCTCCCGCCGCTTTAGCCTCTCCTTTAGCCATGGGTACACAGGAAACGCAAGCGCAACCGCCACAAGAAGCATCACGCCATAATTTTTAATGTACCATAAGCACTCATTTCCCCACAGCGGATTGCCCGCAAGCAGCAGCATTGAGCTTATAAACAGCCCGATTTCCCCCGTATCCTCACACACAAAAATCACGAAGCCGACTACGACAATAACCACCGTATATAAATGCTGAAAAATTTTAGGCAGCTTTTTCAGCCGCCCTCCCCACACATATTTTTCAAGTGCGAGCAATACCCCATGGTACAAGCCCCAAAGCACGAAATTCCACGACGCCCCATGCCACAGTCCCGTGAGAAACCATACGACAAACATATTTCTCAAATGCTTAGCTGTGCCCTTACGGTTGCCGCCAAGCGGAATATACACATAATCCCTAAACCAAGTGCCAAGCGAAATATGCCATCTGCGCCAAAAATCCGTTATTGAAACGCTCGAAAGCGGGTACACAAAATTTTCGGGGAAATGAAAGCCGAGCATGCGCCCCATTCCAATCGCCATATCGCTATACGCGCTGAAATCAAAATAAAGCTGCAGCGTAAATGCCGCAGCGCCAAGCCAAGCCGTGGCAGCCGACATCTGCGCCGCAGCCTGCATACCCGACGCGGCGGACATTCCCTCCGCTCCAAGCAGGTGTATCTCCTCCCAGAGCGCGCCCACATTATTTGCCAATAGCACCTTTTTAAAAAGCCCGCGCAGAAAACGCAGAAACCCCTCATAAACCTCGGTCCTGTCTATCCTGCGCCCGCGCAGCTCCTTCTGCACAGCCGCATAGCGCACGATAGGTCCCGCGACAAGCTGCGGAAACATTGACACATATGTCAGATAATCCTTATAGCTTTTCTCAACAGGCACTTCGCCCTTATACAAATCAATAGTATAGCTCATAGTCTGGAAAGTAAAAAAACTGATGCCCACGGGCAGCCCAAGCCCCAGCGGTTCAATAGACGTATGGAAAATCCCGTTTACCGTGCCAATTAAAAAATCCGCGTATTTGAAAAAAGCAAGCACCGACAGATTTATTCCCACTGAAATAATGAGAAAAATCCGCCGTCTGCCCGCCGTAGTCCCAAACCGCGTCATCAGCCTGCCGCTGCAGTAATCCACAAGCGTGGCAAACAGCAGCAGCAAAATATATACAGGCTCGCCCCACGCATAAAATAATAGGCTAAATACCAGCAGCACTGTATTTTTACATTTATAAGGAGCAAGATAATATAAAACCAGACAAAGCGGCAAAAAGAAAAATAGAAACGGTATGCTACTGAAAACCACTGTCCGCCGCCCTCCTAAATGTCTGCTTCTATTATTTCAATAATTGCGTCTTGGTTTTGTGAAATCACAAGCCACACATAATTCCCCTTTGTGCCTACAGAGCTTTTGTCAACAATCTCAAACTGTTCTGGCAGATAATTTTCCATCTCAGCGCGCTTTTCATCTATCACCGTATTGAGCGCCGTTTCTATATCAGATACCACCGCATCATCTTTTGCCTTCATAATAACGACTGTCTCCGCGCTTGTCGCCTCCTCGGACATTGAAAAAACATACTCCTCCAATGTATCGGGCTCTATTCCATAATAATTTGAAATAAACTCGTCGTCCATCTCCACAGGCGAAACCAGCTCAACCTTCTGGGCTATCTCAGCATATATCTCATCTATCGGTTTTGCTTCTTTAGCCGTATCCTCCACGACAGCCTCTGTCGTCACAGCCGCGCTGTCCGATGCCGCATCGGCAGCATCTTTTTCTGTCCCGCCGCAGCCGCCAAGCATTGCTGTACTGATAATCACAGCAGCAAACCCGCATAATTTATATGTAAATTTTTTCATGTTAATCCTCCATACCTTTTTAACGGTTCAGAGCCGCATCTTTACTTTCCTTCGTTTGAGCATTCTCTGTCTTTTCAGCGCTTTTGCTGTCTGCTGTTTTCTCCTCGGTCTGTTCATCTTCAGCACTCTCAAGGCTTAACCGCTGCGCGGCGTAATCCTTTAGGACAGAAACCCACACATCATATGCCGCCGCATTCTGATGCACAAAGCCGTCGCTGCAGAATTTCTCCGCCAAATCCCCGTTTTCATCGGCAAGCGAATCGGCAAGGGCGACATAGCCCCACCCGTTTTCATCGGCGAGCTCCTCAAGCATGTCATTAAACTCGCGGATTGTATCATTTTCGAGATTTCCCTTTTCTTTTCCGTGGAGCACGTACGTCATGCTCATTATATGAACCTCGGCATCGGGATTGCTTTCTTCGATTTTCCCTATCAGCTCCTCGTATTTATCGCGCGTCTTTTCCAGACCGTAAACATTTATGTCGTTTACCCCAAGCATTATAAATACGCGCTTGCCCTTCATCAGTGAAATACTGTCCCAGATATAGCGCTTTTGGCCTTGGTATATCGGATGCACGCTGTTTTTATTTTTTATGTCCCAGAACGAATTGTGTACGGAAAGGCTTCCCGCCGCAAGAAACTTTATGCGGCTCAACAGCGTATCGTCTTTCCGCTTCATAGCATAATTGCGAAAGCCCAGCATCAGTGAATCGCCCACAAAAACAGAATCATCATAAAAGCCTTCTATTTCAGCCTGCGTAAATTCCGAAAGCCCGCCCTCCGTCTCAAGGTCCGCTTTAGTCTCACTTTCAGCCTCAGCCTGATTTGGCTTCTGCCTGCCAAGCTGCGATGCCTGCGCAATCATTTCATTATTTATAAGCGCTGCCGCCATAAGGCACAATGCCATGCAATGGCAAAAAATTTTTTTAGCTGTCATCAGTTCACCCTTTATCTTTTATCACATAACTTAACCCGTCGATTTAAGTATATATTTGTCATTATAAAATGTCAACCCGCAAGGCGTTAAGATTTATGGCATTTATGCCCAGCGCGCTTACGCCGCCGCATTGTCAGGCGCTTTTGCGTACAGCAGCTTCAGCAATATTGGCACTAAAACCGACGATACGATTATCAGCAAGATAACCGCCGTAAAGAACTGGGAGGACATAAGTCCTACAGACAGCCCCTTCTGCGACACTATCAGCGCGACTTCCCCGCGCGTCATCATTCCTACGCCGATTTTAAGGCAGTCGTACCCTTTAAAGCCGCACAGCCTTGACATCAGACCGCATCCTATTACCTTTGAAATCAGCGCGACAATTATAAAGGCTATCGAGAAAAGCACCAGCGAGCTGTCTATGCCGTCTATGTTTGTTTTCAGCCCGATGCTTGCAAAAAACACAGGTCCAAAGAACATATAGGAGTTGATGTCGATTTTTTCATCTATATACTTGGAATCCCTTATGCTGCACAGGATTATGCCTGCCACATATGCGCCCGTGATGTCCGCTATGCCGAAATATTTCTCCGCCGCATACGCAAGAAACAGGCAGAATGCCAGCCCCGCAATAGGAATACGGCGCGTGTGCGGATATCGGTTGTCAACATATTTGAATATCTTGTAAAAAATTATGCCAAGCACGGCGGCAAGCGCAAAGAACAGTACAGTATTTAAGATAACCCTGCTTGGGCTTGACGACGGGCTCTTAAAGCCGATTACAAACGTGAGCACTATGATGCCGATAACATCATCAATTATCGCCGCGCTCAAAATCGTAGTGCCGACGTGGCTCTGCAGATGCCCCATCTCCTTAAGCGACTGTACCGTAATGCTCACGGACGTCGCCGTCATAATGCACCCCGTAAAAATCGCCTTGTAAAACTCCTCCGTGCCCTGCGCTGACCAGAAAACCTTATACAGAAGCGCGCCCATTCCTAGCGGCACAAACACGCCCGCGCACGCAATCAGAAACGCAATCGGTCCTGTTTTTAAAAGCTCTTTTAAATCGGTTTCCAGTCCCGCGGAAAACATAAGAAGTATAACGCCTATCTCCGCCATATCGGCAAGAAAATCGGTCTGGCGCACCCAGCCTAAGACACTCGGTCCTATAAGAAGCCCCGCGACAATCATACCTACCACCTGCGGGGCTTTCAGCTTTCTTGCGGCTATGCCGCACAGCTTTGCGGCTACTATTATTATAGCCAAATCCCTAAATACTTCATACGGTTCCATTTTTCATTTCTCCCCTTTTTATAATCTTAGATATTTGCAAAAGCCTCTATGACGGTTTAAAAGGCATTTCGCAATTATCTGATTTTTAATTTCATTATGAATTTTAGCACTACTATACTGTCTGTTCAATTGATTTTTTTATATTTTTTTAATTATTTTTTGAGTATTTTTCAAGTATTTTCACAAAAACACTTGAATTTTTTTCTAATTTCTATATAATAAATAGCGTGTATGTAATTCGTCGCGTGGCTCAGTTTGGTAGAGCGCTGCGTTCGGGACGCAGAGGCCGCAAGTTCGAATCTTGTCGCGACGACTTGTATTCGGGGTAAAGGGTATGGAGTTGTCAATTCCATACTTTTTATTTTATAAATGCATAGATTTTTCGCCAATGAAGGTACGGAGGAAACACTATGAAAAAAACGCGTAAATTGGTACAAGCCTGCTGCTGTTTAATTTCTGCTTTATGCATTGTCTCTTTTTCGATACCGCCGCAGGCAGTTGCATTAAAGTCACTGGTTACAAAAATTTCAGACAATGCTTTTATCACAGACGAGCAGCTGTCCGCACGGCTTCCTGACGATTCCTTTTATGAGCATAAAATTTCCATTATGGCGCTGGGAGATAACCTGATGCACATGGGCATAGTCAATACAGGCCGTCTGTCTGGCGGCAGGTATAATTATGACTTCTTATTTAATGACATCTCGGAATTTCTTGACACGGCGGAGGTCAAAATCATTAACCAGGAAACAATTATGGCGGGAAACCAGCTTGGTTTTTCGGGTTATCCGAAGTTCAACTCGCCTACGCAGGTAGCTGACGCCATCGCAAACGCGGGCTTTAATGTTGTCCTCCACGCCACAAACCATTCTGCGGATCAGGGCATAAACGGACTTAAATATTGCGCGTCATACTGGGAGCAGTACCCCGAGGTGCTTATGCTTGGCATTTCCAATGAGGAAAATAGCGGCGCCGATATACCGATTTTGGAGATAGACGGCGTTAAGATTGCAGTGTTAAACTATACATACGGTCCTAATTCATCTGTATTTCCCGCATCGTACAGGGGACATCTGAATATATTGTGTGACTACAATGACAAGACAGGGGCTATCAATTTTACAAAGCTGAACCCGCAGGTTATCACGGATATCCAAAACGCCAGGGCAACGGCAGACATTGTGATAGTATGCCCTCATTGGGGCACTGAGTACGCTGAAAATCCTTCGTCTTACCAAAGAGAATTTGCGCAGCAGATGACTGATGCGGGCGCAGACGTCATAATCGGCACGCACCCGCATGTTCCAGAGCCGATAGAGTGGCTTATCGCGCCTGACGGCACGAAGACTTTATGCTATTATTCCATTGGCAATTATGTTTCCACACAGCAAAATCCGCTTTCGATGCTTGAGGGCATGGCGTGGGTTACATTCAGGGTAAACAATAATGGCATTTCCATTGATGAAGATGAAACAGGCGTAGTGCCTCTTGTATGCCATTACAGCAGCTCTCCTGTAAGACTTAAGGGAGTGTATCCGCTTGAAGACTACACGGAGGCTATGGCTGCATCGCACGGAATAAAAAGCTATGGCGGCACTACGCTCCATCTAAGCTATTTGGAGCAGAATACTAAAGATATTTTTGGAGATATGACACTTTCCAAATCTGAAATTTTATATTAACCGCTAATCTATCACATTTTTCACCCCGAGAATTGTGTTATAATCCGCCTTGCCTATAATTACTCCCGCGCGCGAGTTGGCTGAATGGATAATCTGCCCGTTTCCTATGTAAAGCGCGACATGCGTGCATGTGCCGTTTGAACCGTAGCATATTATGTCGCCTGGCTGAGCCTGACTGTAGTCAACGCTGCGCCCCGCAGAGGAAAGCTGTCCCGCAGGAGTCCGCGAAAGCGAATATCCAAATTCCTTATAAATAAGGCTTGTAAAGCCTGAACAGTCCGTACCGCCTGCAAGGCTTTGTCCTCCATGCACGTATCGGTTTCCAAGATACTGCATCGCGTAATCCACAATATTACTTCTAAGCTCCGCATTTGTAGAATATGTGACATTAGGGGGCGTTGTCGTTATTGTGACGTTCTCTGCGGCCTCCTTCTCGGAGACGGCGGCCCTTGCAAGCAAAGCCTCGCGCTCGGCAATCTCCTTTGCCTCCTCCTCAAGCGTCTTTGCATACACAAACTGTTCTTCTATCGTCACATACTCGGCAGCCACGTATCCCTGCTTATCGTCGGCGTACTGCACCTTTAGCCATTCGCCCTGGTCTTCTATAAGCCTGACGCTCTCGCCATTGTCTATGTAGCCTATTCTCTTTGATTCTATATTCGGATTTTCCCTGACGTTCAGCCTGTCCGCCTTTACTACTGCATAGCGCGTCACATAATCGTCGATTACCTCAGCCGCCGCATCTCCGTATATGAAAAACTCCGATTTTATATAGCCCTCCACATTGCCCGACACAATCTGGAGCCAGTCGTTCTCCGCGCCCGCCGAGGCTAAAATATGGGCAACTGCGCCGTCATAAATTTTGCCCACTATCTCGCTGTCCGTATTCGGCCCGCTGCGCACATTCACATAGTTCGTCACGTCAGCTATCGCAAAATCGGCGTATTCGCTTTTGTCCTCCTCCGCTGCTGCCACCGCGGCTTCATCATTATCTGCAAATTCCTCTATGGCAGCCGCAAGCTGCTGCTGGTACTGCGTATGTAAAATTTCAGCATTTCCGATTGCAATCTCTTTGGCAGCGGCAACGGCGCTCTGCTGTTTTGGCTCAGGCGAGCCTATTAACACGCAGACAGCGCCCGCCACTATTACTCCTGCGCATGCTATATCAAGCTTACTGTATTTCATATCAATTCTTATGCCTCCTAAATGCGGTTCGAATATGCGATAACCGCCTCTCTCGTGTCAGTCTGCTTTTGTCATGCCATCACGTGGTTTGCCCACATATAGCCCATGCCGTAGACTGTCTTTATATAATCGCCCGCGTCAAGCTTGTCACGCAGGGTTATGACAGTGTCGACAAGCTCAGGCTCGCCAATATCCCTGCCTGTCTCTGATTTCATGCGCTCCATCAGCGCCGCGCGCTTTAAAACCACGCCCTTGTTTTCAACCAGAATTTTCAGAAGTCCCTGTTCTGTGCCGCTCAACGGGACACTCTCGCCAAAGCACAGAAACTCCTGTCTGTCAAAATCAAACATATACTTGCCGATAGCCACCATATGCTCGCCGCGTATGCCCTTTTCGGAAGCTGAGCCTATCGCGTCAAAGCGCCTGCTTGCCTCAAAATTGTACATATATTTGCGTTTTTTTAGCTGCGTCGCCACGCGGGCTTTAAGCGCCGCCGTGCTGAAAGGCTTTGAAACGCAGTCGTCGGCGCCATGCATATACGCCGTGACTATGTCCTCTATGTATTCGTTCGGCACAAGCAATATGACGCTTATGTCATTTTTTTCAGTGTAATAGCTTTTTATGTCCTCTATGAAATCTATGCTGTTCCCGTCAGGCAAAATTTCATCAAGTATCACTACGCGGAAATCAAGCTGCGCCGCCAGCGTAAGCGCCGCCTCTATGCTCCCGCAGGTCACTGCCGCCGTCTCCTCGTCGGAAAAAGCGCCGCAAAGCTTTTCGGCAAGCGCGAAATCCTCCTCCACAATAAGAATTCTCTCCATTGCGCATTCTCCCTTTACTATGCAGTTTTTTAGACAATTGTCTGCCATAGTCCCTTATATAATAAGCTATTCTTTTTATCAGGATTTGTCAAGCGAATTGCTTTTTGTATTTTTGTTTTTTGTTTTTACTGGGCTGCTTTTTGTATGCGCCTTTTTTGTCTTGAATTAAAATTTGATTTTAGAGATTTCATTTTAATTATCTCAAAAGCTTAATTTCATAATAAAAAGAAGTTAGGGAATCAACCGTCTAACTTCTTTTTGTTTACTTATTGTTTATTTTATTATTTTGTTTAATTAAAAATGTTTATCCCAGAATACTATTCTAGAACCTTATATATGCCTTCCGCTTTCACTATGTATCGATTACGGTACATATATATATTTAAAGTCTACTTCAGATAAAAAAGTGCTTCTTCCTCTGAAAGATTGTAATTTTTTTGCAGCGCCTCCTTAATTTCATCATTTCCCAGATGCAGACTGCGAAGCATTTCAACTGCTACTTTAGTCGCTCGTTCAGTGGTTTCCTTTTCGACGCGTTCTGCCGTTTCCTTTTCGACGCGTTCTGCTGTTTCTTTTTCGACGCGTTCTGTTGTTTCTCTTTCGACGCGTTCTGTCGTTTCCTTGCGCTCCAGCAATACTGCTGTATTTACAACTTCTTCAATCTCTGGTTTCATTATCTCCATCAATGCCTGACACATATCCTCATCTCCCATCTTTAATTCTTCCACTATATTCTTATTTGCCAATGCGCTCACTTCAAATATAGCGTCTATCAGTTCCCGCTCGTTCTTACTCCTTGCATTTCTAGAATATTTGATGGCTCTTGCCATTTCCTGCTTTGTCACCTTATCCGACAACAGGTTAAACCATTCATGGTTTTCGTGGGTAAGTTCTTTTCCTACGATTATCTGTGTCGGAAACTTTAACCCGCTTTCTATGTAATATATCCCCTTGTAGGGATTTGATACTATATAGCTGTTTTCTTCAAGATACTTGAATAATCCAACGGGCTTTGATTCGCGTATCAGCGTGACTGACACTTCATCAAACTTTACCGCATTAGTGCTCTCGCCGTATGCCTTATACAAATGGGCATATCCCTGCGTCTTTGCCACATCATCTATGGACAGGGAATCTCTCGCTGATTTGTATTCGATTATGTTGTACTTCCTAAATAGTTTTCCTATCTCATTTTTGATGACTACATTCTTTTTCTTTTTTATTACCAGACAGTCTATCAGCAGGGGCTTTCTGTTAAGGTTATGCTCCCTCTCAAATTCCAAGTCGTCCTTATTCTCTAAAAGTTCCATTTCAAGGGCTGCCGCAAACGCGGGATGCCACTGTAGCTTTTGTTTCTTTTCTGCCTTTGATTTCTCCTTTGCCATTCTGTTCCCCTTATGGTATTTTGTTTATTGTTGCTTCATTATCATGCATATTGGCTATCCAATTTTATTATAATTTCCATTTAGTGCATTGTAAAGAACTATTTCGTTTTTATCATTGTGCCTTATCATTGTACACAATATAATTTTAGCAATATACTAATACGTATGATTTTTATTATTCATCATATCCATAACGAAACTGCATATACTTGAAAAACGCAGGGCTGCTATATACAAAAATTATAAAATCTCCGCACTGTGCGTATCAAAAACCAACAGCCGACACAAAAGAAAAGCGTTCTGAATTACGTCGATAAAGTAAATATTGCTGCTAAAAAGCCTTATGGCATTTCCGCCAGCATAGGCACAAGTCTGTCAAGTTTTACAAGCTTTGATTTTGACACTGCGCTTGGCACTGCGCTCGAAAACGCCGACGAGGGGCTTTTGCGCGAAAAGGCACAGCTCAGCAGATAAACATCGCAATCACGACGCTTGCCACTATTCCCGCAAGCGTTGACAAAAGCGCGCCCGCAAGCGTCCACCGCGTTTTTGACACCTTTGCCGCCATAAAATACACGGACATTGTGTAAAATACCGTCTCCGTGCTCGCTAGCGCAAGCGACGTCGCAAGCCCCGCAAACGAGTCCGTGCCGTACTGCTTGTATATGTCAAGCGCAAGCCCCGTCGCCGCCGAGGCGGAAAAGAGCTTCACTGTAAAAAGCGAGATAAGCTCCTTGGGGAAGTCCGCTATAACCCCGCCAAGGAGTCTTCCGACTATTCCGCAGAAAAAATCCAAAAAGCCCGACGCTCTCAGCACTCCCACGGCTATCATCAGACCGATAAGCGTCGGCACAATTCCTATTACGGTCTTCATGCCCTCCTTTGCGCCCTTTGTAAAGCTCTGGTATATGTCCTTTTTCTGTGAAATCCCCATTGCGACTATATAAAATATCAGCGCGGGAATAAGCATATTTGAAATTTTTGACATAATCTGCACTGTGCCGCGCCAAGACGTTTGAAGCTAAATGAATATAAACGCCTTGGTTTGCGTTTCCTAATTAATGCTTATCTAATATATATTCTGCCGCGTTTTTCTTTATGATTTTGAGTTGTACGTAAACAGGCATCTATTTGGTACTATTTTCCTATATATAATTCCGTTCTCCAATGATATACTTTCTGTATTGCGTTTTTGTCATATTTTGTCATATGCTGTCATAGCAATTCAAGTCTATTGGCGCATCAGGAATGGAGGATTTCTAAAATGCTTAACATCGCTTTCTGTTTTAAGATTGATACGGAATTATTTTATATTGAAGGTGAAATAAACAAATTTTTTGAGCGGCGCGGTCTTTCCGTGGCAACTTACTGCTGCCGCAATGCAGACGAGCTGCTAAAGCTTGCAAATAATACGCCTCCCGATATGCTTTTTTATAATCCCGAAGATGAAGGCGGACGTACGCGCAGGGCTGCTCTTGCAATCAAAAAACACCACAAAAATATGGTGTCAGTCGTGACTGCCTCCAGCGGATACGCGCTGTCTGACAATGATTCTTTGCTCGAGCCGTTATACCTTGTGCCGAATAAAAGCCGCAAACAGCTCTGGTTTTACGCGGGGCTTGCGTATGAGGCTGTCATGAATGATGAGGAAGTTTTTGAATATTATAGAAGGCCGTCATATGTAAAGCTCCCTGTCGGGGAGATAAAGTATTTTGCCTCAGACGCGCGGCGCACACATATTGTCTCGGAGGAGGGCACGGATGCCTTTTATAAAAAGCTTGATGATGTCGAACGGCTTGTGCAGAATAAAAGCTGCAGATTCCTTAGAATACACAAGTCTTATCTTGTGAATACACAGTATATTGAGGATTTTGGCAGATTTTATGTGAAGCTTACAAACGGCGAATGTCTTAGGGTGAGCAAGTATGAATATTATAAGGGGCTTGTCGAAGCGTTGTAAGCATAGGTAAATTAAGGGCAGCCTTTTTTTGCGGCTGCCCTCTCTTGGTAAGTCTTTTTATTCTTCTATTTCACACTGATACAATGCAAGGCTCATTATAAAAAGGAATCAATTCATCATGAGTAAGGAAAAGCATATTTTCTGATTTTGCCTGAGCTAAAAGCAGCCTGTCAAACGGATCGCGATGCTCTCTGGGCGCATTATCCGAATATTTTAAGGTTTCTACCATATAAGCATGCTGAAAGCTCATTTTCAGTGGCAAATATCCTGCCGTTTCACATAATCCGCCAAAGCATTGCGCCGAAAATGGAATATCCGCCTTGTGGAGTGAATGTTTTATTGCGATTTCCCAGACGTTTGCAAAGCTGTAATAAATATTGTTATCCCTATCAAGCAGGATTGTTCTTGCCTTTTCGGGTAGTTTAGGGCTGTCCAATAATGCCCAAATCAAAATATGCGTATCTGCCAGATAATTCATTTTGCGACACCCTCAAACAAATCTGCAATTTCATCATTCCACTTGTCAAAATCTTCGGAATCAGTCAATATTCCCTTCCCCGCCCCTATCCTTTTAGAAACATCAATATTATTGTCCGCCGCACTGGCGGCCTTATTTGTAAAAAAAACAGGATTCATATTGTTTATCACTTGATTAATGAAAATCGCGCCTTCGTCTGACATATTAATAATGCGATTGCATACCTGCTGCTGTACTGTCACAATATCACGTCCTTTCATTTTACATACTAATGTTTTCTTTCTGGTTTTATGTTACCATAGTTTACTGCTAAATTCCATAAAAATATAAATAAATAGCGCAAGCATACATTAAAATTCCTTATTTTTTATTATTCTTGATGAAATGCCATAGGAAAACAGACCAAGCAGCGCGATTATAAGCGCTCCAATTAATGCTAGCGCGCCTGTGGGCATGTTGGTGATGCCTGTGATAAAATCAAGTGACCATTTTATGCCTTCCTCACCTAAGCTGTTTATAACCGATACTATTGCGAAAAAGCCAGCCATTGCCAGCAGGCTTGCTATTACGCGACCGTTTTCATTTCCCCATTTGCAGATAATAGGTATCACGTAAATTATAACCGTATATCCGCCTAAAAGGGCAACTTCCTCAATTGACAAAACCTGATCCAGATTTGGCATTGCGCCTTGCGTCACAAGGCAGACTATAACTCCTATCGCGCACAGTACAGATGAGCATATAAACATAAATATTATTGAAAATATATATTTTTCCTTTGCATAAATGCTCCTGCTGACTGGAAGCGTAAACATATATTCCATTGTTTTGTCATTATCAAACAGGCTTATCGCGGCGAATGCCGAAAATACAGTCATATACGGTACTGAAAACGCAAAGCCGTTAGTTACAGTTATCACTATTGAAACAATCGCTATAATAGCCAAATAGCACCTCATGCTTTTCAGCGTCTTAATGTCATGTATAAATAAACCTTTCATCTTTACCTCATTTCTGTGCTGTTTTTCAAAGCCGCATGCAGCTTCGGGCTTGCGCGGACAGCACTGGCGCAAGCCCTGCAGGATATTCCTGCAAATCATAAACTCGGTATTACGTCTTTGCCGAATTTATAGTTACCTGTGCCTCCCTGCGAATTGTCATAATAATTGTCTGGGATTACGCCTTTGCTAAATTTATGATTACCTCGTCGATATTTCCGCGCTCAATAACTACATCGGAATAATTTTCCCTGTAAAACCGCGTCTTGTTCGTCAGGCACTCATAACCAAAGCTCTCCTGTTTGCTCTTGATAATGTATTTTTTGTCGATTTTGCCATACTGCTCGGGCGTAAGCTTCAAAAGCCCGTACTCTTCAAGAATTATGTCCATATCCTCGTGCAGGACTATTTTCCCCTTTTCAATCATATACAAATCGTCGCAGAGGCGCTCCAAATCGCTTGAAATATGTGAGCTTATCACTATGCTTCGCTCGCCGTTTTCCATATATCCGCGCAGCATGCCCAAAATCTCGTCGCGCACTATGGCATCAAGCCCTGCAGTCGGCTCGTCAAGTATGAGAAGCTGCGCGTTGTGCGAGATTGCCGCCAGTATATGGAGCTTGCGGTTCATGCCTGTCGAAAACTTCACAAGCTTCTTGTTGAGCGGCAGCTCAAACCGCCTGCACATTTCCTTGAAATTGTCGCCTGAAAAATCGCTGTAAAAGCCCTTCAAAATCGCGGCTAAATCGTTTATCGTGAGCGCCCCCCTAAAGCCTGTATCTGACATGACGACACCTATTTTCTGCCTGTCCTTGGCGGTAAGCCTGTCGGGACTTTTGCCGAATATCTCTATGCTGCCCTCATCAGCCTTTATCAGCCCAAGCATCGCTTTAAAGGTCGTGCTCTTTCCCGCGCCGTTTCTGCCGACAAGCCCTGTGATTTGTCCCTTTTTTATCTCCATTGAGCAATCAAGCTGAAAATCCTTGTAATTCTTTTTTACGCTGTTTAGCTTAACCATATTCCTTTCCTTTCGTTATTAAACACAATAAACATTTACGAAACCCCATTCGACAACTTAGAATTTAGGCAAAATATATAAAATAAGCGGCGTCTTGCGGAGCATACATGTACTGTATTTTTGGTATAAGTACATTGACGCGATTTTTATATATTTTGGCTAAATTCGGACAGTTGAGAACGTATTTCGCAATTACCTAATAAATGCAACCAACCTACATTTCATCTAACACGATTGAGAAAAGCTGCCGCAGCTCGTCTAAGGTTATGCCGTAGCTTTTTGCTTTTCGTATCGTGCGTTCTATCTCTGTCTCGATTTCCTTGCGTCTCTCCTCAAGCATCTGTGACTGCGTCGCCGCCGCCACAAAGCTTCCTTTGCCATGCACTGTGACGACAAAGCCCTCCTCCTCGAGCAAATCATACGCCTTTTTGACCGTGAGCGCGCTGACCTTCTGCTCCTTTGCAAGCGTGCGCACTGACGGCAGCATTGTGTCCTCGATAAGCTCGCCATGCATTATCTTGTCCTTTATCTGGCTAACTATCTGCTCATAAATCGGCTGCACAGACGTATGATTTATTATTAACTCCATACCTTAATCATCACCCTTCTAAAATATCTTTCGCAGACATTTACAGACATATGTAAGTGCCTGAAAATGCCTGCAAGTGCCGCAAGTGCCACAAGTGCCTGCCATCATCTTTCAAGTATCTTCCAAAGCTTTTTACTGATGCCTTATGTCTTTAGCTGTTTTAGTTCATGAACTGCGCAGAGGCGTCCCTCTGTAATAAACAGTATAAAACAGTTAATAACTGTTGTCAACTGTTTTATACTGTTTATTTAAAATATATATATTGTTTGCTTCCCGCAATATTCCATTAATTGCATAAAAACAGCCTAAATTACCTGCTACAGTATTTTAGGCTGATGTATAATAATATAAATATTTTAAAATGCCAAATAATTTTCAATAATATTCTTATAGCTATAAATTATTCAGCGCCTTACTGCTTTCCATTTTTTCATATGCGTTTTTTTATTTAGCGGGTTAGATATAGATATTATTTTTATCCATACCTATTCAAATATCAAATTCATATTCGTATGCCGATTCAGGGAATTTCTGTCTTTCTCAATATAGTCCCAAGTCTCCTGATACGAACCCTCAACAGCAATCCCTGAATTCGATATAAATTCTATAAACTCACCTAATTTTCCATCATACCGATCCGCAAAATTATCCGACAATATCTGTTTATCCTCATCAGAATAATTTTTTAACTCGCCATACAATACGTGCTCTAAATTACATGAATTAAAATAAATTCGATATGGTATTTTGTTGATTTTTCCAGTCTTCCTAAGCTTATATAGAATGCTGCCTTTTCTTTTATTCCGTTCTATGATTGCCCTCGCATTTCTGGCATCAATATGATCTTCAAAATACTGCACTTCCTCCACATCAGCCTCTATAATGTCTGCCTCCGAAATGTAAACGCCATCTGTATCTGCAATATGGATAATCCTTATAAAATCCTCCTGCTTATATCGGTATCTGCTTTTTATGCCTTCAACTTGTTCATTAAGCTTTTTCAATATGCTGTCACTTGAAACGTAATCCTTTAATGTAATATCACCATGCACAACAACAAACTGCACCTCATTATTAGAAAAATACTCTTTCATAATCGTTCCAAGCGCTGCTTCGTCACTCGTTCCTTCTACTATAAGCACAACCACCTTCTTTTCACTCATGCTGTATCGTCCTGCCTGCCTTTCTAAACGCCCTTGCAATTCTCAAGCTGTCGGTTTCATCATAAATCACCTCGTCCTGCCCGCCAAGAGTAATCCCCCTAAGATAAGTGTCCCTTAAATTATTCGTCGCTTTTACATTCTTCATTCGGATATATCTTCTTTCAGTATTTGCCGTAGAAAACATGATACTGTCCTTGTCCAGCATTTCCAATGCACGCAGATTATGCGATGTAAATATCAGCTGCCCCTTCGCGCTTTTATTAAAAATATCAAGCAGCTCGCCAAGCATATATTCAAAAATACCCGCGTCAAGTTCGTCAACCGCTATGCAGATTGAAGGATTTCCAAATGCCTGAATCAGAACATTTAAAATAGAAATAATTTTAATAATTCCGTCTGATTCCATTCGGATAGGAATCGGCGGTCTGCCCTCTCTGACTGAAACAAGCTCTACCCGATAACCGTCTTCCCCTGAATCTGTCATCTGCATTCCATAGCAACATACATCTATCTTCATCCCTGGAATAATCGTAAACAAAACCATATTAATCTGCTCTACAAGCGTGTCTAAGATTTTTTTCCTTTCCGCATTTAACACAACAGGCTCTGCCATTGGAACGGCAAAATCTCCCTTCATTCCGATTTCGTTATGTTCGATTTTAAACGCCATAGGAAGCAGAAAATTTGCGGAAATCATACCCGAATGTGTATTGCGTATCACAAATAAATCCTTTACCGCAAATTGAAACAGAGCAGTTATCACTTCTGAATAATGCTTGAAATGGTTGTCATAATTTTGGCAGAAAATTTCCCTGCTGCCGTCTCCAAAAATATAAGAGCAGTTACTTTTTTCTGCAATCCTTTTAGCTACGATTAAATCTGTTTTATTTTCCGCATTTGCTTCCAAAACCTCATCAAGCCTTTTCTTGGGAGCAAACACGTTTTCTCGTTGTGAAGAACGCCGATAATCCATGAATACCGTCTTATTACTTCTGGAATTATCTTCGTTTATAGCGCAGCTTAACGTTTCTTGTTCAATGCATGCGCCCCTTTCACTTTTCTGCAAAACAATTTTATAGCTTACCTCATAAATAACCGACTCCGAAAAAATATTAAAATCTGCCGTAATCTTCGCTTGATTACAGGCTGAATCAATGTAATCCGCAATTTCCCCGTCAAGTGCGCTGCCAATCATAATTTTTTGCAGATAATACAGCGCATCAATAACTGCGGTCTTGCCAGAACCGTTTTGACCATATAGCCCTAATACCTCCGCTTTTTTATATGTCAAATGCTTTTGATTTGCGCATGGCATAACAATTTGCCCATTTCTGACATTTTTAATATTAGAAATCTTTAGTGCAGCCAGCCTTACAATGCTCTCCATAGTTTTGTTCCTCCCTAGTTTTCATTTTATCACAAGCATTAATCTATTGCAATTATTTTTCCTGATTTTGCATTTTTTATTCCGTTTTTCAAAAAAATATGTAAATAAATCCTTTATGAATTTCACTATGGCAATTTTCATGCTTTCCGCTTCCTGTCCATAACCTTGCAATAAACCACCGCCACAATGCTGCTCACGAATGTTGCCGCGATTGCGGGCGCGATAATCCTTGTGGGGTTGGCGCTGCCGTATTGGCTGCGGTAGGCTATGATGTTTACGGGGATTAGCTGCAGGGAGGAGATATTCATTATCAAAAAGACGCACATTTCCCTGCTGGCTGTGCGCCCTTTTGCTTCCTTTGTATATTCCTTGTTTCCCCTTTCTATTTCAAGCTGCTCCAAATCGCCCATTGCCCTAAGTCCCGCAGGCGTCGCCGCCCATCCCAAGCCTAAGATATTCGCTACAAAATTTGCCGACATTGAATCAAGCGCTTTGTGCCCTTTCGGTATCCTTGGAAATAAAAACCGCATAAGCGGCGATATGGCATTCGTGAGCGAGCTTATCACGCCCGCCTCAGACGCAACCTCCATAAGCCCGTTCCAAAACGCCACAATGCCAAGCATTGATATGCCAAGCGTCACAGCCTCCTTTGACGACGATAGCACCGCGTCAGTCACCGCCTGCATATTTCCGCTTAGCGCGCCGTATATAATCCCGATTATCAGCATGCCGCCCCATAAATAATTCATCATACCGCAATTCTCTCCTGCAAACTGTATCGTTAAAGCTTATGCGCCAAAAATATAAAAAATCACCCAAATCAAAAAATCCCCGACAACCGCGTCAGGGATTTTTAATGTTATGTATTTACAATAAAATCTTCCTCATTATCCTTATCCTGCACAAAATCCACGCAGATAAATAAGCGCCTACTATAGCCACGGCAAAAAACAAAACCTCGCCAGCCACAATAGGAAAGCTGGTGGGATATATATGCAGCGCCTTATTCATCACATTTAGGAAAAATGGGTGTATCAGATAGATGCCAAAGGAGTATTTTGAGATTTGGCTGATTATCCTGTTTTCACTGCATTTTTCAAGGAAACGGCTGTCTGCCGCCAACGCAAATATCGCCACAGAATACACCGCCACCAACAAATTCCCAGGAGAATTATCCGCCCCAAAAATCTGTCCCGTTATCATTCCTATAGTGCCTAAAACCAAGCCCGCCATCAAATAGCTCTTTTTTATCTTATGCTTTCTGAGATAATACCCCATCAAGAAATAAAAAGGATAAGCCGTATTTACAGGTATAAGTATTTCTACCGCAATTCCAAAAATCCCGTTTACCGCAGGGCGAACTATCGTCATGCAAAACAACACAGTAAGCACAAACCTGTATGTTTTATCGTCAGCTGTCTTTGCAAACGCCCGAAACAACGGCAGCATAAGGTATAAGCCAAGCATCATATATACATACCACATATGAGTCCAGCTGCGCCCCTCCAGCAGATTTCTGAAAGAAACCGCCACAATATGCGGTATATCTGCAAAGCCCTCCTCCACAACAGTCTCAATAAGACAATAAGGCAAGCCAAACGCCAACAGCGCGCTAGCCATTCTCACAACATACCATACCGTCTTCTCGATGCCTATTTCCTTTCCGTCATCAAGCAGCAGAAACCCGCTAATCATTATAAAGCACGGCACCGCCCAGCGCGTAAGCGTCTGTATCAAAACACAGTCAAGAAACCAACGCGCTCCGCCTATGCCCTCTCCCTGCACAGCCGAAGTCCAACCTCCCACAACATGAATAAACACTATAGCAGCCACAGCAAATCCGCGAAGCGCATCTATCCACCTGTAATGCTGATACCCCGACGCCATCAGACATCCGCCCCCTGCTCCCTCAAAAACTCAACCACATCACCGACAGTCTTTACCCTCTTTTCAAGCTCCTCATACGGCACCTCAATACCATACTCATCCTCAAACGCCATCACCAACTCCACCAAATCTATCGAATCCGCCCCCAAATCGTCCTTAAAAGTCATATCCTCCGTAAGCTCCACTCCCGTCAAATGCAACTGCTCCTCAATAATCTCAAATACCCTCTCCATAACAATTCCTCCATTTTTAATATTCACTTTACCACTCTTACCAAATCCGCCTCACTGCCCATACCACCCCAAAACCAAATAAAATTCACATGTCCCACGCAGAAAAACATCAACCACACACACTCACCAAATGGAAGTATATTATTACATATTACATTTGTCAACCACTTTATTCCTATTTCCCCCACAAAGTATCTAAGTTACATTCCCCACTTCCCACAACCCCACCCCCAGCATTCCCCAGCATACCCCAACATTCCCCAACATCCAGCCCGAGCAGCGGCATATACCTCTGAAGGGCCTTGGGAAACATCGGCACTTAGCGAGGCAAGCTGTAAAAGCGTAGCTCCTTTTACAGCGCCGCCGAGCTTAGTGTCCGCTATGTTTCCCACTGAGCGCAAGCGATGCCCGCCAGAGGTATATGCCGCTGCTCGGGCGTCCTGCCGCCAATTCACCCCTTCAATCCAACCTAAAAAAGACAAAAAAAGAAACAGCCGTAACCTGCTGTTTCTTTTAGAGAAGGTATTTCTTTCCTATTGGGGTATAGCAAAAAAACTATAAATATATTGGGAGTTACATTCTGTATTATATCAGCCCTACCATATAATGTCTATTTATACAATTCACAAATTTTACAAAATTATATACTAATTTTTGTGAACATCCACCAATTTGTCCGCACTATCCGCAAAAAGCCCCTCAAACTCCTCACGCCCAATCTTCTCCTTTTCAAGCAAAAGCGCAGCGCATTTATGAAGCACCGCCTCATTTTCCATAATAATCCCCTTTGCCTTTTTATAACACTCGTCAACAATCGCCTTAACTTCCACATCTATCGCGCTCGCCACAGCCTCAGAATGGCTCCTCGTGTGCGCAAGGTCACGCCCGATAAATACCTCGTTGTCGTCTTCATCATAATTGATAACGCCAATATTCTCCGAAAAGCCATACCGCGTCACCATGGCACGCGCCACCTTCGTCGCCTTCTTGATATCACTTGACGCGCCCGTAGTTATATCGTCAAATATAATCTCCTCCGCAATGCGCCCCCCAAGCGATACCATAATATCCTGCATCATCTTGCCCTTTGTATTAAACATCTCATCGCGCTCCGGCAGCGGCATCGTATAACCCGCCGCGCCAAGCCCCGTAGGTATGATTGACACTGTATATACAGGTCCCACGTCAGGCAGCACATGGAAAAGTATCGCATGCCCCGCCTCATGGTATGCCGTAATCCGCTTTTCCTTGTCCGTGATAATGCGGCTCTTTTTCTCAGCGCCGATTCCCACCTTTATAAAGGATTTCTTAATGTCCTCCTGCACGATATACGCGCGGTTATCCTTTGCGGCGCATATCGCCGACTCATTGAGAAGGTTTTCCAGATCCGCGCCCGTAAAGCCCGCCGTAGTCTGCGCGACCTGCTTTAAATCCACGTCCTCCGCAAGCGGCTTATTCTTGGCATGTATATGGAGTATATCCTCCCTGCCGCCCACATCGGGAGGCGCTACGCTTATCTTCCTGTCAAAGCGCCCTGGCCTCAAAATAGCAGGATCGAGTATGTCCACGCGGTTTGTCGCCGCCATCACTATAATTCCCTCGTTTGTGCCAAAACCGTCCATCTCGACAAGCAGCTGGTTTAATGTCTGCTCGCGCTCATCATGTCCGCCGCCCATGCCTGTGCCGCGCCGCCTTGCCACGGCATCGATCTCGTCTATGAATACAATGCACGGCGCGTTTTTCTTTGCGTCGGCAAACAAATCCCTCACGCGCGACGCGCCGACACCGACAAACATCTCCACAAAGTCAGAACCCGATATCGAAAAGAACGGCACATGCGCCTCGCCCGCTATCGCCTTTGCAAGGAGCGTCTTGCCCGTGCCTGGAGCGCCCTCCAAAAGCACGCCCTTGGGGATTCTCGCGCCTACCTTTGTGTATTTGATGGGATCTTTGAGGAAATCGACTATCTCCTCCAAGTCCTCCTTTTCCTCCTGCAGCCCCGCGACATCTTTGAGCGTAATCTCACCGCCCGTGGAAAGCCTCGCGCGGCTTTTCCCGAAGTTCATCATCTTGCCGCCGCCGCTGTTGCCCGCGTTCTGGGCGTTCATCATGCTGAACATAAAGACAATCACCACCACCAGCATAAGCAGCGGCAAAAGCTCGGTCAAAAACCAGTTCTCCTGCGGAACGTTCCGCACTACGGGATCTATATTATATTTTTCAAGTGTCTCCTGTATCTCCACCACGTCAGACACATACAATGTCCTCTGCTGGTTGTTTTTCAGCGTGACATACACCGTGCCCGTGGGAACCTGCTCATTCGGGTGTATCTCCACGTCTACGACAAGCCCGTCCGCAAGCTGCTTTTCAAATTCCCCCTTTGTGTAGGAATCGTCAGTCCCTCTGATAGTGCCTACCCATATAGTGACAAATACCAGAATCATTATGATTATAAAAGTTAAGTTAATTCCTTTTGCGCCTTTTCCCAATTTCTTTCTCCTATTCCTTTTAATCTATTTCGACCACCCCTATATAGGGAAGGTTTCTGTATCTTTGGTTGTAATCCAAGCCGTAGCCCACCACAAACTTATCGGGTATCTCAAAGCCTGTGTAATCGACATTCACGTCTATCACGCGCCTGTCGGGCTTGTCAAGCAGCGTACAGAGGGCAAGGCTTCTTGGGCCTCTCTGCTGCAGAAGCTCCAAAAGATAGCTGAGCGTCCTGCCCGAATCGACTATGTCCTCCACCACGATAACATCTTTATCCTTGAGCGGCTCGTCTAAGTCCTTCACTATCTTTACCACGCCGCTTGACTTTGTCGCGCCGCCGTAGCTTGACACTGACATAAAATCAATCGACACGGGCACTGTTATGCGTTTTGCGAGCTCGCACATAAAAAAGCTGCCGCCTTTAAGCACGCACACCAGATGCACCTGGCGCCCCGCATAGTCGCGGCTTATCTGCTCACCTATGGCGCTTATTCTGGCATCCACCTCTTTTTCCGAAAGTAACACTCTAATTTTCTCAGCCATGTAAATCTCCATTCCGCCGCCTGCAGACGGCTAAACAAGAAAGCATTAAAGGCTTACGCGCCTCCTAATACCTTGATTGTTGTGGAAACGCGGGTTTTGCCTGCGCTTCCTTGGTATCATACTGCGTAAACTCAGCCTGAAGGACAAGCCTTGTGTCCTCCGAAACCTTGTAGTAATTGCTGATACGCCCTCCGACTACCCACAAAATATGGCTGTTTTCGGCTATAAGGCAGATGCTGTCTCTCTCACGCGCCGCCGTCTTTTCATCTGCAAAATACGATTTCAAGGTTTTGTGCTGGTTTGACTGGTTTATTGTTATAAAGTCACCCGTTTTTCGTGTCCTTACGACAATATTATCTTTTATTTTACCATAATCAAACCATTTAGTATACTTTTTTTGTTCAATATTTTGCAAATTACTTCTATTTATGAGCGAAAATTCAATTTTTCCCTGTCCGCCCCACTCAAAAGAAAGGCGTTCTCCCTCCTTTAAGCCCTCCAGGCGCTGTCTTGTTATCTCTATCGGCGGGTATTCGCCTGCCGTTTTTTCAAATGCTTCTTTTTTTCCTACCGTCACTCCTTCATAAGTCCGCACTGCCGTAATGCCGTATGGCAGGCTTAAGCTCCGCCCGCACTGTCTGCCAAAAAGCTCAATAAGCTGCCTTATGTGGACTGCGCCTATGTCCTTTCTGCTGCCTGCGGCTGCCGCAAGCGCTTTCATCGCCACATATCCTTTGAGCGTATCGTGGAGCGCGCCAAAACGCTCCGCATTTATATGCCAGAGCCGGCCGCCGCAAGCGCCCACGCCACAGGTGCCGCCTTTATGCTCCTCCACAGCCACGCATTCGCTGTACGCCTTATCCGCAAGCTCCTCTATCAAATCATAAGCGTCGCCAATCCTTTCGCACGCGTCGCTTATGTGGCCCACCACGGCAGGGCTTATCTCACTCTGGGCTGTTTTAAGTATATGATGGCGTATTTTATTTCTTGTATAATTATCCTCAAAATTTGTGGCATCTATGCAGAATTTAACATTGCGCTCCCTTAAAAAGTCCTCTATTTCCGTTCTTTCAAGGCACATAAGCGGCCGCACTATTTCACCGCGCACTGGTCTTATGCCCGAAAGCCCCTTAAGCGAGCTTCCCCTGAAAAGGTTAAACAGAAAGGTTTCACAGCAGTCATTTTTGTTGTGCGCTACCGCTATTTTGCCCCTTCTTCTGCCAAGCGCATTATAAAACGCCTCATATCTTACGTTCCTGCCCGCCTCCTCCGTGGAAATGCGTTGCTTTTCCGCTATTCCTTCCACGTCGCGCTCCACCAGCGTAAAGGCAAGCCCGTACTGCCCGCAGAGCTTTCGCACATATTCCGCATCTTCGCCCGCC
Source organism: uncultured Lachnospiraceae bacterium (assembly GCA_947625775.1). GTDB lineage: Bacteria > Bacillota > Clostridia > Lachnospirales > Lachnospiraceae > COE1. The sequence goes on along the minus strand of CANQPM010000005.1, from coordinate 148,993 downwards.
TCCTGCCTGATAAGGTGGTTTACGTGAACGACATTAATCTCCAAATCATATATTTTTTTCAGCTCCAGCAGCACGAAAAGAAGGCAGACTGAATCCGCGCCCCCGGATACCCCTGCCACTACATAATCGTTTTTCTCAAACATATGGTGCTGCACAGCAAAATCCAACACCTTGTTTATCATTTGCGTCTGTCCTTTCCCAATATGCGCTTTTTGTCGCTGCAGAATACTCATGCGGCATTTTGCAGCTACCTGTATGCGCTTTTTATTACTGAGCATACCAGCACCGTCATATCGTCAGTGATATGCCCCCCTTGGCGGTTTATCGCGTATCTGAGCAGATAATCCGAAAGCCCCTTCGGATTGAGCGTGCTGCTGCCCGCTATCGCCTGCGCGAGGCTCTCCGAAGGCGTATCGCCAAAGGCATCCGCTATGCCGTCTGAAACCATCACAAGCATGTCCCCATGCTCAAGACGCGCTGACTGCAGCATAGGGCAAAGCTCCGCTATGCTGCCAAGCGGCAGGGTGTCCGAGGCTATCTCCTCCGCGCGCGCTCCCCGCTTTATATAGCTTGGCGCCGCCCCCGCCTTTAAAAACTCCGCCTCGCCTGTCAGCAGATTTACAGAGCATAAATCAAGCGTGGTGAGGCTGCCGCACTGCGCCTGTGACGCCAACGCGCTGTTTGCCATTGTAAACGCCTTTTCTTTATTAAAGCCTGCCTCAAGGAGCTTCTCCATAAGCTCAATAACCGCCTGGCTGTCCTTGTGCGCCTGCTCGCCGCTGCCCATTCCGTCAGATATCATAAGCGTCGTCTGATTTTGATTATATTCCTCCAGCGAAAAATTGTCACCTGAAATTTTTTCGCCCTCCTTCACCGCCCTTGAGACGGCGCTCATCAGGGCGTATCGTGGCTCGTCCTCAAATATAAAGGTTTCATAGCCCCTGACAAGGCACTGCGCGCTCTCATAAGACGGGATTAGCCGCCTTCCAAAAAAATCCGACAAAAGCCCGCCAAGCTCCAACGCGCTCATCATGCGCCTGCCGCCAAGCCTTGCCTCTATGCTTATCCTGTCCGCCGAACCGCCGCCCTCAAGGAATATAATCCCGCGCACGACTATCCCCTTTTTTTTGAGGAACTGCACGAGCGCCCTGCGCTTATGAGCCGCGGGGACATTGACGTGCATCACGGTGTCAGCCACGTCTGCAAATGCCTCCGATATTTCCTCCAGATGATTGGCAAATACCTGATTTGCCTGATAAAGCTGGTACTGGCGCAATATGTCGTTCCTGCTGCCTGCAAAGCCCTCCTCCTGCGTCATGCCGCGGTACAGCCTTGCAAGCTCCTCATACGTCTTTGAAAGACAGTACAGCTTTTTTTTGCTGTAGCCTGTGAACAGATAATTATCTATTTTATTATTTTCCTTTACCTTTAACATAAAAAAATCTCCCTTCCATGCCGTGATGTATCTATGATTATATTAGTATAAAGGGAGACGCCATATTTTTTTGTCAAATTCAAGAAGTGTTTTCAGCTTTTTAAGCCTTTTTTATTGACAAAAACTGCATCTCATCTACCTTCAGCGCCCAAAGTAAATCAGATGCAGTAAAATTAGAATTTCTTCTCACATTAGTCCGTTTCCTTAAATATTATCTCATTGTCGTACACCAGCCCGAGCTTATCCTTTGCTATCTCCTCGGCGTACTTCTTTGTCTTTGTGTATGTTTCAAGTTCCTTCAGCTCGTCTGTGCGCGCGTTCTCCTTCTCAATCTGCTCTTTAAGCTCGCTTTCCCTCGCGGCGTATTTTTCCTCTTTTGCCTTTAGGGAATAGGAGTTTATTCCTACTGCCGCCACCATAATGATTATCGCTATCGTCGCTATCACCATTCCAAAGCGGTTTTCATTTCGGGCGCGGAGAAACTCGGGCGTCTTTCTTCTGGCGTTTGGCTTTTTTCCTCTCTTTTTTGATGCTTTTGACGTCTTCGGCATTTGCGTTCTCCCCCTCCCTGTCTTTCTCTTTTTTCTTTAAAATGGATTTACATATAATTTTAAGTCGGTTTTTCAGCTTAGTCAACCTTATTCGCGCAAATAAGCTTATTTTTTTCACGATTTTTTTGATAAATCCGATTATGGGCGCAAAAAGCCTGTTTATAAACAGCGCGCTGTATTTTACAAAAATCCTCCCAAGCGTCAGCTCATAGAAAAGCATGCCTATGTCCGCGCCGAAAACAGCCGCAAAACGGATAACACCGTTGTTTCCATAGTACAAAAGCGTAAAGCTTGCAAAAAAACACGCCGCCCAGAACAGCAGATCCTCCGCGTCAACCCAAAGCCTGCCATGCCTGACAAGGCGTCTGAAAAGCCGCAGCAAATCATACACAAACGCCATCGCCGCCCCCGCCGCTATGGAGACCAGCCAGAAATGCCATTCCTTTATAATCGACGCGCTCATCAGCTAAACAGTCTGGTCAAAAGACCTTCTCCCTTTTTTGCAAGCGAGCTGCGCTCCGAATAAGAAAGCGAATCCACCCTGCCGTCTACGTCAGCCTCGCCTTTTTCAAGGTTAAGGCGGCTTACGTGGAGCCCGCTGCCCTTTATTGTGAGCACGCCGTCTACTGTCTCGAGCAGGACTGTGTTTTCGTCAAAGGAATGTACCTCCGCTACGCCTGTGATCTTGCACTCGCGCCTTTGGTCGAGGCTCAGCCTGTGCTTTCCGATATTCATATTCCCTGACGGGCTTGAAACATTATCCATATAAATTCCCCCATTCCCGATACGCATAGCTTGCTGTGTTCATATAAATATATTGGGAATGGAACCGATATATGCCTACAAATATCTGAAAAGCTCCTTTGCCTCGTCTTTTTTGACCGTCTCCTGCACGTCGAGCACCTCAACCTTGACGTCTTTGTTGCCAAATTGGATAGTCAGTATGTCGCCCGCCTTGACATTTGAAGACGCCTTGGCAGGCTTGTCGTTTATGAGCACCCTGCCCGCGTCGCACGCCTCGTTTGCCACCGTGCGCCGCTTTATAAGCCTTGATACCTTTAAATATTTGTCCAAACGCATTTTTATTCCTCCCTGCTTTTTGCGCCTGACGTCAAAAAAAGAACAACTGACATACATCAGTTGTTCTTGTTCAGGCACGATTAATTATTTGTCTACCTCGTCCTTTAAAGCCTTGCCAGGCTTGAACTTAGGAGCCTTTGATGCATTGATGTGCATTGCCTTGCCTGTCTGGGGATTTCTGCCCTCTCTGGCAGCTCTCTCTACAACCTCAAATGTACCGAAGCCAACTAACTGGATCTTCTCGCCCTTCTTCAATTCTCTTGTTACAACCTCTGTAAATGCTGTTAAAGCCTTCTCTGCGTCCTTCTTTGTCAAGTCAGCCTGCTCTGCGATAGCTGCAACTAATTCTGTTTTGTTCATTGTGAACTCCTCCTCTTGTTTCGTTGAAATAGTTATAATCAGTGTGTTTAGCACACGCCTATATCTATTTATAAGCAAAACACTGTGGTTTGTCAAGAAAAAATGCGTAATTTTTGCTTAAAATATTAACAATTTTATTATTTTCGTCATTTTTGCCATTAATCAAGCTCGCTAAGCTCCGTAAATGAGTAATTTACGTCTTTTTTCTCACTGTCTATCTGCAGCGTGTAGCTCCTTGTCTGATAGCCTGTCTTTCTCAAAGTGATTACATAATTGCCCGCCGTTTTTGCAAAGCTCACAGGGGTTATGCCTATATAGTTGCCGTTCAGGTACGCCTCCACGCCATCGGGAGCGTCTATATATACCTTATAATCGCTGTCTGACGATATTACGTTGTCATCATCATCGTCGTCGTCATTTTCTTTATTGTCATCACCATCGCTTTCCTTGCTTTCGCTGCTTTCCTCCCCGCCGTCATTGGCGTCCGTGTCCGTATTCGTCTGCGTCTTGGTGCCTGGCGGGCTGGCGGTTGTATTGTCATTCTGCGCAAGGCTTGTGTCTGCGCTGCTGCTCTCCTCCTGCACGCTTTCCTCCTCGCTTTTCTGCAGCTCTATGTCGATGCTCGCCGTAGGCTCAGCCACCCTTATATACTGCGATATCGTGTCATACCCCTCCGCCGTTATGCGCATACGGTGCAGACCGTAATCAAGCTCTACGGGCTTTGCTATGTTTACCGCATTGCCGTCTATCGTGACCGCCGCCGTAGCCGTGGCAGGAGTAATGGCAAAAATAATGCTGCCCTTCTGCACCACGGTAATCTCGATGCTCCCCAAATCCCAAGCCATCTCCTCATTGCGCGCAAAGGTTATCCTCTGCGTCGCCGAGCTTCCCTTGCTGCTGACCGTGACGTCAAATGTCCCCTCGGGCACGACAAGCAGCATGTCCTTTGTAATCTTTCTCATAATCCTGTCGCCGACCTCAACCCAGCCGTCAACAAAATACGTCTCGTTCTGCAGGCGCAGATACCCGTGCCCCCGCTCTACGTTTATGCCGTAAATCATATTGTCATAGCCCCACACGCTGAGCACGTCCACCTTGTTCACGTCCATAAGGTCAGCCTCCCTGCCGTCCGAGATAACGACAATGTGACCGCTTATGTTGTAAATATTGCCGCCCGTGGAAAATGTCCCCTTCTCCAAATCCATTGAGTAATTGTCAAGCTTGCTGTAATAAATGCCGTCGGAAATTGCCTTTATATACGAAAGCGCCTTATTTTCCCTGTAAAAGCGCGCCGTCACGACGCTTCCCTCCTCGAGCTGCTTCATGGAAATGTCATCACCGTGGCGGTTGTAAACCCTTGTGGTGCCGCTGTAGTTAAGCGTATAACGGCGCGAGGTTCTGATATTCTGGAGCTGTATCGTGCCAGCCTCGTAATCCTTTTTTACCACCACTGCCGTATCCTCGGAGTCGTAAATATTTGACGGCCTTACGGCTGTGTCCTGCTGCGGCTGTGTTTCCTGCGCGCTGCTGTCTGCCGCAGGATTTTGGCTTAACTGGTCTGCTATATCCTGCAGGCTGCAGCCCGCCAGTGCAAGTGCCGCAAACGCCGCCGCTAAAGCCGAAAAACAGCCCTTATAAATGTATCTCATGTGTTTTCCTGTACCCATCTTCCTTACACTTGTCCTTCTTCCTTATTGATGCCTTCTTCTCGTCTGTTGCCTTTCTTCCTGCCTATGCCTTTCTCCCTACTTGCCACTTTTTTACCGCTTGTCGTCTTTCTTCTTAATTTGCCACTTTTTTACCGCTTATTATCTTTCTTCTCACTTTGCCGCCTTTATTCCTTTCTTTTGCTTTTCGCCCGCCCATTATCTGCACAAAGACAACTCAGCCTAAATAGATTTATCATTCCCCAGCGCCCTATAAAGCTCCTCGCGTCTGTCCGCCTTTGTCGGAAAGGCAGCCCTAAAGCCGCCCGCATCATCTTTAAGCTCATAATACAGTATGTCCTCCCTCGGCGGGCTTAATGCCAGTATATCACCGTTTGGGTTTACCGCCATGCTGTCGCCCGAATAATCTGTCCCGCCTATGGAACCCACACAATTAACCGCAAGTATATATACCTGATTCTCTATAGCCCTCGCCCTCAAAAGCGTTTTCCAATGCTCACTGCGCTTTGCAGGCCAGTTGGCAGGCAGGATTATAACGTCAGCCCTCCCTGACACTGCCTGAAAAATCTCTGGGAAACGCAAGTCATAGCAGATAAATCCCGAAAAGGTTATGCCGTTAAGCTCGAAAAAGGTTATCCGCTCGCCGCCCTTAAATTTTTTGTCCTCTCCCGAATATGTAAACGGATGTATTTTCGCGTAGTCCGAAATTACCTCGCCCGCCATATCCGCGACTGTATAATGATTTTCAGCCTTTTCCCCGCAATCCTTTACCCAGCCGAAGCCTATGCTTATATTATTTTCCCTGGCGAGCCTGCGCACGGCGTTTACAGTGCTTTCGTCGCTTTCCGCCGTAAGACCAGTGTTCATCGAAAAGCCCGTAAAGCTCATTTCAGGGAAAAATATCGCCTCCGCGCCGTTTAAAGCCGCCTTTTTTATGAAATTCTCCGCCCTTTTCAGATTTTCGCCCTTATTCTCCCACACAATGTTTGTCTGCGCAAGGGCTATGTTTATCTTATTTATTCTTGTTTCCATTGTAATCCGTAATCCTCCCGCCGCCGCGTTAAGCGTCTGGCGCTTGTGAAAGCATTATTTTCTTAATTATAGTGAATAATCCCTTTAAATACAAGCCCTATCCTGCTATGTCAGCCGTCTGATTAGATTTTCCCTGTGCTTTTCCTGCCGTATCAGCCCCTCGAATTTTTCAAGGTTCCTGTCAGGCATCCACGATTTTCTTGAATTTATGTAAAAATTTATAATTTTCCAGAATTTTTCAGGATAGGACAGCCTTAAAATAAACGAACGCCACTCGCATGGCGAAAAGCTCCTCTTTTTCTGGTATGCCTCAAGCATGCTGTCGGCAAGCTTTTCCGACCAGTCGCTTTTTTCAGAAACCTTTCTGAAAAGCAGGTAAAAATCCCTCACTCCCGAATCATGCGCAAAATGTTCAAAGTTTATTATGCCCGTTTTTCCCGAAGCGTTTTTAGGCAGGACAACATTGTGGTACTGGTAATCGCCATGGCAGTAAAGCCCGTTTGCGCGCACATACTCCTCATATTCGCCGCGCGGCTCACGCTTTGCCTGCTCCGTGACATCAACCGCCTTTTCAAAAAAATAATCGTACTTGTCAAACAGCGCGCGCTCAAAATCGGATTTTGAACGGAGTTTTTTGAGGTAGTTTTTGACATGCCTGCATTCCTGCGTATGCTTTTCCATTTCGTCGGCGTAAAAATAGACTGGCAGCTTCTCCTCACCTTCAGGCACCGATTTCGACACAAAGCCCGAGTGAAGCACAGCCATTGCCTTGAAAGCGCTGATTATGTCGTCTTCATTTTTATAGCTGCACTCGCGCCCTTCTACCTGCTCCTTCAATATGTACGTGCTCCCGTCAGTGTCCTTGACGGACAGCCCGCCCTCCCTGTTTCTGACAATAGTGTCAGTTTTTATGGAGACATCTATGCCCCCTTGGAGTCTGTCTAAAAGCTCAAGCTTTTCAAGCTTTCCTTTATATTCTTTAAGCACGCGCACTCCCTTGTCAGTGTCGCAGATAATTGTCCCTCTGCCCTTAAAGGTGCGCGCCACCTCCATATCATACTGGGTTAGCACATTTATAGTCCTGTCATTCAAGAAAAGTCCCCCTCTGCATAAGTGAATAAAATTACTAATCTATCTTATGAAAAGGAGCTTTTATTTATTACTTGATTTTACTTGAATTTTTCAGCCGCCTCAAGCAGATAGTCGCGGCTGTTGTGCTCGGGGCATTGAAGCACGTCATCTAAAAGCGCGTTTAAAATCTCGCCGATTTTCCTGCCCGCGGGTATGCCGAGCGCAATCAAATCCCTGCCGTCTATGGCAAGCGTTTTAAGCGATGTGCATTGGTTCTTTTCCTTTATTTCATTATACAGCGCCGTAATCTCCGAAAGACGCTCAAGCTTTTCATCGCGCATGTAAAAGCTCTGCGCAAGAATGTCCGCGCGCTTTATCTCCAGCACCTGTTCAAAACAGTCCTCGCCGATTTTGCTAGCGGCGTATCGCACCGCCTTGTGCGACGGTTCTATGCTGTAATCATGGTATCTTATATATTTGCTTACCCTTGAAACAGTGTCATTGTCAAATTTCAGGCGTCTTAAGATTTTTACCGCCATCTCCTCGCTTAGCTCGACGTGTCCATGAAAATGGTCTATCCCCTTTTCATCAGTCGTGCGTGTCCTCGGCTTTCCTATGTCATGCAGCAGCGCGGCGAGGCGCAGCGCCTTGTCATCGCGCACATTCAGCAGACAGTGCATGATATGCTCGCCCACCGTGTACATATGGTGCGGATTGTTCTGCAGCGTTTCAAACGCGTCATCAAGCTCTGGCAGAATTACCCGCGTAATGCCGAGGTCATACATTGTCCTTATGTAATCGGGATTCTGCGAAACCAAAAGCTTGACAAGCTCCGTCTGTATGCGCTCGGCGCTTATGTTCCCCAGCCTGCCCGCAAGCTCCGTTATCGCGCCCGCTGTCCTGTCCTCTATTGAAAATCCAAGCTGCGCCGAAAAACGCACCGCCCGCATTATGCGCAGCGCGTCCTCCGTGAAACGCTCCCTTGCGTCTCCCACACAGCGGATTATCCCTTTGCTGAGGTCGTCCTGACCTCCGAACTCATCTATTAAGCCGTTCCTGTGGCTGTATGCCATAGCGTTTATCGTAAAATCGCGGCGCTTTAGGTCTTCTGTCAGGCTTGCCGTAAATTTCACTTCATTTGGGTGGCGGCTGTCCCCGTATTCGCCGTCTATGCGGTAGGTCGTGACCTCAAAGCCTTGGCGGTTCAGCATTACCGTGACAGTGCCATGCTGTATTCCCGTGTCGATTGTGCGGTCAAATATCTCCTTTACCTGAAACGGCAGCGCCGACGTAGTGATGTCCCAGTCGTCAGGCGTCCTGCCCAAAACCGAATCCCTCACGCACCCGCCGACGGCATACGCTTCAAAGCCCGCCGCCTCAAGCTGGCTGATTATATAATTTACCTTTTCTGGCAATTCTATATGCATTGTAATCTCCGTTCCGCCGCCACAGACGGCAGCATAAATGGTATAAGTAAAAAACGCATCGTTTTTATAATGCTTTTATTTATTCTATCATTTTTCGCCATAAAAAACATTATTAAATTAGATACTTTTTATAATATTTTATTTGTTTATATACTATCGTCTTGCAAAAATATATCATATATAATAAAATTATTAAATATTAATAAAAAGGAGCAGTGTCAATAATGTCAAAAAAATATTTTAAAGACTTAAAAATTGAAAAAATCTTTTTGCTAGTAATTTCGCTATTTGTATTTTTTACTATGTACTACTATGATAATCAGACCGCTTTTCTTCGCATTCAGGACAATATGCACAGAATAATTACTGGGAAATGGTATTATATATTTAACGGTTGGTCTGCCATTCCATACGGTATTCTTTTGCAAAGTATGTGCGCTGTATGGTCGTTGCCTGTATTTATATTATCTGAATTGGGAATGATTGCTTATGATTGTGTTGGCGCTAGATTATGGTATAAGTTGTTTATAGCAATTTTTCTTCTGCTTGACATATGGCAAATTGACAGATTAGCAGCAAAACTAAATATTTCTCCAAATAATAGGAAGTGGCTCCAGCTGTTTTTTGTCAGTTCTTTATTAGTGATGCTTCCAGCTGTTCATATAGCACAGTTCGATGCAATTTATCTCTTTTTTATTTTTCTTGGTTTAAATTATTATTTTGAAGATAAAAACTTTAAATTTTTACTATGTTTTATGATTGCTATCCCTGGAAAATATATGCCTCTGTTTATTTTCATTCCTCTTATACTGCTCAGGGAAAAAAGATATTTATATATTTTCAGAGATTTAATAATTGGCTGCGCGCTTATATTGGTTGATAAAGGAATGTACAGCATAGGGTATAGAATAGAAGCTTATTTAGGAATTAATCCCAACTTGGAATTACTTCTTAACGATACATTAATGAATGATTTTATGTCACTGTTACACTCAAATACTACAGCCTTTGAATCGCAAATGTCAGTTGTTGTATTATTGTTTGGATTGTTATGTATCTGGTGCTATATGCAGAATAAAGAAACGAGGAAAAATCTAGCCGTTTTTGTTTCGTTTTTAGGCTTTTCAATCTTATTCGCATTTGGCAGCTTAGAGCCGTACTGGATAATATTAATAGCTCCTTTTATGCTCATATTAATATTCCAGTCAGAAAATTATTTTAATATTTTATTTCCTTTGGAAATTTTATTTACTATAGGCTATCTATATATATACACATTACAGACATCTTGGGTATTGGGTTCTGAAGATACATTTAGTTTTCTGCTTTTTTCATTAATACCCGGATATGTTGACAGTATTCACGGATATATAGCAGATTTTATAAAAGTAAGGAATTTAGCAATTTATGATGGCGCAATGTCGGGCATAATGGTTGCCTGCCTAATCGGGATTGCTGTCATAACATACCCACTTAAAAATTTAGTTAAACAGCCCGCCGATGATAAGACAGGCAATTTAAAGGTTTGGTATTGGCTGCGTTTTGTGCTGCTTGCAGCGTGGATATTGTTAAACATTTGGGTAGTAATGTTAAACCGCGTGTGGTAATATGTAAAATTTTATATACGTACACATATACTAAATATACTAATATGATATATAAAAAAGGATATGCTTAAAGCCAACTACTACTTTAAGTATATCCTTTTTATTCATAACAATAAAAAACTCACACAATAAACACGTTTTCTATTATTTGATAACCTGCCGCAAAATTGCCTATATTGCATAAACAATTCATCAGGCTATCTTAAAATACAGTTTAATTTACTTATTTAACAAGCGCCAGCGTCTGCCTTGCGATTGAAAGCTCCTCGTTTGTAGGAATACACATCAGCGCAACCTTGCTGCCGTCTTTAGAGATAATTTTCTCCTCGCCGCGCATATTGTTCTTGTCCAAATCTATTTCCGTGCCAAGGTAGCCTAAGTATTTCGCAATCTCAACGCGACCTGAAATATTGTTCTCGCCTACGCCCGCCGTAAACGCGATAGCGTCAACGCCATTCATAGCCGCCGTGTAAGCGCCGATGTATTTCGCCACTCTGTAATAGAAAGCGTCAAGAGTAACTCTCGCAAGCTTGTTGCCGTCGTTTGCCGCCGCCTCGATATCCCTGAAATCGCTTGAAACCTTTGAAAGTCCAAGCACGCCTGATTTCTTGTTCAAAATATTGTTCATCTCGGCAGGAGTGAGGTTTTCCTTCTGGCAGATAAAATCGCAAATAGCGGGATCGATATCGCCCGAACGCGTACCCATGATAAGTCCCTCGAGCGGCGTAAGCCCCATGCTCGTATCAACGCACTTGCCATGGTCTACCGCTGAAATAGAACCGCCGTTTCCTAAATGGCAAACGATAATCTTCAAATCCTCCCTTGTCTTGCCAAGCAGCTTAGCCGCCCTGTCAGATACATAGTCGTGGCTCGTGCCGTGGAAGCCGTAGCGGCGAACCTTATATTTCTCATAATATTCATACGGCAGCCCGTAAAGATATGCCTTCTCGGGCATTGTCTGGTGGAAAGCAGTATCAAATACCGCAACCATAGGCACATTCGGCATAATCTCTTTGCATGAGTTGATGCCGATAAGGTTTGCGGGATTGTGGAGCGGCGCCAAATCGTTGCACTCCTCGATTGCCTTCATAACCTCGTCATTGATAACCACTGATGATGCGAATTTCTCGCCGCCGTGAACTACGCGGTGTCCTACGGCGCCGATTTCGTCAAGCGACTTGATAACGCCGTGTGATGCGTCTGTCAGAGCGTCAATCACAAGCTTAACAGCTACAGTGTGGTTTGGCATGGGAGTCTCGATTTTTACCTTGTCCTTGCCCGCAGGCTGGTGAGTGAGCACGCTCCCGTCAATGCCGATTCTCTCGCAAAGTCCCTTTGCAAGAACAGCCTCAGAGCTGCTGTCGATAAGCTGATACTTTAATGACGAGCTTCCGCAGTTGATAACCAGAATGTTCATAAAATAATACCTCCAATATATTTATTTGATTTCTTAAAATACCCTATAAAATAGTTTACTACTATTTCCACAAAAACAAAAGCATTTAATTAAAATTTTTTATCACTTTTTCATATGGGCATTTATCCAGCCAAGCACGTCGGCATAAACCGTGTCCTTATCCAGCTCATTCAAAATCTCGTGCCTGTCGTCAGGATAAAGCTTCATGCTCACGTCTTCAATCCCTGCCGCCTTGTACGACGCATATACCTTTTTAACGCCCTTGCCGTAATTGCCCACGGGATCGGCATCGCCCGCAATCAAAAAGATAGGGAGCTCCTTGGAAATCCTGTCTATATTCCCCCTGTCCTGAACATACGAGAGCACCTCAAACAATGTCCTGTAGCCGTTTACGGTAAAGTCATAGGTACAGTATTTATTTGAAAGGTAATTGTCCACGACATCGCTGTCACGCGTAAGCCAGTCGTTTGATGTGCGCGGCTGGGCTATGCGCCTTTGATAACCGCTAAACGCCGCGCGTTTAAGCAGCCTTGAGCGGAATCTGTCGCTAAAAAACAGCTTAGACACTCCCGATATCACAATTCCCGATACAAGCACAAGCGGATTCTGCACTCCTGTGCCGCATATAATCGCGCCGTCTAACGCGTCATGGTATGTCATTATATATCTTCTCGCCATAAACGAGCCCATGCTGTGCCCAAACAGGAAATACGGCACTCCAGGATATCTCTTTTTCGCGCATTTTGTCACCCTGTAAAGGTCTGCGACAACCGTCGCGCTCATATTATCGGGGCAGAAATACCCCAAATCCGTATCATTCCCCGCCGACAGACCATGTCCTAAATGGTCGTTTCCGACTACCGCTATACCGTTTTTATTCAAAAATTTTGCAAAATCGTCATATCTGTCAATCATCTCAATCATGCCATGCGAAATCTGCACTACCGCCTTTATCTCCCCCTCAGGCTCCCACAGCGCTACATGGAGCTTATGCACCCCATCCTTTGATGGCAGTCTAAAATCCTTTTTTCCCATTTGCCGCTTATTCCTCCTTTACTTTGCCTTGCAGCTTAAATACAGCCGCAGACCGCGTATTTTACTTAAATCCCGCAGCGTCCTAAAGCTCAATTTACGTCATGCTGCACAAAATTATACTATCATACCTGACCTTTCATTTCAATAATCCACAAATAATTTATTAAAATTTTATTAAATTTATGCCATTCCAGCAATCTCAGCGATTTCAGCAATTAAAAATTTTTATATACAAATACTTGGTAATTGTGTTATCATTATATGGGATAGTTTCAATCAACCTTTACGGTTTATTATATAAACGAGGTGTATTTTTATGTATAAGCTTGCTCCACAGTCGCTTAAACCAGGCATGGTGACTTACGAGGATATATATTCCCCGTCGCGCCAGCTTTTGATTAAGGCAAACACTTCCCTTTCAGAGGAGAAGATACGTCTTCTGGGCGAATACAATTTTGAGTATATTCTGCTGTCAGAGCCTGATGAGGTGGATATGACGCACTACAAGCAGCTCCATTCCAATCAGCATTTCCAGCGCTTCAACGATAATTACGCGCTGTCGCTCAATTCCTTTATGAATCTGATGCGCGTGCTTGACACGGGACTTGACTTAAATCTCACAAAGCTGCTGACCTTGCGCGATGACATTATGGGCTCTGTAATGAATGGCGAGCAGCTGCTTGATTACCTCTACAATATGATGCCAAATGAAAATGAGATTACATACAACCACTGCTTTAACTGCGGGCTTTTGTGCTACGTGTTCGGCCAGTGGCTCGGAATGGGCAGTGACGATTTGGATTTGCTCACCATATCGGGTTTTCTGTTTGACATCGGCAAGACAAAAATTTCAGACGAGCTGCTCTGGAAGCCCGACAAGCTTACGCCCGAGGAGTTTATACAGATGCAGCACCACATACATCTCGGCTACGAGCTCCTCAAAAACAGAAAGCTCCCCCCGCATGTTATCAGCGTGATGATTATGCACCACGAGCGCTGCGACGGCAGCGGTTATCCCGCCAGGATTAATGCATCGCGCATCGATCCGTTCGCGCTTATCGCCGCCATTGTTGATACATATGAGGCGATGACTCACCCGAGGGCCCAGCGCGTGGCGCTTACGCCATTCCAGGCAATCCGCGTATTTGAGCAGCAGGGCTTTGAAAAATACGGTAACGCCATAAAGCCGATACTTACCCGCATAGCAAATATGTATGTTGACAGGCGCATCTGTCTTACAGGAAACATCAACGGCAGAATAACGCAGATAAACGAGGAAAATCTGTCAAGACCCATAGTATTTACGGGCAGCGCGTACCATGATTTGCGCACGACGCCCTATACGGAAATCATACGCATGATGTAACAGATGCCCCGCGTGAATATACAATAAAAATACTCTCCGCGAATTTTCCATTGCCATAAAAAAACACTCATCAGGCTGCCAATCACCTAATGAGTGTTTTTATTATTTCTGATTTTTAAAAATATCGGCTATTTTCTCGTCAAGCTCCTCCGCCGAAAGATTCTTTGCCTCCTCAAGCACATTGTAAACCGCTTTTTTTACGTCTTCAACCGTTTCTTCGTCAAGCTCATAGCTGTCCACATAGCTCTGTATGGATTTTTCAATCTCCTCCGTGCGCTCCTTATCTATGCCAAGCGCATCAGAAAGGTCGTCATTCTTGAAAAAATCTACAACCTCAGCTTTGAACGTCTCCTTCACCCCGTCTTTTACAGCCTGAGTGTCTATCGGAAGGCTGTCCGCCGCAATACCCGCCTGGCAGCCGCCAAGCAGCAATGACGCGGCTAACGCTGTAAATATAATTTTTGGCTGTCTCATCTTTTCCTCCCTATGGTGCTGTCGCACTACATAAAAACCGCCGTTTTTGCGTTTACTACTGCGCAGATGCCTCTGCCTGCTCTGGCATTTTTTGCCCAGCCTTTATTTTGGTAATATTGTCTATCACGCCTCGGTCTATAATCTTTTTATTCTCCGCTATATTAACCGGCTTGTCAGGCCACGGCATTGACTTTAAGCCGCGCGTGGTCGTCTTTATCCTGAGATAATTTTTCCCGTCTTCTACAAACTTGATTATGGAAATATTTTTCCATGCGTAAAACTCAAACGGCGCAACCTCCACGCGTATCTCCTTTGACGAGCCCTTTAATTCAAAATTAATCAGCTTTTTATCAACATGGACAGGCAGCGCGTATATATATTTGTTGTCCGTGGTCTGGATTATTGTCGTCTGAAATACCGCGGACTTCCCCTCCTTGCTCACCTTGATTGACGCCGCGGCAGGTATCGGAATATTCTCGACTTGCATTTTAATCCCCCATTCTTGATGCATCTGCGAATTTGTGCCCTGAACACAATTCCGCGTGTGAAAAAAATTTATTTTTCACACCATCTCTCATTTATCGTTTTTTTCTCTATCTTCTACATAAGCTATTATATTCTGCCGATTTTACATTGTCAAGTCGCTTGGCTGGCGCATAAAGGCATAATTTATGAATTTTTGTGAAAATGACGTTTAAGCTATTTATTTTTTTTTCAGTTTATGATAAATTAGTTCAGTGGGCAATTTACTTGAAATTAAGCAGCTGCCAAAACTCGGCGCGGCTGTATAAAAAGGAGTTGGATTACAATGTCAAAAAAAACTGATGAAAATAATACTATGAGCAAAAGCAAGGCAAAGCGCGAGGCGCGCAGAAAGCAGGTCAAAAAAAGCAGGCGCAAAAAGCTTATCTGGAAAATTATAGGCATTGCCGCCGCAGTCGTCATCATTGCCGCTATAGCGATTGCCGTCGGCAGCAAGGCGTATCTGGCAATTATCCGCACCAAGCCAAACTCTGATATGAGCGCGGGAATTACCGCGGAGGGCAAAATTGAGGGCGTAGACGCCGCATCGCTTGTAGAGCTTGTCGACTACGAAAATATCTCCGTACCCGCCGACGAGGTTGCGGCAACTGCGGAGGAGGTTGATGCGGAGATCAACTCAACACTTGAAGGATATACCGAGCTTAGCGCTGACGAAAGTATTTCCGTGGCAGACGGCGATCAGGTAAGCATCGACTATGTGGGCACAATTGACGGCGTTGAATTTGATGGCGGCAGCGCGGAGGATTATTCACTCACTATCGGTTCAGGCGCATTTATAGATGATTTCGAGCAGCAGCTTATCGGTCATAATGTCGGCGAGGAAGTTATGGTCGAAGCCACTTTCCCTGACGACTACAGTAACGCTGACCTTGCGGGCAAAGACGCAAGCTTTGACGTGACGATAAAGGGTGTCATGGTTACGCCTGAGCTTACAGACGAATTTGTAGCTGAAAAGCTTTCTGAAACAGAGGGCGTGTCAACAGCGGAGGAATACCGCGCAAAGGTGGAGAATGATTTTTATGAGAAGCACCTTGAGGATTATCTGACAAATTATATTATGGATAACTCCACGATTAAATCTTATCCTAAAAAGTATATAAACACGCTGAAATCAATACTTAAATATGACGACACGGCGATGCTTGAATATTACAACCAGATTTTTGCCTCATATGGCACGACCTATGAAAACGTTTGGGACACCCGCGGCGAAGACATAGACGACGAGTTTTCATATGAGAAAGAGCTTACTGAGCGTGCAAAGGAAAGCGCAAAGAACGCCATTGTTTACCAGACAATCTTTGAGAAGGCTGGGCTTTCCATTGATATGGACGCGGCTATCGCTGAAATGACAGAGGAAAATGGCGAGGATTATGTAACGAATATCAAAAACACATATGGGGACAACTATATGGCGCAGGCGGAGATAAAAAATGTGGTTATTGAATATTTGATGGATTTATATAAGTAGGGATTTTGGTATTTAGCTGATTATTAATGAGTTTGTTAAATAGGGCGGCTGTCACGCTAAGAATTTGATGTATAAGATATATTAACTGATGATATATGCTTTATATGCTTTTCATTAATGTCTTGTATATATTTTACTTAGCGCGGCAGCTTTATTTAAAACCAAGATTTACCAGTCAAGCTCAAAAGCCGAAAAGGCGTCTTTTTGCTCAAAGCTTTCGCTTTTATAGCGCAAAAGATATGCCTTTATCTCCGCATTTACGTTTTCCATGTCAGCAAGCAGGGCATCAAAATTTTCTTCATTTACGCAGCCTGCGTCGGCAAACAATTTATAATAGTCAATATCATCCTTATGTTCTTCTATTACTATATCCCACGCCTCGGGAGTGTCTGTGCCTTTGGTGTGATCCTTTAGGTACTGTTTCAGTTCTTTCTGCACTGTTTCTGAGATTTTGTATGGGTGGAGCAGCCTGAAATAAACTATGCGGAGCTTCATCTTGCGCTTTTCGACAGGATATGATTTTATGTCATAGTCCTTTCCCTCATAATCTTCCTCGCCGCAGGTCCAAAGCTCCTCAAAACCGTCTAAATCATCAAGCCGTATAAGCTTAATAAGCTTTTCGTCCCACCGCTCTACCCATGCGTCAGTTCCCACCTCCGACGGGCTGAACAAAAAATAATCATGCAACACTGTCACTCCCATGGCGAGCATCCGCCATATGCCCAGCTCTCGATAATGCTCCACCTCAGGAATATCAAAGCTGATTTCCTTTAACCGCTTACAGCCGAGGAAAAGCTCCTTTCCATGCGTCTCCAAAAATGCGGGAAGTGAAATACTTTTCAGCGCCTCCGCATGCGCAAACGCCCAGTCTCCTACCTGCGTAACCGTACTCGGCACAATTATTTCTTTAAGCGTTTTACAGCTAAGAAACGCCTTACGCCCTATCTCTGTGACAGGCGCATTGTCTATGCTGCAAGGTATTGAAAGGCTCTGAGCTGTGCCGCTGTACTTCTCAATAATAATGCTGTTGTCTTTTTTATGATTGTAACTTATAGCGCCGTTTTTCATGGAATAAATTAATTTTTCTGGCATTTTCATTTTCCTACATTACTGACTTTTTTCTTTATTTCTAAATCTTCTCTATAATTCAAGCCTTTCTATTTCCTGAAGAATATCGTCCTGACGCTCATGGAGCATCAAATCCTCGTTGTGCTTTTGATAGTCGGGGCTGCCGTATATGCCTATAAAGCGCGAGCTGTAGGCATTTATTGTGAGCTCTGTGACAAGCACTGTCATCTCGTTGCCGTCCATAAAGGCTATCTCGCTGAATGCAAATACATTGTGCAGGCGCGATTGTATTTTGGCGTTGTCCTGTTTCATAAGTGACACGGCATTGTCAAATGCGGCTTTGAGGAGCTGCAGACTGGAGGCATTGTCTTTGTTTTCCAGCCGCAGCTGCTTTTCCCTTTCTTCCCAAAAACGAAGTATCGCGCGGTTTTTACGCTTTTCCTCGGCTGAAAGGGCGCCCGCCGTGGATTTTGACGCGATAAGGCGGTTTCTGGCGTCTATCTGCTTCTGCACCAGCGAAAGCACGCTCTCACCCGTCTTTTCATTCGCCGCTTTTAACGCTTTCATGCCATGCATTATGTCCGTAAGGATATCCGACTGTTCAAGGTTTTCGCGCATTTCGTTTTCGAGCTTGTCAAGTATCATTCCAAGCAGGGAAAGGCGCTCATCAAACTTGGCGATACGCGCGCGCTCCACCGCCTGCGCTGAGCTTGTGCCGTCAAGAATTTCCTCAATCTTATAATCCTTTTTGTATTTGTTGTACAGCTCATAAAAGGCTGTAAATTCCTTGACTATTTTTTCATTGTGGAGATATTGACCTATCAGCGTTTCGTCTACTTTTATCCCTTCCTCCTCGCACAAAAGCAGCGTCGCCGACAAATCCTCCCAGCCGCGCGCCGTGACATACGACTTTCCGCCGACGGTCGTTTCCACGCGGTAGAAGTCGGATTTTTTCATGTCGAGATAAGTAGTCACGGCATTGTGTATGCCTTGCTTTAGCGCGTATTCCTTCCATGTCGCATAATCTGCCTCAACCTCGATTAGCTTCATTCTGTCCATTGTCACCACGTCAAACTCACGAACAGATTTGTTGTACTCTGGCGGATTGCCTGCCGTAATAATCACCCAGCCGTCGGGGACGCTGTGCTTTCCAAAGACCTTGTACTGCAGAAACTGTAGCATTGACGGCGCAAGCGTCTCTGAAACACAGTTTATTTCATCAAGGAAAAGTATACCCTCCTCAATGCCCGAGCTTTCCATAACCTCATATATTGAGGCAATTATCTCGCTCATGGTGTACTCGGAAATGTCAAATTCCTTCCCTTTATAGCTTTTATGGGAGATGAACGGAAGTCCGAGCGCGGACTGCCTTGTGTGGTGCGTCATTGAATACGACACAAGCGCTATGCCAAGCTCCTGCGCTACCTGCTCCATTATCGCGGTCTTGCCTATGCCTGGCGAGCCCAGCAGAAATATCGGGCGCTGGCGCACTACGGGTATGCGGTAATCGCCAAATTCATCCTTTTTCAGATACAGCTTAATTGAATTTTTTATATGCTCTTTCGCCTGTTTTATATTCATAATTCCTCCCACTTAATAATCATTCGGCAGCACTACCTTTATCGCCCATGGCGGTATTTCCGGCTTGTCAAATTCATCATCAAGAAACACAAACGCTACATCATAATTATACGGCGGCTTATGCTCCGGAAACACACCATAGCCGTCGGTAAAGTATATCAGCCCTTTAAGGTTTTCAAACTCGCCGCTTTCAATCGCATTGTCAACATACTCAAATACGGGGCGGAAATCCGTCGCGCCAAATCCTTCAAGCTGCCCTTCCTTCATAAAGCTTTCAAATTCATCATCATTTGTTATCTTTGTGTCCCTTTGCACCTCTGAATCGCACTGAATTATATGGATATTTACCTTGCGGAAAAAATTCTCGCTGCTCTTTAATATGCTGTAGGTTTTGTTTAAAAAGGTCTGTACTATGGCTCCGCGGCACGAGCCTGATGTGTCGATTGCTATTACAAACTCCTTTATCTTATTTACGTCTTTGTATTCCAGCGGCTCCACCAGTGGCAGATTGCCGTAAAGCGATAAGCCATAAGTATAGTAGACATAGTCAAACTCATCATCATTTATGCGTATATCCTCGCCCGACACACAAAACCGCCGCAGGAAATCATCATAATCATATTCCTCTTTGGTCGCCTCCTCAAGATTTTGGAGCATGCCCTTATTGTTCTGCCTGTCCTTTGAAAATCCTTTCAGCTCCGCCTTTATCCGCTCACTTATCTTTTTCCACTGCGCCTGGGTAATTTCAAGCCGCTCCATGTCAGCCGATTTCCAGCTTTCATGGGCATCGCACTTAAAAAGCCTCTGCAGGTCAAAAAGCTCCGAGCTTTCTGGTCTGTCGTTTTTCAGGCGTTTATATATCTTTTCCGCCGTGAGGGCTCCCAGCTTCTGCTGCCATTCATCTAATACCATTCTGCGCGTCTTGTCTATGGGAAGCTCTGCCCCCGATATGCCGAGGCTCATTGCCACGCTTTCTGCCGCCATGTCCGCGGCTATATCCCAAAGCTCCTGCTCTACACGGTCGTATCGGTAGGC
The DNA here is from genome assembly GCA_947625775.1 of uncultured Lachnospiraceae bacterium. Classification (GTDB taxonomy): domain Bacteria; phylum Bacillota; class Clostridia; order Lachnospirales; family Lachnospiraceae; genus COE1. Next base: position 128,773 of record CANQPM010000005.1, on the reverse strand, counting down.
ATGGCTGAAAATGCAGTGGAGTATTATATGGAGATACAGCCTTAGTATATTGTTTGGATTTTTCTTATACTGGTTTAACACATATGCCGAATCGTAACATATCGCCGTGCCGCCGTTTGGAGTGGGCTCAAAATATACCTCGTCAGCGCCGAAGCGCGCTGTCAGGCTTATTCCCAGCAGCGCCGTGTCCAAAAATCTCATATTTACAAGAATCCTGTCCCGTGAAAGCCGCCATATCTTCGCGGCTATTTCGTCTGCCTTCTGCTGCCTTTCCGAAATTTGCGCCATACTCTTGTCCCTGCCTCCATTTTGCGGTTTTGTTTATCCTGCGTTTCTATAAATTTTTATAAATTTAAAAAGCCCTCGCTGCATGCCTTGCGGATTATCGCCTCCGCGTCAGCCCCGTCCTCGTCAAGTCCCTGCGCGCTGATAAAGTGCGTATGCTTTACCCCGTAAAGGCGGCAAAGCACGTCAGCGTACTGAAAACCAAAATTGAAGTCGCCTATTATGCCGCCGCTTGTCGTGACATAGTACATATCAGCCGCAGACGATAAGCCGACAGCCTTACCGCCATCATCATATTTAAAGGTAATGCCCACCACGCTTGCCGCCTCAAAAAACACCTTTAATACCGCGGGAAAAGACATATCCCAATATGGCGCGGCAATTACAAGCATATCAGCATGGGCTACGGCATTTGCATAGTCAAACATCGTATCTGTCAGACACCCTTGCGCCAGCAGCTCATCACGCCGCAGAAGCCTCTCATAATTGAGCGGAAGAATGTTCTCTGTGGACAGGCGTATTTCTTCGATTTTAAAAGAAAAATCACTGCTGTTTTCCTCGCTTATGCGCTCTAAAAGCTTTTCCGCAAGCGCAAGTGTCCGCGAATCCCTTCCGCGTATGCAGGCATTTATAAACAATAATGTGGACATTTTCTGATGCTCCTCATTAATTTTGATATTTTATACAGGCATTAGATATCGGCACGATATCCGCCATTTTTTTATATGCCTTATCTGACGGGTGCAGATGGTCACCGCTGTCGTATTCGGGCTTGAAGGCGGCAGGATTTTCCGCGTCTCGAAGCGCCTCGTCAAAATCAATGCAGCCGTCAATCTCCGATGTTGTCCTAATCCAGTCATTTACCTCATTTCTTAAATCGTTTCTGAAGGGCTCGTAAGTCCGCCAGCCATAGATTGGCAAAAGCGTGCCCATATATACTCTTAAATTTGACTCCCTCGCCCAGCGTATGTATCTTTGCAGCCCCTCTATCAGCTCTCCCGCCGTCGGCAAATCACTCCATGGTCTAAACGGATTGACCTCCACGCCTACAGGGTGGATAATGTCATTTATCCCATGCTGGATTATAACGGTGTCCGCGCCACTCACCTTTATCTCCCGTGGGAAACGCGTTTCTCCCTTTAAGCCATATGAATCATATGTAATATTGTCATACTGGCGTAAAATCCTTGTCCCGCTTGCCGCCTTTCTCACTATCGCGGTATTGGTTATATTCTCCTCAAAAAGACGCAATGCTAGATAATCAGGCCACGCCTGCGACGTGATTGAATCGCCGTAGCATATTACGGAATGATTTTGGTCGGAGGTATAAATCTCAACGTCGCTTAAAAAATAAAACCAGTTTGTGTTGCGCGTATAATCAAGCGGCAGCTCACTGCTGAGCGCATAGTCACCTACGGAATAAAAGCCCTTTGAAAGCGGTCCCGTAATAAGCACGGCTGAGCGCATATTTGTGAAATCCCCTAAATAAAAACTGACGCTTATGTCATTTCCGCGTTTTACATCAAAGCATATCTCATCGCTTACCGCCGTTTTGCCTGCGGGTATCTCAACGCTTGTCTTTCCCCCAAACGTGACTGGCACGCTGCTCTCATCGTAAATTGCCCGTCCGCCATTTTCGCGCGCATTTGCGACAAATATTCGGCTGATGGTTACTTTTTCCGTGCCGCAGAAATTATCAAGCGTGATTTTTAATTTGTCGCCGTCAAACATTGGGCAAATCGGATATCTCAGGGTTAGGTCTTTCGCGTAGTTCTCGGGCTTTCTATCGGCTATTGAAATGGCATTGCCCCATGTTGAAACATACTTCTTTTGCTCCATTATATAATCCCCATTTCCAGCATATCCGCATATTCCCATTATTAAGAAGCGCAGATTATGGCAAAATCTATTTTATTAATTATACTAAAAAAACTTTTTTAATTCAATAGATTATGTTGTGCCTTCTATATTAACAGTATGTTAAGCTCACCCTGCCCATTTTTATTTTATCTCCTGCGTCAAGCTGCGTAGGCGTGTTTATTTCGATAAGCTCACCGTTTTTCAGTGTGCCGTTTGTCGAGTTTAAATCATACATATAAATTTTTCCGTCATGCTCCTCAAACCGCGTATGCATTTTACTGACAGTATTGTCATCTATCACATAATCCGACATGCCCGCAAGCTTTCCGATAGTCATTGGAAGCTTATCAAGCGGCACATTTATCTCCCTGCCGTTAAGCTGTCCCCTGAGTATTCTTTCCTCCGCCATGCTTTCCTGCAGGCAAATTGTTTCCCCATAGAAAAAATTCTCATTTTCATTGTTTAAAGCCCTATGTATAATTCCATTTGGCGGCTCTATCTGTTTTTTTAACTCATTATCCTGCGGTACGGCAATAATTTTTTCTTTTTCCAAGCTGATGCTTTCCTGTCCATTAACTTCCTGCTCATTAAGCTCTTTTTGAAGCCTTCTTTTTTTATTTCCGTCGATAAAAAACATGCCTGACGCCACAAATGCCATTACCGCGGCTCCGTACAGGCTTGCCTGTCTGCCTGTATTGGACATAAGGGGACTGTGTATCCTTATTGCCGCCGCAAACGCTAAAATGCCCAAGGCTATAACTGCGCATATGATGCCTCCAATTATATCCCCTGCATATTTCGGCTTATATTTTTCCTCCTCATCATACTGCCCATCAGCAAAAGGCTCCTCATAGCGCACCTTTATATCCTTTTCTTCCATAGGCACGCTTTTCTCAGATGGAAGCTCCACATACCGTCGGATTTCACCCATAACAAAATTGGGATTGCGCGTGTATCTGTAGACCTGATACCCAATCATTACAGCCGCCTCGTCTGTATGGTTTATCCTTGTCAGGAGCTTATCAACAAGCTGCGTAAACGACTGCCGCACATCACATTCATAATCGGGGTAATATACAAAATACGGATTCATCTTTTCTATATCGACATATATAAAATCACAGTCTAATATTATCTGCGCGCCGTCGAGCAAATATTCTTCAAGTGTCTCAAAAAGCCGAATACAGCCCATAAAAAGCGATTTCAGCTCTCGGCTGTCCAGTTCTCTTTTTTCCAGTACGCGTTCAAGCGACTGCAGCGAATTTATCTCATAGCAGAATCTGGTCTCATTGTCTGTTTTCCTGTACGTTACTGGAAGAAGACCTTTTATGTTGTTTTCAAGCACCATGCGCATGCGGTAATCCTTTTCCCCAATATCAAGGCTACCAAAAAAATTACACTTGCTCAAAATCATATAATTATGATTTATGCCCCTCTCATAGCTTTTATTCGGCATATCAGTTTTCATTCCGCTCCCAGCCCCTTTCCATTGACAATTCTAAAAAGTCTTATTTCCTGCGCCTGCCTGATGCGCTTTGCCTCGCCTGATGCGCTTATTGAAAAGTCCAAATCATCGATATACTCTCCAAGCCATGCGAGAAACGGCATATTTACTGCGCCGCTGTACGTCACAATCACGCTGTCAGCCGTTACTTCCGCATCATATGCAAGGTCTTTAATCGCAAACAGCCCATCTTCCGTAAGGCGTTTCGCCGCAAGCAGCGCTATGTTGTATGCCTCCTGGGCATCCTCAATACTGCCCTTAGCCCCCCGAAGCGCCGCCTCGTATGCGCTCTGTTCTATTATGCACCTGTCATAACTGTAAAATGCCATAAAAATCATGACTGTCATAAACAGCATTGCTATCGGAAGTATTAACGCAGCCTCAACTGTAAAGTACGCGTTTTCCTTCGTTTCCAGTTTTTTTCTTATATGTTTCAATGTATGATGTCTCCTATATATAATGCATAGCCTGCAAAAAGCGCTGGCAGAAACGGCACTTTAGTATAACGACCTGCTTTTTTTAATATAATCAGCCCAACTGACACAAATGTCATAAACATCATTGCATAGCACACCATTGAAAAGCAGCCGCGAACGCCAACCAGCATGCCAACAAACATTATTACTAGCCCGTCGCCCCTGCCTATCTGTTCATGCGTTATCCGCGATATGGCAAGCGCCAATACGCCTATTACCATTCCAAGCGCCATATCATACAGCGAGGAATTTTTGTTGGACAATGCGCCTATAATGCATACAGCCGCGATTGCCATGATAAAGCCTACGCTTATCTCTTTTTTTATAAAATCCATAATTGCGGCTGCCATAAGCATGCCGCCCGTCAATAGCAATGTTAGTAAATACATAATCTCCTCCAAGATGCTTTTTAATATAATTCCGCTTTGTCAATGTACTGGCGCATTTATATTCCACCATATGCGTCGGTGCGCTAGTGTGATGAACATTTTGTACATTCACTACGCCCCCCTGCTTCCGACAAAGGCACTGCCATCACAGTGCGTTTCAATCCGCTGCATTGCAATGTTGAGTGGTATCTGTTCCCAAAATCCGTGATAAACACCACGCCCGTTTCATCGCTGCCGCAGCTCTCGCAAGGATAATATTTTTCGCCGTTTTCGTTGCGTTTATTTTTAAGAAAGCTTAAATCGACTGCCGCTATTGACAGCTTCAAATATGCGCATGCCCGTGAATTGTGATATGCCTCGCCCTCTGGCGTAATATATACGATTCTTTCATTATCATTCTCTGAATTAATATTGTCTGCATTGTCATACCCTGTCCATGCGCGGGCACACATCCGATTATACAGGCGGAAATTTCCAAATCCCATTATGGATATAGGCGGTTTTACTTCATATACAGCTGTCAGGTCGATACAGTCGTCATCTCCCATTACATGCGAATGAAACCAGCTTATGCTGCCAAAACCGTCTATAATGGGCGATGTTTTAAAATAGTCTTCGCCCACAATGTTTTTTACCTTTCCCGCCGCATACACCGTAAGCGCCGCCTTTTCTGCCACTCCCGCGCTCCCGCCCGAAAGAGCCTCATACTCAATGCCGTGAGCCGCCATCTGCTTTGCCGTCGAATGCATCGCCGCGCTCATATTGCTTTGAAGCCTGTAAATTTCAACTATTGAAATCAGGTTTAAAAAGGCAAACAAAAACAGCGGCAATACAAGCGATGCCTCTACTGTCATGCTTGCATTTAATACACGTCTTTTCTTCATTACTCTTTATTTCCCCTTACAATTCCATATAGCCGTAAATGCATATTGGCAGAGGGGCATTTGGATATTCTTTTGCGCAAGGACATCTTTTCTTTAATATTGGACTATGCACATACAAGGCGCCTCCTTTCCATTTTATATTTAATTAGCCAAGCCTTCACAAAAAGAATATCCAAATGCCCCTCTGCCATCAATCATTCATAACACATCTCTTTATCAAAAACCACTTCATGCCCATACGAATTAACAAATCCAAAGCTTGTACGCATATAATCAGCGCAGTTATCTATCCGAAAGCTCTCATTTCCCTCCGTCTGCCTTATATCCATCTCAACTATGTCAAGGCTTCTGAGCGTCTTATCCTTTTTATTCATAAGCGCCAGAAAAATCTTAAGATAATCCTCATACGAAAGCCCCTCCGATTCCCTGCTGCCGCCCGAAAGCTTTATGTCAAACGCATCTGTAAGCCCCACTCCCCAGCTTCCGCTGTTCTTTAAAAGAGGCACTTTTCCTCCGTCAAGCAGCGTCTGTACGTCGTCAAGCGCTTCAACCATCGCCCATATTACAAGTATTATATACGACAGCGCCTTTGCCGCCTCTGGCACAGTCAGCAGGGTGCATATTATTAAGGCTATCGCCTCCACTTCGGCTTTTTTGACACTGTCCTGAAACAGATAAATCGCATTTGACACTGACCTAAGCGCAAAAAGCCTTTCGGCGCAGTCCCTTAAATTCGATATATCGCTGTCATTTCCGCATAAAATATATTCAAGCTCATAATTGAGCAGGCTGCCGTCTTTCACATTTCTGTAATTCCCGCAGGCTCTTGTAAGATACTCATTGTAAATCAGCTCATCGACTATGCTGTCTGGCTTTTCCGCACCAGCTCGCAAGCCTGTCCCTTTATTGACATGCCCGCTTTTCATGCGCGCGGACAGATACTGCCCTTTATCAACCGAGACTGCCGACAGCTCACTGCCCTGCGGCAGCGCCAGAAAAAGCATGCCTTTGCCTATAATGCAGTCTGCAATGCCTGAAATCTTATCATAGGAATAACCCTCCTCGCTCTCCTCACCGCTGTATTCCGTTATCTCCTCATCAGACAAAAGCTTGTCAAATTTCTGTTTCTGCTCCTCCAGTTCTGCCGATATATCCCTTGTGGTAAGCTCATTTGCATTTACCGTGTCAAGGTGGCGCTCTATAGTCGAAATAATATCTCCTCCATATACCGCCTTCATATAATTTACGGCCTGCGCTTTCCATACATCACCGTTTTCATCGCTTGCATATGACAGCTCCTCTGTTTCAAGATACGGATTGTCAAGCCTTAAAAGCGTAGCCGCGTTTATAAGGTTAAGCTCTCTGTCAGGATTTAAGTTCTTGTCCATATAATAGGCAAGCCGCTGTTCAATTCTGCCCACGCCGCCGCTTTTTGTGCCGTATGAGCTGTCTATAAAGAATAATCCATACTGCTCTAAAAGCTCTCTGTGGTATTCCGCAAACACCGAATCCATTCCCAAATCAGCGACAAGCTCTGCCTGCGCCTTTGCGGCGCCTGCCGCCGCGCCCTCTATGAGAGCCAGAAGCAGCGACAGGATTATGCCAAACACAAGCGACAGATATACCGTAAGATATGCGCCTCTGCAATCGTCAAATCTTCTTTGCATTTGTCTTAATCGTCTTTAATATATCATTTAATACGCTTGTAATTGCATCCTTAAATAATGCTACCAGCGCAATGAGCACCACCAAAATAAGCACAACCTCCACTGTTCCCATTCCGTCTTCATTTTTTATAAAGCCTCTTAAATTTCTCATAATTTTATACTCCTCCAATTTTTATAAAAAGTTTTAGTTAAAAATAATTTACAAACGCAGGCACTATTATTATTATCATAATCATGCCTAAAAGCATCATCATCGGCGCAAGCAGCTTTGTGCCTGCTTTTTCTCCAAGCTCTCTCGCCAGATGCTTTCTTTCCTCAAAAGCGGCCGACGCCTCCTCCCTTAACAGCTGCGCGAGGTTTGACGAGCCCTTTGTTATATTATGCGCCATTAAGGCGGCAAGCTTATTGTAGCTTGTAAGCTGGCATCTCAATCCAAAATTCTCATAAGCCTTTACATGGGATACGCCGTTTTGCATTTCATGCGCTGTCAAAAGCATTTCCTCATAGACACAGCGGCTTTTGCCTATCTTCTGTTTTTTGGCTGTGTAATCTTTAACCAGCTTAACCCATGCATTTACTGGCGTCATGCCCGCACCGATAAGCAGCGCGAGCGAGCTCACTACCTCTGGGTAATCAAGCCTCAGCTCCTGCTTTCTATCTTCTATCTGCTTATATAAGTCCTTATCAGCGCCATAATACAAAAGCAGCGCAACAATCGGCGTAACTGCAAGCGCAATCAGACTGCCATGGCTTTTCTTTAAGCTCCAATTTAAGCTTGAACCGTTAATTTCTGACGGTAATGTCATAAATTCATTCTCACGGCTGTCCGCCTCCGTCTGCTCGAGCTGGTTTAAAAGCTCATGACCTGCATCGCCGTCTGATTTTTTTGAATATACATAGCAGCTCATTGTATGCCTTGTCTCATATGAGTCGCAGCTTATTACAGCCGTGAGCTCCACGACTGCGGGAACAGCCAGATTTTCAGCAATCAGCTGTCCGTTATAGTCTATGTACTCTCCGTCTGTGCGCCACTCGACCAAAAACGGATAACCCTCAATGCTGTCGGCAAGACATAAATCATACTGCACCATATCAAGGCTTATGTTATCTCCAAGCACAGCATTTTCAAGCATAGGAATAAACTCAGCTAAAAGCCTGTCCAGCTCATTTTTATCATACTGCTTTTCCTCTATTTCAAGCGACAGCGCAAGCGTTTCCGCGTCATTTTCCGCCACGAGCTCTACCTGTTTTGAGCCATCTCCATAAGCATTTCTGTATAATCTGTTGTCCACAATTTTGGCGTCTGAATACTCCTTTATCCACAAAACCGCGGATAAAAACAGTCCAAAAAGCACAGCGGCGGCACAGATCAAAAGCTTTCTTGCCAGATACTCCTTCTGACGTTCCCTTATATCGCCCGTCGGATTAAGTACCGACAGGGCATTCCTTACATTATCACTGTATAATTTTTCAGCCAGCTTTCCACTCATATCAGCTTTACTCATATCAAATCCCCTTTTCAAGCCTTATATGTTTATTTCCAGTATTTTGTCGGCTAGGCAGCAGGCGGCAAAATATACCGCCAAGCCTGCCGTCATAACTGTCCAGCCGAGAATATTATGGTAAAGCCCTTCAAAATAATGCTCAGAAGTCAGCGAAATATAAACCATAATTATAAACGGAATGTACCGCATAATTTTCTGTTCAAGCTTCTTCTCACTTACAACCGTTTCTATTTCCCGCCTTACCTCCTGCTTGCCGCTGATAATCGACGCTGTATTAGCTATTACTCCTCTCATGTTTCCTCCACTTCTCTTAGCAATCTGAAAAATATCAGCAAAATCCCTTATGTCATCTGCGCCGCTCCGCTTTGCAAGATCCTTTAAAATATCCTCAAGCTGTTCGTTATTGTCAAGCCGCCTAACCATAAGCCTTAACTCTGCAAGCATCAAAGAGCCTTTGCCAAACAATGCCGCTATTTCCTGCTGCGCCTCCTTAAACGCATTCTCAATACTGTACCCAGCCTGAATATTTGACGAAACAATAAGTATCGTTTCCTTAAACTCCGTTTCCAGCTGTCTCCTCCGCCTTGTGCAAAGCTTTTCCTTTTTTCTCTTCAGCGTGAGCGCCGCATACGGCACCACGAAGGCAAAAGTGACACAGCTGTCATAAAACAGCCAGCTGACAAGCATCACAAACAGCGCACATTCTAAAATATGCTCCGCCATTTCCCTGCTGCTGAGCGAATAGCTCTGGTAATCTACGGCAGGCGGCAGCCTGCTCCTGTTTTCTATTCTTTTTACGTGTTCTGTGTGCTTCATTTTTTTACTCCTGTTTCTTAGCATTAATTTCATAACAGCCTTTAACGCCTTAGGCCATCTTAATGCTTTGACATTTTAAGCTTATCCGTATGCGTAAGCTCGCCCACACGCGACAGCTCTCCTAAAACTCTGCCGTTTTCTTCCCCTGTTTCAGTAAACTTATATATTGGCTTAGTCACTATCTCACCCTCCTCATATCCTAATATCTCTACAATCTCCAGCACCCTTCGCGATTTGTCGCGCAGCCTCCCCAAATGCACGATTATGTCCACTCCCGAGGATATCTGCCTTCGGATTGCGGCAAGCGGCAGCTCCATTCCCATAAGCGCCATCGTCTCAAGCCTGCTAAGTAAATCGCGGGCTGAATTTGCGTGCGCCGTGCTGAGCGAGCCGTCATGCCCTGTGTTAAGCGCCTGAAGCATATCTATTGCCTCGCCGCCCCTAACCTCGCCCACGACAATTCTGTCTGGCCTCATTCTTAGCGACGCTTTTATCAAATCCCTGATGCTTATCTCCCTCACGCCCTCCTCGCTTGAGCTTCTTGTCTCAAGCCGCACCAGATTAGGCGTGTCCTGCAGCTGCAGCTCCGCGGAGTCCTCAATCGTAATGATACGCTCGCTCTTGGGAATAAAACCTGACATTACATTTAAAAACGTCGTCTTTCCAGAGCCTGTGCCGCCGCTGATTAAGATGTTGTACCCTGCCACGACAAGCCTTTGCAAATCGTCTGCCGCCTCCTGCGTAATAGATTCAAATCTAAGCAAATCCTCCATCGAAATAGGCTGGCTCGGAAAGCGCCTGATAGTTATTACAGGCCCGTTCAGCGCCACAGGCGAAAGCACGATATTAACGCGCGCGCCGTTCTCCAGCCGCGCATCCGCTATCGGCGAAGCCTCGTTTACCGCCCTGTTGCACTTTGCCACAATCTGCTGTATAATGTCCTCCAGCTTTTCCTTTGATTCAAAGCTTTTGTCCCATCTGAAAAGCCTTCCCGACTTTTCAATAAAAATCCCTTCCGTGCCATTTACCATTATCTCCGTGACGTCATCGTCATCTATAAGCTCCTGCAGTATGTCCATCTTTCTCAATGAATGAAATATGCTTGTTCCGAGCTCATTCCGCTGCTCCATTGACAGCGCATAACTCCTGCCAAGGCTTGAAACAAGGTCATCAATCATGTCATGGATTTCCGTGTCTGAAATCTCGCGCGACAGATCAATTTTTTCCCTAAGCCGCGCATTTATCTCGTGTCGGCACTGCTCATATTTATTGTCATTCATCATCACGCATTACACCCTTCATATATTCTCCCAAGCCTGTAATCGCCATCGCGCCTATGTCAGACGCACAGCCCTCCCAGCCGCCGCAAAGGTTAAATACCCTGCACTTTTCAATTATTCTTCCATACTCCTTGGACAGCAGAAGATTTTGAAACTGATTCAAAACCGCCTTTGAACGCTCCCCCTGCGTATCGCTTAAAATATACAGCTTATCGCTCCTGTCGAGCATATGGTAAAAGCCTCGGCAGCACTCTGTCAGGTCAAGCACTATATCCGTATATTCACCTTCAAGCATAAGCGCCTCCAAAATGTCCTGCCACTCCCTTTCGCTTATATCAAGCAAATCCGCATAATCAAGCGCTGGCGGAATATAATCAGCCCCGCCCGCTGTGCGCTTTACTGCCTCAAGCTTATAAAAAAGCTTATCTGGGTGCTTCAATGCAAAATACACCAAGTCCGTTAAATCAGCTTCATATTTCGTCCCAAAAAGCTCCTCAAAGCCCGAAAACGGCGACAGGCTAATGTACAAAACCTTTTTTCCCGCATCTGCCAAAAGCTCGGCCGCGCACAGCGCCGCTATGCTCTGTCCCGCATGCCTGTCAGGAGAATAAAAGCCCGTAAGCCTTGCCTTTACGCCGCTGCCAATTGCAGCGCAGCCGCACCCCTCATCAATTGCAAGCTCCTCAAGAACCTGTCCTATCACAGCCTCCATCGACTGGTATTTTGAGATAAATGTATAGCCTTTAATTCCACTAAGCCCGTTTTCCTTCAATATAAAGGTCTTGACCGCTTTTACATTTATGACATCTGTGTCATATGTATTTTCACCCACAAGGAGTATCTCAAAGCCCTCCTCACGGCTTGCCGCCACAGCCTGCCTGACTGTGCTGAACGCGAGAATTTCAAATCCCGCCAGACGCTTTTTTAAAAGGTATGTCTGGAACCTTTCAAGGTAAAGCTCATCTTTGTCGCAGATTGCCAGCTGCCTTTCCTTCATTTTTCTATGCCTCCCTTCTTCTTTGCCTAGCCCGCCGCACAGTTTAATATAACGCTTATCAAAACAGGCAAGGACAACCGTATTACGCTCCTTTTCTGCGCAAGGTCTGTCTCATATTCATCAAAAACCCCCGTAAATGCAGCTTTTCTGATATACCTGCCAAGGTAGTAAAGCCGCTGCCTGCTCTCCTCAAATATAAGCATTTTTACCGCCGATGCCGCGCCCGCTATAAGCAGGGCTGTAAGCAGACAGCCGATAAGCCTTTCCCTCTGCAGAAAACATCCCAGCGCCATAAACAGCTTTATGTCTCCAGCGCCCAATCCTCCCAATAAATAAAACGGATAAAATACCGCAAATATTGCAGCTGCCTGTATAACTGCCGACGCCGCGCCCGCAAATGAATATGACACGAACGTCATAATCAGTCCCGATATCATGCCTGCCATAATACATAAATTTGAAATTTTATAATGGCGCATATCCGTATAAACGGCATAAATTAACACGCCTATGAGAATAACCATATCTCACCTGCCCTTCATATAAATTTGGTAATTTTTCGAAAAATCGTCGGATACCGACTTGAATCAAAAGCGGTAGACTAAAATAGATTGTGACTTATATTAAAGCTTTTTGCCCTTGACATTTTTTGATTATAGCAGAAAAAAAAATATTGTCCACTCGAAATGTAAAAATTAGAACAAAAAAATTTTATTTGTTAAAAATTACCAATTGAAATATTTGGCATAGGGGTAATATTTGTGAATTATTTTGCGAATAAATATTAATTTGTCCGCCTATAATATTTCAAATGGATAAATTTCAGGTTATTAACCCGAGAAAGGACAGCCCTATGAAAACATATTTCAGTCTAAAGAGATTTTTAAAACCCTGTTCGTCCAGCAATACCCCTGATAAGGCAAACAAGGCACTGCTTAGTCCGCGCGATATGCTTCTGGCTGATATTGAAAAGACGCAATATGCCCTTGAAACGGCTTACAGCGGCTTTGACAATGTGACAGATCCTGACCTCATAGACTGTTATATCTACGAGGTTAATTCGGCGCTGAAACGCTACCGTTTCCTGCTGCAGCAGGCTGAGCTTATGCAGGATACGGGCTTGGAGGAGGATAAGGCTCTCCTGCAGAATAAGCGCGCCGAAAACGAGGAAAGCCCCGTGTACAGGGAAAAACCTCAGTTTTTCGGTGAAAAACGTCCTTTTTTTCCTATACGCGGAAGCCTCTTTCTGCGTCATAATTTATAAGATTTTCGTTTACATCTGTTTTGCCATAGGTAAAGCCCGCATATATGTCCTGAATATTATCCATAAGCGGTTCAGATGTGTCATTCTTGCTTATAGCATCGTATGCGTCGCGCAGGCTTGTGAACATTTTTTTCAGCTCCTCGAGGTTGTCTGTCCTGTTTTTGAATAAATTGCCTGCAAGCTCGCGCTCCGCATAGTTGTATATTGCAAATAGATTTTTTGCGGGAGCATACTTAAAGTCAAGGGCGGAGCGCATCTCATAGATGCACTCCATAGCCATCTGCATGCTAAGCGCAAATTCCTCCGCATCGCCCTCATTGTGAGCATTCAGCGCGTCGCTTATATATTCCAGAAAAATATCATATACCACTACCGCAAGCTGAGTGCGGTTTGCCTGCGTGACGCGCCTTGTAAATATCTGCTTTTTTTCACTTGTCATTATACGCACAACCTTTCATACGGCAAGCTTATTACTGTAATAACTGTAACACCTGCTGAGGCCTCTCATTTGCCTGCGCAAGCATTGCGTTGGAAGCCTGGGACAATACCTGGCTGGTCGTGTACTCTGTCATCTCAGTAGCCATATCGACATCCATTATGCGTGAATATGCCTCTGTCATATCTTCCTCCGTAGTGTCAAGGTTTGCTATCGTGTGCTCCAGGCGGTTTGCATATGCGCCAATCTTTGCGCGCACTCCTGAAAGCTGGTTGATTGCCTTGCTTACTATATCAATAGCCTCCGTAGCCGTATTCTCCGTGCTGACGTCAAATCCGTCTATCCCAAGATGCACTGCGCTTAAAGCGGGGAGCTCTACGGCGATTACCTGACCTTGGTTTGCGCCTACCTGAATTCTCATAGCTCCTGTGCCTTTGAGGTCGAATTGGATGCAGCTTTTTTGAACATCCTCTTTTTTAACCTCTCCGCTGCCATCCGCATAAACAAGTCCGCCAGTACCATTAGGTTCTGTTTTTTTGCCTATCGTATAAGCTGTTTTAGTTGCCTTCGTGGTTGAATATTCATAAACTTGCAAGTCATTTCCATTGGCATCCAATACAATTGGATTTTTATCAGGGGAATCTGTAGTAATAGTAAACTTCCCATCTGCATACGTTACATCCGTTATATTTGCATCCTTAGGAATTAAATCACCCAATCCTTCTTTCAGGCTGTTAAAGCTTGCATTGCCGTTTCCTGCACGGACAACGTTTTCATTAATAGGATTTGTGGGTTCTCCGTTTAAATCCATATTATATTCATTAGCTATGCTTATATCGCTAATTGTAACCGTCGTCAACACACCGTTTACTGTAACAGTGCAAACTATATCCTTATACCGTGCTGTTTCAACATATGTCTGATCAGATACTGTGGTATTCAATCCGCTTTTTTGATATTTATCCACCTGATCTTGTGATGCCTTATTCAGGGTCGTCTTAACCTCAAAATCGCCGCTTGCCGTAAACACAAGGTCATCTCCGTCTATTGACACCCTCACATCATCAGGAAATCCCTCAACATCATCGCCGTATGCGCCAGTCTCGGCCTCGCTCTCCGTGATAAGCCAGTCCTTGACATCATCTATATTGTCTACCCCGTATCTCTCCTTATGTACAGTATCGCCGCCGCTCTTATAAGTTATCTCCTCGTCATAATGAGAATATTCAAGGTAATCCATCAGATAATTGCCGCTCTTAACCCCGTCTGAATATGATTTAATCCGTACATTTTCTGAATTTGTATATCCTTTGTACGCAAAGGTGCCGTCAAGCAGATTCTGCGCGTTGTATTGGGTGGTTTCCGCTATTCTGTCGATTTCCGTAACAAGCTGGTCGATCTCCTTCTGAATCTGATCCCTGTCTGAATTGGAATTTACGCCGTTTGCCGACTGAATTGCAAGCTCATTCATTCTCTGCAGAATATCATGCATTTCCGACATAGCGCCGTCCGCTATGCTTACTACGGAAAGCCCGTCGTTTGCGTTATCGTTTGCCCTCTTTAAGCTGTTAATCTGCGCGCGCATTTTGCGGGCAATTGCAAGCCCCGCCGCGTTTTCCTTTGCGCTGTTAATCTTATAACCACTTGAAAGCTTTTGCGTTGACAGTGACAGTCTGCTGTCATTGTTTCCCAGCGCATTCTTTGCTATAATTGATGAAATATTGTAATTAACTCTCATTTGCCTTTAACCTCCAAATAAAATCTTATAAGCTTTTTACTGCCATCATAAATGCTTTCGCTGTCCTATAAAGCTCGCTTGTCGCAACCTTGTCAGCGCTATCGCTGTCAGCAGCTGAAACCGAAGCGTCCCTGTCACTGCCAAAGCGCTTCAAATCAACCGTCTTTGAGTGTATCAGGCTTATCTGCGCCTGCATATCAGAGTTACTTGACAGCTCATCTTTTATGCTTTGTTCTAGCTGACTAAGCTCCGAGTCTTCCTGCGCATTTTCATATGCTATCATTCCAGAAATTTTTCCCTGCTTTACGTCAAACTCCGCCGCCACTCTGCCAAGCTGCCCTGTTTCAAGCGTTATGGCTACCTTGCCCGCCCTCGCAGAGTTGTGGTAGATTTTAAGGTTGACTGAGGTGATTTCTCCCTTTATATTCACGGGGATTTCATAATTTTCCTCACGCGCAAGGCTGCCTGCCAGTGATAATCCTTTATAAAGCGACTGCGCCGCCTTTATGTCAAGCTGTGCCGTACTGTGGTTTACTATGTTTTCGACCGCCTTTTCAGCACCGCTTATAAGCTCGCGGTAGCCCTCCTGAGCATTTGCCTTGTCAGTAAGCTTCTCAACGAAACGGTCTGATATATCCACAACCTCATCTTCCAAAGACGCTGATGTCTCCAAAGCCTCATCATCTTCTAAAGCCTGCCCCCCGTTTTCTGCGTCGTTCTTATCAGTCCGCCCGAAAATCTGTCTGAAAAGCGAGCCTCTGTCCGCCATAAGCATTTCAGCCGCCTGAATATTATCCACGCTTACAGGCTGTCCATAATCTATAAGCGACTGGATTATGTCATCATCTATCTGTCTTGTCCTTTGCATATCCTGATGAAAATCTTTTAAAGCCTGCGCCTGACGTTCTTTAAGCTCTGCCTGGTTTTCTGACATCTGTGTCATTTTTAAGCTGTCGGCAAACGCCTCTATTGTAGTGTCCGCCGTAATGCTTATTGTCCGCAGCCTATCCACATCTGTCCTGTCCGCAAGCTCATCGTTTATCTCTCCCGAAAGCCTTGCGTAATACTTTTCCTGAGCCATGGCATTTTGGTTATCCCCGTATGCATTGCCGTCGCTTTCAGCACCGCTGTTAAAGCCCGCCATTATCTGCGCATCTATCGCTTTTCCTTTTGTTATAAGGGCTTCAAGCCCGCCAAAGCTGTCGTCTATTTTAAGGTTTATATCCTTGCCTGCGCTTGACCTTATCGCGGAAAGCATATTTTTAAAATTCATCTCCGCGCCCGTCATAACTATGCTGCCGATTACCGCGCCGTCTGTCTTTTCAATCTGGCGGAACATACGGTAGACGCCTATGTATGCCTCGCGCTCATCCTCCGTGACTGCGCCGCTTCTGTCAAGCTTCTGCAGAAACCTTGAAAACCGCTCCGCATCGGAGGTCAAATCCTTATCCTGTTCATTGAGGTAATCATCAAGCTCGTCTAATGTCATCCCCAGAGGATTTTTTTGCTCGCGTATCATTTTAAGCGTGACAGCGGGCGTCATTCTCGTTATTATGCCGCATACCTTGCTGTCCGCCGCCTTTACGGCGTTTATGTTCTCCTCCGTGATTTCCATTGTGTTGTAGCCGAGTATTCTCACCGCGCGCCTGTTTGCGTCTGTGGGCTCTATGCCCATATCCTTCAGAATATCGTCCACGTTCCTGAATGCCTTGCTTATCCTGTCGCCCAAGTCCTTTCGCGGCACCGTCATAAGCGTCTCATACGCTGCCGCCGCGTTTTTCTGCTGCCTGCCGCTGTCACTGCCCTCTTGGCTGCTTTGATTTTCCGCCGCCTCCTGCAGCGCCCTTCCCTCACTGTGGAGCGCGGGTATCGTGTATGCCTTCGCGTTTGCCGCTACCTTCACCGCAAGCGCCGCAGGCATGCCGCCAAGCTCTTTTAATTTTGTGGTCGTCTCCTGATATATAGCGGCGCGTATGTCGTTTTCCTCCGCCGTCCCGCCTTTAAACATCGCCGCCTTTATATTCTGCTCTGCCGCCTTTAACTCCTCCACAATCCTTGAAAGCTCCGTGGTGTCTATCGCAATGCCTTTTCTGATAAGCTGTTTGTTTGCCTCCACACTCATCATCAGGCGCGCTTCTTCAAGCTGCCGCCTTGTCTCTATCTCCTTTAATGACGGTTCTGAAAGCTCCTTCTGCGGCATATTCGCGGGTGTCTCGCCAATCTGCGCCTGCGCCGCCGCCAGATTTTTGATATTTATTTCAACTCCCGATTCAACTGCGTCATGCACAGCCTCATCAGAAATACCCTCCACCGTGTCGATAATACTCTGCGCCTGCCAAGCGATAGGATATTCGCCTGTCATAAGCGCTGCCGTCGGCGCTTTTCCATTCCCCATAGCGTCAGCGCAGAGCTCATATATCTTATCTGCCGCCATAGGCAGCTTAATCGACTTCAAATCTGACACAAGTGTCAGGTTTTTGGCATTTAATTCTATGCCCGACTCGACAAGCCATTTGGCATTCTCGACTGCCGCCGCTTTTGTCTGCTCGTCTATGTCAAGCCCCGCCTGCTTTACTATTGTCTCTATCTGACCTTTGAGGTTATCCCAGTTAATGCTGTCCGCCTTTTTGGAATAATATTTCCCATAGCTGCCCGCGCCCTCGCTGTAATAGCCCTGCGCCTGCCGTATGTCCGATACGCTTGAAAACTGCGCCTTGTAAATATTTTCTACCGTGGGCGCTTTTTGGTTTGTCACCATATATTTTATGGCGTCGTCACTCAGTTCTGTTATGTCCGCCGCCTGCGCCGCCGCGTCTTTAAGCGCTGCGATGTTTTCATCCGTGACTGGCAGATCCCTTTCCTCCAAAAGATTAGGCAGATTACTGCTGAGCTCATTCGCGTCAAGCTGGCTCCCCGTAACCTCCTTAACCATATCAGCGTCGAGATTGTCATTGTAGCCTGCTATCTCAACTCCCGATTTTGCCAAAGTCACCTTTATCTCGTCCACAATGCTGACATATGTTTCCACGTCTACGCTTCCAGGGTTAAAGCCTTCCTCCTGCATCTTCTGCAGATCCTCCCCTGAAACAAAACCGGACATCACTATCATAAAGTCCTTCTGGGCACGAGTGTTCAAATTGCCCGCCTGCTGCATAAACTCCTGCGCCGCCAATCCCTGGCCCTGATATACCTCGTTATCCGTAACTTTATCCGCAATGTCCAATGTATAGCCGCCTTTTTGCACCTCATCAATGCTTGTATGCGGCTGGTATGTAGTTGTGATATTAATGTCAGTATTTGCCGCCTTTTGTGTGGAGAGCTGTGTTTCAAGATTAATGTTCATATGCGCTTCCCCATGCCTTCCTTATAATTACGGTCAAAATACCTTCGCTATTTTATATGTCGGCAAATCCAGCAAAAAACTTTATATTTTATAAAAAATAAATGGCTTTTTCAGGTGTTAATCCAAATATCCTGCTGCGCAGAAAAAATTTGTTGGCGGAAGTGCCGATAAGTGTTAAGATAACTTATAGAGATAATCAAGGATTTTTTCCAAGACAGGGAATCAAAAGACGGATAACTTGGTACTGTATGTACAATATGATATGATGAAGAGGTAATGAGGAAACCTATCTGAAAGGAAATAAAAAAATGAATGAATATAATGGACATAATTATGAAGTAGTTGCAGAGCTGCGTAGTGATTTAACTGATGAAGAACGGGATTTTGCGATAAAAAAGGTGGAAGATTATAAACGCAGGTTGAAAATTGTAAATTCGGATAATGTTTATCGTAATGAGCAGCCTGTTAAGGGACGATATGATGATTTTGGTTCAGTAACATTTTTTTATGTAGCATTAGAAGATATGAAAGAATATTTTTCACATTTAGAATATCATGATAAATGGGGTAATGAAAGCTGTGTCACAGTTGGACAAGGAGCATGATATATGGGAAAATGTATGCTTTTTGCAATCAGAAAGGTGGTTTGTTTATGGAAGAAAGGTTACAAGTGAGATTTACGTTTGACGATGATTTGATGAAAAAAAATGAAATTGAGCGGCAGGACGTTTACTATACCCTTAAAAAGAATTTCACTCAAAGGGGATTGGTTTGTATTTCGGAAGATGATATTTTAATGTTCCAAGGAACTGGACATGAGGACGATTACGGGAATATCTGGGCTATTTTGATGGCACTTATCGAAAGCGACTGGTTTACCAAATGCGCGGCTTCCTGTGATTACATTGAAGATGGAGAAGTAGAAGACGTGCTATCGCAAGTGCCAAAGGCAAGAAAAATGTTGGGATTAGCTGAGATAACAAGTGAGGCAAAGGAAAACAAGAACATGCTACAGGAAGACGATTCATTTATGGAAAAATTACAGGTGAGATTTACGTTTGACGATGATTTGATGAAAAAAAATGAAATTGAGCGTCAGGACGTTTACTATACCCTTAAAAAGAATTTCACTCAAAGGGGATTGGTTTGTATCTCGGAAGATGATATTTTAATGTTCCAAGGAACTGGACATGAGGACGATTACGGAAATATCTGGGCTATTTTAATGGCGCTTATCGAAAGCGACTGGTTTACCAAATGCGCGGCTTCCTGTGATTACATTGAAGATGGAGAAGTGGAAGACGTGCTATCGCAAGTGCCAAAGGCACGAAAAATGTTGGGATTAGCTGAGATAATTTAAGAGAATGATGAATAGGAAGATGTACTTTCACAAATCCCACATTTAAAACATATTATGGCAACAACGTAGAAAGACAAAGCAAAAATTTTTTAAAAACAAGAACAAAGATTAAAACAAGCAAATAACTCAAAAACGGCAGACAAAGCCTTTAATAATCTGGCAGATCAAGTAAAAAACAAAATCAATTCTCCTTACCGTCTGTCTTATAAGGGTAGACATTCTCCCGAAAACCTAGCCCGAACATGGTAATACACCCTATGAAGACTCTTGGGAAGCGTCGGTACTTAGCGAGGCAAGCTGTAAAAGCGTAGCTCCTTTTACAGCGCCGCCGAGCTTAGTACCGCTACGCTTCCCACGGAGTGCAAACGAGTCTGAATAGGGTGTATTACCATGTTCGGGCGACCTCTCGCCAATTCTTTCACACTATAAAAGCCCCCTAATATCCACATATTAAAGAGCCTTTATAATAATTATTATAATTTTTTATTAAAATTCAAACACTACTGCCGTGAGTGGCGGCATATTAAATGTAATAAACTGATCCTTGTAATCGCACAAGCCTTTTCTTGCCTTGAGCGTCTTTGAAACCTTGTTGCCGTTGCCGCCAAATTTCTTGTCGTCAGAATTTAAAATCAGCTTATACTGCCCGTTCACAGGCACGCCCACCCTGTATTTCTCATACATTACGGGCGTCATATTTATTACGAAAAGCATATTCTGCTTGCCGTCGGCGCTTTTTCTCACAAAGCTGTAAATGCTTCGCTCGTTGTCGTCGGCGTTCATCCACTCAAAGCCCGCCCAGTCGTTGTCGATCTCATGCAGACACGGGCTCTTCTTGTAAAGCTTTAAAAGCTCGCCCACAAAATCGTGCATGCCCTTATTCAAAGGCTTTGCAAGCAGCCCCCAGTCAAGCTCCCTCGCCTCGCTCCACTCACGCTCCTGTGCAAAATCCTGTCCCATAAACAAAAGCTTTTTGCCCTCATGACCGAACATAAAGGTATAGAGCGCCCTGAGGTTAGCATACTTGTCAATCTCATAGCCTGGCATTTTATTTACAAGCGAACATTTCAAATGAACAACCTCGTCATGCGAGAACGGCAGAATATAATTCTCGCTGCTGTTGTAGCTCATCGCAAACGTAAGCTTGTTGTGGTTGTCGCGCCTGAAATACGGATCAAGCTTCATGTACTCCAAAAAGTCATGCATCCAGCCCATATTCCACTTAAACGAAAAGCCTAAGCCGTCGTCCTCGGGCTTCGCCGTTACCTTCGGCCATGCCGTAGACTCCTCGGCGATAGTAAGCACTCCAGGATATGCGCCATGCACTACGGAATTGAGATGCTTGAAAAACTCAATCGCGTCAAGATTCTCATTGCCGCCGTACTTATTGGCTACCCACTCTCCGTCACGCTTGCCATAGTCAAGATAGAGCATAGACGCAACCGCGTCAACCCTAAGCCCGTCAATATGGAACTCCCTTATCCAGAACAGCGCGTTTGCTATGAGGAAGTTCTTGACCTCATTCTTGCTGTAGTTGAAAATCTTTGTGCCCCAGTCGGGGTGCTCGCCAAGACGCTTATCAGGGTGCTCATAAAGGCATGTGCCGTCAAACTCGCAGAGTCCGTGCGCATCTCTCGGGAAATGCGCGGGAACCCAGTCAAGGATTACGCCGATATTGTTCTTGTGGAACAGGTCAATAAGATATCTGAAATCGTCGGGATTGCCATATCGCGACGTCGGCGCATAATAGCCCGTCACCTGATAACCCCACGAGCCGTCAAACGGAAACTCCGCAATGCCCATAAGCTCCACATGGGTGTACGGCATCTCCTTTAAGTATTCCACCATTCTGTCCGCAAACTCGCGGTAATTGTAAAAGCCGTCTTCCGTGCCGTCAGGGTGTTTCATCCATGAGCCGATATGGCACTCGTAGATTGACATAGGCTCCTTGTTCATGTCCTTTTTGTCCCTGTCTGTCATCCACTTGCTGTCGCCCCATTTGAAATGTCCCAAATCATATACTCTCGATGCCGTACCAGGGCGCATCTCGGTATAGTTTGCATACGGATCAGATTTGTAAAGCCTTCTGCCGTCGGGAAGCACAAGTACGTATTTGTACATCTGCCCCTCCTGCACGCCCTCGATAAATGTGGCGAAAATGCCGCCCTCGCCGAGTCTTTCCATAGGAGCCGCACTCTCGTTCCATCCATTGAACTCTCCTATGACATAGATCTCTTTTGCGTTCGGCGCCCATACCGCGAAAAAGTAGCCGTTTTTCCTGCCCTTTTTGCATGGGTGCGCACCCAGCTTTTTGTAGATCTCATAGTGTGTCCCCTGACCAAATACATATTGGTCAGCGTCTGAAATAAATACTGTTGTGTCGGTATTCATTTTTTTTACCCCCATTTGCTTTTATTAAATTGCAGCCCCAAGCTACATAAAGTCCCTCTCCCTCAAGACAATCATATCCTCACTGTCATAACGCTTTGACAAAAGCACATCGACAAAATTTTTAAGCTTTGACTTTTTGGATTTCCATATAGCCTCGTCAACGATATCCCTTACCTCGTCCTTTGTGACCGCATGGTTGCCGCCCTGCATATTTGATATTCGCGTGTAGAGCGCAAGCGTGCCCATCTCATCGATGGAATATTCAAGCGCAAGCGCGTAATTTTTGGCATATGCCACAAGCGCCTTGCTGTCCATCTCCATCAGGTCAATACGGATATTGAAGTAATCGGCTATCATCGCCTGCTTTTCCAGAAGTCTTGTGAGCTCCTTCTTTGTGTCCTCCATAATGACTATTATGCCTAAACTCTCCTGATTTAAAAGCGTCGCCATCTCGTAAAGCTTCTGCTCTGTCATGCCGTTTGCCTTCTCTATAATAATAGCACCATTATTCAATTTATCAAAGACTTCTTTTAAATTTCTTAAATTTAATTTTTCGCCTGTGATTTTAGCCGCTTTACCTGAGAAATTCGCGTCAATCGCCTGAAACTCGCGCACAAGGTTCTGCGCAAGCTTTACCGTGTCAAGCCCCGCCTCTCCCGTGATAAGTACATTGCCAGTGTACGCTGCAAGCGTCATCTTATCAAGCGCAAAAATTATCTGCTTTTTGATTTTCTTCGTGACGGCAAAATTTTCAAAAAGCTGCTGCTCCTCTGGCGAAAAATCACGTATTTCCTCGGGCTTTGCGCCGTTTGCCTCTTTTCTCGTAGTGGCAAGGATTTTGTCGGAAAGCGAGCTAAGCTCCGCGGTGTTCATCTTGATCTCCTGCGTCTTCATCGCGTCTTCCTTAGCCATCTCGGCTATGCTTTCCTCGTCGTCGGGATCAAGCTGTCTGTCTGATGGCTTGGCTGGCCTTCGGTTTTTTTGGTGTTTGTCCGTCAAATATTCTTCTGAATAGCCTTCTTCTGAATAGCCCTCATTCTCCAAATAATCTTCGTTTATCGGAGAGGCTTCATCATCTGAAAAGCCGCTCAAATCATCATTTTCGGCATATTCCGCATCATCAGCGTAGCCTTCTGCTGTGGCGTATTCTTCACTGGCTGGATAGTCTTCGTCAGCGGCATATTTTTCACTGTCTGGATAGCCTTCGTCATCACCATATTTTTCATCGTCTGAATAGCCCTCGTCGTCGGTATATCCTTCACTGTTTGAATAGCCTTCGTCATCAGCATATCCTTCGCCGTCTGGATAACCTTCGTTATCGGCATATCCTTCATTGTCAGAGTTGTCGGAGTATTCGCTGGCATACCCTTCCTCCGTATAAGTTTCCTCCTGCGCGGCATCAGAATATTTCCCGCTGTAGACATCTTCATCATTCGCAGGCTCACTGTCAGACGCGCTGGGATATTCCTCATTTTTGTATTCTATCTCTTGAGTGTCCTCATTCACTCCGCCCGTGTATTCCGCCTCTGTTTCCTCCGTGGCGCGTTCATCATCGCCGCCAATCTCCTCTATTTCAACGAGCGCTTTTGAAAGCTGCTCTTTTGGCATTTCCTCCGTATTGCCTCCGAGTTCTTCCGCCACGAGCTGTTCAAGCCTTGTGGGTGGCTTTTCCTCCTCCTCTGCCTTTCCCTCAAATTCATCTATCATATCATTTTTGACAGAATCATTAAAGTTTGCAATAATTTTGCCTGTCTGGTGCATAACCTGTTTTTTGATTGCGTCCTGGTGCTTTTGCGCGCTTTCCTGCTTTATCTGCTCCCACTCGGCAAGCACGTCATTCAGATTCATCTGCCCCGTCATCGGCTTAAACTGCTCCTGTGCCGCATCTCCTGATGTACTGGGCGCATTCTGCTCAAGATAAACGTTTTCGGCATTTTTCTGTATGCGGTTCTGCTCGGCGTTTACGGACTGCTCTGTGGTATCGCGAATCGTGTTTATGTCCGTGTCCTCTTTAATAACGCGCGCGTCTTCCCCTGGCACAAGCACCTTTTTAATGGCTCCCGTGTTTGGCTTGGGGCTCTCCTCCGAAATGCCGCTTACCATAGCCGCTACCCTGCCCTCCGTATATGACGGCTTCGGGGGCTCACTGGTCTCTTCCTCGTGAGTCTGCTTTTCCTTTTCCTCCTTGCGTATGATTTCAAGGCGCTCTTTGGGGGAAATATATGTCCTTGTCTCAAAGCTTTTTTCGGGCTCTAAGTCGATATTTTCCTCTGAAAATACGTCCTCGTCATCATCAGGGAAAAGCTCCTTCATGCTTTCGGCAACTACCTTTTGTAAATTTATCGTATTATACTGGCTCATATCCACTGCCGCCGAAGCATTGGTATTATGGTTCTGCGTTTCTTCGGGCGCAGGAATCGGATAACCGTCAGTATTGTAAAACTGCTCAACATAAAATTTATCCGTGTAGTCTTCATCTGCAGCGCCATTGTTTGATGAATAACCGTTGTTTGAATAGCCATTATTTTCGCTGCCTTCGCCTGCATAATTTTCATCTGCATAGCCGTCGTTTGAATAGGCATTATCCGTGTAATTTTCGCTGGCATAGTTTTCATTAATATATGCGTTTTCGCTGTATGTATCATTGCTATAGCCGTAATCCTCTGGATAACCTTCATTTGCATAACCTTGCTGGGCAGCGTAGTCCTGCTGGGTGTCATAGCCTGCGTCAGCGTAACCTTGCTGATTGTCATAACCTGCGTCAGCGTAGCCCTGCTGATTGTCATAACCTGCATCGGCGTAGTTCTGCTGGTTGTCATAACCTGCGTCAGCGTAACCTTGCTGATTGTCATAACCTGCGTCAGCGTAGCCCTGCTGATTATCATAGCCTGCGTCGGCGTAGTTCTGCTGATTGTCATAGCCTGTTTCGTCATAATTCTGCTGATTGCCATAGCCTGCGTCAGCATAGTTCTGCTTACCGTCGTAGCCTGTTTCAGAATACGACTCGCCATAGCCTGCGCCATAATATTCTTCTGTGTAATTCTGCTGCTCATTGCTGTCATTATTCTTATTGTATTCTTCGCTGCTGTAATTTCTGTCGGCATTTGCCGCCATAATCTCATACTTTGCCTTCTGAACCTCCGTCAGCGGCGTGTGAAGCATTTTCAGCTCCATTGCCTTCATAACATATGCGCCGTCGCCAGAAAACAGAATAATGTCGTCACATTCCTCCACACACTTTGTGGCAAAACCAGCCCTATGATACAGGTAAGCGAGCTCATACGCCCACTCCTCCTGGTAATCTCTTTTCTTTAACTCCTCCAAAAGCTCGATGCGCTCCTCAATGCTTGCCTCCTGCGCTTCAAGAATACGGTAACGCAGGGTAAACACGCCATTGTCCCTCGGCGCAATCTTCACAAACGCCTTGTAATACTCAACCGCCGCCACCACATCATCAAGCTCAATAGATACCTCGCACAGCGAATAAATTACGGAGCGGTTTGTTGGATAACGCCCATAAGCGAGCAAAAGCACCGCTCTGGCATCCTCATTGCGCCTGTTCACCCTGTACAGCGCCGCAATCTTCAAAAGCATAGTAATATTCTTGACTCTCCTCCAGTCAATCTTATCCGCTATGTCCGCCGCCTCCGCATATCTCTCCTCGCTGATTAAATTGCCGATCTCCTCTGAACGAACCTTATACTCGTACTTATCCAAGCACCCTCACCTCTGTAAATACTGTCCCTTATATATAAAAAATGTTGACATTTAAAAACTCTTAGGCAGCGTCTTTTGCCGCCTCACGGTTTATTCAACCTTGGAAAAACGCTGCCCTATGCGTTTTTCTTAAACATTTAGAAACTCTTAGGCGGCGTCTTTTGCCGCCTTAGAGTTTCTTAATGTTTTGTCTCCACCGACAGTTTATCATACAGAAATTTTGATGTCAATGCTGATAGCCGTTCAAATTCGTATATTTTGTGTTTTTTTGACGACTTATATACTAAATCTTTGGTTTTAATGCCTAAAGCATATTCGACAGCCGCGCAAACTGCTCAAGCGTCAGCGCCTCTCCCCTGACCGTAGCCGCAAGTTGCAGCTTTTCAAGCGCGGACAACACCTTGTCCTTTGTAAGCCCTAAATCCGTGGCATTGCTGAGGCTGTTTACAAGCGTTTTTCTCCTCTGGTTAAATGACGCCCTTATAAGCTCGAACATCAGCCCCTCATCATTTACGTCAACAGGCGGCTTGCTGTGGTATATCAATTTTATGACAGCACTGTCAACATTCGGGCGCGGCATAAAGCAGCCTGCGGGCACTGTAAACATAACCTGCGGCGCGGAGTAATACTGGACTGCAAGCGAGAGCGCCCCATAATCCTTTGTCCCTGGCTTTGACTGCATACGCTCCGCGACCTCCTTCTGCACCATTATCGTGATGCTTTCAAGTGGCACGTGCTTTTCAAAAAGCCCCATGATAATCGGCGTGGTAATATAATAAGGTAAGTTTGCGACTACCTTTATCGGTCTGCCGCCGTTTTTTTCGTCTACTATCCTGTTTATGTCCAGCTTTAAAATGTCCGCGTTTATGACAGCCACATTATTATATGCGGAAAGCGTGTCCTCCAAAATCGGCATCAGCTTTTTGTCTATTTCCACGGCGATGACCTCACGTGCATTTTCACAGAGGTACTGCGTCATAGTGCCTATCCCTGGACCTATTTCTAGCACGAAATCGTCTTTTGTTATCTGCGCCGCGCTTATGATATTTTCAAGGATATTCGAGTCTATGAGAAAATTCTGCCCGTACTTTTTTTGGAACTGGAAGTTGTATTTTTTTAATATATAAATCGTACCTGTGGGATTTCCGAGAGTCGGCATCTTGTATGCTCCTTTTTTACATATTGTCTTTGCCTTTTTAGACTGGAAAGGCGGGGCTTTCATGAATATAGTGGTATTATAATTATATTTGTGGGAAATTTCAAGAGAAATGCTGTTGAAATATGTTTATTTGTGCTGGATTTGATTTTTGATTTGGGATTTCCGCAACCGCTTATTATTTTGCCGCAAAAAAGGAGCTGCGCAATACCTTTTGAATTCTCATTCTATAAAGCGATAGCCCCTTTTTTTATTTTACTTTCTATTTGCTTTCTATCATTCTTTGTTGAATGTCTCCAGTTTTTTAACAAATTCTTCCGATGTATAAACGGGAATCTCGGACTTTTTATAGTCACATTGATTTCGCGTGACGATACAGTCCACTTCTGCCCGAACGGCGGTTTCCACCATGACGGCATCTTCATAATCGGAAATTGCTGAAGGAATCGCACGGCGGCAATCCATTCCAGCCGTGTCCAGAACATCAAAAATCGCAAAAAGCTTTGACAGCACGTCTCTTGACGCTTTATCGTCATGTGTATGGTGATGCATTAAATAATAGATGTCCGTCGCTGATTTTGCCGTGATACAGCCTATAAATTGATTGTTTGCGGCTGAAATAAATATTGCCTGCGCGCTATTGCAGAAGGGTTCGCGACTTTGGAGGGCATCAATGATGATGCAGGTATCAATCAAGGCTCTCATATTTTATCCGCCCTTTCTTTTTTTGCCTTTTCAAGCGACGCATCATTGGGAAGGATTCCAAACAGGGATTTTGCTATATCTACGCGCTCTTGGAATGGATTCGTCAGTTTAGAGATTACCTTTCCGTTGCGCGTGATATATATATCCTCCGTGGCAGAAAGCAGCAGATACTTGCTGAGATTTGTTTTTAATTCCGTTGCGGTTATGGACATATCGAAAACCTCCTCATTGATTGATTTCACTTTTATTATGCCTATATTGTACGATTTTGTCAATGCAAATCGCACGGTTTGTTTATGGAATTTCCCAATAAAATCTGGCTTATTACAATAAAAATAAATCTGAAAATCAAAACCTGTAGACTTTTCCATCAATCCGTGCTATGATTTAGCAGAAGAATATTCATAGACTCTTTTTGGAAAGGAAGTGAGAATGGCAATCCCGATGTTTCGGGCGGGCAGAGGGGGAGCGCCCTGTGTCTTGTAGACAGCAGCGATGGGAAGCCGTGTTTCGGCGTGAGAGGAAGCAATTGAGCTTCGACCGACCTTTATTCAAGAGGACGCCGCTGTTACCGCCGTTCTCAATTTATTTCAAGAGGAGAGAGAAAAATGAAAAAAGTGAATACTAAAAAACTGTGTGTTTCTGGAATTTTGTGCGCTGTCGCCGTGGCGGGAAGCCTGATTTCGTTTCCTGTATTTGGGAGCAAGTGCGCGCCTGTGCAGCATATGATTAACATTCTGTGCGCTGTGGCGCTAGGTCCTTGGTACGGCGTGGCTGTGGCGTTTATCGCAAGCCTGCTGCGCAATCTTTTCGGGCTTGGAAGCCTTATGGCGTTTCCGGGCAGCATGTTTGGCGCTTTGCTGTGCGGGATTGTTTTCTGGAGGACTAAGAATATCGCGCTCACGCTTTTGGGCGAGGTATTCGGCACGGCTGTGCTTGGCGGGCTGTGCGCTTACCCTGTGGCGATTTTCCTTATGGGGCAGAGTGCGGGGGATATAGCTTTTTATGCTTATATTGTGCCGTTTCTTATTTCTACCGCATGCGGCGCGGTTATATCGGCGTTTTTGATAAAGCCGCTTAGAAAAACGGGAGTTTTTAATTATCTGAATGAGTAAACAAAAATCCGCCGACAGTGTATATCCGCTGTTGGCGGATTTTATTTTTGCGTTCACACTATCCTACTTTGATGCACTCATACCGCTCTGAGTTGATTACATGCTGCATCATTTCTGTGGGGGTGCTGCCTACACAGGATATGAGCTGCTTAAATACCGTAGCTGACTGACCGCTGCAGAGCTGTACGCCGCGGCGGTTTTTGTCGGCGTGGAATATGTTGTGGCGGCTGTTTACGTTCCAAAATACTATGTTCGGGATTTCGTAACCGTAAGCGCGGTATCTTTTTGCCATCTTGTCGTAAAATGTCCACTCGCCTTTGTGGGCGTCGCAGCTGTCTATTTCCATATCCGAGATAACTATTATTGACTTTGGCATTTCGTCCTGTGAAGCATGGCTTTTGCAGGCTATCTGCAAAATCTTGTCAAATGCCGCCCGAAGGTTTGTGCTCATTCCCCAATTGGACTTCTGCACCTGTAATATCTTCTGCTGCAGCGTCTCGCCTTTTAGCTCTACTATCTGCGGATCGGCGCTGAAGGTCATAAACAGGTTGTGGTACGCGCCTGTGTTTCTTTCCGCAAAATATATGGCAAGCCCTATGGAGGTTGACAGCGGTATGCCGCCACATGCTGTCATTGAGCCCGATACGTCAGCCATCACTATGGCATTTATGTCCTGCCCAATGTAATTTGGGAGCTGGCGCCACTGCGCCTCAAGCACGTCTGAGCTTTCGCCCATGCATATTTTATGTACAATATCATATGGATAGAGCGCAGCGGAATTAATCTTCTCCTCGCCTGCTGCCGCCCTGTTTATAAACGTGTTGAAGCGCTGCGCGTCGTGGCGCACAAATGCTTTTCTGTAAATCATCATCGCGCGGCTTGGAACTTCCGAATACTTTATTTCGTCCCAGCGTCCCGCCGACATTAGACATTCGACTACGTTTATCTGTTTTCTCATTCTGCGCACGATTCTTTTGAAGTCATAGACGCTGTAGCCGAGCTTTTGCGCGGTTAAAATGCCAAGCCTGCGGGTGCTGCTTGCGCTTGCGTCGGCGGTCTTTATCCATTTTGCAAGGAGTGAAATGGCGTTGCCCTTTTCGAGATTTTCCAAATCCTCCTCAAACTGCTTTTTCATGGCGAACCACATCTCGTCTTCGAGCCGCGTGCCTATCAGCGCATAAAGGTCATCGTATCTGCCATATACGCCTACGAGGTCGAGGTTTTGGCGCAGCGCCTCTGGGTGATTGTCCGCCATATATCTCAAAAACGTGCGAAAAACACATCTTTCACCTAAGCCCTCTCTGATGTCCCTTGCGTAAAATGCGATTTTTGTGGCAAAAAGCGGATTTTCGGCGTATGCCTCGGCAAATAGCGTGTTTATCCTGATTTCGTCAGCGTTGCGCAAAGCGCCCGCCGTGCTGAACAAGTCAAGACAGGCATCGCCCGTGGTGTTCAGCGCCTGTGCGCCGTTTTCTGTGTATGTGTGTGTTGCCTCTTTTTTAAAGATGTTTATAAAATTCATGGTATCATTCCTTTCCTCATTATGGTTTTTAGGTAATTGTGGAATGTGTTCGCAACTGTCTATTATGGTTTTATGGGCATTTGCAAAAACAGGACCTCTTGCGGAGTTGAACCGCATCTTTACGCTTCTGGCGATAAATTAACCTTTTAATTTGCTGCATAGGTCCCAAAATAAAGCTTGACATGGCACTGATTAATACTTAACTGTTTACTCAGCAGCCTTAAAATTGTATATCGGTTTTATCAGCTTGATTACCCTTACTGTGTCGCCTATGTTTGCGAGTATTTCGTTAAGTGGTTTATACGCCATCGGGCTTTCGTCGATTGTCGCCTCGCTTACCGATGTGGTGTAAATGCCCTCCATCGACTTTTCAAAGTCATCAAGCGAGAGGCTTTCCTTTGCCTTTGTCCTGCTCATAACGCGCCCTGCCCCGTGCGGCGCGGACATATTCCAGTCAGAATTACCTTTACCCTCGCCGATTATGCAGCCGTCGCGCATATTTATCGGTATCAGAAGCCTTTCGCCGCTTTTTGCGGAAATTGCGCCTTTGCGCACTATATTTGAGCCAAATTCTATATAGTTATGTATTGTTTCAAATCGGCTCTGCTCTATGATGCCAAGCTCATCAAGTATTGCGTCTGCGATTGTTTTTCGGTTTAATGATGCAAACTCCTGACAAATTTTCATGTCGTGCAGGTATTTTTCCCTGTATTCACCCATGAGGTAGCAGAGTTCTCTCGGAATATTGAGCGGATTTGGGTTAAAGAGTCTGTGCAGCTCCTTTATCGCTGCCTGTATTTCGGATTTTCTGCCTGCTGCCTTGTACTCCTCAATCAGCTTTGCCTGTTTTTCATATAAATCGCCTTTGCCCTCCATAAGCTCAACGGCAAGCTTTTGATAGAGGTTTGCCACCTGAACGCCTAAGTTTCTGCTGCCACTGTGGATAATCAGGTATTTTTCGCCGTCATCGTCTGTGTCAAGCTCTATAAAATGGTTGCCGCCGCCGAGCGTGCCAATGCTTCTTTCCAGACGTTTTGAGTCCTTTAGCTCCCTGTAGCAATAAAGGCTTTGCAGCTCGGGAAATCTGACCTGCCTGCCCTCATGCACGCGTTTTCCGCTGGGGACACGCTTTTTTATTGCCGCGTCAAGCCTCTGCATATCTATATTGACTTTGCCAAGGCAGACCGTGAGCATTCCGCAGCCTATATCCACGCCTACGATATTTGGAATTATCTTGTCGCCGAGGTCCGCTGTAAAGCCGATAACACAGCCTGTGCCTGAGTGAACATCGGGCATTATTCTGATTTTACAGTTTTCAAACGCGGGCTGGCTTATCAGAGTATTTATCTGCTCCAGCGCGCCCTCCTCTATATTGTCTGTGAAAATTTTTAAATCACTCACCGATTTCACTCCCTCCATAAATTTTTTATAATGTGCAGGCGGCGGCAGGCTTCTAACCTGCAATGGATTCCCCATAAATATCTGCTGTCTGTGAAACGACCATTTCACTGCCTCGCCGCCTTAGTCAGGAGGAGCGGACTCGAACCGCCAAATGCTGCCATACAGTTTGGGTGTATTTTGCTGTTAAAGCCACGGTCATGACTTATTTTTTCAGTGCTCTCCCAGTTGAGCTACCTCCTGAAGGGTTATGTAATTTATAGGACTGTCAATGCGGAAGGGGTTGTGCTTTCGCTTGACTTGGGTTTATATTAACAGGAAATGGAAGGGAAATCATTTAAAAAAAGTTGCGAACTGAAAATATCTTCACATTAAATTGACAGAATGTTTAAAATTTCTTATAATAATACCAGATAAAATAAACAGCCAAAAAGTGATTAACAGCCGCTAATCGGAGATAATATGACAGAAAGCATATATGAATTAGAGCAGGCCAAAAAGCGAGACCGAAAAGTATATATAACGGATATTGCCATAGACAAAGTTCCTTTTATTAAGTATGACGGTTTCTCAGAAAGCCGCAACAAAATTATGCAGGAATTGGCAAAAGACGTACTTCTTCTTTCAAAGGAAAAAAATAACAGCAACGAAGTTGCCATTACCTGCGATTTGGGAGCTGAAAACCCCCTTGAATGTTTCGGCGTGTCATTGGGAACAGAGCACGAAGTAGACATACTTGCAGATACGCTATCCAATCATATTATTGTATCAAAAGAATCCGTCGCGGTGGTAGTGCTGCACAATCATCCATCAACACAAACATTTTCATTGCAGGATATTCATTTTTTTATATGCCATCCGATGATTGAGGTAATTGTAGTAGTATCAAACCAAGGCACAGTACATTATTTAAAACGTGATGAAGGATATAATTACAAATCCGCATTCTTGTTATTTAAAGAATGTATTGAAGGCTTAAATACAGATTCTCCAGCAGCAGAGATGTATTTGGCATCTTTGTCTTTTTTGGCAAAATGCAGTGAAGCAGGATTGTTTTATAGATAAGATTAGGAGGCGCATTATGGGAAAAACAGCTTTAAATGATGTGATTTATAATTTTGAACCGTTGGAATTGCGCATGCCTGAGCCCGATTATAAGGTAGATGAAAAAGAATTGCAAAAGAGCATACAAAAAAGCAGGGAATTTATATCCTTCATACAGGATTATAAGAAAAACAGAAATATGCAACAGCAAAATCCCATCGAATGTTCATAGCTTCGACGGGATTCTTTAATTTTATCAGAATGTAGGCAGCCCTGCCTTGCAGCTAAACAATTTTATGTTGAAACGCTTGTTTTACTATAATAATATTAAATAGTGATATTAAAATATATGCAAAATTTTTCTAAACACAAAACTTCATAAACGGCTAAAAGGTTACGGCGATTCGGAATTAATGCCGTAAAAGATGATTGGGAT
Organism: uncultured Lachnospiraceae bacterium; assembly: GCA_947625775.1. Lineage (GTDB taxonomy): Bacteria > Bacillota > Clostridia > Lachnospirales > Lachnospiraceae > COE1. Next base: position 95,485 of record CANQPM010000005.1, on the reverse strand, counting down.
ATCGGGAGGTGAAATCGTGTCCGAGTTTAGTGAGCTTGTTAAATCCATAGCCAAAAGCCGCGAGTATGTGCGGGATTTTTATATTTACGGCTTTAAGTCGCGCGAGGACTTTGACCGCAAAAGCGCGCGCACCTACGACAATGAGCGCAGGCGGCTTGAAAGCTGGCTTGCGCCGTATGTGAAAAGCGACTACAACGGCGCGGTCAAAAATGTCTATCTTTCCATAAATACCAATATGCTCCCGTATAATCCGCTTTACCGCGTGTTTGAGGCGAAAAGCTTTACGGACAATGACATTATGCTGCACTTTTACCTGATTGATATTCTGGACGGCGGCAGACAGATGACGGCAGACGAGCTTGCCGATGAAATTGCCAAAAGATACGAGGCGGAAATCGAGATACAGCTTGTGCGCAAAAAGGCAAATGAATACGTCAGCGAGGGCATTTTGGGCTCTGAAAAGGCGGGGCGGCGAATGTACTATTTTCTCCTGCCTGATAAAAAGCTTACTGGCGGGACGGCACGACAGCTTGACACGGCTGTCAGTTTTTTCCAGCTTGAGGCGCCGCTTGGCTTTATCGGGTACAGCATTATGAAAAGCCGCGGATTCTCCAATGACTGGTTTTTGATGAAGCATGGGTATTTTGCGCATGCGCTTGAAGACGAGATCTTACTCCTGCTGCTTACCGCCATAAACGGGCATAATATTGTCAGGCTGAAAACGCAGAGCAATAAAGGCGCTGTAAGCCATACGCCCCAAAATGTCGAGATTTTCCCGCTGAAAATTTTTGTGAGCACGCGCACGGGGCGGCGTTTTTTATGCGTGTATTATCCGAACGCACGGCGTCTTTCCACTATCAGGCTTGACCATATCAAAGAAGTGACACTGATGTCAGAAACCTTTGACTATGATAAATATAGTGCTGTCCTGCGCAGGAATATTTCCAAGTGCTTTGGGCTTTCATTCAGCGGAATGGAGCGCGAGGACACCATTAAGCTCACGCTCCGCATTAATGAGCCGTATGAACTGTTTGTCTTAAAACGGCTTGAAACCGAAGGGCGCGGCGGCAAGATTACGCGCACCGCAGACAATACATATACATATGAGATTACCGTGTTTGACGGCAATGAGATGATGCCTTGGATAAAGACGTTTACGGGGCGGATTATCTCGTTTGAGAGCAGCAGCGAATATCTCCGTGCAAAATTTTACCGCGATATTGAGCTGATGGCGAAAATGTATGGGATTGGTGAAGGATAACTGATGGATTATTTTTCGGAAATTTATGGGTGTTATTACAGGGTTGTGGCGGCTGTGCTTGAACGCGCAAAGGGCGACGGCATTTCAAGGGAGGAAATTGTAAGGCTTACCGATGAGCTTGGCTTTGGGGAAAGTGCGCTTACTATTCCCGATAAGCTGTGCTTTGGCGATTGGCGGCTGCTGGAGCAGAGGGGCAGCGGCAGGTTTTATCCGTGTGTCGATTATGCCCAAATGCCGCTGACACTGCTGCAAAAGCGGTGGATTAAATCAATACTTTCTGACAGGCGTGTCAGTCTTTTCTTTGATGATGGGGCGCTCGCGGAAGCAAAAAAGGCGCTTGCGGATATTGAGCCTTTATGGAAAGAGGAACAGTTTTATTATTATGACAGATTTGAAAACGGGGACAGTTTTGAAAGCGCCGTGTACAGAGAAAATTTTAAGGCTGTCATGTCGGCAGTGCGCGAAAGGAAAGTGATAGACTTTGATTATACCTCGTCTAAGGGAAAGTACACGCACAAGAGATGTCTTGCGTTAAAGCTCGAATATTCGCCCAAAAACGACCGTTTCAGGCTGATTGGGCTTCGCTATCCATTTGGGAAAAAATATATTATTGACCATTACCGCCTTGACGGCATGGCAAATGCTGCCGTTTCAGATTTGCATGAGGACACGGAAATTACAGAAAAGGCTGCCAATACATCGCTTGGAGCGCTTATGCGCCAAAGCTATGATACAGAGCCTGTGCGCCTGATTATCGAGGACAAGCGCAACGCTCTGGAAAGGGCGATGCTGCATTTTGCCAATTATGACAAGGACACTAAGCGCCTTGAAGACGGCACTTGGGAATGCTGCATCTACTACAACTCGTCAATGCAGACAGAGCTGCTGATTGAGATTTTGTCGTTTGGTCCTGTGGTGAAGGTGGTATCGCCTGACAGCTTTACCGCCTTAATTAAGGAACGACTGGAAAAACAGCTTGCCCTCCAAAAGCTGCTGCATTAAAAGAAATTACAACAATTCCTTATAAACCTTTAACACATTTTTATATAAAATATTTTCTATTTCTTCACCAGTAAAATGATTTCCCTCAAGCGCCTGCACAAGCTTATATATCTGCGAGGCGTCTTTCATTTCCATATCGCCGTCTATCCCGTCAAAGTCAGAGCCCAAGCCGAGGCACTCGCTGCCTCCCGTATTTATGATGTGGCGGGCGTGGCGGGCAATTTTTTCCGCGCTTGAAAAATGCGGGCTTTTGTCGTCAAGAAATTTGCCGTAATAGTTTAAGCCTATCACTCCGCCGCGCTCGGCTATGGCGCGTATCATATCATCTGTAAGGTTTCTTGGGTGGCGGCAGAGCGCTCTTGCGTTTGAATGGCTTGCTACGAATGGCTTTTTGGTATTGTTAAATATGTCCCAGAAGCCCGCGTCGGATAAATGCGACACATCTATTATTATGCCAAGCTGCTCCATTCGCTCTACAAATTCAAATCCCTTGGGCGTAAGTCCTTTTGAACCGTCAAAGGTGAATGTGCCTGATACGCCGTACTCTGCCAAATCATATAAATTTGGGAAACCAAGCTCGTTTGGGTAATTCCATGTGAGCGTCATCATTCTCGCGCCAAGCCGATACAGCTGTTCAAGCTTTTCAATGCTGCCCTTGCAGCAGCCGCCTTCCTCTATTGTGAGCAGGGCGGATATTTTTCCCTGCTTTTCGTTTTCAGCGATTTCATCATAGTGTTTTATGACACTTATATCATTTTTGTTTTTTTCTATCTCTCCATTAAAAACGTCTATAAGCGACAATGTGTGTTCATACGCGTCTGCGCATTCTTTTAAATTCGTAAACATTGCGAAATTCTGCAGAAGATATCCTGATTTTTTCAGCTTCTGCATATCTATATGAAACTTATTTTTGGCAAGCTGCGCGTCTTCCCCCGCCCGCCTTGACTTCCATATCTCGGAAATTGTGTCACAGTGCATATCTGCTATTTTCATGAAAATTCTCCTCCATTCGCGTTATCAGGCATTTAAACTGTTCTTTGCTAATGCAGAATCAGTGTGCCGATATTTATTTCTATATAATAATATGCCAAAAAAGCAGCTTTGTACGATTTTTTACATTTCAGACGCTGTTTTTGCCCAAACTCTTGCCAAACGCAGGCAGGAATGGTATAGTACGTTTTAATGAAACAAATCAATTTATCTTTAAAGTGTCTTTAGTTTAAAAGTTCTTTAGTTTCCGATTGATTTCTGTTTTACAAAATACCCAAATTATAATATACTAAAAAGGAGAAAGAATGAAAAGAGAAAAAATTAATATCGCCAAAATATTCAAGCGCTTTGCAGTAAACAGGGCGCATAAGGACAGGCTGTTCCAAAGAGTATTTGCTGACAAAAGGGATCTGCTTGATTTGTACAATGCGGTAAACCACACCGACTACGCAAATCCTGACGAGCTTGAAATCACGACGCTTGAAGATGTCATTTATATGTCGATGAAAAATGATATGTCCTTCATAATATCTTCAACGCTTAATCTTTACGAGCATCAGTCCACCTTTAACCCGAATATGCCAGTGCGCGGGCTGATGTATTTTGCAAGATTGTATGAGGGCTATATCAAACAGCATGGCTTTGACATATATGGAAGGCATCTTATCAGGCTGCCAAGACCTCAGTTTATCATTTTTTACAATGGCAGGAGTGAGTACCCCGATAAAACGGTTTTAAAGCTGTCAGATGCGTTTATCCCAGAGTCGGCAGACGAAGCCGTCCTTGAATGTCGCGCCACAATGCTAAACATCAATTACGGGCACAACAGCGCCCTGCTGAACAGCTGCCGACGCCTGCATGATTATTCTTACTTTATAGCTAAGGTAAATGAATATTCGGACAGCGGCTGCGCGATAAAAGACGCAATAGGCAAGGCGGTAGACTACTGCATAAAAAATGATGTTTTGGCGGATATCTTAATCAAGTGCAAAAGCGAGGTGACGAATATGCTGCTTACGGAGTTTGATGAAAAGCTGTACAAAAAAACGGTATATAATGAAGGGTACGAAGATGGCATGAATGAAGGTCATAAACGCGGCATGAGTGAAGGCTTTGAAACTGGTCATAAGCGTGGCGTAAGTGAGGGCTTTGAAAACGGTCATAAACGCGGCATACTTGAAACGCGCGAACAGGACATAAAAAACAGCATAATGATGTTAAGACGCTTGAATTTATCTGACGAAGAAATAGCAAGCCTTATCGCAGAAAATTACGCGGTTTCCAAAGAAGCCGTCATAAAGGAAATATGCCAAATACCCGACGGGAACAGGCAATAATAAAAATCCTGCAGTAAAACCCGCCGCCTTCATTATTTCCCATGCGCACTCCCCAATGGTGGAATGACGCTATCTGCTTTACAAGCCTTAGCCCAAGCCCATGCTCAGAGAGCTTTTGGGGCTTGGCATGGGCGCGTAGGTTTTTTAACTTTTCCCATTCTATGCCAATGCCGTTGTCTGACACTGTCATTTCATAATAGCGCAGCGCCAAAAGCCTCTTGGGGGTAAGGCTTACCGTGACTGTGCAGCCCTGCGGGTTGTGGCGCACCACATTGTTTACAAGGTTTTCGATAAGCCTTTTTGCAAGCTCCGCGTCGCAGTAAATGCAAAACTTTTCCAAGCTGTCGGGTATGTCTATGGCAAATTCAAAGCCTTCGTCTGTCATACAGTTTGCTATGCCGCATACTGTCTCGCGTATCAGCGCCGCAAGCAGGCAGCGCTCTTTTTTCCATTTTCCCATGCCGTAGGTGAGCTTGTTCTGGGTGTTTAGGTTTGTCACAAGCATTTTAAGACGGAGCGCCTGATTTTCTATTACCTGCGCTTTCTGCGCAATTTCGGCATCGCCGCTTTCCTGCTTTATCGCGTCGGCGTACCCCAGCACAAGCGACAGGGGCGTGCGTATATCGTGCGATACGCCCGCTATCCACGTTGTCCGCTCGCGCTCACGCCGCCTCGCGTCGCGCCGTATGATTATCGACGGCACAACCAGCAGCACGAAAATGTTTGAAATAAATATGAGCGGAAACAGATAGACATACGCCTCAAATGTACTCATATCGTAAATGATTTCCTTTTTCCATATAGTGTCTTTTTCATAACCGACTACGACTATCCCGCCATTGTCTGCAATATATGTGTACACAGGATAGTCCTGAAGATACCAACGTGTAAAAGACGCAGCCTGCGCTATCGTGTAATGGCGCGGAAGCTCATCGGGCAGATTGTGCTCCCACACCACATCGCCGTTTTTATCTATCGCCATGGCAAAAATCCACCTGCCTTTCAACACTTCAAGCTCATCACCTGACGCGCGGCTTTCGGCAAGCGATATGATTTTTTCCCGCGGCATTGACGGCAAAATGCTCATGCTGCCTGTTTTGTATGATATTACCATTATTATAAAAAAATCCGCCGCTAATAATATGATAAACATAAACAGCGCCAATATGACATATTTTATAAAATTTTCTATTCTACGCACAAACGCCACTCCTAACCACCATGCGATAAACCAATTTCAAAACATAAAACCTCTCTCATAACACACAATCCTGACCTTTGCGGAAAACATTTAACAATCCCCCACGTACAAATATGCTAAACCAGCTTATACCCCAGCCCCCTTGCAGTCAAAAGATGCTCAGGTTTAGACGGATTTTTTTCAAGCTTTTCACGCAGACGCCTGATATGCACCATCAGCGAATTTTCATACCCATAACTGCCATCAGGCCAAAGCGTATCGCACAGTGTATTTATCGACAAAATTCTCCCCCTGTTTTCGCACAATTTTTTAAGCAAAACATATTCCTTAGCAGTAAGAAGATATTCGCTGTCAGGCGTCTGCACCATACCCGCGCTCCAATTAATCACAGCATCGCCCACAACATCATTTTTCGCTATATCCTCCATATGATAAGTACGCCTCAACACCGCCCTAATCCTAAGCAACAGCTCCTGCGGCAAAAACGGCTTCGTTATATAATCGTCCGCGCCAAGCCCCAAACCCTTAAGACGCGCCGTGTCCTCATCCCTTGCCGATAAAAATATAACAGGAACCTCCGCAACACGCCTTATCTCATCAAAAAGCGTAAAACCATCGCCATCAGGAAGCATTACATCAAGAAGCACCATATGATATTCAACCGCGCCAAACATTCTTTTCGCCGTACAGCAATCAGACGCCAAATCCACATGGACATACCCCTCCTTTTTCAGCAGCTCTCCCACCATCTGCAAAAGGTCAGGCTCATCATCAACAAGCAGAATTTTGCTCTCATAAAGATTCATTTTCCCTCATATTCCTTTGCTTTCAACATCTATTATCCCATCAAATTGTCTAAAAAATTTTTATCTATGCTTTAGTATATCTTATTTTTTATGCATTGTGGTAATTTAAGCCAAATTTTTAAGGTAAATGTAAGGTTCTCGTCATTTTTATTTAAAGTAACAAAGTTATAGTAAGATTGTTATTTACAAATGTTTGTGGAGTTCCATTCAATAATGTAGAATTTAGTCAAAATATATAAAATCAGCGACGATTCGCATCGCGCACCAAGTCGCGATTTTATATATTTTGACTAAATTCGAACGGCTTAGAAAGCTTTCGTAGCTGCCACATTATGTCGAGCTATATACGAAAACGTAGAATTTGTGTGAAATATACAAAATAAGCGACGATTCGCACTGCGCACTAGTCGCGTTTTTGTATATTTCGCACAAATTCGGTCGGCTTATAACCCCCCCCCCTTTTCACAAACATCAAACCATTACCCCCAGAAAGGAGCCCCCAAATGACCTACATCATCAAAACAAAAAACCTAACCAAAAGCACAAACAACCACATACGCGTAAAAAATATCGCCCTAAAAGTCCCCAAAGGCTGCGTCTACGGCTTCCTAGGTCCCAACGGCGCAGGCAAAACCACCACCCTAAAGCTTTTACTAGGACTACTGAAACCAACCGAAGGAACCATCTCATTTTTCGGAGAACAAATAACAGACAAAAACCGCCTCTCCATACTAAAAAACACAGGCAGCCTAATCGAAAGCCCAAGCTATTACGGACATCTGACAGGCCTCGAAAACATGCAAATCATCGCCAAACTAAAAAATACACCCGCCGCAGAAATCGAGCAAGTACTTGACACCGTGCGCCTCCTAGAGCAAAGAGACAAAAAAGTAAAACAATATTCCCTCGGCATGAAACAACGCCTAGGCATAGCCATGGCTCTCCTAGGCAATCCGCGCATACTAATACTCGACGAGCCGACAAACGGCCTCGATCCCGCAGGCATACAGGAAATACGCAAATTTATCAAAAACCTCCCGCTGACAAGACAAATGACCGTAATCGTGTCAAGCCACCTGCTCAACGAAGTAGAGCAAATGGCAGACATGGTCGGCATCATCAACCACGGCGAACTTATCTTCCAAGGCACTATGCAGGAGCTTGAAGCAAAAGGCGACGGACTGGAAGACGTATTCTTAAAGCTGACAGGAGGTGCGGAAAGCTTATGAGAGGATTATTTCTGGAACTTCGCAAGACTAAGCGGCGCGGCGTATGGCTTGTAGTCGCAGGACTGATACTTATGCAGTTTCTGTGGTCAATGTGGGCATTTTCCGACAGACTTGACGCAGAAGACTTAGCGCAAGGCTGGATTAGCCAGATTTACATGATGCCTGTTTTAAACGCCATTCTGACACCTACATTCATAGCCGTACTTGCAAGCCGCCTGACAGACATGGAGCATAAGGGAAACACATGGAAAATGCTCGAAACCTTTCAAAGCAGAAACAGCATCTATTTTGCAAAGCTTCTATATGGCTTTGTGTGCGTGCTGATTTTTGCCGCCAGCCAGCTTGGCTTTTTAATTTTTTTCGGAAAGCATTTCGGATATACAGACAGCCTTGACTTGTGGGCGTATGCGCGGTATTTCGCGGTAACAGTCGCCGTAAGCTTTCTGATTTATTTGCTACATCTCATTTTGGCGTTTGCGTTTACAAATCAGGCTGTCACGCTCTGCGCGGGGCTGCTCGGGAGTATGTGCGGACTGTTTCTGATGTACCTGCCGCCCTCGCTTATCGTAAACCGCCTTATCCCATGGGGGCTTTACGGCGCTTCGTCTTTTGTTTGGATGGACTGGGATCCTGACACGCGCGTCATAAAATACAGATATCATTTCCAGCATAACGGCGCGGAAATCATCACCGCCATATGGATTGTCCTGCTGCTGTCAGTCGGATGGGCGCTTTTTAACAAAATGGAAACAGAAGGCTTAAATTTCAGCGGCATCGCGCGCTTTGGGATTTTCGGGCGCAAGCGCAGATTAAGCAAAATTAAGATACCCCGTATGCCTGTAGAGTTTATAAAGATAAAGCGCACGCCTATATGGCTTGCCTTTATCATACTTCCATTAATCTCGGCGGTTATAGGCTCGATGAATTATATGAACAATCTGGGAGTTTTGAAAAAAGCATGGTATTCGTTATGGAGCCAGCATTCACTGTTTTTTGCCTTCTTTTTCCTGCCGCCGCTTATCGGCGTTTATGCAAGCTATCTGTGGCGGCTGGAGCATAGCGGCACTAACTGGAACACTGTTATGACACTTGTGTCACCTTTTAGGCTTGTGTTTGGCAAGCTCTGCATATGTGCGGTCATGACAACGGCTACTATTATGTTTATGATTTGTCTTTATGTTTTCAGCGGCTTTATATGCGGACTTTCCCTGCCGCTGCCTAAAGAGCTTGGAGAATGGACTATATGCGGCATATTCGGCGGTATTGCCGTATGCTCCGTGCAGCTTTTCCTGTCGCTTGTGATAAGGAGCTTCGCAGTGCCTATCGCTATCGGGCTTGTCGGCGGAGTTGTCGGTATGCTTATCACGAGCAAGGGGCTTTATTATCTTCTGCCCTATTCGCTTTTAAGCGTGGGGCTGCGCGCAAATAATCCGCAAAGAATTATCGACCTGTGGCAGTTTGCCGACTGGACAGTGCTGTATATTGTTGTGATTAATGCGCTTAGTGTTTTGTATCTGAAAAGGAAAGATGTGAGGACACAAGAGTAAAAAGCGCGAAAATAATGGGCTGTCACACTAAGGAAATTAAGTACAATATATAGTATCATATAATTTGGTCATAATGCTATATATTGTATTCTTAATCCTTTGCGGCAGCTCCATTTATTTTAGACTTCTTTATAACCATGGGCGATTGCCCATTCGCGGTATTTTTTTGCCTCCGCCTCGGCTTTGCCAAGCGCGGCAGATTTTTCTGACAGCGTAACATCTTTTTTCAGCAATGCCGTGTCCTTCTCTGACAATTCTTCATTTTTCTGTGCAAGCATGGCATCTCTCTGCGCCAACTCAGCCTCCGCTTTTGCAAGCCTTTCAGCATAATCCTCAAACTCCTCGCGCTCCCAGCAGCGTTTCTTAACTTCAAGATCCGCACATAGCTCAAAAATTGTCTTAGACGCATCTTTGATATAAACATCTTCCTCCGCCAACATTTTTACCGCCTCCCATGTGTTCGCCTTAAAAAGCTTCGCCCATTTGTCAATGCCATACCTTTTATCCTCATCTGTAGCAAGCTCTGTTTTATTTAAGTCTACCACACAGAGGGTAACATTGTCACTATAAATCTGCCCTGTTTTGACATACTAATTTTCAGTCCTTCCTGCCAAACTTATTTTTCACAAACAGCTGTACTTCATAAGGCTTCAAAAATTCCTCGCGCTCTCCCTCGAGCATTACATAGCTGTCGTGCAGACTGTAAACCTTCTCATCATTTGTATGGTTGATAACAAATAGCCAGACCTTGCTGTCATTCTCGCGCGTCATCAGCTCTACGCCTGCGGGCGCGCTGCCAAGCGTCGCGACTCCGCTCTGGTTTACAAAATACTCCGCCAAATCCTCCATAAGCTCCTCGCCAGGCTCCGTGCCGACATACCAGACAACGCCGTTTTCATATTTATTTTCCGTAACGGCGGGAGTCTGCTTATAAAAGCCTGTGGAATACTCTGCAAGCTGCTTTGCGCCCTTTAGCGTTATTATGTCGCACCATTTCTGCGTTTCATACTCATTTTTCCCAAATAATACGCCGCCCGTCGTTTCAAGCAGACAGTCATACTCAGGCACCTCTATGCCGCATATGTCGCCAAGCCTCCCTGGCAGCTCGCGGTCAGTCATGCAAAGATTTGTCGCATCCTTTACGCCAGTACGCATTGTGAGTACAAGCCTGCCGCCTGCTGCCACGTAGTCGATATACCGCTGCTCCAGCTCTGGCGTCATCAAATACTGCAGCGGCGCGACCACAAGCTTATACTTTGAAAAATCCGCCGTGTCAGGTATAAAGTCCACTGGTATTTTTTTGTCATAAAATGCCTTGTGGTATTTATAAAGCTGCCCCACATAGCTTAATTCAGGGTGGTGCGGCTGTATGTCAAAGGCGTAATTCTGCCTGAAATTGTGTACGATAGCCACCTCCGCATTCGGCATGCTGCCCTCAAACTCATCCATATATTTTGAAAACCTGTGCGTGAGCTGCTTTGCCTCATTATACGTGCGCCCTGGATTGCCGCTGTGCCCCAGTATGCCGTGCCAATACTGTTCTGTCCCCATAGCGCATGTACGCCACCTGAAAAACACAACCGCGTCAGCGCCATGCGCTACTGCCTGCATCGCCCACACGCTCATCTGCCCTGGTTCAAGCGCCCTGCCCATTATTTCCCAGCCTGCCATTCCCGCCTGCTGCTCCATAATCCAGAACGGCATATTTTTATACCCGCGCACTACGTCATGCGATGCCGCAAGCTCGTTGTCGGGCTGGTGCGGCTGCTTCTGCCAGTGCCCCGCGGGGTAAATGTCATTAGACACAAAATCAAGAAGCTTTCCCAAATCATAATAGTCCACCTTGTTGTCAAAGCACATATAATTATGCGTGATAAAATGTTTTGGACAGTTCTCCCTGATGATATCCGCCTGCATTTTGGCAAAGTCAACAATCAAATCGGAGCAGAAACACTTCCAATCAAGCATCGCCGAAGGATTCTCGCCGACTGCTGTAATAAGCGGCGTGCTTATCTGCGAAAAGCTGTTGTAGCCCTGGCTCCAGAACGCCGTGCCCCATGCGTCGTTTAGTCTCTCTATCGTGCCGTATTTTTTGATAAGCCATTTCTGAAAATTCGCGCGGCATGAGCTGCACATGCATAAATCGCCATGCGAATTGCCAAGCTCATTGTCAATCTGCCAGCCTATCACGCCCTCATTATCGGCAAACCTTTGTGACATTGCTGTCACAAACCGCCTTATATGCCCGCGGTAAACCTCATTTGACTGGCAGTCATGATGCCTGCCGCCAAAAAATCTGCGTCTGCCCTGTCGGTCAATCGGCTGTATCTCAGGATTTTTGCGCACTATCCATGCGGGCGGCGCGGCTGTAGGCGTGCCTAGTATAGTTTTGATGCCGTATTTATCTAAAAGCGCAACCGCGTCTTCGAGCCACTCAAAATGAAATTCGCCCTCCTCCGGCTCCATTTTAAACCATGAAAATTCCGCCATTCTCACTACCTGAACACCCATTTCCTGCATAAGCCTTGCGTCAGTCTCCCAGCGCTCGCGGCTCCAATGCTCAGGATAATAGTCAACCCCAAAATGTATCCCCATAATCTTACCTCATTTCCACGCTTTCACCCACGCACAGCAAACCTGCGGCAGGCAATTCAGTTTTTCACATGCTGCAATTAAAAATTTTATCTGCTCCTTCATAAGCGGCAGCCTAAAGACATTAGCCAAGCAATATCAGCAATGCCGCCAAAACCACAGCTACAACCGCCATCACGCCAAACTTAACATACCATTTCCCCGATGTCTGCGGTAGAAAATCAAGCACAAAATACATCACCGCAAATATGACAAACAGCCACAGCGGCGCAAGCATTAAAATAATGTTTTCCATTAAAAACATCGTACACAAAAGAAAACCCGATACTGTCCCCACAAGCGCAATGACTGCGGCGACATAAAAATTTCCCTTTAAAATACGCCCTAATTTTTCCTTCATATAATAATCTCCATTCTGCCAACAGGCTGGTACGCGGACAAATGCAAATACCTGATATCCACGTTTGTCAGCGCTCCGCTCTATCTGCCAAGCCCGCAATATACTCCCTGACCTTGCCCATCACTTCGCTGTTTTCCCAAAATTCCCTGTGTCCTATATTTACCGTCACAAAATCGCAGCCATTGCCATAAGCCTGAAAAAGCCTTGCAGAGCTCTCATATGGAACTGTTTCGTCTATATTTGAAGCCAGTATAAGCGGCTTGACCGACACATCCTTTGCAAACTTCTCCGCCCGCATCTTGTATGACACCAAAAGGCGCAGCGGACCGTGGAAAATATTCAGCTTATTGTTATAAAGGTCATAGCCATCGGCATACGGCGCCATAAGCACTAAGCCTTTCGGATTCCTCTGGCTCGCCACATAATTTGCCACGCCCGTGCCAAGACTATAACCCATAATTACTATATCGTTTATGTCGCTTCTCTGGTCAAAATAGTCATATACGGCTAATCCAAATTCTTTAAGGCTTTTGTCCGATGGAACGCCTGCGCTTTTACCATACCCCGGATAGTCCACGTAGGCAAAATTGCACTTTGAAAATGTGACAAGCCTGTCATTTTCTTCCATAAGCCATGCCATTCTTGCCGAGGAATTATCCTCGTTTCCTCCATAATAAAGCACAAGGGGCGCACCGTCATCGGCATTATGCATAAGCCATCCCGAATATTCACCTCCGTTTATTTCAATTTTTTCAATAGTATCTTCATAATCAGTCATGCTATTGTACGCCTTTTCGTCAAAGCTCGTCTTAAAAAGCACGGCTGGCGCAAACGCATACACCGCAACAAGCAGAAGCGCGGCAACCGCAATGACAGAAAACAAAATATTTGCCAAAAGCATCGCCTTTAGCTTAAGCTTATCCGCCACAATGTCAAATACAAGCTTCAGCGCAAAAATAACAGCCGCCGCGCAAAGCATCACAACAGCCGCGCGCTTTACGCCAGCGGATTTAAACATAAACCAGACGAAGGTTACAATCGTACTGAAAAGCAAACCCGAAAGCAGCGCTCTTTTAAGCTTAGTTTTTATTTCCATTTGTATATCCCCCGTTTTGAAAAATTAGGCGTGCGCGCTATATTCTCGTGACAAGCTGCTCGACAAGCTTTGCCGAATGTGCCGCTGCCGCACGCTCAAACTCGGGATAATCCATATGGGCGCTGCCGTCTGCCTTATCCGATATTGCACGGATTACGACATATGGGATTTTGTTCAAAAATGCCGCATGCGCTATTGCCGCGCCTTCCATTTCCGCGCAGGAGCCACCGAAATTTTTGATAAGCGAATCCTTCACCGCGCCGTCAGAAATGAACTGGTCGCCGCTCACCACTCTGCCCTCGTACACGGAAATGTCAGGATTTACCTCCCTGCATACAGCTATCGACTGCTCCACGAGAGTCCTGTCCGCCTTGAAAAACGAGGTCTCCATCTGCGGAATAATGCCAAGCTCATAGCCAAGCGCCCTCACGTCCATGTCATGCTCGCATGCGTCGCTTGAAACCACTATGTCGCCGATGTTTATCTCCGCCCTGAGCGACCCTGCAACGCCTGTGTTGATCACAGCGTCTACATTAAATATGTCCGCCAGGACCTGCACGCACATGCCAGCGTTTACCTTGCCGATACCGCACTGGACAACCACGACATCCTTGCCGTTAAGCTTTCCCTCGTGAAATTTCATGCCCGCCCTTTCGACCACCTTAGTCTGCCCAAGCTTTGACTGGAGTTCTGAAACCTCAAGCTCCATTGCTCCGATAATTCCTATTTTATTCATTTTAACTTTCCTCCATACCGCCTTTTGCGGCTTAAATATTGTTGAAAATACTGCCCTTGCGCTGCTTTGCAGCTTTTTTATCCTTGAAAGATGCCAGACTTACGGCATTTCCTGCGCAAGACTTATTGCTTTACTGCGGTCTGCTCCTTTGCCAAGGCAATTATCTCGTCATACTGTTTATACATTTTCTGCACCTCGTTTTCCAAGGTGTAATAATGCCCTATATACGGCACAAGCAGCACCATAAAGAGAAATATGAGCGCAAGCATCGGCATATAGCATGCAATACAGTATATCCCCAGCGCGATAATTGTCATAAGCGCGAATGTGACTGTCACTATCAGATGTATAAGGCGCTCATGCTGGAAAAATGACACTTGTGTCAGATGTTCATTCAATACCGCCTGCCAGTCTGTTCCTTCGGGCATATCCGCTATAAGCCTGTCTATCCTTTCCCGATAACCTACAATTCTTTTTTTCATTTTCACACCCATTCCTGCCCAAAGGCAGCTTACCAAGATAAGCGCAGGCGCGCAAAAATCTCAAACAATGCTGCGCCAGCCCTTCATATTGCCGACTTACTGCGGATAAACAAGTCTGTCCTCGCTTATGCCGTATAAGACATTTTTGAGATAACGGTCTGCGAGGTAGTTTGCCATGCCCAAATTCATATCGAGATAGTTTCCGCAATCCTTGGGGCTTGCGCCAGGCACTTCGTCCTTGTAATCACGGATAAACTCGTACATCTCAATCATAAGCGGCACTATATCTTTCGACTCATAGTCGCCCGCAAGCAGCAGATAAAAGCCCGTCCTGCAGCCCATCGGTCCGAAATAAATCGTCTTATCCTTATAATCCTTATGGTTTCTCAAAAAGGTCGCCCCCAGATGCTCTATCGTATGCACCTCCGCCGTATTCATTACAGGCTCCTCATTAGGCGAGGTCATTCTCAGGTCAAATGTGGTAATCGTATTTTCGCCTACCTTGTCCTTTCTCGATACATACACACCTGGCTGCAGCTTAATGTGGTCGATTGTGAAGCTTGCTATTTTTTCCATATAAAATCCTCCATTTCCGATTAAATGCCAAAACTTTCCACATACTGTATTATCCGTTTCCAGCTAAACCGCGCATAATGAATTTTTATCCGCAGATCCAAACCATTCAGCATAACGCCCTTATGTATAGCTGGCACACGAAAAGCACTAGTTTAATTTTACAATAAATGGGCATGTATTTCAATCCTTTAGCGCCTTTTTAGAAATTAAAAAAGCCAAAAGCCTTGGTTTTAAAAATCCAAAGCTCTTGGCTTTTATTGACTGTTATCTTTTATTTCCCCATAAGCATTTTCAAAAGCTCGTCGGCGCTGTCCGCCATAATGCCGTCCTCGCTGCCGCAGCCCTCGTATCTTGCATGATAAGTTACTCTGCCGTCGTCCCACAGCTTCGCGCCAAATTGAAGATATGTCAAATTACCCTCGTATGCTTTTTCTGCCTCTTTCATTTCCTTGACGGCTTTGTCAATTTTTTCAAGCAGTTCATCATCTAAATTTTTAACGTCGTGGGCATCAAGAAGCACATTGAATTTAGCGCAATATCTCCATAAACTGTCCTCCCTAAGATTTGAATCGGCGCTCGTATAATAATTGAATCTTGTATCATGACCGTCCGTGGAATATTTAGCCTCTAAAGCGTCTATGTCTGAATATTGCCCGAATACAGGATTTTTAAGGCTGCCTGTCTTCATGCACCTTCTTTGAAACCAATCCCACTCAAGACTTGATGCCTCAGCAAAAAGCGCATTTATCGTCGGATCGCTTTTAAGTGTCTGGCTGCGATCATTGATTGGCTGCTTTGAAAAGTGCAAAGTTTTTGTTTCCTGAAACTGCAATTCAACCGCGTCATCGGCTGATACCTCGATGTCACGAATATCTATCTTGTCATATGCGGGAGGTTCGTAATCAACAGGCTGAGAGGCTATATGTAGGTCATAATTTTTTTTGATTAGCAAATCAAACGCCCTGTTATGCAGTTCACGCGCCCTCGCGTATGTATCGGGATCATCCAGCCTAAAAAGCTCCTGTATATCCCATGTATCGCTGGTGCTGCTGTACCGCGCTTCCATTTTCAATTTGGCTGAATTGTTTTCCCACGCTTCTCTTGCCGCGGTTACTCCTGCTTTTTTGGCATTGCTTATAGTATTAACGGGAGTGTTTTCAAGCTTTGCCTTACCCTCATTGGATATTTCCGATTTAATGCATGAGGATGTATCTTCTTTGTCTAAACCAGCCATTTTAAATTGAGGGGCTGAATTATTGAGTACAGAGTTTGCCTGAATATTGGCTATTGGTGTTTGGTTCGCGTTAATGGTTAAACTATTGGGCATATGTTTTTCCTCCTAAAATCTTTTTTAACTCTTTCATCGTACTTATAGACTGTGCCTCTTTTCAACGACAATGTAATGTTTTAATATATTGATTCCTTATGTTATACTCACACGCATTTAGATTTCCTTCCTGCCCATCACATGGCATTAAATTATGTGACATACAATGGACAGGAATTAGAAAATCTTAGTGTCCATCCGTATATTTCCCCATAAGCATTTTCAAAAGCTCGTCGGCGCTGTCCGCCATAATGCCATCCTCGCTGCCGCAGCCCTCGTATCTTGCGTGGTAGGTTACTCTGCCGTCGTCCCATAGCTTTGCCCCGAATTGAAGACGCTTCAAATTGCCCTCATATACTTTTTCTACCTCTTTCATTTCCTCAACGGCTGCATCAATTCTTTTACGCATGCTTTCATCTAAATTTTTGACCGCATGCGCGTCCAAGAGAACATTAAACTTGGCATCATACCGCCATAGACTGTCCTCGCTCAGCTTGGAATCCGCGCTCGTGTAGTAGTTAATCCTTGTATTATGTTCATCCGTGGAATATTTATTCTCCAAGGCATCTATGTCAGCAAACTGCTTGGCTACAGGATTGCCCGTCCAACGATCTGCTCCCTTGGCGGCATTTTTAAATATCTGTTCTTTAAGCCATAAAGATCGAATACCAACTAATTCATTATAACGATTTACCAATGACATCGGCTCTAAATTATCGGAAAATTTCATATCGTATTCACTGTCAAACTGTAACCCATCCACATTTTCGACCTTATCAGCATCTATTTGCATTTCGTGATAATCAGACTTGTCATAAAGCTTAAACTCATAATTGTCTGGCATACCCTCAGCATATGTAAACTGATACCCGCTGGGTGGCAGCTCATCAAGCCTCTGTTTCAGTTCTTTTATCTGTGCATATAAATCGGGATTATCCAGCCTAAGTCTTTCATCTATATTATACTGATCAGAATAACGCGCCTCCCACTTTAAAACCGAAGAATTACTTTCCCAGTCTTCCCTGACGGCAGTTTCTCCTGATTTTTTTACATTATCCTTATTTGCATTAATAGCACTGTTCTCAAGCTTTAATCTGCCAAGCTTTGATATTTTCAATTCAACGGCTGTCTGTGCATTTTCCTCGTCCAAACCAGCTACCTTAAACTGCGAGAGACTATTAATCATAGAATTTTTCTGAATATCGGCTATAGGCGTTTGATTGATATTGATGCTTAAATTATTTGACATATGTTTTTCCTCCTAAAATCTTTTTAATAATTTTTTAGCAATAATAAAGCTTGGATTATTTATCTTCCCTCACCTCAAATCCATCTCCTGCCATCATCATTGCCATTTCTTTACTTATTACAGTTTGCTTGTCTTTAGCATGTACAATATATTTCTCTCCCTGCTTTATGATATATGTATTTTCGGGTGTTATTTCAAAAGTATCACTGTCCGTCACGATTTCAGACTGCGGGGGGTCATACGATGACCGAAAAATAAAAGAATAAGATACTATCAAAACCAGCAGCATTATCATTCCGATAAATACATTAGCATGATTTTTTTGTACAACCCCCATATCCGCCACAATCTGAAAGCGCTCTAAAATGCTGTCTGAATGGTTTTCTATCAGTCCTGCCATTCCTACATACTTGTTTATCTGCCTGCTCTCACGGAATGCCTTCAGCATAACTGTCAGATAATCCGCCCTCTCATTTTCACTAAGATGATTGACAATGCTTAAATCGCAGCGTATTTCCAAGCTTTGATCCAAATCCTTCTTCAACAGATATACAATAGGATTCCACCAGTATATTCCGCACAGTACCGCAATAAGCTGTTTTATCAGTATGTCATGGCTGCGAATATGCGTATATTCATGCATCAGAATATATTGCAGCTCATCATTTCCATATTCCCTGTCAGGCAACAGGATTTTGGGGCTGAGTATGCCAAAGCTGCAGGGGGCTTTTACATAAGCAGTCTTGATTATTTCTATGCGCCTGTCGCAGCGGCTCTCATCTATATCACATTTTATCCTCGGAATGTTTCTTATATAAACAATCGCTTTAAAATACGATACCAAATATTTTAACAAAATACACAGGCTGCCTATTATCCATATGACGGTAAAAAGCTCATAAACCCGAACAGAGCCAATCTTATAATAAAGCAGATCATGTATTTTATTGTAAACCTTTCTCCATGGAACGGTATATGACCATGGCAGCTCTATCGGCAGCGCTATCCTTACCGCGCAAAACAAGTAAAGAAATATTATGGTCGATATGCTGCATACATGAAGCAGCCTTGTCCTAGTGCGTAAAAAATAAAATAATATGATTAGAATGCTGCTCCACCAAATTGTCATAAGGATAGAAAAAACATTAATCTGCATCTTGCTTTTCTCCAGATTTTCTGAGTGTGCTGATGATCTCCTCCAGCTTAGCTATCACTTCGGCGTCGCGCTCACTGCTGTTTTTGTCGGCAACTCCCAAAAAGGCGGCTGTGATATCTGCTATTGATTTTATGCCCATACCGCGCTTCATCATAACCTCCGCATAATATTCTTCCTTTGTCAGGGCGGGGGCAAGCCTACGCGAGTACGTTTTTGTATTTTTTTCAAGCCCTGTTATTTTGAGATACCCCATATCCGAAAGCGAACGGACAGTTTTAAATAATGTTGCCGATGTCCAGCCCTCCGATTCCAGCTGCTGCGCCATCTCTGCCGAAGTCAGGGGTTCGTTTATTTCCCATAAAATATTGAGAAGTTCTTCTTCTCTCTGCGTAAGACAGTCTTTCTTTTTCATAGTAATCTCCATTTTTTTTTAATGCTATCGAATTTACTTTTTTTATAATCGTTGTAATTATTATATCGTCAACTATCTGTATTTTCTTAACATATTTTTTTAATTTTTTTACCAATAAAAAAGCCATTCCTTAAAGCATATGCCTTAAAGAATGGCTTTTTATTTTTCACTGCAAATCAACTATTTATCCACCTTAGGCAGCCCGTCAAAGCCTTTCTGCAGATCCTCATCTGTCGGGATATAATCCGTCATCTCGCCGTCGTGGAATTTCTCATATGCAACCATATCGAAGTAGCCCGTACCCGTCAGCCCGAAAAGTATCGTCTTTTCTTCGCCTGTCTCTTTACACTTGAGCGCCTCGTCTATTGCGACGCGGATTGCGTGCGCGCTCTCAGGCGCGGGAAGTATTCCCTCAACTCTCGCAAACTGCTCCGCAGCCTCAAACACTGATGTCTGCTCCACCGCAACAGCCTCCATATAGCCGTCATGATAAAGCTGCGAAAGCGTCGAGCTCATGCCGTGGAAGCGCAAGCCGCCCGCGTGGTTCGGCGAAGGGATAAAGCCGCTGCCCAGCGTGTACATCTTAGCAAGCGGGCAAATCATTCCTGTATCGCAGAAATCGTACGCGAATTTTCCACGCGTAAAGCTTGGACATGACGCAGGCTCTACCGCAATAAAACGGTAATCCCTCTCACCGCGCAGCTTCTGCCCCATAAACGGCGAAATCAAGCCGCCAAGGTTCGATCCGCCGCCCGCGCAGCCTATTATAATATCAGGCTCGATGCCGTATTTGTCCATGGCGGTCTTTGTTTCCAGACCTATCACGGACTGATGCAGCAATACCTGATTCAGCACGCTGCCAAGCACATAGCGGTAGCCCTCGTTTGAAGTCGCGACCTCTACCGCTTCGGAAATGGCGCAGCCAAGACTTCCCGTCGTGCCAGGGTGCTCCGCAAGTATCTTGCGACCTACGTTTGTCGTCTCTGAAGGCGACGGCGTCACAGACGCGCCGTATGTCCTCATCACCTCGCGGCGGAAAGGCTTCTGCTCATAAGAAACCTTTACCATATATACCTTGCAGTCAAGTCCCAGATAAGCGCACGCCATGGAAAGCGCCGTACCCCACTGTCCCGCTCCCGTCTCTGTAGTCACGCCCTTTAAGCCCTGCTGCTTTGCGTAGTACGCCTGTGCGATAGCGGAATTGAGCTTATGGCTGCCGCTCGTGTTGTTGCCCTCGAATTTATAATAAATCTTGGCGGGCGTCTGCAGCTTTTCCTCCAGACAGTACGCCCTCACAAGCGGCGACGGGCGGTACATTCTGTAAAAATCACGTATCTCCGCAGGTATTTCAATATACGCCGTGGTGTCGTCAAGCTCCTGTCTTACAAGCTCGTCACAGAACACTCCTCTAAGTTCGTCAAAGGTCATTGGCTGCAGCGTGCCTGGGTTCAACAGCGGAGCAGGTTTGGTCTTCATATCTGCCCGCATATTGTACCAAGATTTTGGCATCTCATCTTCTTCAAGATAAATTTTGTATGGGATATTTTTTTCCTGTTTCATTATTACCTCACTGTAATTAAAGTCTCTTTAACAGTTCTTCCCTGGCTGCCTCGTAGCCTGGCTTGCCAAGAAGCGCAAACATATTCTTCTTGTAGCTTTCAACGCCTGGCTGGTTAAACGGATTAACGCCAAGCAGATATCCGCTGAGACCGCACGCAAACTCAAAGAAATAGAACAGCTCGCCTAAGTAAAATTCATTTACCTCGGGAACTTTTACCATAAGGTTAGGCACCTGTCCGTCCGTGTGCGCAAGCACTGTGCCGTTCATGGCGCTCTTATTTACGAAGTCTACCGTCTTGCCTGCAAGGTAATTCAAGCCGTCAAGGTCTACGGGCTCTGTGCCGATCGTGATTTCCTCCCTTGACTTCTCGATATTCAAAACCGTTTCAAACATAATCCTTGCGCCGTCCTGAATGAACTGTCCCATTGAGTGGAGGTCTGTCGTAAGATCAACGCTTGCGGGGAAAAGCCCTTTCTGATCCTTGCCCTCCGACTCGCCAAAGAGCTGTTTCCACCACTCTGAAACGTAGTGCGCGCTCGGCTCATAATTGCAGAGGATTTCAATCGCCTTGCCTTTCCTCAAGAGAATATTTCTAAGCGCCGCGTACTGCATAGAGTCATTTTCCTCAAACGGAAGCTCCAGCGCCCTCTTTCTGCCGCTTGCCGCGCCCTCCATAAGCTTGTCTATGTCTGCGCCACTTACCGCTATCGGGAGCAAGCCCACTGCCGTAAGCACTGAGAAACGTCCGCCTACATCATCAGGCACTACAAATGTCTCATAGCCTTCCTCTGTAGCAAGGTTCTTTAATGAGCCCTTCGCCTTGTCAGTGGTAGCGTAAATCCTCTTTGCAGCGCCCTCCTTGCCGTATTTCTTTTCCATCATCTCTTTAAATACGCGGAAAGCGATGGCAGGCTCGGTCGTCGTGCCTGACTTGCTTATCATGTTGATAGAGAAATCCCTGTCGCCGATAACATCAATCAAGTGCTTGATGTAAGTAGAGCTGATTGAATTACCGACAAAGTAAATCTCGGGAGTCTTTCTGATGCTCTTGTCCACCATATTGTAAAAGCTGTGGCGCAGAAACTCAACAGCCGCCCTCGCTCCAAGATATGAGCCGCCGATACCGATGACAAGCAGGACATCGCTGTCGCCCTGAATTTTTTTCGCTGCCTCTTTAATCCTTGCAAACTCCTCCTTGTCGTAATCCACAGGAAGGTCAATCCAGCCAAGAAAGTCATTTCCCGCGCCGTTTCTGCTTAAAAGTACCTCCTTAGCGTCAAGCGTCAGCTTTTTCATGTACTCAACCTCATGCTCGCTTACAAACTGCGCCGCTTTTGAATAATCAAATGTTACCTTGCTCATTTGTCCTCTGCTCCTTTTCTAAAAATATTTATATCCGGCATATGCAAAGCCTCTCCGCAGCCGCCAAATACTGATAATAATATTTTAGCAAAATTTTCCTTATATTTCAATCATTTATGCTTTGTTTCCTATAAAACTGCGCAGCAATTCTTCAAGCTCACGCGCCTCCTCCTGCGAAAAAGATACACGCTCCTCCTGCGGAGCCGCTTTTTCCCTTTTTTCGTCCTCCTCGTCTGATTTTTCCTGTTCAAGCTCCCACATAAGCTTTTCCTTTTCAAGTATGCCATGTTCAAGGCGCTGGGCGACTGTATTTTCAAGGTAATCCGTGAGATTTGTCTTTAGCATCTGCCTGCGGTTTGGCATGTCCACTATCGACACGACGCTCAAATACAGGTAAATCCCCAAAAGGCTTATAATGTAAAACGGCAGAAGGCTTATAAAGCCTATGCCCTCAACTATGCCCTTGCATACGCCAAAGCCCGCCACGAACACGCCCGCGAGCATCAGCTGCCCCGAAAGGTGCTTCATAAAGCCCATGCTCATGCCGACAAAGCGTATGCGGTTGATAAACTTGTCCACAAAGACTGATATGTTGGACACGCCGCCGTTTAGCTTATAGCAATTCACGAAACGCTCCTTGCACTGCGTAAGGAGCTTGTTTTCCACGCCTGAAAATGTGTCCGCCGCCTGTATCATGCGCTGGTAGGTGATGCCGATTGCCGCCTGAAAAGCTATGCCGAGCGCCATCAGTACGAGCGTCAGCATTATTATAAATGACTGGTCAAAATAGCTGATAATTCCATTTAACATATGTTTTCCCTCCAAAATGATTAATTTGCTTTAAGTATAATCATTCGCGCGGCGCGTATCAAGACGCGCGGGGGGAAAATCGTTCGTCAAATTGAGGGAGGATTTGACAGGAGGCGACAGGGTTTGGCTAAAGGCGGCAGGGGGCGACAGACTATGCCTTCAATTGCGTCTAATATCGTCTGTTTTTTCCTGTAGATATGCTTTATTTACAAAGAGTCCGCAAAAAATATCTGCCGAAATTCCTGTTCAAACGCTGTCATTTTTGCTGCAAAATCATCATAGTCAGCAGCCTCTGCGGGAATCTTCAACCCATGCTTAGTAATGCAGATGTCGTCTCTTGGCGCGACATTCTTCTCAAAGGTCAAACCTTGATTCATCCATAATTTCAAATCTTCAGCGCCCTCCGCTTCGGGATAGAGGAAAAAACCAGCCTTGGCATCAAAGCGGAACATATACGCAAGTATCTGCAAATAATCGCGGTTTCCTATGTTATTAAGTGGTTTATATTTGGCATCGGCAATAAGTCGCTTCTCCTTGTACCGGCTGATGAAGTCTGGATAAATCAGTCCGGTATTTCCGCTAAATAACCGCTGTGCGCCCTTCCCGCTCTTGTTCATTGGGTGGTAGAAGCAGTCACCAATCAGAGAGAAGACGTATTCTTCCCATAGCCACGCGCCGTCAAACAAAATGCCATAAATCTGCCGAGAGCCAAAACCAATTTGATGCTTCTGATGCCGAAGAATCAAAAGACACAGACGTTGAAGCGCAAGATATTCTCGAAAGTATGCATGGCGGATAGCGTTCTTTTTATTAACATCGATGACCTTTTGCCTGTCATATGCCTTGTAGCTCGGTGTCGCGTTAATAACAAGTTTTACCTCATCTTTGACCTTGAACAGTAAATTATTTCCATAAGGCTTTCCCTTGATAAATTCTATGGTGTGCCTCACCAATTCCATTAAGCTGTTATCATACGAAAACTCTCTCTGGCTGTAGGCAATGTTTCCGATAAACGGAGTGTTGCATTTAATGTGCCGTGCAACATCGATAGTTCCCTTGATATTGATGTCATTGCATTGATGCCGTATGTATCTCTTGAAAAGACCTTTCCGCATAGCGGTTTTCAAATAATACGGGAACAGGAACAGCAAAAAATTAAACAGCCTATTATCCTGATTGGCATCCGACTCTAGGTCTACAATATTGGGAAAATCCAAAACACGATTAAGCAGATACTGAAAAAAGTAGTCCTCGCCTTCACCGCAGAATCTGGATTCGATGATAAGCCTCTCGTCACCGCATCCAAGAAAACCCATGACATTTCCAGAGCGAAATGTATCATTTACAGTTTGAAGGATTATATGTTCCCTAGTAAGATCCTCCGTGCTCTTTATAATCTCTGGGAACACGAAAATACCTTCTCGTTCAAGCTGCTCCAGCGTTTTATCGGCAATTTTGTCTACAAGTTTCTCGACACATGAAAATTGTGTCTTCTTTACCTGTGCATTGTCTTTAATTTTGAGCAGCTTCATCCGTGTCACCCTCTGTTGGTTTTTGATAACCGTATGCTTTTGCAAATCTGCTCATGATACCTTCTTCATCATACATTCCCTGCACATACTCTTGAAGCAGTGGCTGAAGGTAATCCGTCCAAAGCTGGTCAAAAGTCAATGTTTTCAGTTTTAAGAAATAGGCTGCTCCGATTTGGTAGTTTTCGTTCAAATCTTCAACATTGGCAATTTCCTTATTTAGCGCCACCATGCGTCGGATAGCCTCTGCCTCTAACTCCTCTTCCTCCAAGGAGGCAAGCATCTCCAGCCGCTCGTCCGCCTTCAGCTCCACAAAACGGAAACGCCTACGCATGGCAAAATCAAAACTATCCACAGAGCGGTCAATGTCGTTCATCGTGCCGATGATGTAGACATTATCTGGAATATAAAATTTTTCGTCCAGATCAGAATGCATATTTGCATACTGTGTCGAAACTTCGCCAGCACGGCCTCTATATCCTGGATCAATAGCGAAAAATAGTTCTCCGAATATTTTTGAGATCTCGCCGCGGTTGATTTCATCGATTATAAAAATATATTTTTTTAGTTCCGTAGCTCGGACATTTGTTTTTGAGATTTTTTTCTTTCGTTTCAAAATCTCTTTATAGATTGCAAGGTCATAAGAAAATCTTTGCTGCGTATATTGTATTCCAACAAAAGAGGTAATATCACTTGCTTTTTCAAATTTTTTTCCTGATTCAAGCATTCTTTTGATTTCATCTAAATTTAAAGTAAGTGTATTTACAGAAACATTCCTTGGGATAGATATGTAAACATGACTGTCGTCTACACTTGTGACTGTAAACTCATTGCCATTTATGGTTTTAAATATGTCAACGCCAAGTTCTATGTTTGAAAAGAACTCAGTTATGGATTCTTGGACAGACATTTCTTTTTCAATGGTCTCTTTAGTTTTTTGGGAATCCTCAAAATTCTTTCGGGCACGGTCTACAAATTTCTTGAAAATACCGTCCTGAAGCTCAAAGCCCATTGTACCGTCATCATTAACTCGCGGCCTCAGTCCTTCGACAAAATCGGAATAATCGTAGCTTGGATGGAACTGCACAAATTCCACCTGTTTTTTCTGTTCGTCAGAGAGAAGCGTGTAGTCATCAAAATAACCGTTGCTGATGATGTCTGCGGCAATTTCCTTCGCCAGATATGATTTACCCGTACCTGGCGCACCACGGAAAATCAAATTTTTCGATTCTATCAGCATGGCAGAGAAAGGATTTCGATAACCTTTAAACTGCTGGACAAGCTCTTCCTGGACAGCTGCCTCGGCAGCAGCGGTTTTTGTTTCTTTCTCATCCTTCTCACGATATATAAGAATAAATTGATCTCCCGGTTCGCCAAACCGTTTCAAGCATTCCTGCACAAAAATAATTGTTGAAAAGATGTTCCAGGAGTAAATTACAAACTGCCTGCCATTATCATAACCATATGTCAGATACTCTATGGTGTTTCTATGCTTTTTAAACTCATCCACATTGGAATAAATCCCGCAAATCATATCGCCATTCGGGTTATATTGACAGATAGGAAAGCTCTCCTTTTCCTCAACCGACAGCGCGGCAAGCTGCTTCTCAAATATCTGGCAGGCGATACGCGGCAGCGTTTGATTGGAATTTCGCCGTTCACCCTTGCTGTAGGCACGTTTGATAACTGTACCATCCGCTTTTTTGAAATAGGCTTCTAATAGCTTATAATTGTCGCCAAGACCTAGATTATCCATAGTGAAGCGCTCATCTGTGGATTCAACATTATTTGCAGTAATAACCAGCTTGAATTTCTCCTGCTGCTTTGTTTCAATGGTGAAATTCTGACCTTCCAGATAACTCTTTGCTTCTAAAGCATTAAAGCCTTCTGTTGAAATTTCTGTACCATTTGCCAAATGGTCTGCCACTGCTATCACATACTTAGGAGGATACCGTTTTCCATCATCAGACACCAATTCATACTTCATACTTTGGTTATGGAAGGGTACTCCGTTTTCATCAATGTACTTTAAGGCATTGATGATATCCTCTCTTTTGATTTTTGATATAGCCATACTGCACCTCCGTTATTCTTTCCATCATTTCAGTTTATATTTCTTGCTTGCGCCACGGCCTATCGTAACAATCAAGCCAGCCTCACACATTTGGCGCGCCACAAGATATGCGCGTGTACGTTTCACATTCAAAAGCTCCTGCAGCCCTTCTTCCCCAATTTCGCCATATTCCAAGAGATAATCAAGAACTGTCTTCATCTGCGGTGTGACATAAATATGATTTGACTTTGAAAAATCCTCTTTATCTGCAGCTGCCTCAAAGTTCATATTGGGCAGAATTAGCTTAAAAGTGTTGGGAGTGACCTCAATTTTCGGCTGACGACTGTTTTCCCGATAAAGGTTAAAAATTCTGCGGATGCCCGTACCATATGATTCAATTAGCTTTATCCGATGAAAAATTTCCGCAAGGCTACGGTTTCTTGGCTGAGAAATCCCACTCTGGATATCCTCCTTGGAAAGTCCTGGCAAAAGTCCCCCAAGAGAAATAAATTCGATACAGCTGTCATTAATGTTGATAATAATGCTGCCACTAAAGCTGTAATCGCGGTGTACAATAGCATTGAGCAATGCCTCACGCAATGCCGCTTCGGGATAATCCTGCTTTTCAATGCGCTCAAGCCCCTGGAAAACAGATACCGTACGGTTGCACAGCATCAGATAAGAATACGCATTCTCAAGCTGTTCAAAAACCGAACCCCCAAACTCCCTGCTATCCTTAAATACCGTGTTTTCTTCATCAGCAAAGACGGCAAGCTTTGTTGTGTGCTGGCACTGGTCGGACAAAATCCATGCAAGATTTGTGTACAAATCATCATAAATACTGCATAAACCTAGCGCAACATATTTATCCTCCGTAAATTCAACCTTGTATTTGGCAAAAGCCTTTGATGCCGACGAAAATGTAAGTCCCTGCTCCATAGAACGCATAGCTTCAAACACATCTCCATCTGTGTTTTTTATCATCTGCCTTATTTGTTCAAATGATGCCTGTGCACTGGAAGCGCCCTGTCTGATAAATACGCCAGACGGTTTAATCCCTTTTGACTTTAAGTAATAGGGCTTAGCGCTTCCCTCGCCAACCTCAATACAGATAACTCTATTGCCCTGCAAAGCATATTTAATAAACATAGTCGCATCAGGCCAAATTGCATCACGAATGCCATTTGTAATGCGGGTGTAGGTATCATCTATATTGTCAATTCCGACAATATTGCCGTCGTCATCTACGCCAATATAGACTGTACCGCCATTTGTATTGGCAAACGCAATTACTTCTTTGTAAATGTCATCCGACATTTTCAGTTTAAACTCTGTGTTTTCCGATTCATAATTCATATATTACCACCCCGAATTTATGAATACATTATATCCGTATATTCACTTTTTTGTCAACTAAATTGAGTGAATATTCACTGAAACTTTACAAATTCATTGACAATTACAGCATATATAACTATCTTGAACCCGCACACCAGCTATCCCCGACTTTATCAGTTGTCATAGGGCTGTCGCACTAAGGAACATAAAGGCAAGATATAATATTGTTTGTTTTAGACACAATACCATATCTTGTATGCATAATTCTTACTGCGACAGCCCATATGAATGCAAATTTTTCCACTAAAATTAAAATGCCATGTTTGCACACCTAACAAAGATTAGTCGCCACTATGCTTGAAATCAGCATATACATATGCTATATTAAATTAAACTCTTTGCACTGCATAAAGCTACAGTACAATCTGAGCAGACCGTGGCGCGGATAGCGCCTTGGAGTCGGGTCGCATACGCGGCAGCGGATAGCCTCAACATCTGCGGGACAGTAATTGCTAATACTGGTACGCGGGTGTTTCTTTTTTCTTTATTTCCCCAAACACCCGTAAATTAACGCAAGCGCAATAATCTTTTGGTTTTTGTTTTAAGCATGCGCGTATGGCACAGCTTTTACAAACATTTATTGTTATACAATTGCAAAAACCATTATCATTGCGTTTTAGCCAAAAGAGCTTGCAGAGGCAACAGAAAGCGAGGTAAAAGCATGGAAAATAACTACGAAAAATCCGCCATGAAAGTATCATTTGTAAGCATCGCCGCAAACACGATTCTTTCTATTTTTAAGCTGTTTGCAGGAATTTTTGCCAATTCGGGCGCAATGGTGAGCGACGCCATTCACTCCGCCTCAGACGTATTCAGCACCTTTGTCGTGATTGTCGGCGTCAAGCTTTCAAGCAAAGCCTCCGACAAAGACCACCCGTATGGGCATGAGCGCCTAGAATGTGTGGCGGCGATTATCCTCGCCACAATACTGTGCGCCACAGGCTTAGGTATCGGCTGGACTTCCCTCTCAAACATACTTTCAGGCAATTACGAAATCCTCGAAATCCCCAAACGCTTAGCTCTGATTGCCGCCGTCATTTCAATACTCGTAAAGGAAGCCATGTACCAGTACACCCGCCTTGTCGCAAAGAAAATAGACTCAGGCGCGCTTATGGCGGACGCATGGCATCACCGCTCCGACGCACTCTCGTCAATCGGCGCTTTTATCGGCATACTGGGCTCAAGACTAGGCTTTCCCATAATGGACTCATTGGCAAGCCTTGTGATATGCGTATTTATCGAAAAAGCCTCATACGACATCTTCATGGATGCCGTAGACAAAATGGTTGACAAAGCCTGCGACGAGGAAACCGAAAAACAGCTTAGAAACTGCGCCATCTCCCAGCCAGGCGTATTAAACATAGACCTATTGCGCACCCGCGTATTCGGCAACAAAATATACGTAGACATAGAAATAAGCGCCGACGGCAGCAAAACCCTCCGCGAAGCCCACTCAATCGCCGAATGCGTACACGACGCCATAGAACAGAACTTCTCCAAGGTAAAACATATAATGGTACACGTAAACCCCGCCAAGCAGGACTAACCCGCCCAAACAAGCCACAAATTTAAACCTATCCCTCCCCCAACTTTTGGCACTCCCCTCCCAGCAACCACCAAAAGTGCATGCCACAAACCCCAAAACTTTTTCCCTCTCAATTATTGACTTGTACAAAATTGGCTGATAAAATTTTCTATAGTATATATTTTTTCGAGAGGAGAATAATTATGAAGTACAAAACAAGCGGAACCTGTTCCACAATGATTGATTTGGAAGTAGACGGCGACACAATACGCTCAGTCGCATTCACAAACGGCTGCAACGGCAACCTCCAGGGCATTTCAAGCCTTGTGCGCGGCATGAAAATTGACGATGCAATAAATAAACTGAAAGGCATCAAATGCGGTTTCAAAAACACCTCCTGCCCCGACCAGCTTGCAAAAGCGCTCGAAGCATACAAGTCAGGCGAACATTAATAAATATGCGAATATATTATTAATAAAATACACATTATAGATTTAAAGAAGCGGAGGCTTTAAACTATGAAACGCATCGTCTTTACGGGGGGCGGGACAGCAGGGCACGTCACTCCCAATATCGCGCTTTTCCCCAAGCTTAGAGAACTTGGCTATGATATACATTATATCGGCTCATATGAAGGAATAGAAAAAAGATTAATCGAGGATTACCATATCCCGTATTACGGCATTTCCACGGGCAAGCTCAGAAGATATTTCGATCCCAAAAATTTCAGCGATCCTTTCCGCGTCATCAAAGGCTTTACCGAAGCCAAAAAGACGCTCAAAACACTAAAACCCGACGTAGTTTTCAGCAAAGGCGGCTTTGTGAGCGTGCCAGTAGTGCGCGCCGCGGCGGCTTTAAAAATCCCCTGCATCATACATGAATCAGACATGACGCCAGGACTTGCAAACAAGCTGTGCATACCCGTAGCCACAAAAATATGCTGCAATTTCCCCGAAACCTTAAAGGATTTACCGCATGACAAGGCAATTCTCACGGGCTCTCCTGTGCGCGAGGAGCTTCTGCGCGGAAACCGCGAGCGCGGCATGGAAATGTGCGGCTTCAACAGCAGCAAGCCTATTATCATGGTTATCGGCGGCAGCTTAGGGGCTGCAGGCATAAACACGCTTGTGCGCGAGGCTCTGCCGCAGCTGCTTGCGGACTATCAGATTGTACACATCTGCGGCAAGGAAAAGATTGACAACCTGCTTTTAAATAAGGAAGGCTACAAACAGTTTGAATATGTAAAAGACGACTTAAAGCATTTGTTTGCCATGGCGGATATTGTGATTTCGCGCGCAGGCGCAAACGCCATCTGTGAACTGCTGATGCTTAGAAAGCCCGCGCTTTTGATACCGCTTCCCACACATGCAAGCCGCGGCGACCAGATTTTAAACGCGCAAAGCTTTGAATCGCAGGGCTTTTCAATGGTGGCTGACGAGGAATACCTTACGGGCGCAACCTTGGTGGAAAAGGTGCACGAGCTTTACTTCACGCGCCAGTCGTATATAGACGCCATGCAGAACAGCAGCCAGAGAAATTCGATAGACACTATCATAAAGCTTATAGAAGACGCAGCAAATGGCAGGGCATAAAGCCCTGCCATTTTGTTCATATATCCTATTCATTTAATTTTTTTAAAATAAAAATTCCACAATCATAATCTGATAATGTATAATTGCCTTGTTTTATAATTTTTTTTGCTTCCTCATTTTTGTACGTGGTTATTTTATAATCATGTATATATGAAAATTCTAAAAGCTCCATTTCATTAAATGAATTAATAATTGTTTTTGGGCTAAAAACGCGATGTGCATTAAAATATACCGCATCTTCAGGCGCTACAGGCACACTCAAATACAGAATGCCCCCCCCCGTATGACCCTTTGCATCGATTTCATTGCCAAAAAGCAAGCTTCTGGATTAATTTCATCTCCATATCTGCCAAGGCCAAAATGTTCAACAGCATGTAAACTGGATAACGACTCAATAGAATTATCCCTTATGCTTGTTAAATTTGTTGCATCCCCCTGAACAAAATCTAAACCTTCTATTTTTTGCGGCAGCGGTCTTATATCTATCATTATTACTCTATTTAAAAATAATAATAAATGACTAATAAACCCATCTATTCGCGAACCAATATCATAATGTTTTTCTGGATTCGCTTCAATAACTTTTTTCGCCACATATATATCCTGTAAAAAATAATGCTCATCTATTGTTCCTGCTGCTTTGTATTTATCTGTGAGAATAGGAACTATCTCCTTTATTGGCATTTTCCCATCTATAGAACTTTCCTTAAACTTTAACAAATCCTTCCTAAAATTATTTTTATCCCTTATATTCCTTATAACACTCCGACACTTTCCCATCAGCATATAATCACCTCTAAAATACTAAATTGTTTTATCTAAGTTGTTTTTATTAAAAATATTTTACCCTTTAACAATTATGTCCCTTACCTTGTCAAGCTCCTCATCTGTCATCTTTGTCGGTTTCATCACAAGCGTCTGGTTATCGTTATTATACCGCGGTATCAGATGCGTGTGGAAATGAAACACCGTCTGCCCCGCCACTTCATTATTATTTTGAATAATATTGAAGCCGTCGCAGCCAAGCCTCTCGCACATATGATTAGCCATCTTTTTGGCAAGCGGCATTACCTTGGAAGCGACACTGTCGTCAAGCTCGTACAGGTTTTTGTAGTGATTTTTGGGAAGTATCAAGGCATGTCCTTTTGTAGCGGGATTTAAGTCAAGAATTACCCGAAAATCATTGTCCTCATAGATTGTCCTCGACGGTATCTCGCCATTTGCGATTTTACAGAAAATACAGTTTTCATCTCTCATAATTTTCCTTACCTCTTTTCTTCGGCGCGCGCGGCGCAGATTTTATTTTTACCAGACATTATATATAAAGCCGCAAACATAATTCATCTGTCAAAAGCGGCAGACAACTTATCAGACAAACGCAAAAAGTAAATCAAGTGTCCTAAATACCTTAAAATCGCCCTTCATTTTCATATCACCCGACATAAACGCGCGCTGGAAGGTTGTCCGCCCTTGGGTAATCGCTTCAAGGACATCGGGCGAAATCTGCATTTCCACGTCTGCGCTTTCAATATCGCCGTAATAGCACTCCATATCTGTATGGTCAACCTTTATGACAAGCGGCTTTGGGGAATCGGCAATGACAAATTTATACGCCGCGCCAAAGCCTGCCTGCGGGCGGAAATGCATCTTGAAGTCCTGCAGAAACATGGTATAGTCAGGCTCTTTTTCATTGAGCAAATCCTTAAACATGCTCGCAAGCTCTTGAATATCCTCCTTCTGCTTCTGCACATACAAATCATCGCTTGCCAGCTCTGAAAGCTGCGCCGCCTCCTGCGGAGTGAGATTAAGCCCTGGGGTAAACGAAACCTTCTGCTTTACAGCCTGATTGCTGCACGGGAATACCGCCGCCTTCTGGTTGATAGAACGGTACAAATCCTCCGTGCGCTTTTCAATGACGCGCGTATAGCCGATATTTTCCTCAAGCTCGGACACATCGGCAATATAGCCGCATATGCCCGTGCAGGGCAGCCCGCCCAGTATCTCCCAAGCCTCGGTAAGGCTCATCATAGCGTCGCGCTCTCCGTATGTAGTTGACATAACTATCGGACACATATATATGCCCGAAATCTTTTCCTTGTCGCCATAAAACCAGCATGCGTCGAGGAACTGCTGCATATAGCCGCCTATCCCGTACCACTCCACCGTAGTCGCAAGCACCACGCCGTCAGCGTCCTTCAGAGTCTGCGGCAGCGTAACTATATTATTCTTGTATTCGTAAAGGTCGTAGCGCTCTATATTTACATTGAGCTCCTTCAAAACCTCCTGCATGCTGTTTAATACGTAAAGCGTCGGATCGCCTATCAGTCCCCTGCCCCCGTAATAAATGTTTATTTTCACGGATTACTCCTCCCCCTTCTGACAAGCTGCATTATCAGCATTACCAAAAATCCGCACACCAGACCGCCGATATGCGCCGCGTTGTCCGTTGTCGTGGACTGTACGCCTGTGTATATCATGTAACATATTCCGAGAATTATTCTGCCAAGCGAAACCGCGCCGTACCTGCCGTTGTTCGCCAGCACAAGCACGAGGAGCGCGCCTATAAGACCTGAGATTGCCCCGCTTGCGCCGACCGAGCGGTAATTCTGCGCAGACATTACCATATATGTAAGCGAGAAAAGGCTTCCGCCCAAGCCCGAAACAAGATAAAGCACGGCAAAGCGCCAGTGCCCCGCCTCGCGCTCAAGCATCTCGCCCAAGCCCACCGCAAAAATCATGTTTCCTACTATGTGCGCCGCGTCAGCGTGCAGAAATGTGCAGGTTATCAGCCTGTAAAACTCGCCGTCTCCGATTACCGCGTCGGCGGAAAGGCTGCCGATGTCAAAAACCCTCTCGCCCGCAATTATATAAAAAATATACACGGCGACATTTATTATTAAAAAAATCAGAGTTACGCAATAGTTTTTCCAGTTTCCCGTATTTGATGACACAAAAATCAGCCTCCGCTCCGCATGTCTTGTCACTATGCTTTAGCTTTCCCAGCCGCTTATGAATTATCTTATGAACATACATAAGTATTTTACCATTTAATGGCAGATAAAACAATGATTTAAAGAATATTTAAGCAATAAAAAATCCCAATACAGCGCAATTTCTGCCCTTATATTGGGATTTTTAGGGATTTTGGGGACTTCTGCATTAAAAATATTAATATTACAGTCTGATTTTTATTACTCTGCCGCCGTCTTCATGGCACATATTTATGCTCCATTTTCTGCGCGCAGCCTGTGTGCCCTGCGTGTCGGGCAGCACCTTCTCATAGCGGTGCGCGCTCAAAAGCAGACCTATTATAATTGAATACATGACCGCCGTGCTCCCGCCGTATGTTACAAATGGCATTATTACAGACGTAAGCGGAAAATACCCGAAATTTTCCAGCACCCCCTGCAAACAGTTGACAGCGATTATCAGCATACAGCCAAGCGATATGATGAAGCCAAGCTGGTTTTTCTGCGCCCTCGTGATATTTACGGCGCGTATGATAAACGCCGCAAGCGCGAATATAAGCAGCGCTGCCGCAAGCAGCCCGTATGCGCGGATAATATACGTCAGCATCAAATCCGACGACACAAAAAGCTCATTTGGCACTTGATTTTCATATGCGCCTATCATGCTTGCCCCCTGCAGCGTTTCCCTTATCTGAATTGGCAGATAGCCCTGCGCGTTTGCATATTTTGCAGGGTTTATGGCTGCTTTTATCCTCATTGCCTGATATCCGCTGCCATAGCTTACGCCGTAAAATGTCATAAACGCCAAGACCGCCACAGGCGTTATAATTGCCGCTATTGCCACACAAACCGCTGATTTCCTGCTTACCTTAAACCAGCCCTTGAGGGCGGCTGCGGCAAACAAAACTATGCAGATTACAAAAATATTGGCTCCTATAAATATTCTGTCGGAAAATTCTGTCGTTATGTACGCTGTAATGAGCGCAAGCAGCGCGCCTTTTGCTATTCCGCCCCATCCCTGCCCTCTGAGCCTGTATAATATCCCAGCAAAGACAGGGACATAAAGGTACACAAGGCTTGACAAGGCGGGCACTCTGCCGTTTATCTGCACTCCTGAAAGCGCGAAGACAAACATTGCCGCAGTCATCGCTATGTAAATAATGTGGCAGCACCGCCCTATAAAGGTGTAGTCAATAAAGCACACGCCTATCGTTATCGCAAAGCCAAGCACTGTATACGCGCACTGTCTCGGAAACCTTGCTGAACCATATGCGCCGTACATTACGGCAAGCCCTGCGATATGCAAAAGCAGCGTGATTGCAAGCAGCCTCCAGTCAAGCTGCGGTCTATGCACGGCATCAAGCGCAATGCCGATTTCCACGGGATCGCCCATGTCGCGCACCGCCTTCTCGAGCGCCTTGTCGTGGTCGTCGCCTGACTTTTCATATGCTGCTGTCTGGTCAAGAATATGGTTTCTTATCTCCTGTGCCGCGCCGTCGCGCGCTTTTTCGCATCTTATCTGTTCTGTGATTGTCTTTAAAAATTCTTCCATCTGTATGATAGTCCTCCATTCTGCATTTTATTATGCTTTCTATGCCTTTCTATGCTTTCTGCAGTTAAAAATGCTGTAAAAACATCTGCTGCTGATAAGCAAATATACATTTTAAATTAATGCAGAAAGCACAGCACATTCGACACGGCGCTCTGGTATTCCTGCCACTCGTCTTTTTTGGCTTTGAGGTATTTTCTGCCTTCTTTTGTGAGGCTGTAATACTTGCGTATTTTGCCGCCTGCTTCGTCTTCGTAGGCGGTGAGGTACTTTTTTTCCTCAAGTGAGTGCAGCAGCGGGTAGAGCGTGCCCGCCTTTAGGATAAATACGTTGTTTGACTTTTTTTCAAGCGTCTCGATCATCTCGTAGCCGTACATATCCTTGTCCTCCAAAAGACGCAGGATAAGCATTGAGGTGCTGCCTGAAATAAGCGACTTGTCGATTGCCATGATTGGTTTCCTCCTTTTGATTGATGTGTAGATAATCTATATATCTTTATGAGTATTATATATAGATTATCTATATATGTCAAGGTATTTTTTGGAAAGATAAATTCAGAAAGATAAATTCACCGCCCAGGGGGTTCAACCACCAGCTGAGCTGGTGGTTGGATTCCTTAGGTGGTGAATTGTTTCATTAGACTGTACTATATCACCAATACTTAAAACCGGCAAACCTTTAGGCAAAAATAGCGTCTGAAATGTAAAAAATCGTACAAAATTAAAAAACAGAACCAAAAACAGATTATTTTAAAAATGTAAAATTTGCAAAAAAAGCATTATTTAATTCCAATGATATTGAAAATTTTTCCCAGACTGATATACTAACATTATTATAATTTTTATAATTCAATATTAATAAATGCGATGAGGAGTTCAAATGAAAAAATCAAAAATTATTTTAATAACATTATCAGCATTGCTTTTGACATCATGCAATTCAAAATCAACGCAAAACCTAGAAGCGGAGAGTAATTCAGAATTACAAAACAATCAAACGGAGTCATATTATGACACATCTGTCACATTTTCTAACGATATAGATATAATTGACGACACAGACAGCATTTCACAGGCTAATCATGAAACTCAAACCGACGCTGCTAATATTGAAAATATTCCAAAAAATTACAAAGTAAACAGTCTTGTATTCCCGTCAGGAAATGACGAGCTTACCGAATACAACGCTGATATTTTAAATATTGAACCTTTTACGGTAAACATCACTCTGCCCGAAAAATGGCAGATTAATCTTAACAAACCAGACGGCATGGCTTTTGCCTATAGCCTTGGCTTTTCCACGTACTATATTTATGACGAAAATAACATCTGCATAGGCACGGCAGGCTACAATGTGATGCCCGATTTAGCCGACGGGGATATGATGCCCGCCGCGATTTACAGCCAGATAGACTTAGGCAACGATTACCGCTTTGACATAAGAGAAAAATACGACATCATCACAAGCACAGAAAATTTTGAAGCAGCCATTACAGATGTTTATTATTCAAATGTATTCAATAACGGAAACGGCGAAATGACAAACCGCGGAATAGTCGCATACGACCTATCTAAAGGCGTGTATGCCGCATTTGAATTTGACGCGGAGGCGCTTTCGCAGGAGGAATGTGTGAAAGCTGCTGAAAGCATAAGCATATCCAACAAAATCACAACAACGGCGACAGTATCCTAAGTCCCGCCTGCACTACTTTTTGAGGCATCGGACGCTTAGACCAGCTCTCCAAATCCATTTCCCTACATTTGTCCAAAGTCCTTAAAAAGTCAGCCTTCATATCCTCAATCGCATGCATCTCACTCAAAAACACTCCACACTCATAATGAAGGTAAAAGCTCCGATAATCCGTATTGATTGTGCCGCACACCGCGCACTCGTCGTCTGCAATCACATTCTTCGCGTGTATAAAGCCTGGCTGGTACTCATAAATATGCACGCCAGCCTCCATAAGCTTTCCATAATTTGATATGTTCACCATATAAACATACCATTTATCATAAATTTTCGGCACTATAATGCGCACGTCAACTCCGCTCTGCGCCGCGCTCGTCAAATCGTTAATCATATTCTGGTCAAGCACAAGGTAAGGCGTAGTGATAAACACGTAATCCCTCGCTTTTGTAATCATACGCGTGTAAGCGCCTTCCGCAGGATTATGCGGATTCCTGTGCGGACCACCCATAAACGGCTGAACATAACCGTTTACCTCCACATACTCGCTTGGCTTATAATCCTCATTATTTATTTCCAGCGCGTTTTTGTGTGAAATACGCCACATTTCCAAAAAGAAACACGTAAAGCTGTAAACACCCTCACCATAAAGACGTATACCCGAATCCTTCCAATGCCCGAACCTCTCAATATAATTGGCATACTCGTCGGCAAGATTAAAACCGCCCGTATACCCAATATTTCCGTCTATCACGGTAATCTTCTGGTGGTTTCTGTAATTAAAGGAAAGGCGCGCCACATCGCGGTGTATCGGGTTAAAAATGCACATATCAATGCCCCTGCGCTTCATATCCTCCCTGAAAGCGTGCGTGTTAATCCTGAGCGTGCCAAAATCATCAAACAAAAGCTTGACCTCCACGCCCTCCTTAACCTTCTGCGTCAAAATCTCCAGTATATCCTGCCACACTCTGCCGTCGGACACGATAAAATATTCCATAAAAATAAATTTTTTCGCGCCCTTTAAATCCTCCATAATCGCGTTAATTGCGTCTTCGCCGACTTCGTAATAGACCGCCTCGGTGTTTTTATAAATCGGAAAGCCTGATTTTCTCAGATACCTGCTTATCTGCACCTTGTTCGGGTGGCACTGCTCCAAATCCTCTGCTGCCTCCTCGTCTTGGACAAGGCTTTCGCGCATCTGCAGATCGTACTTCCTAAAACGCTTAAAATATCTCGAGTTATTCCTGCGCCTGCCCCACATAAAATACAGAAAAACTCCCGCGACAGGTATTATAAGAATAATGATAACCCACCCAAGCTTGTATGACTCCGAATTATTTACAAGCGCAAACACAGTCAGCACGCTTATCACTTCAAAAATAAAATATATTATGACTGCCGCCCTCAAAAGATACATCGCAAGCACAATCATAGTGACTATCTGCAGAAGAAACGCTATCCCGACAGTCACACCCCTGATTATTCCATAATATTTGCTCCTGATTATGCCCAAATTTAACACCGCCTTTATTTCCACAGGCAATCAGCCAATTCAGCGTGCGCATTTATAAATCCAATTAATGCCACAATGCCAAATGCCCTAACACTAAGCTTAACCCCTCACATCCGCGCCACAAAATATTTGACCTCCGCAGCTGTGCTTCATATGCATTTTTCCGTAAGAGTAAAATATTCAACACTTACGTCAAATTACATATTATTGATTTTACCACTAAATTCAATATTTTCAAGGAAATGTATTAAAAATACATGCAAAATCTGGTAAAATAAAATATAATTATGTAAATTTGAGGTCAAAAGCATGGTAGACAAGGCTCTTTTTGCCGAGGCGCGCAAAAAAATGACTGGCGCACTCAAAGGTCAGAACGGCATAGGCACTTTAAGCGAAAAAACGATACACAGCGTATTGAAATATTATTATGCCCCGAATCCCGCGTATCACGAAATTAAAATCGGTCCTTACGTAGCCGATATCTGCGTTGATGGGGAAATTTACGAAGTGCAGACAAGGAATTTCAACAAAATGCGCGGAAAGCTTGAATACTTTCTGCAGGAGCACGATGTAACTATCATATACCCGATAGCGCACACAAAATGGCTCTCGTGGCTTGATATGGAAACAGGTGAACTCTCCCCAAAAAGAAAATCGCCGAAAAAAGGGAGCTTCTACAGGGTAGTGCCCGAGCTTTACAAAATAAAAATGTTTGTCGGCAATCCAAGGCTGCATTTAATTCTCGTACTGATAGATGTAGAAGAAACACGCTGCCTCAACGGCTGGAGTGCAAACAAAAAAAGAGGTTCATCGCGTATGGACGGTATTCCCGTAGATATATTTGACGAACTGCGTATCGACACATTAGACGACTATAAAAAATTTATTCCAGAAAATATAAAGGAAAACTTCACTTCAAAGGATTTGGCAAAAGCCGCAAAAATCCCGCAGGGATTTGCAGGCACTCTGCTGAATATCCTGTTGGAAACAGGGACTGTAAAACGCATCGGGAAAACTGGAAATTCGTATATTTATAATATTATTTAACCTTATATCAATATCCGTCTAAATCCATGTAATTTAATTAATCAAACGATATATATGACTTTTTCTGCCCTTTCCAAACAAAAACGAATAAAAACTTCACGTTAATAACCGCCTTTGCGCTACGTTGATATTCAGTTGTGATAATTATTGATGTTAGCTTGATATATCAAAATTCAGTTGCAATCTACCAATACATATTTGCAATCCTTACACGCCAATGCTTTTGTAAGATGATCAATCATTCCATAACGAACAGGTATAATAATTGCACCATTCTTTACAGCTCTTCGTTTCGTCATAAAGTTCAAGATTTTACCATGGAAAAACTCATCTCTTGCCCAATACACTAATCCTTTTTGGCTTGGTTCAAGTGCGCCGCTCTGCATTTCTTTTCCACATTTAGGACATAACATTTCATTTTCTCCATATTATCTCTTAATTGACATTTAATAAAACAACCCAACAAAAATTAACTTCTGCTTAAACATTTTGACGACAAGAATCTTGGCAACCATTCCTTTTTAAACTACCGCCTCAACAATCACTTTATTCCCTGCTTTAATTTTCCTGACACCCACTTCTTTATTTTTATTAAAATTAAAGCTCAGCATATATCCCTTATCTTTGCGGTAATAATCCAAATACTCAACAAGCTGCCTCTTGCCTCTTTCATTGTACTCACTTCCATGCCAGATTTTCAGCTCAACTATAAACTGCTCGCCCAGATAATCAACTATGACATCAGTGCGCCGCTCATCTCTTGTATGTGCTTCAATATAATAATTTCCAACACCATTGATAATTGGCTTTAAATAAATCAGGAAAATCTTTCTGCCTTGTTTTTCAATAAAGCTTTCGTCCATTTGCCCATAAATCTCCGTAAAATATTCAACAAACTTTTTTAATACAAGCTCCATATTGAGCATGCCGTCTTTTATAAAGCCGATTCTGTCGCTTCCGCCGCGTGCATAGACATCATTTCCTGATTCTTCTGCCATAAACAGATTCAGCAGACACATTTCAAACATTCTGTTTGCTATTGCCACGTGTCCATTCTCTTCTTTCAGATAGCCAAACATCAGACCAAGATTGATAGACTTTTGTTCAGGGCTGAATGTAATCTTTCTTCCGCGATATATAATATCCTCTATTATTTCGCGCATGCCTTTATATACGTCAAGCTGCTTTGCCAGACTTTCAAACAGAGGTGAACTTTTTTTCAGTATTATGCTGACAGCCTTTTTAATGCCTTCATTTGTCCAGGTTTTTTGCATTGTTTCAAAGCCTTCGCTTCCGCAAATCCTTTCATCAAGCTGTTTACATATTGAAGATACAAGTACAGGATACCCTGACGTATAGCAATATATTTCCTCCGCTATTTCTTCTATTTCCATACCTGTATGATTATCTGCCTCATACTCTTTCAACATTCCTGCAATTTGCGGTACTGAAAAATTCATGTCAATATCAAAATCAGCAGCTATATTCCATGGGCTGTTGTATTGATGTTTAAAATCGGGACGCAGCTTTAATTTTAAATTTTTGATATCATATACTCCTGCCAGAATTACAGAGTGAAAAATCGGGGTTTTTTCACGATTAAGATAATACCCCCTAAGCTGTGCAAGAAAATCTATAAACACCTGATTATTTGATGCGCTGTCCACCTCGTCTATCATCAATACAACAGGATTGGCGCTTTTTTTACACATAGAACTAAAGCATATAAACAAATCATCCATTCCTGCATTTGGATGATTACTCATAAAATCTGACAAAATATTCTTTAGTGTTTTTGCAGCTTCTGTTTCAATACTATCAAGCTCAATAAAAATCCGTTTTGACAGGGCGTGTGAAAATGTCGGTCCGTCAGCAAAATCGCCTGTCTCAATCTGCTGAAAATCAAGTGACAGTACAAGATATTCATCATTAAGATATTTTTCCAATGCTTTAAGCGTCGTTGTTTTTCCGTATTGACGTCCTCTGTTGATTAAAAAATAGCTTCCATAATCCACAAACTCGTCCTTAATCTTTTTTTTACCGATCATCAAGACGCACCATATAATGTCTGGATGGAATACATGCACCCGTTACGTTAAACCTGCGCTTCATTCACTCGCCTCCCATCACTCCGTTTTCGCTACAGCCATTTTAACATTATCTCAAAAATAAGTAACCAAAAACGTTGTTAATGTCCTCGCCAACATCAAAATTTTTAGGGAAACGCTGATTAATTAACCTTATTCTCAGCATTATCCCAGTGTGTCAAGTTTTTATAAAAACCAGGAGGATTTTGACCTCATATACCTGTTATATCCCTGCTATTTATCCCATTTTGAGGATGTTTCTTCAAAATGGGCACAGTTGTACTATGCACCCAACAAAATCCTTTGTCCTGCCAGCCCTACTGCACATTAATAGATTTGCGCTGGCAAACAGCATATGGAATTGATTCATATTTTTAGCAATCCTATGATATACAACTTTCGAGTATTCCATCTGCTTCTTTACAATGAGAAATAGATGCTCGACTTTACAGCAGAATGCGGACTTTGCATGTTCCATTTTCTTGTCCCATTTAAAGACTTTGAAAGCATCCGCCATTTTGAGGCTGGAAGGACGTTTGTTTACACGGAACTCTGTCCTGGATTTTTTCTCATCGTCCCTAATCGCGAGCTGGTTAGCGGCTCCAAGATAATCAGAGTCCCCATATACCACCTCATCATCTTCCCTGATAAGGTTTGCGGTTTCTGAAACATCATGCATATTGGCAGGCGTACCGGTTATTGTATGAACGTGTCCGCTGCCTGCGTCTACACCGACATGTACTTTCATTCCGAAGTGCCATTCATTGCCCTTCTTTGTCTGATGCATTTCAGGATCACGTCAGTCATCCTGGTTCTTAGTGGATTTTGGCGCCGCTATAAGACCTGCATCAACGATAGCAC
The DNA here is from genome assembly GCA_947625775.1 of uncultured Lachnospiraceae bacterium. Taxonomy (GTDB): domain Bacteria; phylum Bacillota; class Clostridia; order Lachnospirales; family Lachnospiraceae; genus COE1. The sequence continues at coordinate 52,544 of CANQPM010000005.1, read as the reverse complement.
CTCCATGCATGATAAAGCCTGCCTTATCGAGACGATTGCTGACATCGACAAAAATTTTCCCGCCAATTTTATTTGTTTCAAGCATATGCCTGAACTTAATCAGGGGGGCGCATCCGATACCTGCTGTTCATTGAAATTTATGTGCATAAATGAACGCATGGCATAACTGTCGTAGATGGAATCGTCGACCCCCTCATCGGACAAATTAAACCAAACCTGCATAAGATACATGCGGAGCATGGTTTCAATACCGATAGGCTTGCGTCCGAGCCTGTTAGCAAAATAAAATGGGCGGATCATTTCCACCCAGTATGACTAGGGGATGATTTCATCCATGACATCAAGGAATTCTTCACGCCTAGTTTTCTTCTTTCGGTTGGAGTATTCCTTATCAGAAAATATCAGTTGATTCATAAGTATATGTCCTTTCAGTTGATATTTATATTATATCAAAAATCATGAGAAAATGCATGAATTAATCAGCGTTTCCTTATATTTAATATCTATTTACTATACTTTGCGTCCTCTGCAATATACTTCGAGCACCTCATAAGATTTGCCCAACACTGTTATATCAGCATCATAACCCGCACATATTTTTCCTTTTCTATCCCCCACGCCTATGCAGCGGGCGGGATTTATCGTGCAAGAATTAATGGCCGCCTCTCGCGACACTCCGACTTCTTCAATGAGGAAACGCAGACCTTCATTCATTTTGAGCGTGCTGCCCGCTATAGTGCCATCCTTGCATAATCTCGCAAGCCCGCTGCTGTCAAGCTCTATCTGCTGCCCCGCTAGATATAAGGCATATCCTCCTGATTTCGTTAAAGGCTTATCAGGCTGATTATTTCTTGCGGCGGTTTCTTCAATAAAAGCTTTCTCAAAAGCCGCGTCTTTATAATGCTTCCCTTCATTAACATATTTCGCGCTAAGTGAATCGGTTATCATTATAGCCCTGTGCGCACCCTTTGCATTGAAAAAAAGCCGCACTGCCTCCGCGCTTGAATGTAAGCCGTCGCAGATTATCTCCCCATACAGCTCATTTTCAATAAGTGACACGCCTGTCATTCCTGCGTTTCTATGGTGGAAGGGCGACATTCCATTATATACGTGGGTGATTGAACGCGCACCGTTTGCCATAGCCATTACCGCGTCGCCATATTCCGCGTCTGAATGTCCGAGGCTTACCGTCACTCCGTTCTGTGCGCAAAAGCGGATAAACTCAAAATCCCTGTCCTGCGTCGGGCTCAATGTGATGTATTTTATCAAACCTCCCGCCGCGTCTTGATATTCCCAAAATTCCTCTATCGACGGCGGCAAAATCGCGCTCTCCGCCTGTGCGCCCCTGTATTTCCTGTCAATGTACGGACCTTCAAAATGTATTCCCAAAATTTCCGCTCCCGCGTCAGCAGCTGCCCTCTTCGACGCACTTCTTTCCACAGTGTTTTTTGCAAAAACAGCATCATTTGCATTTCCAACACATGCCGCTACTTCTGCAACATTTTTCAGCGCGGTTTTAAGCGCCTTTTTCTCCTGTGTCGCAGTAGTCGGCATTATCGCTGTCACGCCCTCCGCCACTATATTTTTTATCCAATACCGAAGCCCCTCCGAATCCGCATCATTTGTGTCAAACCCAAACGCGCCGTGCGTGTGGATATCTATAAAGCCTGGCAAAATCCAGTTATCGCCATAGTCAATATCACATTTTTCGGTATTTAGCCTCATCACGCGCTGTATTTTTCCACAATTTTTGCCACCGTAAACCGCCGCGCTGCAAGCCGCTCCGCCATCATCTATTTCTATCTGCGCAGGGACAAAGCTGCTGCCCAGCCATACTTTTCTGCCTTGAATTATCATCACAGACCTCCATTCCGCCGTCTAAAAATCCCCGCCGCATATTTGCCATTCCTTCAAATACGCAGCGGGGATAACCGCTCATTATATATCATCAGCCAGCGCCGTCAAAGCTTCGGAAACAACTCCTTAACCGCGGGATAAATCTGCCTGAACCTGCGGTATCTCTCCTCATACCGCGCCGCAAGCTCCGCGTCAGGCTCCACGCTGTCTATAACCTTCACAAGCTTATCGGCAGCCTCCTCTACAGTCGAATACTCTCCGCACGCCACCGCCGCAAGAATCGCTCCGCCGTAACCTGGTCCCTCCTCACTCTCGATTATGTCAAGTCGTATATTAAGCACATTTGCAAATATCTTTCTCCAAAGCGGGCTCTTTGCGCCGCCGCCGCAGATTTTCGACGCCTTTATGTCAATACCAAGGCTCTTTGCCACTTCAAACGAGTCGCGTATCGCAAACGCCACGCCCTCCAAAACAGCCTGATAAAGATCCGCCCTGCCCGTGTCCATTGTCATGCCGATAAACGTGCCGCGTGCGTTGGCGTCATTGTGCGGCGAGCGCTCGCCCATAAGATACGGCAAAAAATATACGTGGTTATTTCCAAGCATATCATCTGTTATCGCCGCCTGCTCATTGGCAAACTCCTTTGTGCGAAGAATGTCTTCCATAAACCACTTATTGCACGATGCCGCGCTGAGCATGCAGCCCATAAGGTGATACTTACCGTTCGCGTGCGCAAAGCTGTGGAGCGCGTTATTCTTGTCTACGCCGAATTTGTTGCTTGATATGAAAATCGTGCCGCTTGTGCCGAGCGAGATGTTACACATAGCGTCGCCGACCGTGCCTGTGCCGACTGCCGCCGCCGCGTTGTCGCCCGCGCCCGCCGCGATTTTGACTGTCGCGGGAAGTCCAAGCCGCGCCGCTATATCTGCCTTTAAAGTGCCGACCGCCTCATAGCTTTCATAGAGCTTTGGCATCTGTTTCTTTTTAATGCCGCAGATTTCAAGCATTTCTTCAGACCAGCACTTATGCTCCACGTCAAGCAGAAGCATCCCTGACGCGTCTGAAAAATCCGTGCAGAAGCTTCCCGAAAGCTTATACGCTATGTAATCCTTGGGGAGCATTATCTTGCTTATCCTTGCGAAATTTTCAGGCTCATTGTTTTTCACCCACAGAATCTTAGGCGCTGTAAAGCCTGTAAACGCTATGTTTGCGGTATATTTTGAAAGCTTGTCCTTGCCGATAACATTGTTCAGATAATCAGTTTCCTTCTGTGTTCTGCCGTCGTTCCAGAGAATCGCGGGGCGGATAACATTGTCCTCGCTGTCAAGCATGACAAGCCCGTGCATCTGTCCGCCAAAGCTTATGCCTGCTACTTTTGACTTGTCAAAGCCCTCCGTCAGCTCCTTTAAGCCCGCAAGCACGGCATCCCACCAGTCCTCGGGCTTTTGCTCACTCCAGCCGACATTCGGGAAATACAGCGGATACTCCTTTGATACAATATTTGCGATTCTGCCGTTTCCTTCCATCAGCAAAAGCTTTACCGCGGAAGTGCCAAGGTCAACTCCTATATAATACATTTTTACCTCATTTCCGTGTGCGCCGCCGCACCAATCAACAATCTTACATAAATATAGTATATAGGGTTTTCACGGATTTTTCATTGTATAAAATGCACTGAATTTATTGTGAAAATTGCCGTTATTTCCATTCCAGCCTGTGTAGCTCCCCCTCCAGCCTCATTCCCGCAAAGTTCTGTTGCCGCAGCGCCTCATAGAGCACTATGCTCACGCTGTTTGAAAGATTCAAGCTGCGTATTTTGTCAAGCATTGGTATGCGTATGCACCCGTCCTGATTTTCAACAAGTATTTCTTCGGGTATTCCTGCGCTTTCCTTTCCAAACATAATGAAGTCATTCTCACCGTAATGCACATCTGTATACACCTGCTTTGCCTTCGTAGTGGCAAGCCAAAGTCTTGCGTCTTTGCCTGCCGCAAAATTTTTCTCCATAAATTCCTCAAAATTCATATACCTTCGCACGTCCAAATGCTCCCAGTAATCCATTCCCGCGCGCCTAAGCTCCTTGCCCGTAAGCCGGAAGCCCAGCGGCTCAATTAAATGAAGCACAGTATTGGTCGCGACACATGTTCTGCCTATATTTCCCGTATTGGCAGGGATTTCGGGCTGATAAAGCACTATATTCATAATCAAATCTCCATTCTATCAGATATATATGTATATACGCCCAAACAGCATTGTAAAAAGCAGCCAACAATTTACAGTTATAGAAACAATACTGCAAAGTATTCAATACTCTAAAGCGCCGTCATTATAATTTTCTGACGCTTTTATTATACAGAAAAACACTCATATTTACAATAACATCAGCATCAAAGCCCTTGTTAAATCAATTTTGTTTTTATATAATATAGAAAAACACCTAAACCGCTGCCGGCTAAAATACTGCTGAGCGGCTTTGGAGCATGGAGGTATCTTCATATGGGAATTTATTTAAATCCTAAAAACAGAGGTTTTCAGGAAGCGCTCAATTCTCAGATTTATGTAGATAAAACAGGACTGATTGAATATACAAACTCCTGCCTGAATACAAAGCAAAAATATATCTGCGTCAGCAGACCGAGACGCTTCGGCAAATCTATGGCGCTTGAAATGCTCGCTGCCTACTATAGCTGCGGCTGCGACTCGATGGATTTATTTAGCGGACTCAAAATCACTGGCACAAAAACCTTCCCAAAATATCTGAATAAATATGATGTGATTTATTTGAATATGCAGCATTTTCTTCTCAGGACAGATGCCAATAATATGACGAAATATTTAGAGCATGCTGTCCTTGATGAACTGCAGGAAGCCTATGGAAGCCTGTTTTCGGAACGGACTGTTATTTTAGCTGAGGCGCTCGAAAAAATTTATGCAAAGGCTGATAAACAGTTTATCTTTCTGATTGACGAATGGGACTGCGTGATGCGTGAGCGGCAGGAATCCGAGGCTCTGCAAAAGCAATACCTTGATTTTCTGCGCAGCCTTCTGAAGGATCAGCCCTATGTGGCGCTTGCCTATATGACAGGTATTCTGCCTGTAAAAAAATACGGACAGCACTCCGCGCTGAATATGTTCAGCGAACATTCAATGACTGGACAATATGATTTGGAGGAATATACGGGATTTACTCAGGACGAGGTAAAGGCACTGTGCCAGAGATTTGACATGGATTATACCGAAACAAGCAGCTGGTATGACGGCTACATGTTCAAAAATTTCAAACACATTTACAATCCGCGCTCTGTAGTGTCCGCTATGAGCTTTAAGAGCTTTTCAAGCTATTGGGCTTCCACTGAAACATATGATGCGCTGAAAATATATATTGACATGGATTTTGACGGTCTAAGAGGCTCTATAATACAGATGCTCAGCGGCGAACGCATCAAAGTCAATACGCTGAGCTTTCAAAATGATATGCGCAGCTTCAAGGTGAAGGATGATGTTTTGACTTTGCTGATTCATCTTGGCTATCTTGGATATGACGCACAGACAGAGGAGGCTTTTATTCCCAACAAGGAAATAATCAGGGAATTTGAAAACGCTATGAGCGTCGGCGGCTGGTCTGATGTTATGCAAATCCTCAAAGCCTCTGAAAAGCTGCTGTCAGATACATTAAGCGGCAATGAAAGGGAAGTCGCCGAGGCGCTTGATAAGGCGCATATGGAGGCGGCGTCTATTTTGACATACAATGATGAAAATTCTTTAAGCTGTGCCATCGGGCTTGCATATTACAGCGCGCGGAAGGATTACAGGCTTATACGGGAATTCCCCGCAGGCAAAGGCTTTGCAGATATCATATTTCTGCCCCTTCCGCACTCGCCAAAGCCAGCGTTAATTGTGGAATTAAAATATGACGAAGCCGCCGACACAGCCATACAGCAAATAAAGAACAGACAGTATGCGCAGGCGCTTGAAGGCTATAGCGGTGAAATTATGCTCGTCGCAATCAGCTATAGCAAGGCTGATAAAAATAAGCGCCATAGCTGCATTATTGAAAAAGTTGAAAAATAATGCGCACTTTGCCAAACTGTCAATCTGTTTTAGTTTATCTTCTGCACAAATCAGCGCGGGGCTGCCACATTAAGGAATACAATCACAAGATATAGTTTCACATAATTTAGGCACAATACCATATCCTGTACAATTAATCCTTATTACGACAGCCCCGCATCTCACATCAAAAAAATAATTCTCACACCGCTTTTTATTTCCCTTTTATTTCCCGCTCTCCCGCAGATGCTTTACAAAATGCTCAAGTCTTCCGACCGCAACCTTCAGCTTTTCAAGCGAATACGCATACGAAATCCTTATAAATCCTTCACCGCTGCTGCCAAACGCCGTACCTGGCACTACAGCGACCTTTTCCTCCTGCAGAAATCTTGTCGCAAACTCATCGCTCGTCATTCCGAATTCCTTTATGCACGGGAATATGTAAAACGCGCCGAACGGCTCAAAACATTCAAGCCCCATCTCCTTAAATGCATGCACGAGGAAACGTCTCCTCTGGTTGTATGCCTCGCGCATCATTTTCACGTCGTCGTCGCCGTTTCGCAGCGCGTCAATCGCCGCATACTGTGATGTCGTCGGAGCGCACATAATGCAGAACTGGTGTATTTTGTACATCTGCTCGATAATCTTCTCTGGACCGCACGCATAGCCAAGCCGCCAGCCTGTCATTGCATAAGATTTTGAAAAGCCGTTTATCAAAACCGTGCGTTCCCACATTCCGTCGATATTCGCAATCGAAACGTGTTTGTCCGTGTAGCACAGCTCCGAATAAATCTCGTCCGAAAGGACATACAGGTCGTGCTCCTTTATAACCTCAGCTATAGCCTCCAAATCCTCCCTCTCCATAATCGCGCCCGTCGGATTATTGGGAAAAGGCAGTATAAGTATTTTGCTCTTATCCGTAATCGCATCTTCAAGCTCTTTTGCCGTGAGCCTGAACTGGTTCTCGTGCTTTAGCTCGATTATCACAGGCTTGCCGCCCGCAAGCACGGCGCAGGGCTCATATGATACATAGCTTGGCTGCGGTATGAGCACCTCGTCGCCTGCGTCTACCATCGCGCGCAGCGCAATGTCTATCGCCTCTGAGCCGCCTACCGTCACTATCATTTCATTGCGCGCAGCGTATTCAAGGTCATACCTTCTCTTTAAATACCTGCTGACCTCCTCGCGCATCTCCAAAAGCCCCGCGTTTGAAGTATAAAACGTGCGCCCTCTTTCAAGCGAATAAATACCCTCGTCGCGTATATGCCACGGCGTCTCAAAATCGGGCTCGCCTACGCCAAGCGATATTACGTCGGGATCGTTCATCTCGCTCACTATGTCAAAAAACTTCCTTATGCCCGACGGCTTAATATTTACGATTGTCTTTGATAACGGATTTCTCATGGCGTCACCTGCATCCTTTCATCGACCTCTTTTTTGCCCAGAATAGTGCCGTGGTCTTTATACTTCTTCAGGATAAAGTGCGTCGCCGTGCTGATAACGGACTCCTGCGTCGAAAGCTTTTCCGTGACAAAGCGCGACACCTCTTTAAGCGATTTCCCCTCAAGGCTGACAAGCAGGTCATAGCCGCCCGAAATAAGGTAAACCGCATGAACCTCTGGATATTTGTAAATCCTCTCCGCAATAGCGTCAAAGCCGTTGTTCCTCTGCGGCGTGACGCGCACCTCGATAAGCGCGTTCACCTTCTCCACATCTGTCTTTTCCCAGTCGATAAGCGTGTGATAGCCGCAGATTACTCCCTCCTGCTCCATCTTCTCCATCTCATTTACAATGTCCGTTTCGGACTCGCCAAGAAGGATTGCAAGCTCACGCAGATCAATTCTGCTGTTCTTTTCGATTATTGTCAAAATTTTCTCTCTCATATTTTACCTCTTTCCTGCGCTGCCATCTGCTGCGCCGCCCCTTCGCAGAGCCGTATGCTTTCTGTCAGCGCATATTATTCACAATCTCATAGTACCTGAAAATCTCATCACCCTTGGCAGGCTCGAGATAACGCGTTTCCTCGCCGTGGCGCACTATCCTGTCATTGCCCTCGCAGATTTTTCCTATCACAGCGGCGTTTATCCCCTTATCGCCAAGACGCTCCGCCAATTCCGCGCCGCGCGTTGTCGTAATCAGCAAACTTCCTCCCGCCAAAAGCTCATATGGATTTAAGTCAAAAAATTCACATACCTCTATAGTTTCCTGCCTTACAGGTATGTCCTTTAAGTCTGCGACCAGTCCAACGCCGTTGTCAGAGGCAAGCGCCCAGAGAGCCCCGAAAATACCGCCCTCCCGCGCCGCCAGCATGCAACCTGCGTCGGACTTAACGGCGGTAGCAGCCTCCACAGCGGCGCGTGCCTGCGCCGCTACCGAAAAATGTCTTATGAATCCCCTAGCCTCCTCAATCATATCGGAAGGGTATCTCTCACACAGCCTGTCAAAGCTGCCTCCCGCTATAAGCGCCGTTCCTTCAAGCCCTATCCAGTTCGTCATCACAATGTCATCGCCCGCCCGCGCTCCAAGCCTTTCTTTGCCGTCTGTCTGGTTTACTTTGCCGCTCATCACACACTCGGCAATTATGCCGCTCACGCAGGGCAGCACGCTCACGTCCGCACCCATAATCGGTATTCCCAGCTGCCGCGCGCCAAGCGCTGCCTGCTCTACAATCCTCCGCGCCTTTATCTCACGGCATCTTTCAGGCAGCTTAACGCTCAAAACGGCATACGCATCGGCAGGCTCCTCCCGCAATGCCGCCCATGCATTATTTGACGCGGCAAAAAACGCCCGCGCCGCGACATTTTCATCTCTGCCAGATGCCAGAGCCCTCGCGCTAAAAAGTCCCGACGGCAAAATGGCGCAGTCTGCCCCAAGTGCTGCGCCATCATAAAAGCTCATATTTTTCTGTGAAATATCCCTTATCACCTTGTCAACAGAGCGTTTGTAAACAAGCTCCGTGAGCTTGCCGTAATTCATTTATAATCACCATCTCCTACTGTCCATTCTGCTGTTGCTGCTCTAAAAGCTGCTGCTGCAAAAGCGCCTGATTGTATGCCTCCAATGCCGCCTGCTGCTCCAAAAGCGCCTGGTTATACGCATCTATGTCAGCCTGCTGCTGAGCTGCCGCGTCCATCTCGCCCTTAATTGCAGCCGCCTCCGCCTTGCAGGTGTCAATGCTCCCCGAATCAATCGCCGCCTGAATACGGCTTGCATACAGGGGATTATCAGTATTCACGCCTACTACCGCGCTGCGCGGCGACGCCTTATAAGTGCTCTTATTTATAACCTCGCGACTCACCTCCGTGCCGTTTTCCTCGACAATCTTCCAGAGCTGCGCGGTATACCCTATGTGAGCGGACTGAACGCTGATATAACCTACGCCCTGGCCGCCGTCCGCTATAATCTCCTCATACTCAGGCTGCTTTGTGGAAAGCACCTCGCTCTCATAGCGCACCTTACGGTCTGACGGTCTTGTCTCCACGCCGTATATGGTAAATGTTATCTTCTTGCCCTCTGTATGCCCTTCTATATACACAGGATTATCAAGATTATTCGTAAATCTGAAATCCTTTCCCGCTGACTCGGCAATCGCCGCATCCATAGAAGGATCGACATATGTTATAATCATCGAATGGTTATTTCTCTCCGTCACCTCAAGCTCAGCCAAAAGCACCGCGTTATAAAGCGTAGTGGAAACCTGGCAGATGCCGCCGCCGAGACTGTCTACTACCTTTCCATTCAAATATGAGCCCGCTGGATAATATCCGTTGTCCGTCGTAAACGGCTTGATTGTGTCATATGTCGAAAACTCATCGCCTGGATAAAGCAGCGTGCCGTTTATAAGGCGGCAGCCGTTCTCAACATTCTTGCAACGGGAAGCGCCGCTCGAAGAATAGCTTGTCGTGTATGTGCCAAGTACGTCTGTAAGCTTTGAAAGCTCCTCAGCCGTGCCCTTCGGCTCAGTCACGTCTATAACCAAATCTATCGACGCGTCAGCATAATCCCAGTCCGTCGTGAGATAGCTTACGGTTTTTTCAAGCGATTCCTCTACATTTACGCCCTTTCCCTGCTGCCCGTCTGTAATCACAAGCTCGCCGTTTTCACTGGTGATATTAGCGTTTATGGCAGGTACGTCATATTCCGCGCACTGCTCCGACAAAATTGTCCTGATTGCGTTGTCGTCAAACGAAAGCTCCAAGTCGTACACCTTATTGCCATGCTTTAAATCCTGCATCGCCTTATATCTCTGGACAATATTTCCCTTTTTGCCAAGAGCCGCCGCCGCGTCTATGTCCGATTCATTTACCCAGCTCAGCCCCAGGTCGCCCGCCGTTACCGCTACAAAATGGTCGTCTACCGCGCCGAAAGTGACATTTTTCTGTTTCAGCGTATTTACAAATTCACTTACCGCCGCCTTCGCCTCGTCAGCCGTCATTCCCGAAAGATTTATGTCACCCATATACACGCCCTCAAGAATAACATTGTCCGACTCAGCCGCATAAGCCCTAGAAGCGCCGAACACCGCGCCCGCGCAGAGCAGAAGCGCAGCCATAAACACAAAAATAAATAATTTCCTTCTCCTTATAATATTTTTCATAACAATCTCCTATGCCATTAAAAACGGCTCAAACAGATTAAAAAAACCTTCTGTGGACAATAACTAAAAACTGATGCAAATAATATGAAAATTACCTGTTGTAAATAATATTGCATATATTGTAAAATAACATTAGCCCAAAGCCGTGACTGCCAATGGAACTACCATGGCAAGCACAAGCAGAATGGCAATTACCGCCGCGATTTTTTTCTGCGTCTTTTTGTTGTTGAAGTTAAGCATAGCCGTCCCCCCTTTATTTTTACAACAATGATTATTATTTTCTGAAAGGATATTATATATGTATTTTTTAATTATTGCAAGCTTTCTTACGTTTTCAATTGTATTTTTTTTCAGACTTAGGCACATAAAGTCCATCGAGTCCAAAGCGTATGACGAATTTTGGGCAAGGGAAAACAAAGCGAATTTTACGCGCAAAAAGCCGCTCGACAATCTCGACTACATTACTATCCCTGACGGGCTGCTCCATATGAAGCCCGAAAACTCAAACGATGAGCTTGACGCCTGCATCCGCGATTTAAACGACTTGTCCGAATACAAAATCGTCAATCTGACGGGCTACACCAACACCGACTTAAAGCTTGAATATGGCACTGCTAATATTACTATATTAAGCGAATACGATTTTCATTACACAAATTTAGTCTCTCTCCTGCAGAAGCTTGCGGAAAAGCTCCATGAAAGCGGAAATGACGCGCTTGCCATAATGACGCTTGAATTTGCCGTGTCCACAAACACCGATGTGAGCAAAAGCTATTATCTGCTTGCGCAGCTCTACAGCGACGCGCACACTCCCGAAAAGATATTTGACCTCATGGAGAGCGCCCAGAATATCAGGTCAATGCAGCGCGATGTCATCTTAAAGCGTTTGGGCGAGCTTTTACCCATTTAATTTGCTTTTGTATTCATTATGGAGTGAAATCAGGTTCATCTCAAAATCCTGCCTGTCCTTCTGGCGCATTGTGGAAAGCATAATCCCCGCAAAAAGCGACTGTATCGCGGCTATATATACGAAACCACACACTATGAGCGTGGGGAAACGCTCCACAAGCCCTGTCTCAAAATATTCGCACAAGACAGGGACAAAAAACAACGTCGCCGCCACGGCAAGCAGGGCTGACACCCATGAGAAAAAGCGCATCGGCTTATAATTTCTGTACATTTTTGCTATGGTCATAAGCACCTTAAAGCCGTCGGAATAGGTGTTGAGCTTTGACACGCTGCCCTCGGGGCGGTCGCGGTACTGGATAATCACGTTTTCCACGCGCATGTTTTTGTCTATGGCGTGTATGCTCATTTCTGTCTCAATCTCAAAGCCTTTTGAAAGCACGGGGAAGGATTTTACAAACTGGTAGCTGAATGCCCTGTAGCCTGTCATTATGTCCCTTATGTTGCTTTTGAACATGCTGTTTATTGCGCCGCGCACAAGGGAGTTGCCGAAATTATGGAAGGGGCGTTTATTTTCCTCAAAGTATGAGGAGGATAATCTGTCGCCTACCACCATATCTGCGTTTCTGTTAAGAACCGCGTCGCAGAGCTTTCTTGCCTCGTCTGCGGGATATGTGTCGTCGCCGTCTGTCATTACGTAGCATTTGGCGTCTATTTCCCTGAACATGCGGCGTATGACGTTGCCTTTTCCCTGCTGGTATTCATAACGCACCACCGCGCCTGCTTTTCTTGCTATTTCGTCTGTGCCGTCTTTGGAGTTGTTGTCGTAGACGTATATCACTGCCTCGGGCAGAGCCTTTTTGAAGTCTTTTACTACCTTTTCTATGGTTTTGCTTTCATTGTAGCATGGGATAAGTACCGCTATTTCGTCCATCTGTGTCCTCGCTTCCGCGCAAAGTGGCGCTTTCTGAATTTATTTTGTCTTTATTAGCTTTATCAAATTCCTGTTTTGTATGTATGGCGTATTGCTTCTGATATGTAAAGTTTACCATATTATGCTGATTTTATAAAGGGGGGAAGATAATTTTTATATGTGGATTGAGTTTGCCCAAGTTGCGTTTTGTGCATAAGTTTATTGTGGCGCTGCTTTTTTGTTTCTGGCGCGGAGCTCCTTGAAAAAGTTTTTGAGCATTTGGGAACATTCTTCTTCACAGACTCCCTGGACTATTTCTGCCTGGTGGTTAAATTCGGGCATATTTAGTATGTTTAATATTGAGCCTGCGCAGCCTGCTTTGGGGTTCATGCATGCCATTACTACTCTGGGGATTCTTGCCTGTATGATTGCGCCTGCGCACATCTGGCATGGCTCGAGGGTTACGTAAAGCGTACAGTCCTCTAACCGCCAGTCGCCGATTATTCTGCTTGCTTTGCGTATGGCTGTTATTTCGGCGTGGGAGAGAGTGTTTTTGTCTGTGTTCCTGCGGTTGTAGCCGCGTCCTATGATTTTGCCATCATACACTATGACACAGCCTATGGGCACTTCGCCGAGGGCATAGGCTTTTTTTGCCTGCCTGACTGCCTCGCGCATGTATTTTTCATCAGGATTTTTTATGTCTGTTATCTTTAATCTTGGCATGTTTGTTTTCTCCAATGTTTTTATATATGTGCTGTAAATATTTTAATTTTAGCACAGTTTTTTCATAAATGAAATCCCTGCTTCTGAATCAGTTGTTTTAATGCGTTCATTACAGCATATGACATGACTGACCTCCTGCCAAAAATATGTGTCATACCTACTCCGCCAAATCCATGCATACTACATATTTACTGCCTATAAGAAACGCATATGTGTTTTTCCATTCGCTGTTTGTGGTATTATTTTGAAGATATGCAGGCAGGAACATTTTTTCCATATAAAGCTCATCAATGTCAATGTTTTTAAGATAGACATATATAATAGTATTGATATTTTCAAAGGCCAACGCATATTCATAGCAGTTATTATAATTTTCTACAGCTACATACGCCGTGCTGATGTATTGGGAATTATCTTTATAAAACCTGTGCGTCTGGTCAAGGTATGACAGCTCCCATTTTTCTATGCGTTCTATTTCGTTTTTGTATTGTTCTGCAGTATATTGGCGTTTTAAGTATATCTGGCATTTGGGACTGTTTATTTCATCCTTTAGCTGGTAGTAATAATCCTGTGACATATATGAAGCGTCAGCGGCGGGAAAGACTGCCAATGCGCTCATATTGTTAAAACATTCAAAGCTGCCATAATCCCTTGCGTTTGATGTTTCTACCTCTTTGCCGTATAATACGTTTTTGAAGAAAAATATTGTGCTTATAATCAATCCTGTAAATATCATAACTAAAGCACCGACTAATACCTTTTTAGTTTTTACCTTCATTATCGTTTATTCTCCTTTTTTCATTAGGGCAACAGCATATTTATTATGCCTTTATATCAATGTTCTGCAAATTTCATTATACAATATATAAATGTTTTGTCAATCGTAAAATTATTTGTTCCCATTATCAATGTCTTTTCGCAATTCAGCTAAAGCATCTTGTAAAAACTTTGGCAGGTCGTCACCCATTCTTACGACACTGCGGATTTGTACCTAAGCACAAATTAGCGTTTAAAAAATTTATTTTTATATTTTGCGATTGACAAAATATTTACATATTGTATAATAATATCAGGATTCAATATTAATTTTTTTATGCGAAAGGACATTTGAAATGAAACGTTTAGCAGATTCAGAGCTTGATATTATGAAAATTCTGTGGAAGCAGGACAAGGCTATGACGTCAAATGAAATTCTTGATGAATTAAAGCCGCACCGCGACTGGAAGCTTGCGAGCCTTATGGCGGTTTTGGCGCGCATGGCTGAAAAGGGGTATGTGTCCTGCGACAGAAGCACACGCACAAACTACTACTCCGCGGTCGTGGGAGAGGAAGAATATAAGACAGCAGAAAGCAGCTCTTTTATGGAGAAGCTGTTTGACAATTCCCCGACAAAGCTGGTAGCGAGCTTATATAATGGCAAAAAGCTTTCAGCAAAGGAAATAAAGGACTTGAGGGCGTTTCTTAATTCATTGGAGGAAAACGGAAAATGATTGAACGGCTGCTTATTGAAATCTTAAATTCGTCTGTAACAGGTGCGCTGAGCATTACTGTATTTTGCACATTGTCACTAACATATGGGCAAAAATGCAGAGCGAAAAGCAGAAAATACGGCTGGATTTTGATTGCCGCATCTCTGTTGCTGCCAGCTGGTTTCATTAAGCTGCCCTTTGCGCATACCGTACAAATGCCAAATCTTGTTATAAAGGAGAACGGCAATATTAACACTAACGACAATGGCAATTTTGAAGCAGATACAATTGAATCTAAAGGAAATTCAGATATGTATTTTAATGCCACTCAGGGTAAAGTGAAAAATACAGGGCTTACGACAGAAAAAATCCTGTTTCCGTTTTGGCTTGCGGGAATGTTAATATTGACAGTTTATCATGTATTCAGCTATCACTATATGCTTCGCAGATTAAAAAGGTACAACCATAGCTGTAACGATGAATCAGTTAAGCAGATGGCAGAAGATATTTCTATTGAATTAGGCTTGCGAAAATTTCCGTCACTTCAGATTTTAGAAGCATCAGAATGTGCGCCATTTACAATAGGAATAACTAAAAGCACAATATTTCTGCCTGATGAAAAGTGGAATGAAGATGATTTGTATTATATCTTAAAGCATGAGCTTGTACATTGCCGTGAAAAGGATATTTTGTGGAAGCTCCTGTTTTTAACTGTTGATACCATACACTGGTTCAATCCATTTGTGTGGCTTATGCACAAGCTTGCGGCGAATGATATTGAACTGGCATGCGATGAAAGTGTGCTTAAAAATGCCACCGCACAGGAACGTAGCGGATACTGTGATATTATAATGTCATGGGTTGAGAAAAATAATCCCCATAAAACTCCTTTATCCACTGAATATATGGCAGGAACATTTTTCTTAAAGCAAAGATTTTCAAATGCCCTTGATAATGGAGCTAAATCGAAAGGGGCTTTTTTTCTTATTGGAATGATTATTATTATATCAATATTCAGTGAACTGATAAATATTGTCAAAAGCGAAACTATATATAAAAAGGGAAACATTCCTATTGATTTTGGCATTGAGGTGCGGACTGATTTAGATGGGGACGATAATGAAGACAGGGTTATTGTAACAGACAGCGAGCAGTACACGACGCTTACGGCATATACACATGGAAATAAGAATGTCATAGCAGGAAAAACTTATGACGGGGCGCACAGTTCCCTGATAGTCACAGGTGATTTATCAGGAAATGGAAGGGCGGATATATTAATGAGGCGAGCGGTATATAGCAATCATGGAATTGTTGAAATCAGTATATTGCACTTAGAGAATAACGCGTGGGTAGAATATCCTTATAATTTTATACACAATCCGAACATTTCCATAGAACAGCCGATAAGCTTTGAAAGCAATGAAAGCTGGGAGAATGGCGACATGTATGTAGGCGCTACCATATTTGAGAAAAACGGAAAAACAATGGCGCGTTTCATTTTATATCTGCCCGATTTTAGCGATAAAGATACCGTAAAGGTGGTAGATGCATCTTATCGTAAAGATGGCTGGTATATTGAAAACGTTGAAATAGTAAGAAACTTTTACCAAAAGAATATGGACAAGTATATACAAACGGAATACAATGCTGTTTTTAAATAATAAAGGACTTGAGGGCGTTTCTTAATTCATTGGATGAAAAATGATAGAAAAGCTTTTTTAGGATTGATAGGGACATCTGCCGCAGGCGGAGTCGGCATTTTGGCATTCTGCTGCCTTTAAATCTGGTTGAGCTGCCGTATATTCATATGCGCACGGTGCAACTCCCAAACCTCGTGCTGGATAAAATGCCTGAAAGCGCATCAAATACGGGAAACGACGCATTGCCACAAGAGAATGAAACAGATGTCGGAGCTTATGCCATACAAAGCAAAACGCGCGAAACGGAGATTTCTACGGAAAAAATACTTTTTCTGTTTTGGCTTTCGGGGGCGCTGGCTTTGACAGCATACCATTTGACAGCATACTGGAAAATGCGCCGTAAGGTGAGGCGGTGGAGCTTCGAGTGCAAAAAAGAAGCAGCGCAAAACACAGCGGCGATAAGTATAAAGAATTATTAGCGCCGAGGTATTGGTAAATTGCGGCGTTTAAAATATTTTTCCTTAGTTTTGTAAAGCGGTTTACAAAGCGAGAATTATTTTCTTTGTTATGGTTGTAACTGCTGTACGTAAAGTATAACAAAGCGAAAGGAGAAAACTAAAAAAGGCAAGCTAATTTGACGGGACTGTTTATAGAGAGGTGATTTTGGCTAAATGAATGATGAGCAATTAAGGAGTTTGTTGAAATTGGGCAAGTCGAAAACTGTCATTATTTATTGCGATTTATGCGATTATTATATTGGCTATGTCAAAACTATAACTATTATGAATGAAAAAATGGTAAGAATAGAGTATGATACATACGGTTATGATGAAGCTGGTTTGACCTTTTTCGTAGAATATGAAGACATTAATATACTGATAAAAAGTATGCAGGAATATATAGGAAGTGATATAAAAGATTGGAGAAACCTTAGCTTAACTAGCGATTATCCACAAGAGCCAAATCTTGATTTTGAAATAAAAACAACACATAGATTAATTAGGCAGGATTTATTAAATAATAAAATTAAATTGCCTCAATATGGGAAAATAAGCATGAAAGAGGGATATTGGAAGAAATTACTCGACGAGAAGTCCAAGGAAATGCAGGCAAATTGACCGAAAAAAATATCTTTTTGCATAATATTTACGATTCATCACACTAATGAAAATAATTAATGGGAGCTGTCTTAAAAACAGCTCCTATTATAATTTTTATACATAATGAAAATTCTTTTCAGCGTTTCCTTAGATTCTATTTTAGGTACGAGAGCGCTTCCTGCTCTGACAAGCCATAGTCCTCAATAAGCGCCGCTTTAATATCTGCATCACTGGCATTAAAACGCCTCAGACTTTTAACCGCAGCTTTTATTGCGCGCTCTGTGGCTTCTTTTATTTTCCTTTCGTTTTCCTTCTCTACGCGTTTCGCTGTTTCTTTCTCTACGCGTTCTGCTGTTTCCTTCTCTACGCGTTCTGCTGTTTCCTTCTCTACGCGTTTCGCTGTTTCCTTCTCTACGCGTTCGCGCTCTTGCAGTACCGCTATATTCACTATTTCATCAATTTCAGGTTTCATTATCTCCATTAATGCCTGGCACATATTTCCGCCTCCTCTCACCAATTCTTCAATTACCTCTTTGTTTGCTACCGCGCTTACTTCAAATATAGCATCTATCAGATCTCTTTCTTCCTTATTGTTCGTATTTCTTGAATACTCTATAGCGTGCGTCATCTCCTGCTTTGTTACCTTGTCCGACAGCAAATGAAGCCATTCATGCTCTCTGCTACTGAGCTCACTTCCTACGATTATCTGCATCGGGATTTTTAATCCGTTTTCTATGTAGTATATGCCGCTGTACGGATTTGATACTTCGTAACCGTTTTCCGCGAAATAATTGAATAAGGCTCTAGGCTTTGATTCACGTATCAGGGTGGTTGTTACATCATCAAGCTTTATTTCATCTACGCTTTTGCCATATGATTTATATAAATAAGCATAACCTTGTACTTTTGATACTGTGTCGATGGACAGGGCATCTCTGGCTGACTTGTATTCTATAATATTGTGCCCTTTAAAAAATTTGCCTATCTCATTTTCAAGGACTATGCCCTTCACTTTTTTTACTATAAGATAGTCTATCAATAAAGGTTTCATATTCAGTGGGTATTCCGTATCAAAGCTTAGGCTGTCTTTTTCCCTTATGAACTCCATTTTTAGCGCCGCCCCAAATGCGGGATGCCACTGTAACTTTTCAAATTTACTTTGACTGCCTGTACTTTTATCTGTTTTTGTTTCTTCTGCCATTCACTGCTCCTTTAGTAAATGCTGTTTTGTTAACTTTATTATAGCGCTATATCATTGGGGTTGTAAAGAATAAATTGGAGGCAAGCACGACAATCTAAGTATATATCCTAGAGCAATCAACATGCCTATTAGTGTCTGCTTTTTGTTACCAGAAAGCAGACACTATGTAAAAATATTATTTTGTCGAATAGTCAGCAATTCGAAAATAGTCATCATACATATCTGTATCTGTCAATAATTCAAGAGCATCCATTGTTTTGACATCTAAATGTTTTTCTGAAATAACTTGATTGGGCAGTTCCAGAAAGATAAGAAGACCTATTATCTCCTGTATATCATTAGAACTCAAATCTTTTTCCATCTCAGAACTATCAACCCTAATATTTTTAATAATTGAACCGTCAGGAGTATCTATTGAAAAAGTCAAATAACCGTTGTTGTATTTTTCTTCGTATTTCTGTCCAGTACAAGCTAAAGATATTGCCGCATCATACCCTACGCTTGATTTCATATGAACAATATATGCGCCACCGATTAATACCAGTAAAAATGCCAATAATAATGTTTCTTTTTAATGACTTCATGATTACTATCCTTTCCATAAATAATTTTCCATACGCGCAAACCTTGCTGATACATAAACTTCGCAATATCTTTCCACGCCTTCTTATGATACCTTGGGTTCAAGGCAGATTATAAGGCAATTTTCCAGTTGTTACAATTTTATACATCATTTTCAACTTCTCTTAAAATTTCATCAAAGGAATTGTACGTTTTTTTATTGGGATCATTTTTTAGATGTTTTACTTCTTCGATTGCTTCCAGAGTATCCCTGTTCGGCATATCACATCACGCTTAATTTGAAACGGTATTGCCTGCTCCCTTAACGACTGTCTTAAAAATACAGTAATCGCCCTGGATAAGGACATTCCCAAATCAGAAAAAAGTTCGTCCGCTTGCCGCTTTATGCTCTCATCCGTGCGGATTGTTACATTTACATTCGCCATATATTCTAAAATTTTCAATCAATTCACCTAATGTTATTTCCTGCAAAGTCCGCGCCCCCTCACCACTTTCCATACGAGCATGAATTATTTGCGATTACGGCGCGCAGCTCGACGAAGCACCCGCATGCCCTGCACATTCCGTCTGTGAGGTAATCGCACTCTTTACAAACAGACAGGCGCTCCTCATAGAGCGCCTTGTCTGCTTTGATGTCCTCGTCTAAACGGTTTATGTAGGAATACAGGTTTTCCATGTACGCTTCCTGGCTCATCTCCCGCAAAAGACATTTTAAACAGCGCTTTTGCGGATTATTTCCCTCTTGCATATGATAACCCCTCTGTTTTTAATGCCATTTAAAGCAGCTGCAAAACGCTGCTGAACAGATACCTGCAATTTCCTGCCGCATATTTATTTTACACGGAACTGTATAACGCTGCAGGCGGGCAGCTTGAAGCTTATGCCCTTGTCTGTCACTGTAAAGTCCTTAAACTCAGTCTCCTTAACCTTGTCAGGATTTTCAAAGGTATTGTGCGCATGCGCTTCATTTGTCAAAATCGCCGACGTAACCTCGCTTGGCTTGAGCTCCGCAAACGCAATCTCCATATCCTCACTGTCCTTCGTTGAAAGATTATTTATCGTGATTGTGATAACCCCGTCTTTATCAATTGACGCCGACTCCTGAAGGCTCGGAACCATATATTCCTCCTCCTCGCCGATAGTCCTTACGCCCTCGATAAAGCTGTCTACAAGCTCCGCGTCCTGATGATGCTTGTACATATGGAATACGTGGTATGTCGGGGTGAGCAGCATCTTAGGCCCGTCTGTGAGTATTACCGCCTGCAGCACATTTACAAGCTGCGCGATATTCGCCATCTTCACGCGGTCGCAGTGCTTGTTGAATACATTGAGCGATAAGCCGGCGACAAGCGCATCGCGCATTGTATTCTGCTGGTACAAAAATCCAGGATTTGTGCCTGGCTCGCAATCAAACCATGTGCCCCACTCGTCAACGATAAGCCCGATTTTCTTGTCGGGATCGTACTTGTCCATTATTCCGCCGTGCATATTGATGAGGCTTTCGATATAAAGCGCCTTGGAAAGCGTCTTGTACCACTCCTTATCGTCAAACTCCGTCGCGCTGCCCTTAACACTCCAATCGCCCGGGACAGTATAATAATGCATTGAAAGACCGTTCATCAGCCCATGGGATTCCTTCGGCACATTTTCAAAGCAGGTCTTTAATACCTCCTCTGTCCAGTACGCATCACCCGCGTTTGGCCCGCCGCATACCTTAAATATAGGCTTATTTGAATCGTAAACCCTCACATACGTTTGATATCTTCTGTAAAGATTTGCATAGTAGCCTGGCGTCATATTTCCGCCGCAGCCCCAGTTCTCATTGCCTACGCCGAAATAATCTACCTTCCACGCCTTTTCGTGTCCATTTTTCTTTCTAAGCTCAGACATAGGCGACACTCCGTCAAAGGTCATATACTCAACCCACTCGGACATCTCCTGCACTGTGCCGCTGCCGACATTTCCGTTTATATATGTCTTGCAGCCAAGCTGCCCGCAAAGTTCCAAAAACTCATGCGTGCCAAAGCTGTTGTCCTCGGTGACGCCACCCCAGTGCGTGTTTACCATTTTCTTTCTTGTTTCTTTGGGGCCTATTCCGTCTTTCCAGTGATATTCGTCAGCAAAACAGCCGCCCGGCCAGCGCAGCACAGGAAGCTTCATCTCCTTCAGCGCCGCCACAACGTCATTTCTCATGCCGTTTGTATTTGGAATATCCGAATTTTCACCCACGTAAATCCCTTCATAAATGCATCTGCCCAAATGCTCTGAAAAATTGCCGTAAAGCTCAGCGTTGATATGCCCTTTTTTGTTTTTCTCATTGATAAAAAGCTTTGCCATTGTTTTACTCCTTTACATTATATTATTTTTGTAATCAAATACAGGTCTGCCGTTCTCCCACTCCACCTTCATAAGAAAGGTGTGCCTGTTGGGATTGTAAAGCGGATCGCCCTCAATCTTGCTCTCCTTGCGCGCGTGGTAGACAAGAATGTCATTGCCCTTCTCATCTGTAGTAAATGAATTATGCCCAGGCCCGTATATCTCCAGCGTTTCGTCTGATTTTAATACTGGCTGGCTTTCCTTTTTCCATGAAAGCGGATTGAGCAAATCGCCGCGCTCGTCTGCCGTAAGCATGCCCATGCAATACGCAGGACCTGTATCGCTTGCCGAATAGGTGAGAAAAATCCTCCAGTCCTTTTTTATCACCGCCGGTCCCTCGTTCACCCAAAAACCAACCTTCTCCCAGTCATAATCAGGCGTCGTCAAAAGCGCCCGCGGCGTTTTTAGCTTGTTGGGAGATGCCATCTCAGCTATGTAAAGGTTTGATGCCGCCTGCTCCGTGTTCGCCTTTTCCGCCCATACGAAATAAAGCTTTCCTCCGCTCTCAAAAATCGTCGCATCAAGCGAAAATGAATTAAACGAAAGCTCGTCGCCGTCCGCGCCCTGCATTTTCCCAAGCTCACGCCATTCGCCTTTCATGGGATCATTATCAGCGCATTCAAGCACATAAGGGCGTATCGCCCAAATGTCCTCCTTAGCCCCTGCCGCAAAATATATGTACCATTTACCGCCAATGCTGTGCAGCTCAGGCGCCCAGATATGCGCTCCCATAATTCCCGACGCATGCTTTTCCCATATTGTCACTTCCTCCGCGTCTGCAATTCCAGCCAAAGTATCAGCGCATCTAAGCACAATCCTGTCATATGACGGCACCGACGCAGTAAAATAATATTTTCCATTCCCATCCCTGCATATAAAAGGATCAGCCCGCTGCAAAATCCACGGCTCACTGCACCCATCCCGCATAATGTATCCCTCCCATTTCATTGTCCCTCCAACAAACCAAAGCCACGAAAAAACGCCGCCCCTGCGTTTTTTCTAAACATTTAGAAAGTCTTAGGCGATGTCTTTTATCGCCTTAGACTTTCTTAATGTTTTATGCCTGAAATCATTGTCTGTATATCATACGAAACAACAATATTTGAGTTGGCATGTATCTTGTAAAACTGCTTCATCACTCTCTCCGCGACCATTCTGCCATTGTCAATGTCCGTACCTATAAGTATTATAAAATACTGCACGCTGCTGTAGCGGCTGCCTATGTCAACCATGCGCAGCGATGATGCCGCCGCCACCTCTAGCGCCGCCATAGCGTTTTCAAACACCTCATTATCTGTCCTGCCGTTGTTCATGGCGCTTATCGTAAAGAGAATCGTCTGCACCTTTTCGCCGTCGCGCTTTACGCACCTTGAAATATAGCTGTAAAGCGTCTGCAGCTCCTCATACTCCACCTGAAAAATGCCGTCTGTCTTGTCCATACTCCCTTCTATTATACAGCGGATATGTTCAAGATCTTTTCCAGTCCTGCCTGTGTCCGCTATGTCCTCGCCATTGTCATAAAAGGCGTATGCATTCTTGCCGTTTTTCTTTATATAATAGAGCGCCTTGTCCGCCTTGTGATAGAGCGTCTTGTAATTCCGCCCGTCAAGCGGCGTGACAGCCACTCCTATAGAAACAGTCACAAGCCGTCCCCAGTTCATGCTCTTTTTCTTTTCCGTAAAGCCGTCTATGATGCCCTGGCATTTCTCCTGTATCTTTTCCTTCTCCGTAATATTCGCAAGCAGCACGACAAACTCGTCGCCGCCCAGCCTGAAAACTATATCGCCCTCGCCCGCATTGTTTTTAAGCACCTCAGCCATAGCCTTGATAGCGTTGTCGCCCGCAATATGCCCGTATGTATCGTTTACCGCCTTGAAATTGTCCATATCAAGCATCAGCAGCGCCCCCGCGCGTTGGTTATGCAGGAACATATCTATCCCAGCCTCACCGCAGCTGCGGTTGCTTAAGCCCGTCAGCGCATCTATGGAAGCCTCATTTTTGACGCCCGCCGTGTATTCCGCGATTATCTTGTTGAGGAGCTTGCTGCTCTCCTTGACCATCTCGGCTTCCCTTTCCTCCGATGCCGCGTCACCGTCGCCCACGCGCGCACCTGTCCTGTGTACGCAAAAGCCCTCCCTGAGCATAGCTACAAACAAATCCGTAAGCTCTGGATCAAACTGCGTACCCCTGTTATTCTCAAATTCCTCTATAACCTTCTCGCTTGAGAGCTTTCCCCTGTATATGCGGTTTGAAGTCATCGCATCATAGCTGTCGGCTATGCCTATGATGCGCGCGCAAATCGGGATATCCTCGCCTTTAAGCCCATACGGATATCCCTTTCCGTCGTATCTCTCGTGATGGTAAAGCGCTCCCTCCGCCACATTTTTTATCATGCGGATATCCTTTAAGATATCGTTGCCTATAATGGGGTGCTTTTTAATAATGTCAAATTCCTCCTTGCTAAGTCTGGTCGGCTTGTTCAGTATAGAATCGGGAACGCCGATTTTTCCTATGTCATGCAAAAGCGCGATATAGTGGATATTCTGTATCTCCTCCTCGCTCCAGCCAAGCCTCTCAGCTATCGCCTCCGCGCATACCGCCACTCTTATGGAATGTCCAGAGGTATAAGCGTCCTTTGCGTCTATCGTGTTTGCTATCGCCATAATGGAGTTTAGCGATACCTTTTCTACAAGCTGCGTCTTTTCTTCAAGGCGAGTCTCCAAATCCTCGCGAAGCTCATAAAGCTCTATCGTGCGGCTTATGCGGCTCTGCATAACCATAGGCACAAAGGGCTTTACAATAAAGTCCGCCGCGCCCAGCAGCAGGCACTCATTTTCCGTCTCGGGATTGGAATCGCCTGTCAGAAATATAATGGGAATTTTTCTCCAAACGCTGTTTTTTTGGATTTCGCGCATAGTGTCCTTGCCATTCATTCCTGGCATATGCAGGTCAAGCAGAATCAGCTTGGGCACGCATTTTTTCAAAACCTCCAGAGCCTCCTCGCCAGACCTCGCCGATATTACCTTATAATTCTTTTCAAGAATTTTCTGCGCTACAGCGATATTGAGCCTGTCGTCATCTACAATCAAAATATCCGCATTTACATTTACCGTGTTATCATTCATACTTTTCCTCATTTCTGCGCATGGCGCATGCTGTATGCAGCTTACGTTTATGCCGTCACTGCGCCCTCTCTGTCCATCTCACTATGCAGCCTACAAGCTGTTCAAGACTGAGCGGCTTTGTTATATGCTCGTTCATGCCCGCGTTTTTGCTCGCGATTATATCCTCTGTAAACGCGTTTGCCGTCATTGCGACTATCGGGACAGTCCTTGCGTCCTCCTGCCCTGACGCGCGTATTGCCTCCGTCGCCTGATAGCCGTTCATTACGGGCATCTGTATATCCATGAAAATAAGATCATAGTAGCCCGCACCCTTTTCAAGATATATGTCAAGCGCTTCCTTACCGTCCTCCGCGCTCTCAACCTTTATGCCAAGGTCGCTTATTATCTCCGCCGCAATCTCGCGGTTAAGCTCATTGTCCTCCACAAGCAGAATACGCTTTCCGCCCAAATCGACGTCCTCATACTGACGCACCTGATTTGCAAATTCGTCTTTTCTTTCTATAGGCTTGTCATGGTATTTCAGGAATATCGTAACTATGAAGCAGGAGCCGACATTGACCTCGCTCTTTATATCTATGCTGCCGTTCATTCTGCGTATGATGTTGAGCGCTATCGGCATGCCTAAGCCTGTCCCCTCTATCTTGCTCACGCGCGAATCCTCGGCGCGGCTAAACGGCTCAAAAATCTGCTCAATATACTCCTGCGACATTCCTATGCCGTTGTCCTCAAACTCAAACACAAAGCACCCGTACCCTGGCGCCTGCGAAGGTCTTTCCTTCACCCTAAACTCCAGCTTCCCGCCAGGCGGCGTGTACTTTATTGAATTTCCGAGGATATTTATAAATACCTGCTGCAGGCGCATCACATCTCCAATAAGCTCCCTATGCTCTATATCACCGACTGTAAGCCTTATCTCATGCATTTTTGACTGCACCGACGGGCGCACCGTGTCAAGCACTCCCTGCAGAAGCTCGTTTAAGTTAAACTCCTCCTCTGCAAGCGTTATCTTTCCCGACTCGATTTTGCTCATGTCCAGCACATTATTTATGAGCGAAAGAAGATGCTTGCTCGCGGCATCGATTTTGTTAAGGCAGTCCTCCACCTTCTGCGTGTTCCTTATATGGAGCTGGGCTATCGTCGCCATGCCTATTATCGCGTTCATCGGCGTGCGTATGTCATGGCTCATCTTTGAGAGGAACTCGCTTTTTGCCGCGCTTGCGTGGTTTGCCGCCTCGCACGCCTCTTTGAGCATCTTCTGTTCAAGCTCCTCCCTGCGCTTGCTCTCTGTCACGTCCTGTGCGACATACAGCGCCTTTACGGGCACACCGCCCTCGCTCTGGGCAATCAGCACGGTCGCGCGCACCCATGAATATTCATCATTTATGCCGACATTGTCCTTGTCAAGAATACGGTACTCCACGGCGATAAACGGGCGCTCGCTGCCAAGCGTCTCACGTATATAGCGACAGTTCATTTTTTCCAGATATTCAGCGCGGTCGTCAGGGTGGACAAAGTTCTGCGCATACAGCGCAAATACCTCCTCGCACTCCGCCTCCTGTTTGAGCACCTCGCCCACCGCGCCCATCTGTATTATCGGATGCAGCGTTTCCATGCGGAGGTCAAGATAATATATCGAAAAGAACAGGGTGCTGAGGCTGTTGATGATATGCTGCTTTTCCCGCTCCGCCTCAAGCGCCGCGTCCTCCTTTAGCTTTCTCTGCGTGATGTCCCTCCCCAAAATGCTCACAAGGACATTTTTATCCTGCCGGCTGAAAAATACCTGCTCCTCCAGCCACTTTACCGTATCGTGCTTTGTCCTGAATTGATATGTAAATTCATCAAAATCCTCTACCTTGTCCGCCTCCGCACGCAGTGCGCTGAGCGAAAGCACGCTCAAAAAGCGCTTTGCGTCGCGCTCATCTATAAAATCGCCGCTCGCCTTATTTAAATAGTGGTCCCAGTCGCCTATGCGGTTCTCCTTCTGCGGTTCCTCTATGTCAAGGTATGAGCGCTCGCATATTCCCGTCTCCAAATCCACTATATTCATAACATTGTAATGGGATTTTATAATCGCTGATATGCGCTTGTCGCTCTGCGAACGCTTTATCTCCTCGCGCGTGTGCTCGTCAACGTCCTGCTGGACAAGAATGGCATACGCCCCGCCCTCATCATCCGTGTAAAAATGCGCCGCCACGGATACATAGTGATATTTTCCGTAAAGCATTCGCCTGCAAAGCAGGGATTTCTTTTTCTCATTCCCGACGCTTGCCGCTTTAAGCGCCTCCCATGAGAAATTATTCAGCATATCCTCCCTGCTCTCAGGGTGGAAATACCTCATAACCATCTTGCCAAGCACGGCATTCCACTCAACTATGCCCTGCTCAAGCAAATCCTTCATATCTTCGGAAACAAGCGTGGGGCTTATCATGCCCGTGGAAAGCTCAATAATGTAAATGCCAAAATTCTTCTCGCTGACGGATTTAAGTATCTCCTTATGGCGGATATTGCTCTCCTCAAATTCCAGCCCCTTCCTGTACGCGTCCTGCACGTCTTTGACATAGAGCATCACCGTCTGGTTGTCGTCCGCATAATCATAATCGGGCACAATCTCCATTGTGTACCACCTATATACATCTGAGACCTTGCGCCTGTACGTGCAGCTGAGTGTCCTTTTGCCCTTTTTGAACTCCTCGCGCAGATATTCTATGCGGATAAATTTTTCAAAGCGCCCTATGTCCCTTATGTAGACATTGCCGTTTTTCAAAAAGCTGCGAAACCACTCCGACAGGCTGTGTATCTGGTGTCCATAGTCCAAAAGGGTATTGTTTTCATCTTCCCTGACTATCCCAAAGCTGTCAGTAGTCAGATTTGCCCGCAAAATACGGTTGTAGGTATAGCCCGCAGTCTCGGCGTGCGGAGTAATCTGCAGCATAATGGCAGGAATGTCGCCCTGCCACGTTATGCGCGTGGCGGTTACATCTATTATGCTTCCAAAAGGACTGTCGTAATGCACTGCCCTGCCCTCATTCTTTTCACCCATATATAAAAGCGGACAGTTGCCGCATGCGCCCGAAAATACCTCATTGCAAATCATGCCCTCACAGGCTGCGGGAACGATTTCCCTTACATGCCTGTTCAGGTACAGGATTTCATGATTGTCCTCACGTATGACATATATTCCCGTCGAATGCATCGAGTCCAAAAGCATCTTGTAATCTTCAATCTCCACGAACCTTCACCTCTGCCTGTAAGCCTAAACACCCATTTTTTCTATTTTATCATACTTATTGGACAAAAGCTATTAATTACCCTCCGTTTTTTGAAAATTTTCTGGACAATACACCGCCAAAACGATAAAATATAAATGTCTATAAAAATATTGCCATGCGCACAATTTTCTAAGCCAGACACCACACGGCATCCGCCAAATTGCCTGTTTATTCTGCAGGCTTGGCGCATTGCCCGCAGGAATAAGGGCTAATGCAAAGTACAGGCCCACGCTTGCGTTGCGGCATATATCCTGTATAAATTTATGATTTTGCGCATACAAGCAACGCAGAAATGAGGAAAAAATGGGATTAATTCGTGCATTGGGCAGCTCAGTCTCAGGCGAGCTTGCCAACCAGTATCTTGAATATTTTGTCTGCGACTCGCTTTCGGAAGATGTCCTCGTCACAAGGGGCGTCAAAAAAAGCTCTAACCGCTCTACAAACAAGGGCGACGCGGATATCATAAACAATGGCTCGGGTGTCGTCGTAAGCGACGGGCAGTGCGCCCTTATCGTAGCCCAGGGAGCTATAGCCGAGGTCTGCGCCGAGCCTGGCGTATATACCTATGACGCCTCGACCGAATCCTCCATTTTCAGCGGCGGACTTGGGAAAGGGATCATCGAAAGCTTTAAGCAGTTTGGGCGCAGATTTTCACACGGCGGCGAAGCGCCTTCCGACCAGAGAATTTACTACGTAAATATCAAGGAAATAATGAACAACAAATTCGGCACTTCAAATCCGCTGCCTTTCCGCGTTATTGACGCGCGCACAGGCATCGACTTTGATATCAGCATGCGCTGCTTTGGTACATACACCTTCAAAATAAGCGATCCCGTGTTGTTTTATAAGAGCATAAGCGGCAATATGACAGCCACATACACACGCTCACAGATTGCGGATCAGCTTCGCAGCGAGCTTTTAAACGGGCTGATTCCCGCTTTCACGGCAGTCGGCGCAAAGGGAGTCCGCTACAGCGAGATAGCCCTTCACGCAAACGAGGTGCGCGACGAAGCAGACGCAAGCCTTGCCGACACATGGGGCAAAAACCGCGGCATTACGCTTGTAAGCCTTGCTTTCAACAGCATTGACATTCCGCCCGAGGATCTAGAGCGTATCAAGGAAATCCAGACTACGGCAGTATATACAAACCAGAGCATGCTTGGCGCAAAGCTTGCGCTTGAACAGGCAGAGGCCATGAAGGCGGCTGCGTCAAATACAGCGACTGGCCCTATGATGGCTTTTGCAGGCTTAAATATGACAGGAATGGCAAGAAATAATTCCGATTATTCAGCTATGATGGCAAACGGACAAGGCATTGCGCCAGTCACGGCAGCTTCGCTCTCCGCCGCGAACCAGAATACGGCTCAAAATACTGATATGCCATCAGATATCCAAAACGCAGCTTCAAAAGCCGCTGCATCTGTGGCAAATCAAGACAATGCTGCTCAAAACAGCGCACAGGCAAGCGCCTCCAACACTTGGAAATGCTCATGCGGCGCGGAAAATACAGGCAAATTCTGCAAGGAATGTGGGCAGCCAAAGCCTGCTCCCGTTGACGGCTGGGAATGTCCAAGCTGCAAGACAATCAATAAGGGAAAATTCTGTACCGAGTGCGGCGCCAAGAAGCCTGCGGGCGCCCTGCTTTACAAGTGCGACAAATGCGGCTGGGAGCCCGAAGATCCCAAACACCCGCCCAAGTTCTGCCCTGAATGTGGGGATCCGTTTGATGAAGGCGACATTGTAAAATAAATTCATAAAAAATATAATTTTCAATCTTGCCAGAATCTAAAATATTTTAATATAGAAAGACTTTTCAACAGAAAAATAAAAACTGTCAGCAATCTAAAAAGGGACTGCCGCAACAGGGATTAAGCATACAAAATATAGTATAGTATTTAACTAATGTACTATATTTTGTGTTCATATCCCTTGTTGCGGCATCCCTTTTCCATGTTTTCCTGTAAATTTTTAAATCTCCTACAAATACTTTCCCGTCACGCTCTCCTTATTCCCCACAATTTCATCAGGCGTTCCGACGGCGACAATACGCCCTCCATGTATGCCTCCGCCTGGTCCCATATCTATACAGTAGTCGGCATTTCTGATTACGTCCAAATCATGCTCAATCACAATCACAGTCGCCCCATTGTCAGTCAGCCTGCGAAATACCTCCAGAAGCGTCTGCACGTCGAGCGGGTGCAGCCCTATAGTCGGCTCGTCAAATACAAATACCGTATCCTCCTGCCCGCGCCCCATCTCGCTTGCAAGCTTCAGCCGCTGCGCCTCTCCCCCAGACAGGCTCGGCGTTTCCTCCCCAAGAGTAAGATAACCCAGCCCCAAATCGTGCAAAACCTGCAGCTTTCGCTGTACATTTGATATGTCGCGACACGCCTCCATAGCCTTATCTACGCTCATATCCATAAGCTCAGGCAGCGAATACCCCTCCGTGCCCTTCTTAGGAATCCGCCTAATCAAATATGCGTCTTTTGAGTAGCGCGAGCCTCGGCAGTCAGGACACGGAATATCCACGTCAGGCAAAAACTGTACATCAAGACTGATAACGCCTGTACCGTCACACACAGGGCAGCGCAGCTTTCCAGTATTATATGAAAAATCCCCCGCCTTATAGCCTTTGCTTTTAGCGCCAGCTGTGCGCGCATAAGCCTTGCGCAGCTCATCATGGACATCAGCGTATGTCGCGACAGTAGAGCGCACATTTATCCCAATCGGCGCAGCATCAATAAGCTTTATCTGCTTTATACCGTCAGCCGTAACCTCCTTCACATGGTCAGGCAGCTTTTCTCCCTTTATCATTGCATCTAAAGCTGGAATGAGACTCTCCAGAATCATAGTAGTCTTGCCTGAACCAGACACGCCTGTGACCGCTATCATACGCCCCTTTGGAAAGTCAGCCTCTAACGGCTGCACCGTATGAAGCTGCTCAGTGGACAAATGGATTCTGCCAAGTGAAAACAGCTCATCTGCCTTTATTTCACGCCGCATATCAATCACTGTCTTCCCCGAAAGAAATCCGCCGATGCGCGAAGCAGGATTTTTCTCTGCCTCCTCTATCGTGCCACTATATATAATCCTTCCTCCGTCTGCTCCTGCTTTTGGTCCCAGCTCTATAAGCCAGTCCGCATGGGAGAGAATATTCATATCATGGTCAACCAAAATTACCGAGTTTCCGTCTGCAATCAGATCGTCCATCACTCCCGTCACACCCTCAATATTTATCGGATGCAAGCCAATAGACGGCTCATCAAGGACATAAAGCACACCTGTAGTGCGGTTCCTTACGGCGCGCGCAAGCTGCATGCGCTGGCGCTCCCCTGTAGACAGCGTGGAAGCCTCCCTGTCAAGCGTAAGATATGAAAGCCCCAAATCCATAAGGCGCTTTGCGGCATGCTGGAATGACTCGCAAATGCTCACCGCCATCGGCCGCATCTCCTCTGGCAATGACGCAGGCACGCCATTCACCCACTCGATAAGGTCGGCAAGCGTCATCTTACATACCTCTGCCAGTGAAATCCCGCAAAGCCTCGGCGCACGCGCCTTTTCCGACAGCCTGCTGCCGCCGCACTCAGGACATGGACTGATTTTTAGGAACTTCTCCACACGCTTCATTCCCTTCTCATCTTTAACATGGGAAAGCGCGTTTTCAACAGTATAAACCGCATTATAATAAGTAAAATCCATCTCGCCCGCAGTATTTGTCTTTTCATTGTGGTAAAGCATATGGTATTTATTTGCAGGACCGTGAAAAACAAGATTTTTTTCCTGCTCAGTCAGGTCTTTAAACGGCACATCAGTGCGCACGCCTAGATTGTCACGCGCAATATCCTTCATCAACGACCACATAAGCGTCTGCCACGGCGCGACTGCGCCCTCATCAATAGTCAGCGAATCATCAGGCACAAGAGTTGCCTCGTCTACCGTGCGCACAGTCCCCATACCGTCGCAGCAGCGGCATGCGCCCATAGAATTAAACGCAAGCTCCTCCGCCCCAGGCGCATAAAAGCTCTCCCCACATTCAGGGCAGACAAGCGCGCGGTCGGCAGCCACATTTAAAGACGGCTCCACATAATGCCCATTCGGACAGCGATGCGAGGCAAGCCTCGAAAACATCAGTCTAAGACTGTTTAAAAGCTCTGTGCCTGTCCCAAACGTACTCCGTATTCCAGGCACACCAGGGCGCTGACGCAGCGCAAGCGACGCGGGAACATACAGAACCTCGTCAACCTGCGCCCTCTCCGCCTGAGTCATGCGCCGTCTGGTATATGTAGATAAAGATTCCAGATACCTCCTCGAGCCCTCCGCATACAGCACGCCCAGCGCAAGCGACGACTTACCTGAGCCTGAAACTCCCGCTATTCCCACGATTTTGTTGAGCGGAATATCCACGTCTATATTTTTGAGATTATGCACCCTTGCGCTGCGCACCTTTATATGCGTCGGAATTTTTTCCCCGTTCATAGCCTGTGCCACTCCTTCTAGTCTATCCCTTTATATTTCCACTTGCCCTTGTGATACCTTGCCATACTCACCACAGACGTAAGCGCCCATGTAAAGCCCGTCGTTAGGAAAATCCCCCACATTCCGATAAACGGTATCTTCGTAAGCGGCACAGCAAAGCCGACGCGCCCAATGACCTCCATAAGCCCATTCACCATAGCATATATAGCGTCTCCCGCGCCGTTAAGCACGCTTCTGGCGACATAAATCATGCCTAAAAAGAAGTAAAACCAGCTCGTAATCGAAAGCCCCTTCGCGCCAATTGCGATTACCGCCGCATCCGTAACAAAAATGCGCATTATCACGTCCCCAAAAAACTGTGTCGGAATAAGCATAACCGCGCTGAACACAGCCACGCTCACAAAGCCGACCTTATAGCCCTGCTTAACCCTGTCAAGCTTGCCCGCGCCGACATTCTGTCCCGTATAGGTGGTTATCGCCGCGCCGAGCGAATTGTACGGCTGCTGCACAAGCTGCTCAATCCTGCCAAGCGCCGTATTCGCCGCCACAACTCCCTCGCCAAAGCCGTTGACAACCCTCTGCAGGAAAATGCATGAAAACGCAATAAGCGAATTTTGGAGCGCGATAGGCAGCCCCAGCGTAAAGCACCGCGAAATAATATCCATGCGCACCTTTCGGTATTCCTTCTTTATCCTGAAATACGGGATTTTCCAGAGCGCATACGCAAACGCGCCGACCGCCGCAACAAGCTGTGCTATGACTGTGGCAAGCGCCACGCCGAATACCGACCACTTAAAGGTAATTACAAACAGCAGGTCAAGCCCGATATTTATAAGGCAGGACACCACCATAAAATAAAGCGGCGTTTTGGAATCGCCCAGCGCGCGCAGAACCGCCGCCACTCCGTTGTAAGCGGCTATAGCCAGAATGCCCGCGCATGACACGCGCATATAAATGACCGCGTCCTTAAGAATCACTTCGGGAGTGTCAAGCGCGCGCAGAACCCACTCCGCGCACAATACGCCGATTATCCCCGTTACCGCAGACACCGCCGCAAGCAGATACATGCCGTTTATAATGCTGCGCTCAACCATGTCATTTTTGCCCGCGCCAAAATACTGTGACACTACCACGCCGACGCCCGCTGAAATTCCAAAGCTCATCGCAAAAAACAGAAAGTTCAGCGAGCCCGTCGCTCCCACTGATGCAAGCGCGTTTGCGCCGACAAAACGCCCCACGACGATAGAATCGACCATATTGTAAAACTGCTGGAAAAGATTGCCTATAAGCATAGGCAGCGTGAATGACAAAAGAAGCTTTGCAGGGCTTCCCTCTGTCATATTGTAAACTGACTGTTTTTCGTTCTCCATAGCGCAAATCTCCTTAATCAAATCTCCCCACAGCAGACTGGGGAAGTGTTTCATTATGCTATCATAACACTATTTCCGCGAAATGCAATAGGCTGAACAATTATTTTCAGCAATATATTTCAAGCTCCACGCTAAGCTTTCCCTTACGCGTCTCGCCCGACATGCCGCCGTACTGAAAACGACCATAGCCGCGCACGGTTACCTTGTCGCCCGCCTTCAGCTGTCCGCTGTTGTTCTCATTCAGCCGCCCGTTTACAAACACGCGCCTGCCCCTAAACAGCTCCACGCTTTCACTTCTCGACAGATTGTACGCCTTTGCGATAACGCTGTCCGCCCTTTCAGCGCTCACCTGCACAGTTTTACGCTCCACTCTCGCCACGGTGCTTTCAGGTATCTGCTCTGCTTGCCTGCACAGCACTATGGTGTGGCGCACCTTGTTGAGATTGTCCATTATATATGGCGCCATTTTTTCACTGCAGAACAAAAACGCGCGCTTGTCCTTTATCACAATATCGCCAAATGTGCTGCGCTCAATCCCCAGATTCATCAGCGCGCCAAGATAATCCCTGTGCGTGAGCGTCTCGCCGAATTTTTCAGAAACAGGGGAAATCTCTATGCAGACAATCGGAAACTCCTCATCATACCCGCAAAGCTCCCCGTCGCCAAACCGCAGCATGACGCGCTCGCAGTCATTTGTCCCCCCATACGCCGTAACCGTCACATAAGACAGCTCTGATTCCATCTGATAATATATATCAAGCTCACCCATAGACAAAAAGCCCGTAAAAAAATACTGGCCGTGATTATAAGCCTTGTCCGCAAGCTCCTTTAACCTCTTTCTAAATAACGCTTCCTCATTGTCCATCTTAAATCTCCCTCCGCCATACAGACTGGCGCAAATCAGCCCTCATTTTCAAGCTCCTCCAAATATTCTCCGTCCCAGAGAAGTATCTTCAATTTCTGCGCCGCCTCAACCGCCGCTTTGGTAAAATACTGATTGGTAAGCACGCACCCTACCATTCGGTCATAATAATCCCTTCCCGCATACGCCTCCTGCACAGCCTTCACTCCCACAGGACCATTGTAACGCTTGCACTGTATGGCATAAGTCACGCCCTCCTTTTGGGCAAGGATATCTACGCCGTAATCTCCGCTCCCCCGCGTAACCTCCACCTCGCAAAAGCCATGCTTTTCCAAAAGCCCCGCGCAGTAATACTCAAAATCATGCCCGTCCATCTCGTCAAAACGCTTTAAATACCTGCCCCTCTTATAATACCTGCATACCGCCATAACTACAGCCGCCGCTATAACCAGCCCCGCCAGAACCGCGGCATACGCTTTTACATCAAACGCTATCTCACTCATCTGCCTGTCCTCTGCAATAAAATAATCAACCAGTACAACTATACCATACAAACACCAGTTCTGCAATACAAAAATTTATATTTATCTCTTTACAAATCCCCATGCATAGTGTATAGTGTCCCTATAAAATATTATCCAACTACGCAGAGTAGGATTGTGTGCGTCAAGTGCCTTGTGGACAGGGAGTTGCCATGGGGACGAAAAGGGCTTTGCAGGTATGCCCTTGCGGTACAGAATCCGCATCCCGCTGCTACATATTTGAAAATGATTCTAATTCTCATTTGTGTAGTTAAAGGCTGCCGTATAAACTACATAAAGGAGGATTTTTATTATGCAGAAAATCAAAAAGCTTTACTCTGACTCATTAAAGGAGCTTTCTGTCACCAGAAACCTTGTCTTCTGCGGTCTTATGGCCGCGCTTGCGATAGTGTTGAATTATACTACTTCTATTTATATTACCCCCAATATCCGCATAGGCTTTTCGGGAATCCCAAACCGTATTGTCGAGTATATGTTCGGTCCCGCCATCGGCGCTATTTTCGGCGGCATGCTTGATATACTGAAATACATACTAAAGCCAAGCGGCGCGTTTTTCTTCGGCTACACCTTCAACGTGATTGTCGCGGGAATAATCTACGGCTCTATCCTCTACAGACGCCCTGTACAAATCCGATACATCCTGCTTGCCGAATTTCTCGTAAAGGCGATAGTCAACTGCTTTTTAAACACGCTCTGGCTCTCCTTGCTGAACGGAAATGCGTTTATGGCTATTCTGCCCGCGCGCGTCATCAAAAATATCATAATGCTGCCCATAGACACAGCCGTGATATACTTTGCACTCAATCTGGTGAACCGCATAAGGAGGTCGCTGTAAAATCGCCAATTTCTGCCGAATTTCAATTCGGACTTTTCTAAGCCTTTTAATTGTGCTACAATATTTATAAGGTTTGCGTTTTTCACACGCAAATTTGCGCTTATGGCACAAATTCACAGGCGCATCAGGAATGGGGGATTAAAATGATACACGACTGCAACAAGATATTCACAGATTATAAAAGGCTTATAAACAAAACCGCATACATATGGCTTGCTTTTATGACACTCGTGTCACTTATTATATGTTTCCTGTGCATGACTAAAGTATTGCCTGCATATGCGCTTTACTCCCTTTTATGGCTGATACCCACGGGGGTTGCGCTGCTCATACTTCTCCATATATATAACCGCAAGGCAAACCTTATGATTAAAAACCAGCTTATATCAATGACGGCTTCAAACGCAAGGCAGACCTTTGAGGCGTACCGCCGTGATTTTCCCGATACATACATAAGCGACAGCCGCATAAAAATGTGCTATCTGTCCAAAAACGGCATAGACGTAGAAGGCGCGCTCAAAAGGCTCAATTCAAATATTGACGCGTATAACAGGCTCGCGCTTTCATTTATAAAGGAAAGCGACAGGCTTGAAGATGCGCTTTATGACCTGCTTACTCCCGAGACGCTTATCCAATATGCGGTCAAGGCTCATGCGCTGCGAGTCCGCGCAAATGAGCTGGGGCTCACAAAGCTTACCGATACGGTGTTTTTTCATGAGATTGAGGCTTACGGCGGCTGCTATGGCGTAGTCAAGGCAAACTGGGTCAAGCTTTCCCTTGAATTGGACGAGGCTTATGAGCATTTGACAAAATACATTAAATCGCTTGGGCTTGAAGACAGCGACAGCACTCTTGAAAAAGGCATAACGCTCAAAAAATGGAGCGCACAGCTGCAGGAGGCGCTCAGCGCGCTTGACGCGTATGATACTGACAAGGCAAAGCATATTTTTAATAAGCTTATTAACTGCCATTTAGATGCCGACATCACTAAATCACTGCAGGAAATAGTCGCCAACATCGACGACATTACGACTGGCGCTTATTGATTTGCATTAATATTAATTTTTATTTGCTGCCTGTAGCAAAACAAATAGCCCAAACTAAGGCTATCCGTTTACTTTGCTGGAATTGTCATTTTAACAAATTATAAATTTACAAATCGGCAATAATTTTTGCCGATTTTTGATATGTAAATAAATGGACATTTGTTAAGCAATTCTTCCAAAATTCTTATACAGCTTGGTCCCATCATGGTTTCTTCTGAAATATACTTACTATAATTGCTGATATCCAATAAGCTCACCCCGCATCTTTACTCTCTCTTTTCGACATATATGCCCTTTGTGTGGTTATCCTTCTCAAAATCACTGGAGGACACTCTTATGAGTTCTGTCCCGACAGGATTTTCTATATACTTTAAAACATCTGAATCCAATCTGTCCAAATACCCCAATGTCACCAATTCAAAATTTTTCACGTCATTAGCGTAATCATCATCTTCATTTCCTGCAAAAAACTGCCAGCCGCTGTCTATTTCATTATGCGGTGTCCGCCTGACCATATATCCAGCCTTAAAGCCTTCCTTAGTAATCTTAGCGGAAACTACAGCGCACATATTAAGCATTTCCATTTTCGCCTTTATTTTGTCAAAATACTTTTTATCCTCCTTAAACTTCTCGATTTTATCTTTGTCAATCTCAATATCCGCGCTTACTTTTTCAATGCTGCTGTCAAAAATTCCCTTGTCGTCCATTTCCGCCTTTAAAATAACTGCCAGCTCTAATATTTCTTCCTCAGACGCTTTGCAACTTGCCTTGACCTCATTAACCAGCCTGCTGCCGCTGTCCCCATAAAGATAAATTGAAATACTGCCGTTATTATAAAGGGTTAGTTTGACTGCGCCCATGTTATTTTTATCATTATAAAAAACCATAAAACTTGACAAACAATCGTTTACATGCCAGTCAAACTCTGTTCCGTTTTTGCCATTCATATAGAAAATATCACCGTTTTCCTCTAAGTCTGTTTCCTTAACCTCTGGCAGATATTTTTTCAGATTTTTTTTTATTAAATCCTTAATTTCTTTTAAAATTTTATTCATTGGCTTTTCATTGACAGGTTCAGATTTTTTCTTGCCTAAATCCTTGATTCCTTTTAAAATTTTGTTCATTAGTTTTTCTCCTTTGCGCTTCATTTATTTTCTATGTGTTTGCGAAACCCTATTTAAACAATGATTTAACTTGTTACTCCAAATGCTGGATAACCCCTATTGCAACTTTTGGAAGTACTTGGTAATCCTCTTTGTATTCCCCAAAAATTGCGAATTGGCACTCATTATATTCCCAAGTCGCAAGCGCCATTTTTCCATTATTGTTTTCACGCTGTATCTTTATCAAAATTAACTGCCCACTGGTGGTTTTTCCTTCCCAATTTTCATCAAGCGATTTATTATATTCAATTTGGGGCAGACTCAGGCTGTTGTTTTTAGATGCCAGTAAAGTGCCGTCCGCTTCTGCAATCAAATCGTGGTATGTTATTTTCAAATTATTGTCGTCTTCTAAACAGTATTCTGCATCTGCAATCCAGTTTTTATTTTCGGGCATCAAAACTGAAATTCCAAATTTGTCTGAAAAATCAGCCAATAAATCAAATTTCTCAAATATGTCTAGCGATTCATCAGCGCTACTTATATCTGAATTTTCTGTCTGACTTTCGCTTTCGGCATCAAACGTGTTATCTGCAGAAGTATTTTCCTCCGCTGCGGAAATACTGTTTTGGATTGTCATATTATTATTTGTATCAGTCTTGTTACGACTGCTGCCGTACCCAAAAAGAATACCGCATAAACAAATAATGCCTGCCAATAAAAGAATTGTCTTTTTCATATAATATTTTTCCTCACAATATGTAATTTTCACTAATTTTTACAACATTCTGCATTTATTCAATCAAGATTAATTTATTAATATTAACATATACCCCTACGCCTTTTCAAATTTATTTACAGAATCAAATTTCATATATTTTTCATAATCAGATAATGAATTTCCTTTCCTTGGATTTTTCATTTGATTTTTTTCCATTACAAATCTTCATTTATTTGTTACATTACTATACTATCATAGCCACACTCACCTTTCAACCCGCCATCAAACCTTTACGTCTATGCAAAAGTTTCTTTAAAGGTTTAAGCAATTTATGTTTCTTCCTTAACTTTAGAGCTTCATTTTGCTATTCTTTCAAGAACTGATTTCATGATTATATCCAAATGCAAAAAAGAGCCATATGCATTTTTATTTTAAAACTTTTCTCGATGCGAAAATTTTTAAATTATTTTTTTATTTGTGATTGCCTTTTTACCACATTCATTTTATAATGCTATGTGGAGGATTATATTATGGGGAATTTTACTATTTTAAACTATCAGGGCAGTAAAAATAATCTTAGCGGTTTTATACATAAAAACATAGAACCGTATATACAAGATGGCAAAGCCATTTTAGATATTTTTTCAGGTTCTGCTGCTGTAAGTAATATGTTTAGGGATAATTATCAAGTCTATGCGAATGATGCCGAGTGTTACGCAAGCATAATAGCTGACGCTATATTAAACCAGACAGAGATAGAATCCTCCTCTGACCTTATTCATTCACTGGATATAGAATACGCTGCTATTGTCAAAAAACAGGCAAATCCTATTATACATTTTATAAACCATGAACAGCAAGCATTAGATAATGAAAATTATGAAGAATTAATTGCTCTTTATAATTCATATCCAACTGTTTGGAACAATCAATACTCTCAAATAACCAAATCACCATTAACGGTTGATAGCGTAAAAAACACTAAAGATTTTTATCTATTTACAACATATTATGCTACAAACTACTATGGTATTATCCAGGCACTTGACATTGATTGTATCATCAAAATGATTAACACAAGTTTTATAAAATATAAAACTGCCCTGCTTTCATGCTTGTTTTATGCAATGAAGGAAACGGTTTTTTCAAAAGATGGTCATATGGCTCAGCCATTAAATCCTGAAAAAAATCAAAGTCGTCTTTTTGTTCAAAGGAAAAAAAATATTTATGAACTATTTATTAAAAAATTTAAAGAATATATTTGTGTTCCTCTTTCCAAATTTTCTGGAAAGAACATGATCTTTAATTCTAATTTTGAGGAATTATTAGACGAAAAACTTTTTTCTAACATAGGTTTAGTGTATGCAGATCCTCCATATACGGATATGCAGTATTCAAGATATTATCATCTGCTGAATGTAGCTGCTAAATATGAATATCCATTATTAACTGTTACCAAAAATGGTTATACCAAAGGTTTATACACTGAAGGACGCTATCAATCAAAACTAAGCCAACATGGTTCAGCTAAGCAATCATTAGAAAATTTAATCAGCTTTTGTGCGCAGGCACATACAAACCTTGCCATTAGTTATGCATATCCTCAAGACAGAGAAATACAGGCTACGGACAGATATACTATTTCAATTGATGAATTAGTAGAACTGGCGCAAAAATATTATACAAGCGCTCGTGTTAATGTAGTAACACAAAATTATAATCATGCGAACCATCGAAATAGCGAACAGAAAAAAGTTCTTGAATATTTGATACTATGCGGTGATAAAAATTTAAATCAAGTTAACATTGATTCACTTAAAAAAACTTTATGCACTTTATTGCCAAGTAAAAACAATTCAATGTATAACTCTCATATATATTGGTCACAAAAAGCATTTAATATCTGTGATACATTAATAGATTCTCTGTCAAATAAAGGTGATGTTGTTTTTGATCCATTTCTTGGTTCTGGAGTAACAACACTTGAAGCCATTAAAACAGATTCATCTCGTTGTGCTATTGGTTGTGATATTAATGATATGCCATTATTCATTTCAAAACTTTTATTATCCGTTAATACCATTCCTAATATTAAAAAAGAGCTCGAAAATTTTATATCTGAGCTGAGCACATTGTCTCACTACTACGAAACCACTTGTCCAATATGTAAAAAAACTGGCATTATTTCAAAAGTAATATTTGACAAGCCAGAGAGAACAGACTCAAAGATAACAATTAAAACCATCAATTATACATGCAAATGTACAAAAAAGGGCATTAAGGCTGCTGATGAAAGTGATTATGCAAAAATTAATATCACCCCAGTATTAAAAAATATAAGCAATACTGCTTTACTCTATAACTCTAAGATAGCGGTAACTGAAAACGATGATATTAAAAACATATTTACAGGACGCAATTTATCTGTACTAGATGAAATATTGAGCATAATTAACAAATATAGTGAAAGATATCAATCTATTTTAAAATATATCCTAATGTCAGTATTGCATTTATGTAAGATAACCGATAAACATTCAAATTCTCAATGGCCGTTATGGATACCTAAAACCGATTGTGTTGAAAAAAATATTATAGATATTTATATAAAAAAAATCAAAAATTTTTATGAAGTTATACCATTTATGAAGGAAAATTACATGAGTTCCGAAATAGTTGAATCATATGATTCTCTTTCTCCCTGCAAATGTTTATTATTGCAAAAAGGCAGTCAGTCAATAACCGAACAGGATATACCAAATAATGGTGTGGATTTAATTATCACTGATCCCCCCTATTTAGAGCAAGTTTTATATTCTGAATATATGCAGTTATACAAACCATTTTTAAATTTGGATTATAACCTAAAAGATGAAATAATTGTTTCCTCTGCACCTTCCCGCCACAAAGACAAAGAGGACTATTTTAATTTGTTGGAACAAGTTTTTCATATATGTTCTCATAAACTGAAAACAAACCATTATTTATGCTTGTATTTCCACGATAGTAATTTAAATGTTTGGAACGAATTAATTACTATCTTAGAAAAAAATTGTTTTAGATTTATCACACAAATACATATTGATAAGACTGTTACTTTAAAAAACATTATTAGTCCTAAAAAATCGTTAAACGGTGATTCTGTACTTATTTTCTCAAAAAGCGCTGCTCCTATAAAACACAGCGCGGAAGAAGACATATCTGAAATTGAACACAACATTATTCGCCAGGCTAAATTTATGGTGAAATCAAATGGTCCAATGTCCACTCCCGAATTATATGACAATGGACTTATGGAAATTTTAATCCAAAATGGCTGGTTATCTAAACTTTCAAATAAGTATTCTTCTCTAGTTGACATCTTTGATAAACATTTAACTTGGGATTCTTCTACAGCTAAATGGAAATGACACAAATGCGAGGAGATTCCTCGCATTTGCGCCTACATATCCTGAATTCCATTATAATACTCTCCTGGAAAATATTTGTTAAGACGCTGCATCAACTGATTTCCATCTACAGTTTCAACCTCAAGATCAAATGCCACCTTTTTGCCATCTTTAGTATACCCAGAGGTTGTCACACAAACTGCATAGTCTAGCCCTCTCCTCATCCTTTCAGCATATAATCTCTGTATAGGATCAGAACCAACATTTGAAGCCCAACGCTTACACTGAAAAATATAATGTAACAATCTATCCTGTTGACGTTTAGAGGCAATAATATCAACGCCCAGATCACCTGCGCCTCCCATCTTTATAACATTTTCATATCCTTCCTTTTTAAGTAAACTTTGCACCAAAATTTCAAAATCTATACCACTTAATGTTGATATATCAATCGCATTGTCATTAGGTTTGCTAATATCCTTCCTTTCAACATAATACTGCCCATCTTTTTCGCAATAATTTAATATTAAATTACCAATATCTCTTTGATGGTTTTCATCTTCTAAAATCTGTGCAATGGTCTTTGGATTACCATCACATAACGAATTCACCAACTCAAAGTAAACGTCTTCTAATACAAACCTGCCTTTACTATCCAAAAGCTGTCTAATAAAGATTGGCATTAAATCATACAATTTTGTATATAAATCTGTCGTATCCTCAAT
Source organism: uncultured Lachnospiraceae bacterium (assembly GCA_947625775.1). Classification (GTDB taxonomy): domain Bacteria; phylum Bacillota; class Clostridia; order Lachnospirales; family Lachnospiraceae; genus COE1. Next base: position 9,667 of record CANQPM010000005.1, on the reverse strand, counting down.
ATCTAAATATAATTGATTATTATCAATTTGTATGCAACCCGCATCTACCTTAAAATATTGCTGTAACAGCGTTTTTATTTTCAATATATCTTGTTCATTAGCTAGATATGAATATTTTGACTTTAAATCATTGCATACTAACGTTACAGCGCTCGACAATGTAACATATTCTTTTGTTCGAGTCAGGTATAAATACACTTTTTTAACAAGTAAGAACTCATAATTTTCATTACCAATATACCAATATCTATTTTCTTTTGGTAATTTATAAAAAACAACTATCATCTCATTCATAAATGTATTGGTAAAAGCTGATTGCTTCCTTATTGTCGGATCTTTTTTTTCAATTCCAATTTGATATGCATACTCAAACCCATTTTTGCGGGCTAAATTTACAATTTCTATATAAGTTTTGAAATACTTTGCTTTCCCCAGTTTCATTGTAAGAAACACAAGCCCATTTTCATTTAATACTTTATAAAAATGAGAAAACATATTGTCAATATCCTTATAGTAATTCTCTATATCCCTTTTTTCAATTCTTGATTCTGCATTTGTCAGGACAATTTCTTGTTTTAACATATCTTCTGTTAATGCATATTTAGAATCATAAAACTTTTCCAACCAAATACGGTACAATTGATTTCTTTCTAAATATGGAACTTGGTCAGTATATGGAAAATCAGTATATATAATATCTACTTTCAAATCAGGATTTTCTTTAATATACTCCGCATAATCCTTATTAGCAATTATTACGGTTGAATCTGTTGTTCCTATTTGTTTATTGCTATAAACGGACTTAAATTTACAAAAACTTTTATATTTTTCCTCAAAAAGCTGCCAAACATTCATATCCTGCGCGCCATGCCCCACTACATGATATAATATATCGGTGCTAGAACCATACATAGCAATTCTTGCAAGAGAAATAGAGGCAACCAAAACTTGCTCTAATACATCTTTTTCGCCTGATGGTTCAAGTTTATTAATTGCATCTTGTAAAGTCAACAAAGCAATTTTATTTCTTTGCGTAAAAATCCTATCATATTTATCTGCGCCTGTTGACGATGTAATATTAATCCTGCTGTTTACGATATATTGATCTCTGGGAAATCTATCTACGTTTACCTTTTCGAGTCTAACTAATTTTTGATAATCATCATTATCAAATTTTTTGGACTTTCCACCACATACTGGACATTTTTCTATAAGTTTTATATTTTTTCCATTTACTATTTCCCTATTATTAGACGGATTAAAATATCCTTCTTTGCCTTCTTCAGGATCAAACAAAACTTTACTTATATAATTTTTGCGGCCACAACATGACGTTTCATATAATTTCATTATCTGTTCATATACATCTTTTTTAACAGCATTAAATAATTCACTTAATTTAAGCATATCTACTTTATTCATCAATACACTTACTGCATTAAATGTATAATTGTCCAATTCCGTAGCATAAATCTTTTTTACTTTTCCCATTGCAGCATAAACAAATGAACCAGAACCCATAAAGGGATCATACATAACATCACTGCCATCACTTATTGCTTCTATCACTTTCTCAGCTATAATAGGAGACTTTCTGCCTTTAAAATTGAAAGTCATACGCATTTCATTAGGAACAGTATTAGGAACATCTTCAATAGCTGTTTTTATTTTATTTAATCTAATCTTTATTTTTTCAGGTATCTGTTTTCTCATTTGCTCTGACCTCCTTGATTAGTTCATATGCGGGTATACCTAATGCAGACGCCATCTCATCTAATTTCTTTAATGGTGGCGTTTTAAAATTTTTTTCCCTAAAATAAGACTTTAAAACATCTACACTAACAAAACAGCAAAATAGCGCAGCTTTATCATTCCATGAAAACCGCCCCTCTTGCAAAAATATTTCCTTCAAATTTCTTATCAAAATTTCCCTAGAATCATTTTGAGGAAATTCGATTTCTGCAAAAATCTCACCATCTTTTTGTATCAATGCATACGACCAACACCCTATTCTATTGCTTATCTGATCAATCTTTTTTAGAGTTGGGCATCTTGTTTTATTTTGCCAGTGTTTTAGTGAATCTTCAGTGACACTTAAAAATTCTGCCATCTTCTTATAAGTATTCAATTTGTAATAAGATGCCAATCTATTAATATTATTTATAAATATTTCCTGTGAATCCATTTTGCGTCTCCCTTTTCAATCATTTTTTATCTTTTGATTCTAATATTTGCGGTTAAACATCTCACACTAAAACATCTTTTTATCTATTAATTTCTCATTTAATATTTTTATAATTACATTGGTCTGGCACACCATAATAATCTGTAAAACAAATTCTCTCCTACTTATTAACTGCCAAAATAATCTTTTCGCTACTTAGATAAAATTCCAAAACATTTTCTGATATATCCTACTACAAAATAAATGACTTTATACTATATAACTTTTTAATTGTCCATAAATCATACGAATCGACTTATCACAATAATACACCCTATACAATTTGTATTTATGACTATTTGTCACTTTTAAATATGTGATTAATGACTTTTTGTATTTTTTGAAAATGAAAAGAGTCTGCATATTATAAAAATACGCAAACTCTTGCAATCATTATCTGAATCTTACATATTTAATTATATCTACTACAAAATTTTTCATGTGATTTTTATAGTACAAATAAAACGTTTATTATATCAATATATCCTTTTTAATTTATTAAAATTGATAAATTATCTTTTCTTCTTTACATACTTGCATTTTGACAAAACTGAAAAAACAGATTTAAAAATCCGTCACATCAAACTTCCTGTCCTTATAATAAAACTCTCTGTCGGCATCTGTTATCTCCCTGACGACTTTGCACGGATTGCCCGCTGCGATTACATTGCTTGGAATATCCTTTGTGACTACACTGCCCGCACCGATTACGACATTATCGCCTATTGTGACACCTGGCAGAATTACGACGCTGCCTCCTATCCACACATTATTCCCTATTGTAACGGGAATCCCATATTCATACCCTGAATTTCTGCTGTCAGGATGGATGGGGTGTCCTGCGGCGTAAATTGACACATTCGGCGCAATTAAAACATTATCGCCAAACGTCACTTTCCCAACGTCTAAAATTGTAAGATTGTAATTAGCATAAAAGTTTTCGCCCGTTTCAATGTTCCACCCGTAATCACAATGAAACGGCGGCTCAACCAATATGTTATTTCCAGTTTTGCCAAATAGCTCTTTAAGGATTTCGGGAATCCTTTTTCGTTCACTCGGCTTTAACATATTAAATTCATAGATAATCTCTTTGCAGGCATCTCGCTCAGCGTCAAGATTATCCATCCATGCTTTATACGGCAGACCGTTTAACATTCTTTCTTTTTGGTTCATTTTGTTTTTCTCCTGAAATTTTGATTTGGTGCAGTTACTGTTAATGTTTTATCCACTGAATAAATGCGGTTTTGTCCTCGCTGTTATATCCCGTTTTTCTGTAAAAATTCAATGTGCTTTCTTCCTTAGAGCCTGTAAGCAGCATCATCTTATAGCAATTTTCCTCCTGCGCAATCTTTTTTGCAAAATTCAAGCATTGCGTTGCTAATCCTTTTTTCCTGAATTTTTCATCAGTTATCACATTTTCAATAAAAGCATACGGCTGTTGATTGTGAGTCAGGTTTGGAATGATTACGCAGACACATGAGGACACAATTTCCCCATTTTCCTCGGCAACAATCACATGATGATTTTTATCCTGAAAAATCTCATTCCAAATCTGCAAAAGTTCAGCCGTCTTTTCGGGCATAGGATTATTATGCAGCTGCATATACAGCTTTAATAATCCGTCTAAATCATTTTCCGTTATTTCTCTAATCATACACGTCACCTCTACTATTAATCCTTTTGATAAAAACCTATTCTCTTTCATCTTTGCAAAATAGGAATTTTTATTGTTACCTTGATAACTCAACCAGCTCATCTATTGTGTATTCTTTATATCTATCAGCAGAGAACATTGTCAACGTAGTATCTGGTATATTTGCCATCAGCCGCTGTAAGTCAATTCCTTTAGGCAACTGACGCATTCCACCGTATGCATCTTCTGATTTAAAAGCACAAAAAACAAACTCTCCATGCTCAAAATTGATGTCAAAAATGTTTGACACTTCAAGTGAGTCTACATCAAGATAATCTTCTTGTTTTTCAATAAACTTTTCATATATAAATTCAAACAATGCTTTTTGACTTATTTTGATAATCCTAACACAATTTTCATCTAGTTTCCTCTTTAATTCATTCATTTTTACTTACCCCATAAGTACCAGTTTTGATATGCAATGGGCGTCCTTTATTCATTGCAAACTAATATAACATAATTCAGTTGCAATCTACCAATACATATTTACAATCCTCACACGCCCATGCTTTTGTACGATGATCAATTAGTCCATAACGAACAGGTATAATAATTGCACCGTTCTTTGCGGCGCTTCGTTTCGTCATAAAAATAAAAATTTTACTATTGAAAAATTCATCTCTTGCCCAATATACTAATCCTTTTTGACTTGGTCCAAGTGCGCCGCTCTGCATTTCTTTACCACATTTAGGACATAACATTTTATTTCCTCCATAATATTTTTTATCACGACAGCAAACGCTTATCACGTCATCACTTTTCATAACAACTATCACATAAACAAATCTTGTGTGAGTTAATGCAGTTACTGTTAATGTTTTATCCACTGAATAAAGATAGATTAAAATTTATATTTCAAAATCCTCAGACTTAAAATTGCTATAATATCGTCCCTTAATTGCCGTAAATTTAAGAACGCAATAATCAGGATCAGTTATGCCTTTTTTATAATAAATTTCATCTCCCTCCTGCCAAATGCTTTCCTTCGCATCTGGCGTTTCCAGTATTTCAATATTTCCAATTAAACTAACCCCTCTAAAAAATCTTTTGTCTACAAAATAAACACTGGCTTTGTTATTTTTTCTGAAACACTTGACTTTATTTGATGATGTATTTGTCGAAAACCATATTTCCTTAATGCCATTTCTTTTTCTTGGTTTTAGCATCGCTTTTGTAATTGGATAGCCTTCATTGTCTATATAACCAATAAAGCTTGTTCCTGATTTGTCTATCATTTTACCGATTGTTTCTTCTGGATTTCTCATAATTATTTTTCCCTCAACATTAATTTGTCTGTTACTCAAATATACATCGTAACCAAATTTGTCCTTGAGCAACGTCCTCCAAAGCCTATTCAAAATCTGCCATAATCAAAGAATTTCTATATCGCCGTCAACAAATCCGATGCCAATGCCCGCTTTTGCTTTTAGCGTATCAGCATACTTGCCATTATTCAGATACTCTTTTAATGCACTAATTACATCTGCAAGTATTTCCTCCCATTCCGCTTCTTTTTCCAAGCGGAAAGGGTTTTCCCTTGTGTCAAAGTCTGTCACTTCATTGCACAGCCAGTCGTCTTCATCGGCGTCAAATTCTGATGCTCCGACTAATTCCATCGACCAGCGGCAATCGCCGTCATCATACAGATTAAAACCAAATGCTGCAACCTCATCTGGAATTTCAGCCTCCAATACATTATCGAGCCATTTTGATATTTCACTAAACATTGGTAAATCTCCTCCTTTATCGACCTTTATTTTTTCAATATACATCCTACAAATATTCTGCTGTTAAACAAAACCAAAAACTATAAATTACGTCACAGTTTTTTCAATCAATCCATTTTCAGACTTCATAATTGCTCATATTCCCAAAATATAAAATCCATTATACGCCCTTGCCCTATTCAGCCATTCAGCCAACGTTTCATAATCTACAGGTTTTTCCATGAAAAGCATTTTAATCATAGAATCTATGTGCGGCAAATCATAATAGTTAATTCCATATATATCCATTCCGCCTTTTTTCAGATTGTTATAAATTCCACAGTTGAAAATTCGGCTATATTTTTTATAAAAAACATTGAGATCGTCAATATAGACATACAAAGAATCGTTTTGCCAGTGACATATCCTGTCCACTGCCACAATATCTTTTATATTAGTTTCCATAGGAAGTCTGCAAAATTGAATCTCAATAAACGCTGAACCACCATATTTTTTCCTTTCTTCTTGTGAATTGAAAATCTTGAATAACATTTTTTTATCCTTCCGCAAAATTACCCTACTACAGACAAAAATTCCTCACAGCCGTAAACAGGTCGTGTTTTTTCAACATTCTTCTCATCTGTAAAAAACTCCCAGTCTAATTTACCAACACCCGCTTGAAATTGCAGATACTTAGCTTTATTTTTTCTGAAACACAGATAATTCAAATATGCATCTCCGCCATATGGATTTTCCTGTCCATATTTACAGCATCCGCAAATGCATATGCTGTATCTGCCGCTTAATTTGTTTTGAAGCTCATTGACTGCATCATCTATATATTTCATTTCTGATTTTTCATTTAAAAGCTGTAACAGATGAGTGGCTGCATTATCCTGCGCGCCTTTATGCCTGTTTACTATTGTCAAAAATGATTTACTCATCTCGCCTGTTTCTTTTTTAACCACAGATACAGGAATAAAACAGGTGAAAACATAGTTTGTCAAAAATGCAGCATCATTCTTTTGATAAAATGTCAGAAAACTGAGCTGTTCATCAGAATAATCGGCAAAATTTTCTATGTAAAGGCTGCCGTCAAATTCAACACATATTTTTACGCCATTGATTTCGAAAGTCAGTTCGTCATCATCATACATATCGCCATTTACAAATGTTTTGTATTCTACGCCTTTGCAGACCAACAAAGCGGAATACCGTTTCAAACTATCACCCCATTCTTTCATTATAGCCTTTATCATACAAAACCTTCGTCAAAGCGCCATTTCCGCATCCCAAATCCAATACAGAACTGCCTGCAGCTGCATCAATCAATTCAACCACATTATTCCCATACTGATGAACAAAAGAAAAATCCGACGTGTATTTTTCCGCATTCCATATAATATTCATCTTATATTTCCTTTAAATGTCAATTTGACTGTATTTTTTTAACACGACTTTTAAAAAGTTTCACGTGAAACATTTTTTAAGCCAACACTATAATTTTTTCTAACTTTCAACAAACCTTATTTTGTTTTTTCATTAGTTTATTATCCATTAAAAATTTATTTCTCTATATTCAATTCTACAAGCGAATTTTGACTCCCTAAATTATACGGACAAATATCTCTGCACTTGTGACAGGATATTTTCCAAACCCGCTCCTCTTTATCATCTCCAAATGCAAAATTCCAACAAGCCTGCTGATTTATTTCTGGATTTTGCAAAGCGTTTATGGGACAGACATCTACACATAAATTGCAGCCATTACAAACAGGAGCTTTCATTTCATCAGCCTCAAATTCCTGCTCGCATAGCACCGCCCCCAGCCAAACCATACTTCCAAATTCTGGCGTTATCAGCAGGGAATGTCTTCCTATCGTGCCCAATCCAGCCGCCTGTGCAGCATGCTTTTGCGAAATAATAGAGCGGTATCTGTCAGTATTCTTATCCCACTGGCTCTCGTTCGTTGGTATAGGAACGCATATTATTTTTCTTTTTTCCATCTCTATGCAGAAATCAAGAGCAATAGAATCCATTTTAGGCGTGATGGAATTTCTTGTCCTTGTATATGGAATATGCGACTTGCATATAAGTGTTCCAACAGGAAACCTGCAGGCGAAAGAAATTACCGATTTACAAGTCGGCAAAATATCCAAAGGATGATACCCTTTAGGCGCGTCATTAAATCTGTCTACACTTGCAATACCGCATAAATCCGCCCCTAACGAAAACATTATTTTCTTAACCGCTCTATTATCAAGCATAGCGTTACCTCCTCGATAAAATTCTGATTTTCGTTTTTATGCAAATGATGTTATCCAATAGCTTGCCACAATAATAAAGCATATTGTACTTGGAACAAAAAACATTAACTTTACAAGCTTTTGTTTTGCTTTTATGAATACAAAACATAAAATATTTGCAATTAAAAGCGGGATAAATCCAAGCGTCAATGCCATACCCGCCATATCCCATGCCTCTGCAGGCAGCATCGCATTTGGATTGGCTACCACAGTGCTGTGGGTAAGATATGGAATAGCAAAATAAATCAGACAAATAACCCCGATAGCATTTATTACAATTATTAATAATGAAAATATTTTCTGTTCTTTCATTAACTCCTCCTATAAAATTTCTAATATTTTTTACATATTCATTAAAAATCTGTCAAAAATATTTTTGCAATACTGCTTAGTTCAAATCTGTCAGCGACATTTTCAAGACCTAATTTGATTTCATCTCTGCTGAAGTCATTTTTTTCTAAAAAATCATCTGTTTTGTCATTCAAATATGAATAAAATAATAGCGCGATTTCTAAACTATTCATATCTGTATCACTGGTCAAATCATATAAGCTATTTTCTGCCTCATTGATTTTACCATTGTCAATCATGTCTAACAGATTTTCCAATGTTTCCTTTTCTTCTTTGTCTTCCAATGATTCTACCGTCGGTGACTCCGCATCAATGTTAAATAATAGCTTTAAAATAGCCCGCACCATCTCTTTAATGAGCCTCATTACATAATCCTGCTCAAACACAATATTTCTCCTTTCTACTTTTTATTTGCAGAAAGGATTTAATTGTCCATGCGAACTTTTAATGTAACTATAGTATCTCCTCGTGGAAGTTTAATTAAATTAGCGCAAAAAGTAATGCATACAACTGTTATCAGAAGGTCAAACCAAATATTTAGAATGTTTATGCCTTTTGCAGTTTGGACTTTTTTATAATCTGCGTCTTTAATACTGATAATTTCTTGTTCTTTATCTTCGACTATTACATGTGCTGTTATTTCACCAAATAAGCCATGAACATTTATTATTCCACAAGGAAGTATTGCAACAGATACGGATATTGTAAAAAGCACAAAAAATAGTCGTAGTATCCAATACTTTTTCCTGCCCATAATACCTCCATCAATTTCAAAGTTTCTGTTTCCTATAAAATTAATTTATCAGGATTTTCCAAATCAACAAAATTTCAGATTTAGCGTTTTCTAACAGTAACTATTTTATCAAAAAGAACTCCTATTTTCCATACATTTCAAAAGAAATAGCGGACTTCGCCCCACCCATTTTTTAAATAATGTTTCACGTGAAACATAAAAAATCAAATTTTCCTCTATTAAAAGATTTTCATAATAATCTCACCACTATAGGCAGGTCAACTCATAAATCTTCTGATTATTGTAAACAACCTTTTTTATTGTCCCTTTTCGGAAAAGTGTCCCTACCAGTTGCAATTCTAAAAAGAGACCTGTGTTGCTATTTTGTTGTGATTATAAATACTGTTCGCTCGATAAATGGGAATTCTGATAAGACCTAATTTATAACATTTAATAACTGTTATATCTTATCTCCAAAAAATCCACAAACCCTTGAAAATGCTAAATTTATAGCAAGTGAGCTTGCCCTTATGTTTTCCCTTGTGTTATATCTTTTTTCCTCATGTTACGAACCCTAATAAGGGCAAAAATAAGGGAAAGAAAAACCTGTAACAAATTATAACATAAAATGAACAGGACAGGAAGAACTGATTG